>CAZXNM010000004.1:0-295486 GCA_964641955.1 uncultured Planctomycetota bacterium
GAGGCCTTGACAGCAACGATGGTCTGAGCTGGGCTACAGCGGTGAAGACGATTCAGACCGGTCTCGACAAGGCGTCCGATAACTGGACAGTCTTTGTCGCAAACGGGATATACACGGGAACAAGTAATAAAGACCTGGATTTCGCTGGAAAAGCGATACACCTGAAGTCGGCCGGCGGCGCTGCAAACTGCACCATCGACTGCGAGAACACGAGCTACGGAGTCCGTTTGCGCAACGAAGAGACTAACGCAACAACAATCGAAGGCCTTACTATTAAAAATGGCGCCGGCTACGATGGCGGTGGCATCAGGTGTTCTGGTGGGAGCGCCTCTATAAAGAACTGTATCTTCTATAACAACTTCTCCAGCCGCCACGGCGGCGCAATTGCCTGCGACCATCGCAGTCCCATCATAGTCGATTGCGTCATAATCGGGAACACAGCGGACAACTCAGGCGGCGCAATCTACATATCTAACTCGGCACCAATCATTTCTAACTGTCTTATCACCGACAATACTGCAAGATGGGGCACAATTTGCTGTATTTACTCCAACTGCAGCCCGCAAGTGATCAACTGCGTTATATCAGACAACACGGCGGACCGCGGAGGTGCTTTCTACTGCGAAGAAGGCGCCCACCCGACTGTTACCAACTGCACCATAGCAAATAACTCGGTATCTGGGACGTACGGTCTCGGTGGTGGTGTCTATTGCTGGAAGACCTGTACTCCGACGTTAAACAACGTTGTTCTCTGGGGAAACACTGCAGCCACAAGCGGGAATCAGGTTCATATGGTTGACGCCGAATCGATTGTAACACTCAATTACTGTGATTACTCCAACTTCGCCGGGGATATTGAGGGGCTCGGTACACTCGACGCACTTGATTCCATTAGTGCAATCCCACTGTTTGCGGATCCAGCTGCGCAGGACTACCGCCTGCAGTCCAGCTCGCCTTGCGTTGACGCGGGCGACAACTCGCTCGTACCGACAGGTACGATTACAGACCTGGACGGCAATCCGCGCGTCTTCGATGGAAACGAGCCGCCGGATGGTGATGCAAGAGTTGACATGGGAGCGTATGAGTACGGCTCGAAGCGAGAATGGGTGCAGCGTCCCGCAGGAGGAGGGCCATCGTCGCGGTACGGTCACGCCATGGCACACGATTCCAGTCGAGGTATGACCGTTCTATTTGGAGGGGAGCCATCAAACTCGCAGACCTGGGAATGGAACGGTACAAACTGGACCCAGAGAAATCCCGCAGCCAGTCCCTCCCGGCGAAGCGGTCATGCCATGGCTTATGACTCCAACCGGAGGGTTACCGTCCTGTTCGGCGGATGGTCCACAAGCGGTGCGGAAAACGACACCTGGGAATGGGATGGCACTAACTGGGCGTTTAAATTCCCCATCGACAAGCCTGCACCCCGTGCGGGACACGGGATGGTTTATGATGCGGCGCGCAAAGTCGTCGTACTCTTCGGGGGCTCCAACAACCCGACCGAATACGATGATACCTGGGAATGGAATGGAGTAAACTGGGTGCTGAAATCTCCGACCACCAAGCCCTCCGCCAGGGATGGCCACGCAATGGCGTACGATTTTTCATTACCGGGAACGGTGCTTTTCGGCGGATACGACACTGATAACAACTATTGCAATGATACATGGACGTGGAACGGCACGGACTGGACTCTCGAATCCCCCGCTGCAAGTCCGCCTGCCATGCGAAACTCAGAGGCTGTATACGACTGGTCTCGACGCGTCGTAATCCTCTTCGGCGGTGGCGATGATAGTGGTTACTACGGAGATACATGGCATTACAACGGGACAAGCTGGATTCTCAAGACTCCTTCGGTAAGCCCGTCGGCCCGGATACGCCATAAGATGACCTATGATATGGGCAGGGGCGTCGTGGTACTCTTCGGCGGTTACGATAGCAGCGCGCGTGGCGATACCTGGGAATACTGATTCGCTCTTAGATTGTTTCAAGTATATTAAGAAGGGCCGGCTGCTTCGCACCGCAGCCCGATAGCGAAACAAGCGAAGCTCCCGGAGGAGCTTCGCTCGCCCTGGCGGGACCACGTTGAAGACGGGTTCCTATTCGCCCGCCTGGCCTATGACCTCCTCGGATGGCTTCAGCTCTTCGGCTTTGGATATCAGGCTGACAAGCTCCATGACATCCTTGCGATTGTCGAATTCCTTCGCCGTCTCCTTCGCAAGGGCGAGGACCGTGCCGAGCCTGGAGCCTTTGGCCCAGTAGCTTTCGCGCAGTACCTCGGCGAACTCCGCGACCGCGGCTGCGAGGCGGAAGTTCTCGCTGGCCTTGCCAAACTCGGTCTTTAAAGCGCCTGACTCGAAGTCCTTACTAACCTCGGTTACGCTGCCGGTGTCGGGGTTCTTGTATCGTACGCGGACCGTCGCGACCTTGCCCTGCGCGTTGTCCTGCAGCTTGAGTTCGTAGAGGGCTGTGACAGAGTGGCCTGCGCCGACCTCGCCTCCGTCAACCGAGTTGTCCCGGAACTTCTCGTCGGCGACGTCGCGGTTCTCATAGCCCAGCAGCCGGTAGGAACGCACGACCTGCGGGTTGAAATCGACCTGGACCTTGACATCCTCGGCGATTACCTGGAGCGTGCCTGTGAGGTTCTCGACGAAGACGCGTTTCGCCTCATCCATATTGTCGACGTAGGCGTAGTTGCCGTTGCCCTTGTCGGCAAGCTTCTCCATGAGCTTGTCGTTGTAGTTGCCCATGCCGAAACCGACGGCGGAAAGATAGATGCCCTCGGAGGCATATTTCTTGATTTGTCCGAGAATGCCGTCCGCGCCGGTGCGCCCGACGTTGGCAACGCCGTCGGAGCAGAGTATCACGCGGTTGATGCATCCTTTTCCGAAGTGCTCGGCTGCCATGCGGTAGCCGAACTCGAGGCCTTCCTCGGCGTAGGTCGAGCCGGCGGCGTTCAGGCTCTCTATCGCGTCGATGAGGGCTTCCTTATATTCTACAGAAAGCGGGTTGGTGATTACCCTGGCATTGGAGCCGTAGATGACGATGCCTATGCGGTCGCCTTCGCGCATCTGGTCCACGAGCAGTCGCAGCGCGCGCTTGACGAGGCCGAGCCGGTTCTCCATGTTCATGGAGCCGGAAACGTCAATCACGAAAGTGAGAACTGCGTCCTTGCGGTTCTCCGCCTTGATTTCCTTGCCCTTGAGGCCGATTTTGAGCATCCTGTACTTGTCGGTCTGGCCGAACTTCGACGGCGCGCCCTCCATGTAAATTGCAAAGGCATCCTTCTCCGGCGGCTTGTAGTAGTACTTAAAATAGTTGACGAACTCCTCGACGCGGACAGCGTCCTTGGGTGGCAGGTGGTCACGGTTGAGGTAGTTGCGCGCCACCGTGTAGGAGCCGGTATCGATATCGATGGCGAACGTCGAGAGGTGGTCGTCCTCGGTGTCAATGAACGGGTTGACGCCGTGGTTCTCGAAAAACATGCCCGCGTATGGCTCGGCGTTCGGATTGGCGATGCCACCGTGGGGAAAGTATCCCGCCTCCGATTCCGCCTTGCAGGGAGCCATCGCATATCTCGCCTCTCTACACGACGTAACGGAATCGCATGCCACGAAGCTCGTCCTGCACCCGACCAGCCCGAACCACAAAGTCACGATGACCGCGCCGACGATTCCGCCGATAATTCCATACTTCATCTCGACCTCCTCTCCGATATGTCCGCGTTCACCTGTAAGAGCAACCGGGCAGCTCCCGCGTTCAGAAAAAAACGAGAGATTTTCCTCAGACAGCCGCTGCGGGCGGCTGCCAATAATTTCAAATTCGTGAATTTGCTTGAAACGGATGCGTTGGATGTAGATAACTACAGGCGGCAACTGCGACATCGAAGAGGGGGAGAACGCATGATGCGAATCATAGCAGTGGCGTGCGCACTTCTCGTTGTATTTACATGTGTGGAGCAAGCCCGCGCCGGGCTGGGCAAGCCTCTGCCGAGGCCTGCCGACCTGAGCAAGCTCAAGGCCGCGCCCGCCTACAGGCAGGCGGTCAAGGCGCTGAAGGGAAAAGGATTCTCCGATGAGCAGGCCGATGCCGCGCTCGGGAAGCTCGGACCGGAGCGTCTCGCGGCGCTCGACAAGGAAGCCGCGCAGCTCGAGGGCGGCGGCGACCTGGTCGGGTTCTTCCTGTTCGTGCTGCTGGTGGCCCTGATTATCTGGCTTATAATAGTGGTGCTGGAGGATGCAGGCCGGTACCGCTACTAACGGGAGGGGTATGAAGTGCGCTGGATGATGATTCTCCTTGCCGCGCTTACGCTGGCGGCGCTGACGAATGTGTGCTACGCCGGTCTCGGGAAGCCCCTGGCAAGGCAGCCGGGCAAGGAGGATTTGCAGAAACTAAAATCCTCCGGAGCTTACGGCGAGGCGGTCAAGGCGCTGCAACAGAAGGGTTACAGCAGGGAGCAGGCGGATGCCGCGCTTGCGAGGCTCGGCCCCAAGCGCCTGTCGTCGCTGAACCTGGAAACCGGAAAGATGCAGGGCGGCGGCCTGCTCGACCTGCTGCTCTTCATCCTGCTCGTGGCGCTGATTGTCTGGCTGATTATTGTGCTTGTCGAAGCGGACCGTGGGTACTACCGCCGCTACCGCTAACAGGCTTATCCTGCGAGTGGCACTGCTCGCCCTGCTTGCGTTCGCCGCGGGCTGCGGCCAGACCGGTGCTTTCAGGCTTGCAGGCGCAGTATCCTTTGCGCGCATCTACGCGTCCGACACCCGTCTGCTCTGGGGCAAGCTGGCCTCGGTTTTCACATCTCCGCTGACGCTTCGCGGTGCGCCTGCAAGAGCGCTCTTGCTTGACATGCAGAGCGGTCGGGCCCAGGGCGCGCGGGTGGCGCGGGTGCCGTTCTGCCTGCAAGGGCGCCAGAGCTGCGGCGCGGCGGCGCTCACGAGCGTGCTGCGCTACTACGACAGCCCCCTCGAACTGCGCGACGTGGCGGCAACGGTCGTCATCCCCGCGCTCGGCGGGACGCTTTTTATCGACATGGTCGGGTACCCGCGCACGAGGGGATTCTGGAGCGAGCAGCACCATGGGGACACGGAACTACTCTGCCGGCATCTCTCGGCGGGCCGACCCGTGATATGCCTGCTGGGAACAGGCGTGCCATGCACTGCGGGCCACTACATCACCGTCACCGCCTGTTCACCGGGCAGGGGCATAGTCTGCCACAACGGCTACGAGCCGGACCACTTCATCTCATGGCGGGAGTTCGACGCGCTCTGGAAGGCAAACAGGTGCTGGATGCTCGTAGTCTGCCCGCCGGAGAAAGTTGACTGGGAGATTGCCTCCGACCCGGCGGAGAGGGACGAGTTCGGGCGGCTGCTGCATCTTCGCGGCGGGCTGGCGAAAGCGCTCAGGGAATACGAGGCGGCGCTGGAGAGAGAGGCCGACCCCCGCGAGAAAGCGAGAATAACCCACAACGTCGGGCTTGCGCAGTTCGCGCTGGGAAAATTCGATGCCGCGCGGGTGTCTTTCGAAAAAGTGCTCGAACTTCGGCCCGACTTCCCGGAAGCAGCCAACGCTCTCGCGCTGACCTGCGCCACTTTGAGAGTCAAGCTCCGGAAGGCGGAGCAGCTTGTCAGGAGCGCGCTGGCCTCGGACACGGCCAATGAAGCTCTCTACCTCGACACGCTCGGATTCGTGCTTCACCGGCAGGGCAGGGACAAAGAGGCAAGAGCGACGCTCCGGAAGGCGCTCGAGAAGACCGGTTCGGCCGACGGGGAGCTGCTTTCGGACATCTATTATCATCTTGCTCTTGCCAGCGCTTCCCAGCCGAAGGCTCTTTCGACTTTGCTGAGAAAAGCTACAGAGTCCGCGCCGGATAGCCTTTCCGGAAAGGAAGCGGCTGCGCTTCTTGAAAGCCTGAAGCGGAATGAGAGCAAATCTCCTTGATGGCGCCGCGTCTTGAATATAGAATGCACGCTTGTTATAAGCGCCCGTAGCTCAGTGGATAGAGCATCGGATTTCTAATCCGATGGTCGCAGGTTCGAGTCCTGCCGGGCGTAAAAACGTTTCTTCATAGCTCTGTCAGCAGGGCAAATCACTCAAAATGGGAAAATTTGCATTTTTACTATCTGGGAAGAGCACTTTTATATTTGACAAAAAACTTGCGTGTAGCAAAATAATTCTTAGAAAAAATTTGACTATACACTGGTTTATGCTTATTCTGAGTGCTCGTGTCAGGCATTTGGTTTTACTACAGGGTTTTTGTTAGAGGAGGAGCCAGCAGTGGCAAAGGCGAAGAGACCGCTGACGAAGAAGCAAGCCGCGGTACTGGAGTACGTAATTGCTTGCATCGAGAAGGAGCACAGGACTCCGACGATCCGTCAGATCGGCACGAAGTTCAAGCTTCGCTCGACTGGCAGCGTCAGGGACGTAATCGCCGCTCTCGTCAAGAAGGGCGAGCTGGTCAAGGATGATGCTGTAGCGAGAGGTGTGCGCCTCAACCCGAGGAAGTACACCGTCAAGGTCGGCAAGAAGAAGTAGCTTCTTTGCTGCGCGGACTGCGCTGTTGACTGCAGGAGAGGTTTGGCAACTTGACGTGCTACGCCTGCAGGCAGAAGTCGGTTTGTCAAAGCCGACAAACAGGCGGTTTGAAATTCATTGCGCCGGGAAACCGGTTTTATCCGGTTTCCCGGTTTTATTGCATCTTGATTTGTCGTCATTCACCCGAGGGCCTGGGACCATCCGGGGAGATGCCGGCTTCCTTGAAGTGTTGCTGGATGTAGTTCCCCATGGGGTCATCGGGAATCCGGAGGTCCATCGGGTTTCGTACTCCGAGCGACTGGAACATTTTGAACTGGTCTTCCGACAGTGCAGATTTTACCGCCCGATATGTTTCTTCCTGGGTTTTCCTCATTGCTTCAGCATAGGTGTGGTCAGCCCCTGGCACTTTCTCAGTGTTTACACGCTGGTTGAATCTCATAAAGACCTGCCTCATAGCTTCCTCGCCGGGTTGCCCGGAAGTTCTGACGGCCACAAGCTCTTCGGCGAGATCGTTAAGCAGATTCGAACCATCGGGGCGAGGCGTCTTGAGAAGCTCGAACTGTTGGTTCTTTTTCCTGCGGATGATTTCTTCAAGCTCCTTCTGCTCGGTATCGCCGAGGCCGAGCTTCTGGGCGACTTCCGAGAGTTCAGGCGGCTGGTCCTGATGCCCGGGCTGGTGCTGTTTCATCTTCTGTTCGACAATCCTCTCGATATCTTCCCGTAAAACTCTTCCCGCCGGCTGGCCTCCCGAGGCCGCACTTGCAAGTTTTGCCACCTGCTGCGCGTTCTTTTGCCCCGATTCATCAAGCTTAACCACGCGCGTGTCAATGTCCTCGATGCGGGAATTGACCCTCTCGACCTTCTCGCGCAGACCGGCCATCTCTCTCTCCAGTGCCGGCGATAATCCCACAGGCTCTATGCCTTCATCGGATTGCTGCAAATGCTTAACCGCGCTCTCCGCCGTCCTGACCCGTAATTCGATATTTTCCATCGACTCCTTCAGCAGCTTAATGTCAGCCGAGTACTCAAGAAAATTGTAAGCTGCGAGACCTGCCGCCCCCAGGGCCAGTACCAGAGTGATGCACACAAGTGCTGATTTCATCCTGATTTCTCCTGTGCAGAATAAACGTCAAGACATCAGACTAACGCCTCTCGGCACGGCGTTATTGCAGTCTTGTATGCGACACCGGGTAAATGCTCGCATCCGCGCGCAGAAGCTGTTAAAGTACGATGTATTGCCGTGGAGAATTAGGATGGCAAATCTCAGAAAGCACGGTCTTCTATGTTTGCTTTCTTGCATGCTTGCGGCGGGATGCGCAAACGCCGTTTTGCTCGAATACTCGATTGACATTCCACCCGACGTGCCGCCCGAGGCGAAGGCACAGGACAAGGACTGCAAGGTGGTGACCATTCAGCCAAGGAGGCTGTATGCCCGCTGGCACATGGAAGGATGGATTGTCTGCCTTGAAGGCTTTATCGAAGAGGCCATAGACTTGCATGATGAGAAACCGTTGCTCCCCGCCGTACAGAGCTGGGGGTTTGCCACGCGCGGGCAGGAGAAAGGCTATCACCAGTGCCGCGTGCTCCTGCTCGAGCAGGTAAAATTACACGGCGAGAAAGCCGTCCGTTCCCGGGCGAAGTCGCTTCTCCTCAAGCTTCGCGAGACATGCCGGGATGATGACTCGCCGCACTGGAAACAGAGCTTCTAGGCCTACCGGTTTTTTTACAGCGGCATCGACGCAATTTTTCCTGCATTCTGGACAGGCACCGCCAGTTGTGATATTATCCATGCTTTCCATGTGTTTCCAGATTGATACTGTGGAAGGGAGTTGCCGATGAGCGGGCTTTTCGGCGTCATATCGAGCACGAACTGCGCGGAAACGCTTTTCTACGGAACCGACTATCATTCGCATCTCGGTACTCAGTTTGGGGGACTCGCCGTCTGGGGAGAAATCCCGAAGAAGAAGATACACGACATAAGCCGCACTCAATTCAAATCCAGATTCCACAGCGACATCAAGAACATGCCCGGCGACAAGGGGATAGGCGTGATTAGCGACCTGGACCCCCAGCCGCTTGTAATGGGCTCGAAGTTCGGACCGTTTGCCATTGCCGTATGCGGCCTCATTACGAACGCCGAGGCGCTTGCGAATGAACTGCTGGAAAGCGGCGGAGGAACCTTCGCCGAGATGGTGGATCAGAGGGTCAACGATGCCGAACTCGTCGCCAAGATAATCGCGCGCAGCGACTCGCTGGTCTCGGGAATAGAACGCGCGCTCGACAAGATTGAAGGTTCCTGCTCGCTCCTGGTAATGACGCGCGAGGGCATCTACGCCGCCCGCGACAAGCTCGGCTACACGCCTCTGATAATCGGTAAAAAAGATGGAACCTGGGCCGTGGCATCGGAAACATGCGCCTTCCACAATCTGGGATTCGCCGTGGACAGGTTTCTCGAACCGGGCGAGATAGTCCTCATCACTCGGGAAGGCCCGCAGCAGCAGAAAGAAAGGCGCGAGCGCAAGCAGATATGCGCGTTCCTCTGGATATACACCGGCTATCCGGCATCGGCGTACGACCGCGGCATCTCCGTAGAACTCGTAAGAGAGAGATGCGGGCAGTTTCTCGCAAAGAGAGACACCGTGGAGGCAGACATGGCGGCGGGCGTGCCCGACTCGGGCACGGCACACGCCATAGGCTACGCCATGGAGTCGGGTATTCCGTTCAGGCGACCACTCGTCAAGTACACCGACGGCTACGGGCGAAGCTACACCCCGCCGTCGCAGGAGATTCGTGACAAGATTGCGCAGCTCAAACTGATTGCGGTGCCCCAGGTGATTAAAGGCAACAGAATTGTCCTGTGCGAGGACTCCATAGTCAGGGGCACGCAGCTCAAGAACTTCACAGTCAAGAAGCTGTGGGAGTGTGGGGCGAAAGAGATACATGTGAGGCCTGCCTGCCCGCCGCTTATGTTCCCGTGCAGGTACGGGCGCTCTACCCGCACGATTCACGAACTCGCCGCGCGCCAGGCCATAAGGGAAATCGAAGGGCGCGACCTGGAAGATGTCTCGGAATACCTCGACCACGAATCGGACAAATACGGGAAAATGGTGGACCTCATCGCGCGCAACCTCGAGGTGACTACGCTCAAGTATCAGCGCATAGACGACATGGTCGAGGCGGTGGGCCTGCCGCGCGAGGACCTGTGCCTTAGTTGCTGGGCCGGATAGTGCGGGGGATAAGATGTTGAAGTGCGCGGAGTGCGGGGCCGATACCGACGCTGCCTTCTGCCCGGATTGCGGCGCGTTCATCGAAGACCCTGCGCAAATCACCATGGCCGAGAACGACCCGCAGCGCGTGCTCCACAAGCGCTATATCGTTCTCTCCCTGCTGGGCCGCGGCGGCATGGGCGCTGTCTACGTCGCCAAGGACACGCAGCTGGGCAAGATTGTCGCCGTAAAGGTCCTGCCGGCGGAAATAGCCTGTGACCTGCGCGCCATAGACTGGATGAAGGAAGAAGTTCGCATCGCCCAGGACATGCGCCACGAGAACATCGCGGCCATTTACAACTTCGAGGCCGACAAGGAAAAGCAGTCCTGCTTCATCGTCATGGAGTTCATAAACGGAGTGGACCTGCACGCTCTGCTGGCGCGCTCAGAGGACGAGCGCCTGCCTCTGCAGGCGGTCGCGCACGTTCTTTCCGAGTGCTCCAAGGCATTCTCCTATGCGCATTCCAAGCGCGTCATCCATCGCGACATAAAGCCCAAGAACATCATGCTGACGAGGGAAGGCGTCGTAAAAGTCACCGACTTCGGAATAGCCCGGCGCCTGCAAGAGACAATGTCCAAGATATCGCAGACCATGATAGCGGGAACGCCCGCGTACATGGCGCCGGAACACATAATGGGCAGGAAGATAGATGCCCGGGCCGATATATACTCGCTCGGCGCGACCGTGTACGAGCTTCTCAGCGGCAATCCGCCATTCCACAAGGGCCAGATAGACATTCAGATTCTCCAGAAGGAGGTGCCGCCGCTCGAGCTGGAACTCTTCGGCGGCAATGCGGAACTCGCCGACAAAGTAAATGCCGTGCTCTTCAAATGCCTCGCGAAAGAGCCTGCGGAGCGCTATACGACCGCGACGGAGTTCTACGAAGCATTCTGCCAGGCTGCAGGCATCGAGCCGGAAGCCGAAAGCGGCGTCTCCGAGCAGACACTGTCAACCATGACGAAGGCCATAACCGCCGCGCTCGTGGACCAGCAGAGCATGCTCGCGAAGACCGAGACTCCCATTGCCCAGACTCCGCCCTCGGCCCTCGAGCCGACCGAGCTGACTCCACCCATGCCTTCGAGCAAGCCGAAGCGAAGCGGGGCCCTCGTCATCGCGGCGATTATCATCCTCGCGATTATCGCCCTGGCGGTCGGCGTGCCCCTGTTTTGGCCCGGCGGGCAAGACAGGCCGGCACTGCCGCAGCAGCAGGAAGACCCCGTCAGGACGGTCGAGCCGGCGGCGCCAGCCGAGGAAGGAACACCGAAGCTCGCCATAGCCGAGTTTATCGTCGAGGGCGACCCGGGAACGAACACCGCGATGTCGCTTGCCAACATTATCGTCTACAGGTCGAAGAAATTTATAAAGGAGAGATACAGGATTATCGAGCCGCTCGAACTCAAGGGCATACTCGAATCGCTTGGGATGAAGGTCGCGCAGCTTACGGACTACCAGGCATCCAAGCGGCTTTACACCGAGCGTGGCATACGCTACCTGATTCTATGCACCCTCGTCAAGGGGGCCGATTTCGACCTCAGGGGCAGGATGATAGACCTCAAGGACGGCAGGGTCATGCAGCAGGAGAAGCCCTTCGTCAGGCATTCGGGCGACATACGCTATCGCGTGGAGCTTCTCGGCGATGTGCTCACGCTCGATGACACTCACAAGAAGATATATTACCTGCTCGACGAGGCGCGTCTCGCGAGGTCGGACGGCAAGTACGAGGAGGCAATGGCCAAGTTCGCCGAGGCTCTCAAGCTGGACCCGAAAGACGAGACCATACCGCAGGCCAAAATAGATTTCACCGAGCGTCTCGCCAAGGATGCGCTCAACAAGGCCGACTGGCGAACCTACGACAAGGCCTACGAGCTGTTCGAGGCGGCGAAGAAATACAACTTCTCGCCTGAAACGGTCAAGAAACTCCCCGAGGAGCTTGTCCTCGTCCTGCTCAAGGAGGGCGACCAGGATCTCGACAGGAAGAACTATGAGAAAGCACTCAAGGCATTCCGCTGTGCCGCCAAAGTCAAGGATGACCCCATCATAAAAGACAAAATCAAACAGACCGAGAAGCTGATGCAGGATACCATAGAAGAGCCTCCCGGCGGTAAGAGCGGAAAAGGCGGCAAGGGCTACTACGAGGAAGACCCCTACGGCAAGGGCGGCAAGGGCGGAAAATAACCGCCGCTGAAGAACGTCTCGCCATCCACGCTGACGTGGACATGCAATCGAACCCTGAGCTATACTTATAGTAACAATATCAGAACCTTTGTCTTGTGGACAGGCAGGCGGCAGGTGCTTTCTTATCTTTGTATGAATATTCTGCTTCCGCTGACGCTCAGTATTTTGGCGTTTGTCCTTGGAGTCCATATAGGAGGCCGGAGAAGCTTGAAGAAAACCGGATGGGGATTTTGTCTCGCGGCGGCAGCAGTTCTCGCGTGGGGCTGGCTGGCCGTATCGCTGCTCGGATTTCCCAATCCGCTGGAAGTTATCTGGTGGACAACCATCGTTATTGCCATAAGCGGGCTGCCCGCGGGACTCGCCTTCGCCTCCAGTAAGCGCCGGAAATGGGTAACGGGCGCGCCGACCGCTGCAGTCTTCGTATACATGCTGTTTGCCTTTGGCCTTGCTTGCGCAACGGTACGCAAACCTGAAGCACCGACAGGACCCCATTTCAGCATATTGACCTACAACGTGAACTGGGGCGGCCCGAGGCCCGACTTTGCCGTGAAGGCAATTGCCGGAAGCGAAGCAGATATCATCTGTCTGCAGGAGACAAATCCTTCGTGGGAAAATCTGCTCAGAAAGACCCTCGCCGGGCGGTACCCTCACATGATGTTTCGCCATTTCAGCGGCGCGGGCGGGCAGGCGTTCCTGTCCAGGCTCCCCATAAAGGAAGTCAGTTACGTTACGGAGAAAGCGGGCTGGTTTCCCGCCTGGGTCATCGAGGCGGAAACGCCAGCCGGAGCAGTTCAGATTATGAACGTGCATCTGCGCCCGCCGCTGAGCGACCACGGCGGCTTCTCGCTCGGCGCGCTGTACTCGACGAAGGAGATACGCCTTCAGGAGGTCAAGGACATACACCCGCATATCGACGACAACGTACCGGCGATAGTTATCGGCGACTTCAACGAAAATACGTCGGGCAGCGCCGCGAAATGGCTCAAGGCGAAGGGCCTCAAAGACGCGGTTGGAGAATTCGACCCTTACGGAAGGACGTGGCGCTGGAATACCTCGCTCGGCACCTTCTCGGCGAGTTTCGACCACATCTTCTACTCACCGCACCTGCACTGTCTCGAAGCAGGCATCATCAAGGAAGGCGCCTCGGACCACTTCCCGGTTTCAGCCGTGTTTCAGCGCAGCGATATGGATTCGCCGGATAATGAGCGGTAATAACTCCTGATTTGCAGACGTGAGCCTTTATTTTACTCGTCGGTGTTCGACTCGTTCTCAGGCTCGCTGTCCGGTTTGACTGTATCCTGCCGCGCAGCGGCCGGCACTTGACCGGGTGCCGAAACGCCGCGCCGTTCGAGAAGCGAGCCCTCCAGCCGGAACAGCGTGGCAAGCGACTTGATGTAGTTGACCACCGCCTGTATCTCCGAGACCTTGGCGGCCACGAGGTCCCGCTGCGCCTGTGCTACAAGATAGGTTGTGGACTTGCCGACCCGGAATTTCTCAGTTTCCGAGCGGAGCGTTTCTTCCTGCAGCTTGCGCGTTGCCGCGGTGGCGGCAACCTGCTCTTTTGCCCGGTTCACTTCGATATAGGCGCTGCGGACATCGACCTGCGCGAGCTGCTCGAGGTTCCTGAGCGATTCCTCCGCCTGTTCCCGGCTCAGCATCGCCTGCTTATGGCGGGCCCTGGCCGCCCTGTTGCCCAGCGGGTATTCGAGCGTCAGGCCCGCAGAATAGTTATAACTCCCACGGTTGAACTCGACCATCGACCCGTGGAACGACTCGGCATAGCCTGTTTTCCCGAGAGTTATAAACAGGTCGAGCCTCGGGAGAAGACCGTTTTTCGTTTTCACCACTTCGAGTTCGCCGCGCTTAAGCCTGAGCCGGGCCTGGTTCAGGTCCGGTCGCAGGCGCATTGCGACCTCGACGTGGGCTTCGACCCTGTCGAGCTTGACATCCGGGACCGCGGGCTTGTCCTTGAGAATGACTTCCCTGTCCCACAAATTGGCCCCGGGCGGATTGAGCAGGCGCAGCATGCTCAGGCGCAGCTTCGCGAGATTGCCGCGGGCGTTGATAAGGTCCTCCTTGCGAAGCGCCACCTGCGCCTGCGCGGCCGCAAGCTCGGACTCCGCGAGCTTGCCGACCTTTATCCTCTCGGTGGTCTCGCTGAGATACTGCTCGGCAAGCTGCAGCGAGTCCGTGTATATCTCTATCTGCCTGGTGGCCAGCGCGTAGTCCCAGTAGGTAGTCTCTATCTCCGCCGCCAGCGATTCCGCGTAACCGCGCAGCTCGTACTCCGATATCTCGGTGTCAATCCTGGCCTGGCGAAGGCTCGCCAGGTTCACGTAAGCGCCGCGGCCCTGGAGCAGCGACTGCGTGACAGTCAGGTCGATTCCGGTGGCGTGGCTGTCGCTGTAAAGGTCGCTCCAGCTCCGGCTCGTCGAAAGACCGGCGCTCAGCCGCGTGCCGGAGGGCGTCGTCCTGGAAAGCTCGATTCCCCCTCCCGTCGAGTAGCTGCGCGAGTCCGACGTGTCATCCTTGGTTCTCCTGCGGGAACCCGAAACCGAGGCGGAAAGCTCCGTGTCGAACGCCGCTTCCTGAATTTCCTCGGATGTACGGCGAATCTTCGGGACCATGCGCTCGAGTCTCAGAGAACGGTTATGCTCGAGCGCGGTCAGCACCGCCTCCTGCACGCCGACTTCCACGGGACCTTCGGGCAGAGCGTCGGCGGCTCCCTGTGATTCGCTTTCGTCCTGTTGCACGGACAAGATGCCGTCAAGGTCTTCGAAATCACCTGCTCCCGAAAACGCACAAGATGCGGCAAACGTAGATAGCAACACGGCAAGCACGAACAGCAGTCTAATATTATTCATATCTCAGAGCCTCAATCGGGTCAAGTTTAGCAGCCCTGCGGGCCGGATAATATCCAAAGAATACACCCACGGCGGCGGCGAAGGAAAGAGACATTATAATGCTTGATGGCTCTATCCTCGTGGAGAAATCCATGGCGTTCTCGACAATCTTCGCCCCTCCAACGCCTGCGATAACGCCTATCACGCCTCCAAGACCGCTCATGAGCACCGCCTCGATGAGGAACTGGCTCAGGATGTCACGGTCCTTGGCGCCTATGGCCTTTCGCACGCCTATCTCACGCGTGCGCTCCGTCACGGTCACAAGCATTATGTTCATGATTCCTATCCCGCCCACGAGCATCGAGATGCCGGCGATACTGCCAAGCAGGATTGTGAACGTCTGCGTGACCTGGGTCACGTTCTCTATGAGTTCGGCCTGGTTGAAAATGCGGAAATCATCCTCGGCCCCCGGCTGGACTCGATGGCGGCGCCGCAGCACAGCGGTGATCTCCTCCTCCGCCTTCGACTGGTCGTAGCCCTGGACGACCTGCATGTCGATTTCCCGCAGGTTGTCGGTGCCCAGCACCTGCTTCATGGCGGTTGTATAAGGTATGATAACCTGCTCGTCCGGGTTGAACCAGCCCTGGCCCCCCTTCGACTTCATTACCCCAACCACTTTGAAGTTTATGCCCTTGACCTTGATTGTCTTGTTTACAGGGTTCTCGCCTTCGTCGAAGAGGTTCTTGGCCGTTTCCGAGCCTATCACCGCGACCCTCGCCATCCTCTCGGCCTCGACTTCGGTGAAGGACCTTCCCTTCTCCACTTCGAAGTTGCGTATGGGGAAGTAGGTTATCGCCGTGCCCAGAACCGTCGAGCGCGTGTTCTTGCTGAAGTACTTAACCTGCTGGCTTCCCGAAACGACCGGGGCAAGCTGCTGCACGGAAGCTACCTCGGCGAGAATCGCCTGTGCATCCTCGAGCGTCAGGTTCTGATATTCGCCGGACACGACGCCCTGGCGGCTGCGCCTGCTCGGATTCGCGATGAGCAGATTGCTGCCCATCTCGGTGAAGCGCTCCATAACCTGGTGCTGGGCGCCCGCCCCCAGAGAGAGCATCGAAATGACGGCCCCCACCCCGATGATTATCCCGAGCATGGCGAGAAAGGAGCGCAGCTTGTTCGCAAGCAGGCTTTTGAGCGCAACCTTCACTATGGTCCAGAAAATCATGGCCCGGTGTTCAGTCTCCTAACCTGCCATCTACGATACGTCCGTCTCTCAGGTATATCTGGCGGTTGCAGTAGCTGGCTATGTGCGATTCATGGGTCACTATGACGACCGTCCGTCCTTCGGTATGCAGCTGCTGGAAAAGCGCCATTATCTCTTCGCCCGTCTTGCTGTCAAGGTTGCCTGTCGGCTCGTCCGCGAGAATCACGCTCGGGTCGGTGACAAGAGCACGCGCGATTGCGACGCGCTGCCGCTGGCCGCCGGAAAGCTGGTTGGGCTGGTGCTTGACTCTCTCCCTGAGTCCGACCTTCTCGAGCGCTGCTCTGGCGCGGCCCTTGGCCTCGGTCTCGCCCGCGTAGAGCAATGGAAGCTCCACGTTCAGCAGCGCACTCAGCCGCGGGAGAAGGTTGAAGGTCTGGAAAACGAAGCCTATTCGCTTGTTCCTGATTACGGCGAGGCGGCTCTTGGACAGCTTCGATACATCCTCGCCTCCGAGGATGTACTTCCCGGAGTCGGGATGGTCGAGGCAGCCGAGGATGTGCATGAGCGTGGATTTGCCGCTGCCGGATGCCCCGGCTATTGCGACCATTTCTCCTTCGTTTATGCGGATGCTCACCTCATCGAGCGCGCGGATGGTATCGCCGCCCAGTTTGTAGGTCTTGACGATAGATTGCGTCTCTATCATCGGCTCTACCTTCTTCTCCTTCCCCCTCCAAACATCATTGGCGGGCCGCGTCTCCCCTCGCGCCAGCGGCTGTCAGCCTCACCGCTGCGGATGACAACTGTTTCGCCTTCCTTTAGCCCGCTCTTGATGGCCATCTTTACCCCGTCCGAAATCCCCACCTCGACCTCGCGTTCTTCGGTGCTGCCGTCCGGCTTCTGCACGGTGACGACCCGCTTTCCCCGCTCCCTGCGGGCCACGGCCGTCACAGGCACGAGAAATGCATTGTCGTCCTCATCGGCGATAATCTCGATGTTGGCCGTCATCTCGGGCTTCAGGAGGTGCCGGTTCCGCCCGAGAACCTCTATCTTCACCTCGAAGGTCACCACGTTGGCCGTGCTCACGCCTCTCGTCGCAATCCTGACGACCTTCCCCCTGAAGTTGAGCGCCGGAAAGGCATCTACCGTGATTCTCGTCGGTTGTTCCGTCTCGACCTTGCCAATATCGCTTTCGTCAACCGAAGCGAGAACGAATATGCGCGACAGGTCCGACAGGGTCATCACCGTCGTGCCGCCGCCCACGTTGCTTATGCCGGACGAGATTATCTGCCCTATCTGGACGTCGCGGACGGAGACCACGCCGTCGATGGGGGCGTAAACCTTGGTCTCGATGAGACGCTGCTTGGCGTTGGAGAGGGCAATCTTGTCCGACTCCACCTGCGCCTCCGCCAGCTTGACGTCCTCGCGCTTCAGTTCGAGCGACATTTCCTGAACCTTGAGTTCCTCAGACCTTATCTGCGCGCTCTCGAGGTCCGCCTGCGCCTGTATCATGGAAGTTCTGGCGGTGTCGTGTTCCTCCTGGCTGGCGAGCTTCTTCTCGAGGAGCTGCTTGAGCCGGTCGAACTTCGCCTTCGCATCCTCTGCGCGCGCCTGCGCCGACTTGAGCGCCGACTCCGCGCGTTTCTTTTCCACTTCGAGGTTCTTTTCGGCAATAAGCTGGTTCTGCTTCGCCTGCGCAAGCCGCGCCTCCATCGCGGAAAGCGAGATCTGCGCCTGCTTCAGGTTGCGCTCCTCGTCAACAGGGTCGAGTTCCACCAGAAGGTCGCCCTTCTTCACCGCGTCGCTGATATCGAAAGGCAGCTTTGTTATCTCGCCGCTCGCCTTGCATTTGATGTCCACGTCGAGGTTCGCGACCACGCGGCCCGTGGTGGAGACCATCATGACGATGGGCCCTTTCTCGACCTTCGCCGTTGATACGGTCGGCGCTTCGGCTTCCAGCGCTTTCTCCTCCCCGCCGAAATAATAGTAAGCGCCGCATGCAACCGCGATAATCACTATGACTATTATGAGCTTCTTCACGGTTCTCTCCCCGGTCTCGCCCCGTCCTCCAAGGCAGACAATGTTCAGGATTTTAATAGTTAAGCTAACTAACTATGTTTTATACTACGCAAGGCTGATGTCAAGATGGATTTTTCCGTCAAAAGCACTCTCTTTTTAAACATCCTGGACAGTGTGCCGGCCACCCCGGCGAAATCGGAAGTTACTGCTTGCGCGTTTCGGCATCATGTGGTATTTTGTCTGCGTGCCTGCCGGGCAGTCCGGTTGGAGGTCGAACGCAGCATGAGAGTGAAATCCCTCCTTTTCGCAGCCTGTTTTACAGCCGTGCTGCTCCTCTGCAGCCTGCCGGCGCAGGCGCAGGAGCGCGGGCTGCAGGGCAGGGTGGTTTACGCGAGCGCGCGCGATGTCAGGGACAAGGACGCGGCCGAAGCGCTGGTGAAAGACTGCAGGAAGGCCGGCTTCAACGTGCTCGTGCTCATGGTCAAGGAGCCGGACGGCAGGCTCTACTTCACCAGCGAGAAAGGCATCCAGTCGCGCGCCGACGGGGTGGCCAAATTCGACCCTCTCGCGGCCGTCGTCGCGGCAGCGGAGAAGGAGAAGCTGACCGTCCATGCCGGCCTGTGCGCCTTCCTCGAAGACCCGAAGTCGCCCGCCGCGATGATTCACCCCGAATGGGCCGCCACGAACCACGAGAACAAAAACACCGCCGCGGACCCGAAGTCGCCCGGCCTGTGGATGTGCCCGGCGCGCAAGGACGGTTACGCCTATGCGTATCTCATCCCCGTAATCGAAGACCTGCTCAGGAACTACGCCGTGCAGGGCATACACCTGACTCATCTTTCCTTTCCCGTCGGGGTCAGTCCCGATTCGTACTGCTTCTGCTCTTACTGCCTCGACGACATGCCGCGCCGCAGCAGGCTCTTCTACCCCGCGGCCGGACGCAGGTTCGACCCTGCCCCGACGGTATCCGACCCGCTCGTTGACTGGGCCGATGGCTCGACTTCCCTGCCCGAGGGCTATGAAAACTCTTCGTCAAAGGCCAAAGTCGAATACCTGCTCAAGGGCACCTACCGCAAGGGCGGCACGTCCGACATGGATTACTTCTTCTACACCTACAGGACGGCTGTGATAAGGGATTTCATAGCCGAGACGTACGAGCGAATGCGCGCCGTCTCGCCGAAAGTCGAGTTCTCGGCCAAAGTCCACTGGAACGCCCCCGCAGCCGGCAGGTTCGCCGGCCAGAGGTGGACCGACTTCGGGCAGTGGTTCGACTTCCTTGTGCTCGACACGGGCAGGTCTTATCTCCCCGGAGACTTCGACACCTACCGCAAGCTCCTCGCGGATGTCGCGTTCTACGCGGCTGTAAGCTCGAAAAACCTCGTCCACGTTTACATGTGCCTGGACGTCGCCGGCATATACCGGGAAGAGCGCGAGGCGCTCGATTCCATCGTGCAGGTTCTTGCCGACCTCGTGCGCTACCCGGGCAAGGACGTGAAGCTCGCCGTGACGAAGCTGGCCGGGTACTTCGGCGTAATCGAGCCCAGCCTCGCAGCCGCGGACAAGACGCTCGCAAGCGAGCTGGGGGAGGCCGTCACAACTCTCGACAAGCTCGCCGCCCAGACGCAGGACCGCAAGGAACTTTACAACAGTATCGGCGCCAGGTTCCAGGCCATTGCCAGCCGCCCGCCAGCGGGATTCTACAGGCTGGAAAAGCTCTCCGGCGCGCTGGGCGACGCCCTCAACGCCGGCGCCGAGTCGGTCGCCGTCGATTCGGCCGGAGCGTTCTCGGAACACAACCTCTGGAAAAAGCTTCCCGACGTGCTCGGCCCGCCTGCAGCCGAGCCGTACAAGACGCGCCCCCTGCGGGCGCCCTCGGTACAGCTTGTCCGGCTCTTCACCGAGAAGCAGGACCAGCTCGCCAAAGCCGGCGCCGACATCTGGCAGCTCAGGGAACGCCTTACCGAGCTGCAGGCGCAGCTCGACCCGCTGCTCAAGAGCTTCAGCGTATACGAGCTTGAACAGAAAGAGAAACAGGACAAGCTCGACTCGCTCGTACAGGAACTCGACACGCTCAAGCAGGAATATATCCGCAAGATAGACGAGCTCCGAAAGCTCGGAGCGGGCGAGGCAATCCTGCAGCCCGCCGGGCAATCCTCCGATACCGAACTGCCCGCCTCAGACACAGACTATGCGAAGCTCCAGCGCCGTCTGGCCACCACAATCGAGAAGCTCGAAATCGCCACCGGGCAGCGCGACCGCGCCAGCGCATACGCAAAAAAGCTGGCCGTGCAGCTTGAAAGCGCACTTGCCGACCTGACCGAGCAGAAGCAGGCCTACCTTTACTACATATCGATTCTGATTGCCATTGCCTGCATCGGCCTCGCAATCGCGCTCGTCGTCTCCCTCATGCGCCAGAAACGTTAATACCGCGGGAAGTTCCCGCGAGGTATGCCACCGCCTGCCTTGCCGCCAGGCGGTAGAAGAAGCCGGAGAAGTAATCTATGAAGGAAAGCAAAGCTGAACGCACCTCGATTATGCAAGCTTTTGTCCACACCTTCAACCTTGTAATAGTTGTTGTTATGTTGTCGCTCCTCGCGTTTGGGGTGAGATGGTATCTGGCAGTTGCCGTTGGGGCCGTCCTTGTAGTTGTAGAGCTTCTTCTTGGTGGCTTCATCATTGGACGCAAACGTGATGGGCAAACTAGTAGTCAACATTGAGAACGAGGGCAGACCGCCCAAGTAGTAAGCATTCTCGAATATGAGACAGGTATGAAATACGCAGTTGTAATCCTCGCGTTCCTGGCAGGCTGCGCCGTCACGCCGGAGCCGAAAATCGAACCAGTCTACAACGCTCCGCTGCCCGCCCGAATCCTCGTCCTCGATGCCGACTCCGGCAAGCCAGTCGCCACCGCCGAAATCGAGCACGTCCTCAGGGTCATATACTCATACACCACCGTCGAGGGATTCGACAAGACCAAGATGCTATTCAAGCAGGTGCATCTCGGCTACACCGACAAGGACGGCGCCTTCGTCACAAGCGCAAGCCACGCCGCCTCCGGAAGCTACACCGGCCTGCTGGTGACGGCGAACGACTACAAGCCCGCCTTCTTCGAAATCACCGAAGACAGGCGCATCACGTTCGGCCACGGCAGCACGCACTCGCACGACATCCTTCCCGAGGAGATGACAGTCTCGCTAAGCAAAATAACCGGCCGCAGCGAACTCGCATACCATCACATGACGCCCATCGTGAAAAGGTGGGAAGAGAAAGGCCTCATCTCCTACAAAGCCTGGCGCAAAGAGGTACAGCAGGAAGCCGACATGCTCTACGAGCTTCAGCGCGCAAAACGCATACGCGAGAAGCTCAAGACAGCGAAGTAACAACCTGCCAGTTTGACAAGGGGCTTTTGCATGGTCGAATCCATCTTTGAAATTCCCCGGTACAAGGAAAACCCGATATACCTTTTCTTCGAGGCCTATATCCTCGACACCATAGGCAAGAGGCCGCCCGAGATGGACCTCGACGACATGGATGTAGCCGGAATGTTCGACCTGAAAGAGCCAATGGGCTGGAAAGATGCCGTCAAAGTGGTGCTCAACCTTTCCGACACCATTGACACCGCCATCCTCGACCTCTGGTACAGGAACAGGAAACACTACGACGACCCGCGCCACTTCGCCATCAACTTCGTTGACGAGTATTACAGGGACAACAGCCTTGTGGATGTCTGGCCGCCCGGGGCGCTCGACGCCGCCAAAGAAAGAATAGCCCGGGTCCAGGCCGACGAAGGCCCGCCAGTAAACCCCTGAATCTTACGCGCTTCCATTCTGTATGCTAATTGCCGGAGATTTTGTAGAGGTGAACATCCCAGCCCTTGAAGTCGTCCTTGAACCGACCGTTAAGGCTGTCGAGCTTGCGATCCTCGCCGAGGACTTCGACTTTCTTCCTTCTGGTCATGCCTGTGAGCGTGAACTTCCCTTCGGTTTCCTTGTCCCGCATATTAACGGCGAAGAGATACGTATCGCCTTCGTACTTCTTGTGCATGACCGCAATGGGAGCTTCCTTCTCGCTTGAAGTCACCTTCGCCTTTCCTTCGATTGTCGGGCTGTTGAGAACGGGAGCGAGGGCGGCAATCTGCTTGTTCAGGGCAGAGACTGCCGCAAGCATCTCCTTGTCGGAAAGCAGCGCAGACTCGTTGAACTTCGGCTTCCACTCGTGCACGAAGTATATCAGCCCCATCGACCCGTGGATGATGGACATCCAGACCTCGGCCTTCACCTGGTGCGGCGTCGCTTTCTTGTCGGGGTTGTTTATGCGCGTACACTCGATGCAGTTCCACACCGGCTTCTTCCCGCCGGTCCACTTGACGAGCCGCTCGACCCCTTTCGCTACGTACCAGAGCTTGCCCGCCACCTCGGGCTTCGAGTGGACGACGGGATAGATGTCGAAAGACGCTATGTCGCAACCCTTGACGTATTCGGGATAGTCCTCGGGGTGGTTCGTCCGTACTCCCCTGCCGTACCACCCGTCCCAGGCCACTCCCTGACCGAGGTTGAGAAGGACGGGGCGCGAGGGGTCGGCCTTTTTCATCTTCTTATAGCCTTCCACAATCTTTTTCGGCAGGATGGGCGGGTCGTAGCCCTTGCCGCCCGCCTTCGCCTGCGCGTTGTCAGGCTCGTCGCCGTGCATCCAGCCGATAATCAGCGGGTCCTTGATATGCTCGAGGCCCACCTCGTTCTGGTAGCATATTACTTTCATTCCTTCTTTCTTGAGGTCCGCGAGCTGCTTTTCCGTCGGGCCTTTCCACAGTCCGACGTATGTATTTATGCCGGCCTTCTTGTATTGCGCTGCCTTTGCCGGGCTCTGTAGCCAGACAGCAATCATGAAGAAGTCCTTCTTGTGCGACGGGCCGTTCTTCCATTTCGTGTAGGGGCTTGTGACTTTCTTCTTCTCATCGGCATCAATGACCTGCAGAAACGCCGCGATAAGAACCGCAACCACGATTATCGAAAGCACATGCCTGAATCTCATTATCTCTCCCTTTACGCCGGAGTTTCCAGCCGACCGGCGCGGCTACAGCACCCTCATCCTGAAAAGGACGTTGAAAACGATTACCACGCCGAGAACCATCAACGCCACCGCGCTCCCCGCCGACACGAAAGGCAGCAGGCGGAAGGCAATCCTGTCGAGCAACGCCCCGACCGGGTTTCTCAAAAGCGGGATGCGCCCGAAGAACTTCTTCTCGCCCGCAGCGGAAGCCACCACCTTTTTCGAGAGCACCAGCACAACCCCTATCCCGGTAAGGACCAGCCCGAGCCCGGCGCTGAAGGACAGAAGGAAGATAAGACCGGCCCTTGTGTCGTGCAGCGTCCCGTAGAAGAACAGCAGCATCCAGAGCGCCGCGGGGCAGGGCACCATTCCCCCGGAAATCCCCAGTAACAGCAGGCTCTTCTTCGGCCTGTCAGCCGAACCGGAAGAATCGTCCGGCGGCCGGTGTTCATGGCCGTGGTCGTGCGGATGGTCGTGATGTTCGTGGTGGCTGTGGTCGCCGTGACCGAACAGGCCGTGAGAGTGGGTGTGGCCCTTTGCGCCGATTCGCTTCCAGAACAGGCAGAAACCTATAAGGAAAATTATGCTGCCGGAAATGACGCTCGTGTAGAGGACGAGCTGATTGTGCGCCTCGGGCATAGAGCCGAATATCTGCTCCGAGAAGTGATGTATCACTACGGCCGCTATCAGGATTATCCCGGTATGCGAGAAAGTCACCGTTAGTCCGAGCAGAATCGCGTCGCGTACTCGTCCCTTCGTGCCGATTAGGTATGCTGCAACCATGGTCTTGCCGTGCCCGGGCGTGAACGCGTGCCATGCGCCGTAGAAAGCGCTCAGCGCAATCCCGAGTATGTATATCCAGACGTTTTCTTCGTTCAGCAGCCTCTTGATTGTGCCGTCGATTCCTCCCCCGGCGACCGCCGGCTTCTCCGGCGCGGCCGGTTCCCCGCCGGGCGCCGGTCCCGGAGCGACTGCTGATGCGCGAATCTCGGCCACGATACCGCCTGATTCGAGAACGTAACGGTCTCGCCCGCTCCCTTTGTTCGATGCTTTGAGCCTTTCGTCGGGGCTGCGCGGCACAGAGGCAAACTCCACGCCCGCCCGGGTCCTGATTTCCACCGTCTCCAGCGTGCGGGACTTCTCGTAGACTCTTTCGTTATAGGCCACCGTGTGAGCAGAATTGCCGAGAGCCGGCAGCTTCCCTTCGTACAGCAGCCAGATGTCATACTGCTGGTACGTAAAGCGACCCGGCTTGAACGTCATGTGATGCACGTACCGGAACTCGAGCGCAACAGGTCGCCCGTCAAGTCCCAGCTCTATCCGGGAAGACACATGTTTCTCGAGGTCTTCGACGAGGGCGCGGAGTTCTTCCTGCGACAGCTCCAGATTCCCGTCGCGGTCGAACCTCTTCGCCGTCTCGTATCCGGCGGTCGGCGAATAGCCCACGTTCAGGTCAACGACAACCCTGCCTTCGGAGAAGGTGATAACCGATTGCGCGCCGATTCCCTCGACGACATCGTGCGCCCGGGCGACGGAGGCAAAAATCAGTATCGCCGCAACTGCGACAAGCGGAAGAACATGCCCGAATCTTGTCATCTCTCCCCTAACACCGGATTTTGGCTGGTACTTGTTCTTTCAATTCTATCATACCAACTTCTCCACTCAAAAGGCAACCTTGCAACTCTGACCTGCATTTGTAAAACGAGTTATTGACATCAAAGGAGTTACGACGAATTTTTACAAATGAATCGCGGATTTGGCCAGTTCTATGTGTGGGTTGCATAGCACGCTTGTCGGCGCAAAGCATTGCAGCTCCCGGGGTTGTGGCGGGGTGCGGGGCTGAAAGCGGCTGCGCCGTCCCGTAATTCTGTTTACAAATCATTGTAAAATCGGCCCTGTTTTTACAAAACAACCCGCTGTCCTGTAAACCGGAAGACGCGGGGCGGCTGCCCCGCGCCTTCCACTTACTGAAAGGAGAAATGATGCTGAGCCATACTGTGTCATTCGGGTTTTGACATCTCGGCAGCGAGCTGGATGAGCATCTCCTTGAGGCTGCCGCGCTTGTGCGCGAGGAAAATCGCCACGCCGCCGGCCACGACGAGACCCGTCACCTTCGCCGCCGTGCCGGGCAGGCCGATGGATGCGAAAATGCCGGCCGCAGCCGTGCCGAGCGAGACAATCCCCTCAAGGCTGAAGATAGCCGGCTTCTTCGCCTTTTCAAGCACTTCCTTCTGGCTGTCAATCGCTTCGTCCAGATTCCTGGGCATCGTAGCCCTCCTTCCATGTCTCGAACCACTGTTCAATCAGGTCCGCGAGCCGGTTGACCTTCTCCGGCTCGCCGGTGGGCGCGACGTGCGCCCTGTAGGTCCTGAAATTTTCGTGCGTCTCGCAAAACTGGCTCTTGTGCACAAGCGCCCAGTTGCCGCACCCGCAGCAGGTGCCAACGATAAAGAGCAGGCACGCGGCCACGCACGCGACCTCCACGATAGTCAATTTCCCGTTCATCAGTTGTCCTCCTTCCACTCGAACCTGAATCCGAGCACGACGCGGTTTCCCGGACTTCCACCCACAGCCACAACAACCTTCACGCCGACGTAGTCGCCGGCGGCGATTCCATCCAGGGCGCTGGCCAGGTCCACCTCGTATATCTTCTTGTCGGTCACGGCTCCGGTATCCGCGGCAGCGATGGAATCCGAATTCGTGTCGTAGTCTTCCCCGGCAGCAGCAAAGTCAGTGTCTACGTCGAGGCCGTTGGTGCTCGCCTGGTTTCCGACCGCGCCGTAGACGAGCGCGGCTTTTACGATGCTGTCGAAGTTCGACGGCACGGGGAAGTTGAACTTGAAGTACTGCCCCACGGTGTCAATTCTGTAGCCGTGGAAATCGCCCATTGACGACTCGGCGCAGTTGGCCTTGTACATTCCGTGGACGGGAACCCAGAGGACCCCGTAGTGATTCTCCGAGTCGAACACTTTGCGGACGCTGCCGCCGCTGTCGTACCATTTCAGGTCATCGCCGTTGCGCTGGAATTCGCCGTCGGCGGACGGGTCGCAAGAAGCGTCCGCGAAGCCGACTACTTCGTTGTTCAGGTTCCTGCGCCCCATCAGAGCACCTCCTTCAGGAGGTCCTTGACTTTGCCGAGGTCCAGGCTGTCGTCGTCGATGATTACATCCCAGTTGTCCGTTTCCGCGCCTTCCGGGCTCACCACCGGATTCAGCGTCGCGAAGCGCGTCCTGCCGACCAGCGAGCCGTCCGGGGCGCCGAGATGGTACTCCAGCGAGATTTCGCGGGTCTGGAAGTTGACGTGCAGGACATCGAGCCTGAACCTGTCCGCCTGAAAGTCCTGTAACACTTCGACCCTCTCCCTAACCGTAACCGCCCTTCCGATTTCCTCCATTTGCCACCTCCCTTAGCTGTGAATTGCATCTATGACCGTGTCCGTGCCGCCATCGGACCAGTCGCCTGTTTTGCCTTCCCACCGGCCGCCGCGAATCTCGTTCCCGGCGGGACCGCCGTCTATCTGCAGGCCGTATTTCTGCTGATTGCCGGAACTCGCCTTGATGGCCCTGCAGTTCAGAAACACATTGTCATCCGTGCCGGAATTGCGAATTCTCACCGCAGAATAGGTGTCGTCCGTGTTCCTGCCTGCGAGCTTGAACAGGCAGCCGAGGAACATGTTGTCGCGCGACTGGTCCCGGAGGTCGAGGCTTTCCTGGCCCATCTTCCAGAACTCGCAGTTGAGGAAGTACATGAAGAATGAGTAGTTGACATCGACCTTCTGCATGTAGCAGAACTGGACATGCTCCAGAACCACGGAGGTCGCGCCCCGGAAGAAGGCGGGCGTCAGGCTCCAGCCCGCGCCCTGGAACGTCATATTCCTGATGGTGTAGCGGTTCTTGTAGTAGGAATAGATAGAGTTGGATTCTCCGGAATCCGTTATGAGAGTGGTGTCTCCACCGGTAACATCTTCGCTCTTGCAGGCGCCGCCTATGTAGGAAACGCTTTTCTTCGGCACGAACGTAACACAATCGCTGTACGTTCCTGCAGGGATTAGAACTACCCCGCCTTCGCCTGCGTCGTCGGCGGCGGCATGTATCTTCGTGACCATGTCATCGCCCGGGTACTGGTCGGCAAAGACGATACGCTTGCCGTCCGAGCCGCCGAGGCCTTTCGGGTTCCTGAGGCAGCGACCGATGACATCGAGCGACGAGGCGTCGAGATAGAGGGCGTCGGCGCCGCCTATGGTCATGACCCGGCGCGAACTGCCGGAGTCGTAGTAGTCGCGGACGCTGCCCGTACCCTTGTCGAAGATGAGCTTGAGCCCGGGTGCAAGGCCTATCCCGCCGCCGGCGAGGTTAACGATGTCGATATGGGTGCCGGTGAGCTTGTTCAGAACGTCAAGATCGAACTCGTAGGTCGCCATTTATGAGCCTCCTCCCCCGAAGTAATCCGGGACCGTGTCGTCCGAGAACCCGTCGAGATAAGGAATTCTGACCTGCGGGCACCATTGCCCGCTTTCCTTGCCGAGGTTAGTGTCCGTGTTCTTGACCGCCGGGTCGCAGACCATCTCGCCGAGAAGCCATGCGCCCCCCGACGGGCGCGTGCCGGGCGAAGTGTCGGTGAAGTGGATGCGCCCGTCGCGCTGGTCGGTCTTGTGGAAGTGGGCATCGTGGCGGATGTTGGCGTAGGTGAAGAGGTCGCCGTCCCTGGTCTGGACAATCTCGTCGTCGTTGGTGAGAATCACGATGTCGCCGATTTGCCCGATGCGCCTCGGCGGACTGACCTGCTTCTCGTCCGCCAGCTTCCCGAGGCCAAGCCCTTCCGGCGGGACGTCCGTAATCCAGCCGCCCTCGCCGCCCGTCACGGTGTTTATAAGCCACATGAGCCGGAACGCCTCGTGCGTCGAGATGAGCTTCACGCGGGTCTCGTCGTCGCGCTGCTCCATGTCGGCGGCGACATCGCCCGCCGACGGAACGGCCCGCACCCGCCAGATGTCGTCGAGGTCGCCCCTGTTCTCGTCGCAGAGCCTGATGACCTCGGTGGAGCGGCTGATCTCGCTCTCGATGCGGTACTTGTCGTCGCTTATGAGCTGCAGCGCCCAGACCGCGTCCTGGCTGTCAGGCCCGGGGTTGGGAGATGGGGAATGGTCTCGGAAGCGCCAGTTGTGGCGTTCCGCCGGCCCGAGATTGGCGAGCGTTGGTTCCTGGTGTTCCTCGTCGAACTGGTCGAGTTCGGCGAAGAGGTTGTCCTCGGTGTCATCCCGGCGGCCTTCGCCCGCGAGCGCCGCGCGCCTGCCGTCCGAGCTTCTTATGACAACGGGGCCGTGCTTGTTCGCGTTTATGAGACGCAGCTCCCTGCCGGCGGGCACGGCCGCCGGCTGGGCGGGCGGGGCCGCGAAGCGACCAAAGTCAACCTCGCGGCCCCCATGCGGCGGAACAGAGGGCGGGCCGTAGGAGTAGTGGGTGAATCCGGCTGCGTGGTCGGCTCGCCAGGCGACGCGTCCCGTGACGCCGTCGCACTTGAGCCCGTGCACACCCGCGTATGTTCCGACCTCGACGGTCACCGAAGGGCTTACCGACATCTTCGCCTGGGCGATTTCCTGCGCCCGGGCCTCGAGGTCGGCGGCGACCGCCGGGTCGGGCTTTCCGTCACGGCAGACAAGCTGCAGGTCGGGCCTTCGCACGGTCTCGACTTCGAGGCCTTCGCCGCAGGTGAAGCGCCAGTGCCTGTGCGCGCCGCCCGGCTCCTTCATGCAGTGCCTGAATGTCAGCCACGGGCGGACAATCTCGATTTTCGCGGGGCCACCCGCGCCGGCGCAGGGCAGGGCGTCTGTTTCCGTGTCGCCGAGCGTACCGCAGACCTTGTTGGTGTAGACGAGCCCGCGCGCCGGGTCGATTACCGAGAAGCCCCGGGTAAATTCCCTGAGGTCTCCCTCGCCGCCGACGTTGCGATACCGGCGCTTGTCGTCGCGCTCGAACCATGCGCCTTTAAGCGAAGGCGGCACTCCTCCGCGGTGCGGGTCAAGCAGAACGGGCACAAGGCCCGGGTTGGAGCTGTCTTTCTCGTCCGCGTAACCGCCCGTCCCGGGAATGCGGAAGTAGTGCCCGACGCTGAGCCTTGCTGCGGCCTGGGCTTCGGGAGAGCCGCGCAGCCCGGCGAATTCCGACGCCAGCTCCCGCGCGACATCGCGCCCCTGCAGGTAGGAGACTTCGCCGAGCGCCTTCACCTCGCCGTCAACGTCAAGCGCGCACGGTTCGAGTTCCACCAAAGCCTCGTTTACGATGGGCGCGCCCACCACCTGCACGCTGCCGGGCACGAGGTTGAACAGCTTGCCCGTTTCGCGCCTCGGGCCGTAGCCGTCGGGCACGGTGCGCGGCAGCGACTCGCCCTTCTTGATTATCTGGAGCTTGCCGTCGTAGTGGAGCGCCACTGTAAAGCCCGCGGCGTCGAGCAGCTCCCCGAGCGCTTCCGACGCGTTCTTCCCGGCCCAGCGAACGTTGCGCACGGCGACAAGATTTTCCGGGAGCGACCCGTCCCCCTCGAGGTTCGCGGACTCGCCCATGGCTTCCACGCAGGCCAGTACCAGCTCTCGCCACGCGTACTGCCTGCCGCCGTCGAGCGAGGCCGGGTCGAGCGTGCCGTCCGGAAGCTGGCAATTGGCAAAAAGCGTGATTTCGCCGAACCGCTTCCACCTGACCCTGCGGTCCGTCATCCTGACCGTGTAGATTGTCCTGCCGGCCGGGTCGGTTCTTCGCGTATAGTCTCCGAGGTAGAGGTCCCTGATTGTCAGCACCGTGCCCGGCAGTCCGTCCGCGAAATTGACGGTTATCGTAACTTCGCCTCGACTCTCGAGCTCCTTGAATCCTTGCGACCCGAGCTTCATGAATCCTTCTCCCGGCTCGAAGCCGGTTTCCAGTGCAAGCTCGAACTCGCCCGCCGGCACTACCATACCGTTTCCGGCGTTTTTCCACTCAATGACTGCCATTCTTTCCTCCCCGGCGGCGCGTTTACCGCCATTTTTCATGCGCGCCTCTATAAACCGCGCTCTCACTGAAGACACAAATGTGATGAAACGGCGGCCCGGAATCGGCGCTATTTCGCAACCCCTTCCGTTCAAACAGGTTGCAACTCAAAAATTTTTTCACTTTGTTACATCTTTTTGGTGTCGGCGGCGTGTGACAAAATTTGTCACTCGATGTGCCGCGCGCTGCAAGGCTTGCAGCATAAGGATCTCAGGGCCGGATGGCCCTGAACGCTGCCAGGGACGGGCGTTTGCGAGGGTGCCTTGCCAAAAAAATTTAACTGCTGCGACAGAATGGCAGGGGGTCCGCACAAGGCATGAAATTGCCCCGGTGCCTGCATAACGCCCGGACCTAAAAGCGTAAAAATCGCCAAAATAACGCCACCCTGCGCTGGAAATGCGTATTTATGACGTTATAATGTGAAACACTCGCCGGGGCCGGCTGAACAGCCGGCCTCCTGGATGAGGCCTATTTTCCATGGACAAGAAACGCCGAGAATACAGACTGTTGAACCGGCTGCTCAGAGCGAAGCCGCTTTTTACGACGGGCGAGATAGCCAAGCTGCTCGATGTGAATATCAACACGGTGGTGCTCTGGTTCGAGTCCGACCTGCTCGAGGGATTTAAGCTCCCGGGCGACACGGCGCGGCGAGTCGAGCGGGACAGGCTCATAGAATTAATCTTGAAGCGCGAACTGCCGCTTGCGGTCGAGCCGGAAAGATTCATAGAATTCGTGCTCGTGGGAGCGAAGCGGAGCCTCGAGCACAAATTCCAGTTGGCCGTGAACAAAGCCTTCGGCTATGAATTTATCAAGGCCTCGTGCGAATTCGAGGCGGGCGTTGCATGCGCCGAAAGGGTGGTTGATGTGGTCCTAGTGCTCGCCGACAACATCGAATTCCACCCGAAGGCCTTCAGGGACTGCCAGAATCGAAGGAAGCACCTCTCGTACACGTCGCTCGTGGCCCTGACTAACCTGCCCGCCAGGAGAAGGTCGCTTTTAAAACGGGGTTATGACGCCGTTTTCCCCGTTCCATCGAACGGGAAGGAAGGGCTCGACCTGATAGATAAAATCGCGGACCCCGCCTGAGTCTGCTCGGGATTTTCGATTGCCCGCTGTTGACATAAGCACAGGGGCGGCATACAATAACGGCAACCGGGAGGGAAACTCGAAGTGGCAGTCTCGAAAAGAAAGAGAAAAATAAACAAGAAGACCCGCAAGGCGAAAACGCCCGAACTGGATGAATTCATCGAGACCGCGCTCAAGGTTGACCGGCTTGATGACCCTTCGTCCACCGCGATTATCACGCTGAGCGGCTATCTCCAGCGTTCCGAGTCGAAGTCGATTCAGCAGGCCGTTGAAGGCCTTGTCGCCGAAGATGTCACGAAAGTGATATTCGACATGACCGAGGTGAAGTACGCAAACTCTTCGGCGATAGGGTCGTTCGTGAACGCGGCTTCGACGCTCAAGTCGCGCGACGGCATCGTGGTGCTCCTGAAAATGCCGCCGAACATCGAGAAGATATTCGAGACACTCGGGCTCCTGGGGCTTTTCGCGACAGCCAGGACGAAGAAGACCGCCCTCAAGGCGAAATCGTAATCCGGATTGTTTCACTCTCACAGACTCTTGATTCTCCCGCAGTTTATATATTACACTCTGTTGCCGTTCATGCTGCCCAAAGAGAGGTGTCCTTATGATGAATAAAGTTATACCGGCGTGCCTGCTGCTGGCTTTAACGGCGGCAGGCTGCAGCACCGACAAGAAGCTCATGGTCATACCCGCAGTTACGACGGACCCGACGGGCGGTTTCGCCGACTCGGGAGTCATTCTCGATACGGTCTACGTCTCGACCACGGGGACTTCCGGGGGCAGCGGCAGCGCGGGCGACCCGCTCGACACGCTCGATGCCGCGCTGGCGCAGGCCCAGCCCGGCGACCGCGTCCTCCTCATGGCGGGAACTTACGGCGGCGGCGCATATCAGGCCGACCTCAAGGGCACGAAGGCAAACCCCATCGTGATAGCAGGCGAACCCGGCGGCGGAACAGTCATCTCCGGCAGCACGAACGCTTTCCAACTCAGCGACCCCGAATACATTGTAATCCAAGACCTCGAGATAACCGGCGCGTCCGGAAACGGGATAAACATCGACGACGGCGGCATAGGCAGCTACGACACGCCGGCGCACCATATCGTCATTCGCCGCGTCCACGTTCACGACATCGGCGGCGGCGGCAACCAGGACGGCATCAAGCTCTCCGGCGTAGAATACTTCCTCATCGAGGACTGCGAGATAAGCTACTGCGGAGGCGCCGTGTCGGGCTCGGGCATTGACATGGTGGGCTGCCATCACGGGACAATACGCGCCAGCTATTTCCACCACGGCAGCGGCAATTCCGTCCAGGGCAAAGGCGCCACGGAAGACGTCCTCATCTGGCAGAACCGGTTCCTCGAAGGCGGCGAGCGCAGCCTGAACCTCGGCGGCAGCACGGGCGCGGACTATTTCCGGCCGCAGGGCGCGAATTACGAGGCGCGCAACCTGCGCGCCATCGCCAACGTCTTCGTAAACTGCAAGGCGCCGGTCTCCTTCGTGGGATGCGACGGGGCGCTGGCGGCCAACAACACCATCTACCTGCCGCAGACCTGGGTTGCGCGAATCCTGCAGGAATCGGTGACGGGCTTCATTTCCTGCCGCAACGGGGTTTTCATCAACAATATAATCGTCTTCAACCAGGCTGACCTCTCCGCCACCGAGTACGTCAACGTCGGCCCGGACACCGCTCCCGGAACCTTCACGTTCGCCAACAACCTGTGGCACTGTCTCGACGACCCGTCATTCACAGGTCCGACTCTCCCTGTAACCGAAACCGATTCCATCTACCAGCAGGACCCCCAGTTCGTCAACGCGGGCGGCAATGATTTTCATATTGACTCTGCCAGTCCTGCCCGCGGTGCTGGCAGGCGCGAGCGCCGCGTGCCCGCCGACTACGACGGCAACTCATACGAGAAGCCGCCTTCCCTCGGCGCGTTCGAATTCGTGCCGTAGCCAATGCGCTTGACTGCAGCCCGAACGGATGTTATCCTTCCGGTGCGGGTGCGACTGCCCCGCCTGTTTAAGGAGAAGGGCTGATGAAGCAGGTCCTCGTCTCTGCCGTAGTTCTGCTGTGCCTCGGCGCGGCATTAATTTGGAGTAAACCGGTCATCGCCGACGACGAAGAATCCCAGCCCGAGACCGGCGAGAGCCCTCCCGAACAGACACCTGAAGCAGCAAAAAAGGACGATACCAGTCAGCCGGTCCAGAAGCGCGAGCTGAAACAGCCGTGGAACACCGTTCCCGCCAGGACGCTCGGCGTGCTCTTCGAGTCCATCGGCAACCTCGTCGGGAAAAACATCCTCGCCGACAAGGGAGTCAGGTACGAGCCTTATCCTTACTTCAGCGAGCATTACGCCTACCGCGACGCCGAGGGCGAAATCAGGGGCGCACCAGGGGTCGTGAGGCTGGGATTCCAGCGGATGAGCGCCCGCCATTACAGCCTCAGCCTCGAGGGGGTTATCAGGATAAGCTCCGGCGTGGACCTGAGCGCCGCAGGCATGGTCTACGACGAGAAGACCCGCTTCGACAAGCATGACCGCACGAAGTTCTCGCACGTGCGGCTCAGTTATCTCATCTCGCCGCTGCCGGGAAACATCCTCATCCGGCCCGGAGTCGGCGCGGCGTTTCTCGACACCCGCTCGGGCGTGGATATCGGCCTGGAAATAGAATGTTTTCCGCAGAAGCCTTTCATCTTCCGCGCGGGAATAAGCCATACCTACATCACGAACCACCACGGCGTGACCGACATCCATATCGGCATCGGCGTGCTGTGGGGGCCGATGGAGTTCTGCATCGGCTACCGCGGCCTGGTCCTGCGCGAGGAAACCGTGGACGGCGCATACCTGACCATCGGCTTCTGGTTCTGAGCGTCTTCCAATTACCCCATCGGCAATGTCGCGGATTCGTGGAACATCCAGCGCGATGTATTGAATCAACGCTGCCTCCACCCGTTCATTTTAGATGAGCCGACTACATGAAGGGAGCGCAAAATGAAGAAGTTATTAATCCTGCTGTGCATGGTGGCTATGAGCTTCTCAATCGTCTTCTTCCAGCCTGCAGTAGCGTGCGCAGACGGCAAGCTCGACAAATTCAAGCAGGGAGCAGGCCTGAAAAAACCCAAACCATCGAAGTCACTAAAAACCCCTCAGAAGAAGAATGCCAAGGCTGACTTCGAGCTCGATCTTGATGAAGAGGATGATGACGACGAGAACTTCTGGAACGAGCTGGTTGGCTTGATGCTTGCGGAAATGTTCAAGGCTATAGCAAGGGATATCTCGACTGATGACGGTATTCGCTACCGCGCGTACCCTTACAGCAAGGAGAAATACGCCTACTACAACCCGGAGAAGATTCCCCGGGTGGCAGGCACTCTGAGGACCGAGTATCAGAAGATAAACTCCGATTTATACGGGCTGACGTGGCGCCTGACCATGAGAATGCCGACCAGTTGGAATTTGTCCATCATAAGCACCCACTACGATGAGAAATTGAATCTGGGGAACCATGTCCACATGGATTTCCTGCGAGTCAGGCTGAGCCGCCTCTTCACGGCTTTCGGCCCGACACTGCCGGAAGAACTCGATGAATCCGGGGCGGCCGGGTCGTTCCGGCTCTCCGAGAGTAACCTTCTCATACACGGTGGCGTTGGATTCTGCGCGCTGGACGGCGAAGCGGGCCTCGATATCGGCATCGAGTGCGACTGGTTCTTTCGCAGGCCGCTGGCGCTTCATGTCGGCGTGGGCCACAGCTGCATTGGGAATGGCATCACTGACATCGACATCGGCGTGGGAGTCATGACGGGGCCATTTGAGTTCTCCGCTGGCTACAGATGGCTTATTACCCGCGGCGAAAAGATTGACGGCGTCTATTTCTCCATCGGCTTCTGGTTCTGACCGGGCGGCACTTGAGAGGCCCGCGCCGCCGCGTAATATTTGTGTAAAACTCCACACAACCCCTTGTGCGCTCGCGTCCGCAGCCCTACATTAGAATACAGGACGACTGAAAAGTCACGGGGGTGAAGGAATGATGCGAATACTCATCGCGCACATTGTCTGTCTGCTCGTCTTATGCGTCTGCTTCGAAGCTTCGGCGCAGAGCGGGCCGGTCCCGGGCCAGGTAACGACGGTGACCTGCAAGCACGATTCGGGCCAGACCTATGCCTGCTACGTGCCGAGCAAGTACAAGAAAAGCAGGAAGTGGCCCATCCTCTACTGCTTCGCGCCCGATGGGAACGGGATGGCTTTCGTCAGGATTTACAAGGATGTCTGCGAGCGCCAGGGCTGGATTGTGGTCGGCTCGAACAACGCGAAGAACGGGCCCGGCGAGCCCATAATCGCCGCGACGAAGGCGATGTGGCAGGATACCCGCGCTCGCCTGTCGGTTGATGAGAAGCGGTGCTACTCCTCCGGCTTCTCCGGCGGCTCCGGCATGGCGTTCGACATGGCGCAGATGTATCCCGACAACTGGGCCGGCGTGATTCCGATGGCAGTCGCCACATCGTGGGCTGAAAAAACCCCGCCCATCAAGAAGCACATAGCCGTCTACTTCATCATCGGCGACAAGGATGCCGTCCAGTACGTGAAGAAGCACGCCGAAACGCTCAAGGCACAGGGCAACCAGGTCGAGGTCAAGACTTTTCCCGGGGGCCACACCATGCCCCCCAAGAACGTCGCCGAGGGCGCGGTTGACTGGATGGTCAAGGTCGCGCCCAAGGCAGGCTCCTCGGGCGGAAGCGGCTCCTCGAAGCCGACCGAGCTTGCGCTCAGGGAGGGGCTCGCCAAGAGGCTGCAGCTTGCCGTTCGCAAGGCCGCCAAGGGCTATCTCGGCAGCGCGCTCAGCCTCGCGCGGAAAGTGCTCGACGATGCCGAGGCGGACGAGGCCGAGAAGAAGGATGCCGCCTACGTGAAGGAAGAAGTAGAGAAGCGCTTCACGGAGCTTCTTGCACAGGCCGACGAGCTTCTCAAGGAGAAGAAGCCGTACGAAGCCAGGGAGCTGCTCCAGGAAGTGAGCAAAGCTTTCGGCTCCGGCGAACAGGGCACAAAGGCGAAAGAGAAGATGGCAGCCATCGAGTCGGACGAATCGCTCAAGGCGGAGCTTGCCGCGGGCAAGGTGTTCGTCCGCGGGGTCGAATACGAGTCGAAAGGCAAGAAAAGCCTCGCCGAGAAGATGTTCAAGCAGGTCGTCGAGAAACACCCCGACACGGAATACGCCAAACGCGCAAAGGAAAAACTCGGCTCCTGAACTCGGTCAGTTTCAGTCCATCTCCGGGCTGCCGGGGCCTGCGGGCGGGTCGGCGGCACTTTCGCATTTTGCATAGCGAACGACAGCCATGTGGTCCATGTAGAAGCTGCGCCTGCCCGACTCGCCCGGCTGCGCGGGCAGCGCCACGCAGGACCACTGCTCCTTTTCCTGTGTCACCTTGAAGTAATAGCCGTTTTTCGCGCTCGCCGGGGCGGTGGCTTTTGCCAGCTCCGGCCTTATCGTGTGCGCCGCCAGCAGCAGCTCGAGCGTCGTGTACGTCTCGTATCTCGCGTGGTAGAGGTGCTGGGCGTTGCATATCGTGCGAAGCGACGCTACTGCGCTCGTTTCGTTCCTTGCGAATTCCGGCGCGGGTCCCAGGCTCGGAAGGCTGATATAGATTATGAATACTATCACCGCGACAATGACGATAACCGCGATAACAGGAATGACCTTCGAGCCCGATTTTCGCTGCGCCGCTTTTTCTTCCACTGGATGCATCCCTGATTTCTAATCTCGCGCGGGACTTTCAGGCCCGGCGGGCTCGTCGCCGACGTTCCTGCACAGTGCGCGCCTGATAATTCCGGACTGGTCCACGTAGTAGCTGTAGTCGCCCGTCACCCCCGGCTGCGCCGGCAGCGCCGTGCAGGACCAGTCGAACTCACCGGGAGTGAGCTTGTAGTAGTACCCGTTTCTCGCCCGTTCCGGGACGGAAGCCGCGGCAAGCTCGCCGACAATCAGGTCCTGCCTGCCAAGCTCTTCGAGCAAGCCGTACATGCCCGACTGCGAGCGGCGGCGGAACTGCTCCTGGGCGGTCGCGATGACCCGCAGGCTGGCATGGGCCGCAGCCTCGTTGGCCCGCTTGGCCTTCGTGAGCGCAGGACTTTCCTGCGCCGGCGGCGTTTTTTCCAGCGAGGTTTTCGCTTGTTCGTTTGCGGGTTCCACCGGCTCCTGTCTGCTGTCACAACCAGCAAGCACGATAAACCAGGCCGCCCCGAGGATAAGCACTGCCGTTCTCACGCACGCCCTCCGACGCTGGACAAGAAGTTTTCGTCAAGCAAGCACACGGGAAGCTACAACACGCCTCGGAACGCGTCAAGGAGATATTGGGAAAGGGTGCATGAACGCAAGGACAATGCGCAGCATGCGCGCCAGCCGCCGAATACGCGATTCGGGCACGACGAACCCGCATTCGATGCACGAGAGCCTCATGCCCGCGACGAGCACCGACCCGCACTCGGGGCATGACAGGAACGCATCCCTTGCGGGCAGGAAGTCGCACGCGCACGAGGGGCACGCCACGTGGGTCTTCACGCGGTACGAAGGAAGCAGGTGAGTCCTGCCGCACTCGGGACATTTCACTTTCAGTTTCATGGCACAGCGCCTCCTGCAGCCGTCATCTGAAACATACCCCGCGGGATGCCGGGAAGTCAAACTCGCCCAAGATGGTTGACGAAGGTGTTTTCAGTGACTATGCTACACAGAAAGGCCCGCGTGCCGAAAGGAGACATCATGAAGAAATTTCTAACGGCATGGATTCTGGTGATGCTGCTTGCGCTTGCCGCAATGCTGCTGTCCTTCTCCGTCGCCCAGGAGACGGAGCCGGGGAAGCAGCCCGAGAAGCAGGAACAGAAGCCGGAGCAGAAAGAGGAAGAGAAATCCGAGCTTCACAAGTACGTCGAGAAAAAGGACGAAGCGTACAAGTGGGAGAAAGTATCCGAGAAGGAAATTATCAAGGGCACCAAGCTCTACGAACTCAAGCTCACCTCGCAGGTCTGGCACGAGATAACATGGACGCACACAATCCAGGTGATGGTGCCGGAGAAGATATCGAAGAAGCCGACCCACATCCTGCTCCTCATAGTCGGCAGCGGAAGGGCCAGGGATGAGCTTATCGCGGCTACCGCAATAGTCAACCAGATAGGCGCGCCCATGGCGATTCTCTACGACATACCGAACCAGCCGCTCTTCGGCAGGCTGCGCGAGGACGGCCTGATAGCGCACACGTTCATGAAGTTCATGGAGACGAAGGACCCGACCTGGCTGCTGCTCCTGCCTATGACGAAGGGCGCGGTCAGGGCCATGGATGCGCTGGAGGAGTTCCTCAAGAAGGAGCTGAAGCACGAGTCCGCCGGCTTCGTCGTGACCGGCGCGTCCAAGCGCGGGTGGACGACCTGGCTCACCGCCGCGGTTGACAAACGCGTGAAGGCGATTGCGCCGATGGTATACGACAACCTCGACCTCGTCGCCCAGATGAAGCACCAGAAGGAGACATGGGGCAAGTTCAGCCACATGATAGCGCCTTACACCAGGCACAATATCCCGGAGATTCTTCTCTCCGGCGACAAGGATGCGAAAAAGCTGGCCGAGCTGGTGGACCCGTTCACCTATCTCGACAAAATCACCGTGCCCAAGCTGATTATCATCGGCACCAACGACGCGTACTGGCCGCTCGATGCGGCGAACCTGTACTGGGACAAGCTAAAGGGCGAGAAGTACCTTCTCTACGTGCCCAACGAAGGCCACGGACTCGGCAAGGGCATGATAACCGCCGTGCAGACAATCTCCGCCCTCTTCCTCAAGACCCGGGGCGACCTGAAGTTCCCCGAGCTGACGTGGGAATTTATAGAACAGGAAAAAGACATCGCGATGGGCATCAAGAGCACCACAGAATGCAAGTCAACATACGCATGCACAGCTTCATCTCCCACGAAGGATTTCAGAAAGGCCAAATGGGAGAAGAAAGCCTTTCCTGTCATGGCGTACGATAAGACCACAGGAATTACTCTCGGAACTTTCAGCAGGCTTAAAGGAAACTATCACGCAATCTTGGTAGAGTGGGGATTCGAGCACAGCGGAGTGACGTACACGCTTTGCACCAACGTGAAGATACTCCCGCCGCTCAAAGAGGAGAAGGAAGAAGAGAAGAACCCCGAGAAACAGCCGGAAGAGAAGCCGGAAGAAGGCAAGTAATCAGCATATAATCAGTGTGACCTGACTCGTTTGCTTCCGTAAGACTCTTGTGGTATAATAATGTTGGCATGAGAAGAATATCCTGCATCCTGATTATCCTTGTGCTCCTGCCCGCCTGCGGCAAAAAGAGCGAGACGGCTGCCGTGCCAGCCGATAACACGCAAACCGCCAAAGCAGAAGAGCTTCGCAAGCCGATGAAAGATGCGCTGGAACAGTGCAACTGGGACGCCATAAAAGAGCTTCTCGACAAAGGCGCAGATATCAACGCAACCAACAAACGCGGATTGACCGCCCTGCACATGGCGGCACAACACGGGCAGAACCAGCTGGCTCAACTGCTGATTGAGCGGCGCGCCGACCTTAACGCAAGAGACGACAAAGGCCGGACGCCCCTGCACCATGCAGTAGTAGTCAGGATTATTTCGGAGGAAATTATCGCGGGCAAAAATGAGATTGTGAAGTCTCTGCTGGAGTCCGGGGCTGATGTCAACGCGAAAGACAACCGCGGGTATACGCCGCTGGACCTTATGTCGGGGTACGGCGACCTCCTCAGAAAGCACGGCGCGAAATCCGGCCAGCCCCTCAGGGCCGAGTTGTTTGAAGCTATACAATCCGAAGATATAAACAGAGTAAAAACACTGCTCGACAAAGGCGCAGACCCCAACGCGGTAAACCCCGAAGGCCAGTCGGTATTGTCCATGGTGGCAGATCCCATTGAACAAAGAACCTTTGGAGACGGCTTCAGAAAGGAAAGGGGAGAGTGCCTCAGGGAGATTGCCCGGGTCCTGGTCGAACATGGCGCCGATGTAAACGGACACGGCGATAAAGACATTCCGCTTTTCTCCGCCGCATCCTGTGGCAACAGGGCTGTCGCCGAGTTCCTCGTGGAGGCGGGCGCCGACATCAACGCGCGCGGCAAGTACGGCGACACAGCCCTTCACAAAGCCGCTGACTGGTGCAACAGGGAGACTGTGGAATACTTCCTGTCTCTCGGAATCGACGTGATGGCGAGGGATATCGCCGGTTATACGCCCCTGCACTCCGCGTTTTTCTCCGCAGCGCGCAAGGAGACTGTCGAGCTTCTCGTTTCTCACGGAGCGGATGTCAATGCCGTGAGCAAGCAGGGCGAGACCCCTCTGCACAGGGCAATGTCTTTCTGCCTGGGCACGGACGCCATTGCTATTCTGGTATCGAAGGGTGCTGACATAAATGCGAAGACTGAGGATGGTTACACTCCCCTGCATCTTGCGGCGCTATACGGGAGCGGTTATGCAGTCGAATTTCTTCTGTCCAAGGGCGCCGACGCGAACATCGCGAACAAAGACGGCAAGCTGCCGCGAGACCTCGTGAAAGACGACTGGGTAAAGAAAAAGTTCGAACAGCACGCCGAAAAGGAACGGGAAGAACAGGACGAGTGATTTCGTCCGCTAACCGGCGATTTCGCGCGCGAGGTTCTTCGCCTTCTCCTTCACATCGTCCTCGAGCACTGCCGGCTCCATGCACATGGGGACGATAAGCTCGCCCGCCTTTTCGAGCTTTAGGAAGTTGCAGACCCTGTCGAACAGCGGGCTGACGAGGTCCGCGTTGCCTTCCCTGGGCCCGGCGCAGGTCACGAGCATGGCGGCGCGCTTGCCCTGCAGCATCGACTCGTGCTCTTTCGTGTGGAACTTGCGCGCGAGGCTTATGCCGCGATTGAAGAGCGCGTGCACAGCCGCCGGGAAGCTCCAGCAGTAAAGCGGCGAGCCGAAGATAATCGCATCGGCCTCGCCCATTTTCTCGAACACGGTCTTAACATCATCGTCTTTCTGCTTGCAGTCGCCGAAGTTCGTGTGCGACTGGCAGTAGTAGCAGCCTCTGCAGTCCCGGATTTGGAGCCGCGCAAGGTCGATTCGCTCGACCTCGTGCCCGGCGCCCCTGAGTTCGTCCTCGACCCACCCCAGGATTGTAGCGGTGTTTCCCGTGTCCCGCGGGCTTGCCTGAATCGCAAGAATCTTCATGCTCGAATCCTCCAGTTATCCTGTTGTCTCGCGATTTGCATTGTACGGCGATGAGCAGGCTGCAGGCAAGGCTGTTCGCAAGATTCTTCGCAAGCGAATGTACAAGGCTACTGCTGGTCAACTATCGCGGTTCTGGGCTTCGCGGGAAGAGTGAAGCGGAAGACAGTGCCCTTGTCTGGAGCGGACTCGACGGAGATTTCGCCTCCCATTATCTCAACGAGGCTCCTGCACACGCTTAGCCCCACGCCCGCGCCGACGTGCCTCGGGCTGCGCTCGGTATAGAGGCCGGAGAACCTGTCGAAAATGACGTCGAGCAGGTCAGGCTCGATGCCTTTGCCGTCGTCGCTCACTGAGACCTCGACCGAGTCCTTTCCCGTGAGCCGGGTCGAGATTCTCACGGTCGTGCCCGGAGGATTGTGCATGATAGCGTTGTCAACGAGGTTCGAGATAACGGTCGCCACGGCATCCTTGTCGGCCCACACGAGGAGTTCCGTCTGCGCGCCCATCGAGATGTCAATGCCTCTCTTTTGCGCCCTGTTCCTAAGCAGTTCCGCTACCCCGCGGGCCACGGAAATGACGGACAGGCGCCCGGGTTCGAAAACCGTGGAGCCGGACTCGAGCTTGGACAGCGAAGTCACTTCATCCACGAAATGCTGCAGCCGGTCAACGTTACGGCGCATCATGTCGAGGTATTTCTTCTGTTCGGGAGTTATCTGGCCTGCAGCCTCGTCAAGCAGGAGTTCCAATGCGGACTTGAGAGGAGTCAGGGGGGTTCGCAGCTCATGCGTCACTCTCTCCATGAACCGCACCTTGACCTGTTCCAGCTTCGCGAACTCGCGCGTACCGGGGTCTTTTTCCGCCGCCCTGCGCAGGTTGTCCAGGTCGCTGCGCAGAGACTTGATTTCCCGGAGAAGCTCACGTTTCGATATGCGGTCGTAGTCCACCGCCATGCTCCCAACGGTTCGGGCAGAACGGCAGGATCTTCTATCCCTCCCCTCGTGAGTATTTTACCGTCGAACATGATGCCGTCAAGCAAATTTGCAAAAATCCTATTCAATCGAGCGGGAATGGAAATTCATACCTGAAATAGAACGTACCTGACCGGGCTGCGGAGGCAGGGGATTCCTGTCTCTGCCCTGTTGCTCCCGCTGAAACGGCGAATAATGGTCAACTTCTTTGCGTTAGAATACACGGGAGGCGTGAAAAATGAGAACGGTTGCAATAATATCATTTGCGGCGACCGCCCTCGCGCTTGCCGGCTGCTGCTGCATGGAGGACTGGGACGACGACTCCGAGACGGAGCCTGAGTTCCGGAGCATCACCATCACGCCCGGCACGACCTTTATCGCCGTCGGCTGGGAGACTTACCCTGCCTCGAAAGCCTACCTGCGGCTCGGCTCTACAACCAACCTCGACGGCACGTACTATACTAACGCGTGGATTGACGACGATTACGTCTACGGGGACTGCGTCCTTGTCCAGAATCTCACGCCCCACATGCGGTTCTACCTGCAGGTAGTAGCCGTGACCAAGGACGGCACCGTGCTGGAGAGCGAAGTCTATTCGGTTATCACGAGGTAGGCAGCCCGCACGCGAGATGAATTTTCTGTCAACTGGCCATTTTTGCGCTTAGTTTTTTTACAAGTCTTCGGGCTCGTTCATGTAAAGAAGCTTCATTGCGGGTCCTTCCGTTCTCCAGGTATTCTCTCGAACACCTTGGTAAACTCCCCGTTCTCAATAAGACTTCCAACAGCCGCAATCACCGTATCCCACGTCAGGTCTTCGACGATTATCATGCCGGAAGCCCAGAAATACCTTCCCTGGGCGCATTCTCCCGTCGAGTGACAGCGCTCCATCAGCCGTCTTATGTTCTCAAGAGTAAAGAACGTGGCGCTGTAGCGCTTCCCATCGTCGAACAGAACCTCCACGTCAACATTGTCTTTGACAGGATCAACACCGCCAGCGCCGACAAGTATGCATATCTCGCAATCATTCACTCGGCGGGTTTCCCAGACATCTTTGTCGGCCACGCTACTACTCCTGTCTCTGCTCGATGCCGCAGAGGAGGACGCCCGCCGCGATAAGCAGCCGCCGGTCGATTGCGGGGTTCGGGTCGAGTATCGTCCATGTGTATTTCAGGACAAAGGGGTTGAAGTGCTGTTTAATCATAGCCAGAGGCCTGTTCTGATCCTCAGTGAAAATGATGTACTTCTGCGGGACGAGCTTCAGAACTCTGCTGAGTATGGCGCCTAATGTGCTGGCCTCCTTGAGCCTGCCCACTTCGTTACCCTGCCTGTCGAGGAAAATCCACTCGTCCTTGAAAATGGACTTGATGCCCCGCCGCCGCAATGCACCGACTTCCACTCCCGCGGACGAGTCCCAGACGTAGTAAGTCGCGCCTATGTCGAGAATCTGCGGCGTCTTTATCGCAAGCAGCTCCTCGCCCATGCCCTCGTCCGAGTAGATGCGGAAATCCTCGCGCAGCTTGAACGCTTTCTGCTGCGAGTACAGCACGACGTTCCCGCTCTGGTCGTAGACGTGGAACGCCCCGCCGAAGACCTTGAGTACCTTCCTGCGAAACAGGTACTGCCCGTGCAGAAAAGACGGGTGCAGCCTGGTTTCCTCCTCCATGTCATCCTCCCGGGAAAAATCGGCCTGTGCAGTTTTGCTTAACCTACCTGCCCGCCCGCGCGCTGTCAAGCCACAAACACTGTAACTTGACAGCAGCGGCAAGGCTTGCTACCATGTTTTCCAGGCAAATCATGAAATGGAGGTGGAACCATGCGTTCGGTGATAGCAATCATTGTCGGGATGGTCCTGGCGGCAGTCGTCGCCCTTGCGGCTACTCACGTAATACATTCTTCAAGCTTTCTCGACAACAAGCCGGAAGCGCCCGAGGGCGCCGCTGCGGTCGCGCCAGTCGGGAAACAGGATGTCGTCGCCCTCGAGCAGAAACTGTCCGACAAGCTGAACATGGTGCAGGAATCGCTTGCCTCGCTCGGCGCGCGGCTCGAAGAGGTGCAGCAGAAGCTGGCCGAAATCGAGAAGCAGGCCACAGGCGCCCGGCCAGCGCTTGCAGCAGGCGAGGCTCCCGTCGAACCCGGCGAGACTTCCGCCCTGGCCGACACTATCTCGCGGGTGCTTGATGACCGCGAAAAGCGCAGGGATGAGGAGCGCGAGCAGGAAAGAACCGATAGAATGAACCGGATGGTGGAGGGCATGAAGACCGGCGTCACAGACCGGATTACCCAGTACGCCGCGGAGAAGGCGTGGGATGCCGCGAAATCCCAGCAGGTCCAGCAGCTCCTGTCCGAATACATGGACAAGGCCGGCGAGCTTATGCGAAACATGGGAGGACGCGGACGCGGACGCGAAGGATTCCAGCAGTTCTCCCAGCTCATGGAGGAAGCTCGCACGAAGCTCTCGCAAATCCTCACTGAAGACGAAATCAACGAACTCATGCAGAGCATTCCCGGCCCGTTCCGCGGCCGGGGTGGTCCCGGCGGTCCCCCGGGCGGCGGTCCCGGCGGCAACCAGCCCGGCGGCGGCCAGCCGAGGTGAAAACCGGCGCAGCCATGCCGCGATTCGGCGCGCAAAGTCGCCGTAAAACTCCGCCAGGCGCCGGGTCGCTCATGCTCGACGCCGACGGAAACACCGTCCCTGCAGGAAAAGAGGTTTGACAGGAGAACAAAAAAGCTTCATTATTGCCGCAGACGGTTGGTTATAATATCACCCAGGACCTTGTAGCAGTGTAAAGGAGCCGCTTATGTCGAAGGGAAAGCAGCCGCGACCGCTGACGAAGAAGCAGGCCGCAATGCTCGAGTATGTCATCCAGTGCGTGGAAAAGGAACATCGCACTCCCACCATCCGACAGATGGGAGCGAAGTTCAAACTGCGCTCCACGGGTAGCGTGCGCGATGTCGTCTACGCTCTCGCCAAGAAGGGCGAACTTATCAAGGACGAGGCTGTGGCGAGAGGCGTGAGGCTCAATCCTGCCAAGTACACCGTAAAGGTGACCAGGAAGTAGGCCGACCTCTCGCGCTTTTGCATTCTATTCTGCAGACGCGGCGGCCAGCCGAGATAGCGTTTCGAGCCGGCAGGTTACTCGCGGCTGAAGCCGATTTTGCGGCTGGAGGTCCACTTACCGCCCTTTTCCATGTCAATCGCTTCGCTGAAGTCGGACATGGTGATTTCTCCCGCAGGGTCGCGGCAGAGCGCGAGCCGCGCCGCGTTCAGAAGCACGTTCTTTATCTCGCCGCCGGTCAGTTCCGCGTCCGCGAGCTTCCCGACATCCACGTCGCCCGCAAGGGGCAGGCCGCCCGGAATCATTTTCTCCCAAATCCTGCGCGATTCTTCCCTGCCGGGCGCCCTGAAGTCAATTTTTATGGTGATTCTGCGCTCCAGCGCGCTGTCCAGCCTGAGCCGGCGGTTCGTGGACAGGATGCACAGGCCCTCGAACCTCTCCAGCTCCTGCAGGAGCATGTTCACAACCCTCGCCTCGTAGTTGTGCTGCACGGTGTCGCGGTCGAAGAACATGGAGTCCGCCTCGTCCCAGAACAGGACCGCGTCAGCTTCCACAGCCTCTCTGAAGACGCGGGCGACGTTCTTCTCCGTGTCACCGAACCACTTGCTCTGGATTTCGGCGTAGTTCGCGATGATTATCCGCCTGCCGAGTTCCGCCGCAACAGCCTCCGCCGCGGCCGTTTTGCCGACTCCGGGCGGGCCTGTGAAAAGAACGGTCACCGCCCTGCCATAGGGAATAACCTCGCCGAGGCCCCACTTCTTCATGAGCGTTTCGCCGTGCCTGACCTGCACAAGCGCCATCCTGAGCATGGCCTTCACATCTTCCGGGAAAACAAGCTTGTCCATGCTCACGACCGGGGTGCGCGCAACCGCGCTGGAACGCTGCCGCCTCTCGACCCGCAGCTTCTTCAGGCACCCGTCTGTAAGCTCGAACTCGCACGAAGCCAGCGCTCCGCCCGTTCCGCTGGAGACCTGAACAAGCCCCTTCGCCCGCAGCGGCTTCTTCGGCCCGAGCAGCCCGAGGTTGCGCCGGATTCCGGACACATCGGCGCTCACGGCACGCGCGAGGTTTTCGCCCTTCGTCACCTCGTTATTATCCGGAAGGAAGCCGAGTTCCCTGCCAAGGAGCATCAGGAGAATCTGGCGCTCTTCTTCCGTCTTGAGAGACCGCAGCACTCTGCTCAGGGGCCAGCGCGGGTGAAGTTCGAGCGTTCTCGCGAGCACGCCCATAATGCTTCGCGCTTCGCGGCTGCACTTCGCCACGTCATCGGGATACCCGAACTGCCTGTCCTCCATTTCGTCCGCCCTCTCGCGCAGCCACCTCACCACTTCGTAGAGCCTGTCGAGCAGCTCGCTGTAGCCATTTACCTGCCAAGAGTGGCTCTCAGAGCCTTCATCGCGGAGTATGTAGTCGAGAAATTCCGGCGAAACCTTCACCTGGGTATCTATCGGCGCCTCTGCGCCCTCGATTCTCACAACACCGGAAAGCGCAAGCCGCGACGCCGGCGAGAGCGCCCTCAGCACCGCGAGTCCTTCCGCGCCCTTCATGTTCATGGCGGACTGGATGCCCTGCGCGTCGCTCACGCGCCCGACGCTCTCGGGATACATCCCGAGCGCGGAGTACGCCAGCAGCAGGACAATCTCCCTCTCGACGGCGTTGAAGCCGTGCCTGCGGAACACCTCGTGCATGCGGCACGGGCAATCGGAAAGAGATATCGCTTCGTGGAGATACCGTGTTACGCGGCGTTCGAGCGAGACTGCGCGCCTTCGAGCAGTCTGAGCGCCGGCTTCCTTGAGCTTCGCGCGGAGTTCGAAGAGTATGCGGCTTGCGTTGAAGAGGTCTGTGTCGCTTCTGAATGGACGCACCTTCCCCTCGCAGAAGCGTCGAGCTTCCTCCTGAATGCGTCGCATTGTGTCAGGCTTGGCGCCCATCTTACGCAGACCCGTCTGCAGCTTCCATCGGAAGCTTCGTTCAAATAATCGAGCGATAAGAAGAACTGCATACTTATCATCTCTCCCCTTTCCTTAAGAGGCCTCTCTCCTGCGGCCCCTTCCAGTGACTTAGACGTTATTTTCGGCACTACACCATCGCAATAATCGCCCGGAAGCGAAAACTGACGTAAATTGCACTCCCGCCACAAGGTCATTTGCCAGAGCCCATTGCCCGGGGTATAATCGCGCTCCGTCCTGTGAGGAGATTTCGGATGGCTGAAAAACAATCTATACCGCCGGAGGCATGCGAAGCGGGCGATGCGAGCGCAGGCTTCCTCGCGGCGGGCGAAATCGAGAAGACCGCGGAGAAGCTCTGCCTGCGTATCAACGACAGGTTCCCGGATTCGGGCCTGTCGCGCGTGTGCAAACAGCTTCATGATGCATCGAAAGAGACGAACGAGACTGCCGAATGGATAAGCCGGCCCAATTACCTCATGCGCTACGGAATATACGCTGCCATCGTGGTGCTCGGCGCGGCGCTCGCGCTCACCATAGCGCAGATACCGCTCACGACGAAGCGCATCACCATCGAAAGCCTCGTCGGCCTGACCGAGGCGGCCGCAAGCGAGATAGTTCTCATCGGCGCGGGCGTCTTCTCGCTCGTCACGCTGGAGACCAGGCGAAAGAGGAAGCGCGTCGTGAGCGCCGTGAACAAGCTGCACTGCCTCGCACACATAACCGACGCCCACCAGCTTACCAAGGACCCCGACGGCTCGGCCGAAATCAGCGTCCCGACGGAGCATTCGCCCCGGAGGGAGCTGAGCGATTACGAACTCGGCAGGTACCTCGACTACTGCACAGAAATGCTCTCGCTTACGGGCAAGCTCGGCTTCCTGTACGTGCAGCACTTCAGCGACCCGGTCGCCAACAACGCCGTGAACGAACTCGAAAACATGACGACCGGCCTCTCGCGCAAAATCTGGCAGAAAATCATGATTCTGCGCACCCGCGGCAGTTGAGAGTCCTTCGGCACCTTGCACCACTGCAGCAATTAATGTATATTGAGATGCCATGAAGAAGCATCGTCATATTCTGCTGTGTGCAATTGTTCTCGTATTATGCGTGCCTGCATTTGCCGACTCAGTTATTCTCAAGAACGGGAACAAACTCAAGGGCAGGATTGTCCGGCAGACCGACGAGGAGGTCGAGATACAGGTCAGCCCATCCGGCACGACGACCGTCTCCCGGCGCGACATAGACGGAATCGAGATAAACCAGGACTACGGCGCGCTGAACAAGAAGCCCGAAAAGCGTGCCGAGCCTGAACCGGCACCCATCGATGAGGAACCGGCCAAGGAGAAAAACGGCAAGAGAAAGCTGAATGATTTCGAATACGCTATTGCCGGCTTCTTCGTAGGGCTTGCTATCGGGATAGTCATTTTCGGATTCATAATAGCCGCTCCGGTAATGGCTTTCTGCCTCTGGCTGTCCATCAAGATATTCGACGGCGACAATCTTCACAACTCATACATGGTTGCAATCGGCTGGGTCGTGCTTATGATTCTTGCGAGCGTTCCGGTAGCAATCGCATTTCCGGGACTTCTCGGGCTGTTAGTAGATGTCGTGATAGTAATTATTATTCTCATGGCGTATTACAAGCTCAGCTTAATCAGGTCTGTTCTCATTCTTGTCCTGTACGTGGTCTTCCAGGTTATTGCTCTTGTTGTTATCTTCTCCGTGCTGGCCACAATCTTCGCCACCGCCGCCCAGGAAACATCCTGCCTGCCGTATCTGGTTGCGATGATGTCGCGTTGACAACAACGCCCCGTTACAGAAATCGTGCGCAATTGTAATGGCCCGCATCCTGCCTGTGGCAACCGGCCGGGATTACGCGATAGTGCACCACGACGTGTAGTTCAAGATGGGCAAGATGCCAGTGCGGTGGAACAGGGTCGGTGAGTCGCCCCTCGGGCCGAGTGGACATACTCCTGTATCCTCGCGGCAATCGTTTCCCACGTCCACCTGCGCTTTGTGTCCTCAGTTTCCAGAAGCGTCATCCGGAAGCCCTTCTTAACAGAGCAGAAACCGGTCAGCGGCACCACGCAGATACCGGCGGCGCCCAGGAGGTAGTACGCAAAACGCTTGTCATCCTCGACATCGCGGACAATCTTCTCCACGTACGTCCGGACGCGGCTGTCCGCAATATGCAGCGTCTGATTCCCGTTCAGGACCGAATCATCGAACAGCACGGTCATATAGAATGCGCCCTGCGGTTTGACTACGCGAATGCCGTCTATCCGGGAGAAGATATTCCAGGCTTCATTGGCACGTTCTTCAAACATGTCTTTTCGCCTTGCCAGATGGCCCGGATAGCGCGCATCGCCCATGACCAGGGGAATGGAGAACTGAGGAAGGCTGGTGGAACACACCTCCAGCATCTTGGCGTTCACCAGACTCCTGATGTAGCTCTCGAAATCAGGGTGTTTGTCGCGGTTGAAGACCTCCATCCACCCGCATCGGGCGCCGGGCCAAGGGTACTCTTTGGAAATCCCCCGCAGGGCAATCCCGGGCACGCCGCCGATGACTTGACTCAGATGAGTCGCCTGGGTGCCGCAGTAGACTATGTGGGCATATATCTCGTCGCATACGACAAAGAGCCCGTAGCGCCGGGCAATGTCCACTATCTTCTCCAGCACCGTGCGCGGATATACGCCGCCGGTCGGATTGTGAGGGTTGATGAGCAGGATGCCTGCGATGGAGTGGTTGTTCCTGACCTTGCTCTCCAGGTCGTCCAGGTCAGGCATCCAGTCGTTCTTCTCATCGAGGTCGTAAGTAAGGTGTCTATGCCCGGAATGAGCTGATTCCGCCGAAGAAAGAGCCACATAGGCCGGCGAGGGACCGATTACCCGGGCTTCCTTATTGAGAAGACCGAATATCCTGGCAATTGCATCTCCCAGACCGTTGAAGAAGACTATGTCATCACCGGTTACCCGGCAGCCGCCGCGCTTGTTGATTTCATGAGCGAGAAAGTCCCTGGTTTCGGGAACACCCTGGGTGGCCACGTAACCATAGGTCTTGTTCTCAAGGACCAGCTTGCCAATTATGTCTTTAATCCACCCGGGGATTTCTTCGCCCTTCTTAACGGGGTCGCCGATATTCTCCCAGGTGATTTCAACACCCCGGTTCTGCAATTCCCGGGCAACCGACACTATTTCCCTGATTTCATAGGTCAGCTGTCCGGAAGCTTCTTGGACTATACTTCGCCGCACTGTGCTTCGTCCTCGCAACGTCGGGTCAGGAAAGTGCCTTTACGGGACATGGATTCCCCCTTTCACGCCCTCTGTTATGTACTTCGACAGGTTGGAGCAGCGAATTTAGCGCTTTACCGTGAAGGCAGAGGTACAGTAATTGCGCCACATGAGCATTTCGCCGTAACACCCCGTTACAGAAATCGTGCGCAATTGTAATGGCCCGCCCCCTGTCTGCGTGGTACTTTTCCAGTAGAGGAGAAGTCCATGAGGTGGCTGCGTGACACATTGTGCATGATGGGATGGAGCTGTGGTGTTGCTGGCGGTTTTACGCTCTTCATGGCGCTTCTCTTCTCAACATTTGATTATACCACGCCAGATAAAGACCCGTCGCAAGTGGCTGCGGCTGCGATATTCCTGCTTTTCGCCTCTGCATTGTGCTTCTCCGCAACGAAAGCGATGGGCGGCAACCTGAATCCATATCACAACATAGATAAACACAGGCCATGGCGCGACCGGACGCTTTCAGAGAAGAAAGAGTGGATACGAATCGGATTTGCGCTTATGAGAGGCACGTGTATTACTGGCGTGTATGCGACCTTGTGCTTCTGGATGTTATCGCGCCCTGTTTTCGGCGACAGCCTGATGCCCGGGGCAGCTACCTTTTGTCTCGCTGTTTTCTCGGGGATGCTGCTGGCTGAAAGTGTGATGTGGGCCGTGTTTGTTGAAAGGCCCATATTCGCGAAATCCGGGCTGTATCTCTGGACACTCTTGTACGTGGCCACCTTTTACGTCGTCATGAGGATAGCGGAGGAGCTCGACAGTCTTAGTGATTATCGAGTTGGATTGATGCTGGCCGTGATTCTGGCAGTACCGGCAGTGGTCATCCGCCTGTTGCCGCGGCGCAGGCGCGCAAATTCGGTTGAAACGCGAAATGATGCGTACAGGAGAAGCCTGTGAGGTGGCTGCGTGAAACGGCGTTCTTCCTCGGGGTTATGATTGCATTTGGTGCGTTTAACTTCCTCGTAGTGCTGCTGTTGTGGCTCGCCGGAATTAAATCGATGTCCACCGAGACAGCCTCGACCACACTCAGGGCGTTTTGGGTGTTCATCTCAACAGCAGCAGGCTGCTTCGCTTTCATCGGGGCTACCGGGAAGTCGTGGATGCCTGCTTCGCTGAAAAAACCGACGATGCACGGGATAGCAGCGGGTTTCCGGGCTGTTTCGCTGATTCTCGTGCTCATTGGCATCTGCCTGTTGCTCTTTCCCAACGACCCGGAAGCCCCCGACCGCGCAGTCACTGTCCTTCGCGTCGGCGTGGTGATGTTCCTTGGCCTTGTATCCTTAGAGGCAGCAGTAAGGACCACCTATGCACTCAGGCCCACGAAACGCAGGGCAGAGAGGTTAGAATCGAATTCCGTTGAAACGCAACTTGATGGTGGTAAACTTGCGGATGGAGCGCACTCTCAACCGCAGAGCCCGGCGGGGAAGTGAAGGGTGAAGTACAACATACAGTTCGCCAAGTACGTCATCAGGTTTGCAGCGCCTTTGCTGGGGCTGACTTTCATGTATGGCATTCTGGGAAGCCCCGCGGGCATGAACATGACGATTACGGCAAGATGGATAAGTGGTGCGCTTGCCGTCACAATCGCAGTTGCGTTCCTTTACCTGAGATTTGCGAGCATTAGCAACCCCCTGGCTGACAGGAACGAAAACGAGGTGCAGAGGGCCATAGACGAAGAAAACAGGGGCAGGCTCATCACCGTCGGCGGCAAGAAACGCTGGAGGCAGGCCACGCCTCTCAGGGCCTTTATTATGCCTATGGCGGCTTTCCTGCTTATCTTCGACATATGCCTGCTCACGGCATGGCTCGTGGGATTTCTCTGGTTGAGAGACAATACGTTGCACCCCGGAGCTATCCAGGCAGTAGTTGTGATATGGGTTCTATTCATGATTGTGACGGTTTACGAGCGCAAGACCCGGCCGGAGGACAACGACCCGCAGGAGTGAGGCATGCGGCCGACGCTTGATACATGGCGAGTGTTCGCTTTCGAGAGTCTGCTCTGTGTGGTGCTTTCCGTTGGCTTCGCCATATTCGAGTGGATTACAGGGAGCCCTGATGCCGGCTCGACCATGATATGGTCGCTCTGGTACTTCGCGGAGTTCTGCATTATTGTTGCCATGCTCTGGTTCGGTGGGAGGCACCTGTTCGGCCCGTGGTTTTCGCGCTTCCTTGACCCGGAAGTGCCGCTCGCCCGCAGAATCGGCGGCTTTATCTCGCTCGGCGGCGCGGTGGTCTGCCTGCTGGGCGCGTTCACGGCGCTGTTCTGGCGCCTGTGGCTGCCGCCGGACTGGGCGTACCATCGCGAGCTTGTGATGGGCACTGCGGCGTGCGTCGGCGCGGCGGTCATCTTTGCTTTCCTGTACCGCTCCATCCTTCCTGCAAAGTTGCCTCCGGAGAGCCGGGTGGAACCGGTATTCGACCACGAAATCGTCCTCATCAGAAAGGTTCCCCGGCGGCTGATACTCATTATCGGGTGCCTGTGCCTGCCGCCAGCCATGTTCCTTGCGTCCCAGGCAATGTTCGCCAGCCCCTACGACGAAGCAAAAGCGCCGTCATGGTTCGGGCCTGTCGCAGCATTGCTTGCAATCGTCGCCGTTGGCTGCTTTTTCTGCCACGCCGTAACAAAACCCCGAAAGCGCGACGAAGAAGAGTAAAGTTACCTCTGCGCTTTACGAGTCGTATATTTCGTCGCATGAGTCGAGAAAATCGCCGTAGAGGTCGTGGGGGTTGTAGCGCGTGCCGAGCACGTGCATCTCGCCTCCTGGCTCGAGGCAGGGCAGCAGCACCTTCCCGAACCAGCTCTTGAGCTTGCGGCGGGCATTCGCGGTCCACGAATTTTCCTCATCCACCACGTCGTCGAGAATGATGACGTCGTAGTGGCGGCTGATAATCGCGCCCTCGACGCCGATGGAGGCGACGGAGGCTTCCTTGCAGATGCGGCTTCTGCCGGCAAGAGTGAACTTATTGGCCCGCCACAGCCCGCCGCGATAATCGCCGAGCAGTGCATGCAGCGATTCGTTCGATTCTATCTGGAGCTTCATCTCTCCGACAAGCGCGTCGGCCTGGTCGGCGGTGTTGGAAACGACGAGTATGCGCGTGTCCATGTCGTGAACGAGCTTCCAGAGCGAGTAGGCGACCGTGCAGATTGTGGACTTGCCGTGCCCGCGCGGCGCGAGAATCATCGTCTGGCGGTTATCGAGCTGGAACCGGAACCAGCGCTCGTGGAAATGAGTGTACTTGTATCCAAGCTCATCCCTGACAAACGAGGCCGGCTTCAGCCTTTCCAGGAGCCTGCTGCGTCCCTCTCCGCTTCCGGGCGGATTACCCGGCTTATTCGCCGAATTTGCGCTTTCGGAACTGCTCATTTTCCTATTCCTCCCGGGGCTAAATACCCGATTAGAGCCCGCGCGGGCGCAGGCACTGCAACTTAGCTTGAAGTTTAGCTTGACGGATTGCGTCTATGGTATAGACTTCCATAGATGTGTACCCCTTAAAGGAGGGACCGCCATGAGGTATCTCGTCCTGGCTCTGATAGCCGGTTCTGCCGTCCTGTGCGCAGGATGCCTGCAGGACAGCTATTACTGGTCGGCCATGTTCCCGAGGTCCTACCACAGGACAAGGCAGCAGGAACAGCAACCACAGGAACAGGAGCAGCCCATACTCGGTCAAACGCCGGCAGAACAGCCGCCGTCGGAAGTGCCGCCTGACGCGCCGCTGCCGAATCCGGGCGAGGAGCCGCCGGAACACCTCGAAGGTCCGTCCGAAGCGCCGCCCGAGGGCGAGACGCCGCCGCGAGAATTCGTCGAGCGCAGGACGCGCATGATAGTCCAGCCGCAACGCGTGAGGGAGCCGGAGAAAATCGTGCCGCAGGAGCAGCGGTTCTACGCCGGCTTCTCGTTCGGCAACATCTACGGCAACAGGGGCGAGGCGATTGACAACGAGCGCGACACGGATTTCGAGAACGGCAGGCTCCTTGGCCTGCAAATCGGCTTCATGCCGAGAATGCCGAAGACCATCCAGTCGCCGTACTTCGAGACGCGCTACGGCCTCGAACTGCGCGTGCAGGAGCACAGCATGACGCTGGACTGGGACGGGCTCAACGCGGGCGACGTGCACGTGAACTCGGCCGTGTTCGCCTTCAAGCTCTTCCAGATGCCCAAGGATGACGGCGTCTTCGGCTTTCACTTCGAAGCGGGCATGGGCTGGGCCTCGACCTGGTTCGACAAGGATGACATGCTCAAGCAGGATGACATAGACCACGGCAGGCACACGAAGATAGACGTGGACGGCGGGACAATTTTCACTTTCGGCGTGGGCGCCGACCTCTACGTCGCGCCGGACGCCTGCGTGACGCTGGGCTTCAGGTTCCAGCTTCTGGACATACCTGTCAAGTGGAGCGTGAACGGCGTCTATGACCGGAAGATAGAGTGGCTCAACGCGAGTAACGGGCAGATAACTCTCTCGTTCAACTTCTTCTTCTAAGACGGCAAACAGAGGTATAAAACCATGAAGAACGCTGCAGTCGCAGTCCTGCTTCTTGCGGGAGTATTGTGCGGGTGCGCAACAGCGCCGCTGACGGGCAGCCCTTTCCAGGCACAGGGTCAGGGCTATCACAGGGGTCACTACGGGAAGTATCCCCCGCCGGGGAATGTGGGCCGTCCGCGTCATGAGCAGCAGTTCATAGCCGGATTCGGGCTGGGCGCCCTCGCCGGCGTCTCGGCCGAGGCTGTTGACGGCTACCACGACACGGAGTTCGATGGCGGGACGCTCTTCACGGGCAGTCTCGTCTTTCTCTTCCCCAACTACCGCGAAAACTACATGTTCATGACGCGCTACGGCGTCGAGCTGCGCTTCGACAACTATGATTTGGGCCTCAGCGAGGACAGCTTCGACTTCGGCGACCTGAACGTTTCCTCCCTGACTGCGGCGTTCAAGTTCTACCAGCTTCCCATGCCGGGCAGCGCGGTCGGATTCCACTTCGATGTAGGTCTCGGCGTGGGAACCACTTCGTTCTCGAAGGACTCGGATTTGCTGGCCGACGAGGCATCGACCGGGGTCTACCGCGACATCGACGTGGGCGCCGCGGTGAGCCTCGTTTTCGGCGGCGGGGTGGATATCCTCGTGGGGCCGAACGCCTTCGTCAACATCGACCTGCGCTTCGCCGACACCTACGTGCCGGTTAACTGGTACGAGAACGGCGTGCTCCGCGGCGATGTTGACTGGTTCGATGCCTCGACGCTGCAGCTCGTCGTCGGCCTGTCCTTCATCTTCTGAGACGGCGCGGCAGAAATTGATTTGACGCTCCGGGGTACCTGTGTATACTTGCATCCGAGCGCTGGCTAAGAGGGGGAAGAGGCCATGAGACACGTCATATTCTACGTCATTCTTGTCTCGGTCGCAGCCGCGGGATGCGCCCAGACAGCCTTCAACCGCGGTTCCTTCAGGTCGCAGGCGGGCCCGGACCTCTGGAGAGAGCAGGAAGGGCAGCAGCTCTCCAAACGCACCGTCCCTTCGCAGTTCGTCATCGGCGGCTTCGGCGGGCACGTCCAGGACTCCGGCGGCGCGGCCATCGTCGGTTTCCCCGGCACCGTGCATGATGACGCGCTGATAGCAGGCGGAAGCATCGGCTACCTCTCGCCCCTGCCCGCGGGGCAGCACATGCCCACGACAGTCATGCGCACGGGTCTCGAGATTCGCTACGAGGATTTCCGCACCCTGCTGCACTGGCACAGCAACGAATATGGCTTCCTTCACCTGCACTCGTTCATTCCCGCGCTGCGGATATTCTGGATGCCGACGGTCCCGGGCGGGATGGGCTATCACTTCGACCTCGGCGTGGGCTCGACCGACACGACGTTCGAGAAGACCACTAACATGAAGGACCGCGAAGAAGCCAGCGGCACATATACCCACATCCGGCCCGGCAAGGGCACCATCTTCGCCGGCGGCCTGGGCGTGGATTACTATATCGAGACGCGCGTCTGCCTCTCGTTCAGTTACAGATTCGAGGCCATCTACGTGCCCGTCAAGTGGGAGTCTGATGGTATAAAAATCGGGAAGATAGACCAGTTCGACATCGCCAGTCATATGTTCACCATCGGCATCTTCATCTTCTTCTGAGAGCCGCCTTTTCCGGCCCAGAGGTAGTATAAAGGTGTTGGCACGTCTCCGCGGGGCAGGACGCTGCCACAGCAGACAAAGCCCGCATCTTCGAGGAAGCTCGACCTGCGCGCCGCGACCGAAACGCATTCGACGAACGGCACGCCGAGCGCGGGCAGCGTGACCCGCAGCAGCATCGCAGCAAGCCCCTTCCGCCGCCAGTCTGGGTGAGTCACAAGGCGGCGCAGTGTCCGCATCTCGCGATTGAGCAGAGCATGCCGCTCCCTCGCCAGCGCGTGCCCGTTGTAACGCCCGCCGAACACGCGGTTGCGCACCGAACTCTGCAGAGTCGGGAAGGCATAGACCGCGACGCAGACAATCCGCCCGCCCGCCTTCAGGCGATAGATTCGGTCAACAGGTCCGAGCCGCGCGGACCGGTAGTGATACTTCGCCAGCACGCGCCAGTCCTCCACCGTTCCCGTCTCGATGGCAATGCGTTCCGGTGGATTTGCAGTCGGCATTGGCCGTTCCTTTCAGATATCCGGGGGCAGGAAGTCGGGTATGCGAAGCTTGCCGCTGCGCCATTCCCTGAGCTTCGCGATTAACTTCTCCATCGCCTCGTCCGGCTCCGTTCCGAATCCGAACTTTGCCGGGATTCTCCTGCTCAGCGCCATGTAAAAGCACCGGCCGCAATCACACTTAATTTTGAGCAGGTCATATTCCTTCGGCATTTCTCGCTTTCTCATGATTCCTCCTCCTGGCTGTCGATAATCCGCCGCAGCCTCACGCGCGCACGGTCGAGAAGCTGGCAGACCCTCTTCTCGCTTACGCGCATCAGTCCGGCAATCTGCTTGAACGTCAGGGCCTTGTTGTAGCGAAGCCTCACCGCGAGGCGCTCGCGCCCCTTCAGCGCGCCGCGCAGCGCGACGACGGTCTTCGTGTCGAGTCTGAGCCTCGTGAGATTGCGAAGCCTGGCATTGTTCAGGGTGTGGCCGCTGTTTATGTTGTCGTTGAGTCTGGGAAGTCTCGATTCGAGCCAGTGACATATCTCGCGGCAACTTTTCCGCCGCGGGCATCCTGTGCAAACCAATTCGTTTCCCTCCTGCGAGAGCTGTAGTGCCGGGCGGCAAGCCCGGCAGGTTGTCGTTTCGGCTCTCGCAGGCGCGGGCGCTGTGGCTCTGGCCTGCGCGGCGGCTCTTATTGCGCCTTATCCTGTTCCGGCTGTTTCTCCTTTTCTTTCGAATCTCCCTTTGACGAGCGTTCGCTTACCTCTATCGCATCAAGGCAGACCCGGAAGTACGTCCTGCACCTGCGGCACCACACGACCGCCTCGCCCCTGCGCAGGATGAAGTCCGTCTCTTTCGAGCAATTCGGGCAGATTACATGGCCCTTCTTCTTGTGCTGCACTTCCCGGGCCCCTCTCCGTCTATCGCCGCAGCGCGTCTTTTCGCGCCGTTGTCCTTCTTCGCATTTCGCGCGTTTTCTTTCTTCTCGGTATACAGCGCCCTGAACTCCGGATGCACCACCGCATGCCTGCAAGACCCGCAATGGAGCTGCATGACGTGCGCCGACCTCGCCGCAGGCAGCGGACATACCCCCGCATACAGCAGCAGGCAGTGCCGACACCTGACGGGATTCATCTTCGGACGGGCCTTTTGTTTACATTTTGTTAACTTATCGGATGGATTTTGGGCGTGTCGGGCTGACATGTTAACTCCCTCCCGGACCTGGAGCGCCTCTGGTGGAAGACGCTTTTCAATGGGGAAATGAGGCCTGGAACCTCTCCACGCGCTGCTATATTATACGCCCGGATTTAACAGGCGTCAAGAATTTTGTTAACTTTTTGGCGAGATTTGTTAAATTCCAGTGGGCTGCCCGTCGCCTCTACATGCTTCCTGTGGCCTCTCTACATTGGGAAACAGGCGCCAAGGAGCGTTAACAAATGTTAATAAGTTGTTGAAAACCTGTTGACAACTCTGTATAACCGTGTTAAACTCATGCAGATACGCCACCCCCGCTAAGTTTCCTGCATCCGGCAAGGTGTAGCCGGCGTGTCTCTCTGCGAAAGAACCGGATTAGAGTCAAATGGCAGTTAACAAGGAACAGCACGAATACTTCTGCGCAGCCTGCGGCGGCGGCATTGAGGAAAAGGAGTTCAAATCGGGCAAAGCTATACGCCGCAAGGACAAAGCATACTGCCGGAAGTGCTTCAAGAAGGCATTTCCCGATGAATGCGAGGCGCATCCCGGCGTGAAAGCCACGGTCCGGTGTTCCGTGTGCAGGAGGATGTGCTGCGAGAACTGCGTGATAGAGATTGCCGGGAAGCAGGTGTGCAGCCGGTGCAAAGACTGGGCGCTGGGCAAGCTCGCGGACGGCGAGGAGCTTGAGCCCGACAGCTCGCTCTTCCCGGATTTCGACAAGGCCCGGAGAAAGAGGAAGAGAGAAACTTTCCAGAAAGTGAAAGAAGCTGGTCTCAAATTGGGAAAGTCCGAGGTTGTTCGAGACAAGGTGCTCTCCCGCCGGTGGGAGGATTTCGTGATGACCCTGTTGGGCGTAGCGTTTTTCAGCATCTTTGGCGGCGGGGTCTGGTTATATGAAAGAGCGTGGGGCGCGTGGACACTCGTCACTGTTGCGGCACTTCTTCTTTTTCTCGTGCTGTTTGTCTGGTCAATAGTGCACATGATTGTGGCTGCGGGCTCGCTCAGAATAGTTCAGGTAGATAACTGGGGCGTTTCCGGCACGACGTTCAAGGGCAGGACGTTGCAGACGGCTTGGGAAGAAGTAACGCGCGTGCAGACAAGGCGGCCACACTTCTCTCAATCGAGCACTGTCATGCGAGGTATTATCAAGGTAAGTGCCGGCAGGAAAATTATCACGATAAGAGGTGACTTCCCTCGGTTCATGTTTATCGCTGATTTCATACGCGATATTTGTAACGAGAAGGGCATCCGGTACGAGGAGCGGGCGGTTTGACGGCAACTCAGAATTTTGAACATCACTGCTGCATCTGCGGCGGCGGCGTGGAAGAGGAAGGCTCCGGAAACAACAGGGCCGTGGAGCGCGAAGGCAAAACATACTGCCGCGAGTGCTTCCGCAAAGAGTTTCCCGATGAGTGCGAGTTTCACCCGGGCAGCAGGCTGACGACCCAATGTTTCGTCTGCCGCAGGATGTGCTGCGAGAACTGCGTGATAGAAATCGCCGGGAAGCAGGTGTGCAGCCGGTGCAAGGACTGGGCGCTCGACAGGATAAGGAACGGTCTCCCGCTGATTACTCCCGAGGTCCCGCCCTGGAAGAGCTGGGACCGCTACGAGGTGAGCGAGGAACTCTCCAGACCCCCCATAAGCTGGCTGAGGGTTGTCACTGCGACGGTTATGGCCGTAATAGCGGCGCTCCTCTTCCTTTTTAATACAAAAAAGGGCGAGAGCGGCTTCACCGCAGCCGCAGGCTATATTGCCCTGATACACCTGGGTGTCTACCTTTATTTCACGAGCTGGCATCTGCGAAAGAAGCATCGACTGCTGCGCGCAGTGTGGGTCAACATGCATTCGATTACGACCGAGACGTTCTCGGGCAGAATCAGCGGTGCCCGGTGGCGCGAGGTTTCGCGCGTGCTGATTCGCTCCGACGTGGAGACCGAGAAGGTCGAATACATCGTGGTACACGGCATGGATTCGAAGACGGTCGTGCGCGGGCCATTCAAACGTTTCTGGGAAATGGCGCAGGCGGTACGCTTCATTTGCGAGGACAGGGGCATCCAGTTCGAGGAGGTGAAGCGGCCAACGCTGCTGCGCTCGCTCGTGAGGTCGTTTCCCCGGTTCTCCTCGAAGACCGACGATGTGCTGTACGACCAGACGAAGGAGGCGAGCGGTTGCACAACATTCATGTTCATACTCGGCGCGCTTGCGGGCATTCCCATCCTGAGCGCAATTATAGCAACCGTCCTGGGCGACAGTATTCCGGTGCTTGTTGTCATCATGATTGTTTTTTACGCAACCATGTTCGCATCCTGGTCGCGCTTCATATACGCCCCGGGTCACAGGGTCTGGCTTTCCAGGAGTTCGGTGCGGGTCGCCGTTCAGCGCTCGCGCCACAAGAGCGCTGCCCGCTGGCAGGATGTCAGCGAGGTCAGGATGGAGTTGTGGCCCGAGGACAGGAATGACCGCCGCATCCTGGTCAATGCCAGAGAGGACTATATCGAGATTCCGGGCAATATGCCGAGATTCGCCGAGATATTAGAGCTTGTCCGCGATATCTGCCACGAGCGAGATATCAAGTGCATCGAGGAAAAGGAATAAGTCGTTGAGCGCCGAGGAAGACAAAACATACGACTGCTACTGCGCGGTCTGCGCCAGCGGCGTCTCGGAGACTGATTTCGAAACGGGTAAAGCTATCCGGCGCGAGGGCGCAGTCTACTGCCGCAAGTGCTTCCGACAGACTTTCCCCGACGAGTGCGAGAAGCACCCGGGCAACAAGCTCTCCGTGCTCTGCGCCGTCTGCGGCAAGCTCAACTGCGCCGACTGCGTAATCGAGATACAGGGCAAAAAGGTCTGCGAGACGTGCAAGCCGCTGGCTCTCGCACAGGTCGAAAAGGGCGAGGAGATAAGGCGCGTCGCTTACGAGCAGCCTCCGGAAGAGGATAAGGAGGAACCGGACGAGGAAGACTGGCGGCCTGTGCCTTTTTACCTGCAGCCGAAAGGCGTTCTCGTTCTGGGGCTTCTCGGCGCTGTGCTTCTACCGATTGCACCATTTCTCGCGAAACTGACTGACAATACCGTGCTTGCCTGCCTTTTGTCGGCCGGAGCGGGCGGGCTGTCGTTCGTTGCAGTCTGGAACTACCACGAGAGTCGTTCACGATACGTCTACCGGACTCTCAATGAGAAATTTCTCGCTGGCATCGGCGTCCTGCTCGGCGCGGTATCGCTGATATTCCACTGGGGACTGGCGGTGTATTTCTTAATTCTGTTCACGCAGGGCTACTCGACAATGCCATAGGAGGAAACCAGCTTAAAAGCTACACGGAGTATCTGAGTGAATCAAGACGAGATGATTGAGCGGCAGGTGATTCGGGACAGGGTCCTGTTCGGGCCGAGTGTCACAATCGGCGTGTCGCTGCTGGCCTTAGTGTTCGGTGTGGCGTTGCTCGTGTATGCCTGCCTGGATTCGGTCGAGATTCTGTTCGCGATACCGGAGCTGTGGGCACTGCCCCTGCTGCTCATTATTGGTCTGGGCACGCGATTTGGCAGCTCGAAGCTCTGCAGAATCGAGATGAGAGAAGATGATATCGTCGGAAGAACTTACGCCGGCAGGCGCATTTTCATACACTGGGACGACCTGACCAGGGTGGCGATTTCCGAGAACCGGGTCGAGTTCTCGACGTCTTACAGCTATGCGCAGATAACGCGAGCGTTCGGCAGGTTCGACGAGATTGCGGATTTCCTGCGGCTGCAGTGCCTTCGAAGAAAAATCAAATGCAAAGACGAACCGGAGAAGTACTGATGGACACACGCATTCGGCAGACAGCGGTGTTCGTTGTTGTCATCGCAATCGCGCTCTGGGTGATTGTGGGCCGAACGGAGCGCCCGGCACATGAATATCCCGGCATGGATGCACTTCCGGAGCGGCCTGCGCAGGCGGGGGGCTTGTTCGAGGGCTGGGAAAAGGCGATGAAGCCTTGCATCGAACTGCCGGAAGGGCTGCCGACGCGAAACGAGAACGTGGCAGGGGTTCATCTCGGACAAGTTTTTCAGGAATCGGAAGATGCCCGGATGAGGCACGACTTCCTGCCGGAGCCGCGGCTCGGCCCGGAAAATGCCCGCCCGCGTCTGAACATTCTCGATTGGGCGTCCGGTGAGGATATCGGCGGTTTTTTCAGGGCGGAGATTCCCGCGGAGACGAGCCATCTGCGCCTGCCCTTCGGGGTGGGCGTGGATATCTCGCCCGGGGAGAAGATGCAGAACACCTTCTCAAGGCTGCTTTACGGGCAGAATTACGACAGCATGCGGGAACTCTCCGATGACGTAATGCAGGGGGTTCTCGAGAGCTTCCGTTTCAAGCTGAAGATTGATTTCTGACAAGGCGTTCGGGCAGGGGAATGGACGAAGAAGAGAAACAGGACGAAGCCCACGACTGCAGTTCGTGCGGCGGTACGGTGACGGCGGAAGACCTCGCGAAGGGCAGGGCGTTCCGGCGCGGGGGCAAAGTCTACTGCCGCAGGTGCATGAGGAAGGAATTCCCCGACGAGTGCCGAAACCATCCGGGCGTCAAGACGGACGGGAAATGCGCCATGTGCCGCTCGCCATACTGCAGCGACTGCCTCGTGGAAATCGGCGGCGTGAAGGTGTGCGAGAAGTGCAAGCCCGCCGTGCTCGAAATGCTCAGGAAAGGCGAGGACATTGGCAAGCCGGGCGTGCTCAAACTCACGAAACGCTCTTGGGAGAGACAGATACCAGAAACCGTTCACGAAGTAGCGGAAAAAGTCCTGCCGACCAAGTTTTATATCCCGATTGCGGCAGCGATTGCGGTTGTGATACTGCTCTTTATGTACGCTCCGGGAGAGTCCTTCTTTTTCAGTCTGATTATAGTGTGGTATCTTCCCGCAGGTATTCTGGTCGGATACTGGTACTTCAGCCGTTCCAGGCAGGTGCGCCGTCTGACAATCGACCAATCAAGCATACTTGCCGAAACTGCGGGAGCGAGGATTAAGAAGATGCCCTGGGAGGCAGTCAGGTCCGCGAGAATTGGCCGGGGGTGGATTGTGGTAAGCGGCAGCGGCCCGACCATCAGGCTCAGGCGGTCTGTCTTCCGGCGGCACGACCTTATCGCGGATGCGATTCGCGAAGCGTGCAGGCAGAGGAACATTCCGTGCAAGGGTTAGGAGACTGCATGGGCGAAGGATGGACGGAAGAGAGACGGAAAAGGAACAGCCAGTCTGGTGCGCACAACTGGCTTTTGATGCTGGCATTGCTTGCGTTTCTGCCGGTGTTCCCGGCGCTGCCGGGATTTCTGGTCGTGAGGCTCTTTGCCAAACATGAAAAGGTCCAGCAGATAGAGGACAAGCAGCTCTGGTCCGCCGCGATTGCGCTGGCGGGCGTCGGCGTCGTGCTCTACCTGCTCGTGGCGCTGGGCGTTGTCACGAACGTTTTCCTCGCGTCAGCGCTGCTCCTGCCGCTGATCGCGAGCGGGCTGCCGGCGGGATTGCTTTACGAGCGCCTCACGGAGAAGAGGTGGGCTGCGATTCTGCCGCTGTGCGCGGCCTCGGTCATTGCGGTCGCCGTGTTCGTTCTGGGCGTCGCATTCCTCTATGCGTCGGGACCCAAAGTGTCATAAAGCTCGAATAACAAGAACTGTGGAGGATTCGGATGAAAGGCGTGGGAAAGAAAATAAGAGAACTCAGGGTCCAGCGCGGATGGACCCTCCGGAAGCTGGGCGATGCGATAGGCAAGACGCCGGCGTACCTGAGCATTATCGAGAACGGTCGCCGGCCCGTGCGAAGGGAGCTTCTCGAAGAGATTGCCGGGGCGCTCGGTGTCGGCGCAAGCTACTTCACGGGCGAGAAGGAGCCCGAAAGGAAATCGGAGATTCTCCACGACCTGCGCGAACTCATCGACCGCCACAGCGAGGCGGGAATTCCGCCGGGCGCGGGAAGGAAAGTGCCGATACTGACCGACATCTCGGCCGGAAAGCCTGTCTCGCGTGACGACCCGTTCCCGGTCGGGGTCGCCGATGAATATATAGATATTCCAGCCGATGTGACGGACCCGCACGCGTTCGGGCTTCGCATTAAGGGCGACTCGATGGAGCCGCGGCTCTTCGAGGGGGATATCGTCATTGTCTGCCCGTCCTGGAAAGCGCGCGAGAACAGGCCGGTCGTGGCGAAGGTGCGCGGCGACGAGGTCACGTGCAAGCTGTTCTCGCGCTCGAACGGCATGATTGTCCTGACGTCGATAAACCCGAAGTACCCGCCGCAGCTTTACAAGGAGTCCGAGATAGTCTGGATATACCCCGTCGCCCGGGCAATCAGCAACCTGTATGCTTAGTGTCAACTGCTCCGGTGTCTTTTAGAAGGTATTACACATGAGCAAGAGCGAGGAAGCCTGGAAGGACCGGTTCACAACACCTCCATATGGAGAACCCCCAGCGAGACAGCACAGCTTCATCACAGTCATTATGGGAATACTCACCGTGACAACGGTGGTTCTCGCTGCAGTGTCAGCAGTGGCTTCTGCCTGGGCTTTTGGATTTATCTATCCGGCTGCAGCATTTGCTCTTATTTCAATTGTACTGTTCTTGCTTGCTAAAAAGTCCGAACGGTCCGACACAAAACGTCATGGTGCTGACAGGGATAGCTGGATGAATTACATGGGTCCTGGATGATAAACAACCGCCAGATGGTCCTGTTAGCATACTCTCTTTGGGCACCTACAACCACCTCGTGTGCATGAGGCTTGACTGCAGCGCAAGCTCCCTGTATATTGCTGGCGAGAAAGGAGGCCGTCATGAACAAGGCCAGGGCGCTGCCGGTTGCGCTTGCGATGCTTCTGTGCGACTACGTAATAGAGGACAAGCAGACAAACAAGAAGAGCCTCATCGGCCTTTTCAGCAACATCAGCGCCAAGCAGTTCCCCGCCTCGCACCATCGCATGAACGTATTCGTCGTTCTCTCCGACGGCCACGGCGAGTACAAGGGCGAGCTGCGCTGCATCAAGTCAGAAGATGAATCGCAGATTTCTACTATGAAAGGCCCCGTCCCCTTTCCCGACCCGAACGCCGTCCTCGAACTCAACTTCGAGCTTTTCGGCCTGACTTTTCCCGACCCCGGCGACTACATCATGCAGTTTCTCTGCGACGACGAGATTGTCGTACAGCGCAAGATAACCCTCACCGAGCTTCCCAAGGACGAGGAAGAAGAAGACGAGGAAGAAGAGGAAGATTAGGCCCTGCTTGTTTCGCTCTGACGCCGTTACCCGCACCGCCTCAAACCCAGTATTAGCAAGCGATTGACGGCCTACTGTCCCTGTAACCCTTGTAAACACCCGGTTTCAGCGCCCAGCTTGGCGCAAATACTTGCCGCTGGCAGCGCTCAGGGCCAATCCGCCCCGAAAACCTTGCGTCACAAGCCCTGCAGCTCGCGCGACATCGAGTGACAAATTTTGTCATGCGCCGCCGACACCAAAAAGATGTATCAAAACCAAATTTTTTTCGCCTCGCAACCCTTTTTCGCCAAAGACCTTGCGAAAAACCGCCGTTTCCGGGCGCGCGTTTCATCACATTTGTGTCTTCAGTGCGAGCGCGGTCTATAGAGGGCTTGACGAAAAACGGGAGCGCATCATGCGACGGGTAATCAGTTACTACTGCGCGGAATGCAAGGCGAGCAGGAAGTTTGTCCTGCGGGGAGAAGTCTACCGATGCGAGGTTTGCTCGAGAGTGATTTATCCCCGCGGGGCAGGCCAGGAGGACGCAGCCAGTGAAGGCGATTGTGCAGAAGGCTCTCGAAAACGGCAAGGCCCTCTGGCCGGAGATGTTTCCGGTGGAAGAGCTGGAAGAAAGGCGAAGGCAGATGGGGTCGGTGATGTTCGACCTTCAATACCAGAATAGCGCCAGCAAGGCTATGGGCGCCATGTTCAAGGAAGAGTGGCTCAGGCACTGGACCAGCCTGCCGGACAATCTGACAGTCTGCCAGGGGGTTGACCTCGCAATCTCGCAGAGCAGGCTCGCGGACTACTTCGCCATCGTGACCATCGGAGTTGGCGAAGATTCGCAGGTCCACGTTATCGATATTTACAGGGCGAGGCTTACCTTCGAGAAGCAGGCGCAGACCATTCTCAAGAAAGCCCGCGAGTTCGACCCCGCGGCCATAGCCATCGAGGCGGTAGGCTACCAGGCGGCGCTCTCGCAGGTGCTCGCCGGGCACACCCTGTTGCCGGTGAAGCCTGTCCAGCCTCACATGGACAAGGTCATGCGCGGCTGGCGGCTGAGCGCACTGCTCGAGAGCGGCAAGGTCCTGTTCGGCAGGAGGCAGGAAGCCCTTACGGACGAACTTCTCGACTTCCCGAACGGCGAACACGACGACCTGTTCGACGCGCTCGAGATGGCGGTCGGCATCGCGCGGCAGCGTTTTCAATCAAAGTTTCTGAGAATCCCCGGATTTTAAGGAGGTGTCCATGAGTCTCACGAAGAAGCAGATATTGACGACGACCGCGAGCACCGGCCCGATTCGCATTCGCCGGTCGGCGGGAACCGTCCAGCAGCATCCGGAGTACGAGGCGATGCTGCCGAGGTGGGTGTTCTACCTCAACTCGTACGAGGGAGGGGAGGATTATTCTCTCAACACGGAGTACCTGTTCACGCACGCGCGCGAGACCGTCGAGGACCGCAACTACCGGCTGCGCCGCGCCGTCTACTACAACTACTGCCGCTCCATAATCGAGGTCTACATCTCCCACCTCTACAGGAAGGAAATCGTCCGCGAATCCCGCGACGCAGGCTATCACGAGTTCCTCGCGGACATCGACATGCGGGGCAACTCCGCCGACAGCTTCATGGCGGCCTTCGTCGCGCCGATGGCGATGGTGTTCGGCACGGTCCACGTGTTGATTGACGCGCCCGAAGTGGACGAAGACCTGGTCTCCTCCTACGAGGAAACCCGGCGCGGGATACGCCCCTACGCGAACCTCGTGCTTCCCATGGACCTCGTGGACTGGGAACTCGACCAGTTCGGGGAGTTCAGGTGGGTTAAAATCCGGGAGGCCGTTCCGCAACGGCTCTCGCCGCTCGGGACGCGCGAGAAGCCCCGCTACCAGTACCGAATCTGGACGCCGCAGGCATGGTTCCTGGTCAACGAGGACCGCGAGTTTCTCAACCCGCACGGCGCCGAAGGCGAGCCGCACGAAGCCGGAAAGGTGCCCGTGGTGACGGTGCGCAACGAGCGCTCCTTCACCCGCGAACTCACCGGCGTCTCGACGCTGGCCGATATCGCGCACTGCTGCCGCAAGATATACAACCTCGCCTCGCTGCTTGATGAATTTCTCTACAAGCAGTGCTTCTCGTTCCTGGCCTGGCCCGGAGACATCGACACGGAAGAGCTTGGAGCCTCGAACGTCGCGACCTACGACCCGGCGACCAAGGCGCTTCCCGCATACATCTCGCCGCCCACGGACCCTGCCGCGTTCATCGAGTCGCAAATCGACAGGAATATCGAGGAAATCTACCGGCTGGCGCGGATTCGCTACGAGGGCACGCACCCGCGAGTCGCCCAGAGCGGGTTCGCCAAGGCAATCGACTTCCACGACACGGATAACGCGCTCTCCCGCAAGGCGAGGAGCTTCGAGCAGGCGGAACGCGAGATTGCGGACCTCTACTTCCGTTGGTGCCAGCGCCGGAACGATGCGCGCATCGTCTACCCGCGCGAGTTCTCGGTCAAGGCGCTCAACGACGAAATCGAGGAGGCCATCAGGGTCATCTCGATGAAGCTCTCGGCCTCGCTCAATTCGTGCCTGGCCTCGCGGCTCGCGCGCCGGCTGCTGCCCAACCTGCCCGAAGAGAAGCGCCGCCGAATCGAGGAGGAAATCGAGAAGTCAAGCGCAAACGACCCGATTCCGAAAGACAAGACAGGTTCGAAGCAGGAAGCTTCGTAAAACCGATTTCATGAAAGGAGTTGTCGCATGGAAGAGAATGCGGTCCGAGAAAACGGACTGGCGCCGCAGGATGGCGGCGAAGAGGCGGCTCTGCCTCAGGACGCGCCCGATGAACAGGGCAAGGACACGGTTCCCGCACAGGAGCTGCGCAGGGTCTTCAAGGAACTCAGGAAGTGGAAGGACAAGTTCCGCCAGCTCCAGGCAAAGCATGCCGAAATCGAGGAGCGCGAGAACGCCCTCGTCCGGCTCAAAGGCCGCCTCGCGGATGCGCATCTGACGCGCCTGCTGGCGGACACGGCCGCTTCGCAGGATGCCATAAGCCCCGGGCAGGTGGCTTCGTTCCTGCGCAGCCGGGTAGCTCTTGGAGATGACCTCGAGCCGCAGGTGGTCGCAACCGCGGGAGAAAGTGAAGAGGGCGGCCCCTCGACGGTGGAGGAGCTTGTCTCGGAATTCCTCTCGCAGTACCCGCACCACCGCAAGGCCAGGCTCTCCGGCGGTTCCGGCAGCGCCCCCGCGCCGACCGCGGCGGCCGGCACGCTCAAGGAGCAGATAAAAGGCGCAGCTACGCACGAGGAACTCGAAAGAATCGTTTCACGAAAACAGCCATAGGAAGGAGAACAAAATGGCAAACGAATACACAGTATCATCGGGCGCGCCGCTCGAAGACGTGGTCCAGACGGCGTACTCGCGGGCCACGGAGCTCGCGTTCCAGCCCAACCTTTATTTCGCCCAGTTCGCCCAAGGCAAGAAGTGGGACGTGCGACGCGGCGACCCCATGCCCGGCGACACCGTCACATTCACAATCTACGACAACCTCAGCCCGGCCACGACCGAACTCTCCGACGAGTACTCGGACGTCACCCGCGTGCCGATGGCCGAGACCCAGAAGAGCATCGCCCTGAAGGAGTACGGCAACGTCGTGACGCTGACGAACAAGCTGCGCGTCACCTCGTTCGACAACATCGACCTGGCGGCGGCGAAGGTCGTCGGCCACAACATGGCTGCCTCGATAGACCTCATCGCCCGCGCGGCCTACGACGCGCAGGTCGGGGGCGACTACGTCACCTACGTCGGCGGCGGCTCGACCCCGTCGGGCATCGGCTCTGATGACATCGTCACCGCCGAGCTTGTGCGAAAAATCTACAACAAGCTCGAGCGCGCCAACGTCCCGAAGCTCGAAGGCGGGTTCTACGTCGCCGTGATGCACCCGGACGTCATCTTCGACCTGCGCAACGAAGGCTACGGCACCGCCGCCAACACGGGAACGTGGCGCGCGCCGCGCGAGTATGCCGCGCCCGAGAAGATTTTCAACGGCGAGGTCGGCGAGTTCGAAGGCTTCCGGATTGTCTCGACATCGAACGCCCGCATACAGTCCGGCGTCGGCACGGGCAGCACGGATGTTTATTCCTCCTACTTCCTCGGCTACCAGGCTCTCGCCTACGCCGAGGGAGTCAGGCCGGATATCCGGATAACCGGTCCGTTCGACAACCTCGGAAGGACGCTCAACGTTGGCTGGTACGCCCTGGCAGGGTTCGCGGAGCTTCGTCCCGAAGCTCTTCACAAGCTCTTCAGCGCGTCCAGTCTCGCATAAGAAGCAAGGTGCCGACAGGCTCCGGCCCCCGCCCCATGCGCGGGGGCCGGGCCGGGCAATAACGACGGGAGCTTCAGCTCCGCAGGGAGGCCGCCCGTGCCGAAAGTGCGAATAACGGAAGACTCGCTCTGGTACGACCATTGCTATCGCAAGGGCGACGAAGTCAGCGTGGAAGGACGCGAGTACCTCGACCTGCTCTTGGCAGGCAGAATCGAGACAGACGCCTCCGTGGCGGACGCCGCGCCGCCCGCGCTGCCCGATGGCGAGATTGAAGGTAAGCACAAAGGCGAACTCGTCTTCATCCTCGGAAACGGCCCGAGCCTCGCGCTGGCACGCGACCACTTGCGGCAGCTTCAGGCATTCACGACCGTGGGCGTCAACAGGAGCTATCGCATGCTCCGGACGACCTATTTGCTGTTTCTCGACCGCAGCTTCTGGATGGCCGAATCGCGGGAGATTATCGAGAGCGGCTCCGTCGTCTTCTGCCCGAAGAGCCTCCGCCTGCCTTACTTAACAAAGTTTGGCCGCTACACGTCCAGGCGCAGGGAAGATGTCCTTTCCGATGGCTGGAGTAGTGGCCTTTACTGGTCCCGGAGTTCCGGCGTGGCCGCCGTCAACCTCGCGTACCTCTTCGGCGCGGCCGAAATCGCCCTTCTCGGAATCGACCTGCGCGACAGCTCGCACTTCTACTCCGGGCGCGGGCGCGGCACGCCGTTCCTGCACGCGGACAGGATTCTCGAAGACCTGTGGTGGATGTCGCGCACCATGACCGCGAAAGGGCTGAAGCTCTGGAACTGCTCGAATCAGAGCGCCGTGAGAGGCTTCGAGAAAATCGAACTCCGGGCGCTTCTTGAAAGGGGGTGTTCGCATGGCGAACTACTCGACGGACGCCGAAATGGCGAAGATTGATTCCGATATCATGCAGTGGCTCGGCGACCGGCCCGACTACTCGGACATCCGCGACATCGTCACCGCGCGGATAAATGCCCATATCCGAAAACAGGGCTGGTGGGACGTCCTCGAAACGCTCGGCGTCGTGAGCGGTGACATGGTCGACAAGACCAAGCTCCTCAACCCCGCCGACCTCGAGGACCTTGAAAACACCTGGGTCAGGGAAATCCTCTACTTCGACAACGCGCTCTCGCCCGGCGACCTCGTCGCCCAAAAGGCCAGGGAACTGCGAAAGGAGCGGCTGCGGCTGCTCAAGGAGCTGCGCATCGTCCCCGACAAGAACGCCGACGGCGTCGCCGACGCCGAACCGGTCAAAATCACCAAACTCTACAGGGCATAGGAATGGGCGAGATGACAGTAAGGATAAACGTGGTTGTTTCCGTGGTGGTCGCTCTGGTCACGGCGCTGACTTTCTACTTCGTGAGCTATTCGAACCTCCGCGCCGACCTCGCCTGCACCAAGGTGCGGCTCGATGTCTTCAGGCAGTACAACGACCGCCAGATGGCCCGAATCGAGGACAAGCTCGACTCGCTCGAGAAACACATCTCGCGCCTGACCGAGCTTATCGTGAAGGAGGGAAAGCGCCATGACAAATGACGTCGAGATCGCCGTAAAGACAAACGCCTCCGGCAGCGCAGTCACCTTCGAGATAATCTGCCTGCCTTCCGACCCCGCGCTCGACAAGGTGCTGGTGCGCTACCGGTTGCTCAAGACGACCGGCGTGCTGTCCTGGTCCGATTCGCAGCCTGCGAACAACCCGCAGGTCGGCGACACCATCACCGTCCCGGGTCTGGCCGAAGGCAGCTTCTACGAGTTCTATCCCGTGGCGGTTGACACCGGCTCCAACGAGTCGAACCCGGGAAACATTCTCAGGGTCATCCCGTCCTCGGGAAGCACGCTCACGAAGGTCCTGCAGGCGATTGCGAGCGAGCTGACGAGTTGGATTCCCTCCGGGAACATCCAGATTGCCGATGAGTTCGAGGGCAAGTTCGACCCAGGCAGCCGCGCGGCCGTCATCGAGCCCGCGTCGGTGCAAACGCAGCGGGTCTTCAACACGCTCACGTGGACTACCAGCCTGGTAAAAATCCACCTCGTCTTCGGCGACCTGGACCTCGGCGGGAGAAGGCGCGGCATCGAGAGCCTCGCAACCGAAATCAGGGACCACTTCGAGAAAAACCTGGGCTGTTTCTCCGCCATCGAAGGCTACTACGACACCCGCGCCCGTGCAGTCGAGTTCGGCTCGTCCGCCTTCCCCAAGACGCCGGGCCGGACCGCGGACGCGGTCGTGACACTCGAATGCATCACTGAAGAAAAATAACCCCGAAAGGAGCAGAATATGACTTACGACAAGACCATCACTTTTCAGAACATCGGCAAGGCGATTAAGAAGTTCAACAAGATTGACACGCCTTCGACCGGGTTCAAGGCTGCGCTCGATTCCATCATGGGCGAGATTATCTCGCTCTACAACGACTCCGAGGGCGAGCGCAGGATACTCAACCTCTTCTCGAACGCCAACCGGTCCGACCAGGCCGCTCTCGACTCCATCAAGAGCCAGACAGTCTCCATCGTGTCGGGCTACCTGACAAACGTCGTGCGCGAGGACCTGTCCGTCGTCGGCTCGACCGCCGTCGCGGCTATCGAAGCGCTGGCGGACGCCATGGAGGACAACTCCGACACGGTGAAACAGAACACCGTCACCGCCTCCAGCCCCGCCGCCGACAACGACAACGCCGGCAACGGCACCATGCAGCCGCCCGGCACTACCCAGCAGGCCCACGACAACAACGACATCGAAGTGACCTGCATAGACGAGACCACCGAGGGCGCCGAGCACTGGTCCGTCGTCAGCTCGAAGCTCGGCAGCCTCGGCACCGCCGTCTCCGGTACCCAGTTCGAGAGCGAATCCGCCGGCATATCGTTCACCATCGACGCACAGGACGAAATCACCGAGGTCAACGACAACGCCGCCCAGCTCGACAACTGGAGCTTCACCGGCGCCGAAAGAGGCTCCAACACCGACGCGGCCGGCAAGGTCTACGTGTCTTTGAGCGACAGCGGCGGAACCCGCACCGTCAGCATCTACAAGGATTCCGGCCGGACCCAGCTCGTGGCCGAAGGCCAGCGCTCCGGCGACGGCACCGTGACCCTCGCCGAACAGGGCGGCTCCGGCCTCTCCGGCAGCGTGGATGTGGCCTACACGACGGACGACAACGACATATACCTCGTCCTGCCCTTCGCCTTCGAGGTCGGCGACAAGTTCTGCTTCTCCACCTCGATAACCGACAAGGGGCTTTTCCAGTACTTCTTTGTCGAGCAGTTCGGCAAAGCCCTGCCGTCGGCAAGCGGCGGCGGCGAGACGGTCAGCGAGTCCTGGGCGCAATAATCCCCAACCCCCGGCATTCATGCCGGGGAATGAACACGAAACAAACGCGCCGCCAGTAGCGCGAACAGGAGGATGCTATGTCAACGACCCAGACCACTATCCAGCTCGGCGACGGGGGCGGCGCCTACGTTTTCGACGTGCCGCCCGAGTTCTCGCCGCGGATTTCCGTACTTCGCAACGCGCGCGGCGAGCGCCTCGGCGAGCTTCACACGTGGCCCGTGCGCGGCTACCTGCGCGGCGCGGGACCCGACAACATAAACTCGCTCTGGAACGCACTCAGGACGAAGCTCCAGACCGAGGAAGTCAACGTCTACTTCAAGCGCGGCGACACCGTCCTGCAGCAGCTTCTCGCAAGCCAGGTCGAGCGCGGGCCCCGGTTCGACGGCCCGTCCGTCGAGCCGGCGGATGAGACCTGCTGGGACTCGAACCTGCAGTTCTCCTTCGACATAACGGCCGAAATCTACAACACCCAGGACGGCGTCATAGACGTCGAGTACTCCATAACCTACCGGCAGAACGAAAACGGCTCCTACGCCCGCACCAAGACCGGTACTCTCAGGACGAAGCTCGGTACCAGCGCCCACGCCGCAGCGCTCGGGCAGGCGCCCGCCGTGCCCTCGGGCTACAAGCTGACAAGCACCTCCGTCACGCCCAACGACGACGACACGGAAGCCGGCTTCACCTTCGTCATGGAGTCGCTCTTCGCCGCGCTGCCGGACCAGGTCACCATAGCCGAGCGCGTCGTCGAGGAATCGGTCGAAAACGGCGTCAGAACGACGACCTACCGCGCCACCTTCACCGGCCCCGGCGCCAGCCGCGCCGTCGATTCTTACCGACCGACCGAAACTGTCATCCGCCGCAGTACCTCCACCAGCGAAGACCGGAACTCCGTCAGCGTGACATACACCGTCGAGGACTCCCCCACCGGCTCCCGGCGCCTGAGCTACTTCAACAGCGTCTCAATCGACAGGGCCGTGCCGGAGCACCGCAGCTTCAAGGCAGAGAACGCCTCCTTCGTCTTCGAGGGCGCGCCCACCGAGGCCACCGTGCGCGAGCACGGCGAGACAGTCTACTCCGGCGATGTCCCGCTCGAAGTGCAGCCTCTCTCGGCTGCGGGGCTGTACCTGCGCTCGCACTCCACGACGGTCGAGCCTGCAGGCAGGGCAGAGGACGGCACCCCCTCGACCTTCCGGCGCTCGTGGAGCTTCAGCTACGTGGCTGCCGGTAACGAGGATATCAGCGCCGCCCTGGCGCTGCTCTACGACCGCCTGAAACCCCTCCCGGAATAAGGACACTGCAATGGGATGGCGCAATACCCCCGGCTGCGAAGACTGGGAAGTCAACGAAGACCTCACCCCCGAAGGGAAAGTACAATTCAGGAGCACAAGAGGCAGCAGTTCTACATTTTGTGTTCTCCATAGGCTGGATGTCCTTCTCAAATCCGAACTCACGCAGCCTAACTGCCCCAAAGTGACCAATAAAGATAACGGGTTCGTGGAAGTCAGTGTGCCGGATAATATGGATCTGAAGCTCTTCTGCACGCCTGTTGATTATTCTTTCTTCATCGAGATGCGTTTGTGGTGGAAACGCGACAAATGGCGCGGGACAGAAGAACAAAATCTTATGGAGAGATGCCTCGATGAACTCTACGAGAAAGGATCTCTCTCCCCAAAAACGAAAGAAAACCTCAAGGAATACCAGCAACTCATCGCACTAACAGACGAATACAGAAAGACTCCCCAGGGCGAATTTGATGACAGCATGGCTGTTGCTCATGCAACGTTCATGCGACACGGACTCAACTGGACCTTCCAGCTCACGCCTGAAGATGTCCGCATGATACAGGATTTCGTCAAAGCGAAAGTCACGGGGAAGTATGACCTCCAGACCGTCTGGGCCGTCAAGCGCAAACAGCAGGAACTCAAACAGGCTAGCAAATACAGCGGCCCCATTGACGGCCTGTGGAACAAGGAGATGAAGCCGTTCCTTTCTCGCCTCAAGCGAGAACAGGCGATACTTCTGCGGGCTCGCAATATTATCGCCTTACTGAAAGACCGTCTACATCAAGCCGGCGAAAGGGATATCGTCTCTTGGGCCAATTACGCTGAACACGTCATCCTAAAACTCCAGCAGGAGTTGTACGGAGCATTTAACGAGAAATACGGCCGCAGTCCCTTACTCACCGACAAAGATGACCTCGCCGAGCAAATCCGCCTTCTGAGCAAAATCGACACCATGGTCAAGATATGCAAGCACAATGACAAGGCGGCAAGGAGTCGTGAGGCTTTAGCACAGGTATACGCCGACGAAGAGTATTTCAGCACTTACTTCATAAAAGGCGGTCATTGGCAGAGTCAGAGGAACACATTCCAGTGGGAGTGTATTAATCTCTGGGCAGACATGGTTACCATCGCCTCTGGCTCCGCAGCCATCCTGGAGTGGGCCAACAAACAGTTCTTCGAATCCGCAGCACAAAGAGCCGTAAGAGAGTCCATGGCCCGCATGGCCCAGCGTCGTGCGAGTACAGAAGTTCTGAAAGAGGGCATGAGTGAATCTGCAAAGAAAACTATCTTTGGGAAGAGTCTCGGTAAATCACAGCACCAAATCTTGCGCGATGGAACGGATTGGTTCAGACTACCTAAAGACGCCTTCAAGAACTACCCTAAAGGAGCAAAAATGCCTAAAGGCCCCCTTAGACTAAGGCCGACGGTAGAGGCGGACGCAATGCGTAAGGAGTTCGAAAAGCACATTAGGGAAGCTTTCAAAGAAACATGGAAGAAAGCACACCCAGGCCAAGTTTGGAATTCTAATTGGCAAGTTCATCACATTCACCCGCTGAAATGGGGAGGGTCGAATAAGTTCTGCAACCTTGAAATTCAAGAAGCCGGATTGCATAATGAACTAACTTCATTCTGGAATAAGCTTATGTATAAAGTGGCCAAGATAGGGGCAGGTGGGTAAGGCATGAAAGATGAATTCGCGTTTTTCAGAGAATGGATGGACAAGAATCCGTCCGAATGGCGCAGGCGCGATGTCAACCTGACAGCGCCAGCGGGCTTCGTGGACACTTTCGGCAGAGAGCTTATTCCAATTTATCAACGATTTCTCGACGCTTTCGGCGCTCTGGACCTGATGAGCTGGTGCGATGACCCAATTCAGCCTTTGTCCTACACTCTTTTCGCTCCAGAAGAGATTCTCCAAGCTTACACTGAGCACGTAATTCGATGGAATCACCCGGAAGGCGAGTGGGACTTCAACTGTTTCATGCCTTTCTGTCAACACCTTTCCAGCAATTCATACGACTGCTTTGACATGAGATGGCCTGTAGAGGACGACTTGCCCGTGGTGATGTTCACCGAAGCGGAAGCGCTGCCCGACCATGACATAAAGGTTGCTACGTCGTTCAGGTACTGGCTGGAGAAGATGGTCAAGTACGGCAACCCGCTGGCGTGAGCCTACTGTACTACTCAAATGGAGGATGATCTACCGGCCTGTTCATTTCGTCTAAGCCATTTCCGGCGCTTGGGGACGCGTTTGGCGCGGGCTTGCAACTCTTTCAAGAGCGATCCTTCCCGGTCGGGAAAGAGGTATTCCCCGGTTGTCTGGTCTATAACATCTAGGTCCATTTTTTCTCTAAGGCAGAAAGCTATCTCAAGCGCTTTCTGGTACATCGCTCTTTCACTTGCTGTCCGTTTCCACGTCCAAATTTGGAAGTAGTACCCAAGGCAAATATTATCAAGGAGGCGATCGCCTCCTTCCTTCTCGATAACCTCTATTGCGTCATCATTCTCGTCATACATCTCGACCTTGAGCATCATGGTCTTGCCTTCATCCTGCCAGAGCCACATTCCCAACTCTTTGTCCAGAAACATGCCGGGATACTCTGAGAGGACTTTGTTGAGCTCCGATTCCTTCATCAATTTGGTCGTATTGTATTGCCCGTCGCTGTACTTGAGTATGATTGGATAAGACATTCTACAATCCTCGCTGCGTCTCCCAATCGCGTGGTTCCGTCCACCAGGAAAGTATACCCCAAACCACACAGAAAGCAAGAGCCTGCCGCGCGGCAGGGTTTAGTAGAAATCCCACCAGTACCGGAGTCTGCCTGACTCGTCCGCGAACAGGTAGATTTGCCCCACATCAGCCAGCATGAAGTCCCTGTATTCGAGCAATTTTTTCGGCTGGTTTATGAATACGCCCTTGGTCCTTCCGCGAGAAAAACGATGGTCCCAGATGCTGCTGATTGTGCAGAGGAACATCCAGTCCGGCTTCCAGTTGCACTCGGGACTACCCGGCTCGTAGCTTTGTATGAAATAGGGTATGCCGCCTATCTTTGTCGCCTGAACGACAGGCACGTACTCCGCCTGCGAGACTCCCGGTATTATCTTCTTAAGCCAACCGGGGCTGGCCGCTTCGTCGGCATTGTGCTCACGCCAACTCTCCGGTGACTTCCAGTCATAGAGTTCGTAGTCATAAGTCAGGCAGGGGTGGCCGAAGAAGGGGCCGTATACAAGGTCCTCGTTCTCGTAGAACGAAGGCATGTCCTGCGGCTTGAGAAGCTTCTTTGTCTCCTCCGCCGCGTGCCAGAAGAAATGGTAGTCACCCCAGATTCCATCCTCCTCCGTGATGAACAGCGAGAGAATCTCTCCCGGAAATTCTATTTCGAGGGGGTGTTTCACATCAAAGTCAAGTTGCGCGACGAATCTCAGCGGCTCACCTTCGGAATCGACCGGCCATGGCTCATCGGCAGGCCACCAGGGCGTTCCGCCGATGCGCGTGCCGCGGCGCTTGCGCCATGCAGGACCTTCGCCGACTTCCCACAGAAATACCGTTGTTGGGCGTGCCAGCTCGCGCAGGTTGGGGTAGCTGGGCTTCAGGTGCCTCTCGACGAGAATCTCCCGCCCGACAAGGTCACGGGGCCCGACTATCACCTCGCCATTGATAGATTCTTTTCCTCGTTTCTCTTCCGAGAGCAGCGTGCTTTTCCACTTCCTGACAAGCGTCTCTGCGCGCACGGCCTGCTGTACCATGACAGCCCCTCTTACATGATTGGAGACAAAACCCTACCACACTTTGGCACACAAGTCAACATCAGGCTGCGGCTGCTGCGCAGCCGAGACAGTAGAGCAGTTGACAGTAGAACAGGAGAGCAGGGAAGGGACAGGCTTGTGGAACGGTCATTTTTCCGGTAAAGTGCTGTCAAAGGGGTCCGTGATGGCCGATGATGTACACAGGATGGCAAAACCGGTAATCATAGCTGGCATTCTGTTCACCGTCTATTTCGGTATTGGCACCACCCTTTACATTGCCTCCCCCGGCCGCATGGCAGACTACAACTGAGGCTGATTCGGCGGCTTCAAAGGGGAGGTTCTCCTTACGGACCTGGGCAGGGTGTTCGCGGTACCGGTATTCTACTGGGAGTATCTCGGCGGAACCGGATGGGCTCCTGTCTATATTTCATTTGTCGCGCTCGCGGTCGGAGCGCTGCGATGGCACAGAAAAAAGCATAACCAACCGCTCCTACGCAAGACATAGGCATTCCGCCCCGCCGTTTGCAAAAGAGCGCAGCAAAAACGTCTTGACCTCCCCGCTGCGGGTTTTATTTCTGATATTGGTCAGCTGGGCCAAGTTTGATTGAGCCGGCGCCTGAGTTGATGCAGGTCAGAGCGCACTGCAGGACATCCCTGAATCTCACCTTGCTGGACGGCCTCAGGTCCACTTCAAAGCCTGCGCCTCGGACGGCGTTGCGGAGCATTGTCTCGAACTGTTCCCAATAAGGCTTGCCGCCTGTCGGGACTGCAGGTCCGTTGACATACACCACGAAGGCGCCTCCGCTGCCGTAGGGGTCTTTCTTTGCCGGGTCTGTCGGCTCTGGAGCGCTCGGGTCTATCCAGAGCATTCTGACAAACACGCGCTCGCGCGGCCTAGCGCGTTTTTTCGCTTTTCCTGGTTCGCTGACGGTTACAGTGGCAGCTTTCGGCGGCTCTGCGGTTTCGGGAGGCTTGGTATCCCGGGCAACTGCCAGTTCCTTATCGTCAACAGGCTCAAGAAGCAGCGGCTTTTTGACATAGTCCTCCGGCGCACTCAGGCTGACAGGCAGCTCGACCTTCACTGCTACTCCGCCGTTCACGTCGGGGTGCGAGTAGTACAGCCGCCAGACACCCAGTCTCGAACATGCATCAAGTACTTTCATGACCTGCTCGTAGCGGACGGGTCCGGTTGTTTCGGTCAGAATCTCGAGGGTCGAGACGGGGAAGCCGTTGACTTTCTCTTGCGGTGCTTTCCCAATCTCTTTCTTGAGACTGTCAGCGACCTCTTTCGCATCAATATCACTGCCCTCGGCAAGCACGGTGCCATCGCTCTTCAACATGACCTTGATATAAGGCCTGGGGCTCTCGGCGCCGCAGCACGAAAGGCTGACTGCCGTCAATGCGAGGATTGCCGCGAGTAGTTTCTTCATCCTTCAAGCTCCTTATCGCAAAACCCTTCTTGTAGACATTCTAACACACTGTTTGCAAAAGAGCACTGTAAACCATCCCGGCTTGCGCAACTGCCATTGTTGTGGTAAAGTGTCGCCGGGAGGTTGCTGCGATGCCCGATGCTTCGGAAGAGAACACGAGAGAGCCCGAAAACGACGAACATCTCCAGTGGGCCGATAATCTCGGGAAAATCCTCTTTCAGAGACGGCGGGGCAACTGGCTGGCTGTTCTCATGGCTCTCTGGTCGATTGCAATTGCGATTGCCGTCGCGGTCTACTGGGATTTAATCCCGATTGCGGGGTTCATACTCGGCGCTGGACTGGCCGGCGCCTTCACCGTGAGCAGGCTGCGGCGCTGCCGTTTCGAATGTCGCGAGCGCGGCGTTCGGGATGTCGGGGTCTTCGGCGAGAAGCAAATACCATACGAAGAACTCGAATCCTTCACCTTCGCCGCAAAGGAGAAGTTCATCAACGATGTGTACCAGGGAGCGAAAATGAATCTCGTCTTCGTGCGCGAGAAGGAGCCCGGAGGCGAGACAATCAAATTCACCGAGCTGGTCAGGGGCTGGGACAAAGAACTCGACATGCTGCGCGACCGCATCGCCGGAATAATGGGGTCGCGCATGATGAAAATATTCTCCGGGGGGCATGATGTTCGATGGACGAGAAACCTCCGTTTCGTCGCCGAAGGCGTCGAATGCACTCCTGCGGGAATTATAGGGAAGAAGGAGCCTTTCGTGGTTCCTTTTAAGGATATAGCGCAGTTGAGTATTGATAAAAGAGTCTTTTACCTCCGTGGCGGTCCCAATAAAAAAGTGCTCATTACCGAGATGGTGAGTCAGGCCAACTTTTTCCCGGGATATTACATGCTGAACAAGATTCGACCGCAGCCTGAATGGGAGATAAAACTGTCTTAAGCGACTGAGCGGCAAAGAGGACAAGCAGCCGTCCCGCCGTTTGCAAAAGAGCACTGCGCGGCCGCGCCGAGACAGTAGAGCAGTTGACAGTAGAACAGTAGAGCAGGGGAAAACGCAATGAAACGGGTGAAACTGGCGATTCTTGGCTCACTAATCGCACTCGCGGCCTGCAGCGCCGGATGCAGCAAGATATCCAACGGAGGCCCAATGCCGTGGAATATCCTGCGGACCATCGCCTCCGCGCAGGAGCTCTACAAGAGCAGAAACGGCCACTACGGAGACTATTTCGACCTGTGCAACAGCAATTACATAAAGCCCTCTCTGGCACGGAATGACCCGGACCATCCCAGGCATAGCGACAGACAGGGCTACTACTATGATATCTCGGTAAACGAAGACAACAGCGACTGGTGCTGTATAGCAGCGCCTGCAGAATGGCGCGAAGGTTTTGCCAGGAACTGGAAGATAAACCGCGAAGGAGTCATCTGCTACAACGAGACTGAAGGCGATTTGACCAACTTCACGAAGGTCTTTAAGGGCGAGTAGCACGGCTGCGGCGGGGTACGGGCAGCAAGAGGTTTGCGGTTACTGTGAGAGCAGGGCGCTGAAGCTGCCGGAGACTTCGTCTCCCTCGGTCGTGCCGGCGGCGTCGAACGTAATCGTGCCATCGCCGATGAAGCCGAGCAGCACGGGCACGGGTACGGGCCCCGACTCGTCAATCTCCATAAGAATGCCGAGCGTCTCGAATCCGTGCATCGGCACGACCCCCGGCTCAACGAACAGGGTCGGCGTGCTGAGGATGAGAATCAGGGTGTTCTCGCCGGGGCGGAAGCAGACGAAGGTTATGTTGGCCTTGACCCCGCCTCCATCTTCTGCCAGGCCGGCGGAATTGTAGATTGCGGAGAAGACCACCGGGACTCCGCCGGGCGCCACCGTGATGGACACGTCCCCGTTCGTGACGAAGTTGTCTGTCGGCCCCCAGGTCGCCGAGAACGTGCCGCTTATCGGCAGCGGCTCGTGATACACCGGCGCTTCCGACGTGAACGGGAAGGGCCAGTCCGCACCCCCGCCGCCTGTCTCTGCGAGGATGTGGCTCCGCCTGTTCATTATGTAGTCACGCTGTCTCTGAACCCCATCCGGGTCGCAGGGCACGAGCCCCTCGATGCGGTCAACCTCCGTGAGCAGGGCGCTCTCGTTCCAGACATCGTCGAGGAGCGAAGTCAGCCTGTCGAGGTAGAGCGGGCGCGTTTCCGGGCAATTATAGAGCCGGTAGGCTATCTTGCTCACGGCGAAGACGGAAACCGGTGCGGTCGGGCTGAATGGATTGCCCTCGTTGAAGGTGCCGTCGGTCCCCCAGGGGATGAAGTGAACGAGACCGGTCTCGGGATCGAAGTAGAAGTAGAAGTTGTTCCTGTTGCCGTCATATCCGTCCCAGTGGCCGGTGATGACTTCCATCGCCCAGAACGTCAGGAACTCGTCCACATCCATCACCTGCTCCAGCGCCGTGAGCAGGTCTGCGTCGTTGGCTGTCAGGGCTTGTACGACTCCGTCCAAATCGGACCTGTCGTGGTCGCCTTCGTTCGTCTTGCGCTCGAATCTCGAAACGAGCTCCGGCGTGAAATCGGCGACCTGCCCTTCGTAGAGATTGCCGTCGTTGTTGCTGAAATGGCGCGCCAGGAAGGGCTTCTTGATGCTCTCCACGTGGCTGTAGGTGCCGAGGTCCTCGCCGTTGACGGTAACGTGGGCGAAGTTGCACCGGGGCGCGACAATGCCAGCCTTTCTGAAAAGCGCGTAGCTCATTACCTGGTGCGTGTGGGACGGGTCCTGGAGGTCGTTGTTGAGCGTCATGCGCTTCATGCCTGAATAGGTCTGGCCGTCAACGAACTTGCCGAAATTGACCTTAAGCGACGGGCGAACCACCGAGAGAGACCCGAGGAACCCCTTCTTGCGCACTCCCACATTCTCGATTCTCTTGCCGTCGACCGTGGCCGTGCCGACGAAGTAGGTATACTCGAACGGCTCTATGGAGCCGGACATTGTCGAGGCCAGCCCGCGCCCTTCGCAGCGCAGCGCGTCCCAGTCCTCCGGCGCAAGTTCGATGTTCACTTCGACGACGTGATTGGGTCTGAAGACGGCATTGGTCGGGTCTCCGGGGAGATAGAAGTCATCCTCGGACTTCTTGCAGGCAACCCCTGTCGTGCAGAGGAGAACGATGAACCATGAAGCCGCAACAAGAACGAGGAATCTCCTCGCCGGGCTTATCTTGATAGCGTCCTCTCTCGACATGTTCACTTCCTGGAGAAAGACAGGCAACCTCCGCATCCTAAAGTACAGACGATGAAACGACCCGGTTTCATCAATAATACCAGATTTTCCAGACTAACTCCCCGCATGACCTCCTGACGACTTTCGGGGCAGGGCCGGCGCGCACTTTGCGCTTTGAGGCAGAGATTGAAGTCAGAGGCGGATTAGAGCGACCGGCCTGCGAGTTCGTAGGCCACGATTGAGGCTACCACGCCGGCGTTGAGAGATTCGACCTGCTCCCGGATCGGCACTCGCAATCCCCGGCCGATTGCTTTCTTCTGGTCGTCGTCGAAACCCCGGCCCTCAGACCCCACGAAAACGGCAGACCGCCCCGCCCGCAGAGACCCCCAGTCGGCTTTCTCTCCCTGCGAGCCTGTCCAGCAGGTCGAGTAGCCTGCCTTGCGCAGGTCATCCAGAAGCTCGAACAGGGCTACTGCCCTGGCGACGGGATGGTGCAGCACGGCGCCTGCGGAAGCCCGGACGGCCCTGGGAGAGAACGGGTCGGCGCAGCCGGGACTGACAATCACCCCGCCCATGCCGAATGCGGCGCAGGAGCGGATGATAGTGCCTACGTTGCCGGGGTCCTGGACATCCCAGGCGGCGAGAAGGTGCCTGCCGGCGGCTGTTATTTCCGTAAGCGGCGTCCATCGCCGGGCGGCTTCCGCGAGAAGCCCCTGCGACGTAGAGGTGGAGGATATCTGCTTGAAGAGCTTCGAGCTGACGCGCAGGCACTGCGTGTCCGGCCATGCTTCGGGAAGGGGACATTCGTAGTCTTCGCTTGCGATAAGGGTTTTGAAGGTGATTCCTGCGGCGATGGCGTCGAATATGAATTTCGGGCCTTCCAGAAGGAACGTGTCCGACTTGCGCCGGGAATGCGAGCCGGCGAGCGACCTGAGCCGCTTGACTATGGGGTTGCTGCTGCTTGTGATTACCCGCTGGCGCATGTCGCTTCACATTATCGGGATGGCGTGCCGCGCGCAAGGGGAAATTTCCCTTGTGGGCCGAGGAACTCTTTTTACAATAGCGTAATCACACCGGATATCAGGAGAATAACAGATGAACAAGTCGGTTGCGCTGGGGCTGCTTCTGGTAGCGGGCTTCGTGGCGGGCGCTTTCATAATGTCCACGACGGGCAGAGAGAAACCGCAGGGGCAGGACCCTGGGCCGGTCAACGCGAGGATAGACAGCCTCGCCGGCAAGGTGGACTCGCTCGAAAAGAGCATCGCCGACCTGAACGAGAGGCTGGAGCTAACCCTCGCTGCAATCGAGGCGAATTCCGAAAGCATCAGCGAGATGAAGGACCAGCTCGCCGCAGCGGGCAGGGAATCCGAAGTTGCAGCCGTAAAGGACTCTGAAGAAAAGAAAAGGGAAGAGATGGAGCAATACTCTCACGGGCCAAACAGGGGCGTCCACGACGCAATCGATAGACTCAAAGAGGACATCAAGAAGGAACTCAAGGAAGAGAACCAGGCCGCGAAGCGCGAGAAGCATGCGCAGGAAGTGAAGAAGTGGCGGGACTGGCAGATGTGGCAGTTGCGCAATAAGCTGGATGATAAGTTGCCCGGCCTGGCGCAGAAGCTCGGCCTGGACACGAGCCAGGAGTTGCTGGTCAAGAGCATTGGCGAAGAAGTTCTAAGGAAAATAACCTCGCACTGGGAGAACTGGGAGGGCAGGCTCGCCGACGCCGGCGATGAGGACTGGCGCGAGTTCAAAGGCGAGTTCGGCAGGATTTACGAAGATGCCCAGAGGCAGCTTGCGGGGCATGTGACCGAAGCGCAGGCAAAAGCAATCATGCGGTTCATAACGGAGAGCGACAAGTAGGCTTAACCGTGCGAGAGATTCAGATGGGACTCAAGCAGTTACACAAGGGCACGGAAAACCAGAGGCGCTGGAAAGTCGTTGAATGCGCGCGGAAGTCGGTTGTTCCCGTATTGCAAGTCGGCCGTCCTGGTTCAAATCCAGCGGAGTCTTTAGAGTGAATCTGTTCGAACCCAATGGTTGGAGGGTTTCCCGAGCGCCAGAGGTGGTAGCTCGTTTAACAGAAACATTGACCGAACAGCTCGATGAACGGGTTTCATCAATTAAATTAGACGAGCAGTCTCTGGGCGCAGGTGGCAGTTTGCATTTCTCTGGAGTGTGGTCTGAATCACGGACCCCGGTGCTCATCAAGACCGGCGTGAACCATAATCAGCTCTACTGGATGCCGCGCATCGCAGAGGCGGACCCTGAACTCCAACCGAAGCTCTTCATGTTTGGCGACCTCTTGGGCAATGACCGCATCGGCTGGATGGTGATGGAGTTCATCAAGCATGGAAATATGAATTACCTCTGGCTCGGCGAGGAATTCTCCATGCTCTTAGATGGAGCGGTGCGTTTTCAGAAAGCAGCAAAGGACATAGAACGTAGACATATAGACACCATGAGCACTGAAATCATCGCGGATTGGATCGAGGGCGGACTTCGCAACGACCCTCCACCTCCTGGGTCGGCCAGTCAAATCCTGACACGACTGGAACGAGACTTCGCGTTCGTTTCTTCGGTCTGCCCGCCGGAGGTTTGCCACGGAGACATACAGATGTGTAATGGTCTCAGCCGTCTGCCTCCGCCGCAGACGGGCGGCATGGTCCTGGTCGATTGCCAGCCTATTGTTCAACCATGGGCGTTCGATGCCGGATATTTACAATGCATCAACTCGTCGGACACGCGTCGCAAAGGCTATCAAGGTCTTGTCCCCAAGATGGCGAGAATCCGCACGGAGTATGCCCTCCCGGCTTGTTCCGGTGAAGAACTGGCTCGACTGGAGAGAATCGTGTTAGGCTGGTACGCATTAAAGCAGTGGCGGGGTGATCCCCAATGCCAAATACGCACCTGGGGCCGGGACATTGAGGGGCATCTGGATGACAACTCAAACGCGGCTCGCCGCTACATTGAGCTAAGCGTAGCGTTGGGGGCAAACAAATAAGTCGGTCAGGCGGCAAGTAACCCCGCTGACTACAGGGCGTGAATGGGTCTCAAGCAGTTACACAAGGGCACGGAAGACCAGAGGCGTTTGAAGATAATCCAAGTTTCGAGGTCGCGGGACGAGAGATACCTGCCGCAATTGCTTGCACGCCTTGAGAGCGATGAAACGTACGAGAACCGGCGCCAGATTGTCCGCGCACTCGGCAATATCGCCGACCCCGGCACAGAGACGGTCCTGCTCAAGCTGCTCGGGAAGGAAGAAGGCCTGATGCTCGGTGATATCGCCGCAGCGCTGGCGAAGTTCGGATCAAAGCAGGCAGTCGGCGATATTTCAAGGCTCCAGCATCATGAGATGCCGTGGGTTAGACAACAGGCAGGGCGAGCATTGCGGAAACTCTCCGCCAAATCCTGACTACAACTTGCCGACGCGGGCATACTACATCTGAGAATGGCAAAAAAGAGCCCGGGCGCGAGGCCCGGGCCGAGTTGATGTAATGGTATAACTACAGGGAATCCTTGAGCGCCTTGCCGGGCTTGAAGCCGACGGTCTTCGACGCCGGGATAAACATGCTCGCGCCGGTCTGCGGGTTGCGGCCGGTTCTGGCCTTGCGCTCCTTGACCTTGAAGGTGCCGAAGCCAACGAGCAGAACAGATCCGTCGCTCTTCAGACCACCCGCGATAGTATCGAGAACAGCCAGTACTGCCCTCTCGGTCGCCGCCCTCGACAGACCGATTTTCTGCTGCACAGCATCAACAACCTGTGCTCTGTTCATACACACCCCCTCAACAGGAAAAAACGACAAGCAACAAATGACCCCGTTTGCACGTCAGATACATTATAGGGCAGGATTCCGGTTCTGTCAACTCGATAGTGCGGAGAGATTGGCAATGTTGCGCATGCATAAAGCCTTTTTTAAGCGAGGTAAATGTAATAACATCAACAACTGAAGCTTTGAGAACCGACCTGCGCCGGTCCTATCTATCCGAGGATTGCAGTCTGTTCGAAGACCGGCGCCGGGCGAGCAGGCACAAGAGCAGCGCCGCGAACGGCAGCAGGCTGACGGCGACATCCTGTGGCGTCGCGGGCGCGTTTCCTATTGCGCATTCAATCTCACTGGGGTCGGCGGCTATGCGGGATTCCGCCGCTCACTGGCTGGATTGACTCGGACCGCCTTCTGCTTTTTCCGGTGGTGAAGCCGGCAAGGTGAATTTGAAGGTCGTTCCTTCGCCGACGCGGGATTCGACGGAAATTTCTCCGCTCATTGCCTCGACCAGCTTCTTGCACACCGCGAGCCCCACCCCGGTGCCGCCGTAGCCCGGGTCCGATTCCCTGTCCGCCTGGAAGAAACGGTCGAATACGCGGCCCAGCGCGTGCTCGGGGATGCCTTGCCCGTTGTCGGAGACGCGTACCTCGACCCGATTGCCGTCAAGCGGCTCGCATAAAACCTTTATCGCGGTGCCTTCCGAGGTGTGAACTATCGCGTTGTTGATAAGATTGGTAACCACATCCCCAAGGGTGCTGGCATCGGCGAACGCCGATATCCCGCTTTCAATATCGATGGAAACGGTCGAACTCCTCGTCTGCGCTTTCTCCGCAAGCAGCTCCACAACCGGTTCGAGAACCTCGCGCACGGCAATCATCCTCGGCTTCAGGGAGTAGCGTCCCGACTCGAGCCTCGACAGCGTCAGAACCTCGGTCGTGAATCGCACGAGCCTTTCGACGTTCTTGGACAGCATATCGATGTACTTCTTCTGCAGCTCGGTCAGCTCGCCGAGCGAGCCGTCGTGGAACATCTCGATGACTGACTTGAGGGGCGTCATGGGAGTCCTCAGCTCGTGCGTCACGATGGAGATGAACTCGCTCTTCATGCTGTCGCGCTTCTTCATCTTCTCCACCAGCAGCTCCTGGGCTTCGAGTGCCCGTTTCGCCTCCTTTGCTTCCTTGCGTTTTTCCGCCAGCTCTTCCTCTTTTTCCGAGGCTTTCCGCCAGCGCCGGTATATCAGCAGAAGCATGAGGGCCGCCCCGACAAAAACAAGGTTGGAGAAAATCTGCATCAGCGACATCGTGACCGGGCTGATTGGCGTCTTGTAGTACTTGCTGGCAAACTCCGCAGACAGCCTTAGCCCTGCCAGGAAAGTTATGGCGGAGACGACCACGAAAAGGAGCAACGGCAGCCGGTTCTTGCGGGTCGTTGATTTCATCCAGGTTCGCTCGCGTTACGCCTGTGAAGCGGGAGCCACACCCCGTATCCGGGGCGACAAAAGGAGTTTACGCGAAGAGGCACAAGTGTCAAGCGGAAACCGTCGGCAGGGCATCTGCGCCACGGCGCGACCGGCCCCGGTCTATTCCTTTATCTTTCCGAATATCATGCGGCCTGCGCTGGACTGGTGCGTGCTCGTAACGATGGCCGAAATTTCCTGGCCAACGAGATGCTTCGAGTCATCCACGACGACCATCGTCCCGTCGGCGAGGTATCCCACGCCCTGGCCCGGGTTTTCGCCCGCGCGCACAAGCTTTACCAGGAAATCCTCGCCCACCAGGAGCTGCGGCCTGACCGCTTCGGCAATTTCGTGTATGTTGATAACGGACACGCCCCGCAGCCGCGCGAGCTTGTCGAGGTTCGTGTCCGTGGTCAGAAGCCTCGCGCTCAGAGATGCCGCAAGCGCGACCAGCTTGGCATCGACCTTGTCCGCCTTCGGGACATCCCTGTCGATAATTTTGATGTCTACGCCCTTGGTTGTCTGGAGCTGATTGAGGATGTCGAGCCCGCGCCTGCCGCGCCCCCGCTTGAGCCGGTCGCGCGAATCGCTCAGGCCGTGAAGCTCGCCGAGCACAAACCTCGGCACGAGAAGCTGCGCATCCATGATGCTGGTCTTGAGTATCTCGCCGATGCGCCCGTCGATAATCGCACTCGTATCAACCACGACAGGCCTGCCGCCCGCCGTCTCCTTCCTGAACTCGACGAATGGCACGATGAAACGGAAATCGTTGTGCGTGCGCAGCAGGAAAGTCACACCGAAGTAGCAGAATATCGCCGTAAGTATCAGGTGTACCGGCACTTCGAGCGTCTTCTGCATGTCGGGGTCGGTCACCATGAGCAATATGACGCCCTGGAACAGGTACGCCATGATGATGCCAATAAGCAGGCCGAAGACTATGGCGCTGACAGTGGCGATGTCGCTCTTGGCGAAAAACACCTCGACGAGCACGAGCACTGCGGCGATTGCCGCCGCGGCGAGCATGTACCAGATGCTCGATGCGGTGAAGATTTTCCCTTCCGGCTCGTCGTGGCCGGACAGGAAGAGCCCGATTCCCACTGCAATGAGGATAAAGAGTATCCTTATCGCAATAAGCTTGGTCTTCTCGCTCACGGTCGTGAGCCTGTCGAGCCTGGACTCCGGTTCCTGGTCGGAGATTTCCTCCATGACGACCTTCCTTTCCGGAGGGCGGGGCGGCATGTTACGCTATGTATGCCCTCAGACCCTCTCAAATGGATTAAACAGCTTCATGTGCTCCTGCTGGGCATACCTGTCGGTCATGCCCGCTATGTAATCGCATACTCCCTGGTGCAGCCCCGTCTCCTCGGCCCACGCCCTGTGCTCGGGCGGGAGCTGGTTCGGGCTGCCAATGTATGCACCGAATAAATCTTCTATGAATCTCTTCGCCTTGGTCGTCATGCGAACAACGCGATAGTGATTATACACCCTTTCGGCAAGGAACTTCTGCAATTCCTGCTTCTTCCGCCGGAGCCCCTTCGAAAAGCTTACCAAATGCACGCCCGCCTCGCGCACGCCCTTGATGTCTCTCACCCCGGCCTCCCTGAGAGCTTTCCCGCTCGTCTCCAGGAGGTCCACGACCTCGCTGTGTATGAGAAACCGGATTGCCTGCGTGCGCACGTGCAGGGGCTCGATGTCGCCGAACGCCTCATCAACTTTCCTGCGCACCTCGATCCAGAGGCCGACTTCCCCGAGGTCCCCGAGCGTTATCAGACCCGCTTTCAGAGCATCGTCGAGGTCGTGGTTGTCGTAGGCTATCGAGTCCGCCGCATCCACCACCTGCGCCTCCAGGAGCGGCATGGCCCCCGGCTCAAGCTCCGTCTCGGCCGGCGTGTCGTACGGGGTATTGTGCTTCAGTATCGACTCGCGCACCTCGTAGGTGAGGTTCAGGCCGCGGAAGTCCGGGTAGCGGTTCTCCAGCACATCGACCACGCGAAGTCCGTGCCGGTTGTGCTCGAAGCCGCCGTGGTCCTTCATCAGCCCGTGAAGCGCCTCCTCGCCCGAATGGCCGAATGGCGTGTGGCCGATGTCGTGCGCCAGCGCCAGCGTCTCGGTCAGGTCCTCGTTGAGCCGCAGGCACCTCGCTATCGAGCGCGCAATCTGCAGCACCTCGATGGTGTGCGTCAGCCGCGTCCTGTAGTAGTCGCCCTCGTGGTTTACGAAGACCTGCGTTTTGTATTCAAGCCGGCGGAAGGCCGTCGAGTGGATTATCCTGTCCCGGTCGCGCTGATAGCAGGTCCGGTAGGCGTCCTCTTCCTCGGGGTGCTGGCGGCCCTTCGTCTGCGAACTCCTGGCGGCGTAGGGCGCAAGCCAGGCATCCTCCCTCGCCCCGATGTCCTTCCTGCCAGAAAGTTCCGCCACGCCAGCCTACCTGAGATACTCCAGGGGGTTCACCGCCTTATCGCCCTCGTATATCCTGAAGTGCAGCCGCGACTTGCCCGTGCGCGGCTCCTTGCCGCTCTCGCCGATAATCTCGCCTCTTGCCACCGCATCGCCCACGCGAAGCGGCGTGTCACCGAGATAGCCGTAAAAAGTCCTGTAAGAAGGCCCGTGCTGCAGTATCACGACCAGGCCGTAGCCGGAGAACTTCCGGGCGACCATCACTACCTCGCCCGTGCGCGAGGCGACCACCTTCGTGCCGCGCCGCACGTCGAACTCGACGCCTTCCAGCTTGTGCCCGCCCTTCTCGCTGCCGAATCCGGTCGCAATCCTCCCCACGCACGGATAACCGAACGACTCGTTTCTCACGAATTTCTTCCCCGTCTTGGGCGGTCTGTATTTCTCCACCTCGACCAGCTCGGTCGCGCCCGGCATCAGGAGCCTCTGCCCAACCTGAACCGTCGTATCGGTCAGATTGTTCGCCTTGACTATCTCCTGCATGTCGATTTCGTAAGCCTTCGCAATGCGCCAGAGAGTCTCGCCCTCGCCGACCACGTGGTATATCCGCTTGTCCGCCGTCTCGACGGGGTTCACCAGTGGCTTTTCTCCGTTTTCGGGCTTCTCGACGACCGGCTTGTCTCCCGATGGCTTTCCCGTTTTGTCCAGGTCCTCCGGGACCACGCATCCCGCCAGCAGAAGCGTAAGCAGGGCTAAAATGAAATGGAGCGGGCAAAGGGGCTCGAACCCTCGACCTACAGCTTGGGAAGCTGTCGCTCTACCAACTGAGCTATGCCCGCTGACCACCATCATCTATACCGCCTTCCACAGTTTTGTCAAGCCGAATCTGTAAGCTCTCTCCTAACCGCAGAGACGCAGAGAAACGATAGAGATTCGCTGAGATCCTTTTTTTATTCCTTAAAGCCCAAAACTTTCCTGTGAATGCCTTCCGTCAGTTGTGCAACATTGAAATTCAGCAGTAATCCTACTTCCCATTTGCCCAGCTTCAGATAAGTCAGTAGTTGTGCCTCATGTAGCGGGAGAACTTTCTCAACCGCCTTAATCTCCACGACCACCACGTTTTCCACAAGCAAATCAATCCGAAAACCTGATTGTAATTTAACGCCTTTGTAGTCGAAAGGCATCGATACTTGGCGTTCGAATTGTATCTCTCTCAATGCCATTTCTCGACATAAGCAATCTTCATAAGCGGATTCCAATAAACCCGGCCCAAGCTGCTTGTGAACTTCTATCGCTGCTCCAATAATACTCTCTGTGATTTTGTTTATATCCAAGAAAAACTCTCCGCGAATCTCTGTAAACCTCTGCGCCTCTGCGGTTAATTACTATGCCTCTATCTTCTCCGAACCGAAATAGGGCCGCAGCGCCTCCGGCACCCCGACCGAGCCATCCTCCCGCTGGTACGTTTCCAGCAGGCACGCTATCAGTCGAGCAAACGCAACCCCCGAGCCGTTCATTGTCCTGCAGAAATGCACCTTGCGGTCCTTGTCGCGGTATCGCAGGCTGAGCCGCCGCGCCTGGAACGCGCCGAAGCTGCTCACCGAACTCACTTCGAGCCAGCGCTGCACGCCCGGCGACCATATCTCGATGTCGTAGGTGCGCTCCGAGGCGAACGTCATCTCCCTGGTCGATAGAAGCGCCACGCGGTAGCGAAGCCCGAGCTTCCGGATGATGCCTTCCGCATCCGCGAGCAGCCCTTCCAGCTCGTCCGCAGCTTGTTCCTCGGTCGTTACCTTGAGAATCTCCACCTTGTCGAACTGGTGCACGCGCAGCAGGCCCCTCGTCTCGCGCCCGTAAGCGCCCGCCTCGCGCCTGAAACACGGCGTGTACGCGCAGTACTTCAGCGGTAAATCCGTGAACTGCAGTATCTCGCCTCCGTGCATCGCCGTAAGCGGCACCTCGGCGGTCGGGATAAGGAATATGTCATCCTTCTCGAAGCGGTACATGTCCTCTTCGAACTTGGGGAGCTGGCCCGTCCCCGTCATGACCTCGCGGTTGGCAAGCACCGGCGGCCAGATTTCGACGTAGCCGTTCGCGGAGTGCACGTCCAGCATGAACTGCATGAGCGCCCGTACGAGCTTCGCGCCTGCGCCCCGGAACAGCGCGAAATTTGACCCAGCCAGCTTCGCCGCCAGCTTCGTGTCCAGAATCCCAAGCGCATCGCCTATGTCCCAGTGCGGCTTCGCCCCGACCTTGCAGACTTCATCGCCCCACTCGCGCAGAAGCCTGTTCACCTCCGCACCCCCGACCGGCACATCGTCCATGGCGATGTTGGGTATCTGGAGCATGATTTCGTCAATTTCCGTTTCCGGTACAGAACGTCTTCGTTCGAGTTCCTTAATTGCCTGGGACAGGCCTCGAAGCTCCTTAACTGGCACTCGCAGTTCTTGGTCAGTGGCGCCTTGGCTCCTTAAACGAGAAACTTCTTCGTTTGCTTGTTTGTGCTCATGGCGCATGTTTTCTATTTTGCCAATCATGTCCCGCCGCTCGGCGTCGAGCTCGAGCAGCCTGTTAATATCCACCTCGACGCCCTTGTCGAGCGCGTTCTGCTTGACCTTGTCCGGGTTCTCCCGTATGTACTTGATATCGAGCACTCACAGCCCTTTCGGTGTTCGCCTGCGTCCTGAATCAGTATATTAACCACAGAGGCACAGAGGACACAGAGGAAAGCAATAATATATTGTTAAAATCAATTCATAAGCCGTTTTATAGCGGACCGCAGTACCGCTGTGTTGAAATTAAGCAGCAGCCCTCTTTTCATGCCGGATAGCTTCAGATATGTTAGTAACTGTGCCTCGTGCAAAGGCAGCAGCTTCTCGACCGTTTTCAACTCAACCACCACCGCTTCCTCGACCACTATGTCCATCCGGTATCCGCAGTCCAGCTTCACTCCCTTGTACTCGACCGGCAGGGAGACCTGCCTCTCAAACTCCAGCTTTTGAACGGCAAGTTCTCTGCACAGGCATTCTTCGTAAGCGTTTTCCAGCAGCCCGGGCCCAAGAGCGCGATGCACCTCTATGGCACATCCAATTATCTTTTCCGTAAGCTCATCCGAGTACTGTTTGTTACCCGTGTTCTCCACGCCTCTTTGCTCAGGCATCTTCGGGGTTTCCCGTTTTGTATTTAGTCTTTTTCTTCCTGCCTTTACACATATAAATTTGTCTTTTTCTTCTCTGTGACCTCTGTGCCTCTGTGGTTAGGAAGATGCAAGCATTTAATCACGCCGCCGCGATTCTTGCAAGCGATATTCGCCCGCCTGCCTTGCATGTTCGCCTGCACGGATGTTATAATGCAAACACAACTCTTTCTCTGAAAGGAGTCTGCCATGTCAAAATGGTTCGCTGCTCTCATAGCCGCTGTATCGCTTATTGTTGCCTCGTGCGCTGCCAATAAGCCCGTGGAAAAGCCGGAGGCCGCCGGGGAAACGCCCGCTGCGCCGGCGAAGGCCGGGCCGCTGCAAGAGCCGATACCCCCGGACATCATGCCCGACCCCGAGCCGCCCCGGGAACAGCCGGAAAAGCCGGCCGAGGCACCGGCAGCACAGCCGCAGGAAGCCGCCGCCGAGATAACCCAGGAAGAATACAAGCAGATGGAGGCCATCGGCAGGATGGTTACGCAAGCTCACGCGATGTACCAGCAGTACTTCCAGAAGAAAACGCAGAACGGCACGGTGGATGTGGGGCTTCTCAAGAGCGCAATAGCCACTTATGACGCTGTTATCCCGAAGCTCGAAGCGCTGCTCAAGAAATACCCCGATTCGCCCGAGTTGAAGATGCTCCTGCAGCAGGCGGCTGAAGAACGCAACTCGCTGCAGTGGGAGAAGTGACAGGTCACCGAAAAGGACGGAACGCCGCCGGGAGAAGGACGAATGAAGAAAGCCATCTGCATAGCTGCGCTCGCCCTGCTGCTCTCCGCGTGCGAGAAGCGGCTGGAAAAGCAGGAGGATGGCGCGCCCATCTCGACTCCTCCCCCGCCCGCACCGGAAGAACAGCCTGAAGACAAGCCCTCCGGTAATGCGCAGAAGGCCACCACGGAAAAACCCGAGCCCTCCAAAAAGATGCAGGAGAGACTGTTCGTGGCTATCTATTACGGAAAGCTCGAAGATGTCAGGAAGCTCATCGCCGCCGGTGTGGACATAAACGCCCGGGATGGCAAGGGCGATTACCCGCTTCATGAAGCCATAACGCAGGGTCATTTCGAAGTGGCGAAGGTCCTGATTGAGAATGGTGCCGATGTGAACTCGCACGACATGTTCGGCGCAAACCCCTTAGACGCCGCTATTACTTTCAGCAACACGGAGCTTTTCAAACTCCTTCTCGACAATGGTGCTAATTGTCAACCGAAGAAAAGCCGCAAATTCCTCGCAACACTGCTGGAGCGAGCACTTGAGGCCGACACCCCGGAGATCCTTAGAGTGTTGATCCGGCGAAACCTCGTTCCCATGGACACTAAGCTGAACGGGCAGACTCTGGTTCAATATGCAATCTGCAAGAACAATCCCGCTTTGTTGCAGATGCTCATAGAGGAAGGCGCTGATGCTTTCAAGCCTGACGATTACGGTCTCACGCCCCTCGACACCGCCGTGCAGCAAGAACTCACGGAAGTAGTCCGAATCCTGCTCGTCAACCGGGCAGACCCGGATAGTTCTCTGAAAGATGGAAATACTCTGCTACACTACGCCGCCAAAATGAGGAATGTCGCTATTGCTCGGTTGCTTGTCGAGTATGGCGCGCGTCTCAACGCAGTCAATGACTCGGGAGAAACGCCTCTTGATGTGGCGGATTCGGACGAGATGAAGGCACTCCTGCTCAGATTCAGCGCGGTGTCGGGGGAAGAGTTGAAGCAGAGAGAAGGGAAATAGAGGGAGGGATTGTGAAGAGAGTATTGTGTGTGATTGGATTGCTGCTGCTCGTAATTGGATGTAACGCGCAGCAGACGGGTGATGGCGAGTCGAAGGCCCCGGAAGCGACCCAGGCGGCGGGGCAGGGGAAGAACCCGTTCGGCAAGACGGAGCTTCACAAGGCTGTCACGTCCGGCGATGCAGAGCAGGTGAAATCGCTGCTTGCGAAGAACGACGACGCCCTCCTCCTCGCGAAAGACAAGTTCGGCGACACGGCTTTGCACATCGCTGTCGCGCGGGGAAATGTCGAAGTTGCGAAGATGCTTCTTGATCGCGGAGCTAACCCGTTTGCTAGGGATGCCCGCGGTGAGACGCCGCTTCATGACGCCGTCTCCGACGGCAACACCGAGATGGTCAAGCTGCTTCTGGAGAATGGCGCGGATGCTGGCATGAAGGACGACGATGGCGAGACGCCCCGCGACCGCGCGAAGTCCGAAGAGATGAAAAAGCTCCTGGGCGAATAGAGCCGCAGGCCAGCAGAAGGAATTAAAAGCGTGCAGCCCGAATCAGCCCGACCGGCGCGGAAGACAAAGAAACCGCATCTGGTCATCGCCGGAGCGGCAGCGGGGATTACGGCCCTGGCCATCATTATTCTGCTCCTCGCCGGAGTCTTCCGTCATTCTGACAAACCCGCGCCCGCAGTCCCGGCGGATTCCGCCGAGGACAATACCGCAGCTCCGGTGAATCCAAAGCCCGAAAACATCCCGGAAGACAATCAAACCGCGCAAGAAGCCGCCCCGGAGGCGCCAGCAAAAGAAGAGACTGCGCTTCAATGGGTGACGCCCGCGGTCAAGGCGCCGCGAGTCGAGTATCGCGTCTTCGAGAGCGCATCTGCCGGGACGAAGGTCAGCTATCACATCTACACGCCGGAGAGTTACGACACGGAGAAGGAGCGGCGCTTCCCCGTCCTGTACTGGCTGCACGGGTCCGGTGGCGGGCTGGAAGGAATACCCCGCCTGGCCAGGTACTTCGATGCTGCCATCCGCACGGGCCGGACTTTGCCGATGATAGTCGTGTTCCCCAACGGCCTGCCGCACGGGATGTGGTGCGATTCGAAGGATGGGAAAACGCCGGTGGAAACCATTTTCATAAGCGAGCTGATTCCCCACATTGACGCCAGCTTTCGGACGATAGCCTCGCGGGAAGGGCGGATTCTCGACGGGTTCAGCATGGGCGGCTACGGGGCGGCGCGGCTGGGGTTCAAGCACCACAAGCTCTTCTGCGGAATATCCATCCTGGGCGGCGGGCCGCTGCAGCAGAAGCTGTTAGCTACTCCGCGCGTCGGCCCGCGCGACCGCGAGCAGCTTCTCCGGACGGTCTACGGGGGCGACCAGGATTATTTCGTGGCGCAGAGTCCGTGGGTCCTCGCCGAAAAGAATGCAGGCGCCCTGCGAAAATTGATGCTTATCCGTCAGGCCATCGGCGACCGGGACGAAACGCTGCGGAACAACCGCAAGTTCCACGCCCGCCTCACAGCACTGGGAATTCCGCATACCTACACCGAACTGCCCGGCGTGGCCCACCAGCCCATGAGGGTTCTCGGCACGCTCGGCAAAGCCAACTGGGAATTCTACCGCGCCACGTTCAGCGCGAAGCCTAAAGAGAAGAAGAATCTCCCGGGCGAATAACCTACTTCCCGAACGGTTTGCGCCTATCGCCCTTCTTGATTGTGATGGAGCTCTCCTCGATTTTTTCGACGACCCAGCCGGTGTCTTTGCCGTTAATCACGACGTGCGAGCCGACGTGCCACGAAAATGGTTGCTTGTCTTCTCCGCCACCGGGCTTGAAAACCGCTATCTTCCCGCTGGCGTGCCCGGGCGCCCAGGATGAAATCTTCACGTCGAAGTTGAACCGGGTGCGAACAGTCTGCGGTTCGCACTCCTTCTTCGCATCCTGCGGGTTATCGAACTGCGCAGCGCCGAGCGCGGGCTGCGATATGGAGACGAGCTTATAGGCATAGCTCTCTTCATGTTCGAGACCCTTGTCCGTGCAGGCATTCTCTTTCGGTCCGAATTCCGCAACTTTTTCCCACTTGCCGCTCGGATTATTGCGGTGGAGTTCGTAGCCTGTTATAACTACGTTCTCGTTGTTGTCCGAATCGCGCCACCTGAGCTCGACCTGGCCGACATCCGCTTTCGCTTCGAGCAGGGGAGGGAGGTGCAGCGGTTTTGGCTGCGACACGAACTCGGCCCGTCGAAGCGCGTAAGGCCGCTTGAATGCAAACCACGAAGGCTCCACGCCGGCTGCCGGCATATCCAGAAACGCCCGTTCGAGCCGGGGCAGGAAGTCGTTCTGCGCTTCCGGCGGAATTGCCGCCTGCCGCTCCGCTTCCCGGACCCGCTCGACGGCCGCCCGTGCCTGCGTGCTCAACTGCGATGCTTCCGACGTGCCTGCGGCGAGGTTGATGCCGTAAGCAGCTATTACGGCAATCACGCTTGCGACAAGAAACTTTTCGAAATGCTTTGACAGAGTTTCCTTCAGGCTCCTGCGGCTCATTTCACCACTCCTTTGCGACAGACAGCGGCTCTACTCAAATATAGTGTACTTTCTCCCATCCGTCAAAGTGCCGTCACTCAAAAGGCTGAAAACCGTACTTATTTACCGCCTTACTTTCTCTAACATCCCGACTTCCCCTTTGAGCATGATTAGTTTAAGCTCAGTGAGTTTAGACTTATCAAGCTTACTTCTGTTCCAATCTTTACGTGCGAGGGAGAGGCGGAGCGTGGTTGGGCGTAATATGCTGCTCCACAAGGTATACAGGCAAATTATGCTGTCCGCGCGATTTTCTGAAAAAGACTCTTGACACTCCGGCTCCATTCAGCATAATAAGTTTGTCCTCAGTGAGTATTGACTTATCAGGCTGAAACTCAACTACTTCGGTGGTGGTGGCGGCGGCTAAGCGACTCCAGCAGCGGCTGTGAGACAGTGGTGGGGTGAGAGCGACAGCGTGACGGCGGCGGCGACAACGGCGGTGACCCGGCGGGAACGCAAGGAGCGCACGCGGCGCCTGTTGCTGAGGGCTGCGCTCGAGCAGTTTTCGCGCACCGGGTTTGTCGCAACCCGGACGCTGGACATCGCGCGGCGGGCCGGCGTGTCGCACGGTACAGTCTTCGTGCACTTCGCGACGCGCGAGGTACTGGTGGCGCGGGTAATCGAGGAGTTCGGCAAACGCGTTGCAGCGCGAATGCACGAGCTTGCATCCGAAGGCAGTGGTGTCAAAGAAGTCCTCAAGGCGCATCTTCGGGGCCTTCTGGAGTTCGAGCCTTTCTACGCGAGGCTCGTCACGGAAGGCCCTCTCCTTCCTCAAGAGGCAGGAGGCGCGCTTATCGCCATACAGTCGGCCATCTCGTTTCATCTGAACCAGGCAGCCGAGCGGGAGATGGACGCGGGTACGGTCAAGCGCATGCCGGCGCACCTTCTGTTCAACACGTGGGTCGGGCTTGTTCACTACTATACCGCCAACCGGGAGGCATTCGCGCCGCGCGCCTCCGTGCTCGAACGGCACGGCGGCGAGCTGATAAACCACTTCATGAGCCTGATTTCAACCGGCAAGGGAGGCCAGAAATGAGCAAAGTCTGCATCGCCTGCGGCATGCCGATGGAGAAGAAGGAGGATTTTGCCCTGGGCGATGAGAGCCGCGATTACTGCCGCTACTGCGCGCGGCCCGACGGCACAATGCAGTCCTACGACGAGAAGCTTGACTCGCTCACAGCATTCATTGTCAGGACGCAGGGGCTTGACGAAACTGCGGCCCGCAACGCCGCCCGCGACATGATGTCGCACCTGCCGGCATGGAAGGACATGCCTGCGAGCTGAGCTCGCCTTTTCAGCTCAAGTCATCCGAAGTGATAATAATCTCGGGGCGGATGACGCCGGCTCGCATGTGAGTCGTCGGGTTCAGGTGCGCCCAGCAGCCTTCGTGCTCCCGCAGAAAGTCGAACAACTCCTTCTCCATCGGCGCTTCGCCGAACTCGCTTGTTATGACAAGCGGGAAGGCGGTCTTTTCACTTCCCGTGATTGCGACGGCGAAGTCCTGGCCGAGGAACTCGCAAAGGTCGAGATGGTCCGCGCCGCCGGTGATTATGCCGGCCACGCCTACCTCGGCGGCTTTCTTGAGGGCCTCGGGTGTTACGAACGCGCCACCGATGAGCACTTTACCCGCGTCCGACACGTCTATCTCCGATTCGGTCAGCGTTGCGCCGGGATTGCCGAGCGCGACGCGCAGCCGCCCGTGGGACTCGCCGCCTATGCCGCAGACGCCCTGGACGCGCTTGCCCGCCGCTGTTATCTCGATGGCTTTCTCATCAATCGCGGTGATTTGGCCGAAGAACCCGGCCTTAAGCTCGACTTCCTGAAACTCCCGCTCGACCCGAATAACGCCGTTTTCGAGGTCGATACCCGTTATCAGCCCCGCCATGGGCGTACGGGCGTATGAGATGTCGCCTGGTGACTGGCCGTTTCCCGTCTCGACGCGCTTGGCGAGTATCTGGCCTTTCTCGACGAAGTCGCCGACGGAGTGTTTCAGGTATCGCTTGAGCTTGCGGCCCCACAGCTTGACGTAGTGCCCCACGAGGACTTCTGCCCGGCGCATGCCGTAATCGATTTTTTCGCGCAGCATGACGAGGCCGCTGTCCTCGATAACGCTTTCGATTACCCCTTCCAGCGAGGTCCGGAACGTCATGGGGCGGTTCCCCTCGGCCCTGACGCCTCCGGGCGCAATAATCTCGCCCGCGGCTGCCTCGACGGGCGTGAAGCGCACGAGCGGCGCGTCGAACTCGACCTCGTCGCCCGGCTGGACCAGCCACTCGGCGAGATACCCCTCCAGCACGCCGCCCGGCAGTGAGCGGAACGCCGAGAGGAAGAACAAGCGCGGAAGCGGCAGCATGGTTGTCGCCACGACCGTGTCGGGCGCGACCTTCTCGCCGAGGCCGACCTTCACGTCCGAGCTGAAGGCCAGCCTGCGGCTGCGGACTATTTTTTCTTCAGGGGCTTCCACTTAGCCGCCTCCTCGAACGCACTTCGCCACTCGCCCGCGAGCGTCATCTGCTCGTCCCCGTCCTGCGGGAACTGGATGGGCCGCCCCCGGCTATCTATTATCACGCCGACCTCGCCGCCGCGGCACTTGCCGGCGACATGCCTGCCCGGCCCCGCGCCCGCATCCACCCGACGGGCGGGATATATCTCGACCTCGAACTCCTCTTCGCGGTCCGCGGGGACAATGATGATTTGCCCCCCGATAACCTTGAGCCTCTCGTCGCGCAGGTGGCTCGCGAGCCTGACATCGGCGATTTCCGCGCCGGGATAGATGCGCCCGGCGAAAGAGATGCATGTCCCCAGCGGCACGGCGCACTCGCGCCGGAATGTGTCGTATGCAGCATCCTCGGAGAGCCGGGCGATTGCCCCGAGGTGAGGCGCCATGAAGATGGAGTCCACCGCAAGCTCCGTAATACCGCGCGGTTCGAGGCCGTCAATCATGATTAAAGCCGCCTGCCAGCGCTCGGGCGCGTGCGAGAGCACGCCGCCGGAGCCGAACAGGAGCGAGACTTCCTCCATCTGGATGTACTTGTCCTCCGCGTACTCGGGTTTGAAGCGTTTGTCGGTCCAGAACGAGGACATGGTCCAGTCCTTGGCCGAGACGCGGCGCACGCGCAGCGACAGGTCCCGGTGCGTCTTGAGCGCGAGCCGGAGCGCCTCGCGCGCTATAGCCTGCTCGACTTCGAGTTCCAGTTCATCGCGCGGCAGGCGCGTCGGGTGGATGCACTTGTTGGCGACCATGTTGCGGAGCCGGCGCTCGGAGAGGTCCGAGGCCAGCCACCGCATGATTTTCTCCGGCCCGGCCTCGAGCAGGACGTGACTCGCCGAATAGGACATGCCGAGGTTCGCGCTGACGGTGCGGCTGTACGTATCCTCGTAGAAGGAGAAGACGTCGGTCGTCGCGCCGCCTATGTCCACCATGATGATGTTCTCGTTCCCTCGGCGGGAGATTATCTCGAGCATGTTCTCGACCGCGACCGGCGTCGGCTCTATGGGCAGCGCGGTCCACCCGCGTACCGAGGAGTAGCCGGGCGCGCGGGCCATTACGTGGTCGGTGAAGAGGTCGTGGATGGCCCGGCGGGCCGGGTCGAGGTTCTCGCGGTCCATGGTCGGGCGCAGGTTCTCGACCGATGCGAACTCGGCCCTGCCGCGAAACAGCGCCTCGACGTGCTTTTGCGCATTGATGTTCCCGGCGAAGATAACGGGCATCCTGCCTTCGGGCGCGTACTTGGGCCTGAGGTCCGCCGCGAGGATGACCGAGGCCATGCGCACGACGTTGGCCACGTCGCCGCCGTCAACGCCACCGGCTATGAGTATCATGTCGGGCCGCAGCCCCTCTATCGCCTCGACCTTCTCATGAGGCCTGCGCCCGTCGTCGATGGCGAGAACGTCGAGCAGCACGCCGCCTGCCGCGCAGGCGGCGCGGAACGCACTCTTGGCTGTTACCGTCCTGGCAAGGCCGGAGACGAGTATCTGAAGGCCCCCGCCTGCGCTGGAAGTGCTCAGGTAGGTGTCGAATCCACTTCCGATAGCAAGGCTTTCGTCGGCTGTAAGGGTAAGGCCAAGCTTCTCGCCCAGCCTGCATGCCGCTTCCAGCAGGCCGACCTTCACATCCTCGGTCGGCGACTCGACCGTGGTCGGGGCGTGCGCGCTTCCGGCGAGCCTGTAGCCGTCCCCTGAGCGCTCGAACATGAGCGCCTTGGTGGTGGTGCTGCCGATGTCGGTCACAAGAATTCTTTGTGGAAGCCCGGAAATCGGCGCACCTCAGTCTCTCAGATACGAGTGGGCGATGACGATTCGCTGGACCTCGGATGTTCCCTCGTAGATTTCGGTTATGCGCGCGTCGCGCAGCATGCGCTCGACGTCGTAGTCCTCGGTGTAGCCGTAGCCGCCGTGTATCTGGAGCGCCTTGTTGCAGACGAAGTTGGAGACCTCCGCCGCGCGGACTTTCGCCATGGCGGCCTCGCGGTTGCAGGGCTCGCCCCTGTCCTTGAGCCACGCCGCGTGGTACGTAAGCCATCTCGCCGAGCGGATGCCGACGGCCATGTCGGCTATCATCCACTGGATGGCCTGCTTGGTGGCTATGGGCTTGCCGAACTGGACGCGCTCCTTCGCGAACTGAACGGCGCGGTGGAAGGCGGAGTGCGCCAGACCCACCGCCTGTGCCGCTATGGAGATTCGCCCGCCGTCGAGCGTCTTCATGGCGACCTTGAATCCCTGTCCCTCCTTGCCGAGGAGGTTCTCCTTCGGAATTCTCGCGTTCCCGAAGACTATTTCGCACGTGGAGCAGCCGTGCATGCCGAGCTTTCGCTCGTGCTTGCTCACGGTGATGCCGGGCGTCTTCATGTCGGCGACGAAGGCGCTTATGCCCTTGTGTTTATCCACGGTCTTGTCGGTGATGGCGAAGACTATGCAGGTGTCGGCCTCGGCCGCGTTGGAGATGAAGAGCTTGTTGCCGTTCAGGATATAATCTTTTCCGTCGAGGACTGCCGTGGAGGAGAGGTTGGCCGCGTCTGAGCCGGCATTCGCCTCGGTGAGGGCGAAGCAGCCGAGCTTCTCGCCGGATGCAAGCGGGGCCAGCCACTTTTTCTTCTGCTCGTCGGTGCCCCAATCGGTCAGAGGGCCGCATGCGAGCGAGTTGTTGACCGCCATTATGAGGCTTGTCGAGCCGCAGCCGCCGGCGAGTTCCTCGACGGCGATGGCGTAAGAGACGGTGTCCATTCCCGCTCCGCCATACTCCTCGGACACGCAGACGCCCATGAGCCCGAGTTCGGCCATGCGTTTGACGTGCTGCGCGGGGAACCTGCGCTCCCGGTCGGTCTCCTCGGCGGTGGGCGCGAGCTCGTTCTGGGCGAACTCGCGGCACATGTCGCGAATCATCTCGTGTTCTTCCGTCGGCGTGAAGTCCATGGCCGCCTCCGCAAAAAAGGTGTTTGGTTCTGCACGGCGTATCACCCCCGAGGGGGCATGGCCTGAGTGTTTTCTGCGGGTGTCTTCGGCCTGCTATAGGTTCTTGCCGGAGAGCAGCGCCTTTGCGATTATTCCTCTCTGGATTTCAGAGGTGCCTTCGTATATTTCCGTAATGCGCGCATCCCGCAGGTTGCGCTCAACCACATAGTCGCGAGTATATCCGTAGCCGCCGTGGATTTGAAGCGCTTTGTTGCATACGTAGTTCGAAACTTCGGAGGTCTTGAGCTTGGCCATGGAGGCCTCTTTGGCGAAGGGCAGCCCGTTGTCCATGCGCCACGCGGCGTAGTACATGAGCAGCCTCGCGGCCTCCATCTCGGTCGCCATGTCGGCGAGCATCCACTGCAGGCCCTGGTTGGCGGCTATGGGCTTTCCGAACTGTACGCGCTCTTTGGCGTAGACCAGCGCCCGGTCGAACGCTGCTCCGGCGATGCCGAGCGCCTGCCCGCCAATGGAGATGCGCCCCGCATCGAGCGTCTTCATGGCAATACGGAAGCCGCGCCCCTCCTTGTCGAGCAGGTTTTCCGCCGGGACCTCCATGTCCTCGAAGACGAGTTCGCAGGTGCTCGTTGCATGCAGGCCGAGCTTTTCTTCCTTCTTGCTGACCTTGAAGCCCGGAGTGTCGGTATCCACAATTAGGGCGCCCAAGCCGCGGTTTCCGCGCCTGCGGTCGGTGCTGACTATCATGACGCAGATATCCGCCTCGGCGCCGTTAGTGATGAAGTGCTTCGCGCCGTTGACGACGTAAACGTCGCCCTTGAGCACCGCCTGCGTGGTGACGGCGCCCGCGTCGGAGCCGGCACCGGATTCGGTCAGGCCGTAGCATCCGAGTTTTTCTCCGCTGGCGAGGGGCTTGAGGAACTTCTCTTTTTGCTCCTCGTTGCCGAAGTTCTTTATGGGTCCGCATACCAGCGAGTTGTTGACCGCCATGATGACTGCGGTCGATGCGCAGGCGCGGGAGACTTCTTCCATCGCGATGAGGTATGACACCGTGTCCAGGCCGGCCCCGCCGTGCTCCTCGGGCACGGTGATGCCCATGAGGCCCAGCTCGCCCATGCGCTTGACGAGCTTGTAGGGGAACTTGCCCGTCTTGTCGAGTTCTTCCGCCATGGGCTCGACCTCGTTCCGGGCGAAATCCCGGCACATCTGGCGTATCATCTCGTGTTCTTCGGTAAAGTTGAAATCCATTTTGTCGTCTCCCTAAAAAAGAAAAACCTCCAAGCGAGATTGGAACGAAAAGCTGTTTTACTGCTTATTCGGCTTGTGTCAAGCAAAACCCGGGCGGTTCTGCCTACATTTCCGCTCGCGCGGGGCCGGCTACCCTCCGGCCGGCGGGTTCTCTTCCGGTTTTGCGCTCTCCTTGTGTTCCCCGCCTTCGGCGCCCGCGCTTTCCTCGGGAGCGGTGAACGAGACCGTTTTCACGCCCTGAATGCGGCGGATTTCGTTCTTGAGCTTGTGGATGTAGTCATCGTCAATAGGCATGAATGCCTTGGCTTCGGTGCGCTCGAGCTTTCCGATAACGCGAACCCCGCCACGGCCTACCATGATGCGAACGCTTGAAGGCTTGATGTAGTGCCTTCCGAGTATCTGGCGCACGCTGTTGGCGATGCGAATGTCTTCTCCAGCCATTGTTCTCCTCTCAGGGCGTTATTCCCACGGCTGCCCTCGTCTTTCCCCTGCTCTATTTTCGCCCGCACGGCGGGTTAAAATCGGAGGGTACAGGATTCGAACCTGTGGTCCCTTGCGGGACAACGGTTTTCAAAACCGTCGCAATCGTCCACTCTGCCAACCCTCCGCGCTGCTTTCGACCGAATCACGGAGCGCGGCGGCCCTTTATCTCAGACGGTCTGGTCCTCTTCCGTCCCTACCGCATCCATCACGGATTCATCGACGAATATCTGCGCGCTCTCGTGCAGCGCCAGGGTAATGGCGTCCGACGGGCGGGAGTCTATCTCGTAAGTCTGTCCGTCGCGCTCCACCGAGAGCAGCGCGTAGTACGTGTTGTTCTTGAGTTCGGTAACGACGCACCTGGTTATCTCGCCGCCGAGGGTCTGAACGACCGAAACCAGCAGCTCATGCGTCAGCGGGCGGGGAAGCTGCCTTTCGTTGACTATGCGGTTTATCGCGAGCGCCTCGAAGATGCCAATGACGATGGGGAACGAGCGCTTGCCGTTCTTTTCCTTCAGGACGATTACCTGCTCGTCTGAAGTCTCGTTTATGACAATCCTCGCGAGCGTGACTTCGACCATGACCTTCTCCTTGGATGCTTGGTAAAATGCGCCTTGCTCATTATCAAAGGGCTCCCGCGCCAAGTCAAGGCTTTTCTGCGCGCCCCTATTTTTGCAATTTTCGTTGACTTCGCCAAGCATTTCGCTACGATGTAGACACACCGATTCCGGCGCGAACACCAGCAAAGGATTTGTTGTATGTCTATGACCGCCAACGACTTATGGGCTGCCGCCCTTTCGATGATACGCTCGCAGATTACGCCGCAGCAATACGAAACGTGGTTCAAGGTGCTCAAGTGTACCGGGGACCCGGAAGATGGCGTCGTAATCGAGGCGCCGAACGCCTTCTGCTGCTCCTGGCTGAAAAGCCGCTACCTCGGCATGATAGAGAAATGCCTTGCCGATGCGGCGGGCACCGGGGTGGCGCTCACGCTGATGGCAGGCAGCACTGCCGGGAAGGCACTCGCACCGCCGCGTTTCGAACATCCCCGCCTGTCCGCTCCCACCCATGCACAAACGGGTACACCGCTGAACAGGCTGTTCGTTTTCGACACTTTCGTCGTGGGGCCCTGCAACGCCCTTGCGCACGCGGCTGCCGTGGCCGTCGCTGATTCTCCCGGGACATCCTATAACCCCCTCTTCCTGCACTCGAGCGTCGGCATGGGGAAGACTCACCTCCTGCAGGCGTGTTGCCATCGGATACGAGAGAAACATCCCGATGCGAATATCTTGTACCTGTCGTGCGAGAGCTTCGTAAACCAGTTCATCGCGGCCGTTGAGCGAGGGGAACTTGAGACCTTCAGGTATAATTACCGTTACGTTGACGTTCTGGTTATAGACGACATACACTTCCTCGCGAATAAGGAGCGCACGCAGGAAGAATTCTTCCATACGTTCAACACCCTGTATCATTCCCAGAAGCAGATAATCCTTTCCAGCGACAGCCCGCCGAAGGAGATTCCGTCCCTGAAAGAAAGGCTTGTGACGCGGTTCAAATGGGGCCTCGTCGTCAAGCTCGAACAGCCGGAGTTCGAGACGAGGGTGGCAATCATCCGCATGAAAGCCAAGTTACTCAGCCGCGAGCTGCCCACCGACGTCGTGGAACACATTGCGACAAAGGTGACCAGCAGCGTGCGGGAGCTGGAAGGGGCCGTAGTAAGGGTGCTCGGAACGGCGACATTGACGAAGCGCCCCGTAAGCATAGAGCTTGCCCGCGAAACTCTCGGTGAAACTGATTTCCTCAGCCCGCGGGTCGGAATATCGGACATCCAGGAAGCCGTCGCCGGGCGTTTCGGCGTAAAAGTCGCAGACCTCCAGGGAAAGCGCCGCCACAAGAGTATTACTTTCCCCAGACAGATATGCATGTTCCTCGCAAAGGAGTTGACCTCTCTCTCCCTCGTCGAAATCGGCGGCTATTTCGGCGGCAGGGACCACTCCACGGTGTTATACGGCGTGGACAAGATAAGGGAAATGCTCACGCAGGATACCTCTCTCGCCGAGTTGATTGCGCAACTGCGCGATGCCATCGTTTCTAGGTAGGAGCAACATGTTGAGAAAGCGCTTGATGATTGTTCGCTCAAAGAACGCAAGCTGTGGAAAACTCTATCCTGATGGAGAACAACAACTTGCGATGTTGGTTAAAGCCGGTTGTGGGAAAGTTATCGGCAGATTCCCAACAGATTACTTTCAAAGGCGTCATCTCGCGCTCGAAACGCAATGCCATGCGAGTTCTATTGATGGGAAAGAATAATCAGAGTTCTCAAGATGTATTCACTGTAGATGATGATGAACGTGTTCATCTAAACATCTTAAAGAAAATAACTATATAGCGGGAGAGTTCTATGCGAGTACTGGTTGACCGGAAAGAGCTTCACGAGGCAACGTCCCTTGTTCACGGGATAATTCCTTCCAAATCGAGCAGGCCCATGCTGCAGAACATGCTGCTCGAGACAAAGGACAATCATCTTGTGGTCCATGGCACGGACATGGAACTCGGAATGAGCTTCTCGGTGGAAAAAGTCGAAGTCGAAGAAGAGGGAAAGGCAGTCGTACGTGCCTCGAAAGTCGCAGAGATTCTCTCGAAAGTGCTCGACGAGAAAGTAAGCCTTTATACGGAAGACCAGGCGCTCCATATCCAGACATCGCGGGGAAACTTCAAGGTCCTCGGCGACAAACCGGAAGACTTCCCGGCGATGGAGGAATGCGACTGGAATGAGGCTATTGAGATAGAGGGCGAGACGCTTTCCGAGATGGTCAGAAAAACGATATTCTCCGCGGCGACCGAGAGGACCCGGTATGCGCTTAACGGAATCTTCTTTCTCGTGAAGAAGAAGAAGGCCGAAATGGTGGCTACTGACGGGAAAAGGCTTGCAAGGATTGTCAGGCCGGTAGCGGCGGCAAAAGACCAGGACGGGGTCATTGTGCCCACCAAGTGCATCAACTACCTCGAAAAAATATCCCTCGCTGCCGGCAAGGGCGGGCATGCGGCGGTGAAAGTGCTCGTACGCGAGAACACCGTTTTCGCGTGTACCGAGAACGCGGTAATGACGTCGAGGCTTATCGACGGGCATTTTCCGGACTACGACGCGGTCATTCCCAAGAACACGGACAAGATACTCACAATCGATGTAAAAGACCTTCAACAGGTAGTCATCGAGGGGGCGATTCTCGGCGACAGGGAATCGCATGCGGTGAGGTTCAACTTCAAAGACGGCAAGCTCGCACTGTCCTCGCGATCGCCGGACGTGGGAGAAGCGAGAGTGGAGATAAATGTCAGCTACGAGGGTGGGGACCTCGAAATAGCCTTCAATCCCGACTATATACAGGACGTGCTGCGGGCACTTGGCGGGGGAGAGGTTAAGTTCAAGTTCAAGGAAAGCTCGTCCGCGGCGCTAATCGACCCGGGCGGAAATTATACCTATGTCATTATGCCGGTGAGCCTGGGGTAATGGACGGCTTAACAAGTATAAATGACGCCCTGCAAACGTACCTGAAGTCATCGGGAATTGAGTTCCTGCTGAAGAACCGCAAGGTGTGCGTGGCCTGGGAAAAGGTTGTCGGGCGGGAGATAGCCCTTCAGACGCGGGTGGTCAGTTTCAACAGGGGCGCCCTGACGGTGGAGGTCGCCTCGAGCGGCCTGTATGCCGAGTTGAACAATTTCCATCTGCGAGCCCTTGTGGAGGCAATGCAGCGGCAGATGAAAAACAAGAAGGTGCGCAGCATCAAGCTGCGCCTCGGGCAGTTCATCGGGGACGAAGAGGATGGCAAAGAAGAGCGGCGCAGTGAAGGAGAAAAATAAAGCGGCGGATGAAACGAAGAGGACCGAGGGGACCTACACGGCCAGCGACATCAAAGTTCTCGAGGGCCTCGAGGGCGTCCGGCGAAGGCCCGCCATGTACATTGGAGACACATCCTCCGGCGGGCTGCATCACCTCGTCTACGAGGTCGTTGACAACGCGATCGACGAGGCGCTCGCCGGCCACTGCACTCAGATAAACATAAGCGTCAACTCGGACGGCAGCGTTTCCGTCACGGACAATGGCCGCGGCATACCAGTCGGCATTCACCAGCAGACGAAGAAGTCAGCGCTCGAAGTCGTCATGACCAAGCTCCACGCGGGCGGCAAATTTGACCGCAAGGTATACAAGGTATCCGGCGGGCTGCACGGAGTGGGGGTTTCGGTCGTCAACGCCGTCAGCGAGTGGATGGAGGTCGAGGTTTTTCAGGACGGCCACGTCTGGTTCCAGGAGTACCAGCGGGGCAGGCCAAAGAACAAAGTCCAGAAACGCGGCAAAACGAAGCGCCGCGGCACGAAAGTCGTCTTCAAGCCCGACCCGGAGATTTTCGGCGATGCGGAAATCAGCTTCGAGAACATTGCCAAGCGCATGCGGGAACTCGCCTTCCTCAACGCCGGGCTGGAGATAAACCTCTCCGACGAGCGCGGCGAGAAGCAGGAGAAGTTCTGTTACAAGGAAGGGGTAAAGGCCTTCATTAAGTACCTCAACCAGAACAAGCGCCCGCTCCACAGGGACGTGGTCTGTTTCCAGGCTTCAGAGAACGATGTAACCGTGGAGGTCGGGCTGCAGTACAACGACGGATATTCAGAGACGCTGCTCTCGTTCGTAAACACGATTAACACCATCGAGGGCGGCACGCACGTCTCGGGATTCCGCGCGGCGCTGACGCGGACCCTCAACCGCTACGTGAAGAAGGAAAAGCTAACCAAGGACAATAAAACCCCCAGCGGCGACGACCTGCGCGAAGGGCTCGTGGCCGTGCTCGCAGTCAACCTCCCCGAGCCCCAGTTCGAGAGCCAGACCAAGATTAAGCTCGGCAACCGCGAAGTCCAGGGAATCGTCGAGTCCCTCGTGGGAGACCAGCTCGGCTCCTATCTCGAAGAGAACCCCTCGACTGCCCGCGCCATCACCAAGAAGGCCGTCACAGCCATGAGGGCTCGCGAGGCGGCCAGGAAGGCGCGCGAACTCGTCCAGCGCCGCGACGCGCTCGTCTCCAGCAACCTGCCCGGCAAGCTCGCCGACTGCTCCTCCAAGGATGTGGAAACCACCGAACTCTACCTCGTGGAGGGCGACTCGGCCGGCGGAACGGCCAAGATGGGCCGCGACAGGCGGTTCCAGGCGATTCTGCCGCTCGGCGGAAAGATTCTCAACGTCGAAAAGGCGCGCATCGATAAGGTCCTCGCGCACGAGGAAATCCGAACCATCGTCCAGGCCCTCGGCACGGGAATCGGCCAGGAAGACTTCGACATATCCAAGCTGCGATACGGCAAGATTATCATCATGACCGACGCCGATGTGGACGGCTCCCACATTCGCACGCTGCTGCTGACCTTCTTCTTCAGGCAGATGAAGCAGCTTGTCGATACGGGCCGGGTTTACATCGCGCAGCCGCCCCTTTACCGCGTCAGGCACAAGAGCCGCGAGCGGTACGTCCAGACCGACAAGGCGATGAAGAAACACCTGCTCGAACTGGGCGCCGACAGGGTCATTCTGTCCGTGAAGAGCAAGAAAAAGAAGATGGAAGGTGCCAAGCTGCGCAAGTTCCTCGAACTGCTCGCAAGCATAGAGAGCGAAGTCAGGGGTCTCGCGCGAAAAGGCGTCACCATCGATGAGTACATCGGCCTGCGAGACAGCAAGAAAGGGTTCCCGAAGTACAAGGTCACCGTCGATGACGAGCACGAATTCCTTTACTCGGACAAGGAATTCGACGCATTCAAGAAGCGCAAGGAGCGAGAGCGGGGCAGGGAAATCGACGTCGTCGAGGATGAGGATGTGGAAGAAGAAGAGGGCGACGCGGTCATCCTCGAGTTCAGGGAGCGCGATACGCTGACGAAGATATTCGACCAGCTCTCCAGGATGGGCTTCGACCCCGAGACGTACCCGGAACCGGAAGACCCGCTCTCCCCGCCCATCGTCACGCTGGCCTCCAACGGCGAAAAGACGGAGGTCCGATTCCTTCAGAACGTCCTCGAGACGGTCCGCAAGCTCGGCTCGAAGGGGCTGGATGTCCAGCGCTACAAGGGCCTCGGCGAGATGAACCCGAAGCAATTGTGGGAAACGACCATGGACCCGGTGCGCCGCCAGCTCCTGAAGGTCACCGGCGCACAGAGCGCGGAGGCCGACAAAATGTTCACGACGCTCATGGGGCCGGCCGTTGAACCCAGGCGCGACTTCATTGAAAAGCACGCGCTCGACGTAAGGAACCTCGATATCTGAGCCCGGACCGCACGCGCACAGACCCGGTCGGAGCAAAGCCATGAAGACAACGGTGGTCGGACCCGGTGCAATGGGCACGCTCTTCAGCGTCCTGCTGGCGAATGCGGGACACGAGGTTCATCTCCTCGACAAGGACCCCGCGCGGGCGGCGGAGTTGTCAGGGAGAGGGCTCGCGCTGGAGGGAATCAGCGCCGGGCGCGCCGCGAAAATCCCCGTCACCGCCGACCCCTCCTCCATTGGCCCCTGCGAGCTTGTGCTCGTCTGCGTGAAAGCCTACGACACGGAAACCGCCGCTCGCTCGCTCGCCGCGCTGCTTTCCGATGAAACTGTCGTGCTTACGCTTCAGAATGGCCTCGGCAATGCGGAACTCCTCGCCGGGGCCGTGGATGGCGGGCGCGTTCTGGCCGGCTCGACCGCCCAGGGCGCCAACGTGGTCGAGCCCGGGCGTGTCATCCACGCAGGCACCGGCGACACGCACATCGGCGAGCTGTCCGGACCCGCAACGGGGCGAGTGCGGAAGCTCTGCGAAATGTTCTCCGCGGCGGGGATTCCCGCAACTGCCAGCGACGACGTCGCGGGCCTGCTGTGGGGCAAGCTTGTCGTGAACGTCGGCATAAACCCGTTCACCGGACTGCTGCAGGTACGAAACGGCGAGCTGCTCGAACGCGATGAGACGCGCGAACTCATGAAGATGGCCGTGGACGAGGCCGTGGCCGTCGCGCAGGCCGCGGGCGTCAGGCTGCCGTTTCCCGACCCGCTCGCCAGGGTTCGGGAAGTCGCGAAGCTCACGGGCCAGAACAAGTCGAGCATGTACCAGGATGTCACAGCCGGCAGGCGCACGGAAATTGACTTCATCTGCGGCGCGGTCGTGCGCGAAGGAGAAAAGCTCGGCATCCCCACGCTCGTCAATCGTGCACTGACCCTGCTTGTAAGAAGCCTCAGGCGCAAGTAGTCGGTTCACGCACGCGGAATCACCTTTTCAGCAATCTCATCTGCGAGTGCCGTGCACTGTGCGAGCGCGTCCCCATCGGGACGGAAAAGCGCCTGCGGCCTGGTCTCGCAGACGTCGAGCTTCATCTCTTCGAGAATGCCCGCCATCTCCTTGACCGCGCCGCCGCCCCATCCGTACGAGCCGAACGCCGCCGCGACGCGGTTCTTCGGCTTGAGACCTTTCAGGTATTCGAGGAAGCGCGCCATGGTCGGGTACATCAGGTTGTTGAGCGTCGGCGCGCCGAACACGAGCACCTTCGCCGTCAGCATCGCGGCGATAATGTCCGAATTCTCGGAGCGGCGGAGATGCATCACGCGGTTGTCAATCCCGCGCTCGCTCAGGCCCCGCGCGATTTCGCGCGCCATTATCTTAGTTGAGCCCCACATCGTGTCGTAGGCGATTACGGCCCGCGGCTCCGTCCCGTTCGCCGCCCACTTCGAGTAGAGCCCGATTATCCTGCCCGGGTTCTTGCGCCAGATGACACCGTGGCTGGGGCCGATGACTTTTATTTCGAGGCCCAGCTTTTGGACCTCTTCGAGCTTGCGCTCTATGAGGTTGCCCAGCGGCCAGAGTATGTTCGCGTAGTAGGTCTCTGCCTCCTGCAGCAGCTCGCACTCGTCCACCTCGTCGTCGAATCGCCCGTTGCTGGCCAGATGCTGCCCGAACCCGTCATTGGGCAGAAGCACCTTCTCCTCCGCGACGTATGTGAACATGGAGTCGGGCCAGTGCAGCATGGGCGCTTCGAGGAACACGAGCGTCAGCCCCCCGAGGTTCACCGTGTCGCCCGACTTGACAGTGTTCCAGTTCCACTCCGCCGCGCCCTCGCCGTGGTAGTAGCCGATGAACCCCTTCTTGCCCTTTTCGGTGCAGTAGATGAGCGCTTCGGGGAATGCCCTGACGACCGCGGCCAGCGAGCCGGAGTGGTCCGGCTCGACGTGGTTCGCGACGATTACGTCGATTCCACTGCCGCCGGTCGCCTCGTCTATGTTGCGCAGCAGCTCGCCCGCGAAATTGCTCTTGACCGTATCGACTAGGGCGGTCTTCCCGCCTTTCACGAGGTAAGAGTTATACGTCGTGCCGTGGTGGGTGACGTATCCGTGGAAGTCGCGGACGTCCCAGTCCACGACGCCGACCCACTCGACGCTGTCGCTGAGCTTGACCTCTTTGCGGCTCATATTGTCCTCCGGGTGTAAGTTAGTGTTCTGACGGCCAGTGTAGAAGAACCCGCCTCGCGCCATCAAGTTATTTCGAAAAGATTTGACCGGGCGCGGGGCGGGCGGTAGCATCGGTGTCCCGATAAATGCGGAGGTGCGAGTGAAGAAGCGGTTCATAGACGAGCTGAGCGAGGGCGAACTGGTGCAGGATGTCTTCCTGGTGAAGCAGTCGCTCCTGAAGACTTCCCGCAGCGGCAGCCTCTACATGGACATGACGCTCGCAGACAAGTCCGGCACTGTCAACGCGAAGCTCTGGGATGCCAGCCGGCAGCTCCACGAGAGCTTCGGCGCGGACGACTTCATCATGGTGCGGGCCAACGTCGAGAGCTACATGGGCCGACCGCAGCTCGTCATTTCGCACGTCAAGAAGGCCGAGGAGGAAAAAATAGACCTCGCCGACTTCCTCCCGGCGAGCGAGCGCGACCCGGACGAGATGCAGAAAGAGCTGCGGGAGCTTGTTGGGGAAGTCAAGGACCAGGCGCTGAACGCGCTGCTGAAGGCTTTCTTCGAGGACAAGGAGTTTGCGAAGTCTTTCGCGCGCTGTCCGGCGGCCGTCTCGCTGCACCACGCCTTCCTCGGCGGGCTTCTGGAGCACACCCTCGCCGTCGCCCGCATGGCGGTCGATACTGCCGGGCGCTACCCGCTGCTGGACCGGGACATGCTGGTGGCAGGCGCGCTGCTTCACGACATCGGCAAGGTCGAGGAAATCGAGCACGCGCGGGCGTTCAAGTACAGCGACCGCGGCCAGCTTCTTGGGCACCTCGTGATGGGCGCTTCGGAAATAGAGAAGCGCGCCGCAAAGCTCAAGGACTTCCCGCACGAGACGCTCACGCGCCTCCAGCATCTCATCCTCAGCCACCACGGGCAGTACGAGTTCGGCTCGCCCAAGCTCCCGATGACGGCGGAGGCGATGGCGCTGCACTACCTCGACAACCTCGACGCCAAGATGCAGGCGTTCCGCGAGGCTCAGCCGGTCGAGGGCGACTGGACGGAATGGTCCCAGATGTTCGAGCGCAGGCTTTACATCCCGCAGGACCGGGGAGGCGGGGATTGAGCGCCGCAAGGAAACCGCCGGTAATGCTGCTGATTCGCGACGGCTGGGGATACCGCGAGGAGAAGAAGGGCAACGCCATTGCCGCGGCGAAAACCCCTGTCCACGACAGGCTATATGAAACCTATCCCTGGATTCTCATGGGCGCATCGGGTCGGCACGTCGGCCTGCCGCCGGGAATCATGGGCAACTCGGAGGTGGGACACCTCAACCTCGGCGCGGGACGGATTGTCAAGCAGGAGCAGACGGTAATCACCGATGCCATCGAAGACGGCTCCTTCTTCGAGAACGAAGCCTTCGTCGCCGCGCTCGAAAATGCGAAGAAGAACGGCTCGGCACTTCACCTCATGGGCCTGTGCTCCGACGGGCTTGTCCACAGCGACCTCAACCACCTCTACGCGCTGCTGAAAATGGCGAAGCAGCGAGGTATAGACAAAGTCTTTGTCCACTGCCTGCTTGACGGGCGCGACACGCTGCCCAAGAGCGCGCTGAAGTACATCTCTCAGGTCGAGGCGAAGTGTGCCGAAATCGGCGCCGGGCGCATCGCGACGGTCGCGGGCCGATACTACACCATGGACCGCGACAAGCGGTGGGACAGGGTCAGGAAAGGCTACGATACGCTCGTCTGCGGGCGCGGCGAGAATGCCGCAAGCGCGAAGGAGGCGGTCGAGAACGCCTATGCCAGGGGCGAGACGGACGAATTCGTCCTGCCGACCGTCCTGCTCGACGGCGGCAAGCCTATAGCAACCGTGCGCTCGGAGGATTCGTTTATCTTCTACAACTTCCGCGCCGACCGGGCGCGACAGATAACGAAGGCGTTTACCTTCGCGGATTTCGACGGCTGGCGGCGCGAGGAGTTCATAAAACCCCACTTCGTCCAGATGACCGAGTACGAGGATGACATTCCCGCACCGGTCGCCTTCCCGCCGCACCATTTGAAGAACAACCTCGGCACAATGGCCTCACGGGCCGGAAAGAAGCAGCTTCGCATCGCCGAAACCGAGAAATACGCGCATGTTACATTCTTTTTCAGCTCGGGCCGGGAGGACGAATACGAGGGCGAGGACCGCTGCCTCATTCCCTCGCCGAAAGTCGCCACCTACGACCTCCAGCCCGAGATGAGTGCCTACAAGGTTACAGAAGAGGTTTTAAGCCGCATTGACAGCGGGCGTTACGACCTGTTCGTCCTCAACTTCGCCAATCCGGACATGGTCGGGCACACCGGTGTGTTAGAAGCGGCGGTAAAGGCGGTCGAGGTGGTTGATGGGTGCGTCGGGCGGGTGGTCGAGGCTATGCTCGCAAAAAGCGGCACCGTGCTCGTCACGGCCGACCACGGCAACTGTGAGCTTATGATAGACCCGGAGACGGGCGGCCCCCACACGGCCCACACAACGAGCCCCGTCCACTTCGTGCTTGTAAACGACGATTGCAGGAACGCGAAGCTGCTCGATGAGAACGCCATTCTCGCTGATGTTGCGCCGACGCTCATGCACTTCCTGGGGCTTGAAGTTCCGCCGGAGATGACGGGACGATGTCTGCTCGTGGGGTAGGGGCTACTCTTTCACGGCCGGGTCTATGCGGCCCAGGATGCCCAGCACCTTTTCCAGGCCTTCCGCAAGCTCGGTCCGCTCGTCGTCCGTGAGCTTCGAGAGAATCCGCGTCATGCTTTCCCTGTGCTGCTTCTTGTGGTCCTGGACCCATTTCTTGCCCCCGGTGGAGAGCCTGACGCGCACCACGCGACGGTCCGACGGGTCCGCGAAGCGCTCGAGCACGCCCAGCTTCTCCAGCGCATCGGCGTTCGACGTGGCGGCCGGCCGGCTGACATCGCTGCGGGCGGCGAGCTCGCTCATGGTGAAGGACTCGGCCTCGTGTAGCAGCCAGATGGTCCGCATCTGCGACAGAGTGAGGTCGGGGTGCGCGCTCTTCTTCCTGCCGGCAGACTTGTCGAGCCTGCGCGACAGGCGGCGTATGAGCCGCCCCATCCGGCGCATCTGCGTCACGACGTGCCCTGTGTCCATTTCCGCCTCGGAAAATATTCAGGAAACTAACAGTTAACTTAGTTAAGTATATGCCGGAATGCCCGCCCCGTCAAGACAAATTTTCGCATTTGATTGTTCTCGCACAGCGGTGTAGACTTCCGTTCAGGCGCGATTGGCTTCGCTGCAATGCGGGATTGAGATGGAATCGGACGACTTCCTGGACGAAATCCGGCGCAAGCGCACCCGGAGGAGCACCCCCCGGAACCGAAGGGTGTGGAAATATACTACCGCGTTTGTAATTCTCGGCACCTTCTTTGTGCTTGCTGCGGTAATTAACAGGAGCGAGGAGAATTCCCGCTTCTGGGAACTGCTCATCTCCGGCCTTCTGGTGTACGGGCTGGGGGTATTCTGCTTCTTTGCGGTACGCCCGCGTCCTCGCAAAAGCAGGAGCGAGGACGGTAACCCCGGCGTAGCGGAAATGATAGGCGAACGCATTGGAGAGGAATTTTCCTCGCAGGTGTACGGCCTGTTGGGCGAAAGCATCGAGGATGAATCATTTTCCCGCGCGCGAGGCGGCCTCGGAGGGGCCTGGGATGAGCCCGAGTCCGTCAGGCGCAAGTATCCGAAGTTAGGCGATATTGTAAAAGACATGTCGGTAGGCAAAATTCCCGGTGTGATAGACATGCTCGGTTCGCGCTCGGAACTCCAGAGGAAAAATGCGCACCTGACCCTCTGCCTCTACACGTGCCGCGACTACGGCGAGGATGTTGCTGCGTGGCGGCGGTGGTACGAGGCGAGCAAAGACAAGGAGCCTGCCGAGTGGTGGGCCGGAAGCCTGCGGGAGAAAGGCTACGACACGAACGGCCTTGCGCTCGAAGAGCAGATACCGGTGCTCGTCGTGTGCATGGTGGAGGAAGAAAACCCGTACGTCAGGTACGCCGCGGAGCGGCTGCTCTCGCACCTTACAGGCACGAAGGTCCTCTACAGCCACGACGGGAGCGAGAAACTGCGCCGCTGGCAGCTCAAGAAATGGAAGGCAGGCTACGACAGGCGCAGGAAGCTCAGGGAGAAGAGACCGGGTAAGGGCGGATGAGCAGGAAAAAAGTCATCGTTATTCTGATTACGGTCGCGGCGATTGCGGCGGTTGTGCTGGCGTTCGTCATCCCCCTGCACTTGCGGGCGCGGGCGAACGAGGCGCTGGCGCGCGAGCTGCACGCGGAGTTCGGCAGGTGGCTTGCCTCGCTGCCGCATGTCCCCGACTCCGAAAACGGCGCGCTGGTCGTTCTGCGGGGCCTCGACCTGCTTGAGTATGTGCCGGAGGAGTTTTACTCGATGGAGGAAGGCGGCCTCGCCGCCGATGCCGCCCTGGCGGAAACGATGCAGAAATACCTTGTCCGGAACAGGGCGGCGCTGGCCATTATCGAAAAGGGCCTCGGATTCGAGAAATGGAAGTATCCCGTGGATTACGGAAAAGGCTATGATGCGAAATTCAGTCACTTGATGCGTATGAACAACACAGCCGCTAGGGCTTTCATGCTCAGGGGAGAGTTCGCGGAGCTGGAAGGCGACCGGGAGAAAGCGTGGTCGGAGTATATAAAAGTTGTCCGCCTCGGCACGACTCTTACGCGGGATACCGCTGTAATCTCCCGCCTTATAGAAGGTGCGCTTTACGGCCAGGGTTTGCGGAAACTCGGTGAAATCCTGTCCCTGCGATGTCTTTCCCGGAAAACGCTGCGGGACACACTTCAGGCCTTGCAGGAACTTCACGGCAGGCGCGGCGATTTCATGTCCGCCATGGAGGGAGAGTATCATCTTTTCGCGGAGACGGTTGCCGATGCCATCGAGGGCGATGAAAAGGCCGGGTGTCTTTTATCTGACAGCAGGTTTTCCTTCTTCCAGAAATACCACGACTGGCAGTCGGAAATAGATGTCTACCGGGAAATTATTAAGAAGTGTGGAAGTGCCGACCCGGCCCGATTTTATAAGGCACCGCGAGAGTTCAAAGATACCGGCTTCCTGAGAGAAAAGTTGGAGAGAACCGCTTCGTATACCGTCACTTTTATACCAGCTCTGGCCGGCTGCATGGAGAGGCTGGCGGGTACTGAGGCATTCTGGCGCGGGGTAATTGCGCTGGCGGCGGTGCGGTTGTTCGAGGCGGAGAACGGCAGGCTGCCGGGGAAGTTCGAGGAACTCGGCGGGCTGGTGCCGGCGGAGATGCTGATTGACCCGTTCTCGGGGAAGCAGCTTGTCTACAAGCTCAAAGGCGGCGATTTCAGCCTCTACAGCGTCGGGGTTGACGGCAGAGACGGCAAATGCGAAGAGCTGCGTGAGCTTTTCAGCGATACAGCCGACGAGGGCGAGCCGGACGACATTATCTTCCACGCCCCACCAAAGACCGAGGAGGCCGCGCCAGAACCAGCAGGAGAAAGCGAAACCGGGAAGTAGCGAATGAGCAGGAAGCAGAAGACGATTCTGATTGTGGTCGGGGTGCTTGCGGCGCTGGTGCCGGTGTTTCTCGTGCCGATGCTCTTGCGGGCGCGGAGGAACGAGGCGCTGGCGCGCGAGCTGCACGCGGAGTTCGGTAAATGGCTCGCCTTGCTGCCGCACGTGCCCGACTCCGAAAACGGCGCACTTGCCATAATGCTCGACTTGGAGAAGCTCACCCCGTATCCTGAGCAGTTGATAATGATGACATCGGACGAACTGCGCAGCGAACAGGCCCAGCAATACCGGCGGGATTATCTTGCTGCCAACCGGGAAATTCTGGAGTCGTTCGAGAAAGCCCTTGAGCATTACGGCAAGTGGCAGTTCGCCATGAACTATTCAGAGAACTATTCTGCCCCACTTCCCCATCTCGCTTGTGTGAAAGAGGTTGGCGAGTGTTTTGTCGAGAAGGCGATACTGCTGCAGCATGAGGGAAAGAACGAGCAAGCCCTGAACGAGTGTATGAAAGCTCTGCGAGCAGCATCTACTCTGACCGCAGACAAGATAATGGTTTCATGTGAATGTCAGATTGCCGTGTATCGGCAAGCGCTGACCGAGGTTGTCAGGATAATCGGGCTCGACAGCCTGCCGGAAGAGAGGTTTCGCGGTGCATTGGACGTACTTGCCGCCGAGTATACAAAAAGGGGTTCTTATGCGGACGCAGCGGAAACCGAGTACTACATATTCATAAAGCTGCTTGCAGACGGCATTCGAGAGGGACGGTCTGCGGTTTCCTTGGTGAATAAGATAGCGGGTTTGGCATCCGAGGAAGAGAACGGCTTCCTCTCTTCCGGGTGTTTGTATGACTACGCTCCCGACGTAGAGTTGTTCAGGGAGTATCTGAAAACGTATCGACACGTCCAGCCGGGCGAATACTTCAAGTTCAGGAAGAAACTCGAACTTTGGAACGAGCATGCACAGCATGTTACCGTGGATGCAAAATCTCGCCGGGCTGTTCTGGCCGGGCTTGTTCTCCCTGCCATAGGGGAGAGGGCCTTCAAGGAGTTCGTCATTGGCGAGACCTTCTGGCGGGCGGCGATGGTCACGACAGCCTTGCGGCTGTTCGAGGCGGAGAACGGGAAGCTGCCGGGTAATCTCGAGGAGCTCGGCAAGCTGGTGCCGGCGGAGATGCTGATTGACCCGTTCTCGGGGAAGCAGCTTGTCTACAAGCTCAAGGGCGGCGATTTCAGCCTCTACAGCGTCGGGGTTGACGGCGTAGACAGTAAATGTGAAGAGACGCGCAGGCTGTTCCACACCAGAGCCGACGAAGGCGAGCCGGACGACATCATCTTCCACGCCGCAGGCCGCTAAGCCGGAGAAATCTCCTCGGAAAACTACGGCCAGACGTAGATGATTAGAAGCACGGACGCGCCCCAGAGGACTATAGCCGCAAGCAGCGGCAGGTCGGTGAGCAGCGTGTGGCCCACGCGCCCGCCCGCATCCTTGTGATGAACAAGATAGAGGTAGCGGAATATCCCGTAAAGCACGAACGGTATCGTGAACGGCATGCGGTCGGTGTGGAATTTCTCGGCGGTTGCGGGCTCGATGGTGTAGAGGCAGTATGTAATGAGCGTCGCGGCCGTGACCACGGCAATCGCCTGGTCGAGGAAGTAGGGGCTGTACTGGGCGAGCACGCCCCGGTGGGTGCTGGCGTCGTCGCCGAGAAGGGTCAGCTCGTGCCTGCGCTTGGCGAACGCGAGGAACAGCGCGAGCAGCAGCGTCGAGACCAGCAGCCACGGCTCGACCTTGATTTCTATCGCGACCGCGCCGCCCGCCACGCGAAGCAGGAACCCCAGCGCGACGACTATCGCGTCGATGAGCACAAGCTGCTTGAGATATGCCGAATATGCGATATTCAGGATGAAGTACACCCCCAGCACGACGGCGAACCATGGCATGGCGAGAATCGAGGCTGCGAAGGCAGCGCCCAGGACGACGACGCAGAAGGCAAAGGCCGTTCCCAGTGAAAGCTCGCCGCTTGCGATGGGGCGGGTGCGCTTGACGGGGTGTTCGCGGTCGGAGGCGCGGTCGAGGATGTCGTTTATGATGTAGACGCAGCAGGAGACCAGCCAGAATGCGACATAGGCGAACACTATCCTCCCGATGGCTGTAGAGTCGGAGGCTTTCTGGCCGAAGATAAGGGCCGAGACGACGAACCCGTTTTTCAGGAAGGCCTCGAACGGCCGTATGGATTTGAAGATGTTGAGAGCGGTTTTCATGCGCTTTTCGCCTCCAGCCTGCGGGCAACGACTATCAGGGTCCTGCCGAAAAGCATCGCGCCTGAGCGCATCGTCCGCAGAATGCGCCTGTTAACCCCGCGCTGCCTCTCGTCGGCCTCCTTGCGCACGCTGTGCCTGGCGGCGAGCAGCATTACCGGGTACAGCCACGCGAGGCACAGAGCGCTCTTCCTGAACCTGTCGGTCGTCACGCGCGTTATCTCGAACCCGCCTGCGACGAGCGCGTGGCGCAGGTAGTAGTACGGAACCGGGTTAATGTGGGTGTGGGTCGGATGCGGCTCGAACTCGTTTACCGGCCTGTTGAACAGCGGGAAGAATCCGCTTGCGAGATACTTCCCTCGTGCGGCGAGGTTCAGGACGTTCGGGGTGGTCAGGATGAGGCTGCCGCCGGGCCTGAGCACGCGGGCGCACTCCGCGAGGAAGGCGTAACGGTCGCGCAGGTGCTCGATTGCCTCGATGCAGACGGCGCAGTCGAAGCTCTCGTTGGGGAAGGGCAGGCCCTCGTCGAGGTCGCATCTGGCGCACTCGATTCCGGGCGCCTTGAACTCGTCGGGCTGCAGGTCGCAGGCGCTCGCTTCGAAGCCCATCTCCTTCGCTGCGGCGCTCATTGCGCCCTCGCCGGCGGCGATGTCGAGCAGCCGCCCGCGCGGCAGCGCCGAGAGAATCTCGCGCACCTTCGCGTGAGTCTTGCTGTGCGCCCAGAGCTTGTAATCTTGCGTCACCGTGCAGCCTCTCGGTAAACGGCGAGCGTCTCGCGGGCCGTGCGCTCCCAGGTGAACTCGCCGGCACGCTTCTTTCCGGCCTCGGTGAGTGTCGAGCGCAAGTCCGCGTCAGATAACAGCTTATCAATCGCCCCGGCGATTTCCACCTCTTTTTCAGGGTTTACGGGAAGCCCGGCGTCGCCTACGACCTCGGGTAGCGACGACCTGTCGGACGCGACCACGGGCGCGCCGCACGCCATTGCCTCGAGCGCGGGCAGGCCGAACCCCTCGTAGAGAGAGGGGAAAACGAAAACCTCCGCCGCGCTGTACAGGCAGGGCAAGTCGTCCCGGGCGACATAGCCGGGCAGGATTACGCGTTCCCCGAATCCGCAGGATGCGATTTTTTCGAGAACTTCCTCGTGTCCGTAGGAGAGCCTGCCTGCAAGGACAAGGCCGAGCTGCGGGCGGGAGGCGGCGAGTTGTCCGAAAGCATCGACGAGGCGGGCGAGATTCTTGCGGCTGGCGATGTTGCCGACGTGCAGGACGTAAGGCCGGCGGATGCCGAGGCGGTCGAGAACATTGTCGTAATCGTGCGCGGACCGGGGCGAAAATTCGGGTCCGACTCCGAGCGGGACGACACGCAGCCTGTCCCGGGCGTTGGGGAAGAGCCGGGCGAAATCGAAGGCGGTAGCCTGCGAGTCGCAGATAATGAGCTTCGCCCTCTTCGCTATCTGCGCGTAGCGGTCCGCCTTCTTGCGCCTGAACTTCTCGTCCGCCCAGTCCGAGCTTATCATCGAGAACACGTCGTGGACGGTGACGACCCTTGTTCGTCCGATGTTCAGGAGCCGGGAGTCGGGGCCGTGGCCGATATCGACCCTTCGCGTCTTAAGGAGCGAAAGCGGGGGAAACGCTGTGCTGAAGTTCGAACCCGGCCTGTCGAGGAACAGCCTCCTTGCCCGGATCCGGGAAGCCCGGTAGTACAGGACGAACTCGTCCTCCGGCGCGACCTTCGCCAGCGCGCGGGCAAGCTCCCCGATATATACGGCGACTCCCGTGCCGTCCGAGCGGGCCGCAGAGGAGGCATCAATGGCGACTCTCATTTCGCGCCTCCCTTGCGTTTCTGGTCGTAGTACTTGCGCAGGGCTTCGCGATACTTGTCTGCATCGGGCTGGTCCGGGTCGAGCTCGAGGGTGCGTTCGAGATGGGGGATTCCCTTCTCTTCCTGGCGTAAGTATATTATATAGAGAAAAGCGAGGTTTCGATGAGCTTTAGCGAAGTCCGGGCGCAGCTGGACAGCTTCGGTGAAGCTCGCAAGCGCAGCCTTGTAATCCCCGAGCTCCCGGCGAACGTTCCCCATGACGTAGTGAAGCTCGGCGCAGAACGAGCGCAACCGGCTTTCATTGTATGGCTGCGAGAGCGACAGCGCCGTATCGATGTGCCCGGCGGCCTCCTCGTAACTGCCCTGTGCGGCGAGTATCTGCCCGAAGGTGGCGTGCACCTTGGCGCTGTTGGGAACGACCCGGACCGCCTGCGCGTAGAGAGCCTTCTGCGAGCGCCAGTCGAAGGTTCTTATAACCGTCCGAATACCGAGCAGGATGCAGACAGCGCTGAGAAGCAGCGACGCAGACATTGTGGCGAGCTTCAGGTTCTTCTTCTCCGCGACGCAGCGCCTTCCGGCTTCGAGGAGCGCTCCCGCCGCAATGGCGAATCCGATTCCGGGCAGGTAGAGCAGCCGCTCGGCCATGATAGTGCCTATGTTGAATGCGAGGTTCGAGACGATGGAGAAGCCGATTGCGAGGAATGCGAGGCCGTAGAAGACGTGACGGTTTTTCCTGTAAGAATAGACAATCGCCCCGATAAAGACGGCGAGCACGAAGAGGAAGGCGGCGGACTGCGCGGCGCTTGCGGGCGCAATCTGCGGGTAGGAGTAATCGTGGGCCAGCGTCACGGGCGCAAGCAGCCTCGTAAGGTAGGCGAGCGAGACCTTGCCCGCGGTAAGCGTGCGCAGCGGCTCGCCCAGCACGACGAGCGGGTTGTCGAGAACCGAGACGGTGCCGCCGACGCCGACCCCGCCCACGACGGCGTATCTTGCGACGATGTAGGCGCCGACGATGCCGATATAGAGCGAATACGGAAAGGCGAGCCTCCGGGGCAGGCTGCGGAAGAACCCCCGGATGTCCCTGTCCCGAACCGCGAGGTCCCAGAGAACGACAAGGCCGACGGTGACGACCGCGTGCTCCTTGGACAGCAGCCCGCAGGCGAGGCACGCAAGCGAGCCCGCAAGAAAGCCGAGCTTTCGTTTTTCTGTCGAGGCATATTTGGCGTACAAAAGCAGCGAGCAGAGCACGAAAAGCGTGCCGAGCAGGTCTGTCCTGCCGACGACGGGCGAGACGGCTTCCGTGTTGACCGGGTGGAGCGCAAAGAGCAATCCCGCTGCGGCTGCTGCAAAGCTGCTGCGGGTCACCCTGAAGGCGAGAAAGAGTACGAGCACCGCATTGGCCGCGTGCAGCAATACGTTGAGAAGGTGGTAGTGCCAGGGCGCGAGGCCGCCGGCCTGGTAGTTGACCGCGAACGAGAAAATGGCGAGCGGCCGGTAGAGCCCCGTAGACCCCATCTGCGTGCCTTCGCCGTAACCGGAAGAGAAGATGGCGGGAATATTCGATAGTCCCCTGATACAGAGGTTCTGGCGGACAATCGGGATGTCGTCGAAAACGAAGTCGTTCCACATAGTGTTGAGATAGACAAGCGCCGCGACCGCGACCACGACGGCAACGAGCCACGCGGGCAGTTTCGGAGATTTCGTTCCGGGCATATCCTGGGCCAAAGCTCCTCCTTCGAGTCCGGCCCGGATGGTATCAGGGCATGCCCAAGGGTGTCAAGGATTCCGGGGGCATACATCAATACCAGATGTCAAGTATCTGCCCGAGAACGTCGTATTCGCCGCTGTAGCGCGAGGACCACGCGGTGAAAAACTCGCCCTCCGCCGGGTTCGAGCAGACGGCGGGCTGAATGCTCCTGACGTCGTCGTCGTTGACGGCGACGCTGTAGCCTATGAGGTATGCCGTCGAGGAGAGCGCCTGCGCTCGCACACCGAGCTGCCCGTAACGGTTATCCTCCCAGACGACCATGTACTCGTCGTAGTACCTGTTGAAGGTTACGGCGGGGTTCATCTGGTTGTCGGATTGGCGGCAGATACCGGTGACGCCGCCTATGAGCGAGCCATCGTCGCGCACCTGCTGGGACTCGATATCCGGGTCGCCGAAGTAGTCGTCTTCCCAGACGACGAAGAAGCGGCCCCTGTCCGAGTTAAAAGCAATCGAGGGGAAATCCTGATTGCCGGTGTCGTCGAGTATTGCGAAGTCGCTGCCTATAAGCCCCCCGTCGAAGTCTACGAACTGGCCATAGACGTCGCTTTCCGTTGGTGAGGAGAAGAAGTCCATGTAGACGACGAGGTAGCGGTCGTTGAACTTGTCGTATGCGACGGCGGCGGACTGCTGGTCTTCTGCCGTCGGTGTTATGACGAAGGCCGGGTCCGGAATCGTCCCGTCGGCTTCGACGATTATTCCCATGATGTCGAGGTCGGTGCCGTTGTCCTCGTCCCAGGTAACGAGATAGTTATTCCTCACGGAGTTGTAGGTCACGCGGGGCTCGCGCTCATCGACGGATATGACGCTCGATATGGCGAAGTTGCCGCCGATTAGCGTTCCGGTAGCCGCGTCCACGAGCTGGCCGAAGATGTCCGAGTCGCCCGCCAGGTAGTCTTCCCAGATTACCAGCATCTCGGCATCCTGCGAGTTATAGGCGGCCCGGGGAACCACCTGCTCGCCCGCGACGTTGCATATCACGATTTCGGAGGAAGACGGGTCCGCGCGATAGGCCTCGAAGAAACGGGCGTAGATGTCGGCGTCGCCCGCGCGGGAGTCCTTCCACACTACGAAGTACTCGTCCGTCGAGACAGAGTAGACGCAGTCGGGCGAGCCCTGGTCCAGCGTCGCCGTGGCGAGGGGGACGTTGTAGTTAACGAATCTCGTTCCCATGTAGTCCGAGCCGGCCACGACGACCTCGCCCCCGCAACCGGCCAGCGCCGCGAGCGACAGAGCGGCAACAAGACTGCACGTTCCTTTTAAGCGATTCATGAGGAAACCTCCTTTTTCCGGGGGAAGTTCATCTTGAATAAACGCCTCCCGAGGGCGTTGTATTCATCCTGATATTCTCATGGCGGCGCTGCCGGGGTCAAGAAAAATTCGGGGGCGGGCCGTGCCCGGGGTCATTCGTCGTCGTGTTGGTATTCGTGTTTCCCGTGGTCGCGATGCGGCGCGTAGCCTTCAAGCTCCCTTTCGATGATTTTCCATACTTTACCGCCGAGTTCCCTGACCTGCCTCGCGTAGTAGGCGGCGTGGTCGTATTCGCCGATTTTCAGGAAGGCGAGCGCGGTGGCGTTGTTTGCAGGCACGTAGCGGGGGTCGAGCTTCAGCGCTTTTTCGAGCGCGGGGAAGGCTGCCTCAGTGTCGCGGTTGAGCAGGGCGGCAACGGCGGAGTACGTCAGCACCCACGGGTCGTTCGGCCTCTCCTCCAGCTTTTTCTCGAAGAACTCCGTGTCGGACAGGATGTTGCAGACCTGCGAGTAGAGCCCGTTCGCCCGCTCGCTGTCAGGCTCGCGGCTCAAGGCTTCCTCGAGCTGCTCGCGCGCCTCCATGATGGCCCCGAGCCTGTCGTCGAGCAGCAGCTCCGCGAGGGCGACGTAGGACGAGGCGAGGGAGGGTGCCTTGCTTATGGCGATGCGGTACTCCTGCTCGGCCTTGCCGAGATAGCCGGCCTGCCGGAGAGCCTCGGCGTCGTAGAGGTGGGGCTCGGCTGCCCGGGGCAGCAGCCTCTTGGCCTCGCGGAACGCCTCGCGCGCCTTCCTCAACTCCAGCAGCGCGGGCGTGTCTTCGCTCCGCTTCTGTAAGTTCTCGGCTAGCCGACGGTGAATCTGCCCGAGGTTTATGAAGCGCATGGCCATGACTTCGTCATGGTAGGTATGAAAGTCCTGCGGGTCGCCTGAATTGGCGCGCAGGCTGTATGTCGGCACGAATGCGAAGGCGAAAAGACACGCGAGAACGACAGCGGGCGCACGAACGGCTTTCCACTCGCGGGCTTTCAGGCGGTCGATAAGCCAGAACACGGCGTATGCTGCGACAGGCAGGAGGACGACGACTACGGGCAGGCGGTAGCGGCTGAACACGAAGAAGGCGATGACGCTTGCCGCGTAGAGAACGCCGAAGATATAGAGCGGGGCCAGCTTCCCCCTCCGGTGCCACAGGAGCACGAGCCCGAGGATGCCCAGCGGCGCAACCAGCCAGAATCGCAGGAAGTCCAGCGCCAGCAGCCGCGAGTAGCGTTCCATGAAGTAGATTGACTGGTTGTCGGCGACCTCGTAGTTGTTGAAAAAGAGCAGGAACTTCTTGCCCGTGAGCGCGAGCGCCGGTCCGGGGTGCTCGCTCATCCAGTCGAGCGCGCGCCTGCGGAAGAAGGCCGACACCTCGCCGGTCGTCATGGTGCGCCCGGTCAGCTTTTCGGCCGATTCGCGGAATGCTTTCTCCTCGTAAAGCGGGCTTGCGACGACGAACTCCGGCGCCTCGTATGAGCCGGTTCGGTTGACGGGGTTGTTGCCTATGTAGAGGTTCTGGCCGAGGTTGCTCGTGACGAGGGCGAACTCGCCGCTTACGGTGACGTTCCGGATTGTCACAGGCGCGATGACGAGGAAGATGCCGGCGACGTAAAGCCAGAACGGACGAAGCCTCAAAGCATGCCTGTTGCGAAGGTGCCTGATAATTTGCCAGACGCCGAAGGCGGCTGCGATAAGCAGGTAGTTTTCCCTGGCGAGCGCCGCTGCGCCCCAGACAAGGCCGCAGGCCAGCCAGAGGCCGGGCCTGTTCGATTCGATGGCCTTCAGCAGCAGGAGCAGCCCGAGCGCTGCGAGGAAAACGGAGAGCACGGTCTTCATTATCATGCAGTCATAGTAAATAAGCGGGGCGAAGGCGGCCGCGAGAAAGCCGGCGAGCAGGCCGGCGCGCCGGTCAAATAGGCGCGTCGCGATGAAGTAGAGCAGGATGCAGCTCGCCGAGCCGAAGACGGCCTGTATGAGCCGCACGGCGAAGAGGTCTGTCGTGATGAATCGGTAGATGAAGCCGAGGAAGTAGGCGTAGAGGGGCGACTGGTAGTAGACGCCGTCGCCGAGCCAGTTCCCGGCGGCAATCTCCATTCCCCATTCCGAGTATCGCCTGCAGTCTATTACCAGGTTCTCGAAGAAGGGCGATGCGCTGATTTCGAAGATGTAGATTAGGCGCAGCAGGAACGCGAGCGAGAAAATGGAGACGGCGAAGTAAAGCTCCGTCCAGTTGCGGGCGCTGCTTTCAGCCGGAGTCCGGGCGTTCTCGTTCATCGCCGCTCCTGCCTGCGCGGACGCCTGTTCGGGATGCGGCCCGGATTATTTTTTCTCGACCTGCACCGTAACGCGGAAGTCTCCCGTGGTCGAGTAGCCGGAGCGCACCGCGACCGCCAGGTAGAGCCTTCCGTTCTGGTCCGCGACGCCGGTGTAGCGCGAGCCCACCTTGAACAGCCTGCCGCTCGGGCCGATTTTGCCCATGAGCCCGCCGATGGGTATGCCGGAGTAATGGCTGCTGCGGTTCGACGAGCCGTCGGGCGAGGCCGTTATGCCGTAGCTGCGGATATTGACGTTTCCGCTCGCCTTGATGATGACTTTCTCGCCCTTGCGCAGGTTGATGCCGGTGTCGAGCATGCAGTCGCTGCCCGAGTTGCTGCTGCCGCTGACGACGATGGTCTTGGCGAAGAAGGAGGCCTTGCTGACCACGAGGGTCTTCACGTCCTTCTTTTCGGCGGTTATGGTGCCGTAGCGGGTCTTTATCACGAACTTGTCAACCTGCAGCGTGCCGCGGATGGTAAATTTTCGAGCGACTATCTCGTCGTCGTCGATGACCTCTTCGGCGTCCGTCGGGATGGCCTGCTCGATTTCCCTGACCAGCTTTTCGGCCCGGGTCTTGACCTCGACGTCGTCGCTCCTCGTGGCCTCGCGCAGCTCCTCGAGCGCCACCGCGCCGAGCCCGCCCAGCTCCTTGGTGGCGTCCTCGCGCACCTTGAACTCCTCGTTGGCGAGCTTTCCTATGAGCTTGTTTATCTTCTCCTTGAGCTCCTTGTCGGCGTTCTTGCCTATGCGAATTTTCACGACGTGGTCGCGGGGCACGACGAGCTTTCCGTACTCAGTCTCAATCTCGAAGTTGTCGAGGTTTATGAGCCCCTCCACGTAGGTGTTGTCCTTCATGTATATCTGGGAATACTCTTCCTCGGGCTTTTTCTCCTCTTCGCCCTTTCCTTCTTCCCCGTTTTCTTTCCCGTTCTCTTCGCCGTTCTCTTTCTCCTCACCGTTTTCGTCGCCCTCTTCCTGCTTCTGCTCCGGGACCTGTTCCTGTGCGCCGGCCGGGCTCAGCGCAAACAGCAGGCAGGCGAAGAGAGCAATTGCAAACAACGCACCCAAAAATCTCATATCAGACACCCCCTGTCTCATGATTAGTCCTCACAGACGGATTATAGCATCTTTGCGCCACGTTATGCAAGGAACTATTGAATCCCGTCTTTTAGACAGCATGCATGCTCCTGCAGTTCACTCACAGGACAGAAAAAAAGCCCGGCGCAGCGCCGGGCTTTTACTATCTGGGCACTGGTTATTTCCTGTCGAGCTTCACCTTGCAGCGGAACTCGCCGGTGTTCGAGTAGCGGTTGCGAACGGCGATGCCGAGGTAGAGCCTGCCGTCTGCTTCAGCCGTGCCGGTGTAGTTCGAGCCGATCTTGAAGAGATTGCCGCTCTTGCCGATTCTTCCCATGAGCGCGCCCGCCGGGATTCCGGAGTAGTGGGTGCCGTAGCTCGGGTCGCCCTCGGGCGAGACGTTTATGCCCCAGTTGCGGATGTATACCGTTCCCGTGGCGGAGATAACTATCTTGTCGCCTTTCTTCACGTCGATGCCGGCGTCTTTCATGGATTCGGTGCCGGTATGCGAGCTGCCCGAGACGACGACCGTCTTGGTCACGCCGGAGGGCGTGCTGACGAGCACGGCCTTGATGTCTTTCTTGGGCAGTTCGAGGACGCCGTAACGCGTGGCAATCTTGAACTTGTCTACAAGGAGCGTGCCGCGGATGGTGAACTTGACCGCGACGACCTCGTCGTCGTCGATTACCTCCTCATCTTCGGGCGACATGGCCTGCTCGATTTCCTTGACGAGCTTTTCGGCGCGGGTCTTGACCTCGACGTCGTCGCTCTTTGATGCCTCGCGCAGCTCTTCGAGCGCCGCGGTGCCGAGCGCGCCGAGCGCCTTGGTGGCGTCCTCGCGCTCCTTGAATTCCTCGTGGCCGAGCTTGGCGATAAGGTCCGTTATCTTCTTCTTGAGGTCCTTGTCGGCGTTCTTGCCTATGCGAATCTTGATAATCTGGTCGCGGGGCACGACGAGCTTGCCATACTCGGTCTCTATCTCGAACTTGTCGATGTCAATCCGGCCGATAATGAACGCCCCGTCCTTGCATGAAAGCTGGGAATTGTTCTCCTCTTCTTTCTTTTTCTTTTCCCCGTTTTCGCCGTTTTCCTTTTTCTCCCCGTTCTCTTTTTTCTCTTCGCCGTTTTCGCCCTCCTGCTTCTTCACGGGCTCCGGGACGGCTTCCTGGGCCAGAGCCTCGATGCAGACCGAGGCCGCGAACGCGAACGCCGCCAGCATCAGCACAAGTCTCGCCAGTTTCATTGTCGCTCTCCTTCCGGTGACACGGATAGAACCTGCACATGGATTATAGGATGGTATTGCGACCCGGTGCAAAGTCAATCAAAAAACGCCGCCCGCACGCACTTTCAAGCTCCGGCGGCGCGCCCATCCGCCCGCGCGAACATTTTACCGTTTCATCACTTGACGAGCCCCGGCGCGGCTGTATAATAACCCTTCCAACCGGAACCCCAGAGACTCGGGAGATGGAGATGCAAAGAGGGACCTTAGCCGGCGAATTTACCAAGGGAATCTGGGCCGAGAACCCCGTGTTCGTGCTGCTGCTGGGCCTGTGCCCGACGCTCGCCGTAACGACGAGCCTCCAGAACGGCGTGGGCATGGCTCTGGCCGCGACCTTCGTCCTGGTCTGCTGCAATCTCATAATCTCCGTAATCCGCAAGGTCGTGCCTGATGAAATCCGCATCCCCTGCTACATCGCCGTCATCGCCGCGTTCGTCACCATCGTGGACAACGCCATGCACGGCTACATGCCCGAGCTGCACAAGGCGCTCGGCATTTTCGTGCCGCTTATCGTCGTGAACTGCATCATCCTCGGCCGCGCCGAGGCCTTCGCCTCGAAGAACAATCCGCTCCTCTCCATCGCCGACGCGCTGGGAATCGGCCTGGGCTTCCTCGTGGCGCTCTCCATTGTCTCGGGCATCCGCGAAATCACCGGCTCCGGCAAGCTCTGGGGAATCCAGATATGGAACCTCGAAAAAGCCAAGCATGTCTTCCAGCCGGTCGCGGTCATGATAAGCCCGGTCGGGGCGTTTCTCCTGATTGGCCTGCTTCTCGGGTTTTTCAGGTGGCGCAACATGACGAAGCAGAAGAAGAACAAGTTCCAGCTTGCGGGGGAGGTCATTACCGCGAGGGAGGCCGCGTTCGCAGAGCTTGAGATTAAGCGCGCGAAGGCGAAGGAAAAAGAGGCGAAGAAGGAAGACACGGGCGAACAGCAGCAGTCATAGCGGAGCTTTCAGATGGGCGAATTCATAGCGATTGTCATAGGCGCGATACTTGTCAAGAACTTCGTTCTTGCGCGGTTCCTGGGCCTCTGCCCGTTCATAGGCGTCTCCAAAAAAACCGACACCGCCCTCGGCATGGGCATGGCGGTCACCTTCGTCATGACGCTGGCCTCCATCGTCACGTGGCTCATCCACCTCCTCTTCCTTGCGCCCACGAAGTTCAACCTCATCTACAACATAGTGCGAATCTTCAACGAGAACGCGCAGGTCTCCGACTTCAACTTCGTGCTCATCCTGCGCACGCTGACCTTCATCCTCGTTATCGCCACGCTCGTGCAGTTCGTCGAGATGTTCATAAAGAAGGCCTCGCCGGCGCTATACGACGCGCTGGGAATCTACCTCCCGCTTATAACCACCAACTGCGCCGTCCTCGGCGTCGCCGTGCTCAACTCGCAGATGTTCTTCGGCAAGGGCGGCGTGGGCGACCCGGTGAGCTTCTCTTTCCTCAAGGCGGTCGTTCACGGCTTTGCGGCGGGAATAGGCTTCACGCTGGCGATGCTCCTCATGTCGGGCATACGCGAGCGGCTCGAAGACTCCGACATCCCCGAGCCCCTGCGCGGCGTGCCCATCGCGTTTATCTGCACCTCGTTCATGGCGCTTTCGTTCGGCGGGTTCACCGGCCTGATATAACCCGGAGCCGGGATAAACGACGCATTTCTATAAGCAGCACAAGAAATACCTTGGTCCGGCGTGACTTTTTCTGTCGGCATGTCGTATATTTAGGCAGAGAGCGTTTATACCCGGACGGAAAAAGCGGGCGCGAGAAATCGCCGTCACCGTTCGCAAGCTGCGAAAGCAGCGACCGGCGATGGTGGAATGTATCTCGCGCCCGCAAGATTTCTCTCGCGTATCGTCCTTCACCCCCACGTTCGACAGCGCGAGACTTCCGGTACGCAACAAACCTAACCATCTTGCACAACATTGTCAAGCTCGCACAAAACATCTTGCCCCGGCTGGTCACGGTGCTCGCGCGGATGTTATGCTTCAGGCAGGGGATTCTTCGTCGAAACAGTTCGGGAGAACAGCGGTGCTGAGGCTGATAGTAAGAGAACCGGGTCTGGAGCGCGAACTCGAGTTCGACGCTGACGAGGTCACTGTCGGTAGCGCAGCCGAGAATTCCGTCATTATCACCGACCCGACGGCCTTGCCCGCGCACTGCCTCCTGCAGAAGACGCGCGAGGGCTGGCGCATAACCAACCTCGGCTCGAAGGCCGGGACGATGCTCGACGGTGTGCCTGTGCGAAGGTTCTCACTCGGGCCCGGCAGCGTCATCTCCATCGGCAGGACCCGAATCCACGTAAGCTACGTCGTCCCGCAGTTAGAGGAGACGCTGCAAGAGAAAGAGCCTCCAGCACCGTCGAAACGCACTTTCCGGCCCGAATCTCCCCGCAAGGCGGTCATAAGGAAAGCCCTCGCCGTAGCCGGCGCGTGCGCCGTCGGCGTCGCCATACTCTGGCTCACCTCGCTTGTCGCGTTCGATACGATTATTTACTATCAGCCGGAGCATATCTTCATCCTGCGTTCCAGGCGCGAGCGGGCGCATCAGCCTTTCGACCAAACAGCCGGAACAGTGCCGGCGGCCCAAAGAAAGACCGTGCTGAAGGAGCCGGACCTGCCGGACGACGATTTAGCGTACTTGTCGCGGTGGGTTCCCTGCGGTATCTCGTTCAACATGATGGCGTATGACAAGAAAGCCATGCACGGACTGAATCTGACGGCCCCGTGGCATGGCGGCGTTACAGCCGGCGCACTCGGGCGCAGGCCGAGGAGAGAAGCATGGCCGGGAAGGCGCGTCGTGCCGCGGGATGTCCAGCGCTCCATTAACGCAGCGCTCGACTGGCTCGCCCGCCACCAGGACCCCGACGGCAAGTGGGACCAGGACGGCTTCGACAAGAACTGCGACCCGGACGACAAATGCGGCCACACCGGGACGAGCCAGTACGACGTGGGCGTCACCTCGCTTGCGATGCTGGCCTTCCTGGGCTCGGGCAGCACGCACCACTACGGCAGGCACAGCCGGACAATCCGCAGAGGTCTCGACTGGCTCCTGAGCCAGCAGAACGAGGATGGCTCGCTCGGGCCGAGGCTTGCCGAGTCGTGGGTCTACAACCACGCCATCGGGACGCTCGTGCTCTGCGAGGCCTACGCCGCGACCCGCGACTATCACATCAAGCAGGAATGCCAGAAGGCAGTTGACTTCATCCTCGCGGCGCAGAATCCCGGCCTCGGATGGAAGTACGAGCCCCGCAGCGGCCGCAGCGACACCTCCGTCACCGGCTGGATGGTGCTTGCGCTCACATCCGCCTGCAAGGCCCGGCTCGAAGTGCCAAAATCGGTGTTTCAGGGGGCTGTCAACTGGCTCGACCGCATGACGATAACTGAAGGCAGGGTCGGCTACATGAAGCCGGGCGACAAGGGCTCGGTCATACGCGGCCTGTGTGAAGTTTGGGAAAAGCTGCCTGTGATGACTGCGGTCGCGATTATCTGCCGCATCTTCTGCGGCCAGTCCCGCCGCGACCCGAAGATTACCAAGGGCGTCGATATAATCATGGCGCATCTGCCCGACTGGAACAGCCCCAGACGCGACAAGATCAACATGTATTACTGGTTCTGGGGCACGCGCGCGATGTACCAGTACGGCGGGAAGAAGTGGCACACGTGGGGCGAGGCGTTGAAGCGCGCGCTGCTCAGGAACCAGCGTACGGAAGGCTGCGCATCCGGCTCATGGGACCCTTACGGGCAGTGGGGCATGGTCGGCGGGCGGGTCTACTCGACTGCCCTGTGCTGCATGACGCTCCAGGCCGCCCACTTCGAAACCCGCGTCTCCCACCGCCCCAGACGCTATTAATCCGGTGGCCAACTGGCTGCACCGCGCATTGCGCTGTATAATGTAGATGTAGTCTACGTGCGGGGTGTGCATGAAGATACTCAAGATAGTCCTGTTCTTCTGCGGCATAGGCCTGTTGGCGGCAGGATTCTACATCCAGGACTTCATGCTGTCGAGCTGGGGCGTGGATGAGTTCTTCACGGTTGGTCGATGCGGCGCTCCCCATCCCTGGGAAGGCTTCCCGTTTCTTGTCACGGATTTTCAATTTTACCTGCGGCTCGGCATGGCACTGAAGCTCGCAGGCGCGGCCGTTCTTTTCTGCCTCGTATTCATCAAGGCTCAGAAGCTGCAGTCTGCCACAGGCAGAAGTCCCTTGTGGTCTTCGATTCTCGTGGTAGGTGCTGCGGCGAGCTTCGCGGCGCATACAATTCTGGCTGTTACGCCGCGTGTAGTCGAATGGGTGTTCAATATCCTGGGCAGCCGATTCCCTTCCGATTCGCAGGTCTGGCCCGCGCTTCAGGATGCGATGTTCGCCCGGGGCTCGGACACTGTTTTCGGAGTACTGCTGCTTGCGCTGTCGTTTATCCTGCTTGCCCGGGCTCTCGCTCAGTCTTGCGCTGGAAACGCGGCAGCACCTGCCGTCCTTGTCATAGTTCCTGCGTTTCTTCTCTGCCAGGAGGAGGTGGAAAGACGGGCAGTCATAGACAGTCTCTACGGTCCGTGGGATATATTCGTCGGTTCGCTGCTGTTTTCTATCATCGCCCTCGTGCTGGCGGGATTAATCGCAGCGGCGGCGGTAAAGGCTTTCAGGCAGCGCAGGCAGCGGCCGGACAAGGCGCGGCGGCTGGTAGCAATTGCCATCGGACTTGTCGGCGTGCTTGCGGTCGCGTACTGGGCGTGCCTGAAGGCGGGGATTGGCAGCATGCGGTCGGCGTTCGACGGCGGGGAGGTGCTCTCTCTGGCTGATATAGCGGATGGTGCAGGGAAAGCTCTCACAATCAGCTATGTTTCATCGCTTTTTCTTCTCGTTGCGAATATAGCACTGCCGCTTCTTGTGGCTTTCTTCTTCCGCGTTCGAGAAGCGGCACAAACCCGGGATTCTGCGAAAAGAAGCGTCCTCGGATGCATCTGTATTGTCGGGCTGTTCTGTTTTGCCGCGTTCGTGGGCGTGCGAGAGAACCCGTACAGGGCACCCCTGAGAAAAGCCGCGCTCGGCATATATTGGGGTGGCATGGAGTACGCCGGTGTCCGGGAAGAGGTTAAGCTGCTCGATACGGATGAAGGCTTCAAGTTTCTGAAGCAGGTTGCCGGCAGCGAAGACGAATTCACTTGGGGCCGTGCGGCCATGGTTTACCTGTGGCGCTACTCGCCGCGCAGCGAAGCGAAGGAATTTGTACTTGACGTTTTTAGCGAGCAGGAACGCAGCCTGAGTGCAGCGTGGGCAGGGGATGAAGTAATTAACAGCCTGATGCACGAGAGAGATGGCAGAGTCAGGCAGCTTGCTCTTTCGTACCTGCGAGACAAGCCTCGACACGCGGCGAAATTTCTGAAGATTGCCTTCGAGAGGACATATATACCGACAAGTTATGTGTTCAAAATCCTCGACATTTGCCGGCGGCACGGGATAGACGCGTTTCCATTCGCAGCGCAGATTCCGTACAGGTACGCGGATTACGACCTGTCAATACCGGACGGCTTCAGGATTTCGTATGAAGACGGCCCGGCTGCGGAATCGGGAGCCGGGAATTACAGGCTGAACATGCGCTGGCTCGGCCCCCGCGACATAGACTCCGCCGTGGAAGCGCATCTCGGGGAAGTGGTTCTCGATGTGAACGGCGAACGGCTCCCAGTGGTTGGAGATGGCCTGGGCTGCAAAATCCCGGAGTACGAAGCGCTGGCAAAGTTGCTTGCGGCGTTCAGGAAACGTGTCGGCGAAATGCCGAACCACCATGAGATGCAGGTATTTCTTGAGATAGACCCCCTTATTCCTTCATATCATATCGGGCAGGTCATCAACACCTGCGCCGGGGCGGGGATAACGACCCTTCACATCTCGAAACCGTGAGCCGAGGCTGCGATGCAGGCTTGCGCGGCCGGGGAATCGGTTGTATAATTTGCGCGCGGGAGGAATGCCGTTCGGTTCGGCGGGAGAGACATGCCGCAGGAAGAAACCAAGAGATGCCCCTACTGCTACGAGGAAATCAACACACACGCCATCAAGTGCAAGCACTGCGGCAGCATGCTCGAGACCCCGCCTTCCGGCCCGCCCGGCTCGCCATTAACCGCGCCTGACCCGCAGGCGGGCGCGACCGGCACGCTCTCGGGCCGCTACCAGATAATCAGGGAACTCGGCCGCGGCGGGATGGGCGTCGTCTATCTCGCGCGCGACAAGGAGCTTGACATGGATGTCGCGGTCAAGTTCCTGCCTGTCGAGCTGTCGAAGGACCAGTACGCGCTGGATCTTCTTCGCAGCGAGGCGAAGCTCTCCATGTCGCTCTCGCACCCGAACATCCTGCGGCTTCATACGCTCGACACTTCGGGCCAGTTCAAGTTCCTCGTCATGGAGTACGTCGAGGGGAAAGACCTCCTGAGCATAATCCGCGAGCGGGGCAAGCTGGGCTTCGAGGAGGCGCTGCCCATAATCAAGGCGGTCTGCGACGGCCTCGACTACGCGCACTCGATGCGCATTCTACACCGCGACCTCAAGCCCGCAAACATAATGGTCACGAACGTCGGCGAGACGAAGATAGCCGACTTCGGCATTGCGCGCCAGATGCGCGAATCGATGACCCGGCTGTCGCAGAAGACCGTCTCGGGCACCCCGGCTTACATGGCGCCCGAGCACATAATGGGCGAGCACCTCACGGTGCGCTCCGACATATATTCGCTCGGCGCGGTCGCCTACGAGATACTGACGGGAATGCCGCCGTTCTACCAGGGCGACATACTGGCGCAGATACGCTACAAGATGCCGCCGAGGATGCCCGGCGTGCCGGAGTCGGCGAACAAGGCGGTCCTGGCGGCGCTCGCCAAGGATGCCAGCTACAGGCCGGCCTCGGGAGCCGATTTCTACAAGATGCTTACCACGGGCCAGGCGGTCGCGACCCAGCCGGACACGCCGCGCCCCGCCCCGCCTCCGGTCGAGCCGCCGGAGCCCGAGCCGGCCCGCAAGAGACCGGTGATAAGGCCCGACCCCGCGCCCCGGGTGCCGGATACGCTGCGCGCGCCGGAGCCTGATAAAAAGGCCGCGACCCCGGATGCGGGCAAGGCAGTCTGGGGTAAGATAGGCGCAAAGTCCGCGATGCGCCCCAGGACGAGCATCCGCGCCGCAAGCGAGAAGAAGCCGGGCGTAATTATCGCAGCCGGGGTCGTTTGCGCGCTCGTGGTGCTGGCGGTCATCGTGCTTGCCGTGTTCGGGAAGGCGCTCGGAATATTCCCCGGTGAGGAGAAGCCGGTAAAGCCCGCCGAGATACTCGGGCGGCCGGAAATGCCCATATCGTGGGGCGATGGGCGCGGCGAAAAGAAAGGTCGCCAGCCGAAGGCCGGCGACAGGCCAACTCCGCCTCACAGGGAGACGGAAGCCGAACGAAAAGCCCGCGAAGAGCGCGAGCACAAGAAGCGCGAAAGAGAAGCAAAACGGAAAAAGGATGAGGAATTCCGGCAGTGGCTTGAAGCCGCGAAAGCCTATCTGGCCAAGGAGCAGTATCGGGAAGCAATAAGGAGCGTGCAGTCCGCCCTGAAGCTCAAGCCCGACGATGCCGAGGCGAAGAAAGTGCTCGAGCAGGCGAAGGTCGTCATACTGGTGCCGGGCGACTGCAAGACGATACAGGAGGCAATCGACAGGGCCGAGAAGGGCCAGATTGTGATTGTCGGCAACGGGGTTTACAGGGGCGAGGGCAACAGGGACATCGAGTTCAAGGGCAAGGCGATTACGCTCAGGTCCGAGAAGGGGCCGGAGAACTGCATTATCGACTGCCAGGAATCAGGCAGGGGTTTCTACTTCGCAAGGTACGAGACCGAAAAGAGTGTCCTGCAGGGCTTCACGATAAAGAACGGGAAAGTCACGGGCGACGGCGGCGGAATATGCTGCAGGAGTTCCTCCAGCCCGAAAATCATCGGCTGCAAGATAGTGGACTGCTCCGCGGCAAACGGCGGGGGAATCTCGTGCTGGAGCAGGTCGAACCCCGCGCTCGTAAACTGCATAATCGCCGAGAACTCGGCGAGCGCGAAGGGCGGGGGGATAAACTGCTGGAACAACTGCTCGCCCGAGATTATCAACTGCACCATAGCGCATAACAAGTCTAAGAAGTGCGGCGGGGGCGTGGCCGCGTCGGAGCGGTCGAGGCCGGAACTCAAGAACTCGATTGTCTGGGAAAACAGGGTGACGGAAGCAAGCGCGGAGACTACCGGGCGAAAGCCCGCTAGGACCGGTCCGGAGTTCGATGAGAGCTACATCAGGGGGCACGACCTGTATACTTACGACAGCAGCTCCATAATCAAGACGAACAACTGCTGCTTCGCAAGGAACACGCGCGAGCGCAACGCCTGGTCGGGCGAGGGAAGAATCGAGTACAACTACTACGTGTCCGAGGACCCGGAGTTCGAGGGCGGCTACGGGGCGAAATACAAGCTCGGCAAAGGGTCGCCCTGCATCGACAAGGGCAACGACGAACACATCCCCGAAGGCATCACCACCGACTTCGCGGGCAGGCCGAGGATAGCCGACGGCGACGACCGGTGGGGCACGAAGGTCGATATCGGCGCGTACGAAAGGCAGTAGGCAGCCGCGCACGGCTTTTTTGTCGGGTCCGGGCAGAATAGCATTTCGAGAAGGGCGCTACTTCTTGTCCAACCACATTTTCCGCGTGTCGGACATGGCGTTCGCCCGCCTGTAGGCGTAGTAGAGCTGGAGCGTCAGCACATGGAGAGCCGTGGACATCACTCTCCCGCCTGATATTCCCCACCACGCGCCTTCCGGGTCCCAGCTTCCGAACGCGCAGCCATCCCGACGCTGTGTCTTGAGGAGAACGTTCTTCATGGCGGTGTTCCATTCGTGCCACTTCTTGCCGCCGTACTGGAAGATGGAGTAAGTCCCGAAGAACCAGTACATCGGGTCAACCTTCACGCCTGTTTCATCCCGCTGCGGCAGGCTTTTCATCAGGACATCGATGCCTTTCAGGATGTTTTCGTGCCGGCGCTTGCGCCCGCAGAAGATGGAACATATCACCGCTATCGCCGTCATGGTCGGATTCTCTTCCGGTATCTTCGCCGAGTCGGCGGTGGGCCTCTTCGGGCCGGCGAACTTCCCGTAGCCGACGCGGCCCGTCTTCGGGTCTGTGCAGCTGTCGAACCATTTCAGCGCCCCCTCGAACGCTTCTTCCGGTGGCTTCAAGCCCCCCACTTTCGCGTTTTTGAGCGCGAGAACCATCCACCCCGTCACCAGCGTGTTGCTGTCGTTGTCCGAAGGCTCCCAACCCCATCCGCCATCCTTGTTCTGAGCTTCGGCAATGCGCTTCATTGCCTTCTCGCAGTACTCTTTCAGCCTGAAGTCGCGCGTCACGGCAAACGCTTCGCACAGCGCCATGGTCGCCATGGCGTGGTTGAGAATCCATTTCTTCGTGCCGCCGTTCCTGCCGAGCCAGCCCTCCTTGTCCTGCTGTGTTTTGAGCCAGTCGAGTGTGCCCTTGACAGCTTTCTTGTAGGAACCTACGCGGTGGGTGTGGCCGTTTCCCAGGAACGCAAGCAGCGAGAGACTCGTCACAGCGACATTATATCCGCGCGAAACTGCCGGTGCATTGGCGCACTTCCTGCCCTTGCACCAGCGGCTGTAGCCGCCGGCATCCCATGCAGCCAGAAGGTCGGGCGCGTTCCATCTATCCTGATGGTCATGCAGCCATTCGAGCGCGATACCCACTGCCCCGGTATTGGGCGGGTAATCGTTGGGATAGCCGCGTACTACGGGCGGTGCGCGCCGGGTGTCGCGGTTGACATACACGGCATCATCCAGCGGAATCTCGAGCATCCCTCCCGCCGTTTGCATCACGAGCTCCGAGTCGTCCACTTTCAGAATGCGACCAATGAACCTGCTGCCGTCGGCGACCCTGACGACATCCCGTCGGAACAGGCCGGAGCCGTGCTCCCTGCCGTTCCAGCGCCCGTAGAGGATGGAGCCTGCGGGGATTGTCTGCTCGCCGTATTTGGTCCTGATAGTGACTGCCTCGCCCGTTTCGCCCGTCACCCTGCCGCGGAATCCGCAGCCGTCGCGGGTCAGAATGACATCCTCGCAGGTCTCCAGGCAGGCGAGTCGGTAGGCAGTTCTTTCCTTCCGCTTTTCCTGCGCCGGAGCGCGCCCCCGAAGTGCCGGGACGAGGCAGGCTGCCAGAATTGCCATGTATATTGCCCGCTTCATTACATCTCAAAGGTAACATCCCCGCGCATTCAGATGCAAATCAGTCCGGGATTGTGTGGATGGACTATGCAAAGGAAAAGCAGGGAACTGCCGGTTGCGGCGAATCCCCTGCCTTGTCTCAGGATAAGAACTGCCTATTTACCCTGCGGCGCTTCCGGGGCCTTTTCGGGCTCTGCAGGCGCTTCGGGAGCTTCAGGCGTTTCGGCAGGAGCTTCCTCGGCGGCCGGAGCGGCGGCGGGCTGCGCCGGAGCTGCCGGCGCGGCCTTGTCAACCGTCTTGCATCCGATTGTTAACGTGACAAAAAGCGCACACAATGTTGCAGCAAGAATCACTCTCATCCCAACCTCCTATTCAAAAACCCAGGGAATTTCTAACACGTCTGCGGAAGAAATCAACAGGATTATTACAATATTATGAAAGACGAGAACACAACTCAGGATTCGCCCAATGAAATCTGTCCACACTCATCATATTTCCCTCCTGGCGGCACTTCACCACAATGATGTAACTTCAGCGACTCTGATGCTACCTGTGTTGGTCCGGGCCAATCCATGGTCCGGGCTGCTTTAACGAAAGGACATCATGAATAACTTCCAGCAGCGCTGCCGCAGGATTAATGCGGGATGAAGACAAAGACCGCACCTTAAAGCCCAAAGTGTCCCTCGAGATTCTCGCGCTCCCGGATACAAATCCACACGAGATGCGCCGTCCTCCCACCTCAAGCCTCAGGCCTCCTCTCGCCTTGATTTTACGCATTTTGTGCTATATATTTGACCTCGGAGGAACACACAATGAAACGCATGGGGCTTCTATTGCTGGCATTCTTAACAGCGCTCGCGGCGGGGTGTTTCGGCGGGCGCGCGGGAATCGACACATCGGGGATTTCCGACAGCCTCGCCGAAGTCCGGAAACGCGTCTACAGGTATCTCGAACGGGACATCAGGGGCCTTCGGGCACGGAGCCTCGATGAAGTTATCAAGCTGCCCGACGAAGAGATAGACATCGCCACGGCCGCGCTGCTTGTCTCGAAGGAGATTAATCCCGACCTCGATGTGAAGAGATACGTGGCCATGATTGACGAAATGGCCCGGGAGCTTACAGCAGCCTACCTGTCTGCTCCTTTGACGGAGAGGCAGGTTGTAGAAGCACTTGGCAACTATATATTCTCGGCCAAACGATTCTCGGTTAACCCCTCCCGTGGCTCCGAGTTTACCCTGCTTGACGAAACGCTTGAATCAAAAAAGGGTAATTGCGTCGGATTGACGCTGATATATCTCTCTCTGGCCGAGAGGCTCGGGGTGCCTCTCAAGGCGCTTTACCTGCCGACATATGCGCCTCCCGACGAGCCGGGCCACGCGTTCGTCAGGTTCACCGGCGGGGGCACCCGTCTGAACATTGAAACGACGGAAGAAGGTCGCATTCTTGCGGATTCTTACTACCAGAAGGAATACGGGAATGCTCTCGGGATTATGCCGAACGCGCTCGATACAGTTTTGACGAAAAAGGGATTCATGGCGCTCGTTGCAGTTGATGCGTTCGACCAGGACAGGCTCGGCGAGCCCTCGGTTACAGGAATTCTGCAGAAGGCAGCTTTACTGTGGCCGGAATGCCCCAGTGTTCTTGTGTGTTTGGGCCTGACATTTATTAAGGCAGGCGATTCGAAGCAGGGCGTGAAGATTTTGAGGAAAGTAATTACGGATTGCCCCGCTTATCCTCTTGCCTGGGGCATCCTTTTCGACCATTACTTCTATGAAAGAAATGACTACGATTCTGCAGTGGAACTCGGCAAAGAGTATCTGAAGGTGCACGCAGGGCATCCCGATGCCGATGACTTTCGGCTTCGTATGTATTGCGCACTTGCAGATTCTGCTGTTAAAACCCGGTACAAGCTCGAGTCGGTCGATGAGTGCGACGAGGCGCTTGAGTTCATAAAGTCGCTCGAAGGGCGCTACACCGAAATGGGCATAAACCGGCATGGAATAGAGGCGCTCAGGCAGGCGATAGAGATGCGGAAAAAAGAACTCCTCAAAGGGAAGAAAAAGTAGCATGTCCGGCGGCTCCGCCGAGAGCAGTAGTAAGTAGAGCAGTTGAGCAGGAGAGCGGTGAATGAAGCGGGTGAGGATTGTTCTAATTCTCGTCGGCGGGGCCGGTCTGTTCGCTTTCATGGTGTGGTTAGCTCCTCCAAGATGCAATCACAGCAGGATGCACAGAATCGGCGATAACGAATCTGACGCTATTTCAGCCCTTTTATCAATATCTTACTCACAGGAAACATATAAAATGAGAACCGGCCAATTCGCGCCGGACCTTAAGACTCTCATAGACAACAGAATGATAGAGCGTTGGCGTGTTGAAACGAGAGGATACAAGGTCAAACTGCGCTGCCAGTCCTGGGATAAGTACGAGGCGGTGGCAGAGCCTATAGCTCCGAAAGACTCCGGGATTCGATACTTCCTCATTGATGAGACCGGCGTCATTACTTACGAGGAGATGAAACCCGCGACTAAATCCAGCTATCGACTCGGCGAGTAGGCACCACGGCTCCGCCGAGAGCAGTAGAAAGTTGAGCAGGAGAACACGCAATGAAATGCATGGGGCTTCTATTCGTGATAGTTGCGATGGCTGTATCTGCTGCTGGATGCGCTTTTTGTGGCATCGATGATGCACACTGGTTGCAGGTTATTGACACTGAGTTGAGCAAAGGGCCGAAGGCGTATTCTACGATACATCTCTCGAACGCCCTGGCAAGTCTTACCGAGTCTCGCGCCAAGTCCTATATTATCTTTGAGGCTTTCAGGCTCTTGGAGGCCCGCGGGCTAATCTCGGCAAGCGTGCAGTTTGAAGACGACTTGCAGAACATGATTGTGACATTTGTGACTGTGCATTCCGAGCTTTCGCTGAATGAGACTACTCGAACATACTACTTACTATATAAGCTTGGAATGCCGGAGCACATTATCACTGACGACCCTCGGCTCTCACTAGAAGAAAGGACGCCCATAAGAGAAGGAGCTTGGCATTCGCTGGCTTCCTCGACGGAGCGCGAACTTATTCTGTCCTTCCTCGTCAGCAACATTCAGAACCAGTACTATCAGACTGACGAAGCATTTGCCCTGATTGAGCTCTTCTCAGACCTTCCGGTACGCAAGTACCTTTTGGAAAGGAAGCATTCCAAGACAGACCACGTGCTCTCGGTGCTGAAGAAACGATTTCGGAACAGCTATTTGTCCTATGAAGAACTCCTGAAAAGGATTCGGGAAGGAGAGCCCTGGGACCGACCTGCAGATGCTGCGTACTTCACTCCAGAACAGAAGCGGGAATTAGTGGACGCTCTTGAAGCTTACGCAACGGAGCGGGATATATTCTTAGGGGACGTATACGGCACAATGGCAGTTATAGGCACCAAAAGGGTTCTCAAATTGCTGGAGGCTCGCCTGAATGAGAGAAAACCCAAACTCCTTTGGATTTATGAGACACTGGATGACCTGTTGAATACGAGACTGCCTGTCGTCAGAGAGATTCTGCTTAGGTACGCTAGGAAGGAATCTCTACCTGAGGATGTATCGGCGGTAATACAAGCAGCTTTGAAATGCGCGGAATGCTTCGGGCAATCCTTCGACCAATTGCTTGCTGAGGTGGCAGACGAGACAGCCCCACTCGAGGCAAGGCGGAGTGCAGCCTTTACTCTTGAAGGCAAGGTTACATTAGACAGGCTGGCAAAGGTATTGAAACTCCAGCAGACTTGTAAGGACAATCTGGTTCGATATTACTTGGGCAAAGCCTGTGCCCGAGTGTGGCAAGTGTACCAACCACCCGGGAATCCGAGAGGGAGCAATCTGGCTAATCCACTGTGGCAGCAATCTCGGGCTCTTAGGAAAGTGCTTGCCCGACTGCGTGCGGTTGAGCCGTGAGTTGAGTAGTCAAGCAGGAGAGTATGATAAGAACATGGGCCAATCTACAAACGCCCTAACCTCTTAATGCGAAAAGCGTTGCGCATCCCCTGTTTGCTGTCTTCGGTCTACTGTCTACTTGTTTGTAATCCATTTTACAAGACCTTGCCCGTTCCCGGATGGCCGCCTGGAAATCGCAACATCTTTGACAGCCGGATATTACGGCATATGAGATGATTAGCGTGGCATACTGTAGAGGGGCATTTTGCGGGAATTTCTTGTAAAAATATGGCGTAAGTCCTTTGGTAGTACCAACTCCATTTACAAGTCCGATTCTCGATTTGAAAGCCCTGTGTGCTCGGTACTGGTTGCTGGATACTTACTTAAAGTTGTGGGATAAAGGTTCGAAGTTAAAGGTTGAGGGTGCGGCTGCTTCGCAGCCGGGGCTCACGCCTGTTGGATTTCAGGCTTGCGATGGAGCGGCGGGGATGTATTAATAGGGGAAACGAAAGGTGACTGTTTCAGGGGAATATGGATGAAAGCAGCAATGGTGACGGCGGTGGTTCTTGGATTTTGTGCGGTTGTGCTCGCTTCCGGGCCGAAGTGGCCGGTGGACAAGTACAAGGCGTTCGCGGAGTCGAGGAGCAAGGGCAGGCTGCTGTTCCTGTACTGCCATTCGACGACGTGAAGCTCGTGCAGGGGGTTTGAGTCTCAGACCCTTGACAACAAGGATGTCGCGAAGCTGCTGAAGGAGAATTTCACTCTTCTGACGCTTGACTCGTACCACAAGGAACAGTACGACTTTGGCCGCGAGATAGGGCACGACCACAACCCGGGTACGCTTATCTTTGCGCCGGACGGCACCCTGGTTTCGCATACGCAGAAAGTAGTGAGCACCGAGAAGATGCTCGCGATTATCAGGGATGTGCTGCTCGCCTACCAGCCGCTCAAGGTCGCGCAGAAGGCGCAGAAGAAGAAGCCGGAAGACGCGAGGGCCAACTATGCGCTGGGCTGCGCGCTCTTCAACCGCGCGAAGAAGGACGAGGATGCGAAGAAGCACCTGAAGAAGTACCTTGAGCTTGACAAGGAGAACAAGGAGGGACTCGCAGCGGAGACGCATTTCAGGCTGGGCGCAATAGAGCTTCGGGCCAAGAAGGGCGACGAGAAGAAGGCGCAGGAGCACTTCAAGAAGGCTGTCGAGCTTGACAAGGACGGCAGGCAGAGGATGAAGGAGCGGGCCGACTGGGAGAAGGTCAGGGCGCTGCAGAAGGATAGAAAGAAGCTGGCGGAACTCAAGAAGGCGCTGAGGAAGCACGTTGACTCGTTCCCGAAGGGCGCGCTCGTGGCGCGGGCGCTCATGATGCTCGCTGATATCTGTCTGAAGGAGAGGGACATAGAGGGCGCGGTGGATGCATGGCTGGAGCTGCAGGACAAGCGCTTCGGCTCCATCGAGTATCCCGAAATGCGCAAGCTCCTGACGAAGTACTGGAGCCAGTCCAAGCGCAGCAAGAAGTGACCGGAAAGGCGAAGTCGCAAGTGAAGCTTGAAAATCTGCCGGAAGCTTCCCGAGTGTGTGGGTTGAGACAGGACGGAGAAGGCATACCGTGGCAAAAAAGGGACAGGCAGGCAATCTCGAAAAGCTGAAGAAAGCTTATCCCGGCAAGTTCGCGGCGGGGGACACGATATTTTCCCACATACGCCCGGGCAGCAGGATATTCGTAAGCACGGGCTGCGGCGAGCCGCAGCATCTCGTCAACGCCCTTGTGGACCACGTCAAGGCGCATCCGAAGGCCTTCTTCGACGCGGAGGTCCTGCACGTCTGGACGCTGGGCGTCGCGCCCTACACCGAGCAGAGATTCAAGAGCAATTTCCGGCATAACTCTTTCTTCATCGCCGGCAACAGCCGGGACGCCGTGAACGAGGGGACCGCGGACTATACGCCGGTATTCCTTTCACAGGTGCCGGACCTGCTGCGGCGCAAGCTGGTTCACGTGGATGTGGCGCTTGTGCAGACGTCGCCGCCGGACGAGCACGGATATCTCAGCCTGGGCGTGAGCGTTGACATAGTGAAGGCCGCGGTGGAGAGCGCCTCGCTCGTGGTTGCGCAGGTCAACCGCCACATGCCCCGGGTGCACGGGGACACTTACCTGCACGCGAGCCAGGTCGATTACATTGTCGCACACGACGAGCCCCTGCTCGAATACGAGAATGCGGTCCAGGATGACGTCGCGCGGCGCATCGGGAAGTATGTCGCGCGCATAGTACACGACGGCGACACCATCCAGGTCGGCTACGGCAGCGTGCCGAACGCGATTCTCGCCAGCCTGCAGGACAGGAACCACCTCGGAGTGCATACGGAGCTGCTTTCCGACGGCATCGTGGAACTGATGAAGCGCGGCGTCATAGACAACAGCAGGAAGACCGTGGACAGAGGCAAGACGGTCGCTTCGTTCTGCATGGGCTGCAGAGAGACGTATGAGTTCCTCAATGACAATCCCGGCATCGAGTTCAGGCAGATAGACTACACCAACAATCCGCTCATCATAGCCCGCAACGCGAACATGACGGCGATAAACAGCGCGCTCGAGGTAGACCTCACGGGCCAGGCGACTGCCGAGTCGCTGGGCAGGACGTTTTACAGCGGAATCGGCGGGAGCGCGGACTTCATGCGCGGCGCGATACTTTCCCCCGGCGGGAAGACCATAATCGCACTGCAGTCCGTCGCGAGGGACGAAGAGGTGTCGAGGATTGTCCCGTTCTTGCCCGAGGGCGCGGGCGTGACTATAGGCAGGGGGGACGTCCACTACGTCGTTACCGAGTACGGCATTGCGTACCTGCACGGGAAGAACATCCGCGAGCGCGCCATGGACCTGATAGCCATTGCGCACCCCAAGTTCAGGCCGTGGCTGCTGGAGGAGGCGAAAAAGGGAAATCTCGTCTATAGGGACCAGAAGTTCGTACCGGGGGAAAGCGGCGAGTACCCCGAATCGTTCGAGGCATCGAGGAAGACCTCAGGCGGAATCGACATCCTTCTGCGCCCAGTCAGAATCAGCGACGAGCCCCTGCTCAAGGACTTCTTTTACTCCCTGTCCGACAATTCGCTGTTCCGCCGGTTCATCTCCCGGAGGAAGGACATGCCGCACGAGCGCCTGCAGGATTTCATCGCCATTGATTATACCAGGGAGATGGTGATTCTTGCCGTGCTCGGCACGGAAGACCAGGAGGAAGTGGTGGGTATCGGTCAGTATGCGATTAACGAGGGGATGCACACGGCCGAAGTCGCGCTTGTGGTGAGGGACGACTACCAGAACAGGGGAATTGGCACGGAACTGCTTTCTCATCTCACATCTCTTGCGAAGCGCCGGGGGCTTCTGGGCTTTACGGCGGAGGTGCTGCCCGAGAACACCGCCATGATGCACCTGTTCGAGAAAAGGGGCTTCGCTATCGAGCGCATGGTGCAGGAAGGAACCTGCGAGTTGAAAATGCGCTTTCGCGATTCATAATAAACAGGGGAAGGCAGGGCCTGATGGCGGATTGCTTCATGGAGCTGGCGAGAGGGAGGCGCAGCATAAGGCACTTCCTTCCGAAACCGGTGCCTCGCGAGGTTATCGAGTCGTGCCTGGAGGCAGCACGGCTTGCGCCCTCCGCCGAGAACGCCCAGCCGTGGAGGTTTCTCGTCCTCGACGAACCAGAGCGGATTCGGGAGTTCGGACTGCAGGCGTTCTCGGGCATTTACCGGTTCACCCGCTGGGCGCTTAAGGCACCGGTGCTCGTCGTCATGCTTGCGAAGCTGGACTTCCTTGCGAACAAGGTTGGCGCGCACCTGCAGGGCACGCAGTACTACCTGCTGGACCTCGGGATAGCCGGGACGCACCTGATGATGCGGGCGTGCGAGCAGAGCCTCGGCGGCTGCTGGATAGGGTGGTTCAACGCGAAAAAGGCCGCAGCTGTGCTCGGGCTGCAGAAGAAGTACCGGGTCGTCTGCTGCATGGCGCTCGGGTACTACGAGGAGCCTAAAAAGCATCGCAAGAAGAAGCACGAACTCTCGAAAATCGCGTGGTTCAACGAAATGGGGTAGCCGCCGTAGACGCTATGCTTCGCCCCGCCGGACCTTCTTGGTTATCTGGGCGCGGATTGTATAGCGCAGAATCTGGTCCGAGTCTTCCTTGGGCATATCGAGGAATCGCACGTTCAGGCCGCACTTGCCCGGCATCTCGGGCAGCGCCTCGATGAAGCTGAGGCTCCCCAGCGCCTTGACGGGCTCGTCCTGCGACGGGAGCTGTATATTGAGGCCGATAAGTATCTCGTTGGTGAGCAGGTGAATCAGCGTCTCGCCGTCGGGGATTTTCGCGAGCAGAACCAGCCCGCTGCCGGAGAGGTTGTTGGTGGAACCTTCGTGGACTTCCCTGTCCGGGACGTCGATGCTCTTTGAGAGGAACTTGTATCGGACGGGGACATCTATCGAGACTTTGACGAAGCTCCTTCTTCCGCTTGCCATGCCAAATCTCCGAAAAAAACGGGCGGCGTCTCACCTCACGGGCGCATGCTATCACAAAAAGACGGCCATTTGAAAGGAAAAAATCTGTCAAAATTCATCGCAATAGAGACCGGGCGCTACTAATGACGTAGCGCCCGGTTGAAGCCGCTCAGTTAGAACAGGCCGACGGTCTTGCCGTCCTTGTCGATATCCACTTTCCAGAATGCAGGCTCGGAAGGCAGGCCGGGCATGGTGCGCATTGTGCCCAGAAGCGGATACAGGAATCCCGCTCCGGCCGAGAGCCTGATGTCGCGGATAGGCACCACGAAGCCCTTCGGCACGCCCAGCAGGCTCGGGTCGTGCGAGAGCGACAGGTGCGTCTTCGCGTTGTTAATGGACAGATTGGCATAGCCGAGTTCGGTGTAGAGCTTGGCTTTCCTCTTCGCCAGGGGTGACATCTCGATGTCGTCGGCGCGGTAAATCTTCTGGCAGATAGTGCGGATTTTCTCTTCTATCGGCATGTCGTCCGGATAGAGGAGATGGAAGTTGTTCGGCTGGTCGCATGCGTCGCAGACGAGCTGCGCGCCCTCGGTGCAGCCATCGCCGCCCTTGGCCCACGCCTCGATGGGCGCAGCGCCGAACGCGCCGTGTTCCTTGGCGTACTTGACCAGGAAATCAACTTCCTTGTCCGTGTCGAAGTGGAACCGGTTGACGGTGACGACGACCGGCGCGCCGAACGAGAGCATGTTCTCGAGGTGCACACGCAGGTTGTCTGCGCCCTTCTCGAGCGCATCCATGTTCTCGGATTCGGCCGCTTCCTTTATGGTGGCGTAGTTCTGGCCCGGCTTGAGCACGAAGGCGCCGCCGTGCATCTTCAGCGCGCGGATGGAGCAGGTAATGACGATTGCGTCCATCTTGAGGCCTGAAGCGCGACACTTGACGTCGAAGAGCTTTTCCGCGCCGCAGTCCGCGCCGAAACCGCTCTCGGTAATGACGTAGTCACCGAGCTTGAGGGCCGCGAGGTCGGCCAGCACGGAGTTGTTTCCGTGCGCGACGTTGGCGAACGGGAATCCGTGGTTGATGACGGGCGTGTTCTCGAGCGTCTGCACGAGGTTGGGCTTGATGGCCTCCTTGAGCAGCACGGTCATCGCGCCTGCGACCTTCAGGTCTTCGCAGGTGACGGGCTTCTTGTCGTACGTGAAGCCCACGACCATTCGGCCGATTCTCTCGCGCAGGTCTTTGAGCCCGCTGGTCATTGCCACGATTGCTGCGACTTCCGTGGCCACGGTGATGTCGTAGCCTGTCTGGCGCGGGTAGCCGTTCGCCCTGCCGCCGAGCCCGACAACCACGTCGCGGAGCGCCCTGTCGTTGAGGTCAACGCAGCGCTTCAGGTTGATGTTGCAGGGGTCGAGGTTGAGCTTGTTGCCGTGCAGAATCGAGGCGTCGAGCGCGGCGTTGGCCAGGTTGTTGGCCGTCTCGGCTGCGTGGATGTCGCCAGTGAAGTGGAGGTTGATTTCCTCCATGGGGACGACCTGCGAGTATCCGCCGCCGGCCGCGCCGCCCTTGATGCCGAAGGTCGGGCCCTTGGAGGGTTCGCGAAGGGTGTTGACGACCTTCTTGCCTATCTTGGCCATTCCCTGGCCGAGGCCGATGTTGGTTACTGTCTTGCCCTCGCCCAGCGGTGTGGGCGTGATGGCCGTTACAGTGACGAACTTGCCGTCGGGGTTCTTCTTGAGCCTGTCGAGCACGGACAGGTTAATCTTCGCCATGTACTTGCCGTGCGGCTCGAGTTCGTCGTCCGTGATGCCCAGCTTCTCTGCTATGTTGGTGATTCGCTCCATCTTCGCGGCTTGGGCAATCTCAAGGTCGCTTGGCACATTGTGGGCCATGCTTTCCTCCTTTCAGAGATAATAAAGCCAGTTGGAAACCATTCTTTGCATCTCTCTACACGCCTTATCAGCGGGGAGCGGCATCTTAGCCCTTGGCGCCGGGACTGTCAAGCACAATGATGAAATGCAGGCGTATTTGCCGCTGCCTGCCGGGTCGGCGGGAATCTCTGCATTCTGCAGGAATATGAAGGAGTAAACGGGCAAATCGAGATGCAGGCTTGCCAAGGCCTGTAAACATGCTATACTATGAGCCGGGCTTCCGTGTTAAGAGAGCAGAATTATGCCTTGGCCATTCAAAAAGAAGAAAAAAACAGGTTTCGACCCGAAAGACAAGACGGTACTCGTCGTTGACGACGAGACCGATGTGCGCATGGTCGTGGAAACCATTCTCGTGAATCACGGGTACAACGTCGCACAGGCCAGGGACGGAGCGGAAGCCCTGATGCTGCTCAACCAGCGCAAGTTCGACCTCATGGTGCTCGACATCATGATGCCCCGCGTGGACGGCTACCAGGTTATGGAGGAGCTGAAGAAGAAAAACAGCGACCTTCCCGTGGTCATGCTCACGGCGAGGGGCCAGCCAAAGGATGTATGGAAGGGTTACGTCGAGGGCTGCCACTACTATATCACGAAGCCTTTCGAGTCGGAAAGCCTGATACGCGCGGTAAACTACCTGCTGTCCAATCTCTCCGACCCCCAGCGCGAGGACATCGAACCTCTCATGTGACGACGGTGAATGCATTTGCGCGCATAGCGCGCTCAAGCAGACATCTCGCTTGACTTTTTCGATTGTATCCCTAAACTTGAGCATGGTTCTGTGGGCGTTTTGTTGGGAGTAAGACGATGGGGAAGAAAAAGGCGCAGCATCTTTACGAGATACTCGCCCAGAAACCGGAACAGGCTCAGCCTGTGCCCGTTCCGGCACCGGTTCCTGCGGAACGGAAAACCCCGGCGACCGAACCGGGCGAAGTTCCGCCCGCGAGAAAAAGGGTCGAGATTGAGCAGCCACCAGTGCCTGCCCCCGTACCGGTCGGAAGAGGGCAGGAGAGGGTGCTTGAGAATGTCGTGCAGTTGCGGCGTGATACTCTCATAGTGGGCGTGCTCCTCATCATCGTCGCCATTGTCGTGGCATTCTTCATCGGGCGCGCGACAGCGCCCGCATCTGCGACTAACGCCAGGGACGATGTCTGGGGCGGGATGGATAAAGGGTTGCAGGAAGGGAAGCAATACGAGCCCGGTAAAAACGAAGCACCGGAGCCCGATGTTGGCAAGCAGGAAGAAACTGCGGAAGAAGCGGCCGAAGAACCTTCCGAAGCCGAGCAGCAGCCGGCTGCGCAGCCTTTGGTGGAGGAGTGGGAAGTCCGGCTTTCCAGTCTGCCTGTAAGCCAGGGCGATGCAAAGGAGTCGCTCGAAAAGGCGAAGGACTACCTTGTCAAGAAAGGATACGCCGGCGCCGAGGTAGTCATGAAGGGCAATCACTGGGCCTTAAGAGTGTGCGGCTATGCAACGCTTGAGAAAGCCCAGGCTGCGCAAAGAGAGCTGGCTGAATTTGAATATCAGGGCAGGCGTGATTTTGCGACATGCAAGGTCATGCGGGTAAAAAGGTGACTCGTTGAAGGCGACTGCGGACTGTATACCGTGTATAGAAAGCTACGTGCTTAGGACTGCCAAGACGGTCTCGGAGGATGACTGGCTGCAGCGCAAGGTTCTCCTTGAGACCATGGATGTCCTGCGGGGCGCCTCCTTTGACCGCAGCCCACCGGAGATATGCTATGATGTCATAAAGGCCGCCAACAAAATGCTCGGCGTCACGGACCCTTACCGCGAGCACAGGAAAAAGCTGAACAAGCTGGCCATCTCCGCCGCCGAGAAGGTTGAGAAAGTTATCCAGGGAGCGGATGACTCCCTTCTTGCCGCGCTCAAGCTTGCCTGCGCGGCCAATTCACTCGACGTGGCGGTGACTAACGAAGCGCTGCCCCAGGAGGTGGCGGAGCTGGCGCGGGAAAAAGAGTTTGAAGTGGATAACTATGAACAGTTGAGAGAAGACCTCGAGGGCGCGAAGAGCGTGCTCTATATCCTCGACAATGCCGGCGAGGTCGCTTTCGACAAGCTCGTTATCCAGCAGCTCCTCGACAAGGACGTGACCTGCGTCGTCAGGCATTCGCCCGTGCTCAACGATGCCACGGCGGAGGACGCCGAGGAGGTGTCGCTTTCCAAGCTATGCAGCATCGTTGACCCGGGTGTGGATTTTATCGGCCTGCCGCTGGATCTGTGCTCGGCGGAGTTCAAGGAGATTTTCAACAACGCGGATGTCGTTATTGCAAAGGGAATGGCGAACTTCGAGACCCTTGAGGGAAGCTCGCCGAAGAACATATACTTCGTTCTCATGGCCAAATGTCCCGTCGTTGCAGGGATGCTTGGCGTGAGCGTCGGCGATCTGGTGCTGTTGAGAGACTGAAAGAAAAGGGAGAAAGACATGTCACTACACAGAAGCCTCGTGTCGAAGAACCGTCTGGTGCGTCGCCGAAATGTGCTGACGCGCGACGAGCGGGTGAAGACGCTTACCGAGAAGGGAAAGCTTGAGGAAGAAGGCTCGGTCTTCGGCTTGCCTAAAGTCAAGGTGCGAAAGGTTCGCAAGCGCGTCAAGATGAAGAAGAAGAAAGATGAAGCTGCCGAAGCTGCCGAAGCCGCCGCCGAAACGGAAGAAAAGACTGGAGAGAAGAAGGGGTAACCGCGCGCTGTGGCCCGTTTTTTACTTGTGCCTGCGCTCGCTCCCTGCTAGCATCTGTAACGTATATTATTCCCCGGTAGCTCAATGGTAGAGTAGGTGGCTGTTAACCACACGGTTGTAGGTTCGAATCCTACCCGGGGAGTTCTTCCTATAGTGCCTAACCTCTGTTGCTGTCTATCGTTGCGCTCACAAGCCCATCTCTCTTCCGGCACTAAATCGGAGTGGTGACAACCAAACTGACAACCATTTTATAGAGAAGCTGCGCAGGGGAGCGCAGGGCTTTCGCCCGCCGCAGCTGGGTTTCGCCCACACGGTAGCAGTCTTCGCATCTTGTTTTAGATGGGTTATCGGAAATATCAGGAAGATAGATTTCTTTCATGTGCTTTTTGTAGCTATAGATCAGACCTGTAACACTCTTCCAAATATACGTGCTGAAATGCAGAGGCTGTAATTCACCGAACTTGTTTTTGTATTCCAGATTATAGGTTTTAATCTTTTCCACAGCCATGATCACGCAATCCTGAATAATATCTTCGCCGTAACGCAAAAAGAAAGAAGGGAAAGCCGTGGTCTTGACCCTAATCACAAAGAATCCGATCAGGTGGCACAACAGTTTGTTTTGAGCTTCTACTACTCCCTGCTGGGCAAGGTGAATCAGTTTTCGTTCCTGCTTCAGAGGAAGTTTTTTGTGTTGATTCATTATTTTTTGATAAGACTCAAACATATCCTGACTTCTGCTTGATGGGAAGCGAAACGTAATCTGCTTGTCCTTGTTCTTACGCTACCAAGCTTGATACGTGTCACTGTAACTGATTTAGTACATGCCGGAACTAGACAAAAACTCCATACGAGTTTTCTGCTGGCTCGCGAGGACGATAGCGCTGCAGTTCAATCACCACTTGTTGCTGCTGGCAGGGCGCTTTCTTCTGCTGTATGGATAACTGTCAGGCCAAAAAGGCGTTTGACGTCCTCAACGATCATATAGAGGCTCGGAATCAGCAGGAGCGTAATCATTGTCGAGAACAAGATTCCAAACCCGAGCGAGATGGCCATCGGAACCATCATGCGGGCCTGGACCGATGTCTCCAGAATCATTGGTGTCAGACCGAGGAAAGTGGTGAGGGTCGTCAGTATGACCGGGCGGAAACGCTGAACGCCTGCCGACGAGATGGCCTCAAAAGCGACCGAGCCTTCACGGCGCCTGACATTTGCAAAATCGATGAGCACAAGGGCGTCGTTCACAACCACGCCAGCAAGCGCCACCACCCCCATCCAGCTCATAATGCTCAGGTCAAAGCCCATGACAATGTGTCCGATTACTGCGCCTATAAACCCGAAGGGAATAGCCACCATGATAATTACAGGCTGGATGTAGCTTCTGAATACCACAGCAAGCATGCCGAAGATGGCAATCACGGCAAGGGCGAAGCCTCTGTAAATGCTGGTCATGCTCTCAGCGATCTCTTGCTGCATTCCTCCCATGCCCCAAGTCAACCCGGGGTACTTGCTCTTCAGGTCGGCTAAAGGGCCGGCCTCCATTTCTCGAAGGATTCTTTCCGCCTCGGTCTTCGGCACAACGTCCGCAGTGACCTTCAGAATCCGCCGTCCATCTAATCGCTCGATTGTGGTATAAGCGTAGCCCCTTGTCACGCTGGCAGCTTCCTGAACCGGCATCTCACCGCCACCGGGAAGCCTGACAAGATACTCTTCTATGCTCAGTTCCCTTTCTCTCTCTGATTCAGGCAGCCGTACCATAGCCCTTACTTCATCCCTGCCACGTTGCAGACGCAGGGCCTCCACTCCATAGAAACTCGACCTCAGCTGACCGCCGATATCCTGCGAGGTTACGCCGAGGGCACTCGCTTCCGGTTTTACTTTGAAATCGAGCTGGGGCTTGCCAAGTACTATGCCATCGTCAATGTCCTTGACGGCGGGAAATGCCGTCAGTGCCTGCGCGGTCTCGCCTGCCGCTATCTCGAGCAGATCGGAATCGTTGTAGCTCATTTCAAGATGAATGGCCTCGCCTCCCGGCGGGCCATGCTCAACCACGTCGAAGGTGAGTTTCTCAAGACCGGGAATATCCCCCGCGTTCTTGCGCCAGAGGTTGACAAAATTGGGTGTTTCGAAGTCACGCTCCTCCGAAGGCACGAAGTAGATTGTTACATTTGCCGCGTGTGATACAGAGACGCCTCCGCCCATCGGCCCCATATGCCCCGATGCCGACCCGATGCGCGTGTAGATTCCCTTGCAGTCCTTTCGTTCCCCCAGTTCATCAAGTGCTTTCCATGCAGCCTCGACGACTTTGTTCTGTACACGGACCGTATCTTCGATGGGAGCACCGTACGGCAACTCGATCGTAGCCTCGACATCGTCAGATTCCGCGCCCGGAGAGAACTCGAGCGCAATTCGCCCGCTTGCAACATATCCGCCCACGGCAATAAGCAAAGCCAAGGCTGCAGCTGAGGTGAAGTAACGGTTTCGCAGGGCCAGCTCAAGAACAGGCCTGTAGATTGACCTTATGCCTCTTTCGACGAGTCTGCTGATAGCATCCTGCCCGCGGTGAATGGCGCCGAACAACCCGCCTTTGGATGTCTTCCTGCTGTGGCCGAGGTGCGCGGGAAGGATGATAAGCGCTTCAACGAGGGAAATGGTGAATGCGAGGATGACAACAATAGGTATCACCTTGGCGATTTTACCCATAATCCCTTCAATAAACAGAAGAGGCATAAAAGCCACAATATTCGTCAGGATCGCGAAGGTGACAGGGACGGCTACCTGTTTGGTTCCTTTTATTGCCGCCTCAAGAAACCCCATGCCCTCTCTGCGAAGGGTGTAGATATTCTCGCCGACTATGATGGCATCATCCACAATCATTCCAAGAGCCATGATAAAGGCGAAGAGCGACATCATGTTGATAGACACGTCAAACATCGGCAGGAAATACAATGCGCCGAGGAATGAAATCGGTATTCCCATTGTGACCCAGAAAGCCAGCTTAATATCAAGGAAGAAGCCCAGCAGCACTATAACGAGAATGAGCCCGAGGTATGCGTTGCGCATGAGCAAATCGAGGCGCTCCTCGTAAACCTCGGCCATATCGTGGAAAGTGTCCGCGGCAACACCTGCAGGCAATTGGCTGCGGAACTCTTCGAGGTAGTCCTTGGCGGCACGGGACACCTCTATCGGAGTCTGCTCTCCCTCCCGCGAGACCTTGACCATGACCGCTGGCTTGCCGTTAAAGCGGGCCTGTTGATCAGTGTCAGCAAAGCCGTCCTTAATCGTGGCAATCTCGCCGAGCCGGACGACACTGCCGTCAGGGTTTGTTACAACAGGGATGTCCCTGAACTCTGTCCCCCTGTCACGGCGCTCCTGAACGCGCAGAAGTATCTCTCCGCTTTCAGACTTGACACCGCCCGCCGATACATCCATTGCAGTTGCGCGTATTTTCGCCGCGACCTGATTCAGAGTCAGGTTGTACTTGCGCAGGATGTCACGGGGAATCTCGATGGATATTTCCAAGGAAGGCAGTCCGGATACCTCGACGGCTGTTATTTCCGGTCTTTGCAGAAGGTCATCCCGCGCCTTGTCGGCAAGCGCTTTCAGAGCGTACTCATCAAGATCCCCATATATGACGATGCTGATTACTTCCATGCGTGGTACTGCGAGGGATACGTTTGGACGCTCCGCCTCCTCGGGCAGCCTCAAACCGTCAACGGCATTCTTGATGTCCGCAAGCGCCTTGGATTTCTCCGTGCCTGAGACGAGCTCCACGACTACCGAGCCAACTCCTTCGGAAGCCGTGGATGTCATTCGCTTGACGCCTTCGATATCGCGGACGGACTCTTCGAGAGACAGGATGATTCCTTCCTCGACTTCTTTGGGGCTTGTCCCGGGGTAGGCGACCGAAATGGTTATTCTCTCAATATCGAATGCCGGAAAAACCTCCTGCCGGATCGTTAGTGTCGTCAGTAATCCACCAATCAGAAGAAATGCCATGAGGATATTTGCGGCTACAGGATTCTTCGCCATCCAGGCAAGGGGCCCTTTTCTCTCATTTTCTGCAGACATCGTCCTACTCCCCTCCCTCGGTTTGCTTGGTCCTCAGCGCCATGCCGGGAACAGGTGCGCCAATCCGGCTTGTAATGATGCGTTCACCTGGTGTAATCTCATCTCTTATGAAGACATCTCCCTCCCGGCTCCATACAATCTTGACCTCACGGATTTCAAGCTTGTTGCCGTCTTTTAGCAGCCACACGTGGTTTCCCTCGTGAATCGCGGTTCTTGGGAGAACGAACACCTTCTCCATCTCGGTGCCTTCGATTTCCACCTTCACGAAGGCGTTGATTAGCAGCGGCAGTTCTCTATCTTCCTTTTCCGAAAGAAGGTCGAGAGGATCTTTAACCTCGATGAGCAGACGTGCCATTTTCCCCGCCGCTTCAACGCTGCCGAGAAGTCGAATGACCTGCCCGTTGCGTTCGACAGGTTTCTCAGTGCCGGTATGGTAGACGATTCTCGCTTTTGCCCCGTTCTTGCCATGCATGTCCGGCAGGTTGATATGGGAGAGATAACTCACAGGTATATTCACCTGCACCCAGAAGGCGTCGGTTCCGACCAGAGTTGCAAGTCTTGTTTGCTGGCTGACTACCTGTCCTGTTTCCAGAAACTCCTCCAGCACAAGGCAGTTGAACGATGCCTTTACGACTGTACGCTCGACGTTCAGCCTGGCCTGGGCAAGCGCACTCTCTGCTGATTCGAGACTGGCTCGCAGCCGGGCAAGATGCGGCTCCCGGAGTGCAAGGCTGCGGTTTGCATCCGAAGCGTCATTACTATCAAACATCTCCCATTCACGCTTGGCGATCACCTGGTTGCCTTCCTCAAGCTTAAGATTGAATCGTACATCTTCAACCTGGGCTTCGCGCTGCTTGACTGCGATCTTGTAGTCACGGTCGTCAATACGAACGACCACTTCTTCCTTCCTGACAGTTCCTCCAGGCACAAGCTGCGGATTAAACTCGATAATCTTGCCACCAACTTCGGCTGTTAGCTCGAGTTGCTGCGCGGGGATTACTGTGCCCATGGCTTGCACTTTGATTTGCTGCTTTTCAGGTCTGGCTTCTATAACCTCCACGAGAGTGGCCGGTGCCTTCTTTGGGGCTATCTTCGGCCTCGGCCTGCTTCCCATCAGCATTCCTGCTGCTGCGGCCCCTGCGGCCAGAACAACCAAAACAGCAAGGACCTTCGCCACGATTACAATCAGTCGCTTCATCTTTCAGTCTCCATTCTTGGTCACTTCCTTCTCTGACTTGTCAGCGGCACGCTCGAGTTGCCACCCGCAACCAAGCGCGCGATAAAGGTTTATCCTGTACGAGATACTTGTCTTGTATGCTTCCAGAAGTACTGATTCCAGACGCTGAAGCGACTGGAGGGACAATAGCACTGGCAAATATCCTGTCGAGCCTTGAAGATAACGCTTCCGCGAACTCTCAAGAGCCTCCTTCGCCAGTTCAATCTGTTGTTGCAGGCTCTTTACGTATTCTTCCTGCCTTTTCTCTTGGGCAAGTGCATCTTCAACTTCCTTCAGAGCCTGCAACACTGTCTTTTTGTAGGAGTGAAGCCTCTCGGCAGTGACAGCTTCTGTTCGATCAACTTCTCTCGCCCGGCTGCCGGCGTCAAAAATAGTTCCCATCACGCTGCCGGCGATTGTGCCCACCCAATCGCTGAAGACCGTCTTGAACGTGCCGCCGGCACCCGAGGTGCTTGCCCTTATGCTGAAGCTCGGGAACCGGTTTGCGATAGCTTCTCCAACCCGGTAATTGGCCGAGACGACCCGCAGGTAGGCCGCCTTCACGTCGGGACGTGACTTGAGCAACTCAGAAGGCAGCCCAGCCTCAGGCATGGGGGGAAGGCCTGGCAATTCCGCCGAAACACCCGGAATTTCTGTCTTGGGAGGTTTTCCGAGAAGCACAGCGAGGGTGTGCTGGACAAGCTCCAGACGCATCTTGGTTAGAGCTATTTCGCTTTCGGTTGAAGACAACTGCTGCCGCTGCTGAATGACATCCGCAATTGCCGTCTGTCCCTGCTTGAAGCGCAATTCTACAAGCTCAAGGTACTGCCTGTTCGCGTCCGCCTGTTTGGAGAGCAGACCGAGCTTGCCGCGAAGCTGGACAAGCTCGTACCAGTTCTGGGCTACGCTTGCTGAAATGCTTATCGCTACGGTCCTCAAGTCCTCGCGGCTTGCCAGGAAATCCGTGTCAGAAGCATTACGAGAGGAACTGATGCGCCCCCAAAGATCTACCTCATAGCTTGCCGAAACAGAAATCGATGTTGGCGAGATCATCTCGTTCTTGGGATCTGAGTGTGAAGAAGAGGCGTCGGCGCTTACGTAAGGCCAGGAGGATGAATTTGCCCTTCCCGCAAGAGCACTTGCCTGGTCCAGCCGGTCCCAGGCCGTGAGGACATCGAGGTTGTCACTCAATGCCTGTTTTACAAGTGCATTCAGCGCCTCGTCGCCGAAGGCTTCCCACCACTTCTCTGGAACCTGAGTTTCTCCTGAAGCTGAGAAGTTCTGCGGCACTTCCATGTCGGCCAGTTCCTCAGGGACAGGCGGCACAAAACTACACGAGGTGCTCGTCAACATTAGCAGCGAGGCGAACAGACAGAAGCATGACAGTTTAACGAGTCTCATTTTTTCCCTTTCGTTCTCTTACGCGTAAGTTTCTTCTTGATGTTTCTTATCCCTGATAGCGAGAAATCCGCGATATGGCGGGCTATCTCTTCAACCTCCTTGAGCGTTTTTGGTTCGAAGTCGAAGGGAAGCTTCTTATCAGGCTTGGGGTGGACGAAAATAAGCGTTTGCCCAATTACAGAGGCACAACATAATCTCAACAGTTCGGGTTTTGCCTTTGACCCTACCAATTCTCTCATGATGGCCATAAGGAGCTCGTCATTCTTGACCACGTATTTCCTGATATATTTGATTGCCCTGGGACCAATAAGCAGAGTCTCACGTCGAATCAACCCGTCATGCCACGCCGGACGGTCAGGATCGAATCTTCTAAGGAGAAAGCTCCTGATGAACACTCTAAGCTTGTCTTCACTGGTTTCTGCCTCACTGATTCCATAGTCCACGGGATACTTCGACCACTCAGTTTCGATAACGTGGCGAACAACCTCTTCGAAAAGGTGATCCTTGCCCTTGAAGTGGTAGTTGACGGCTACCAAGTTCGCTTCTGCACGTTTGCAGATATCTCTGACTGTTGTCCCTTTGAAGCCTTTCTCGGCGAAAAGTTCGCCCGCAGCTTCGATCAATCTATTCTTGGTGTCGCCAGCTTTCCTTCCTCGCTTCATGCTTCTGACTCTCTTAAGTAAACGAAGTCTTCTATGCCATTATACTATTCGTATTATACAGAAGTTTCAAACAATTGCTACATAATTATGAATCTGAAAAGGAAATTCGTTGTGTGCAGTAGTGTGAGCATTTATCCTTGACTTCGGATGAAGTGACAACTAAACTGACAACCATTGGGACGCCGAACATGCCGAACTTGCGCCGTGCATGTTCTGCAAGTTCGGTTTTCAAGTCTCTGCGCTTCAAGGGGTTATGTCGGAACCCCTTTGACATGAAGGACTTGCGAATTCCGGCCTCAACCGGCTGTTAACCACACGGTTGTAGGTTCGAATCCTACCCGGGGAGTTCTTCCTATAGTGCCTAACCTCTGTTACTGCATATCCTTGCATTCACGAGCTCATTTCTCTTTCTGTGGTAAATCGGAGTGGTGACAACCAATCTGACCACCATGAGCAATGCTGGGTTATTGAGCCGGTCAGGGTCACTTGCCGGCGGCAGCTGGGTTTCGCCTACACAGTAGAATCGCTCGCATCGTCTTGCGCGCCATGTATTTCTTCTTCGAAATGAAAAACAGCCGGCTTTCTTGTGTTTGCCAGAATCATGCTCTACAATATAATTCCGGTGAACATCATCGCCTTACCGTTGAGGGGTCGTAACCGTGTCGGTTCGGAATATGCTGAAGGAATTCAGGTCGGCTGCCCAAAGCCGGTTCAGGGGCGTGCCTTTCTGGGCGTGGAACGGAAGGCTGGAGCCGGGCGAGCTGCGCCACCAGATACGCATAATGAAGGCGATGGGTCTGGGTGGTTTCTTCATGCATTCGCGCATCGGGCTCGAAACGCCATATCTATCCGACGAATGGTTCGAATGCATCGATACGTGCATCGACGAGGCGAAGAAGACCGGCATGGAAGCCTGGCTCTATGATGAGGACCGCTGGCCTTCAGGAGCGGCGGGCGGGCTCGTCACGAAGAATCCTGAACATCGGATGCGCCGCCTGACACTTGAAGTGCTGAAACCCGGCGGGAGCTTCAAATGGACTCGCGGCGTGCTTGCCGCCTTCGCCGCCGCGCTGTCGAGAGGCGTGGCGCGAAACGCAAGACGACTGCGAAAGGGCGGCACCGGAAAACGAAGCCGCGGCGAATCCATCCTTGTCTTCCGAGAGGAAGTAACCAAGCCAAGCAATTGGTACAACGGGTATACATATCTCGACACGATGAGCCGAGAAGCCGTCCGGGAGTTCATCGGGGTCACGTATGAAGCGTACCGCAAGCGCTGTGGCGGGCACTTCGGGGAACTTGTCCCAGGCATCTTCACGGATGAGCCCAACCACGGCGAGAAGCTATCCGAATCCATGCCGTGGACACCGAAACTGCCGCAGGTATTTAGAAAGCGCTATGGTTATGACTTGGCGGAACACCTTGTCGAGCTGTTCTACGATGTCGAAGGCGTCGAGATGTCGCGGGCGCGCTATCACTATCACGACTGCGTCACCCACCTGTTCGTTGATGCGTTCGCGCGCCAGCTCGGGCAGTGGTGCGAAAAGAATGGAATTCTGTTCACCGGCCACGTTCTGAGCGAAGAGACGCTCGCGTCCCAGACAAACGTCGTGGGGAGCTGCATGCGCTTCTACGAGCACATGCAGGCGCCGGGCATGGACATCCTCACCGAGTACAACCGGGAGTATGACACGGCCAAGCAGGTAAGTTCCGCGGCGCGCCAGTTCGACCGCAGGTGGCGACTGACCGAGACTTACGGCTGCACGGGCTGGGATTTCCCTCTCATGGGTCACAAAGCCGTAGGTGACTGGCAGGCTGCGCTGGGCATCAACCTGCGATGCCAGCATCTCTCCTGGTACACTATGGAGGGCGAGGCCAAGCGCGACTACCCGGCCGCAATATTCTACCAGTCGCCGTGGTGGGAACTCTACCCGAAGGTCGAGGACTACTTTGCGAGAGTGCATCTTGCCATGACGAAGGGCAGGGAAGTGAGAGACCTGCTGGTCATTCACCCGGTGGAGAGCATGTGGACTTTGTGCAGGGCGGACTGGCGGGAAGACCCGGCTGTACACAAACTCAATCTCATGCTTGTCGGGCTGCGGGATTTCCTGCTTGCCGAAAACCTTGACTTCGACTACGGCGATGAGGAGCTTTTAAGCCGTCACGCCGGCGTATCGAAGCGGAAAGGCCAGCCCGTGCTGCGCGTGGGCAGAGCACAATACAAGGCAGTGATAGTGCCGCCGCTGCGGACAATCAGGTCAACGACCCTCAAGCTGCTTGAGAAGTTCGCGGATGCAGGCGGGCTCGTAGTTTTTGCAGGCCCGGTGCCGGAGTTCGTTGATGCGAGGCAGTCCGATGCGGCTTCAATCCTTGCACGCAGGTGCAGGAGAGTGCCGGCGAAGGGCAGGAAGCTGATCGAGGCAGTTGCACAAGTTTCCAGGCGTGTCTCCATCACTGATTCATCCGGTCAAGAGATACCTTCGACCCTCCATCTCCTGCGCGAAGACGGGCAGGCGTTCTATCTATTCGTGTGCAATACGGGCCATGACTTTCGTAAATGCGGACACGAGGACTTACCTGTACGCAGGCGGACACTCGACCTGCCCGATGTCAGGGTTCGCGGATTCGCCGAATGCCGGGGCACGCCTGTCGAGATGGACCCGGGTACTGGCGAAGCGTTCATGGCGGATGCTAAAAAGACGCCTGCTGGCTGGGAGATACGCACCAGCATGGCCCCGGTCGGCAGCAGGATATTCGTAATTCCAAAGAAGAAGATGACCCTGAGAGTTCCGTTGCGCAGGATTCTCAAGGATGTCCGGTCGCGTCGGCTCGGTTCCCGCAGGTGGAACATCTCCCTGTCCGAATCGAACGTGGTCGTACTGGACCGGCCGCGATTCAGAATCGGCGCAGGTCAATGGAGAGGACCAGATGAGATACTGAGAGTTGACCGGGTGGTTCGCGACGCGCTGGGCATTCCACACAGAGGCGGCGACATGATGCAGCCGTGGGCGAGACCGAAACCGGCGCAACCGAGGTCTGTGCCTGTAGAAATTGTCTATTCATTCGAAGTTAATGTTATTCCGAGCGGCGACCTGTTCCTGGCGATTGAGCACCCCGGAACGTATCAGATACGAATGAACGATTCCGGGGTGAACACTGACGTTGACTGCGGATGGTGGTGCGACCGGTCATTGAGGAAACTGCGACTGGACCCGGCCTCGCTTAGGCGCGGGGAAAACGAACTCGGGCTCAAGTGTCTCTACGACGAGCTGCATCCCGGCCTCGAAATCGTCTACCTGCTCGGCTCATTTGGAGTGAAGCTGAAGGGGACATCGGCCGTAATAACCGAAATGCCCCGGACTCTCGCGCTCGGCGACTGGGTGAAGCAGGGGCTGCCGTTCTACTCGGGTTCCGTATCGTACCACACCGAACTCAGGCCGAAGCTGCGCAGGGGCGAACGACTGTTTGTACAGGTGCCGGACTACTTTGGCTGCGCGGTACGGGTTTTTGTTGACGGGCGGGCTGCGGGCGTCATCGCCTGGGAGCCGAACGAGGTCGAGATTACGGAGTTCGTTGGGAAAGAATCCGTCTTTTTCTGCATTGAGGTCATCGGCCACAGGCGCAATTCGCACGGGCCGCTGCACCTGACCGACAGGAATCCGCCGTGGGTTGGTCCGAGGCAATTTCTCTCGGCGGGAAAGCTCTGGAGCGATGATTACGTCCTCAAGCCGTGCGGTCTGATGTCCGCGCCGAAACTCGTCGTGCGCAGGCAGGTTTTATAAAGGGGCCCCGGCCCGGTTGGAAATGAAGGGAAACGGAAGTGAAGATAAACGAAAGCAATCTTGCTAAGCTCGACAAGGAGTACGCTGGTTATCTCCGGGGAGATGCGGTCGAGGCGTTTCTGGATGATTTCGGCATCAACTTCTCGGCAGGTCACTGGTGCGCCGGCGATTTCTGCGACAGGTTCGCCGCCGGAGGATACAACAGCGACGAGCCTGCAATGCCAAGTGACATACTCTCCCAGATTGAGAGAGTGGCCGAGGCGGGGATGAAGGGTATAGAACTGCAGAGCCACCTTTTCCTCGACGAAGGGTTCGAAAGGGATTCAGCTGCGATCGACTCGGTGAAAAAAGCGCTCGGCGGGTATGACCTCGTGCCGACGAACATGGGGACGACCCTCTTCGACAGGCCGAAGTGGAAGTTCGGGGGCATTACCAACCCGGACGCGGCAATCCGCGAAGAAGCCATCAATGTAGCTTTGCTGACAATTGACATTGCGAAGGGACTTGGCTGCAGCAGCGTGTCACTCTGGCCGGGCGCCGACGGCTGGGACTACAACTTCCAGGTGGACTACAACCTGCTGCTTGACAGATTCGTCGAAGGCTGCGTTAGAATCAACAGGGAGGCGGCTGGAGCGGGATTGAGGTTCGGAATAGAAGCGAAGCTGCACGAGCCGCGCGAGGGCAACATGGTCGTGCCTACGACGCACTTCGCAGCCCTCGTGGCGAAGGCTGTCAACGAGGAATGCGGCGGCGGCAACATGGGCGTCGCGATAGACTATGGTCACGAGCAGATGTACGCGGTCGAGCCGAGCTTCACGGTGTACGCCGTGACGAAACTCGGCGCCCCGGTGCTCAACATACACGTCAACAGCGCCAAGCTCCACAGCAACGACGAGGACCGCATCGCCGGGACGGGCGACAACTGGCGCTTTGCGGAGTTTCTCTACGCGACAATCGACACAGGCTACGAGGGATGGTTCAGCCTCGACCAATTTACCTATCGGATGGAGCCGGTGAAGGCTATGAATCTCTCGCGCGAGCTTTTCGTAAATGTAATGAAGAAGGCGCTGCTTATTTATAGTGTGAGAGAAAAGCTGGCGCGGGCCCAGGCGACCGGAGATGCGGGAAAGACAATAGATGTTGTCAAGAAGTTCCTCATCTGACAGGGACAACACAATGAACGGCTGGATGGGTAGGATACTGCGAGTTGACCTGACTGGCGCCTTGGTCCGCGAGGAGCGGCTCGACGCGCAGGTCTGGTCGCGCTACCTCGGCGGGCGCGGATACGGGGCGCGAGTTCTCTATGATGAAACCGGGTCGCGGGTGGACCCGCTCTCACCGGATAACCTGCTGATATTTGCGACAGGGCCTCTTACCGGGACGAAGGCGCCAACCCCGAGCCGATACAGCCTTACGACTAAATCGCCCCTGACCGGGACGATTTGCGACAACAACTCAGGCGGAAAATGGGGCGTTCAACTCAAGAGAAGTGGATACGATGCGCTCATAATCGCGGGCAAATCCATCGAGCCGGTCTACATGTCCATTCGGGATGGGAAGGCCGAAATCAAGCCGGCATCCGGCCTGTGGGGTAAAGACACACGGGCCACGACGGAACTCCTGAAGGCACAGGAAGGCGAAAACGCTTCGGTAATCTGCATCGGCCCGGCGGGGGAGAACGGCGTCCTGATATCATGCATAATGAACGACGGCGCGCGGGCGCTCGCCCGCGGTGGCTGCGGCGCCGTGATGGGCTCGAAAAATCTCAAGGCGATAGTAACACAGGGCAGCGGCAGGCCGGAGATAGCCGACGAGGAGAAGATGAAGTTCTTCACCTACGAGGCGAACAAACTGGTGCGGGCTCACCCGATGACCTCGAAAGGCCTGCCGGAGCTGGGCACAGCATTGCTCATGGATGTCGTAAATGCGGCGGGAATGCTGCCGACGCGCAACTTCCAGGAATCACGGTTCGCTGGTTCCGACAGGGTCTCGGGCGCGGCGATTCAGGAGAACATATTTAGAGGGCGGACGGGCTGTTACGGGTGCGTCATCCGGTGCACGCGCAGGACAAGGACGCGCACGCAGGAGGGCGAAGGCCCGGAATACGAGTCGGCGTGGGCGTTTGGCCCCGACTGCGGCATAGACGACCTCGAAGCAGTCGCCGAAGCGAACTATCTGTGCAATCTGCTGGGCCTCGACACCATATCCACCGGCGGTACGATTGCATGCGCGATGGAGCTGCAGGAGAGAGGCATCGCCGATACAGGCATAAGATTCGGACAGAAAGAAGAGCTTCACGAGATTATCCGCAAGATAGCATATCGCGAGGGAATCGGGGACGGGCTGGCGGAAGGCTCCAGGCGCTTCGCAGCGGGATACGGTGCGAAGGAATTCTCGATGCAGGTCAAGGGCTTGGAGCTGCCCGGTTACGACCCGCGCGGTGCCCAGGGCCAGGGCCTGGGCTACGCCACGTCCAACCGCGGCGGCTGCCACCTACGGGGCGGCTACCTCGTTGCGTCGGAAGTGCTTGGCGCGCCGCGCATGGTCAACCGGTTTGTCTCGGTGGGCAAGGCGGGACATGTTGCGCAGGCACAGAACTTCGGCGCCGCGGCGGATTCGCTCGTCGTGTGCAGATTCGCGACGTTCGCCCTTTCCGAAACGGTGCTGGCAAGGCTCCTCTCCGCCGTGACGGGAATCGAGTACGAACCCGAGGACCTGATGCGCATAGGGGAGCGGATATTCAATCTCGAAAGGATGTACAACATAAGGGAAGGATTTGGCATGGCGGACGACGACCTTCCGGGGCGCCTCAAGGAGGAGCCTGTCAGGAGCGGTCCTTCCGAAGGCTCCGTCGTCAGGCTTCCCGAGATGATTGAAGAATACTACGAGTTCAGGCAGTGGGACGAGAAGGGCATCCCGACCGAGGCGAAGCTGAAATCGCTCCACCTGGAGGGCCTCGCAGATGAAAGGTAGAGAATACGGCGACCTTATACCGGAATTCAAGAGAATCGGCAAAGCCATCTTTCTCGCAGGGCTCAATAACACCCACAGCGGCAATATCAGCGTCCGCGTTGGCGAGCGCATGCTTATAACGCGCAGGGGCTCGATGCTGGGGTTTCTCGAAGACGGGGATATTATCGAGACCGGACTTGACCGCAACGACAGCGCGATAGCCCTTGCCTCGACGGAGATTGATGTCCACAGAGGCATCTACAAAGGGACTTCCGCCCTGGCCGTCCTGCATACTCACCCGCTTACGGCGACGGCGCTTTCCATACTCCATGATGAGATAATACCCGTGGATGTCGAAGGGTCCTACTACCTGCGCAGGATACCGGTTCTCGAGTTCGAGTACGGCACCAGTTCGAAGGAGATGGCCGAGCAGCTGCCGGAGGCCCTCAAGAAATATAAGATTGTCATGGTCAAGGGACACGGTGCATTTTCCGTGGGCGCGACTCTCGAAGAGGGCCTGCACTATGCCCACATGCTGGAAAACATCGCGGAAATCATCTACATGGTCAAGACCATGGGCGGCGACCTGAAAGCTATCCAGAAATCGCAGTATTCCAAATGGTAGACTCAAAGAAGGACTCCTTCCTCGCCTTCGACTTGGGCGCCGGGAGCGGCCGGGCAATGCTCGGCGAGCTTCGAGGAGACAGCCTTGTTCTCAGTGAGCTGCACCGCTTCCCTAACAGAATGGTGGAAGCCGACGGCAGTTTCCATTGGGATATGCGCGGGCTCTTCGAGAACATCAGGCAGGGCCTGGCTGCGGCTTCTGCCACCGAAGGTATCAACCTGCGCAGTATCGGCATTGACACGTGGGGCGTGGATTTCGGGCTTCTCGGAGCCGATGGATGTGTGCCGGGCCTTCCCTTCGCCTACCGCGACAACCGCACCGAGGGCGCCATAGAGCAGGTGCTGGAAAAGGTTCCCGCCGAACGGCTTTATGAGTTGACCGGCTGTCAGGTGCTTCGCATAAATACAATCTTCCAGCTCTACTCGATGGCAAGGGGCGATTCGCCTCTGCTCAAACAGGCTTGCGACCTCCTTTTCATGCCCGACCTCTTCAACTACTTCCTGACCGGCGAGAAGAGAACGGAATTCACCATCGCAACGACCTCCGGTCTGTACAACCCCCGCGAAGCGAGGTGGGAAAAAGAGCTGTTCGACGCTCTGGGAATCCCCGCGCGAATCATGCAGGATATCGTGCAGCCCGGAACGGTAATCGGAACTCTCGACGAAGCTGCCGCGCGCGAGGCGGGATTGAACGGGCTGCCTGTAATTGCACCCGCGACGCATGACACGGGCTCGGCTGTCGCAGCAGTGCCGGTGCTGGAAGAAGGCTGGGCGTTTATAAGTTCGGGTACGTGGTCCCTCATGGGAGTTGAAGCAGAAAAACCTGTCATCACCGAAAAAGCCAGAAAGGCCAACTTTACAAACGAGGGAGGAGTCGGCGGGACATTCCGCTTCCTCAAGAATATCGCAGGTCTCTGGCTGCTGCAGGAGAGTGTTAGGGCATGGGAGAAGGAACAGCCTGTCGATTACGAGGCACTAACCCGGCTCGCTTCTCAAGCCGCAGCGTTTACAGCGCTTATCGACCCTGACCACGGCTCGTTCATGAATCCTGCCGACATGCCGGAAGCAATCCGGCGATTCTGCCGGGACACGGGGCAGCCCCAGCCCCGCACTCCGGGCGAGGTCACGCGCTGCATTCTGGAGAGTCTCGCTTTGCGGTACCGCCTGGTAATGGAAGAGCTGGCCGATATAACCGAAAAGCCTGTTTGCAGGCTGCACATAATAGGCGGTGGCGCGAAAAACAGCCTGTTGTGCCAGTTTACCGCGGATGCGACGGGTCTGCCCGTGACGGCCGGTCCCGTGGAAGCGACGGCTATCGGCAACATACTTGTACAGGCAAAGGCGCTTGGCCGCATAGCCGGCGTTTCCGAGATGCGGGAGATTGTAAGGAATTCGTTCGATGTAACCGAGTACGAACCTCGCAATACAAGTCAATGGGACAAGGCGTACGAACAATTCGGAGAAATTAAAAACATTGTGTGAAACGCCCGCGGAGCGTTGAAAGCATCGAAGCCGGATTCATCCACGGCACTTATATCTCGATAATCACACCAGCTCCACCCTCGATATATTTGTCGGGATAGAGCGACTTTATCTGGGATTTGAACTGGGTGCAGTGCGTGGGACAAACCAGGTCCAGGTCGCCGAGCAGGTAGAAGTCGCTGAAACCGTGTAACCCGCCGATGAGAGCAACTATATTACCGAACCGCCCGGCGACATCAAGGATGCTTCCTACTCCCGGATGCGAACATCCGGCAACCACAACGACGCCTTTATCTGACTTGATAACCAAGGACTGTTCCGCGTTCCTGAGTTCGCCGGTCGAGACCAAGCCTTCGTGGATTTCGAGAGGGTCTTTCACTTTGATTGTTTCCGCCGCGCCCGGGACTTCCCCACGGGATGCGGGAACGTAGACAGTGCAGGGATTCAGTTTAAGGAAGTCGGCAAGGCCTCCCGTGTGGTCATGGTGGTCGTGCGAAATGAATACTTCATCAATTGAAGCCGGTTCGATGTCGAGTTCCTTCATGTTGTCCAGGAGAATGGGACCGCCTGCACCGGTGTCGAACAGTATCCTGCGTCCGTGCGCTTCCACGAGGCATGAGAAGCCCCAGTCCGGTTTCAGCGCGGGGTTTGTGGTCTCGTTGTCGTAGATTATCGTCAGTCGCATGGAATATCTCCCGTCACGGGCGCAGGCTCTCATCCACGCTGCCATCGGGCAGCATCCAGTCCGGATGGTACTCGCCCTTTTCCTCCATCCAGTATCGTTTGCAGCTCTGCCAGTCGCCGAGGCAGTAAAGCTGCCGCCATTTGGGGTCGAGCAGGCCCTGCTCGGTGTGAGTCCTCATGGGTCATGTCGGGGCCCATTTGCAGTCCGCCTTCAGCACCGAGAGCCTGGAGTAGTTCGTCTTCATGGCTTCTTTGACCGAACTGTCATGCAGCGCTGCCGCCGGGTGGCGCAGCGGAAACAGCTTCTTCCCGCCCGCCCACAGCAGCTTGCCGTAGACCTCCCGGAACTCCTTTTTCGATGGAAGCGGGAGATTGCATTTCTCGAAGGCATATCTTGTCGCGTAATAGCCCAGCGGCACCAGGAACTGCGGATTTACCGCTTCGATTTCCGCATCCAGATAACCACGGCATGCCTCGATTTCGTCCATTTTCGGCTTCCGGTATCTCGGCAGCATGCACTTGAGCAGGTTCGTCATGTAGACTTCTTCCCGGCCTATCCCCGCCTCATCGAGCATCTCATCCAAAATGCCCCCGGAAGGGCCGATGAACATTTCGCCCCGGGCGTCTTCCTTTTCGCCCGGCGCCTGCGCAATCAGCATTAGCCGGGTGTTCGGGTCTCCCTCACCGCAGAGGGCATTGGTGCGCGTCTGCGACAGCCTGCACCCAGTGCAGCGCCGGATTTCCTCGTTCAGCTTGCTAAGGCCCATCCTGTTTCGCTCCGGCGCGGCTCTACCGCTTGTGCAGCTTCCTGTAGTAGCTGCCCGAGGTGTAAACGGCTGCAAGCGGGTTGTGACCTGCTACCCTGTCCTTTGCCGCCAGGATCGTCACGGGCGCATCGGAATACTTGATAAACAGTGAATCGTGCCCCACGCACAGACCGAGGATAATGTTCAACTGCGTCTTCTCGTGGTTCATCACGGCGGCCTGGCCTATTGGGTTGCACATGGATTCCCGCGACCCGATTATAATCCTGTCCTCTTCGGGGACCCCGATATCCGCCTTGGGCTCGCGGCCCACCTTGCAGATGACCGAGACCACTTCCAGCCCGTGCTCTTCGAGTAGCGGGGCGACCAGCCCCGCCTCGTTCTGCAGGCCTACGCAGAAGGCCAATCCCACTTTACGGAAGCCCATGCGATGCGCGAACTCCCATATTTCCTGAATGCGCGGCTTGGTCGGCTGCAGGACATAGCCGGGCTCCCTGCCACGGTTTGCATAGCACGCCGCTTCCTGAGCACTTGCCTGGACGGCGAGGCGGTTGATGTCTTTCGCTTCATACTCTTCTCTCGCATTTGTGAGACTCTCGGCGAGGCTCAACGTCGGGCAGCCTTTCGGCCCTACGCCGCCTTCGATGGAACAGGCGCGCCTGGAACGTTCTATATTACACGTTGCACATACAGACATAATAGTTCTCCCTGCAGGCTGATATCACGTATTGTTTGTCCGATTTTCCTTTTGAATTTTCATAAGCTCCCGGGCGCGCTCGAAGTAGGCGTCCTCGATTTCCGTTATTTCTTCCGGGGAGTGCTCTTCTAACTGCGCCTCGACGAAATCCCGCTCTATCCGGTGAAGCTTCTCATCTTCGCTCTGTTCGCAGAAATGGCCGTAAAACTGCACCGCGTAGGGCGAAAGTTCCGCCCGCGACCCGACTGCAAGCACTTCCGATAAGAGTTCTTCCCTCTCCGACGCGGAAAGGTCGTGCAGCCATGCGTGCACGTCGAAGCCCCTGGACTCTCCGTCGTTGCGAAGGTACTTTTCGAGCTTCTTCTCGTCCGGCTTGTACATGCTCGCCCCGCCGTCCCTTTCCGCTTCGAATTTTCCTGCGTTATTTATTAATGGTCACGTTCGTTTTCGCCGGGCACGAGTGTGCCTTTCAGGTACATATGCACGACTTCGTCTATTGAGCCTGTTACCCCCATTGTTACGGCGATGCCACACTGGTCGAATAGTGTCTTGGCCATCGGGCCCATGCCACCGGCAACGATACAGTTTGCGCCTTTCTCTTGCAAGAATTTAGGCAGAAAGCCCGGTTCGTGCCCGGGGTTCTCTACTATCTGGCGGCAGGTTTCTTTGCCGTTCTCAACTGTTACCAGGGTATAACTGAGGCACCTGCCGAAGTGCTGCGCGACGGAGTTCTTCTCGGTGGCTATTGCCATTATCATCGCTGTATCCTCCCTCATGCGAGTTCCTGAAGTCTTTCGAGCGTTTGTTGAACGACCTTTGCCTGCATCTTGAAATATTTCGTGAGCCTTCCGAGCAGCGCCGCTTTCTCCTCGCCTGTCTCGAACTTGCCCATCAGCCTTTCAGCCCACTGCATATTGGCCTCGACCATCTGCGGTATGCGCTCGCTGTCGTGCCTGACCGCTTCTTCGGGGCAGACATCGTGGCACTTGCCGCACCGGATACATTCATCATCGTCGATGGTCGCCCCCTCGTCTTCGAGCGATATTGCGCCCACCGGGCATTCCTCTACGCATGTGCCACATCCGGTACACATTTCCCTGTTTACCCAAGGCACTGTCATTCCTCCTTTTTCTCGATAACGACGGTAGATTCCATGAAATCAATGCTCTTTATGGCGGCACGAACCTGGTTTCCTTGTGAATCAATCAGCCTGTTCCGAAGAGCTTGTGAGTTATAAACCTGAAGAAAGCTCTGCCGTTTTGGACAACCAGCGCGAAGAATCCTCCCACTACGCCCGCGCTGCCGGCACCAACCGGGCATCCCTGCTGCCCGCAGAAAGGGCATACCGCGAACATGGCATACAGCCCCGAGAAGCCCAGCCACCAGCCGAAGAAACGGAAAAGCTGGCTGAAAAACGTGGGCTTGCCGCGAGATGCCGTCCATATTTTCTTTATGTCATCGTCCGTTATCTCGGCAACAGGCTTCGCAATCATGAACTCATGCACGTGGTTTTCATTTACGCAGATAATTATCTTCGTTTCAGTAGCTGGGGATTGATTTCCCGGGATTTTTCTCTCAACTACCTTCATGGAAACGGCTTCAGGCAGGTTAAGGAGAGCAGCTATCCGCTGCTGCAACTGCCTGGCGGCATTACCAGCAGGTTCCTTAGTTACGTCCTGGTCTTGGCTACTCACTGCTGCGCTATTGCCTCGTTACCAGTACTGTGCCGGTCTTCGCCGTCACCTGTGCTTCTCGTGCCACTCAGTCCACTCTTCGTAATCCTGTCCAAAATCTTTTCTTGTTATCTCTCTGAGTGCCTCCGCAACCCGCTCACGAACGGAGAGCTCCTTGCTTTTCAAGGCCTCAATGAGAGCCCCAACTGCTCTCTTGTGAGCTATTCAGCCCAGTCCCCACGCGGCTGTCGAGCGGACGTCCGAATTAGTGTCATTCTTGAGCATCTTTATTAGAGGCTCAGTTGCCCTTTCGTCCTTTATTTTTGCGAATGCCCAGCAGATGCTTCTGCGGACGCGGGGATTTCGGTCTTCCAGCGCCTGAATCAGAGCCTCAACTACTCTCGTGTCTTCAGCCAAAGGCGGAGATGTTCTCGTGTCCTTCCACTTCATCCAGCCCAATGCACGAGCTGCGTAGTATCGCACGCGCCAGTTCCCGTCCTTGAGAGACCCGATCAAGGGCTCAACGGCAGCATCTCCCATCTCCGATAATTCTTTTGCCGCCTCTTCGAATCGCTTCTCAGATGTACCAGCCTTTCTGAATTCCTCAATCAGCCGTTCGACGTCCAATTCGGCAGGTTCAGGCATTACGGGTTCCGCATCTTGTTTTCTCGGCTTGATGGGGTTTGCCTTTCTTTTCGTGTTTTTATCGCACCCGAGGAGTAAGATGGACAGAACCGCTGATGTCAGAAGAAAGAGTCCAACTATGCGCACTTCTGCCTTCCAGCCGGGGAATCAGCGCTCCCGTAAAATCCTCCGGGAGCACCTCATCCCGATTCCTGAGAATAGCTATCCCGCCAGCATAGGGTCGATTTTTGCCGTTATATGCGGCTTTGGAACAGCACCCACGATTTGCTCGACCACCTCGCCGCCTTTGAAAATCATCAAAGTCGGGATGCCTCTTATGCCAAATGCGTTGGCAGTGGCGTTCGCGTTGTCAACGTTTACTTTGCACACTTTGAGCTTCCCGGCATATTCCTGGGCTATCTCGGCAACGATAGGCCCGACGATATTGCAAGGACCGCACCAGGGAGCCCAGAAATCAACAAGTACAGGTAGTTCCGATTCGATGACTTCCTTCTGGAAATTACTGTCGTCAACGTTTATCTCCATTCAGTAGTCTCCCTATCAATTCTCCTCAAATGCGCAGCGAGGAACATTTTCGCTTCATGAATCCAGCAAATTCATTTGCCTGTGAACAGGTTTCTTTTTGTCCGGATGAACAGCTTCCTGCGGGCATGTCCTGACGCAAGCCCCGCAGCGCTCGCACCTTTCGTTGTCAATGCTCGCCTTGTCGTCTACCATCTCAATCGCTCCCTGCGGGCATTCCATGGCACAAACGCCGCATCCGACACACGCTTCCAAATCCACCCAGGGCACTGTTACCTCCTTCTGTCATTATACTGCGCAATCGAAACCGCTTGCAGCTCCTTCAGGCCGTTGGCTGGGCTTCTTGTGCGAGAAGGTTCTTCAAGCGTTCGAGTGTTACCGGATAGGGTTCCATGGCAATTCCCATGAAATCAGAGAACTCCAGTATCTTTTCCGGCGACTTCTCCGATACCTCTTCGAACATGTTGAATGGGTCCAGTAGAACGGCCTTGTCATTTACGGGGAAAGTCTCGTTGGCCATTCCCTTGTCGAAGTCCTTGAAGATAAGCTTCCAGTACTCGAACCAACCCGGGGTGAGCCAGTAAACCTTCTGACCTCCCGCTATTGACTCCCTTTCCTCGGCTGAAGCCAGCATATCAATGCAGTTTTTCGCACGGAGCCTCGATATGTTGCCGCCATGTTCGCTAAGCAGCCAGTCCACATCTCCTGAGGGGTCGCGCGGGTCCAGGTAGCACCTTTCGCCGTATACGACGATAACCTTACCACAAATCTCCTTGGCCTTGTAGAGTTGGTTCAGGAGCTGTTTCTTGAGTTCCGGCTGCCACTCGTGCAATCCCGGAGCGGTGAACAGCAATGCTTCCGAATCGAGAAACCCCTCTTTCTTAAGTTGGGTCAGTTCCCGGCGCATCGTGCCGCAGGAAAGGACCGCGGTACCTTTGAAAGAAACCGTGTTAGGCATCCATCATCTCCCGTTGCATTTTCCAGTGTCTATTCTTGACAGCCTTTCTATTCTCGCACCATGCGCGCGCCGCATGAAGGGCACGTGCTCTGGTTGCAGGGGGTGCCCGGCGTATGCGGCGCTCTGTGTCCGCAGGAGGGGCACACACAGTTTCCGCCCGGGCCGAGACCGCCTCTTCCCGCGCCGCGGCCTCTCCCGCGCCCTGTTCCGCCGCCGCGCCTGCCGGTATAGGGTCCTTCACCGCGCGGGCCTGTTCCGTCGCCTCTGGGCATTGCATCTCCTTTCCACTTTTCTTTAAGTTACCACCACCTGCCGCGACCGCCTCTGCCGCGGCCTCCGCCGCGGCCAAAGCCACGACCGTAACCAAAGCGAGGCCAACGGCCGAAACGCGGATAACCGAAGCTTCGGAATCCGTATAACGGCGCTGCCGGGTAGTAAGGCGCCACGGGATACGAACCCGTCGCTACAGGCGTAACGGGAGCCGGCGCCGGAGTCGTGGTCCCAACCGGGATGGCGCAGTAGCCCATCCCCCTGCCTGTCATAGGACCTTGTCCCATCGGGCCTGTTCCATCAAAGCCAGGCATCTCCGTACCTCCTTCACAAGAGACAACCTTGCGATATTACTATTCTTCGGTGGTTTGCGTTCCAATCTCCGCCAGTCGGTCCCTGATGGCTGTAAGCTGCTGCTCCAGGTACATGACCTGATTCTCCAGGAACGCCTTCTCGTCGAGCGGCGCCGCAGTGGGGTACGGCACTGCCGCAGCATAGGGAGGCGCTGCGTAGGGAGATCTCGCCCACCACCATCGACCCCGGCCTCCGCCGAATGCGCGGCCTCGGCCTCCACCCCTGGGAATTCCGCCGCGGCCCACTCCGTACACTACTCCGGGAGCGTATCCGGCGGGCGCGGGACCAGTGCCCGGAGGGCAGAAGCCAAAACCGCCGCCCGTTCTCGGGCCCATGCCCATTGGACCTGTTCCATCAAAACCAGGCATCGCTAACCTCCTTCCATGAAACTGCAAGGTTCGCAACTCTGCAATTAGAGTTTTTTCATTCCGGCCTTCAGTTGTGTTTTCTATGTATCATGGTTGCCATGCCGTCTTCGTCGGCCCCGATGGCCATCGTATCCGGGCATGGAGAAGCTCGAGTCCGGCACCCCTCTCTGAATATAGGAATTCAGAACGCTCTCGACTTCTCCGACTATGCAGGAGTATACGGCAATCCCGGCGACATGCAGCGTGTCCGCCAAAGGTCTTGAGACTGCGCCGCATATTACGGCTTCCACCCCCAGTTCCGAAAACCGGCGGGCCCGCTGCGGCAGTAGAAGAGCACCAATCTCCTCCAGCGACCGGGAAACTTCCCGACCATCATACACATCCACCAGCAGCAGACGCTCGGCCACATCGAGAACAGGAGAGACTCTTCCTTCCCATACTGGTATCGCAACTCTCAAGACTTGTACCCCGACTTGCTATCAGCAACTGCCGTGCCGACACGGTTCCTTGTCACCACGTGCTTGACACAAGTTCTTCTCAGGCTGTGTGTTACGTTGAGAATTGGAGAGTTGATGCCCTTGCTGTGTTGCCAAGGTACCGTTGCGTAAGCGCAACTATAGAGAGCGCTTAGAATTGCAGTTCTGCAACGCTATGAACGGCGTGAACGCCCGTCCCTTTCGGGAAGCTCTATTTGCAGGAACTTGAGTTTTCTGTACAGAGTACTCTTGTTGATGCCCAGTTCTCGGGCTGTAGCTGCACGGTTCCAGTCGTTGCGTTTCAGTGCCGAGATGATAAACTGCGCCTCCAACTCTCTCAACGAGGAAGGTTCCGCATTTCCCTTGCCGCCCGATGCGGTGCTGCCCGGCCAGATGTGTTCGGGCAGGTGCCTTGCCTCTATCATCCTGCCGTGGCACATGACGAACGCGCGTTCCACGACGTTTTCGAGTTCCCTTACATTGCCGGGGAAGCCGTGTCTCATCAACGCTGAAAGCGCCTCCGGCGTCACGCCGTTTATGTTCCTTCCCTGCAGCTTATTGAACCGTCCGATGAAGTGCTCGATAAGCAGCGGAATATCTTCCCTGCGTTCGCGCAGCGGCGGCAGTACAAGCTTGACGACGTTTATCCTGTAGTACAGGTCTTGCCGGAATTGGCCTTGTTTGACTCGCTTGTCCAGATTCCTGTTTGTAGCGGCTACCACTCGCACGTCAGCTTCGACAGGCTTCGTTCCTCCCAGCGGCTCGTAGGTCTTCTCCTGCAGTACCCGCAGCAGTCTGACCTGCAGCGCCGGCGATATATCGCCTATCTCATCAAGGAAGATCGTCCCTTTCTCCGCGACGGCGAACCTGCCGGGACTGTCCTTCTTGGCATCAGTAAACGCCCCTGCCTTGTGGCCGAACAACTCCGATTCAAGCAGCGCGTCGGGCAGCGCGGCACAGTTCACGGCTACAAACGGTCTGTCATTTCGGTAGCTCAGGCTATGTATCGCACGGGCAAACAACTCCTTGCCTGTTCCGCTCTCACCTTCAATAAGTACTGTGCTGCCGCTCTGAGCAATGTCGGGAAGTATATCGAATAGCTGTTGCATCTTGTGGTTCTTGCTCAGGATGTCGGCAAAAGTGTAGCGTTTCTCCAGCTCCTTGCGAAGCTCTTCCACCAGGCTCAGGTCGCGAAATGTCTCGACCCCTCCTATGATAAGGTTCTTGTTGTCCTTGAGCAATGCGGTGGAAATGCTTATAGGTATTTGTTCCCCTCTGGTGTTAACAATGTAAACCGGTTTGCACACGATCGGCTTGCCATCCGCCATTGTCTGACGAAGCGCGCACCCGGTTTCGCATATGCTGGCGCGGAGCACTTCGCTGCAGCGTTGACCTATCGCCTCCTCCTGCGTGACACCTGTAATCGCCGCCGCAGCCCGGTTGAAAGAGGTAATCCGCCACCCGCTGTCCACGGTAAAAACACCGTCAACCACGGAGTCAAGAATAGTTCTTGCGTCATCCTGACCCGGCAGCTTGTCTTCCTCGTAATTTCTTTCTTTTCCCACTACGAGCACTCTATCCACAGACAGTCGATTTCACATCAACAAACTTTCTGCTCACGATAGATTGTAAAGCATCTGCTGTCATGGCGCAACCACTCAGCTCGATGGCTTGCGCTTGAGCTGGACAGGAGACGGGGAACGGTCCTATAAAAGAACGGGGTAAATATATTGACAGGCGGCGGCAGGCATCGATAATACTATTCGGAGAAACGTAATACGGAGGACCGGACATGACGGCTCTTGTTCGCTTCAGCACATCCATAGAGAAACCCCTGTACAAAAGCATGGAGAAGCTGCTCAGGAAAAGCGGCTATTCGAACCGCTCCGAGTTCGTACGGGACATAATCCGGGAACGCCTCGTTCAGGAGGAATGGAAGCTCAACGAGGATGCGGTCGGTACTATCACGCTTATCTTCGACCATCACAAGCGACAGCTTTCGGAGCGGCTTCTGGACCTGCAGCACGACCATCACAGGAATATTCTCGCCTCGACCCACGTTCACCTCGACCACGACAGGTGCGTCGAGACCATTCTCGTAAAGGGCCGTGCGCAGAAAATAGAGGAGCTTGCCAACATGCTGCGGAAGGAAAAAGGCGTGCTGCATGCCTCGCTGTCGCTTGGCTCCACGGGCAAGCGGCTTGCGTAACTGGAGAACGGGTAAGGGATTGCATTATTGCGAGGTATATGGGATTGGTGGAAAAAGGCAAAGATGAATCGCTGTCGCCGGAATTCTGGATAAAGGTCTGGAACAGTCGCAACCGGCGTTTCAAGAGCGAGCCCTGGTCGGCGTGCAGGCGCATTGAAACCTGGGACAGGATGGCCCGGGAAGGAGCTTTTCGGGATAACATCAGTGGGAGAGAACAGGAAGAGCGCACGGCCCACAGGGAACGTGTCGTCGGGATGCTCGAAGAATGCGAGGCGTTGAAACCCGGCGCGCGGGTGCTTGACGTCGGCTGCGGTACGGGGAGGTGGGCGTTCGAGTTCGCCGGGCGCGGCGCGGAGGTGGTGGGCCTCGACTTCTCGAAAGATATGCTTAGGCGAATGCGGGAGGAAACACCCCCCGGGCTTGAAGACAGGATCACCGTGATAGAAGCTGACTGGCGCAGCCTCGACCTCGAAAAGGAAAATTTCGTCAAGGCTTTCGACCTCGTCTTTGCGAACATGACGCCGGCGGTAAACGGGCCGGAATCTTTTCTGAAACTCATGGAAGCGAGCAGGAAGTGGTGCTTCTTCGGTGGATGGGCAGGCAGGCGCAGCGAACCTCTCTTGGAGGGTCTCTGGCAGCATTTAACGGGCCGGGAAAGAACGTGGTTCGGGAGCGATATTATTATTCCTCTCAACCTCGTGTATGCCATGGGTTACAGCCCTAAGCTCGAGCTTCGCGACGTTCGCTGGGAAAGGGAAATGACGCTTCAGGAGGCTGAGGATTATTTTAGTCGCTTCCTTGCCGGTGCCCTGGGGAAATCCAGCGAGGAAATCGAGCCTGGCATCCGAGACTACCTGCTCGGTCAGGCCAACGACGGCACGGTGAACCGGAGCACGACCGGCCGCACCGGATTCATGATGTGGAGGGTCGGTTAGATGTCGAAGCGCGGGCTGCTGTTCGGTTCGGTCGGGTTTGCCGTGCTTGTCATCCTTCCTTTCATCGTGCTTTCGGTGCGCGAGTACGGCACCTCGCAGAAATACGAGACCGGCGGGCGGACGGTGCGGTTCGCGGGCGAGGACTGGGGAGCGCCGAATCCGTTCCTCTTCTACCCGCGCGGTCCGGGCTACGTCAACATGAGCTATGTCTTCGACAGCCTGGCCTGGAAGGACGAGAAGGGCGTTACGGGGCTTCTCGCCGAGAGCTGGGAAGCCTCGCGGGACATGACGGTCTATACGTTCGCTCTCCGGCCGGACGCTCGCTGGCACGATGGCGCGCCCGTCGGGGCCGATGACGTTGCCTTCACGTTCGAATATTTCAAGAAACACATTTTCCCGTGGAGCCGTTTGGACATAGTTGAAAAGGTGCGTGTCCTCGATGACAGGCGGGTCGAATTCAAGCTGGCCCATCCCTACGCGCCTTTCCTCGTGAACGTGGCGGGCACGGTGCCGATAATCCCCCGCCACGTATGGGAAAAGGTCGAAGACCCTCGCACTTTCAGGGAGAAGCAGGCTTTTATCGGCTCGGGCCCGTTCCGTTTCGAGTCATACAGCAAGGAGCACGGCACGTACAGCTTCGTCGCCAGCGAGGATTACTATCTCGGGAAACTGCGCGTAAGGAAGCTGGAATTCGTCGCGGTGGGAGACCCTCTTCTTGCGCTCAAGAAGGGCGAAATCGACGGCCTGTCCTTCTGGACCCGACAGCTCGATGCGATTGGCGAATTCTCGGACGACCCCGGCTACAGGGTCGTGAAAGGGCCGGGCAACTGGGTGCTGAAACTCATGATGAACCTGAAGGACCCCGTGTTCGGCAAGCTGGAGGTGCGCCGCGCGCTTGCCAGTGCGCTCGACCTCGCCGACATGGCGGGACGCATAAAGCACGGCCACGTGACCCCGGGCAGCGCCGGATTCATCCCGCCTTCTTCCGAATGGCACAATCCCGGAGTCAGGCAGTACCCCTACGACCTTGAAAAGGCACGCGCTCTCCTTGAAGACGCGGGTTTTCATGATGCGGACGACGACGGGGTTCGCGAGAACGCAAACGGCGGAAAGTTGAGCTACACGCTCCTGACGTCGCCGAATTACGTTCGCGAGGCGGACTATATCGCCGGGCAGGCGCGGTTGATTGGGATCCTTCTCACGGTCAAGACGCTGCCCGTCCCGACGCTCGACCCAATGCTCAAGGAGGGGCGCTTTCTCCTCGCCGTGAACGGGCACGGCGGCATTGGGGGCGACCCCGACATGCTCAGAACCAATTTCTGCGAGGGCTGGCTCTGGGATACGGGCGGCTATTCGAACGATGAGCTGGCAGAACTCGGACGACAGCAGATGGTCGAGTCCGACATCAAAAAGCGCCGGGCGCTGATTTGCAGGATGCAGGAAATAATTGCCGAGGACCTGCCGGTGATACCGCTGTGGTATCCCGACATTTACTTCGTTTATAACCCCGCCGCGCTCGATGGCTGGTTCTACACGCCCGGCGGCGTCGGGCTGGGGATACCGACTATCAACAACAAGCTGGTTTATGTAGAGAGAAAGGATCAATGATGCACGAAGCGCGAAAGACTGTCCGGCAACTGCTCGGCGAAGGAAATCTGCCGGAGCTTCTGATATTATCCGGCGAGCTGCACGGGCATTTCTGCCCCGGCCTCGCGTTCGGCGTCAAGGCGGGCTTCCTCGGCCTGAGGAAGCTTGACTTCGAGAACACGGGCATGGAAGAGCTGCTCGCCATTGTAGAGTGCAACAACTGCTTCGTGGACGGCATCCAGGTCGTAACCGGGTGCTCGTTCGGAAACAACGCCCTCCTTTACAAGGACCTCGGAAAGACGGCCGTCACGATTGCCTCGCGCAAGCTGCAGAAGGCGTTCCGCATAGTCCTGAAACACTGGGCGGACGAGGAGCCTTCGGACGTGGAGAAGGAGGCTCGCGAGCTGTTCGACCGCGTGGTCAGGAAGCGCGAGAAGGACCCCGAGACAGTCCGGCGGATGCAGGAACTCTGGACGCAACTCTCTTTCGCCACCATCGAGAAGCCCGACGAGGAGCTTTTCGATGTCAGCGAGGTCGGCGTCGAGCTGCCCGCTTACGCGCCTATCTTCGACAATGCAGTCTGCGAGAAGTGCGGCGAGACCTGCATGGAATCGCGCGCCGTTCTTGTCGGCGGGAAGCCCTGCTGCATCCCGTGCGCAGGTACCGACTATTTCATGGTCGCGGGGAAAGGGGTGCATCCCGTCAAGGGAGAAAGCAACCGGTAGATGCTCCGGAGAATCCTGCAATACGTTCTGGCTTTCTTCGTCATTATCCTCCTGAACTTTCTCATACCGAGGATGATGCCGGGAGACCCGACGGACTGCCTTCTCGGCACGAACGAGGATGCTCAGTTCAACCTGTCGGCCGAGGACCGCGTCCGGTTGCTGCAGTACCACGGCCTCGACCGGTCGTGGCCAGAGCAGTTCGGCCGCTACCTCGCCAACCTTGCGAAGCTTGACCTCGGCTACGCCATATATTACAAGCGGCCCGTAAGCTCGCTTATCGCCGAGCGCCTGCCCTGGACAATCCTGCTCACAGGCACGAGCTTCTTCCTGTCGGCCATGATAGGCGTGCTTCTCGGGTCGTTCGCGGCGCACAGGCAGGGCGCAAGGCCCGACCAAGCCATCACGGGCGCCGTGCTCGTGCTGCGCGCCATCCCGGCCTTCATTTTCGGCATGCTCGCCATAATCTTTTTCGGGGTGATTCTCAAGGCCTTCCCGCTGGGGGGCGCGACAACTTCCATCACGCGCTACGGCAGCCCGTTTTCCGCAGGCGCGGACATACTCTGGCACCTCTTCCTACCCGTGTCGGTTCTTACGCTCGAACAGCTTGCGGGGCCGTTTCTGCTCATGCGAAACTCGATGGTGACCGTCCTCGGCGAGACGTACATCACGATGGCGCACGCCAAGGGGCTGCCGGGAAGGCGCATTCTCCTGCGCTACGAGATGCGAAACGCGGTCCTGCCGGTCTTTACGAGGCTCGGGATGCACCTGGGCTTCCTGGTGACGGGGGCGATATTCATCGAGACCGTTTTCAGGTACCCGGGCATGGGCCGGCTGATTTTCGATGCGGTCCAGTTTCATGACTACCCGGTAATCCAGGGCGTGTTCCTGGTGGTGGCGCTCTTCATTCTCGCCGCCAACATAGCCGTGGACGTTCTCTATCGCCGCCTGGACCCGCGCATAGGGGGAAGCCGTGGTTAAAGCCGCCGCAGCCATGCTGGCAGTCTTCGTGCTTCTCGCCGTGCTCGGCCCGCTGCTGGCGCCCTACCACCCCCGGGAGCCGGTCGGCGCTCCGCTTCTCGCACCGGGCGGCAGGCACCTGCTCGGAACCGATGACGTCGGGCGCGACATTCTCAGCCAGGTAATCGCGGGGACCCGCATTTCACTCGTCGTTGGCATCACCGCGTCGCTCGCCACGACTCTCGTGGGTTTCCTTCTGGGTGTCCTCGCGGGGTACCTCGGCGGGCTCGTGGACGGAGCCATCATGCGTTGCGTGGATGTGTTTCTCGTGCTGCCGAGGCTGCCGCTGCTTATCCTGCTTGCGGCCTATTTCGGCGCGGGGATTCACGTCGTAGTAATAGCGTTCGTCATAACCTCGTGGGCCATGCCCGCCCGCGTGGTCAGGGGGCAGGTGCTGCTGGAGAAGGAGCGCACCTTCGTCCGCGCCGCGAAGCTCTCGGGCGCGCGGACGTTCTACATCCTGAGGAAGCATATCGTCCCGCAGCTCATCCCCATACTCTCGGCCCTGCTTATCATGGAGGCGAGCCACGCCATCGTGGCCGAGGCGGGCCTCGCCTTCCTCGGGCTCGGCGACCCCACCTACATCTCGTGGGGGACGATACTTCATCACGCCTTCGTGTTTCCCGCCCTGTTCCTGTCCGATGCGTGGCTGTGGTGGGCGCTGCCACCCGGTATGTGCCTGTCGGTGCTCCTCCTGTCGTTCGCTTTCATCAACCTGAAAGTAGAGGGAAAGGTGGACCCGCGGCTGAAGGGGAGGGTGTATGCCGGATAGCGACAAGAACGCCATCCTCGTCGAGGCCGCCGGCCTGACCGTCGTATACGCCAATGGCGGACAGGCCGTGAGAGACGTCAGCTTCTCGATGGAAAAGGGGTCGGCGTTCGGCATTGTGGGCGAATCGGGCGCGGGCAAAAGCACGGTTGCGCAGGCGCTGCTCGGGCTGCTCCCGGCGGACGCAGTGCTCGGTGGAAGCCTGAAATTCGACGGAACGGAGATTCTCGGACGGCCGGAAGCCGTGGAGCCGCTGAAGTGGACGCAAATAGCGATAGTCATGCAGGACTCCATGAATATCATGAATCCCGTAATTACCGTCGGCGAGCAGATTGCCGAGATGTTCGTATTCAAGAAGGGGCTTTCGTGGAGGGAGGGTCTTGCTCGTTCTGCCGAGGTTCTGAAGAGTGTCGGTCTCGACGGGCGCCTGGTGAAGAGATACCCGCACCAGCTTTCCGGGGGGATGCGCCAGCGGGCCGTCATTGCGATGGCCGTGGCGCTCGAGCCCGAGCTTCTGATTGCGGACGAGCCCACCGTTGCGCTCGACGTCGTGGTGCAGGGACAGGTCATAGACCTGCTGAACAGGCTGCGCGAGGACAGGGGGATTAGCATCCTGATGATTGCACATGACATCTCCGCGGTCGCAAGCACCTGCGAGCACATCGCGGTAATGCGCGGAGGCAGGATAGTCGAGCAGGGCCCTGCGAAACGGATTCTGACGTCGCCTTCCGAAGACAGTACGCGGGAGCTTATCGAGTGCATACCGAGGCTGCCGGAGATTCCCGGATGATACTGGAAACGAGAAACCTGACCAGGACTTACGCCGCACCTCGCGGGCTTTTCCGCGGGAGCGAACCGGTCCGCGCGGTAAGCGGGGTCAATCTCACGATTAAAGCCGGCGAGATATTCGGCCTCATCGGCGCGAGCGGCGGCGGCAAGACCACGCTCGGCCTGATGATTGCGGGCATTGAAAAGCCCTCCTCCGGCGAAATCATATTTTCGCCCGACATCGGCGCCTCGGGCCTGCAGATGATTTTCCAGGACCCGCGCGATTCCCTCAACCCGCGCATGCGCATCGGCGAGGCAATCGCCGAGCCCCTGACAATACGGAAAGTCTCCCGCGACGGGATAAAAGAGAAGCTTGCGCTTGTCGCCGCGAAGGTTTCGCTCGGGGAAGAGCTTTTCGGGCGATATCCTCACCAGCTTTCCGGGGGCGAGAGGCAGCGTGCGGTGATTGCCCGCGCCATAATCGGCGGGCCCAGGCTGATTGTCGCCGACGAGCCGACCTCCATGCTCGACCCGACGGTTTCGCGGGAAATCATGGAACTGATTTCGAGGCTCAACAGGGATGAGGGAATCACGTTCCTGTTCATCACCCACGACCTGGCCGAGGCAGCTTCCGTGTGCAGCCGAATAGGCATAATGCACGATGGAAAGCTGATAGAGACGGGAACGGCCGGGGATATCGTTCTGTCGCCGGCTCACGAAGAGACCCGGCGACTTGTCGAAGCGGCAAGACGGCGAGAGCTTGCCCTTGCGGATAAAGGATAGACTCTGAAGGCACTGTGCTGCTAAGCATTGCTCATTGCCAGAAGGCAGACGAGGCAGGATACCGTAAAAGAAGGAGGCGATGAGATGTGCAAACGGATAATCGTGCTCTGCGCGGCGTTTCTCGTCCTGTGGGCGGGAGCAAGCGCTGCTCCGGCACAGGAGAAGGAACAGGCCGCGGAAGCGCCACGGGTGGAGCTTCCGCCTGTGACGGTAAAGGGCGAAAAGGAAGAAAAGGGCGGCGACACGACCGAGGTGACGCCGGAAGAGGTGCTCAAGCCGCGTGTAGGCATCTCTCTCGAAAACATACTGCAGGACGCCCCGGGCATCGACCTGACGCGCCGCTCCTACTCGGGCTCGCAGAGCCACAAGGTCTATCTGCGGGGATTCGAGGAGAAGCAGTTTCTCGTCACAATGGACGGCCGCAGCCTCTACGGCTCGGGCGTCATGGGCGGCTACTACGTGGACTGGTCGAGCCTCCTGCTCGACGATATCGAGCGCGTCGAAATCATCCGGGGCGCGCGTTCCGCCAAGTACGGCAACACGCTCGGCGGAGTCATCAACATCATCACCCGCGAGCAGACCAGGGAGCCGAAGCTCTTTCTAAAGCCCACGTTCGCCAGCTTCAACACCGAAAGCTTCGTGGGGCGCGTGAGCGCCGGGACGGGCCCGTGGCGCTTCTCGCTGGCGGGGACGCTCTTTTCCACCGACGGCTACCTCCGGAACAACTACTCGACTCGGGAGGGCGCGGGCGCGAAGCTTGCGTACGTCTACGCGGAGAAGTCCTCTCTCAGCCTGCGTTTCTGGCGGGTATCGGGAGAGACCGGTTTCCCCGTGAAAAACGCGCCCGGCGACCCGTACTATGACCCGGACTACCCCTTCGCGGACGAAGGCATACTGGCGGGCCCCAATATCGCCTTCCAGGGCGGAGCCCTGACATGGGGCGACGGGACGCTCATGAGAGACACGCGCGACCAGGTCGATTTCACCTGGGAGCACAGGTACGGCGAGTCGCTCAGCTCCAAAACTGTGGTTTTCCTCACCGACCAGTTCCGAACGGAGAAATTCTTCTCCATAAGCGTTCCTTATCTTCTTATCTGCCAAAGGTACGCCGAGCCTGAGAGCGACACGTGGGGCTGGCGGTCCGACTGGACCTGCAGGCTGCCCGGGCACAAGCTCGAGTTCGGCGCCGAAGGCCATTATCTCGGGTCCAAAGGCTCCGACGTGGAATATTACGACCCGGCATACCTCAAATGGCCTCCCGACAACAGCGGCGCCAACAAGCAGCAGAGGTCCGTCAACAGGAACGCCGCCTATTTCCAGGACAAGTGGGGCGCCGCCAAGAATCTCGACCTTCATCTTGGACTTCGCTTCGATCAGTACTGGACCCGCAACGAGGCCAGCGGCAGGGAAAACAAGATAAACAAGGGCTACCTCAGCCCGAAGCTCGGCGCGACATACAGCGGCCTGTGGAAGGGCGGCAGAGCAGGTGTCTTCGCCTCGCACGCGTACCGCTTTCCCACCGCACCCGAGTCGTACTGGTACGTCGCCGGCTACCAGCCTTCCAACCGCGATAAGCTCGTGCCGGAGCAGGCGATGCAGTATGAAATCGAGCTGGCACACGAGTGGGACAAGAAAAACAAGGTCTTCCTCTGCGGGTATTATTACGACGTGAAAGACTACATCCGCTGGATATTCGGCTACAAGCCCAGCCGCGTTGTCTACAACATCGACAAGGTCAAACTGTACGGGGTGGAACTCGGCGGAAGCTGGGAATTGGCCGACAGATTCAGCCTGTCGTGCAATTACACCTGCCAGCAGACGAAGAAAAAGGGCGACATACTCGACATGTCAAACGACCTCCTCGACGAGCTCGGCGAGCTTCCCCGGAACAAGGCCAACCTGAGCTTCCACTACAAGCTGGACGAGGATACGAAGGTGGGCCTGTCCGCCCGTTACCGCGACCATCGCAGGGTAATCACCGGCAACCAGGCAATGGCCGGCGCCAGTGCACTGGAAAGGCTGCACGCCTACGTCACGGTGGATGCGGTCTTCGAGTATAGGCTCGGAGGCGGCGTTCCGGCGGAGAAGGACAAGCCGGAGAAAAAGCGCGTGACAGGAAAGCTCGTCGTGGCCATCGAGAACCTGACGAACAGGGAATACGTGGAGTCGGTCGGCTTCCCCATGCCGGGGCGAACCCTGGCGTTCAGCCTGATGCTCGACTTCTGATAGCCGGCATTTAGTCTGTTGAAAAACCGGAACATGCCCGGCGAATGCGTCGTAGATATGGAAAGCGGCTTGACAGCCCGCCTGCCGGGCTTATAATCCAGATTGTCACGGGCCCATAGCTCAGCGGTTAGAGCAGCGGACTCATAATCCGCGTGTCCCAGGTTCGAATCCTGGTGGGCCCATCTTTGTTCATTGTTGCATTTGAGTGCATATGCGCGCTGGATGGCGCATTCTGACTGGCTTTCCGGCTGGCAGAATTATCATCTGATTCCGCTGCTTGTATGCGCGATAATGCAGATTCAGGCACCACGCTGCTGTCTTGGTCTGTCAATTCCTCTGTCCATCCCCCCTCGTCCCGGCTGCCCTTCTTTTCGTGATTGAGTGACAATTCATCTAGAGAAAACGCGGTTCCTTCCAGGTAGTCGGGCAAAACTTCTACAGCATCCCGCTTGGCCTGCGCGTCTGCGTGTGCGTACCTGTCCAGTGTTGTTACGATGCTCCGATGCCTTGCAATTGCCTGGATGATTTTGGGAGGTATGTGTTTCTTTGCCAGATCAGTGATGGCCGTGTGTCTCAAGGAGTGAAAGTCAGCTACGCGATTCTGGCTATCCTTGTATGGTATACCCGCGTGTTGCAGATCCTCTTTGATCATCTCGGAAGGCCTTCCAGGCAGCGGGAATACTCGGCCGGGACCGGCGTAGGCCTCTTTCCATCTTCTAAGAGATGCCACCAAACTGTTCTTGAGAGGCACTGTATCTCGCCTTCCGTTCTTGGCGTATGCCGCCTCTACGGTGACAGATGGCGTGTCGCTGTCGAGGTCGAAGTCACGCCAAGTGAGGCTGTTGATTTCCTTGGCTCGCAAAGCAGTTGAAAGCGCAAATGCGTAAGTAAGCGCTCGATGAGGACCGGACATCCCGAATCTTGTCTGTGCGCGCATCGTCGCAGACACAAGGACGCGCTTCTGGTTGTCCGTGAGCACCCGCCGCTCAACTCGCACGTCGGTTTCGGCATTGAGCTTGGCCAGTCCGACGAGCGGATTGGCCGTTACCCGCCGGTTCTTCAACAACCAGTTAGCAATAAATGTCAGATAGATCCTTTCGGTGATGAGGGAATAGATAATCGATGTCTACTAAAGGAAGGCTAATATCGGACAGCAGAGCCAGGCTTGTCGCCTTTCTGGACAGGAGAAGTTGTGTCGTTAGCAACTGCTCGGCGCTTCTCGAAGTAGTATGTCCCAAACATCAACGCGAACATCACTGCCCCGGCGCAGAAGGCGTGAGTGAAGAAGAAAAAGCAATGGAATACTCCGGTGGCAAGATGCCCGAAGTACCATGCAACGATTCCTAATCTTACAGCAGCGGGAAAGCCGCCGAGCTTCATGCGCCCCATCACCAAGTATGACTTCAGCACTGCCACGAAACATGCTACAAATAGAAGAACGCCTGGAATTCCCAGGCTTGTCCAGACCTGCAGAAGCTCGTTGTGAGGATGTACATTATTATGCATTTTCCAGAGATAGCTCTGTGCCGCTTCTTTGCGTTTTTCGGCATCGATTATGTTCCTGTATTCGGGCCTTTCTATCCCATGTCTCTCTTCGTATAATCGTCTGTAGGTGTTCAGCCCATATCCCAGCAGCGGGCGCTCCTTGATCAAGTTCACCGCGAAGGGCCAAACATCTCTGCGGCGACCGATAAGCATGGAATCGTTCATTTTCACAATGCCCACAATGCCCTGATTTTCCAATGTCTTCGGCGGCACGAGAAAAAGCGCCAGAAATCCGAGCAATATAAGCAGACCTGCGACAAGACGGCCCCGCCAGCCGCCGAGGACGGAGGCAATGACCATCATCGTTACAAGCCCCAGCCAAGTCCCCCGGCATTGCGAAAGGAAGATGCCAGCAAGAGAAACCGCAAGCACCAGCACCGACACGATGAGGACTCGCCATCGCTTCATGTAGAATATCACCGTTGCCAGAACAATCGATGTTGGCATCAACAGGAAATTCCCGTAGGTACGGTACCCCCAGGTCTTGGTTCCCGCCTGACCAAAGGAGAAATAGTGGGCAATCCCCACCACGCACGTAACAGTTGCACCAGCGATAAAAGCACCTACGATAATCTTGATATCCAGAAGTGACCTTATGGCATGCAAGAGCAGCAGATACAGAATTGCAGCCGTGACGACCTGCACGAGCCCCCTGGTTACGACATCCGGATAGGGGCTGTAAAGCAGGCCGGAAGCGACGGAAGCGACAAAAGCCCCAAGCAGACCCTCTCGCCAGGTGAATTGGATGCCGAGACGGCGTTCGAGCACCACAATAAGGATGGTGACGAGGAAGGGCACGATGAGCAGGTTTTCCGGCCATTTACCTACGCGAAATGGCACCCCCGGGAACAACTCCCCACGGGCGACCAGGAAACACATGCAAGCGACGAGGTAGACCTGAAACGCCCGCAATATCTTGGTAATATTAGTCTTGCGGGATTTTACATGCTCGTTCATGCAAAGAACCATGGACAAAAAAGCCCCGTGATAAGCAGGTCACGTGGCCAACCTTGCTTTCATGTTGCAGTTACAGGCAATCAAGATACCTGCGCTTTGCCGTATTGTCAAGTCGCGTGTCCAATCCATCAGAGTAGTCATGTGTGGTTGATTGCCAAAAAAAGGTTGAAAACCACTGTATGTCATACTATAAGAGTTGCTCGCTGTAGGCTCAAAATGGCACACGGAGTCCTTTCTGCTTGTTTGCCTTTATGCGAGAAAGGGTTGATGCCGAAAATCGCAAGTAAAGAGAAAAGACTTTTCGCCAGAAGAATGGAGCTGGTTGCTCTGCGCTGGGGAATGGTAGTTGTTGATATAGTCTTTGTCAATCTGTCATTCATGTTTGCTTTCTGGCTGCGGATGCGTTCAGGCTATTTTGCCAGGGTAACTGATGACAGCTTGGGTCTCAACCATTTCAGCACGCTGGTAGTGCTTACACTAGTTTTTCTGTATATATTCAATGCCAACGGACTATACCGGAACCTGACCTTCCTACCCAAGTTGAACCAGATGTTTCTTGTAATGAAATCTGCCACGCTCGGTATGTTGTTCCTTCTGGCATATACCTTTATTACCAAATCGGAGCACTTTCTGGAAAGACGCTCAATAATCGTGATAGCATGGTCCACGCTGTGCATTTCCGAGATAGCTTTAAGGTGCGGGCTCCTAAGGTTGTTGCAACGCAGTGATTACTGGAGAAAGAAGACGGTGGTAATTGGCACGGGGCCAGAAGCCCAGCATCTTGCAAATCGCCTGCAGGCAAGCAAGTGGAGTGGGTTTGATGTCGTTGGCATGGTTGAGGATGGGACGGAATCAAGCGATGAGTACGGGCTTAATGGATTCAAAGTTCTCGGAACCCTGAAACAACTGCCGGAGATTACGAGGGAACACAGACTCGACGAGGCGTTTTTAGCTCCTTCCCACGACAGCTACAAAAAGACGTTAGACGCAATCTCGGTCTGCAAGCGCAACGGTTTAGCGGTAAGGGTAATGTCAAAGCTTTTCGATGTAATTGCCGGCAGAGTAGATGTGGAGACTGTGAGCAATGTTGCCATAATTTCGCTCAAGACCCCTCACCTGCGTGGCGTAAACGCCATCTTGAAAAGGCTTATGGACATTGCGTTGTCGTCAGTACTACTCGTTCTTCTATTTCCGTTCATGCTATTAATAGCAGCTGCAGTCAGGCTCACATCAAAGGGCCCAACACTCTTTTCCCAAGAGCGTGTGGGTAAGGATGGCAAAAAATTCAAGATGTACAAGTTCAGGTCAATGTGCGTCGGCGACCACAGCGACCGTCACCGGCAGCTAGCGGAAAGAGCTATCAAAGGAGAAAAGCTCGCATTTATAGACGAGAAAGGAAAGGAAGTAACCAAACTTACTAACGATGACCGTATCACCCGTGTCGGCAGATTCCTGCGCAGGACCAGCTTTGATGAACTGCCTCAACTACTGAATGTACTGAAGGGGGACATGAGCCTCGTTGGCCCTCGCCCGCCTGTGCCATATGAGGTGGAAGCCTATGATGAATGGCACATGAAGCGCCTTGAAACAAAACCCGGGATAACAGGCCTATGGCAAGTGAGTGGGAGAAGCGAAGCGGAGTTCAAGGAAATGGTTCTTCTGGATATTTTCTACGGCGAGAACTGGTCCTTGTGGCTTGACTTTAAGATATTGCTTAGGACAATCCCTACTGTCTTGTCGGGTCGTGGCAGCTACTAACCTGGAGGTTGATTATGTTGCGAGTTGGAATTATCGGCTACGGTTACTGGGGGCCTAACCTTCTGCGCAACTTCATGGAGAACGAAAACTGCGAGGTGAAAGCCTGCTGCGACTTACAGCCTGAACGGGGGGAAAAAGCAAAGACCCGTTGCCCGGCTGTGGATATACTAACGAATGATGACGATTTTTTTGCAAGAGATGACATTGATGCGGTTGCAATCGCAACGCCAGTTTCAACACATTCACTCCTGGCAAAGAAAGCCCTTTCATCCGGCAAGCACGTTCTTCTTGAGAAACCCATGACAGCTACGGCGGCAGAGGCAGAAGAGCTTATCGAGCTTGCCAGGAAAAAAAACCTGACTCTCATGGTCGACCATATTTTCGTATATACGCCGGCAGTGAGGAAGATAAAGGAAATCATCGACTCAGGCGAGTTGGGCGACCTCTACTACTTTGACTCCGTTCGCGTCAATCTTGGACTCTTCCAGCATGACATAAACGTGCTCTGGGATCTCGCGCCACATGACTTAAGTATTCTCGACTACATTATAGGAAAGGGGCCTATGCACGTTTCGGCGGAAGGAGTGGATCATTTCGGGACATCTATTGAAAATATTGTCTATCTGACCACATATTACGAGGACAACTTTATCGGGCACGTTCATGTCAATTGGCTTGCACCCGTTAAGATCAGGATGACAATAATCGGCGGCAGCAAGAAGATGATTGTCTACAATGACAACGAGCCGAGCGAAAAGGTAAAGGTCTACGATAAGGGCGTTGAAGTTACGGGTGGGCAGGAAGGTATGTACAAGATGCTTGTACAATATCGCACAGGGGATATGTACGCCCCCAAGCTCGGCTCAACCGAGGCGCTCAAGACCGCAGTCCAGCACTTCATTGAGTGCATTTCGGAAGGGAAGGCACCGATAACAGATGGTCATGCAGGTTTACGGGTAGTGAAAATCCTCGAGGCTGCCCAAAAACAGATAAGTACGAGATAGAATAGAAGGTAATAATAAAGTAGCTGTTTACTACCGTCTTTGCCTGTTTAATCCTTTGTTGTACCGGCAAGATTCATATCGTAGAAGTCGTGTACTACAGTCCTGCCACCGAAGCCCTCTTTGTACTCGGTGAGTCCGGTATTCAGGTACCGTCCCTCATCCTCGTTGGACACGCCAAAATCGAAGTAATTCCTTGAACTGCTGTAGCGTTCGATAAGGTGGTCAAGTACGATATCAAGCGCGCCGCATCGCTTACCTTCCTCGCTTGCCGCGTTATACTGCACGTGACAAACGTTTCTGCTGTCAAAGACCACGGCTCCTGCATGCATCACCTCATCTTCAAGAGATGCAAATAACTTGATGTTCTTACGGAAACGGCCCGCCAACAGCTTGATTTCAGACAGGGAATGGACCGGTGCGACTTTGTGCCTGCTGTGGAGATTATTTGAAAGGATTTCCCAGAATTGTGCATAAGCATCTGTTTCCACAACCTTTAGTCCGCGCTTAAGCGCCTTCTTGATGCTCCTCAACCGACGTTCCTGAAAGCCTAACCTTCGGCTGTAGTCAATCACAGTCAAAGTATCCCGTCTGTATAGCTTGGCATTCCTCAAAAACAAGCCGTATCTGTCTTCCTCTGCGGGAATCGTATGGTATATAGTGGGGATAGTCTTGTAAACAAGCCTCTTAAAACCTCTCTCATTCAAATACTGAAGAACGGAGTCAAAAACTTGGACCATTAATGGGAGTGTCATCCTGAAGTCCACAAGGAAACCAGCATATGTCAGCCCTTGGTGAGAGAAGTAAACGTCGTCTCTTTCACTCGCCGGAAGGAGGGCAACTATTTTCCTCTGGGCATCAGAGATAACAAGTGAGTGGTCTACGAATCTATCTGAATGGTAGTCCATGAAATTGCGGTTGAGCATAAAAGTCGCGTTCTTGGATTTTGCAACAAAATCGTTCCAGTTCTGCTTGTCTTCAGGACTGTATCGTCGAACTCTCATTCCTGTACCAACTCCGCATACCCAAACCCTGTTTCACCGTGACGGTTTCCGTTGTAGAACATATAGGTTTTGCCTCTTGCTTGCACAACGGAAGGAAAACAAATCATCTCAGAGTCCCAGCCCGTTTCTGATGTTTCTATACCAACCTCATCGTCTTTTCTAACCCACTCCAACCCATCCACTGACTCCGCGTAACCCATTCGGTATGGCCTGATTTTGGACCTTATCGAGTACCACATCCTGTAAGTCCCGCCATCCTGAATCACGCAAGGCCCGCCAAAACCAAACTCGTCTTCAGATTCAAAATCAATGCAAGTTCGGGAAGCGCTGTTCCAGTTCAGGCCGTCCGGGGACTCGGTGTACTTGATAACATAACTCGGACATGGCTTCCCGTTGAATTCCGTCCAGTCAACGCCACAAACATACCACATCCTGAAAAGACCATCTTCCTCAAGAACTGCCGTGGCCGACCGCAAGAAGTATTCTTTATCCGTCCTGTCCAACACAGGGACCTTGGAATATTTTGTGAACGATTTGCCGCCATCCAGGCTTATCGCTACACCGCAGAAAAGCAGGTATGGAGCTGTCAAAGTTTTCTGCCAGCCGAAATAATACAGGCGTTTCTTCGAACCTGTCGTAACTATGCAACAAGGGCTTACGCCGCAATCATCAAAAGTGCCATACTCACCGATATCCAGAACGCACTCCTTTGTCAAGTACAGCAGCTTTCCGGGGTCATCAATATCGAGTTCAACATAGCCCACCCTGCCAATACGGTCCTTGTCCCAAGAAGCAAAGTATACTCTTATGCACTGATCTGAGATCACATCCGCGGTTGGCAGGTAGGCATGGCTTTTTGCCCACCACAAGTCGCCTTCAGGTGCGTAAACCAATCCCTTCTTGGCCCATTTCATGCTATTCTCCAATCACGTCGAATGCTTCCAAACTGCTTTTTTCAAGCGGTCTGGCAGGACTGCCGACGTAAACCTTGCCCGGTTGGGTGTCCTGAGTTACTACCGCACCCATTCCAATTATGCAGTCTCTGCCAACTTCGAGTTCATCTGCAAGACAGGAATTTACACCGAAGAAGCAGTTCTCTGCCACTTCGCACCACCCAGAAATAACCACATGGGAGGATATAAAGCAGTTGTCTCCTATCTTGGTGCGATGCCCTACATGGTTGCCGCTCCAAAGAATCACATTATTTCCCAATTTTACCTTATGCTGCACAACATTATTTTCAAATATAAAGCAGTTTTCTCCAACCTCAACATCCCTCCATACAAAGGCCCTCGAGCTCACATATGAAACCGGGAAAAAGCCCTTCTTTTTGGCTTGTTCATAAAGCCTTGTTCTGATTCTGTTGAGCTTGGTGTATGTAACTGCGATGAAAATCCTGTATTTCGCGGGGTCGTATATATTTTCCAGCGTTTCAAAAGGCACTACCGGCAATCCAAACATTTTATCCTTTTTTACGAAGGCCTTTTCTGCACTGAATGCCACTATCTCATAAGGAGAATCATGTGTAAAATACTCAAAGGCAATCTCGGCAAACTCTCCAGTGCCCACTATTACAACGCGTTCTGCCTGACTGCCCATTTCACCTGTCCTTGCTTTCCGTTTTACTCAGCATCTCTGGATAGAATTATATCTTGCTTGGTTCAGTGTCAATTGCAGAAACATAATTAACCAATTTAATATAAAACTAATTGAAGCAAAATGACGAGTCAAAATAAATCCTTTCTTGGCCACTTTCTTGCCTTCAAGCCTCAACGGTCGATATAAGACAGGTCTCACTCCTTTCCGCAAAATCTGGGAAAGGGGAAGCTCAACGCTGCATTAAACACTCGTTTACTGAGTGGGACTCCATTATTTATCGGTTGTTCCCGCCAGTATGCATATCGAAGGCTTCCAAGAGTTTGCGCAACTGGACACTCCAATCGTGTCCGGCAAGCACCTGTCTGGCGGCTTTAGCGCGCATTCTCATCTTGTCCAGATTCCTGTAGGCGTAGCTTATGGTGCCGACCAGCCCCTGCGAGGTGCCATCGTAGTAAACAACCGCGGTGTTCGGCAGATAATACTCAATAGTAGGGCTTCGGACTGCTATGACAGGTTTACCCAAAGCTATATATTCAAACATCTTCACAGGAAGCATAGTTCTGGTCGCCACCCCCAGTTCGTAGCACGCTATTCCGACATCGACATCCCGAAGCATGCCCGGCAATTCGGACACGCTGAATGCTTTGAGATTGGCATCGACGATATCGCCTATGCCAAGCTCCTTTATCTTCGCGGATATATTCTGTGCATAGTCGCCGCCTCCTATCAGCTTGAGACGGAGCCCGGGAATTTCACCTCGAAGCCGGGAGACAGCTTCCAGCACTTTGTCCAAACCGAACCTTTTGGCAATTGTGCCGTGGAAACCAAGTGTGAATTTCCCAGAGGAATTTGCCGGTGCGGGCTGGTGCCTGAATATTTCCGGGATAGGTACGTTCATCACTATCGTGATTTTGTTAGTATTGACGCGATGTTTCTTGAGCAAAATCAAATGGGGATAATGAACAGCAATAGCTTTATCCGAGAAACGTACGGCGGAACGTTCTATGCCAGTCAGGGTTTTGGTCAGCCAGTGATTCTCTCCAATGCCGAATTTCTCCATGTAGAGTTCCGGTACCGCGTCGTGCATGTCGAGTATGATTTTCGATCCTAACAGTTTGGGAATAATGGCTGAGAAGACAAGAAAGTCCGGCATCGTATGCACATGAACATAGTTGGGCACACGCTTTATGCACATAACCCCAAGAACGAAAGAAACCCATGCAAAGAACAGGCAATAACTGAGAGTGTATCTTAGGGGAGAGCCCCCTCTGTATTTGCGAACAGGGAGCCTGTAAACCTTGATGTCATCGAAGTTCTCTACTCGAGGTCTGCCAGTTTCCCGAAGAGTAAGAACCTTAACAATTACGCCATGCGCGGCGAGAGCTTGTGCCTCTCTGCGCACCCTTGCATCCGTTAGGAACTCCGTATAAACCACAACCACTACTGTTTTCATGATGCTCATTTGGATCCCAGAATCCGGTACATCCAGCGCAACCGCAAATCGAACCAAAGGCCCCCCTCTCTAAGTCTTGCCTAAGGCGATCAAGGTTTAATGAGGATATCAGTAATGCGGTTGGCTGCATGGCCATCACCAAAAGGGTTCTCGACAGCCATCATTTCTGCATAATGCGCAGGACTATCCAGCAACGCCTGCGTCTTGCTCACAATCTCTGTAGGATTAGTCCCCACTGTGATAGCAGTTCCTGCTTCAACTGCTTCAGGACGCTCGGTAACCTCCCTCAAAACAAGAACGGGCTTCATCAGTGTCGGTGCTTCCTCCTGAATACCACCGGAATCGGTCAGCACAAGGTAGCTTCTTTTCATCAGATATATAAGCGAGTCATACTCCAATGGTTCCATAAGATGAACGCGTTCAACATCGCCGAGGGCTTTGCGCACAGTCACAGCAACATTGGGATTCATGTGAACAGGATATACTATCTCTACGTCAGGATAACCGATTGAAATCTCTTTGATGGCAGCGCAAATGTTTTGAAGCGGTATGCCGAAATTCTCACGCCTATGAGCAGTTACCAGAATCATTCTGTGCTCTGATGTCAGAAAGGAAAACTTTTCCGCAAGTCGCGATTTGAAGGGTTCCTCCTCGATTCTTTTTAGAACCCACAGCAGTGCATCAACGACGGTATTACCAGTCAAAAATATACTCTCCTCATAGTAGCCTTCTGAAATGAGATTTGTTTTTGCACGGGACGTCGGCGCGAAGTGGTAGTCGGTAAGCACGCTCGTCATCTTGCGGTTGAGTTCTTCCGGAAATGGAGAGTACTTCTTGCCTGTACGCAACCCGGCCTCTACGTGTGCTACAGAACGTTCCTGATAAAAGGAAGCAAGAGACGCTGCAAAAACTGTTGTTGTATCACCTTGAACAACCACTATATCGGGGTTTACTTCAGCAAGAGTCTCTTTGAGAGACTGCAATGCACGGACGGTAACATCAAACAGGTCTTGCTCTTGAACCATTATTGAAAGGTCGTAGTCAGGCACAATATTAAACAATTGTAGTACTTGGTCAAGCATTTCCCTGTGTTGCGAAGTAACTATCACCTTGACGTTAAATACCCTTGGATGCGAACGCAAGGCAAAGATCACGGGTGCTAGCTTTATCGCCTCTGGGCGTGTTCCAAAAACCACAGCAACATTTTTCAAAAGCCTTCTCTCCAACAAGAAATCACGCCTTTTTCCCATAATTTATCATACAAATTCTGCAGTAGATCTGAAGCGTTTTTCCAACTAAGTACTTTCTGGAGAGCCGACAACTTTGCTGCGAGCTTCTGGTTTACGTTTTCCTGCTTGAGAATTGCCATGTTAACAGAAAAACTCTTCAAATCCGGTGAGCATAATACACAGCAGTCATATTTTTGTGCAAGCAGTGCTATCTCACCACACCGAGTTGCTAATAGAGGTTTTACTGCTGCGATCGATAGGTATATTGTGTTTGGACAAGCATATCTAGAGTATTTGCGTTCCGTTTGGTATATATATGTAAGGACATCTACCGCGGGCAGGAATTCGTCAATTATGTTAGTCCAACCAAGATACTCGATGTTTCTATACTCCTTAGAATACTTCTCTACAGTTTTTCTCAAAGAGCCTTCGCCGCATATCAGCAGAAAGACTTCAGGATGTTTTTTGGCGTATTCAAGAAGCAACTCAATGTTCCTGCTGGGCTCAAGAATATTGCATGTGCCGATGCAAAAAGCAGCCTCAGAGATACCCAGTCTTTTGCGGAGCTTCTTCCTTGATTCTAATGGTATTCTCAGTGGGTCGTACCAGTTACCGATAACGTAAATCTGCTTTCGATAGTATTTCTTGTAGTAACGTGCCCTAATATCGCCGGCAACAACAAAAGCATCGATGAACTGTAGCAGAAACATCTCGATATATTTGATAATCAACAGAATAGGAAACGGATATCTTTCTGCCTCCATAATGTGGTAGATCTCGCCAGCGTCGTATACCAGTTTCTTGTGGAAAAGTGTCTTAAAAAGAACGCCCATGGGTAGCGTTAATAGATCATAACAATGGATCGCATGAAACCTCCCTCTTCTTATAAGGCGAAAAACCTTAATATAATACTTCATTAGATACCAGACTTGTATTATTCCAAGTTGAAATCCTGATTGCACGCGAAGCCGAACAATCTTTATGCCATTGATTGTCTCATGTTTGTGATATTCACCTGTTCTGTCCCACGCAAAAATGGTCACTTCGTACCCATTTGCCACCAGTGAACTAGCCTCTTTGTGGATTCTTGGATTGGGCTTAAAGGCATCCGTCAGCAGGATTGCAATTCTTCTGGGCAAATCTTATCTTCTTTCTTGACATGACACAAATATTTAGAATCACCAGAACAGCCATGTGAAAAACGTAGTTAGGTGAAAAAATCCCTCTGTGAAGGTATTGGATTGCAAAAGTCAGACCGTATGCGTATAGGAGTATGTTATATATGGTCCGCTGTTTGCCGAGGCGGCAATACAAGTAACCTAAGACGACACCTGTTACGAAAAGACCCGCAAGTATACCTTTCAAACCGAAATCGGCATAGAGACCGCCAATTATTGAGGGAGTTAACCCAGCCCCGCTTTTTCCGGTCATCAACTTCTTGATGAGGGCACCACCTGTTATTTGTTTCCCCGGCAGTATTGTGAGGCTATCAGCAACAAGGAGCTTGCCCTGGAAAAATTCTTCTTTTGAGGGTATATTTTCAATGAGTTTGTTACATATACCTGTTCCTTCTCTTGTTACCTGATACGCGGGTACCACGGGTGCCATCCAGGGAGGTGTTCCCAGTTCTTTAGCAAGAGAGGGATAGGCTCCTGTTTCGCCTTCTTTCAACGTTTCATGACGGACAAATCCATACACGCCAACAAATAAGACGACGACTGTTACCATCGCGGCAACCGGAAGTACGGGCGCATTTCTCAAATAATAGTACACAACGAAAGTTATAATTATAAAGTAGGCCACAGGAGTTCTGTATGCCATCAGGGAGAGAAGAACGGCCGCGTATAAAAAGAAAGGGGCAAACCAAGGCAGAGCCTTCCCTTTTTTCCTAATGAAGTACGCCATTATCAATACTGCCCCTGTACCCAGTAGCTCGGATATATAGAACAGTTTCGCGGACACGTCCGTTCTTCCTGATGGTTTTAGAAGCGGTACTCCGTGCAACATTATCGTATAGCATACGCTGAGAGTGCCAACTGCAAGCAAAAAAAGGCCGAACTTCTTCATCGAGTCCAGTGACCATCTATCCGATGTCGGTACTGTTACACGTCGTGAAGGTATGCCCTGCAGTATTAGTCTGAATTTGCCTGAAAACAGCCTGAAGACGAAGAAACAGAAGCAGATGCCGGCAAGATAAGCTATGATTCCTGCAAGTATGTAATACTGTATATTCTCCGAAACAATCCCCCTGTAAGTTGTTACATTGACAGACCCAATCCCATAATAGAGAAGAAAAATTGCAGGAAATGAAACGAAAGGACTTAGAATGTCGATATGACCCGTGATAATTATCCCTGCTAGAATAGTTCCACTCAGGCAACAGAGATAAAGCGGCAGATAAACTGTCCAACTGACCGCCAGTGCAGTTGCAACGCCTATGACTGCGCAGCAAATAATAGCTTTAGGGAGATAATTTTGTAGTTGAGCTTGCTTTCTTGGATTACTCAACAGATTCCCTTTCTTTCGTTAGAGAAAGAAAGAATCTTAAGTCTCCTAAGGTAAAGAGCCCCAGCATTCCAAGGATGATTAGATAAAGAGTCATGCTTAACACGATACTGAGTAAAAAGTGGAGTCCCAAAATACTGGAAACATATACGGCAAAGAGACCAATACCTCCGGCAATGAAGAGAAACGCACCAAGCCTTAATAACGCGGTCGTCATGGGATAGCCGATATGCCTGGTCGAGACAGTATAAGACAGCAGAATAAAGAATTCCGTAAAAAGCATCGCAACCGCTGCTCCTCTGTGTCCAAATCTGGGAATTATCAGCAGATTTAAACCGACATTTATGGATAAAGCGATCCCCTGAATAACAGTGCGCAATCGTTGGCGGTCCCTTGTGGTTAGAACGCTGCCAAGTACGGCATTGAGGCATTGGAGCGAAAGCACCCAGCAAAGCAACCTGAGCGCAATTGCAGAGTCGCTGTATCCTTCTCCAAATATCAAGTGTATTATTTTCTCAGCAAAGACAAACGACAAAATGCTTGTAATAAAACCAAAAGCCCCCATGTATTTGAGAGTGCGTCTAATCGCGTCGAAGTGTTCTTGGGAGTTTTTAGCGCCGAGCCGGAAAAGAGCGGGGTGAAAAACAAGTATGATGATGTAAGGAACGAAACCCGGAATGGCCACAAGCTTGAATGCAGCAGAAAACACCCCAACTTCCGTATCGGTAGCAATAGTCGATAACATCACGATTCCGGCTTGCTGATAGAAAGACCAAAAAAGAGCCCCGAACCCGAACGGAAGAGAATATATGATTACATCCTTTATATATCTTATGTGTAACTTAGGAGTTGCATATCTTGTTGATAGGACAATTGAAATAATCAGACTAACGATAGAACCAAAAAGATGAGAATAAGCGAAGAATTCAATTCCCTCTTTCAGAAGCACTGCGCATATTACTCCCCCCACGAAGATCAGCGACCAAATGATTTCTACCGCCCCAGTGAAAAACATCTTTTCCATCGCCTGAAAGACGGCGGTAAAGGAACGACGTATCCCAATCAAGACCACGCTGATGACAAATACAAGCACCAGGTGATTTTTCTGGGCCCCGTAACCAAGAATGTTCGGCAGCAGAATTCCAACTGAAACAACCATGATAGGCGAGAAAATCATCTTCGCAAAAATGCTTGCTCCAAGGTAGACAGTGAATTTAGGCACCTGCCTTGAGCCTTCTCTGACAAGGAAAGTCTGGTGTCCAAAGTCTGATAGTATGGAGAACAATAGAGAGAATGCTAATGCACCCGAAAAAGTGCCAAATTTCTCCGTCCCGAGATGCCTTGCTATCACAATGCCTGCAACCGCAACAGCCGCCTTACTTATGATATTTGCGGTTGTAAGGGAGAGTAAGTTCTTAAATATGGGGCTGCGAGACACCAATCATACCTTGATGACAAATCTGAGTTGTCCTTTTCATGATCCATGTCCTCTGATTATCAAAACTCCACATGCTCATGAAGGGCAATTACGGACATTTCAAGACAGCTCATTCTGGTCCTCATATGATAAGCACTTGCGTATGCGAGTCAAGGGCCAGTACACCTTTGCCTGAAATTGGGGATTAGGCATCATGGCATCTCTGGATGTTCGAATAATCATATGCATTGGCATTGTAGGCTGACAATCCATTGTAGAGGCTGCATGAGTTGATAACACACGTTTCACTCGATATTCGAGAAAGGTGGCTTTTATGAGAATGTAACTATCTGAGGATAAAGCAGTTAGAGCAAAGGAAAAGCCTGATTCCTGCCAATACTGGTTGTGAACATCTATTTGCGACCTTTACACAAGGAGGAACTGAGCCGTGCGCTGCACTCCAAGTATCAGCAAGAAGGCTGAACGGGTTGAGTTCCGTTCAAACTGTTGGAAATTTCCTCCATGTCAGCGCCGTGGCAGGAAAGGAAAGCGGGTCGGGGCTGTCGAGCGCTCGGTCTGTCATATAGCACTGGGATAGCCTGCCCGGATACGCGCGCGTGCAGGTCCACCAAGCACACTGTAGCTGCTGCAAATGCTTCCAGGCTCCCGTTGCAGGGGAGTCGAAGGGGAGCAAGTATTCCTTTGGCGTCGGAAACGTGGCAGCAAATTCTACTGTCCGAGACCGCCTGCCGCATCGCAGGATTCAGGAGCGCATGACAAGGCTTCAAATACTCAGAAAAAGCAAGTATTGAAACGCCTTACAATCGCCAAAAGAAGGAATTTCGCTTGAACTAATGAGCTGAGACAAGTAACCTTTCCATGTTGTATGAAAGTTGCCAAAGGTGACATAATCTCGGTTTTCTCATAGTCTTGCTAATAAGCTGTGTCATAAGCTCAGCGGGATGTTTGTAACTATCTGGTCACGGGATTGGGGAACACAAGTGGTCGGAATCGGACTTATCGGCCTTGGCTATTGGGGTCCAAATATTGCAAGAAACCTCTATCAGAATCCCTCGTGCGAACTCAGATTCATCTGTGACATAGACAGCAAGAAAGCTGAGTACGCGGGGCAACACTATCCAAATACAGAGTTTATAACAAATCACGTAGATATGCTTGAAAGTGGCGATGTAGATGCTGTTGCAATCGCACTTCCCGCGGCCAACCATTACGCTTTTGTAAAGGAGGCGCTGCAAAAGGGCAAGCACGTGCTGGTGGAGAAGCCACTCGCCCTTAGGACCGAAGAGGCGCGGGAGCTGGTGGAGTTGGCACAGAACAAGAAACGGGTGTTGATGGTGGGGCACACCTTCCTTTACAACGCGGCGGTACGGGCCGTCAAGAAACACATTGATGAGGGCGATTTGGGGGACATTTACTATATCTACTCGCAGCGGCTCAACCTTGGCCGGGTGCGGTCGGACATAAACGCAATGTGGAATCTTGCGCCCCATGATGTGTCGATTGTTCTTTACTGGCTGAACGCGGAGCCGGTAAGGGTAAGCGCAAAGGGGATAACCAAGCTTCAGGATGGAATAGAGGATGTCGTTTTTCTCAACATTGATTTTGAAAACGGCGTTTCCGCGCATATTCACACGAGCTGGCTGGACCCGGGCAAGACAAGGAAGATGACAGTAGTGGGCACAAAGAAGATGATAGTCTATGATGATATTAGCTCCGACGCCAAGATACGGATTTACGACAAAGGTATAGATAGGGTCGAAAGCAACTTGGCGCGTGGTGTGCCTTACGACACCTTTGGGCAGTATCAGCTTCTGATGAGGTCTGGGGACGTGCACATACCGCGGATTGATTTCACGGAGCCGCTGAAAGTGGAGTGCGGGCATTTCATAGACTGTATTGTCAATGGTGAAGCACCCATGACTGATGGAGATGATGGGCTGGAAGTAGTAAGGGTTTTGGAAGCAGGGCAGATATCTCTGAAAAGCGACAGCAAGCCGGTGGAATTGGATTGAGGAACAGGCATGGGGCAAGAAACATACAAGATATATCCGAACGTGAAGATAGGGAAGAACGCCTCAATTGGTGATTATGTTGTTATTGGCGTGCCTCCAAGAGGTCACAAACCCGGAGAACTTGAAACGGTTATTGGCGACAATGCGATAATCCGGTCGCATACCGTTATCTATGCCGGCAATAGAATAGGCGACAACTTCCAGACCGGGCATGGCGTTAACGTTAGAGAGCTTAATGAGATTCGAAACAATGTTAGCATTGGCACAAAGAGTGTTGTGGAGCATCACGTTCGGATCGGGGACAACGTGCTAATTCACTCGTCGGCTTTTGTTCCCGAGTTTACTTTCCTGGAAGACGATTGTTGGATCGGCCCACACGTAGTAATAACAAACACGCCCCACCCACAGTGCTCAAAGGCTAAGGTTTGCTTGAAGGAGCATGGCTTCGTTACCATCGGTAAAAGTGCCAAGGTGGGTGCTAATGCCACTATCCTGCCTTCACTCGTCATCGGAGAGAATGCGGTGGTTGGAGCCGGAGCTGTTGTTGCAAAGAATGTTCCTGATAACATGCTTGTTGTAGGAAATCCAGCAAGAGTCATCAAGAACGTGTACGATCTGACCTGTCCCTTTGGGATAGTCGAGAGACCGTATACCGAGGAGCCGAGATGAAAGTACCGTTTGTTGACCTGGAAGCACAATATCAGTCCATAAGCGCGGAGATTGATAACGCGATTCGCGAGGTTGTGCTGTCAACCCGATTCGTCGGCGGCAAGTGGCTCAGCGAGTTTGAAGAACAATTCGCTGAGTTCTGCGATGCCAAATATGCAATTGGCGTAAGCTCCGGCACAGATGCCCTACGGCTCGCGCTTGTCGCCGCCGGGGTAGGAGAAGGCCATGAGGTAATAACTGTCCCGAACACCTTTATCGCGACCACAGAGGCAGTTACATCGACAGGAGCAAGCGTACGCTTTGTCGATGTGGATCCAAAGACTCACAATATCGATGTCGCGCAGATTGAAGGTGTAATCAACGAGAACACGAGAGCTATCTTGCCCATTCATCTTTACGGCCAGCCATGCGACATGGACCCGATAATAGAGATTGCCCGGAAGCGTGACCTTGTTGTGATTGAGGATGCTTGCCAGGCGCATGGCGCCGAATACAAAGGGAGAAGAGTTGGAGCTATCGGCAATGCTGGTTGCTTCAGTTTCTTCCCGGCTAAGAACCTGGGTGCGTACGGTGATGGCGGCTGCGTTGTTACGAATAATGAGGCTGTTGCAGAGAAGGTTCGGCTTCTGAGGGATCACGGGAGAGTAGACAAGTACACACACCGGATTGAGGGTAGCAACAGCAGACTGGACACTATTCAGGCAGCAATTCTGTTAGCCAAGTTGAAGCATCTCGATGCATGGAATGCGAAAAGAAGGGCACACGCAGAACTGTACGGCGAGCGCTTGGCATCGGTGGAAGGTATTGTAATACCAGAGATATTAGATACAGTTGTTCACGTTTTCCACTTGTATGTGATAAGAACACAACGCAGAGATGCACTCATGGAAGCGCTCAAAGAGGCTGGTGTATCGACAGGGATTCATTATCCAGTTCCCCTGCATTTGCAGCCGGCATATGATCGTTTAGGGCTTAAAGAAGGCTCTTTCCCCGTAACGGAGGAGTGTGCAAAAAGAATCCTGTCTCTGCCCATGTTTCCGGAGTTGCGGGAACAACAGATTGACTCTTGTTGTGAGATAATCAGGAAAGGCGTTTGTGGCATCTGACTCTTTCTCCGAGGTAAACTAGTGAGCCTTGACCATAAATAGACACTATTCAAAACTAGCTTATAAATGTCGGTCGTATCGGTATTTCTCGCTCAGCAGGCAGCGGCAAGTCTACTTTCTGTACGAAGCTCTCAAATCTCTTGAGTGACGTGTTCCCTAAGACCGGTCTAAGATTGTATAGTATACGGCAGGTATGTCTATTGACTCAACCTTGCAGACACAGGAAGAAGTTGAGGTCCTGTCAGGTTAAGTCGTGACCAATACACATTATGACCGGTATCTATCTTCCCATATTGGCGCGGTACTCGAAGAGCAGGACCGCAATGCACGAGAGCAGGAAGCCCACAATTGTGGCAACGACCGTGATAATCGAGCGCTGGGGCGCGACTTTCTTGCCGGGTACCACTGCTGAGCTCACCAAGCGCACATCCTCTGTCTCCTGAGCCATCGTAATCCGCGCCTCCTCCACCTTGTTCTTGAGCAGCTCGTAGGCGTGCTGTGCCACATCCACAGCTCTCTTTAAGTCCTCATGCTGGTCCTGCTTCCTTTTCAGTTCCGTGCTCAGCGAACGTATCTGGCCGAGACGTTCATTGTGGCGCTTCTCCAGCAGCGTTACTGTACGCTCGAGTTCCGCTATGGTTATCCTGCACGTATTTCGCTCATAAAGCCACCCAACGTAGTCCGCGTAGCGGGACTGGTATGCCCTTTTCGATTCCGAGTGGTATATTATCAGGTCGTTCTTCTTTTTCTCCTGTATCCGCAGCATGGACTCGAATTTCTTCACCTCCTCTTCCAGTTGCGGTATCTTGGCTGTTATGTGTTTCTCCTCGCTCATTGCCTTTTCGAGTTCTTCCTTAAGAAGAAGTATCTGCTTGCTCAACTGAATGTGCTCGGGATTGAGAACTTCCGATGTCAGGTGCATCTTCGACAGTTTCTGAACGGTTTCTTTCGATGGTTTATCAAGCAACTTGTCCCACAGGATTTCCTCAGGAAGTGCCTTTTTCAGCTCGATCACCTGTTCTGTAGAGCTGACTTTAGCTGACAGCGCTGCCAGCGCGGCCTCGAGGGACTTGCGCTTCGCTTGAATATTCTCCAGATGCGGGTCCTTTTCGACCAGCATCTCCCTGTAAGAGCCCAGCCTCTTTTTCAGTGTTTCCACATCGGCGGTCTCCGCCAGGTTTGCAAGTCTCTCCGTGGTTTCTTGGTAAAGCCGCGCTACTTTCATTAACTCGGCTGCAATTCCTTTCTGGCGGCTGTTCATTCCCGACAGATCCACCTCACCGTCCGGCAACTGGCCCAGCCACTTGCCGTCAATCTCGACGGCGCCAACACGCTCATCCAGTGTCGCCAGCCTTCCTTTCTCAAACTCCAGATCCTCCCTGTTTGTCTCGAGCTGTTCGAGAATCTGATTGGCCTGTTCCGACACAATCGCAATTCGCTGCTTGAGAGTCTCCATCTGTGCAGTGTCGTTGAAATCCGTAACCGCGTTCTCGGTCTGGACGAGCTTCGTCTTTGCCTCCTGAAACTGTCCCGATACGAACTGGTCTGTTTCGCCGGTGCGTTTCTTATGGAGAGTATTATTGAGAGCCATGAATTCCTGTACCCATATATCCGCCATTTCCTTTGCATACGCCGGGTTCTCGTGTCTGGCAAAAAGCACAAGAAGTAATGATTCCGCCTCGGCTTCCTGCTTTCCGGCGACTTCTATTTCTACCCTGCAGTTGTTCAGAAGGTCCTCCACTGTGGTTTCATTGAAGTCTTCTGCGCGCCTGTTCTTCATGTTTTGCAGCACCTTCTCTATCAGGCCCTTACTTTGGAGTATTCGTTGGTATGTCTGAATGGGCAGGATACCCGGATTAAGTTCCGTTTTGAACTGCGGCGGTGCAATAAGCAGTACCGCCGATGCCTCGTATTCGTTGGGCAGAAGGAGACTCACTCCCGCCGCCGCAATACCACATACCAAGGTCCCAAGGAGAATGAGCCACCATCTCGTGAGAAGTATTCCGAGATAATCGATGGTTTCATTCCCTTTCGGCTTCTCAGCGTCAGCCATAACATTCCTCCCAGACTCATTCTTGTCGTCAGACTTTTACTCCTGCGACCTGTCATGTCCATCTTCAGCGCGGCAAGAACCTATTGTCAAGCCAAGGCCCTCATAGGACAGACTCCATTAGTTGATGGGTTAGTTCACAGCCGCAAGGGACTAAGACCATTAGTGCCAAATTCAGTGAGCTTTGTAGCAGATGCCCCATGAGAAGTCAACATCGATGCCCGCTCACAGGCCGAATAAGCCCGATATCTAAATAAGATATTAGAACGCCTTAAGGATAAAAGATTCGATTTCTTACTAGCACCCGACAATTTTGATGGAATTAGTAAGGATCTACACGACCTACTCATGGACTGGATTGGTCATGAGCAATCAATAACATAGCTTCTGTTGGGTACGACCCTCAGACACTGACACTGGAAATAGAATTCCGTATGACAACCTCGGCAGGCTGACGACAATTACTGATAAGAGCTATACATCCGACAAGTACATAGTCTATGACTACTACAAGAACGGCTTGAGGAAGGCGATGCGCACGCCAGCCGTCGAATCCGGATGGGAGTTCTACTACCACTACGATGCGGCTGGTAGGCTCCTGCAGATCAACGACAGCGGGACCCATAACAGCGGCACGAAGTTCGTAACCTACACCTATAACGAACTCGGTCAGAGCACCAGCCGCACCTATGCCAACGACAGCTACACGACCTACGCATATCTTGATGAAATAAACTGGCTCAGCAGCGTCGTCAACTCGGAGTCGGATGATACCACAATCTCCAATCCCAGGGGGTTAGCAAGAGTAATACTCGCCATTGCAGCGTCTAACGCGGGTATGACAGCTTGCGCACTTCAATGGCTGGACTGCACTTGCAAGAAGACGGCCCTGTGTCATTTCAGACTTGACTCCAACGTATCATTGTGTACAACGACCCGTTGCCTCTACGATTGACACTATAGTCTGCCTGACGTGGGGAGGTAGTATGGGCCATGCGTGGATGACAATCTCAAGGTCGATGATGGTCTGTTTATTCCTCTGTGCTTTAGGCTGAAAGCCTTGATTCTGCTGGGGCTTTCGCGGACTCATAATCCGCGTGTCCCAAGTTCGAATTCTGGTGGGCCCATCTTTATTTGCTATGGTCTCAGGACAGGAAAAAAATGGTGGGCAGAGCGAGATTTGAACTCGCGACACCAGGATTTTCAGTCCTGTGCTCTACCAACTGAGCTATCTGCCCAAGAAGAATTCAAATTATACAGCCGCACCTCGAACTGTCAAGCCGCTTACACCAATTTATGACGTGCTGGAAGGCAGGGTTCCTCTGACTTTTCTGCAGCGGATTATGAGGTAGAACGCGACCAGGCGCATATCATCGACGTACGGGCACTCCCGCGCCGTCTTCTCGTCCGGGTGCGGCTCGCAGAACCTCTCGAGCGCGAAACCCGCATCCAGCAGTAGATTCAGCCAGTCGCTGAGAGTCCGGCGGAAATAGGCGGTTTTGAACCTCGGGAGGCTGTTCTTGAATTCCTGCGGCGCGGCGCCGAAAATCCACTCCTCGATGCCCGGTTCGGGAGGATAGAAGTAATCGCCGCATGCAACGGCCTCTTTCCCGCCTTCCTCATCCCTGAGCCACCGCCATTTCGTCGTGCAGAAGCAGGGATGGCTGATGGAGAACTGCAGAAAACCGCCGGGCTTCAGCACTCGATGGGTCTCGCTTACAACTTTCTCCTGCTCGGGGATGTCCATGAAGCTCATTGTAGCCATGGCGAAATCGAAGCTCTCATCTGCGAAGGGGAATTCTACGGCGCTTGCAGCGCAGTATCCGATACCGAGCGGCTCTTCATTCTCCGCGTCCCTTGCATGCCTGACGAACGTATCCGACACGTCGAAAGCAGTCATCTTCGCGCCGCGGCGGGCGACGAGCCGGGTGTTGTTGCCCTCTCCGCAGCCGATATCCAGCCCCGACAGGCCCGATACGTCCGGCAGCATTTCGAGGAACGCAGGCGTGTTGACTTTGTCGCGACAGAGGTCATAGCCCATCCGCGCCAGCTTCGTCCACGCTTCGGCGTTACCTTCCCACAGCCTGCCGACCTCTCTGTGGTCCATTGAAGCTCCATCAGTTTGACACGTATGTCCGATGATACTGACGGCGAAGTACGCCGGCTGGGAATGAATACGGAGAGGACGGGATTCGAACCCGTGGAGGAGCTAAATCGCCCCTCAACAGATTAGCAATCTGCCGCATTCGACCGCTCTGCCACCTCTCCGGTGTCATCAACTCCGACGCCGTGCATCATACATATCCATCGCGAAAAATCAAACAAAACATCGGCTCCTTCCGGGCCCGCCATCTCCACCGGGAAAAGGGGGCCGGGCCTATGCCGTGTTCCGTGCGTCAACGAGGTTCAGCACGGCTTGAACGATTGCCGGCAGTTTCGATGCCATCAGTGGCGTGAGTTCTCCGCCGGGTCGGACGGATTGAGGCTCGACGCCCACGACGGTGATTCGAGCTGTCACGCCGAGCGCCCTTGCGAGGGCTATTGCTTCAGCGAGGCCGTAGGTGTGAAGCGAGTTGCCGCACGAGTTCCAGACCAGCTCCGTCTCCTCGGGCGAGAATATGGTTACAGTGCCGGGCGCCTTGCCCGATGAAACGGCATCCACGATTATGACCTTTTCGGCATTCTCGACCTCGACGAGCAGATTGAACTCATCCGTGCTGCACTCTGCGACCTTGATGCCAGGGGGCAGGTCATGCTTGCGCAGTTCGGCGGCGATGGTCAGGCCGACCGAATCATCGGTCATGAACCTGTTGCCAATTCCCGCTATTACGCATCCCGTTTCATCCATGGCTGTCCCTCGCTGCAAATCCCCCGCTACCGGGGCGCGCCGTACTTCAGCGGAAGCGAAATCCTGAACGTCGAGCCCTTTCCCGGTTCGCTGTCCACCTTTATTTTACCGCCGACCGAATCGAGGATTCTCTTCACTATGCTCAACCCGAGCCCGGTGCCGTATATGCCCCTGGTGGAGTCATCCCTCACGCGGTAGAATTCGTCGAATATCTTTTCGTGATGTTCCTTGTCGATGCCGATGCCCGTATCGACGACCTCGACCCACGCCGTCTCACCGTCCCGACCGGTGCTTAACGTGACGCTGCCTCCCGGCTTGTTGTAACGTATCGCGTTTCTGACCAGGTTACTGAGCGCCGTAATCATCCCCTCGCGTTCCGTCTCGACCTGCATGCTGGCAGATGAAGGGCTGACCTCGAGGGAGACGTTCGCCTCCGCTGCGGCGGCCCAATTCGACGATGCGGCCAGACCGGCGAGTTCCAGCAGGTCAACCGCCGTAATCTTCTTCTGGCGCTCCATGAATTCGGCCTTCGTGACCTGGAGCAGGTCCTCGGTCAACTCCCTCAACGGGACAAGCCTCTTTTCGCAGAGCGAAAGGGTCTTCTGCTGTTTCTCATCGAGGGGCAGCACCTTCTTCAGGGTTTTGAGATACATGCTGATATCTGCAATGGGGGACTTGAACTCGTGGTAGATCGTATGTATGAAATTCTCTTTCTCTCGCTGTGCGCGGTCGAGTTCCTTCTGCAGCCGGGCGGTTTCGAGCGCCCGCTTCGCGAGCATTTCGAGCGAGCTGGCGGATATGGGCTTGCTGATATAGTCGTAGGCGCCGTTCTTCATGGCCTCGACGGCGGTATCTACTGTGGCATAGCCGGTGATAATGGCTATAACCATGGACGGGTCGCTGTTTTTCGCACGATTGAGCACTTCGAGACCGTCCAAATCGGGCATCTTGAGGTCGAGCAGCATCAGGTCATACTTGCCGCCGGAGAGCTTCTCAATCGCCTCCTGCCCCCCGGAAGCGGTGTCAACATCGTGTCCGGCCTCGAGGAGCACCTTGCGGCAGCTATCGAGCACAAGCGGTTCGTCGTCAACTACCAGAATTTTCGCTTTATCTGCCGCCATCTTCCTGTCCTCCTACAGCCACGGCTCCTGCGCCGCTGTCGGTCTTACGCGGCGCAAGGGGCAGGAACACTCTGAAAATGGTTCCTTTGCCGACGGTACTCTCCACCTCTATCGTACCGCCGTGCGCCTGTACTATGCCGTAGCTCACGGCCAGCCCCAATCCCGTGCCCATGCCTTTCTGCTTGGTGGTGAAGAACGGGTCGAACAGCTTCGATATGTTTTCTTTCGGGATGCCCGCGCCCGTGTCTTCAATCGTGATGCAGGCGCGCGGGGCGGCGCCGTCAATCATTCGCGTTGACATCATAAGCCGGCCGCCATCGAGCATGGCATCGAGCGCGTTGAGTGCTATGTTAAGCAGGACCTCCCTGAGCTGGGCCTGGTCAACGACTATGGAGGGCAAGCCTTCTGCGTATTTTTCTTCAATCTCGACGTTGTTCACCCTGGCCTGCATCTTGACAAGCGAAACCACCTCGGAAACCACCCGGTTCAGGTCGGAAGCTTCCATGCGCGAGACAGACTGGCGCGAGAAGTCGAGAAGGCCCTTCACTATCTGGCTGCACCTGTTGGCCTCCTTGATTACGACTTCGAGGTCCTCCTTCTGGCCCGCATCCTGTGCCTTGCGCAGAAGCATCTCGGACCTCAGCAGAACGCTGGTGAGGGGGTTGTTTATCTGGTGCGCGACGCCGGCGGCCAGACGCCCGATTGCGGCGAGCTTCTCGCTCTGGATAAGCTTCCTGCTCGTTTCCTCCTTGAGCTTTTCGTCCCTTTCCCGTATGGAGTTCGCCATTATGTTGAACGTGACTTCAAGCTCGCCGATTTCATCGTCGGAAGTCTTCTTCACGCTGGCGCTGAAATCCCCCTGCGAGAGCCTGCGCGACGCACGCGCGAGGTTCACGACGGGCCTGGATATCCTGGTCGCGAACAGATAGCCAACAGTGAGGGCGAATCCGATGCTGATGATGGTGGTCGCCAGGACGAGAAGAAAAGTGTTTCTTCTAAGGTCGGAGGATTTCTCCTGCAGAATGCCGACGTAGAGCATGCCAATGACTCTATCCCCGATGTCTTTGATAGGCTCATATGCGCTCAGGTACCAGTCGCTGACAACAAACGCAGGTCCGGTCCACACGCCGCCTTCACGCAGGACAAGCTGATTGACCTCTTCGGAGACTCTCGTGCCGATGGCACGACTTCCATCGGGCGAATGCACGTTGGTCGAGATGCGCAGGTCGCCCTGGAAAATCGTGGCGGTGCCCATCTCCTTGCCCCGGTATGTCAGGCCCTTGTAGGCCGTTTCCTTCACCTCATCGACGATTTCGTAATTCCGGTTGAGAAGGGCCGCGCCGTAGACCGCGCCGAGAAGGTTGTCTTCATCGCCCAGAACGGGCGCGCACGCCTCGAGCGCCATGCCGGAGGTCTCGACCTTGTCTTCCCGGGGAGTCGCGTGCGGCGTGGGAATAATGTCGATATGCGCCTGTTGCGCGAGACGCCGGCTTTCGCTCAGCAGGCGGCCTTCGTCCATGATCGTCGTGCCAGCAACGGCTTTCCTCGTGACGAGGCATTTCTCGATTATCGAGTCCACGGCCAGAGAGTCGCCGCGCACGGCGGAATTCTGGCTCCTGACAATCACGACCCCCCGCGCATCGACAGCCCCGAGAACGTCGAGGGAACGCTCCTTCCTGATGCGCTCCAGCCTGCTTTCAAGGATGGCGGCGTCGCCCGACTGCAGCGCCTCGCGGGTGACGTTCTTGATGGCCGCGTCGGACACCACCGTGGCGATGTAATCGAGCTTGTGCCGGTATATTATCCTCGCGGTATTCAGGTCATAAGTGACCTTTTCCTGCACCTCTTGCACGATTCGCGTGCTCAGAAGCTGTATTGCCACGACGGCCGCGGTTACGCTCGGTATCAGCGTTACGACGGCGAACGCCACGACAAGCTTCGTTTTGAGGGAAATCCTCACAACACCGCTTCCTCAAACCGCGCCTCCCGCTACTTGAAAACCACCTTCAGCATGTGAGTCGAGCAGGAGATGCACGGGTCGTAAGCTCGCACCAGCATCTCGAGGTTGTGCGCAACCTCGTCCTCGCCGGAATCTGCCTCCATCATTGCCGGCACCCAGGCCTTCATGTCCTCCTCGATATTGGCGTGGTTCTGGTTCGTCGGGATTATCAGGTTGGCTTCCTGTATGATTCCCCGGCTGTTGTAAGTATAGTCGTGGAAGAGAATGCCCCTGGGCACTTCCACGACGCCCACGCCCCTGCCGGCCTTCACCAGCACCTGTATAGGCTCTTCCTTCAGGCCGGCTTTCAGCAGTTCGTCTATGGTCTCTATCGCATCCTGAACGCAGTGCGCGGTTTCGACAATCTGCGCGACGTTGTTCATGAAGGGGTTGTGATTGACGGGCTTGAACCCGAATTCCCCCGCGACCTCCCTGCCGGCGCCGTTAAGCTGGTCGAAGCTGTTGTTGACCCTGGCAAGCGCGCCGACCATGTAGGAATCGCGCCTGTTCTTCGCCCGCTTCGCGGTCGAGTAAGGAACGATGAACTCGTTGGTGACGCCGAGGTATTCCCTGTAAGGCACGATACCGGCATCCGATGATATGATGTCGCCGTCTATCCAGGGATATTCTCCGTCCCAGTGGAGCGAGATGAACTCGGTCTGCCTCACGAAATCGGGAATCTTGCCGGCGAGGCTCTTGGCCAGGTGGGCAATCGCCTTGACATCTTCAATCGCGGCGACGAGCTCTTCCCTGAGGCCCTTCAGCTCGGCCACCGTGGGAATTCTCGTGAAGCCGCCGACCACGGCCGATATCGGGTGAACCGCCCGACCGCCGATGACGTCGGCAATGTCGTTGCCGAGCTTTTTCATGCGCAGCGCAATCTTGACCACCTCCGGGTGCGTTCCCGCAAGCGGAATCACGCTGCCCACATCCAGCAAATCAGGCACGACGAGGAAGCACACATGAAGTACGTGGCTCTGTATCATTCCCCCGTGCGAGAGCAATTTTCTGAGCCGCCACGTCTGGGGCGATGGGGTCATGCCGAAGGCATCTTCAGTCGCCTTGATTGAGGCGAGGGTATGCCCTGCGGCGCAGATTCCGCAGATACGGCTCGTTATGTGGGCGGCTTCGTCCCAGGAGCGACCCTGGAGCATGGCCTCGTAGAACCGGGGGGACTCGGGGATTTCCCACTTTATCTCCTCGATTTTGCCTTTCTTGGCGTTGACCACGATGTTGCCGTGTCCTTCCACGCGCGTGACGTGGTGGACGTTTATGTTCAAGTCTTTCTTGGACATTTCGTATCCTCCCCGCAGTCCGCGGCCTATTTCACCTGCTCATAATAGCCCTGGAACAGCTTGAACTGGTCCAGAGCCCTCTTGACCGAGAGGCCGTGCTTCTCGAGCACTTCCTTCTCTGCATCCACGTTCGGATTCGCCACCAGGCCCCTGCACCCCTCGCAGCGGTTGCCGTAGGAGGGGCATCTTGCCTGGCAGCCTGCGCGGGTGATGGGGCCCAGGCAGAACAGGCCCTTGTCAAAAACGCACTCGTTTTCCCTGAGCTTGCATTCCACGCAGACCGGGTAATTGGGTATCTCGGGTGTTTTGCCGGCAAGCAGCTCGGTGAGGCATCTTACGAACTCGTCCTTGTCTATCGGGCAGCCCGGAATGGAGAAATCCACCTTGACCACGGCGCTTGCAGGCCTTGCCGGTATCGTCTCGAAGTGTTTCGCCATGTCGCCGTAGACGATTCTCTTGACATCTTCCATTGACTGGAAATTCTTCAGGCAGTTGATGCCGCCGGTCGAAGAGCACGAGCCTATCGTGATGATGAGCTTGGCCTTGTCGCGGATCTTCTTGATTCTCTCGACGTCGGCGGGCGTCGTTATGCCCCCGTCGATAAGGGCGATATCGTAGTCTTCGCCCTTCTCGTCAATCGCCTCGCGGAAATTGACAATCTCTATCTTGCCGAGTATGTCCAGCAACTGCTCCTCGCAGTTGAGAATCTGGAGCTGGCAACCTTCGCACCCCGTGAAATCGAATACTCCGACTTTAGGATTCGCCATTACAGTGCCTCCCTGACGTCCCTTATCTGGCTATACTTGAATACGGGCCCATCCTGGCAGACGTAGAGATGGTTCATCTGGCAGTGCCCGCACTTGCCAACCCCACATTTCATCCTTCTTTCCAGCGACACTACAATCTGGTCATCCGGAACGTTTTTCTCCTTCAGGGCCTTGATGACGAAGCGGTACATGATGGGCGGGCCCACCACGACGGCCGTGGTCTTGGCCACGTCAATGTTCACGTCGGGTATCAGGGTAGTGATGACGCCTGTATGGCCGGTCCAGCTTTCATCGCCCTTGTCCACGGTCATTTTGAAATCAACCGTGTCATCCTCTTCCCACCTGCTCAGCTCGTTCCTGAAGAGAATCTCGGAGGGTTGCTTGGTGCCGTACAGGATGGTGACCTTTGCGAAATCCTTCCTCTTGTCAAGGACGTAGTTGATGAGAGACCTCAGAGGAACCAGGCCGATTCCGCCGCCTATGAAAAGAATGTTCCGGCCCTTGAGTTCCTCGACATCGAATCCCCTGCCGAACGGCCCCCGTATGCCGACCTTGTCCCCGGGGCTGAGCCTGTGCAGGGCATTCGTGACATTACCGACCGCCCTTATGCACAGTTCGAAGGAACCCTTGCGCGTCGGAGAAGACGACACCGATATCGGCGCTTCGCCGATGCCGAACACGGAGACTTCCACAAACTGACCGGGGTCATGTCCGAGGTCCCTGCCGCCGGGAAGCTTGATTTCGAAAAGCTTCTCAAGCTTGGTGAGACTCTCCACTTTCGCAATTTCAGCCATTTCAGGCACGTAGAGCGACCTCGCCGGGGGCTCCACCGCCTGGTGAATCTTTGCCTCTGCCATGTCGTTGCCTCCTGTGGCCATTCATGTTTCAAACGGATTCATCAGGGCTATTCGTTCGCCTTCTCCTTCCCCGGCATGATTGTGTATTCCATGAAGCCCTGCAATTGTTCTCTGTACCTTTCAGCCAGGACGTTGACCGCCTGTTTTATGTCAATGCCGGCGACGCAGGCGCGGGTACACCTGCCGCACCCGACGCACGAGCACTTGCCGTAAGCCGCGGTCTCGAACATGTACTTCCTGTTCATCCGGTGCCGCAGGCGGTCCTTCGCCTGTTTTCGGAAATTCTCGCCCGTGGCGACGGCGGCGAAGGTTTCAAGCATACAGGCATCCCAGCGCCGCAGGCGGCTGCCGTCCTTCATATTCAGATTCAGCCTGTCGGTGACATCGAAACAGTAGCAGGTCGGGCAGACCAGATTGCACGACCCGCAGGCGAGGCATTTCCTGGCCGTATCGCTCCACAGGTCGTTGTCGTACGCAATCTCCAGAAGCTCGGGCAGGGCCAGGGAGTGGCAGCTCAGGGGAATCTGAAACTTCCTGTTTCTTTCCTTCGTCCGGGCAGCCGCTTTCCTGTCGTCCTCATCCGGCTCCGAAACCTGTGCGTGGCTCCATAGAAGGTCTCTTCCCGCGTCAGTCACCACTTCCACGAAGTACCTGTCACCTATATCAACCAGGAAGAGATCGAATCCCTCGTCGGTTACGTAGCTCCCCACGCTTTCGCAGAAGCAGTCCTTGTCCGGGCGGCAGCTCACTCCCACGAAAAGGGAGTTGCGCCTTCTGCTCATGTAGTTGGATTCAGCGTTTCCCTTGGTGAAGGCGTAGTCCAGTTTTAGGACAGCCTGCATGTCGCAGGGATGAACGCCGAAGAAGATCCTCTCGTCTTCGGGTACGGCGGGTGCGGAGACCTTCTTCTTCTCGAGGTCGAATTCGACAAGCACTTCCTCCTGGGGGATGAAGAACTTTTTCAGCGGAAGTATCGTCGATGTATAATCCAGGATGAGGTCCCGGGGCTGCTCAAGCTTTTCGAATGCCGTGCTCGAGCCTTTCCTTGTCGGCCCATAGACAGCAAACTGGGTTGCAAGCTTCTCGACAAAAGCGCTGATATCCTTCTTGGCAATAACCGCCTCGACCGCCTTCTTGTCCCTGAGCGCCTTTTCGACCGCAAGAGCAATGTCCTTGGGCGCGAAAGGCTTCGAAATGTAGTCGAACGCTCCTATGCTCATCGCCTTGACAGCCGAGTCAACGCTGGAATAGCCCGTAATCATTATTATTCGGACATCCGGCTGCAGCTCCTTGACCCTGGCAATGAGCTCCATGCCGTCAATGCCCGGCATTTTCCAGTCGGTCACGACTATGTCGTACTTCGTTTGCGCGACCTTCTCGAGCGCAGCATGCGCGGTAAGCACGCCCTCCACGACGTGCTTCTCCTTCGTCAAAATCCTGTCTACGCTCTTGAGTACCACCTCCTCATCATCAACGACCAGTATCTTCCCCTTGCGCTCCATATCAGCGGCCCTCCACAGCGCCCGACTTGATAAAAACGGAATTCTCAATATCTGCCCTAAGGCCGACGGGCTTTATCTCTATAAGCCGTCTTTCTCCTCTTTCGTACAGGGGCAGGTATTCTTCAAGTTCCTTAGAATACGTTTCCATCGCTATCTGCCCCCTTGAAGTCCATCAGTAAACAGCAATAGGATGTTTTCTCATCGCAACCAGCGCGGCCTCGGCGGCGTTCACGAACTGGTAAGCAATAGGCGAGGCAGTAAGCGCCGGATGTGTGCCCATCTGGAAACTTGCTATTTCGTCGATTGCCATTCTGCTCTGAATGCAGGCGCTTGCGATGTTGATGAGGTCACCTGCGCTGGTGTCCCCCATTAACTGCGCTCCCAGAAGTATCCCCGTCCTGCGCTCGAAGATGAGCTTCACCTTAAGCTTGGCAGAGTTTGGCATTCCGCCGGGATGGCGGTTTGGAGCTTCAGCGACACCACTTACGATGTCGTAGCCCTGGCGAACGGCGAGGCTTTCAGTCAGGCCCGCGCCAGCAAAGGCGTTGTTGCCGATTGCCGTTGACCATACCCCGACGGTTCCGATATTCTCGCGGCGGACGCCGAAAAGGTTCGCACCGGCGATTCTCGCTTCCGCTGCCGCAATGGATGCCAGCTTGAGTGGAGACGGCTTGCCTCCGAAGAATGAGACCTTCTCCGCGCAGTCGCCACAGGCGAATATGTTCTCATCCGTGGTGCGCATTGTACGGTCTACCATTATCGAGCCGGTGGGTCCCAGCTCGAGGCCGGATTCCTCCGCCAGTCTCGTGTTGGCTCTCGCGCCAATTCCGATAATCACCGCATCCGCTTTGAGTTCTTCCCCGTTCGCAAGTCTGACTGCAGCTACTTTCCCATTGCCCACAATCTCTGCTATCCTTGCTCCGGTCATCAGCTTGACGCCGCGCTCCCGGAGAATTTTCTCGGCCTCGATGCAGAACTCCTCATCATATGCAAGCATCAGGCAATGCGGGAGCATCTCCACAATCGTGACATTGGGTATGCCCGATTTGTGCAGCTCATCGGCGAATTCGACGCCGATGAAACCGCCGCCTATCACGATAAGATCTTCGACGTCGCCGAGTTCATGCTGAATTCTCTCCAGAAGCGGGATGTCCTTCAGTATGGTGAATACGCCCTCTTTATCAGACCCGGGAATAGGGGGGGCGATGGGGAGCGAGCCTGTGGCAATAATCAGTCTCTCGTACGGAATCGGGTCCCTGCCAGTGATTGACACTTCTCTTTTCTGGCGGTCTATCCCCGTGGCCTCGCCGACGACGAGGTCTATGTTGTTCTTGTTGAGAGCGGCATCAGGAATCAGATTCTTGTCCGGGCTCCCGACCGTTCCGAATATGTAAGGTATCCCGCACGGGATGAGCACTTTCTCTTCTTTTCTCACGATAGTAATCTTCTCGTCGGGGTAATGCCTCCTCGCAGTGATTGCAGCGGTGAGACCGGCCGCACTTCCTCCGATGACGACTATGCCCTGCTTTTCTTCCTTTTTCGATTTCGTGTCAGCTTCTTCCAAATCCTTTGCCTTGATTCCGCTCTTCGTCGCAAGAGCCATATCGAGCGTGGATTCAATCCTGCGCGGCTCGAATGGCTTCTCGATATAATCGAAGGCGCCGAGCCTTTTCGCTTCGACCGCAGTCTCGACTGTCGCATAACCCGTTATGACAATGGCGATTGTGTCCGGCCATCTCTTCTTGAGAGTTCCCATGAGTTCCAGCCCGGTCACCTTGGGCATGACCATGTCTACCAGAGCAACGTCGTACGCTTCCTGCTCCATTTTCTGAATGGCCTGCTCGGCGCTCTGCGCCTCGTCAACCGTGTAGCCCTCCCTTTCCAGTATGCGCTTGACGCTCTTGCGGACCACTTCCTCGTCATCTATCACCAGTATTTTGCCTTTGCGCTCCATATCAGCTGACCTCCATTGCTCCGGACTTCACAAATACGAGATTTTCAAGATCTTCCTTGAGGCTGGCAGGCTTCACCCTGATGAGCCATCCCCTTCCGCGCGGCTCCTGCATCGCCAGCATGCAGTCCCTGTTCAGAATTTCGTTGACCTGAACCACCTTTCCGGTGATGGGCGACCACAGCTTGTGGATATGCAGACCGCTTGATGTGACCCGGACGCACACGTCGCCCTGGTGTACTTCATCGCCCTCGTAGGGCAGGTCAATATTGACAATCTCACCGGCCGTCCTGCAGAACATCTCCTCCATTCCCACCCTGACCGTACCGTCGTTCTCGAGCCGTGCCCAGGAATGTTCGGGCATGCAGTAAAGGTCGCCCTCCAGGGGAGGCGCCTCTTCCCTGGGTTCCACTTCCTCGTACCGGACGACCGAGATCTCCTCTTTCTTTTCGGCGGCGCGCTCCGGCGGAGTCTTTGCCTCTTCTTCCTTATAGATACGCGTCCTCTCCAGCGCCCTGACCGCGACGCTCGTCAGCTCCTCGGGCGTGAACGGCTTGGGAATGTAGTCGAACGCGCCCAGCTTGATAGCCTGGACGGCCGTCCTGATGGTGGCGTAGCCCGTTATCATTATCACCGCCACTTCCGGCTTCTCGGTCTTTATCTCCTTGAGAAGCTGCATGCCGCTGATCTTCGGCATCATGAGGTCCGTGATGACAACGCTGTAGTCCTCCTGCGACATCTTCTGGAGCGCTTCCGAGGCACTCAGTGCGGAGTCCACAACGAGCTTCTTTCTCTCAAGAATCCTCTTGACGCTCTTGCATACGACTTCCTCGTCGTCTACAACCAGTATTTTTCCGCCCGTTTCCATTTTGACCTCCTCGCTTTCAAGGACTGCTTCTCCCTGAGAAGCCGGGCGCGTTCCCGTCTGCCGCCTGCGCCCCTTTTCCGCACTTCTTATTAGCAATTGCTGTGCCACATGCACTGGCGCGCGTCCACCATGCACTGCTGCAGACGCAAATACGAGGGATGAAGCGGGATTAACCGGGAAGCGGCCTATGGAAATGCGGCATCCCGGATTCTGAATGGCGCATCTGCGTAGTTTTTCTACACGATTCTGGTAACTGCTCGCAACGTGGTCAGAGGGTTGCGAAGATGTGTAATCCCGTCACGCGGTGTGTAATTTACTTACTCGCCATCCCCGGGATGCTTGCCTTTGCGTGCAATATTATGCTTTCTCATCAGGGCCTGGAAGTTGGACCTGTCCATCAGGACTGCTTTAGCAGCCCGCGTAACGTTCCAGTTGTTCCTGTTGAGGGCTCTCATGACGAACAGCTTCTCTATGTCAACGACTGCCTTGCGTCTCAAAACCTTCTTGGCGCTCTTCAATTCCTCGATGTCGGACGGTACGGCGCTTGCGGCCCCCGCCTTGCTGTCCCTGAGCAGTTGCGGGAACTCATTAGCCTTGAGCGTGTCGCTTTCGGCCACGATGACCATCCGTTCAATGATATTCTCAAGCTGCCGGACGTTGCCCGGCCAGTCGAAGTTCATGAGAAGCCCCATGGCCTGAGGCGAAATCTTGGTAATCGTCTTTCCTATCTCATGGCTGTAAATGTTCAGGAAGTAGTATGCAAGAGGCTCTATATCCTCTTTTCTTTCTCTGAGAGACGGGAGATGCATTGGTACAACATAGAGCCTGTAGAACAGGTCTTCCCTGAACGTTCCGTCGGCCACCATTCCTTCCAGGTCTTTGTTTGTGGCTGCGACAAGACGTATATTCACTTTCTTGGGGCTGGACCCGCCGACCGGCGTAAACTCGCGTTCCTGGAGCACCCGCAGCAGTTTCCCCTGAATGTCCGGGCTGATGTTACCTATTTCGTCAAGAAAGAGCGTGCCCCCGTTTGCGGTCTCGAAGTAGCCTGGTTTCGTGGCAAACGCCCCCGTGAAGGACCCCTTGACGTGCCCGAAGAGTTCGCTCTCCAGAAGCGAAGGGGCCAGGGCGGTGCAGTCCACGCCGACGAAGTTCATGTTCTTTCGGTGGCTGTGATTGTGAATGGCGCGTGCGATAAGCTCCTTGCCCGTGCCGGTTTCCCCCATAATCAGGACGGTGCTGTTGGTGGCGGCGACCTTCTTTATCGTGGCGAAGATTTCCTGCATCGCGGGACTGTATCCGATGATATTATCAAGAACGAAGGGCAGCCTGGGTTCCTTCTCTTTTGCGGCGGCAGCGCTCCGCGCCTGCTCCAGGAGCTTCTCCTCGAGCGCCTTTTCCACCGATGTTCTGAGTTCGCTCGGCTTGAACGGTTTGGCGACGTAGTCGAACGCTCCGAGCTTGACCGCCTCCACGGCGCTCTTGAACGTGGCGTAGATGGTAATCAGAATGACCTTGGTATCGGGACTTGTTTCCTTGACCGTTTTCAGGATTTTCATGCCGTCAAACTCCGGCATGACCAGGTCGGTTATCACGACATCGAAGCTCTCTTCCTCGATGAGTTTCAGCGCTTGCCGGGAAGACTGGGTCGTTACAACATCGTATTCCTCGCCCGACAGTATCCTGCTGCAGCTCGCACAGATGACGGCTTCATCGTCAACCACGAGGATTCTTGCTTTCTTCTTCAAGTCAACCTCTCCTGCGGCATCCTGAAAGTACCGGGACCCGCGAGGGACCCCCAGCGTAACATCCATTATACCGGCAGTCGTATAGTAAAGGTAGTACCTTCTCCTTTCTTGCTCTTCGCGACAATCGTGCCCTTATGACTTGCCACAATGCCCTGGATGACTGAAAGCCCCAGGCCCGTTCCAAGGTCCTTGGTCGAATAGAAGGGGTCGAAAATCCTCGGCAGCGCGGTGTCGTCAATGCCGCAGCCGGTGTCGGTTATCTCCATTTCTATATACTTGCCGTTGGAGCTAACGTTCGTGGTAATTGTGATTGTCCCGCCCTCGGGCATTGCCTCTTGCGCGTTCGTGAGCAGATTGATGAGAACCTGCCGGATCTTGTCCTTGTCAACCATCAGCTCGGGCAAATCAGCGCCGAACTTCCTGACAATCTCCACGTTTCTGAACGTGGCCTGGTGTTCTAAAAGCGCCAGGGTCTTGTCAATGACGTCATTGATGCTCAGGACGGCCTTCTGAGGCTCGGTCTGCCTCGCATAGTCGAGCAGCCCTCGAACTATATCCCTGCACCGCTCGGTCTCCTTGATTATGATGTCGACATCCTCCCTCTTCGGGTCGTCCTCAGGCAGGTCATCTCGCAGGAAGTGGCTGAATGTAAGAACCCCCGTCAGGGGGTTGTTTATTTCGTGCGCGACGCCGGCAGCCAGCTTTCCTATTGATGCGAGCTTCTCGGATTGAATCAACTGCTCCTGCTTGTCCTGGAGTTCCTTGTAGGCTCTTTTCAGGTCTTCGTCGGCCGCCTCAATCTTGCCCTGCAGCTTGTCATAGGTTTCCTTGAGTTCGCCACGCATCTTGTTGAAAGACCCTGCAAGATAGCCCAGTTCCGTGGAGCCGGTGACGGGAATCTCGTGGCTCAGGTCGCCGCCGGCGACTCGCCGCATGCCTGCAACCAGGCGCCGTACAGGAAGACTGACCGTGCGAAACAGGTAATAACCCACAACTGCCCCGACGACGATAATTGTCAGTATCGTGAAAATTCCCCGCCGCCAGGCGCTGCTCGAAAGCATCCTGTCAACCTCCTCCGCCGACACAATCACGTCGAGAACGCCCAGTACTTTCTTGTCCTCTGGATGTGCGTGACAGGCGGCGTTCCAGCAGTCGGGTTCGTTGTAAATGGGGTCTACGATGCCCACCCGTCGCGAACCCGGCTCGCCGAAAATCCGCCATGTCCGCGTAGTTGGCAGCTTCTCCAGAGGCTTGTCAACTGCATGGCAGCCGTAGCAGGCCTCCGCCTGCATGTCCACGCGCTGATTGACCTCGTCACGGTGGGTCGAGACTATTATGTCTCCCTCCTTGTTGTATATGCGCACCCGTTCGACGTTCTCCTGGTGGCCTATCTGCTCGAGTATTTGATGCATGGCCTCCCGGTCGAACTGCAACATGGCGTAGCGAGTCGAGCGCTTGATACCTTCGCTGAAACGCCGGGAGCCGTTGACTACTTCCGAAATCAGCTCATCCTGCTCAATCCGGGTCATCATGTAGCTGAAAAGCCCTATTGCCAGCAGCAGGAAGATGCTGATGAAGGAGACAAGCCGGAAGTTGAGGCTTCTGGTGAACCTGCGCTGCTTGTTGGTCTCTGCTGCCATGAGGTTTCCTCCAGTGCTCTTAGCAAATTCGCGGCAGAAGCTCGCCGTAAGGCATATCGACGACGCGGCTGCCGCCGATGGAAGTTTTCAGTATGACCTCGGGTTTCCCCTTGGCTGCGACTTTGCCGATAATTCTCGATGTTTTCCCGTACTTGTGGCTGCGCATTACCGCCAGCACCCTGGATGCGGCGGCTTCGGGGCAGACCGCGACCACTTTGCCCTCGTTCGCGACAACCATCGGGTCGAGTCCCAGCATCTCGCACGCGGCGAGGGTTGCCCTTCGTACCGGGATTGCAGCCTCCTCGATTTCGATGCAGACGCCGGAGCTTGAAGCCACTTCATTGAGAGCGGCGGCAAGCCCGCCGCGCGTCGGGTCCTTCATGCAGTGGACCCGTCTCGTGGTCTTGAGGACCGCCTGCGTCAGGCCGGCCAGCGGCGCACAGTCGCTCTTCACCGGACTCTCGAACTCGAGGCCCTCACGCTCACAGAGTATGCTGACCCCGTGGTCCGCGATGTATCCGTTTATTATGACGACGTCTCCGACCTTCGCGTTGTGCGAACTTACATTTACGTCCCTGCGAACGGTGCCGACCCCGGACGTGTTCACGAACAGCTTGTCCGCGCCGCCCCTCTCGACCACCTTCAGGTCGCCGGTTGCTACGAAGACGTCCGCCTCCCGGGTCGTTGCCGCAATAGATTTAACAATCTTCTTGAGTTGTTCGACCGGGAAGCCCTCCTCGATTATGAAGGAGAGGCTTATCGTGATTGGCTGCGCGCCCTGCATGGCAAGGTCGTTGACCGTGCCGCAAACGGCGAGCTTGCCAATGTCGCCGCCCTTGAAGAAGAGGGGCCTCACGACGTAGGAATCGGTCGTAAACGCGAGCCTCCCGCTTGTGTCGAGCAGTGCGGCGTCGTCGAGCCTGTCGAGCACGGGGTTGCTGAGCCTGGATGCGATGACTTTCTCGATAAGCTCGTGCATGAGCGTTCCGCCGCCGCCGTGCGCAAGCAGTATTTCCTCGCCTGCGTTCATCCTTTTCTCCCATACTTGAAATACGCGCTGCAGGTGCCCTCGGAAGAGACCATGCAGGGGCCGATTGGATTGCCCGGGTTGCAGGCGCTGACGAACAGCTTGCACTCGGGCGGGGTCTTGACGCCGCGCAGGACATCCCCGCAGATGCACCCGGGATTTTCGCGCGGCTCGGGCAGGGCGACCTCGAACCGCTTAGCCGCGTCGTGCCCGGAGAACTCATCCCTTATCCCGAGGCCGCTTAGAGGAATGTTCCCCAGGCCGCGCCACCCGGTGTCGCACGGCTCGAAAACCCTCTGCATTAGGCGCTGCGCTGTCTCGTTCCCGTTCCAGCTGACTACGCGCGTGTACTGGATTTCCGTCCTGCCCGCGCCTTCGGCGAGCTGGGCGAGTATCATGAGTATCGACTGAAGCACATCCAGCGGCTCGAAGCCCGCAACGACGCAGGGCTTGCCGTATTTCTCCGAGAGGCTTTCGTAGACTTTCGCGCCCGTGATTACGCTGACGTGGCCGGGGCAGAGAAAGGCGTCGATTTCCACGTTTTCGTCCAGCAGGGCGTCCATCGCCGGCGGTATGAGCTTGTTTCCCGGCAGCACGAAGAAATTGCCGATGCCCCGTTCCTTAGCTTCCAGCAGGGCGCTGGCGATTGTGGGGGCCGTGGTCTCGAATCCCACGCCGAGAAATACGAGATTGCGCGGCTGGATTGACCTCGCTATTTTCAGTGCGTCGGTCACCGAATAGACGACCCGTACGTCGGCGCCCCTGGCCCTTTCTTTTTCCAGGTTCGACTTGCTTCCCGGGACCTTGACCATGTCGCCGAAGGTGGCCACGACGAAGTCGGGGCGCCTGCTGAGTTCGATGGCATGGTCGAGATAGCCGGTCGGCGTGACGCAGACGGGACAGCCCGGTCCGGACAGAAGCACCATCCCTTCCGGCAGAAGGGTGCGCAGGCCGCTTCTGAATATGCTGACGGTATGCGTGCCGCAGACCTCCATTATCCGCACCTTGTCGGACGGGAGTTCGTGCAGCTTCGATGCGATTGCATCTATCAGCCTTTTCGCGAGCTTCGCATCACGCATCTTATCGGAGGTCCGCATCCAGCATTTCTCTCAACAATCTCAGGGTTTCCTTTGCATCTTCTTCGTCGTACTTCTCCATTGCGAAGCCGGCGTGGACAATGACGTAATCTCCAGCCTTCACGCCGGGAAGGAGCGAGATGTTCGCTTCCCTGACCACGCCCTCGATGTCCACCAGGGCCATGTTTCCCTTGACCTCGACTATTTTTCCGGGTACGGCAAGGCACATGTCAATCAATCCTGTTCCATGCAGCGATATGCCGCCGCAACAGCCTGGCCGAGAGATATACAGCCGTCGTTCGGAGGCACCAGCCTGTGCCGGTAAACCGTAAAACCGTTTTTCTCGAGCAGTGAAGTCAGGTGCTCCGTGAGATACTTGTTCTGGAATACCCCGCCGGAAAGCGCCGCTCCTCTCAGGCTGAAAGACTTTTTTGCTCTCAGGCAGGCCTCGAGCGCGTACTGCGCCACCGTGTTGTGGAATCTGCACGCGATAGATAGCCTGCTTTTTCCTTCCGTAACATCCTCGACCATTGCGCGAATCGCGGGGCTGACATCCACTATAAACATGTCTTTTTCATCTCGTATCTCGAAGGGATAAAATTCCTCGTGGCGTTCGCCTCCGGTCCAGATGAGAGATTCGAGTTCCATCGGCGCCTGGCCCTCGTAAGTATTTATCCGGCATTGGCCCGCAAGCGCCGCCGCCGCGTCGAACAGCCTGCCCGTGCTCGATGTCAAGGGGCAGTTGACATGCTGTTCTATCATCCGGAAAATTACCTCCGTCTTCTTGCCCATGTTTGGCAGCAACTCCCGTGCCAGGGGACGGGAGTCTTCACCGAAAGCGTCAATAAGATAGGCAATTACCATTCGATACGGCTCTTTTGCCGCCGCATCACCACCCGGGAGGCAGGAGTACTTCAGGTGCCCTATTCTCCGAAAACCGGCCAAATCCGCAACGAAGAATTCGCCGCCCCATGTATTTCCGTCCGTGCCGAGCCCGACCCCGTCGAAGGACACGCCGATAACCTTGTCCCGGACGCCGTTCTCGGCGAGGCATGCTGCAATATGCGCGAAGTGGTGCTGGATGGCGACTGTTTTTACTCTGTGCCGGCCGGTTGCGTATCTCGTGCTCGCATAAGATGGGTGCAGGTCGTGTGCGATGAATTTCGGATTGACTTTCAAAAGCCGCTCAATGTGCTCGATGGAGTTTTCGAACGAGAGGACGGATTCCCGGTTCTTGAGGTCTCCCAGGTGCTGGCTCATGAACGCGCGGCCATCCTTAACGAAGCACACCGAGCCCTTTTCCTCTCCGCCAACTGCGAGTATGTCCGGGATGTCTCCCGGTACGCCGGGCAGTTCTATCGACTGGGGCACGTATCCACGTGCCCTGCGCATCACCACCGGTGCATTGCCGATGACCTTCACGATGGAGTCGTCGTTCTGAATCAGTATATCTCTATCGTGAACGAGGAAATAGTCGGCGATTCGGGACAGTTTCTCGAAAGCCGCCTCGTTCGCCGCGATGGTGGGTTCGTCCGTGAGGTTGCCGCTGGTCATCACGAGCGCGGCGAAGTTGCCCCTCACAAGAAGGTGATGCAACGGCGTGTAAGGCAGCATGACCCCTATGTCCGAGATACTGGGCGCGATCGCTTCGGAAAGCATCTTGTTCGGCTTCTTGCGCAGCAGCACTATCGGGCTTGCATATGATTCGAGCGCTTCCCGCTCCAGGTCCGAGACGCATGCATACCGGCGGACGGCATCGACATCCTGCGACATAACGGCGAACGGCTTATAGGGACGCTTCTTTCGCTCCCGCAGCCTGCCGACCGCGGCATCGCTCGTCGCGTCGCATGCGAGATGGAAACCTCCGAGGCCCTTGATTGCGACGATTGCGCCTTTCTTGAGCAATTCGACCGTCTTTTGCAGCGGGTCGCCGCTCCTTACGGCGCGGCGCCTGCCGTCCGTGAGCGCCAGACTCGGGCCGCAGGCCGCGCAGGCATTGGGCTGCGCGTGAAACCTCCTGTCCTCGGGCAGGCCGTATTCCTTCCGGCAGGATTCGCACATCTCGAAGATGCTCATGGACGTTCTCGGGCGGTCGTAGGGCGTATCCTTGACTATGGTGTAGCGGGGCCCGCAGTTGGTGCAATTGGTGAAGGCGTAACCGTATCGCCTGTCGTCCGGGTCGAATATTTCCCGCAGGCAGTCCTTGCAGGTAGCAATGTCCGGAGGCAGAACCGCCTCCTTGCCCCGGCGCGTCGCGCTCTTCAGAATGCGAAATCCCCGCTCGCCCCTGGCCTGCAGATCCGCCGTCTCGATGCCTGTAATCTGCGAAACGGGGGGCGCTTCGTTCCCGAGGGCATCAAGGAACCGCGCGACATCGTGAGCCTTTCCTTCCGCTTCTACGAGCACGCCGAGCGTGTCGTTCAGAACCCAGCCTGCAATGCCGTACCTGCGCGCGATTCTGTATACGAAAGGCCGGAAGCCGACTCCCTGTACTATGCCCCGCACCCGAATCCTTGTTCGGCGCGGGTCACCGGGCGGCTTTACGCGCGGCGGCGGGCCAGTTCTATTTTTTCGCGAAGCCACGTTATCCAGTCCTGAAATCCTTCCCCGGTGCGGCAGGACAACTCGATTATCCTGATGTCGGGGTTTATCCTGGCTGCGTTTTCCTTCAATATCCCTATGTCGGACCCGCAAACATCGGCGAGGTCCATCTTGTTGAGCAGCAGCACTTCCGACCTGCGGAACATGAGGGGATACTTCAGGGGCTTGTCGGCGCCTTCGGTTACCCCGAGCACCATTGCCCTGACCGATTCCCCGAGATCGAATTCCGCCGGGCAGACCAGATTGCCCACGTTCTCCACGAACAGCAGGTCCACGCCATCCAGGCCCAGTTCCTCGATGGCGTGTTCGGCTTGGTGCGCGAGCAGGTGGCAGGCGCCGTAAGTGTTTATCTGCACGGAGCGGGCCGCGCCGGCGGACTCGACGCGCTTCCTGTCCTGCTCCCCTTCGATGTCTCCCTCGATGACCGCGATTCGCAGGTCTTTGAGCGCGGGAATGGTTTTCTCCAACAGCGCCGTCTTGCCCGCGCCGGGCGACCCCATCAGGTTCACAGCAAATATCCCGTGCTTCGCGAACAGGTCGCGGTTGCGCCGGGCGGACTGCTCGTTGGCTTCCAGTATTTTCCTTGAAACTTCGACTTCCTCGGAAAGCGGCTCATGCATCTTGAAACTCTCCTATTCCAAATCCACGGAAGCTACCGACAGCTCGTCTCCCTTAAGAAGCTCATGCCCGAAGCTGCCGCACTTCGGGCACGGCGAGAAAAACCATTCTTTCGAGTTGAATTCTTCCCCGCAAGCGCCGCATCTGAACAGAGGCTCGACGTAGGTGATGTTCACTTCGACGCCCGATATTGGCGTGTCCTTCGTCATTGCTTCGAGCCCCAGGCGAAGGCAGTCCTCCTGCACGGCGCAGGTCCGGCCTATCAAGAGGTTGATGCGCTTCAGGCGCGAAAGCTGCTCCGGAGAGAGAGAATCATTCACAATCCTGACCATCTCGCGCGCGATGGTTAGTTCGTGCACCTGCGCTCTCTCCTTTGACCGTGGATGCGGAGAATCATCGCTTCAGGCCGTGCCTGCGCATCAGGTTCTGGAAATTTCTCCGGTCCATGCCCGTTTCTTTCGCCGAATTGGATATATTCCAACCGTTTCTTTCGAGAGCTTCCAGCAAAAACCGCTTCTCAATCTCGGATGTCACTTTTTTTCTTAGATCTTTTTTCGCCTGCTTGAGTTGTTCGGCCGTCTTCGGCACGCTTTCTTTCCCGGCCAACTCCTCGCTTCCGGCGCCGTACGCCGGCAGGTCGCCCGGCAGGACGAGTTCGTCTTCGGACATTATCATAATGCGCTCGACGACGTTCTTGAGTTCCCTGACGTTGCCGGGCCAGTTGTACCTTGTCAAATATTCCATGGCTTCCCTGGAGAACCCCTGGATGTCTTTGCGCAGGATTGCACCGAATTCCTTGAGGAAGTGCGTGGCGAGTATAGGGATGTCTTCCCTTCTGTCCCTCAGCGGGGGCAGGTGTATCGGGAAGACGTTGAGCCGATAGAAAAGGTCCTGCCTGAAAGCGCCGTGCCTGACCATGTCTTTCAGGTCCTTGTTAGTGGCGGCGATAATGCGCACATCGACTTTCTTGTTCTCTGTGCCACCGACCCGCCGGAACTCGCGCTGTTCGAGAACCCTGAGAAGCTTGCCCTGAACGTCGAGCGATACGTTGGCTATTTCGTCGAGGAACAGCGTGCCGCCGTCCGCAATCTCGAGGAGGCCCTGTTTCGAGACCACGGCTCCCGTAAACGAGCCTTTCGCATGGCCGAACAACTCGCTCTCGAGCAGCCCTTTTGCGAGGGTGGCGCAGTCAACCGCGATGAACTGTTTCTCGGACCTGTGGCTGTTGTAATGGATTGCCCTTGCTATAACCTCCTTGCCCGTCCCGCTCTCGCCGTATAGCATTACCGTGGTATCGCTCGGGGCGACCTTGTCCACCAGCTCATAAATCCCGCGAATGGCGGGGCTTACGCCGACGACGTGTTCAAGCTCGTGCTTGTCCCGCTGTGTCTGACGCAGGTAGTGTATCTGCTTGAGCAGACCGGCCTTTTCCAGCGTCTGTTCGACCGCGATTCGCAGCTCCGCGGGCGTGAACGGCTTGGCGATGTAATCGTAGGCTCCCTTGCGCATGGCATCCACGGCGGTTTCGACTGTGGCAAAGCCAGTAATGACTATCACCGGCATGTTTGAGTCTTTTTTCCTGATTTCCTCGAGCAGCTCGATACCGTCCATCTCCGGCATTTTCAGGTCGGTCAGTACAAGGTCGAAACTCTTCTCATCCAGCAGCTTGAGGGCATCCTTCGCCGACGTGGCAAACTTGACGGCGTGCTTCTCCCTGGACAGTATGTCGCGACAACTTTTGCAGGCGGTGATCTCATCATCAACGACCAGGATATTTGCAGGAGCCATGCTTCTAACCTTTCCTCGCCGGCAGGACGACTGTTATCTTGGTTCCCTTTCCCGGTTCGCTTTCCGCGCGGATATCGCCTCCGTGGCTGGAAACGATGCCGTGGCTGACTGACAGCCCGAGGCCGGTTCCTTTTTCTTTCGTGCTGAAGAAGGGCTCGAATATCCTTGGCATATCTTCCTCGGCCATGCCGCAGCCCGTGTCGGAGAAAGCGATTTCGACGCTTTCCCCGTCGGTTGCAAGCGTGCTCACTGTGAGGGTTCCGCCTTCGGTCATGGCTTCGATGGCGTTTATGGCGACGTTCATAAAAACCTGCTGCAACTGAGAGGCATCGCCCGTAACCGTCGGCAGCCCGGCTCGCACGTCGCGCCTTATCTCCACCTTGTGCGTGCGCGCCTGATTCTCTATGAGGGTCATGACGGATTCCACGACTTCGTTGACATCCAGCTCTGCGAACTCGGGCTCCCTTCTCCTGGCGAACTCGAGAAGGCTCTGCACGATTTTCTTGACCCTGCCGGCTTCGCCCGCCATCATTTGAAGCCATTCCTTCTTCGTGTCGTCGTGCTCCATGTCCTCGAGAAGCAGATGGGTGTACGCCAGAACGGTCTGCATGGGATTGTTGACCTCGTGCGCGACGGCGGCGGCGAGTTCTCCGAGGGAGGCCAGCCGCTCGGAGTTTATCATCTGCTGGAGCACTTTCTTCTCATCCGTTACGTCTCTAATCAGGCACTGAAATACGTTCCTGCCTTCGAGAGTCATGGTGCTTGCAGTAATGTCCGCGTAGAAGACACCTTCGCCCGACCCAATGGGAATGTCCGTGAAATTTTCGCGATTGTTGAAGAGGCCGTTTACGAACGCGTCGAACTGCCCCTCGTCGTTGTCGGGCCGCAGGTCCTGTATCTTCATGTCCGCGAGCTGGCTCTTGGAATAGGCCGATATTTCGCGGAACCTGTGGTTGGCCTCGAGCAGGCTGCCATCTTCGCTGTCAACCACGAGTATACCCTCGCTGGCGTGCTCGAAAAAACTGCGGTATCTCTGCTCCGATTCTCTCACCCTGTTGAGAAGCTCTTCTCTCTCTATCTCGGCGCTCGCCTTCTGGGCAAACAGCATGAAGACCTTGACATCTTCTTCCGAAAAGTCCCTTTCCCTGTCGTCGAACATGCACAGCGTGCCGATGGTCTTGCCGTCGTGCGAAAGCAGCGGAACGCCGAAGTAGGCCTTCAGATTGTACTTGTGGACGGGGACGTAGTTTCTCCAGGGGTCCACCTCGGTGAGATTGTTGATAATCAGGGGCTTGCCCGATGCGAGCACCCGCCCGCAAATGGAAGAGCTGATGGGCTCTTTACCCGCCTCCCTCAATTCTTCGGGGAGGTTGTAGCTGGCTTTGAATACGAACTCGTCTCCCTGCCGGTACTCCACGAGTATAAACTTGCCGTGCAGTATGTTGGCGACCTTCTTCAGAAGCTTGTTCAGAATCTCGGTCGTGCTGCCTTTAACGGTTATACTCGTTTCGTAAAACTCGTCAAGCCGCCTGCGCAGCTCCGCTATCTTTTTTTCCAATTCCCGGCCTCCTCGGCAAAAGCCAGGCGCCATACCCCGTCGCGGCTACCACCTTTCCTGCTGCAGGCGGCGGTCCAGCCATGCTCTCTGCATATCCGTCAGGTTGCCTGCGTGCCTTTCTATCCACCGGACATCGCCGCTTAAGAGCGCCGCTCTGGCTTCGGAAGATAGATTATACCCGGTAAGCGCTTCGGAATCCTGTTCTATAATTTTCGATGCGAATCCCGCCTCACGGGTTGCCCTGTTGAGTGCCTTCAGGACGTCCTCGGCGTTTATCGTGGCCCCGTGTTCCCGGTGCATTGCGGTTTCGAAGGACCTTGCCGCCCGGTCAACCGCGTTACAGATTTGCTCTGGAGTGAAGGGCTTGGCAATGTAGTCGCAGGCCCCGACCTTCATCGCTTCGACGGCAGATGCGACCGAAGAATAGCCCGTGATGATTATCACCGACGTCTCCGGGTGGAGCCGGCGTATCTCCTCGAGAAGCTTGATGCCGCCGACGTCGGGTATCCTCAGGTCCAGGACAATCACGGCGAAAGATTTGCTCCGTGTTCTGTCTATACACTCCCGTCCGGTGAGGGCGGTTTCCACGCGCCAGCCGTCCCTTGCCAGAATGTCCCTGCAGCTTCTGCATACGCCCGGCTCGTCGTCAACAACCAGGATATCTGACATGGTTTCCATCGTTCTGCCCTCCTGTCCGCTAAGTAACCTTGCCGACTGTAATCGTTTCATTACCGGAAGCCCTTTCCGGTCTTAGATAGACCAGATAATAAATGCATGCGACGAACAACGCGCCTCCCACGATATTGCCAAGGGTCACGGGAAGCAGGTTCCCGGCGAGGAAGTTGGACCAGGTCAGGTCGCCCGTCGCGCCCGTCAGTCCGGCCGCACCGGCAATGGCTGCATCTCCTTTGAGTAAAAGCCCCATCGGTATGAAATACATGTTCGCCACGCTGTGCTCGAATCCGCTGGCGACGAACGCCATAATGGGGAAAAAGACGCCGAGCATCTTGCCCGCGATGTCCTTGCTGGCGACCGCCATCCAGACGGCGAGACAAACCAGCCAGTTGCAGCCGATTCCCCTGAAAAAAGCCTCCATGAACGAGAGGTCGAGCTTGGCCGCGGCTATTTTCAGGGCTGACGCGCCGACGCCCAGGTTCGAGGTCTTCCAGAGCCCGCTGCAATACATGATTGTGACGAGCAGTATAGAACCCGCGAAATTTGCCAGATAGACCAGGCTCCAGTTTCTCAACAGGCCTTTTGCCCGGGCCCTTCCCGAAAGAACACTCACGACACACAGGCTGTTGCCCGTGAAAAGTTCGGCGCCGGCGATAATGACCAGCATCAGACCCACGCTGAACACGCTTCCTCCAATCAGTCTGGCGAATCCCGCGCCGACGTGTTTCGCCAGGTCGTGCGTTACGATAGTGGATAACTCGGCGCCGAATCCGATATACACCCCGGCGAGCAGACCGAGCAGCAGAAGCCGCGCTACCGGCAGGGAGAGCTTCCGGTCCCCGATTTCGGCGACTTTCTCCGCGATTTCGCCGGGAGACAGGAAGCCGGTTGCGCGGACGTCCGGTGCAGGCGGCGGGGCGGGCATCTCTGTCCCGCCGCCTGCCTCCCGTCTGGCCTCGAGCGCGCGCGTCACCGCGTCGCGCATTTCCGACGGCGTGAAAGGCTTCTGGAGGTACTCGAACGCGCCCATTCTCATCATCTCAACCGCGGATGCCACGGTAGAGTATCCCGTGATAATTATTACGGGAGTTTCGGGGCTGCGCTTCCTTATCGACTGCAGAAGCTCAGAACCGGCCACATCGGGTATCTTCAAATCCAGTATGACAACATCGTAAAAACTATCCCTTGTCTTTGTAATGCACTCGTTGCCGCTGAATGCGGTTTCTACCCGCCAGCTCCGTTTTCCCAGTATGTCCCTGCAGCTTTTACAGACGTTAGGCTCATCATCCACTACAAGTATTTTTGACTCGCCTGCCATTGTCCGGCCCTCCGCAATTCAAGTTCTGCAACCAACTACCATAGTAGCAATCAATGTGCCATTAGAAATTGACGCATTGGATACCATATAGTGGGGATGCGAAACATTATGTCTTATAAAGAGATGCGTTTGTAAGCAGCAAGTTGGGAAAACAACATGGCATGACTCAGATAACCGCTGGTGCGTAACATTGTTACGCGCTTAATCATGCAAAAAATACGCACCTGCATAATATGATGTATCGGCAGTGTGGCTTACTCCCGGCGCCTGTTGCGCCGGGCGGGCGCGTCGGTCATAGCCTTAGAATTCCAGGGACATGCCGACTGTCAGTGTTCTGCGCGGCGCCACCTGCCCGCTCATCTCGCGGTACTTGACGTTGGTCACGTTGTCCCAGCGCGCGAACACCGATGCGCACTTCGACACCTTGTAGCTTCCGGTGAGTCCCAGAGTCCTGAAGCTGTGCAGCTTCGCCGTCTTGGTGTTCTCCGGGTCTGTGTAACGGTCGCCCACGATTTTCAGCACAGCCGACAGGGTGTGCCCCAGTGCGTGCCTGTAAGTCACGGAAAGGCTGCCGGTGTGCCGCGGGATGTCCTCGACATGGTTGTGCTCTATCGTCTGGTCCTTCTCGTAGTGCGAGTATCTCGCATCCGTGTAGGTGTATCCTGCCGAGACCCTGAGTCCGGATGCGAGCATTGCGGCGATTTCGACTTCTCCGCCGAAGATGGTCACGGCGCTGAAGTTCTGCGGGCGCTGGGTGACGAAAGGCTCGGTCACCGGCATGTAGTCTATGAAGTCCACGCCCCTGCTGCGGTAGAGTGCCGCGTCGAAAGAGACTTCCTTCTTCGCAATCTTTGCCTTGTGCCGCACCCCGATTTCGCCCGACCACAGCGTCTCGGGGTCCAGGTCGGAGTTGCCGGCGAAGACGTCCGGCCCGAACGGAGTCGGAGGGAGGTACAGGTCCGAGATGTTCGGCGGAATGAAAGCCTTCCCGCCCGCGGCGCGCAGCAGCGTGTCCTTTGTGACTTCGTAGGTTATGCCCGCCCGCGGCGAGACCTCGCTGCCGAACTCTTCGTTGTTGTCGAGGCGCACGCCCAGCGTGACCCTCGTCCTGCCCGCCTTGATTTCATCCTGCAGATAGAAGGCGGTCTCCGTAATCTGCTCCTCGACATGGCCGGCGAACTCGCCGACGTTCGCCCTCTGGGTCTTCGCCTCTGCGCCCGAGGTCAGCGTGTGCCCCTCGGCGAGCTGGTGGTCGTACTGAACCTGCGCGCCCGCAGTATACTGGTGGTAGCGCGAATCGACCCCGAAGAACCATGCACGCTCCTGATACGTCCCGCTGCGGAATACGCGCACGTCGAGCCTGTTCTCTTCGTGCCCGCCCAAGTTGGACTCCAGTCTGAAATACTCGAAGTCGTTGACCTGGTGCAGCCTGAAGTTTTCCTCCTGCCCGAGGCCATAAGAACTGCCGGTGGACACGGTGAGCCAGGTGTCCTTCCCCACCTGCGCGAGCATCTTCGCGAACCCGCGGCTGCTCTCCCAGTCGCGGTCCGAGCCGTTCGTGTTGTCGATATATCCGTCGGTGAAGAAGTGGCTGCCGGTAAACAGCGCCGCGAGAGACTTGCCGCCCGTGCTGACCATTGCCGTCGCGCGCCGCGAGTCGTGGCTGCCATAGGAGGCTGAAACCTCGCCCCCTTTCTTCTTGCGAGGGTCCTTCGTGACGATGTTGATTACGCCGCCTATCGCCAGCCCGCCATAGAGCGCGCTGGCCGGCCCCTTGCTTATCTCTACCCGCTCGACAGCCTCCAGCGGCACGAACCGGAAGTCGAAGTCGCCGAGGTACTCCTCGTTAGCAGGCCTTCCGTCAATCAGCACGAGAACCCGCTGCGCGCCGTACCTGCCCTGCAGGCCGCGGATATTCAGAGTCACCTTGTCTCCGAGCAGGCCGGCCCCCTGGATGTCTATTCCCGGCACTGTCTCGAGAAGCTGGTCAACGGTAACCGCGTGCGCGGCTTCGATGTCGTTGCTCGACAGAACGCCCACCGTGCCGAAGAGAGACCTGAGCTTTCGCTCGCTGCGCGTTCCGACAACCACGTAGTCATCCAGCGTGAGCCTCACCGCTTCCTTCTTCGCCGGCTCTTTCTCCGTATCGCCGGGCTCTTTCCCGCCGTCAGGTGCCTTGTCCATCCGGGCCACCGTGTCGTCCGGCTTCGGGGGCGGTACATCCTGCGCAGCCGCAGTCGCGATAAACAGGCAGAGCAGGGCAACTGCCGCACCGGTCATCCTAAAAATATTCAACATCGAATCCTCCGGAGGTAAAGATTGGAATTCCCAATGGGTACGTAAAAGCAAACCCCGTGCCCCGGCTTTCGCCGTTCCATCCCGATTCGAATGGATAAGCCGCAATTCCCGGGCAGCAAAGGTGTTATACTAACACAAGAAGGTGCTCCTGTCTTGCGGAAATCCTGCGTCGTGAGCAACTATTAATCACGCACTGGCTTGTTTCCGCTCAGGGCTGCTTGCTGCTGATGCCTTTGTGGGCCTGTGAGTCGGTGCGGCCGAAGTGCAAATTGCGTCCGAGAACACGAGAATCATCACACTTGGCGCTGACAGGTCTTGCTCGTTATACTGTTGCGGGGCTTCCGACCGGGTCCAGCACCGGAACGCGTTTCTGCTGATGCAGCCACTTGAAATAGTTGCGCGAATGCTCGGCGTAATCTTTCGTCGTTTTCCGATAAGCGCGATTGACAGCCAGATATATAAGCGGAGCAACGCGCAGTTGAGCCCAGCCGCGCTTTATTATCGAGGAGTAAGAGAAGAATTTCTTCCTGAAGTCCAGATACTTCTCGGACAGCTCCTCCGGCTCCATGTTCTTCGGCTGATAGGAGACGGTCAGGTGGTCGTAGTAGTACCAGTTGGTGTGCAATATGCGTCCTTCGCGCATAAGGCGCTCGAAGAGCCTGGTGCCGGGATATGGCGTTAGTATGTTCGGAGAAATGGAGGGCACTTTGTTGTGGATAAGGAAATCGAGCGTACGGTCGAATACGCGAGGTGTCTGTTCGTCCAGACCGAATATGAGCGATGCGTGAAACATGATTCCCGCGGCGCGGCAGCGCCTTATCGCCTTTTCGTAGAGTTCGAGCGAGGCGAGTGATTTCCGCATCTTCCTGAGGGCGTCGATTTCAACGGTTTCAACGCCGATGAAGAGCCCCCAGAGTCCCGAGTGCAGCGCCGCGTTGAAGAGTTCATCGTCGAGTATGAAACGCGCCGATGCCTGCCCGCACCACTGCACTTTGAGCGGCTGCAGCGCCTTGAAGAGCTGCATTGCATACGGACGGCTTCCCCCTATGTTGTCGTCGAGAAACATGAGCCGCTTTGCACCGCTTGTCTCGATATCCTCGACAATCCTCTCGATCGGTATAAAGCGCTGTCTGCGTCCGTAAACTTTGTGTACGCAGCAGAACTCGCAGTCGTTCGGGCAGCCGCGCGAAAACATTATCGGCGTTACGAAGGACGGAAGTCGTCCCAATATGGAGCGGTTCCTGCGGCGCAGGGGAAGCGGCGACTCGGATATGTCCGGCTGCCAGTTGTGGTAGAATTGCTCTAGTTGGTTTCGTTGCGCATCATGAAGCACCTTCGGCCACATCCCTTCGGCCTCGCCGATTACGACGGCGTCCGCGAACCGCGCCGCCTCGTCCGGCAGGACCGACGGATGAATGCCGCCGAGTATCACTTTCGTGCCGTTCCGCCTGAATAGCTGCGCCAGTTCGTACGCCCTCGGCGCCGTGGCTGTCATCGCCGTTATTCCCACGACGTCCCAGTTCTCGTCGAGGGGCAGTTGTTCGTATTCTTCCTCCACCGTCACTACTTCATGCTCGGGCGGCGTCAGTGCGGCGAGTATGGACAGGGGAAGCTGCGGCAGGCGCAGCCAGCCGGGCGCCGCTTCATCGGAACCATTCTTCTTCGGGGAAATCAGAAGGATTTTCATAAGCCATGCACCTCGATTGCAGTCCCTTTTTGCTATATGTGTGAACAAGAAAACAACGGCCAGGGAATTCCTGCCGGTCAGGCGGGGGCTTGCCCCTGGTCAACAACTCCTTTGAGATATTCCGCGACAATCTCCTCTTCTGTGAGGGGCTTCCCGGTTTGCCCGTTGATTATGTGGCCGCTGTCGTCCATCTGAATGTTTGTTCCCCTGAACGACCGGTTTATCTCTTCGCGATAGCGGTTCCCGTACCAGTGCCGGACTCCTACTGACCCGCTCTCTACTATGTCGGCGGGCATGCCAAGCTGCACCTGCATCATTGGCGACAAGAGAGTCAAGCTCCGCCCGGCCTTGCTTCGCAGCTCCTCCGCGCCTTCCGTCAGCTCGTGCCAGAGCTTGCACAGCTCCAGCGCGACGGGGGCTCCTTCCGGCGAACCGGACTTGGCAGAGAGAGTCTTAATGGCTTTTTCGAGCAGAGTAAGTTTCTTGCTGAGCTGATTCATGTCCTCCCGTATCTTCGCAATATAGAGCAACTGAACCATGAACCGTATCTTGTCCTGCTCATCCAGGGGTAGTTCGAGGTAGCGCTCAAGCAGGGACCGTGCATCAGGAGGGAGCGAAGCCCTGTCTTTCGGCTCCCATTTGTCAGACAGGTCAATAAGATAATCAACCGACACATCGAACGCCTTGGCCAGCCCACGTAGAGTTGATGCTCTTAAATCCCTGTCTTCACCTGATTCGATGCGTGAAATCGTCGCGTTCTGGACGCCCACTTTGTCTGCCAGCTCCGTCTGCGTCCATTTGCGTTTAAGCCTCTCCGCCAGTACTTTTTCTCTCAATGTCATTGTCCTTGCTTCTCTCCTCAGGGAGCATACAGGCCACGGATGCTGCGTTTGCATATATACAATGCGCTATGCGCAAAAGTAAATCAAGTAGTATTCTGCAATCTTGGGAATATATCTCAAATAATTGTGAATTATAAACTTATAGTAAGACAGGATAAATATATCACGAATTATTATTTGCGAAAAATTAAACTGCTATACGGAGATGCAAGCAGAAACAGGAGAAGAAGCAGCTCTTTGAAAAGAATATGGGATCGTCAGGCGGTGCTACTGACAAGCTTCTTGACGGCCGCGACCGCAATGTAGATTGCGCCCGCGAGCACGATAATCGTCGCGCCGGCGGGGAGGTTGGGCGAGTAACTGAGCGCCAGGCCGCCCGTCGTGAACACGGCCGTGAATACAGCCGAGAGCACCATCATCTGCCTCAGCGATTTCGAGAAATAGCCCGCCACTGCAGCCGGGAGCGTAAGAAGCGCAATGACCATCACGATTCCCACGACCGTGACCAGCAGCACGACCGTCAATGCGGTCAGGCACAGCAGCAGGAGGTAGTAGAACTCGACCCTCAACCCCCGGACCCCGGCGAACTCCTCGTCGAAACAGACGGCGAGGAACTCGTTGTAGAAGAGCAGCCCGAGCGAGACGACGAGGACGTCGAGCGCGGCTATCAGGTAGAGGCTCTCGGGCGTGACCATCAGGATATTGCCGAAAAGGTAGCTCATGAGGTCCTCGTTGTAGCCGGGCGTCTGCGAAATGAAGAGCACGCCGACTGCCATGCCGATGGCCCAGAGCGCGCCGATGACAGTGTCTTCGCGCTGTTTCCAGCGCAGGCTGACCAGCCCGATAATCATGGCCGCGGACAGCGCGGCGACGACGGCGCCGTAGAGCGGGTGCAGCCATGCGCAGCCGCATGCTTTCTGGAGGTACATCGCCGCGCCCATGCCGCCGAGCACGCAGTGCGCTATGCCGCCGGCTATGTACGTTATGCGACGGACCACGATGTAGGTTCCCACGACCCCGCAGGCGACGCTCGCCAGTAGCCCGGTAATGACGGCATACTGCATGAAGAAATGGTTCAGGAGGGCGTCTATGAACTCTGACACTCGTGCCCTCCTTCGTGGACGAGGTCGTGGCGGACCATGCGGTAGTCTTCCCCGAAGAATTCCTTGAGTTCCTCATCGGTTATCTCGCACGTCGGGTGCATGACGACTTTCCGCTTTACGCAGACCACGTTCTTGACGAACCTGGAGACGAACTGCAGGTTGTGTGACACGAGCACGACGGTGAGGCGCTTGTTAAGCTCGGCCAGCAGCTCGTATATCTGGCGCTCGACCTGTACGTCGAGGTTCGAGGTCGGCTCGTCCAGGAGCAGGAGGTCGGGCTCGGAGGCGAGCGCGCGGGCAATGAGCACGCGCTGGCGCTGTCCGCCTGAAAGCGCAGAGAACGGGCGGTGCCGTAAATCAGACATGTCTACCTCGCGCAGCGCTTCCCGGGCGGCATCCTTATCGGCCTTTCTGTACGGGCCGATTCGCGTGGACTTGCCCAGTCGGCCCATGAGGACCACGTCGAGCACAGTCACGGGGAAGCTGGAGTCTACGTTGATATGCTGGGCGACGTATCCCATTCGCGGCCTGGCGCTTTCCGGCGTGCCGCCGAAGACTCGAACCTCGCCTTTCGCGGGGTGCAACAGGCCGAGGATAAGCTTGAGCAGGGTAGTCTTCCCGCCGCCGTTCGGGCCGACAATCGCCACGAAGTCGTACTTCTCCACGTGCAGGTGCGCTTCTTCGATAATGGGCCTGCCGTCATAAGAGAAGTGCACATCTTCCATTGTAATAACCGATTCGGTGCTCACGGCCTTATTCCTCTTCGTCCTGAGTCCATTGCCCGCCGATAGCCGATGCAATCCTGCGCGCCATATCTTCGAGATTTTTCACGTAGTCCTTTGCGAGCGGGTCGAGCGTCTCGATGCGCGCGCCGATTGCGCTGGCGACCGCTTCCGCGCTGGCACTGGCGAATTGCGGCTGCACGAAAATCACCTTCACGCCCTCTTTCTTCGCTTTCTCAATCAGCCCGGCGAGCTGCTTCGCGCTCGGCTCCTTGCCGTGCTTTTCTATGGCGACCTGCGTAAGGCTGAAAGCCTCGGCGAAATGACCGAACGCTGGATGGAACACGTAGAATTCCCTGCGCCCGGCCCGGTCGGCCGCCTGCGAAATCCGCTTGCTCAGCCGGTCCAGCTCCTCCCGCAGGAGGCGGGCATTTCGGGCGAAATACTCCGAGTGCTCCACGTCGAGTTCCGACAACGTCGAGGCGATTCCTGCCACAATCACCTTTCCGGCGAAGTCCGGGTTCAGCCAGGTGTGGGGGTCCTTCCCGGAGTGCCCGTGCTCCTCGTGTTCATCTTCATGTCCGCCTTCGGCGGCGTGGCCGGCGTCTTCGTACAGCCCGGCAACCATCAGGCCCTTGTTGGAGCCTCTTATCTTGGGTATCAGTGTCTTCTCGAACTGCAGGCCTGCGGCGAAGTAGACCTGCGCGTGAGACAATTCCGCCATCTGCTTCGGGGTCGGCTCGTAGGAATGCGGCGACTGGCCGGGCTGCACGAGCACCTGCACCTGCACGTGTTCTCCGCCGATTCGCTCCGCGAAGTACGCAAGCGGCGGTATGCCGGCGAACGCGCGTATCCCGCCTGCCGGCGGGCTGGACTCGCCCGCGCAGCCTGCCGCGAAAAGCGCAAGCATAATGACCAAAGCAGGAACCGGTCTGCTCAAAGCACCACCTCCCGTCGAGTAGACCATGGTATTCCACTTGTGTCCCTGTGTCAAGAAAGAGCGGACTTTCTTGCGAAGGGGTTCAATTCTGCGCAAGGCTGTTGTATAATATTTTCGTATCACGGAGAAGGCGGGGGACAGTGACGACCGAGCTTGTGAAACGCGCCGACGACGAGCTTGTGCTGCTTTGCCGGCACGGGCGCGAGGAGGCATTCCGGGAACTCTACCGGCGTTACAAACAGCGCATAATCAACTTCGCCTGGCAGATGCTGCGCGACCGCGACGCAGCGGCCGACGTGCTCCAGGAGACATTCCAGTATTTCTTCAGGAAGATTCCGGACTACAGGGCCGAAGGCAAGCTGTCCGTGCTGCTCTATCGCGCCGCGCGGAGCATCTGCCTGAACAGGCTCAAGAAAAACCGCAGCGCGAGGGAGCTGCCGCTCGAAGAGGACGCCGTCATCCCGACGGAGTCGCAGAATGCCGGCGCGTCGCTCGAGAATCAGGAAATTCGCGCGAAAGTTGCCGAGGCGCTCGGAAAGCTGCCTGCTGTTTACTCGGAAGTGATTATACTGAGGATGCTCAGCGGCCTTCCCGTCGCGCAGGTCGCGGAAATCGCCGGCTGCCCGGAAGGGACGGTAAAGTCGAGGCTGCACAACGGGCTCGAACTCATGCGAAAGATGCTTAGAGAGAGTGATTTCGACTGAACGCATGGCGGCCCGGGCTGCTTGTACTGATGGAACGGGACGGATTTAGTGGAACAGGAAGATAAAATGAACTGCCGGGAAATAACGGACGACATGCTGCTCGATTACGCCGGGGGCGAGCTGGCGCAGGAGTTGCAGGCGAAGCTCAAGGCTCACCTTGCCCAGTGCGAATCGTGCCTTGCGCGGTCGCAGGAAATCAGCGCGATTTCCGTCGCGATGATGGAAAGCCAGGAACTCAACGAGGACATCCCGATTCCGGGCCGCGTTGATGATGCAGTTTCGGATACGATTCGTAAAATTGCGAGCGACGGTAGGCGAGAAGCCCGGAAAACGGGCGTGACTCGCGTGCTGATTCGTGTTGCGGCCGGGGTCTGCATTATCGTGATAGCCGGCGTACTGTTCATAAGAGGGCAGGCGGACCGCAGGAACGTGGCGAGCGCGCCGGACATGATGGCAAAGGGAGAAGCGGAGCCAGAGGCTCCCCGGAAGGTTAGCACGGAAGACAGACACGGCCCGAGCGAGAGCAAGCGGGATGATGCGGAGATTGCAGCCGCGCGCCGGGAAGTGGAGAACTTGACTTCAAGAGTCACCACACTTGAACAGGAGCTTGCTACGGAGAGAGAGAAGACATCTTTGCTGACCGCGGCTCTCAAGGCAGGCGATGAAGACAGGAAAGAGCTGCGCGAAGCGCTCGTAAGGGTTAAGGAAGACTATGGGAATCTCAAATGGCAGGGCGACGAGATGCTCGCGGGCCTCAAGCGCAAGGTCGCGGACATGACCGGCTACGTCGCCAGACTCGAGGACAAGATAGGCGACCTGCTTGCGCAGGTGGACGGCATGGCGCAGAAAGACAGGGACGTCCGGGTCGAGGCAATCCATGCGCAGAACAGACTTGCCATCCTCGAAAGGGAGAAAGCGGACCTCGAAAGGCAACTGCTCGTGGCGGGCGATATCAACCGCGACAGGAAGGCGGACGCCGCGGACGCAATGCTCATCGTGGACAGGCTGCTCTCCGAGGGCAGCGTGGAATACAGCGCCGAAGGCGATGCCAACGGCGACGGGAAGATTGACATTGGTGATGCCCTGATTATCCTTAACAAGGCACTTGTGGAGTAACCGGAGAAATGAGAATAGCATTCTTACTGCTTCTGACAGCTTCAGTTTGCGCAGGCTGCGCCGCAGCACATTTTGAGCGCGCCGCACCGGTGGAGAAGGCGGGCTATGCCAAGGGGATAAGAGAAGAAGAGACGCGCCCCGAGGAAATCCGGCAGGAAGTCATCCCCAAAGCCGCGACCCCGGAGAAGAAGGAGAAGATGCGCGAAGATGGCTTCCATCTCTCGCCGTCCGAGTATGCCGAAGTCTGGCTCGAATCCTCCAAGACCGACCTCGGGGCATACCACGTCGAGCTGCAGTACGACCCGAAAATAATCGAGGTCGAGGCGATTGAAGCAGCGCCGTCGAGGACGCAGACGGTAAATCCCATATCGAAGCCGCAGACGTTCCAGACAGGCCGCACCGGCATTGTGGGCATCGCCCCGGGCGGCGCAAAGTTCGAGGGGCGCGTCATTATCGCGCGCGTGCGGTTCCGGCCCGTCGCCGAAGGCGCGAGCAGCCTCGGCGTGACCCTGAAAGGTGTCAAGGACTCGCTCGCGAACGAAGTCACCGGCACTGCCGGAATCGAACCCCAGCAAATCACCGTCACGAAGCAGTAACACTCAAGCTGTCTGGAGGAAGCCGTATGAAATGGCTTGCGAAAGCGTCGCTGATATTCCTGTGCCTTAGCCTGCATGCCGCAGGCTGCAGCTCAGATGAACCAGAAAAGCCCCTTCTGCAGATTGACTCGACCGAGCTGAAAAAGACTCTCTTCACATCGCACATGGAAGAGGCAATAAAGCCGGGCAGGAGCCTTCTCTACTGCTCGACCTTTCAGATAGCGTGGAACGAGCTCAAGGACAACATCATCAAAGAGGACATCCACCTCGTAGATGAGCCGCCGATGGTGAAATTCCTGAACAAGAGCCTTTCGACAAAGTCAGATATCTCTGCGGATTGCTACGTAGCGATGGCCGGGTTTGGTCGAGACGGGATTCTCGATAAGATAAACAAGGCGCTCAGAGACAAGTTCGGAGAGGAATCTCCTGTCGTGAGCGAGAACCTGCAGCCGGAATGGATACTAGCGTACGCCTACCTCTGCAAGAACCTCGAGTTCAAGGACGCCTTTGAGAACCTTGACAAGCCAATTGCATTCACATCCGCAGACGAAGCCACTGCCGGAGTGAAAGCTTTCGGCATAGAGGAATACTACGAATGCTCGAAACACAACAAGCTGGCAAAGCAGGTAGAGATACTTGATTACGAGGATGATTCGGATTTCATCCTCAAACTGAAAAGCACGTCTGCCAAAGACGAGATAATCCTTGCCAAGGTCAAGCCTGAGGAGACACTCCTTAAGACGATTGAGTCAGTACAGGTGCGAATAGAGAGTGCAAAGAACCGTCCTCCTGTGGACATCGAGAAAGTCAGCGAGGCAGTCGAAAAATACCATGAGCTTGCCAGCCAGGGGAAAAAGGAATTGTGGAGTGAAGAGCACAAGAAGTTAATTGAGGATTATGAGAACCAAGTGAAAAAAGCAGGAAGCTCATCGCTTAATGAAGACGATACCCTCCAGATTCCAAAGCTCGACTTCGACCTGAAGCACTTGTATTCGGAATTGCATGGCAAACACTTCGTGAATAAGAGTTATGAGGGATACTGGATTGCAGAAGCGGTGCAGACTGTGCGTTTCAGGTTGGATGAGAAAGGCGTGCTTCTCAAGTCGGAAGCGAGAATCGTATGTGGGGCAGAGAGTATGACCGGGCCCAAGCGCCTCGTCTTCGACAGGCCGTTTCTGCTCTATCTCAAGGAGAAAGGTGCGAAGTATCCCTACCTTGCCATCTGGGTCGGGAATACCGAGCTGATGCTTGAGAAATGAGACGGCATCCCGCCTTTCGGCAATTATCTTAGCAAATTGATAATATTTGATTTTGATGTCGGCGGGGAAGAATTGCTACAATTATTGAGTAGAATATATATCGGAACGCGGACCTGGCGGCACTAACGGCTGCAAGAAGAATGTCTTGAATCAGAAGGACAGGCCCTGCCGGGTGCTTTTGAGAATAAGGGGGCAGCGGTGAAGAGGCTGTTTCTGATTGCTGCATCAGTGTTTCTGCTTTCCGTGGCGGCCCAGGCCCACCTCTGCAATGATGTCTTCGTCCAGGCGAAGGACAACCTCGTCGTCAAGGTCGATGTGCGCGACGGCCAGCTCAGAATCAGCGACACCGGCACCTTCAGGGTCTATCTCCTGAATACCATGGACCGCGACATTGAGAAGATAATACTCGAAATCCAGAGCAAGGAGTTCAACGCCGAGGTCAGTCCCGGCAAAGACTGGAACAGACACCCGGTATTAAGGACGACGAACCGCGGCGGCAAGAAGCAGTACTACGAGGTCAAGCTGACCCGCAAGAAGGGAACCGGCAAGGGCAAGTACAAGATAGCGCTGTTCCTGCACGGCGGGGACAAGCGTAAGGTCTTCAAGACGGTCGATATAAACGAGGCGGCCGGGCTTGTGGATGTGCCGAAGAAGCCAAGCTCGCTCAAGGTGGACGGCAAGGTCAGCTCGTCCGAGTGGCGCAAGGGCCTCGTGTGTACTTCGTTCTACGAGTACAAGAAGACCGGGGGGCGCAGGGGATACAATGAGAATTTTCCCGCTTCCCAGCAGACGCGCTTCCGATTCTACCACGATGACTCCAACCTCTACTGCACTATCGACTTCCAGAAGAAGAGCGGAGGAGGCAAGGAGGACATCGCCAAGATATACGTAGCCAAGGACCCGGACGGCACGCCGCAGACCGTAACGGTCAACCTGCAGAAGAAGGAAGCCAAGTCATCGGTGAATTCCGAAGGCATCGAGATGAAAGTGGACTCCAAGGAAACGAAAGTGGAACTCAAGCTGCCCTTCAAGTCACTGGGAATCGACTTCAGCGAAAAAGGGAAGGACGGGGACGACAAGGACAAAGATAAAAAGAAGGAAGAGGCGCCTAAGGTCTTCTGCGTCAACCTTACAAGGGAATACAACGGCGTGACAACCTACTGGAAGGGCAATTCGTCGTCCGTTGACAACCCGGTCGTCTACGCCAACTTCGTGATGGCCAAGAAATAGGCTTGCTCAGCAAAGTGCACCGCATACTTGCCGCAGTATTAGTCCTGGCGTTCCTGTGCTCCGCAGCAGGCGCGGCAGAGGGCGTGCTCCTCGTCGTCAAGGAAGTCCCGAACGACTTCTTCGATAAAGCCGTAAGCGACGGCAGCGTGAAGTTCGACCACGACCGGGACACGCTCACCGTCGTGGGCAGGTTCATCAAGGACACCTTCACCGTTTCCGCAGTCGAAAACGTCACCGTCTACGATGCGAAGTCCCGGCAGATTCCCCTGCGCATAGAGCGCTCATCCGTCTATCGCGAGTTCGAGGATGACGACATCACGCAGATAAGGTTCGCCTTCGAGATTTCGCGGGATGCGCTCGCCGCCGGGCCGCCGAGGCTGGAATGGGGCGATGATGTCTCGGCAAAAAACACCATTGTTGACAGGATACTTGTAGACGCGGGCAGCAGGGAGCGATACAGGACATTCGCCTGGGAAGTGCAGGCTTCGGGAGAGGGCTACGGCTCCCAGGTCGCCACGCTCGAAGTCGTCGTTGATGACAAGGCCAATCTTTATTACCTCTGGTATCTGCTGCCCATGGGCGTGGTTTTCATCCTGCTTGCCTTGAGAAAAATATACGCTGGCAGAAAATCTCAGGCGGCGGACGAATAAACTCTTTGGGGCAGCGGCAGTGACGGTCATGGACAGTCTATACGACGCGATAACCTTCGTCGGGAAGCCGTTCAGTTCCGGCCTGTACATCATGATGCTTCTCTGCGCCGCGCTGCCCGCCGCGAGGAAAGCCTCGAAGCCGGCCCGCAAGTCGGCGCTCATTCTCGGCCTATCCGCGGCCTTCTGGGTCATCTACACGCTGGTCTCGTTCAATGACAGTATTGCGGAATGGCTCGGGCGCCTGGACAGTCCCATTTTCCTTGTGATGGTCGTGCTCGTCCTGCCGGCAATCTTCTTCTCGAACAGAAGAAACTACAAATATTTCCTGCTTGTGCCGGGCGCGTGCCTTGTGCTGCTGGTCGTGGAGGTTTTCGGCAGGTATTCCACCGCCCCGGACGATGCGGGCTTTCTCTGGTTTATCGCAAGGCCTCTCTATCTGATAGCGGCTGTTGTGGGCTTTCTCGTGCTGAGCCGCCACTTCCTGAGCCTCGGCAATTTCCGGCGCCTGACGAGGATTACCGCCCTGGTCGTGCTAATCTACGGCGGGTTCGCGTTCAGGCAGAGCTATACGGATTACAGCGAGATGCTCGCCCGGCGCAGTGATGCCAATCCCGACGTGATGCTTGTCGCGGAAACCGTGCCCGTCGTGAGGGGCGTCAACCAGGTGACCCACATTCCCGGCGCGCCGTGCAGGTTCAGTGCGGACGGCGGCTACGTCCAGGGCTGCCCCATGGAGCTGCTGCAGAGGACGGCACAGGTTAACTATCCTGCAGCCGCCGGGGGCGACGTAAGCGAGTCCGCGGCGCTGGCAATCGCGCTCGGCGCAATCCTGTTCGTGGCGATTCTCGCATTCGTCGGCGCGAGATGGTGGTGCGGGTGGGTGTGTCCGCTGAGCGCGCTCGGCGATATCATTGATGCCGTGCGCCGCCGGCTCGGCCTGCCACACCTGAAGCCGACGCAGCCAGTGAAGACCACATACCTTGCGTCCGGCCTTTCGCTGGGCGGCTTCGGGCTACTGCTCGCCAAGTTCTATCCCCATATCGACGCACAGGGCAAGTTTATCGGGTGCAAGATACCGGTCTATCCCTTCTGCAAGATATGCCCGGGCCAACAGGTCTGTCCCGTCGCCTCGCAGGGTCCGTCCGGGTATTCGGGCCTTCCCACGTGGGATTGGCTCTATGGCTTCTTCCTGCTGGGGTGCCTGTCACTGCTGACGCTGTTTCTCGCGAGCTTCGCCGCCGGGCGGCGGCTCTGGTGCCATTTCTGCCCCATGGGGATAATAGGCGGCATCTTCAACCGCGGCGGCCTGTTCGCGCTCAAGAAGGAAGTGCGCAAGTGCAACGGCTGCGGCGTCTGTAACGAAGTCTGCCCCATGAACATCCACTCCGTCGCCGAGGAGATGGAGAAGGAAAACGTTTCCACTTTCGAGTGCATCTACTGCATGAAATGCGTCGAGAAATGCCCGCAGGACGGGTGCCTGCGCGTCGAGTTCGCCGGCAGGACCATAGCGGAGTCGAAGTTTACGCTGACCGGCTCGCCGAAGTAGAGCCGCCGCGTTTCCTCGACGGAATGCCTATGACCGCGGGCAGCAACACGCCGAGAAAGACCAGAAGCATGACGAGCAGGCTCCACCAGAGTGCAGCCGACGAGCGGGCCTGCGCCCGAAGCGTGCAGTCCTGCATGAGCGGAAGCACGTACACCGTGTTGTTGAACGACCCGTGGACCGCGACCGTCTGCGCGCCGGCCGACACCACCGCCGGTGAGCCCCACAGCGTGTCGCCCTTGGGCACCTTGTCCCAGATGGGCGTGCCGGTGAAGTAGGATGTGACGACGCTGCCGTCGCGCGCGTCCAGCACGTAGAGGTGATTGTCGAGGGAGGACGCGACGATGTAAGCTTTCTCGCCGGTCTGGAAGAAGCTGGAGGCGGAGTACACCTCGCCGCCGAGATTCCTCTGCCACAGCTCCTTGCCGTCCTCTGCCGCGAAGGCGTAGAGGCAGTAGTCGTGAGACCCCACGAAGACGACGTTCCGGCCGTCGATTTCGCCTATGCAGGCGCTGTTGTCTATCCAGTTACCCGCCATGCGCTGCCATTTCTCTTGCCCCGTGCGGGCGTCGATTGCAATCAGGTTGCCGAACTTCGAGCCGAGGAAGAGCAGCGGATTGTCCCTGCCGGTCTCGACGGCGGGGGAGCCGAATACCTCGTGGGGCATCTGGAAGTGCCACGCGCGCTTAAGCTTCGCGCCCGACACGTCGAAACACTGCAGCAACCCCTTGCGCGCCGCTATCGCGATATGGAACCTGCCGTCAAGCTCGAAACCGACCGGCGAGCTGACGAATCCGTTGCTCACGACCAGTTTCCAGAGCACCTCCCCGGTTCGCATGTCGAGGCAGAACAGCCACGCCTTCTGCTCGCTGCGGCGCAGCGCCCTGTCGTACGCGAAGCACGCGATGTAGAGCCTGCCGTCGTGCAGCAGCGGGCTCGACAGGTTCGCATCGCCGAGGCTCGTGGTGGCCTCGACCAACTCCCTCGTCCAGAGCTTGCGGCCGTTGTAGGTCACGCAGGCGTAGACTGTCCTGTCTGCCGAGCCCCAGAACACGGCATCCAGCCCGCCGACCCTGCCGACCGCGGGTGCTGATGCGATTTCTCCGTTGGTGACTTTCCGCCACAGCACCCTCTTGTCGGCGAGGTCGAGCGCGTGCATCGTCTGGTCGTAGCCGCCTATGAAGGCCATGGGCTTGCCCGCGATCAGGGCCAGGGCGGGCGACGCCCACACCGCGAGACCCGGCTTGTAGCGCCGGCCGCTCTTGTAGGTGTAGTGCCACTCCTTCAGCTTCGAGCCGCCATCATAGGAGATGGATGCTCGCCCCTCCGGGCCGCCCCGGAGGGAGACCCATTCCGACGCCCGCACCGGACCGGCGGGCAGAATCAGCAGAACGAGCAGCGCGAGCTTTCTCACGACTTGCGCCTCCAGTCGTCCTTTATCACGAGCGCCGAGGTCGGGCATAAGTCCACGCACTTCAGGCACATCGTGCACTCGTTCATGTCGATTATGCCCTCTTTGATGGCGTCTATCTCGCAGTTCTGCGTGCAGATGCCGCACTTCGTGCATTTCGATTCGTCGAACTCGAGCCTGCGCACGCTGTGCTTGGCGGCCCACGCGATGGCGCAGCGCCACGGGCAGAGATAGCGGCACCAGACGCGCGGCACGACGAGCGCCGCCAGCACGACCATTACCGTGGCGAGGAAGGACGCCGGGTCGTAGACCTTGGCGAACCCGAAATGCACCGGCGAGGTTATCCGCACGCTCATGATTGCCGCGAATATTACAATCCCGAGGGAGACAAGCCTGAGCCGGCGAAGCTTCGTGTCCCATTTCCCCATGCGCCACGCGAGCACGAAGAGCAGGATAATGAGCACCTCCGACCAGTAGATGCTCGAGTCCTCGATGAAAAAGAGCCGCGTGACGCTGAGCCGGTACATCCACAGCAAAAAGACGGCTGCGACGACGATAGCGAGCACAAGGAACTTCCACGAGAAGGGGTATCCCTGCAGCTTGCGTTTCTGGTTCCACTTTTTCGTGAAGAATCCGGCGAACTCCTGCAGCGCGCCGGTCGGGCATATCCAGCCGCAGAACGAGGGGCCGAAAAGCATCGAGGTGACGAGGACCGTCACCGGCACGGAGCAGTAGTACAGGGCGACGATGTTCTCACGGCCAATCTCGTTGAGGCCACGGTGGAAGTTGCGTATCATCCCGAAGATTCCGAGGCAGGTAAAGACGACGAAAATGAAGACCGCTATCCCGAGCACTTGCGTGAGGTGGCGCCACAACTGGCGCCTCTTCTTCGGCACGATTACGGGCAGTACCGCAAGCAGGCCGAGGGCGAGAATCGTCAGGAGTTCGACGTAGCTCCCCTCGAGGCCGGTAAGCGCCTTCTCGAACAGCTTGACGTTCGAGAAGAGACCGGCGAGCCAGTCCTCTATCGCTTTCAGAATCTCGACGAACCCCATGGCCATTTCTATTCTCCGCCTTCGAAGAAGTGAGCTGCGCTGTCCGGCCAATCAAGATAGACAATCTGCGAGACCTCGACCCCTGACGCTTCCTGGACCGAGATATGCGCCGTCAGGGTCTCGTCGCCTTCCAGCCGCACCACGAGTTCGACATATTCACCGAAATCCCGGACTGCAGCCACTTCACCGGAAGCCTTGTGTTTCTGCTCGGTGGCGAGTGAAATCTGCTCGGGACGTATAAGAATGTATCCTTCGCGGAACGCGGGAGACTCTTTCAGGGCGAGCACGCCCCAGGAGGTTTGCGCCCCCGTGCCATCGAACCCGGCCCGGAAGATATTAGTGCCGCCGAGGAACTCCGCCACGAACCTCGTGCGCGGGGCGCGAAAAAGCTCGGAAACCGAACCGCATTCCAGAATATTGCCGCTGTCCATAACGGCGCATTTCCGGGCTATGCCCCATGCCTCGTGCCGGTCGTGGGTGACGTGGATGGTAGTCGTCTGAAGCTCCTTGTGCGTCGTCCGGAGAACCTTTATCATCTCGCGGCGCTCGTTGTGGTCGAGCATGCCAAGCGGTTCGTCCAGGAGGAGCAGCTTCGGCTCGACAATCAGGCTGCGCGCCATGGAGACCTTCTTGCTCTCGCCTCCCGACAGGGACCGCGCCGAACGTCCTCGAAGCCTCTCGATGTCCAGGAGTTCCAGGTGTCTCGCAAGCCGCGCGGCCCGTTCCTCCGCGGTCAGGTTCATGTACCGCAGGCCGAACCCCACGTTTTCCTCAACCGTCAGATGCGGGAAGAGGTCGGTAATCTGGGCGACGTAGCCGACCCTTCGCCTGTTCGGCGCCAGGGCGCCGATGTCGCCTCCGTCCAGAAAAAGATGTCTCCGCTCCGTGCCGAGGGCGCCGATTATGCACTTTATCAGCGTGGTCTTGCCACAGCCGGTCGGACCCAGGAGAACGAGGTAGTCTGTCCTGTCCATCTCAAGCGATAGCGGGCCGAGCAGAAAATCGCCCAGGCGAAGCTGCAGTTCCTTTATTTCGAAATAGGAGGCCATCAGCGCTCCTCATCCTGGTGCATGGTCCGCATTGACCTGGCGACGAGCTGCAGCAGAAAGAACATTGCCAGCGAGAAGAGAAGCAGCGTCGTCACGAGCGGCGCCGTCTCCACCAGCCCGATGCTTGTGAACCGGTTGTAGGCCGCCACGGGCGCGGTCTCCGGGTACGGCGCGAGAAAGAGCAGTGCCCCGAACTCGCCCGCGGCCCGCGCCCAGGCGAGCACTGCTCCGAGGAACAACCCTTTCGCCGCGAGCGGCAGCGCGACGCGCCGGAAAGAATCGAACGAGGAGGCGCCGAGCGTCCTCGCCGCGATTTCCAGCCCGTGGGGCACGCTCTCGAAAGCGGCTATCGAACTCTTCATCATGAACGGCATTGCCACGAAGACCTGGGCGAGACATACCCCGAGCATTGTTCCGTCGAACTGAATCCCGAATGCGTAAAACAGCGTCTCGCCGAGGAACTGCTGCTTGCTGAAGACCATGAGCAGCGCTATGCCCGCCACCGACTGCGGGATGACTATAGGGATGTCTATGAGCGAGAGAAGGAGCGGCTTGCCGAAGAATTTCAGGCGGCTGATGGCGTAGGCGAGCGGGATACAGAACGCGGCAAGGAATACGGTCGATATCGTCGCAGTTATCAGTGTCGTGTAGATTGCGGAGCGGATTCTCGCCTCCCTTATCACGCTTCCTATGCTCTGAGGATATTCGCCAAGAAGCAGGACCGCGACCGGCAGCAGCACGAAGAGGAGCAGCGCAAGCCCGACCCCGAGGAAGACCATCGAGGTTACCGATGGAATCCTGCTCTTCGCCGAGAACATTATCTTCAGAGCGAAGAACGAGATAGCGAGCGCTTCCCAGTTGTAAGGCTGGCAGACCGTGAAGGACAGCACGAACGCCCAGAAATAGGCGAGCAGCCTGAGATTGCGCGCGGTCGCGGCGAGCCCGAAGAGCGAAAGCAGGAAAAGCGCCTCCGCGTTGGCGGTCAGCAGGATGAAGATGACGAAGAGGAGGAAATACGACGAGACAAAGGCCGCGCAGTAAACGGCGGAGAGTTCCTTGAAGACCTTGAAGCCGACGTACAGGATAAGGATGTTGACCATGAGAATCGCGCCGCTGGTGAGCGCGTCGGGAGCGAGGTGCTGCCCGATGAGCGCATGGCCGGAGATGACGAGCATGGCGCCCGTTCCCTCGAGAGGGTCCACCATGCCCCGCGCAATCCATGCGCACAGGACCGCGTTCGCCCCGAGCAGAAGAAGGCCGAAAAACTCGAACGGGTTGAACCACTTCAGGAATCCGAATAGAACGTGAAAAGCGATATGCACAGCAAGCAGCGAGAGCGGCAGCGCCAGTCTGAAAAGTCTCTCCCTGTTGCGGGCCATCAGAACTCCCCGGCGTAATCGGCGAAGCTCTCAAAGGGCTTAAAATCCTGCTTCGAGCCGTAGAACCTGGGCTTGAAGAAGGTGAAGCCCTTCACGTGGAAGACATCCTTCTTGCCGGCGAGAAGGAATTTCACCATTTCTATCGCCTTCTCCCTGTCGGGCGCGTTCGCGGGGATGGTCAGGCCGTAAGTGATGTGCGAGCCCTTGACGGTGACAGTTTCTTTCCTGCCGGACTGTGTGTTCACGAACGAGACCTCGGCGCCCGAGTAGTCCATCCCGGGTGAGCCGAGATTGATGCGGTCGTCGAGCGCAATGAAGCGGATGTCGTTTTTCAGGCAGGTCGTCCTGTAGAGAAAGCCGTAATCGAGATTGCCCGCCTTGAGTTCCGTTGCAAGCTGCGCCACGTGGTCCACGACCTTATCCGTTCGCTCCTTCAGGCGGGCTGCAAGCCCGGCATGGCCCAGCTTCTCTTGCAGCGCCCATACGAGAAGCGTGCGATACCCAATCGGCCCGAGATTTTCATCGACCCTGCCGAGCCGGATGTTCTCGTCGAGCAGAACGGGCACCCAGTCCTTCTCCGCCTCGTCCGTTCTCTTCGCGCGCAGGCCCACGCCCAGGACCACCGAGTCGTGCGCGAAGTCAATCCGCCATGTTGCGTGTGAAGAGGCGATTTTCTTGAAAAGGCCGCTATCGGCCACCATGAGCAGGTCGCAATCTCTCCCGAGTTCGGTCACCTTGCGGCAGCAGACCTGACTGCCGCCGGTCTCGCCGAGAAGTTTCACGCCGAGCGTGCTTTCGCACTCGTTTCTCACATCGTCCAGGACGGGCGAAAAGCACGGCGCGTAGAACACGGTCAGGGAATTTTCGGCCTTCGTGCACGAAGCGAGCATAACCAGGAGGGCCATCGAGACGGCGGCGCTAATCCTCATCTTCGCGACCTTTCTTGAGCAGCCTTTCCCTGGCGGCTGTCGCCGCGCCGAGGGCGACGACCGTCTGCGGGCTCTCCGGGACGTAGACCTTCTTGTTGAGCCCCTCTTCCACTGCCTTCACGAGGGCGGCGTTGCGCGCGCCCCCGCCGACGAAGCACAGCACCTCCTCCTGCCCCACGCGCCGTATCATCGAACAGACCCTGTCGGCAATCGAGTTGTGTACGGCGGCCGCGATGTCGGCCTTGCTGATTTCCCTGGCGAGGAGCGAGATGACCTCGCTTTCCGCGAAGACGGCGCAGGTCGAGTTCATCTGAATCATAGTATCCGACTGCAGCGCCGCGCTGACGAAATCCTCGTAGCTCAGTTCGAGCTTGCTGGCGAGCACTTCGAGGAATCGCCCCGTGCCGGCTGCACACTTCTCGTTCATCGAAAACTCGACCACCTCGCCCTTCTCGTCGAGCGCAATAACCTTGGTGTCCTGGCCGCCGACGTCGATAAGCGTGCGAATCCGGCCGTGGGGCGAGCCGATATGGGAGGCGCCGAGCGCGCATGCCCGTATCTCCGTTATTATCATGTCCCCGAAGTGCGCGAGCCTGCGGCCGTAGCCTGTCGTAGCTACAGTTTCTATCCCGGATTCATCTATTCCCGCCTGCGCGCGGCATTTCTCGAAGACCTCACGCGCTGATTTCGCGGGGAGGCTGCCGCTCGGGATGACAACTTCGCCGAGCATCTTCCCGTCTTCGAGAAGAACTGCCTTGCTGGTTGTCGAGCCAACGTCAACGCCGGCGGTTATCATCTTCGGCTGCCTCTTCTATAGCGTCTCCAGGAAAGCTTCTATCCTGACCCTTAGCTGCTCGGTGTCTTCCAGGCTGTAGTCGGTGCGCACGTTAAGGAAGGGAATCTTTCGCTCCTTCAGAGTGTGGCCTATGCGGTAGTTCTCGATATCGAAAAGCTGGCACAGGCGCAGGGAGTAGTTGACCACGCCGTCGGCCGACATCTCCTCGTGGAGGTCCAGTATGCGGTTGATTCGCGTCGTCTGCGAGATGAAGCACGGGCAGATTGCCGCGTAGACGTACCGGTTGGCGAGCGCGCGGAGCAGCGACTGCATGCTCTTCTCGTCCGTTACGACGGGGTCGAAACAGCACTGTGCGCCCGTGCAGAGCGTGTCTGCGACCACGTCCGCGCCGCACTCCTCCAGCAGGTTGAGCACCTTGAAGTTGGGCCACACGGCGGGCGCGCCCGTCAGAATCAGGCGGGGGCGAAGGCTCTTGCGGGCAGGCTCCGCCGATTTGACTTCTTCGAGAACTTTTTCCGTTTCCTTCAGCCATTCGCGGATATCCGAAATTCTGAACAGAGATGCCTGGATTGTGAGGAACAGGTCTCGGATGGAGAGGGCCTGCGGATTGCGGGCCCGCTCTTCCTGGAGCTGGCGGATGAGCGCGCTTCTCCGCCGCGTAAGCTCGATGGCCTCTCTGAGGGCTGACCGCGAGAGCTTTGATTTCAGGTGCCCGCCGAGGAAATCCGCGAGCCGCTTCAATTCCCGGTGCGTGTGCTTGACGTAGAGGCGGCGGTTCTGCTCGGGGGGGATATTGAGCGCGAAGGTGGGCTTGAAGTCGTTGAGAACCTCGCCCATCTTCTTCTTGGCGTCGCAGCTCGTGGGAACAATGAGGACATCGCAGGAGGCGGCGAGGGAGTCGTTCTGCAGGAACGTGCCGAAGGACGCCCTGGCGACCGGGCAGATTTCGCCCGCGAAAATCTCCTCGCCGATAAGCGCGGTCGCGTTGTTGCCGCAGTCGAGCCGCAGGGGCTGCGCGCCCATGGCCATGATGAATTCTTCCGGAACCATGTTGCAGTAGTAGCCGACGATTTTCCCGGCTTCGGACGGCGGGGTTTTTTCGTACATCAACTTCTCGAAGAACCCGATGTTCGAGGGACGCTTCGGCAGCTCGGCCTGCCTGCGGGCCTGCTCCTGCTCTATGAAGAGCTGTTTCTTCCTGCTTGCAGGACTCTCCGTGAAGGCCGGGTCTATCCTGTAAGCTTCGTCGAACTGCCTGTCCATTGTGCGTTCTTCCGGGTAAACCGACTGCTGCGCTCAGATAACAAGACTAACTGCTTTCGCGCGGCAGTGCAAATATAAATGCCTTCCGTCGCGAGTGCGGGATGCCTGTCACAGGTGAAGGTGTGAGTGCGGCTGTTATTCTCCGATTATCTTGACGAGCACGCGCTTCCTGCGCCTGCCGTCGAACTCGCCGTAGAAAATCTGCTCCCACGGCCCGAAGTCGAGTTCGCCGCCGGTGACTGCCACGACGGCCTCGCGGCCCATGATTGTGCGCTTGAGGTGGCCGTCGGCGTTGTCCTCGCCGTTGTTGTGGCGGTACTGCGAGACCGGTTCGTGCGGCGCGAGCTTTTCGAGCCACTCGTCGAAGTCGCCGTGCAGCCCGCGCTCGTCGTCGTTGATGAAGACGGAGGCGGTAATGTGCATGGCATTCACGAGTACGAGGCCTTCCTTCACGCCGCTTTCGCGCAGCGCCTCCCGGACTTCCGGCGTAATGTTGATATAGTCGCGTCTCGTATTCGTCTTGAACCAGAGTTCCTTGCGATACGATTTCATTTCGGCTCCTCCGTGACCGGTCGCGTGCTATTCGTCGAGTTTCGACAGGTCGAGCGTGTAAACTGCCTCGAGTCCGGCAACAACAAACTTGCGCCTACCGGTGATGAGCATTCTTCTTATATAGGATGAAGGAAATTCGGGCTCCAGCTCCTTCCATGTCTTGCCGGAATCTCCGGATATCCGGACGATTCCATCGCTGAAACCTGCGATAATTCTGCCTTTCCTGCCCCGGTCGAACGCGATGCTGGTAACGTACACAGGCTCGTTGTCGCTCTTTGCGGGGAACACCTCGGCGAACTTGTTCGAGCCGGCTTCATACCTGATTATCTGGCCCTTGCCGGTTCCGACGTACAATGTTTCGGGGCTGAAAGGGTCGAGCTCGAACGGCCAGATAAGTTCCTGCATGTTTTCCGGCACCTTCACCGAGTCGAGACGCTTGCCTGTCTTGCCATCTATTTTGTAGATGCACTCCTCACCCGCGACGATAAGGTAGTCCTTGTCCCCGGGTCTGCCGACCCACCGTATGAAAGTGCCGATGTCTTCGAACGGTCCGGCGAAGGTTTTCCACGACAGGCCGTCGGAGCTGCGCAGCAGATACTTCGCCTCGCGCACGGCGTACATCTCCGAGTCCGACAGGATGGCCACGGGGTAGTGCTTGACATCGAATTCTTTTATAGTATGCCACGTCTTTCCCATGTCCCTGGAGACGCACCTGGCGTACTCTTTTACATCGCTTGTCACGGTGAGGACGGTATTGCCCGCGTGCAGCAGGTTGTGCACTTGCTTCCAGCCTTCGCCCGAGGCGTCGGGAGCGCTCCACGTCATGCCCTCGTCAGCGGATGTTCTGATTCCCTGGTGGAACTCGACGACGCTGAACTTCTTCGGGTCATCGTCGTGCGCGAAGAGCGCCGTAATCTGGCAGGCGGTGATTCCGTCCGCGACCCACTTCCAGCTTACGCCGCCATCGATTGTCTTGAAGAGGCCGCACTGCGTCCCGGCGTAGAGCACGTTGCGGTCGGCCGGGTCTGCGGCCAGGGCGGAGATGCACTTGTTGAAGATGCCCTTGTCCAGCTCTTTCAGGGTCTTTCCGAAGTCCGCCGTCGCAAGCAGCCCGCTCCCGTAGGTGCCGATGAGAAGCTGCCCGGTTCCGGGCTGAAAAAGCAGGGTCCGCAGGCTGCCCAGCTTCGCGTCGCTGCCGAGGACTTCCCATGTTTTCCCGCCATCCTTTGACACGGTAAGGCCGGAAATCTTGCCGGGTTCCTTCCTGACGGCACCATAGAGCACTTTGGGCTTGTCGGGCGAAAAGGCGAAAGCGAGCGGGACGGCCTTTATGTTCCAACCGGTCCAGGTCATGCCGCCGTCATCGCTTGCGAAGACGCGGGTACCGTTTTTGCGGATAAGGGCCGGAATGAAAATTCTGACGGCGGATTTGTCCGCGGGGCTGATGAGCAGATTCGTCATGGACCGGGGCGATTCATTGTCCTCCTGCTGCGGTTCCTCGGGCGGCATGTTGCCCGCGTGGGTGGTTTCCCATTCCTTCTCATTTTTCTTCGCCACGTAGACTTCCCGGCCTTCGTCGCCCTTGTCCTTGAGGAAGAGGCACCAGATTTTCCCGTCTTTTCCCGGCTCGCGGGCCAGGTCGAGCACGTCGCCGCCGAGTTCGGCCTCCGTCTTCCAGGTGACGGCGTCGTCGCTCACGTAAAGCGCCTTCTCGTCGCCGTAGTAGAACTTGCCGTTGAATAAATAAATCCGGGGCTCGAATAGCATCTCTTTAGGCTTGATGCTGACTTTCTTCCAGCTCCGGCCGGCATCGGTCGAGAGGAAATTGCCCTTCGTGGTCCACGCGAGCACGCGCTTCGGATTCGTCTCGTCCACGTCAATCGACCATATCAGCCCGCCGTAAGGCCCGTGGGTTTCCCACTGCACCTTCTTCTCGGCGCGCAGGACGGGAAGCGCGGCGAGCAGTATTATCGCAACCGCCAGAATCCACAGAACTCTCGACATGTTTTTCTCCTGATACGAGTATAACTGAGTATCGTTATTATAACATCATATACAATGTCTGGAACAGGCACAGCGTCATTCTGACGGAAATTGTCACAAGCCTGCCGCGAATTGTAAGCGAGAGAAATAGCTCCATGCTGCGTACCGGCGGAGATGAGCCGCGCTTCCGGGAAGGCCGGCATGCTCCAACTTCTTGCAGATACTGCGATTGAGACACGGTACTCGAACTTTCCGGCAGGCTGCAGGGCAAAAGCGCGCCGCACCGCAATCCTGCGGCACGCGGATTGCAGAGTATTCGCCGTGCATGCCTGGCTGCCGGGGAGAAGGGAGTCCGTGATGGAGGTCGAGAGGAGGCCCGGCGGCCCGTACCTGTTCCTTGCTGTGGCGGTTTCTCTCTGGATTATGGCCGGGCTGTGTGCCTGCCCGGGTTGCTGGTACTGGGAAAGCAACTATCATCCCGGCAATGAGGCATCAGCCATTTCCGCCCTGCGGACGATATCCAGCGCGCAGGAACTCTACAAGACAAGAAACGGTACCTACGGGGATTACTGCGACCTCAACGACGGCGGAAGTAACAAATACATAGACCCCGCGCTCGCGAAAGCCGACCCCGACCACCCCGACCACATGGAAAAGAGCGGGTATGTCGTAGACATCTGCGTAAACGCCGACAGGAGCGACTGGTTCGCATTCGCCTACCCGGCTGCAAACACGTGGGGCAGGAACGGCGAAAGAAATTTCAAAATTACAAGCGATGGAATTATTTACTGGAACGATACTGAAAGAAGTTTCATTTTCAAGAAAAAGCTCGGAGACTATTAAACAGTTATTCGATGTGCCGTCACATCCAGATAAAGGGTAGCGGTCTGCTTGCAGGCTGGGTCTAAATCCCTTGCATAATTTTGGTTAAATACTCTTGACGTGATGATGCAATATTGTATCATACGCTATATCTTGTTGGATTAGTCAAGTATCGCCACGACAGCTTGATTATTGCGCGGAGGCTGGTGTGACTGCCAGGCGAGCAGCAGGGACGAAGTCCGGGAAGATTTGGCGGCAGTGCTGCGAAGTAATACCGGGCGGGGTTAACAGCCCTGTCCGGGCGTTTCGTTCCGTGGGTGGAACGCCGGTCATGGTGTCCCGCGCGAAAGGCTCGAAGGTCTGGGACTGCGATGGCAGGAAATATATCGACTACATAATGTCCTGGGGCCCTCTGATTCTGGGGCATGCCCCGGAGCCCGTGGTGAAGGCCGTCGAGAAGGCTGCGAAGCGCGGCACGAGCTACGGCCTGCCGACGGGCGCCGAGAACGACCTCGCCCGCCTGATTACGGGTGCGTTTCCCTCGATAGAGAAGGTCAGGCTGGTGAACTCCGGCACTGAAGCGGCCATGAGCGCGATAAGGCTTGCGCGGGGCTTCACGGGCCGCAAGAAAATTCTGAAGTTCGACGGATGCTACCATGGGCACGCGGACAGCCTTCTCGTGACGGCCGGCTCGGGGGTGGCGACGTTCGGCATTCCGGGAAGCGCCGGCGTTCCGGAGGAAATCGTCTCCAATACGCTCACCGCCCGGTTCAACGACCTCGATTCGGTCGCAGGAGTGGTGAAGGCCAACAGGAAGAAGGGCAAAAGCGAGATTGCCTGCATTATCGTTGAGCCGGTCGCCGGCAACATGGGGGTCGTGCCGCCGGCTGACGGATTTCTCTCGGGTCTGAAAAAGATTGCGAAAAAAGACAGGATAATCCTGATATTTGATGAGGTAATAACAGGCTTTCGCGTTGCCTACGGCGGGGCGCAGGAGCGCTATGGCGTGAAAGCCGACCTGACTGTTCTCGGCAAGATAATCGGCGGCGGGCTGCCCGTGGGAGCTTTCGGCGGAAAACGCGGGATAATGGACTATCTCGCACCCGACGGCCCCGTATATCAGGCAGGAACCCTCTCCGGCAATCCGCTGGCAGTGGCGGCCGGTACTGCCGCGTTGAAAGTGCTTAACAAGAGAGGGATTTACGGCAAACTGGAGAAACTCGGCGCCATGCTCGAGCAAGGTCTGCGCGAGGCGGCCGGAAAAGCCGGCGTGCCTGCCGTCGTGAACAGGGTGGGCTCGATGATGTGCGCTTTCCTTACGCCGGGACCGGTGCGCAATTACGAAGATGCGAAGAAGTCGGACACCGCAATGTTCGCGAGGTACCACGCTGCAATGCTCAGGGGCGGGGTTCTGCTTGCGCCGTCGCAGTTCGAGGCGGCGTTCGTTTCGCTTGCGCACAGCGAATCCGACATTGTGAAAACGGCCGGAATTGCGCAAAAGGCGCTAAAGAAGGCCCGAAGATAGAACGATATATCTTGCAGGTCATTGTCTGCCGACAGTCTGCGGTCATTTTAGCCGCAGGCAGCCGGAGACTAAAATAGCTGAGTGGTGGGGCTTCGATCCGTCCTGCGGCGGGCATGCAATAATGCACGCCATGCGGCGGGTTCTGGAGGGCTCACCCGTATATCCGGGGAGAGGCTATCTTCTTCCAGACGGAAAATGACGCAGAAAACCTGTGGAACGCCGGTGGCATCGGTTTCATGAAGCCGGAATCCGCGGGTTTTTTTGCTTGACATATATTGTGTCGGCACGTAGTTTCATCTGAAACTTCTGGCCGTTGGGACAAAGGAGGGAGTGTATGAGGAAGTATGTTTTAGGACTGGTCGGTTTCGCAGTCATAGCGTTTGCTGCTTCGCTGTGCTACGCGGATGAAGGCGAGACCGAAGGCATGAGCTACACCCTCAACCTGAACGAGATGTTTAACATGCCCGTTCAGGAGGGGGAAAAGCCCGCGGAGGCGCAGCTCAAGTGGAGCCTCTGGGGCCAGCTCTTCGCTGACTACAGCGACGGCACGTACAGCTTTGCTGACGGCCGGCCGACCGGCGGGAACGAGGGCTTCCGTTCGGGGAGATTCCGTATCCTGCCGAAAGTGACTTACGAGTGGCTGTCTTTCGGCTGCCAGTATGAGACTATGCCTGCGCTGGCCCTGCTCGATTTCTGGGTCAACATGAAGCATAGCGACAAGCTGCAGTGGAAGATGGGCCAGTTTATACCGCCGTTCGGGTATCAGAGGCCGTGCTCGCCCTATAAGCTCCTGACCGATTATTCGCAGGCTGTAGGGTATTTCTTCGGAAGCGCGGACCCTGTGTGGCCCACGTGGGGTAACCTGCGCGACAGCGGCGGCATGTTTCACGGCACCCTCAAGCTCGGCGAAGGCCCCAAGCTGAACTATGCGGCGGGTATCTTCGTCGGCGAGGGCGCTGGCGTGCAGAACTCGGACCCGGCCTGGACGTTCTTCATGACCGCCAAGCTCCTCCTCACTAAAGGCGTGGAGTTCGGCGTGTCTTACGAGGACGGTTCGAGGCAGACGACGGTCGGCGGAAACAGCTACAACGTCAACCGCGACCGCGTCGGACTTTGCATGAAGCTCGACCTGCTCGAAGATGAAGGCACGAAGAGCACGAAGCTGCACGTTCAGTCCGAGTTCATCGCCGGTAACAGCAATGTTATGGATTACGCGAAGCATGGAAGCGGACCTCCCTATCCTGGCTATCATCACAACAAGAGCCAGCAGGCAGAGGGCTGGTATTTCCAGGTCGGCTTCGACGTGATGCCGGCGAAGTTTCGCCTGATAGGCCAGATAGACATACTCGACATTCCTGCCTATGACATAGGCACCGATGTCAGGGCCGCGGCTGGTGTCAAGGACAACCAGTACACCAAGCGCAGGCAGTATGGTCTCGGTTTCATCTGGTTTATCTGCAAGCACTGCAAGATGAAAATCTGGTGGGAACAGACCCAGAACGAGGGCCGTGCCAAAGTGCACAAAATCGCTGGTTCTGAGCATCGGATTCTCGGGGTATTCGGCGTGAACTTCTAACACCGGAGCCCAGTGCGAAAAAAAGCCGGGAAGTCTCGCGAGAGACTTCCCGGTTTGCTTTTAGTCTTTTAACGTGTTATCCTTTTGCCGCTGTGAAAGACGAAAAGCACACTCTCAAATGGGTCGCAATCGAGCTGACGGGCAGGTGCAACCTCAACTGCATCCATTGCCGGTCGTCGGAATCCGCGGCGTCCGGGGGAGCGCAGGCGCCCGACGGGATGGACACGAAACAGGTGGTCGGCCTTCTCGGGGAACTCGCGCGGCTGAGCTCTCCCGTGGTCGTGCTCTCAGGCGGGGAGCCGCTGCTGCGCGGGGATGTCTTCGAAATCGCCGCCCGGGGCAACGAGATGGGACTTCGCATGTGCATCGCCACGAACGGCGTGCTCGTGACGCCCGAAGCCGCGGATGGGATGCGCGAATGCGGCATCAGGATGGTATCGCTCAGTCTCGATGGACCCGCCCGCGAAATCCACGACGATTTCCGCCGGCAGGAGGGGGCGTTCGACGCGGCGGTGAACGCGGCGAAGGTACTTAAGGAAAAAGGCATCGAGTTCCTCGTCAACTCCTCCTTCACGCGCCGCAACATGGAGCATATCGAGGCCACCTTCGATCTCGCCTCTTCGCTCGGCGCGACCGCGTGGTACATGTTCATAGTCGTGCCCACGGGTCGCGGTAAGGAGCTTCACGAGGAGCTGATAAGCGGCGAGGATTACGAGAGAGTTCTTCAGTGGCATTACGAGATGGAGCGAAGTGGCCCGCCGATTCTCGTGCGCCCGACCTGCGCCCCGCAGTACTTCCGGATAGTTGCCGAACAGGCCCGCACCGGTGGCGGTTTCAAGCGACGCGGCCTCAAGTTCGCCACGGGACGAAGCAAGGGCTGCCTATGCGGCCAGAACATTGCGCTCATCGACCGGCGCGGCAATCTCCAGCCGTGCAGCTACTTGCCCCTGTCCGCGGGCAACGTGCTCGAAACGCCGGTGAAAGAAATATGGGAAGAATCGAAGCTGCTTCTCGAGCTTCGCGACACTCGCTCTCATGCGGAGTGCGGGGAGTGCGAATACAGGGAAATGTGTGGTGGCTGCCGCGCGAGGGCCTATTTCACGACGGGAAGCCATCTTGACAAAGACCCCGTTTGCGGGTATCAACCGGGAAGTCGGCGTAAGCCGTCTTCGGATAATCTCGGGAGAGACGAAGATGACCGACAATGAGCTTGCCGAATCCGGTTTCAACGACAGGCTCCTTCTCGCGTGCAGGCGCGAGGCCGTTGACAGGCCGCCGGTCTGGCTCATGCGCCAGGCGGGGCGCTGCATGCCCGAGTACAGGAAGCTGCGAAAGAAATACTCGTTCGATGAACTCTCCGGGACGCCGGAACTCGCGGCGCAGGTCACCATGATTCCCATCGAGCAGCTCGGGGTCGATGCGGCCATCCTGTTCAGCGACCTGCTCACGCCCGCGGCCTGCGCGGGATTCAAGGTCGAGTACCGCGAGGGCGGGCCGTTCGTGGAGCCCGCGGTCAAGACGGAGAAGGATATCGAGAAAATCAAGTCGGCGGACCTGGCGCAAAACGCCGCCCACGTCGCCGAAACCATAAAAATTCTGCGCCGGCAGCTCAAGGTGCCGCTCATCGGGTTCGCCGGCGCTCCCTTTACCCTAGCATCCTACCTCGTGGAGGGCGGGCCATCCCGGCATTTCGAGAAGCTCAAGACCATGATTTTCGAGGCGCCGGCGCTGGCGTGGAACCTCTTCGATGCGCTCTCGGACCTGAGCATGAAGTTCCTCGAAATGCAGGCGGATGCCGGGGCGCAGGTTCTGCAGATATTCGACACGTGGGCGGGTGCGCTCTCGCCCGCCGATTTCGGCGCCTTCGAGCTGCCCTGGCTTCAGAAAATGGCAATGGCGCTCAAGCGCAAGGGCATCCCCGTGATTATCTACGTCAACGGGGTCGGCGGCATTCTTGACAGGCTTGCCGAATCCGGCGCGGACGTCGTCGGCATTGACTGGCGCGTGGACATCGCGGATGCCCGCAAGGTGGTGGGCAGCGCTGCGGGCCTGCAGGGCAACCTCGACCCCGCAGTACTGCTCGGCCCGGACGAGGTGATTGTCGCGAAGGCGCGCGAGATATTGACCGTCATGAGTGGTTCGCCCGGGTTCATATTCAATCTCGGGCACGGCATCCTGCCGCAGACGGAATTCGAAAAGGTGAAGCTGCTTGTCAACACAGTCAGAGAATTCACAGCATAGCGCGGACGCGGCGAAGAGGGCCGTAATACTCCTGAACTTCGGGGGCCCGAAATCGCTCGACCAGGTCAGGCCCTTCCTGAAGGGAATCCTGGGCGACAAGGCGGTCATGGGATGGTTCGGGCGCCTCGGCACGAAGCTCGCCTTCAATGCGATTGCGGAGAAGTCCATCGAAAGGTACAAGGCGATAGGCGGGTCATCGCCGCTCGTGGAAATCACGCTAAGGCAGGCCGCGGCGCTGCAGGAAAAGCTCAAAAGCAAGGGAAAGCCCTTCAGGGTCTACGCCGGCATGAGGTATTCCCCGCCGAGCATCGAGGATGCCCTGCTCGAGGCCATCTTCGACGGTGCCAAGGAGTTCATGGTCGTGCCGCTCTACCCCCACTACTCGATGACTACCACCGGCTCCGCGTTTGCGGAGTTCGCGCGGGTCATAAAGAAGCTGATACCGGGCGCCGGGGGCGATTACGTCGCCTCATACGAAAGCCACCACGGCTACATCAAGGCCGTCGCCGCGAAGGTGCGCGCGCAGGTCGAGGAGGTCATAAGCGGCGGCGAGGACCCGGCTATAATCTTCAGCGCCCATTCCCTGCCCGGGAAGCTTGCCAGGAAGGATGCGCGCTACCTGACGCAGATTCAGGCGACGGCGGGGCTCGTGGCGCGGACCGTGGGGCTGCAGAAGTTCGAGTTCGCCTACCAGAGCGGTCGGAAAGGCTGGCTCGGACCGACCGTGGGCGAGACGGTCAGGAAGCTCGCGCGCGAGGGGCGCGCCAACATCGTGGTGGTCCCGCTCAGCTTCACTTGCGACAACATCGAAACGCTTTACGACATCGATATAGAGCTTAAAGCGCAGGCGAAGGAGCTGGAAGTGAATCTGCGCCGGACCGAAAGCCTCAACGATTCGCCGGAGTTCATCGCCGCGCTCGCCGACATCGTCATCGGCGCAGGCGCCGGGCAGGAAGAATGAAAGAAATCATCGTAGTCGGCGCGGGAATATCGGGCCTTGCGACCGCGTTCGAGATCCGGGAAAAAGCCGGAGCAGCCCGCGAGAAAGTGGCTGTTACGGTCCTCGAAAGGGATGGGCGGCCCGGCGGCAAGATGCACACCGAGCTTATCGACGGCTACGTCTGCGAATGGGGTCCCAACGGCTACCTCGACAGCAAGGTCCACGCCACCGAATTCTGCGAACGCGCCGGTCTGCGGAAAGAGCTTGTGCCGGCAAGCAACGTTGTCAACCGCCGATTCCTCTTCGCGAAAGGGAAGATGCGCGAGCTTCCCGACTCGCCGCCGAAGTTTTTCCTCTCGGGCGTGCTGTCGCTGCCGGGCAGGGTGCGGGTCGCGTTCGAGCCGTTCATCAGGCCCGCCCGCCCCGGAATCGACGAGAGCGTCACACAGTTCGCCACGCGCCGGCTCGGGCGCGAAGCGCTCGAGATGCTGCTTGACCCCTTCGTCGCCGGAGTCTTCGCTGGCAATCCAGACACGCTCTCGCTCAGGAGCTGCTTCCCGCGCATTCACGAGATGGAACAGACCTACGGCAGCCTCGTAAAAGCGATGTTCGCACTGCGCAAAAAGCGCAGGGCCGAGAAAAAGAGGGCGAAGGTGGAAGGAAAGTCAATCGCGGGCGCGACCTCGCCGAGTGGACACCTCACCAGCCTGCGCCGCGGCATGGGCCAGCTTACCGACTGGCTTGCGAAGAGCTTCGGCAGCTCGCTGATTCTCGACTGCGCAGTCGCCTCCATTGAGCGCCGGGAAAGCAGGTTCGCCATCCAGACCTCCCGGGGCGAGATGCAGGCCGACTCTGTCGTTCTCGCCGTGCCCGCCTATCAGGCGGCGAGGATGCTCGATGCGCTCGCGCCGGAAGCTGCCGGGCCGCTCGAAGAAATCGAGTACAACGGCCTCTGGGTCGTCGCGCTCGGGTTCGACGAGGATGCCTTGCCCCGGCCTCTTGACGGCTACGGGTTCCTCGTACCGCGCAGCGAGAAGCGCGGGATTCTCGGCTGCCTGTGGTCCTCGAGCATTTTCCCCGGTCGCTCTCCCAAGTACCGCGTGCTGCTCACAGTCATGGCGGGCGGCGCGCGCAACCCCGAAATCGCAGCCCTGCCCGAAGAGGAGATTGTTCCTCTGGTGCAAAAAGAGCTGAGACACATGATGGGAATAGAAGCGAAGCCCGAGTTTATCCGCGCGAAGCGGCACGCGAGGGCAATTCCGCAGTACACTCTCGGACACGCCGGGCGTCTTGCAGCCATTGATGAAGCAATCGAAGAGGTTCCCGGCCTTTTCCTTACCGGCAACGCCTACCGCGGCGTCGCAATGTCCGACTGCATCCTCCAGGCAGGCCTCACAGCAAACAAAGCGGTCGAATACATGACGAAGTAACTACTTCCCCTCAATCTGCTTAATTATTTCCTTGAGGCGACTTTTACAGTTCTTGTCCTTTTCCTTTTCGTACAAGTCCCGGAGCTTGGGAAGTGCGGGAGGGCCGATTTTTATCAGCGCTTGCGGCAGCACGTTTCGCAAGAAGTTGTCGTTGAGCCTCAAGAGTTGCGCCAAGGGCTGCACGGCTCTCAAGTCCCCCAGCTTGCCGAGCGCCTCAATCGCCAGTATCTGTACGTCGGGGTCAGAATCATATATCCTGTTGATGAGTTGTTTCACGACCTTGCGCCCGCCGATTCTACCGAGACCTCGGACCGCTGCCTTGCGAACGTGCCTGTCCTTGTCCTTGAGGACTTTCAGGAGCGGTGCCACGACCTTCTCGTTGTCCATTCGGCTCAATGCCGTGGCTGCCGCTCTGCGCACTTCGGGTTCTGTGTCACCAAGTGCGCCAATGAGCACGTCAACGGCCTTGGGGTCTGAAATGAGGCTGATAGCCCGCACGGCCGCTTCTCTCTTTCGCGCATCCGTGTCACGTGAAATCTTGACAAGCGTCTCAACGGCTTTCTCGCCCAGGCACTGTAAACCAACCCCGGCGGCTTCAGCAATCCGCCTGTCGCCTGTCGCCCAGGCGTTGACAAGGACCTCTACAGCCCGCGCATCCGGAATCCGGGCAAGCGCCAGAGCTGCCGCATTTCTGATTTTCTCGTTTTCATCGCCGAGAATCTTGGTGAGAGGGTCTATGGCCTTGGAATCGCCTATTGCCCCGAGAGCCCGCAATGCGAAAAGCCGTACAAATTCTTCGTTATCATCGAGTGTTTTGACAAGCTGCGGAACAGCCTTTGAATCGCCCAGCCTTACCAATGCCATGCAGGCGGTAAAACGGACATCGCTGTGTGGGCTTTCAAGAAGACGTGCTACCTGCTCCGTTGCACGGGAATCACCAATATTACCAAGAGCTTTTAAAACACTGCACAAGGTTATCCTGTCGCTATTGCCAAGCGCTGCAATCAGTGGCTCGACAGCCTTCGTGTCCTTGAACTCGCCAAGCGCATCTGCTGCTTCAGAACGCACTAAGCTTACATTATCTTTGAGCAATCTGATTAGTGGCTCGACCGCTCTCCTATCGCCGATATCCCTTAACGTCTTGGCGATCATGATTCTCGTTTGTGCCTCAGGGGCATTGAGGGCTTCGATTAGTGGTTCCACCGCCTGAGACCCGAACTTGAGCAGTGTCCAGACTGCCTCGTCGCGCACAGAGTCATTCTCGTCTCTCAGCATCTCAATGGCCGGGAATATTGCGTCCGGATGCTCGCATTTCCCGAGGTCTGTCATCATCGTCATACGAAAACCCGGGTACTGCGAGGTCAGGCGCTCCAGTATATCGGGGAACTTCCTAAGGAGTGTGGCGGTGATTCTCCACTTGAGGTATGGTCCTGCTATACGCTGTAGGCGCTCCCTGACCTCGGCGTCATCGGTTGCGGACAGCTTCTGCATCATGTGCGAGAATGCCTCAATCTCTGGGGTCGATTCTGGAAACACTAGGCTCTTCAACTCCTTCTCGGCGGCCTCGCGGATGGAGTAACTGTCGGAGCCGAGCTGGTGCACGAGGGCGTCAATCTTGCGCTTGAGGTCGGCGATTTTGTCGGGCTGCTCTTCCGGTTCGGAGATTGCGGGCATCTCGACATCGGGATTAACAGGCTTGTCGGGCGGCGTTTGACAGCCGCAGAGCGGGGCTGCCGCGAGAATTACGGCTAATGCAGCGGGAATTGCCTTCATTTTCGCACCTTTTGGCTTTTCCATGTACATTATAGCGGGCAAAGCGGCGCTGCGCAAGCTTCCGGGAGTTGCGTGCAGGGAAAGGGTTTGTGGCTATATAGAATCAAATAACCTGCCGGAAGAATATTGACAAGCTGCGGGAGCGCTGATAACATGTCCATCTTTGCACGGCACTCTGCGCCGAGCCTGCGTAAACAAGAAAAACACTGTCCAGTTTTTGCCGAGGGTGAGACTGTGCTTGAGCAAAGACACGTTGACAATCTGAGGGAGATCGTAGGCGAGAAGTGGATTAGCACGGACGAGTTCGACCTGCTGTGCTACTCCCGGGACCTGGCCGCTTCGATACCGGATGACCTGCTGAAGAGCTACGGCATGATAGGCGCCGAGGCGGTCGTCCTGCCGCAGAACACGGAGCAGGTGTCGAAGATACTCGCCTACGCCAACCGCAACGACATCGCCGTGACGACGCGCGGTGCGGGGTCCTGGGCGCTGGGCGGCACGCTGCCGATGGAGGGCGGCGTGGTCGTAGACACGACCAAGCTCGACAAGGTGCTCGAATTCAGCGAGGAGGACGAGTACATCCGCGTCCAGGCGGGCGTTGAGTGGAAGCGCCTCGTTGACAGAGCCGAACAGAAGGGCTTCGTCGTGGGCGCGAACCCGTCGAGCGGCGCTTCGGCCACGGTCGGCGGCTACATATCCACGGGCGGCGGCGCGGGCATAGGCCTTGCCGAGTACGGCAGCGTCGGAAACCAGGTCGTCTCGCTGAAGGTCGTTCTTGCCGATGGGCGCGTCATCGAGACGGACCCGTGGAGTTCGCACTACTTCGTCGGAAACGAGGGGACGCTGGGAATCGTCACCGAGGCGGTAATCAAGGTGTTCCCGTTTCCCGGCCGCAAGCACTACATGTTCGGCGTGGACCCGATGGAGAAGGGCGTCGAGCTTCTCAAGAAAGTCACGAACCTGCGGCCCTACTACGTCTCATTCCTCAACAGGGGCCTTCTCTCCATGATAAACCAGGCCAAGGGCCACCACACCAAGGAGAGCGACCTGACCATCTCCATAGCCTTCAACGGCACGGAGAAGATGCTCGAGAAGATAGACGCGAAGGTGAAGGAAATTTTCGCCGGCTGCCACGAGTTCCCGGAGGAAGAGGCGAAGGAGGAGTGGAAGGAGCGCTACCGGATTGGTCTTGCGTTCAAGAAACTCGGCCCCAGCCTCATGGCGCAGGATTTCCGCGTGCCGATAGAGTCGCTGAAGGAGACGCTGCAGGAACTCGCGCTTATCTGCAAGGGCGACAGGTGGGGCGCGGAATCGCTCGCGGGCGAGAACAACTCGGTGATTATTGCCGTCATGATACTCGCCGACGAGCGCGACAAGGCCGACTACATCCGCAAGTTCGCCTACGCCAAGGACATGGGCGACCTCGCCAAGAGGATGAACGGCGCGCCCTTCGGCCTGGGCCTGCACAACGCGATTCACCTGCAGGACCTCTACGAGCCGAGGGCCATCGAGCAGCTCAAGGCGATACGAAAGCACTTCGACCCCGTCAACATACTGAACCCCTCCAAGACCACGCAGCCGCGCATTCCGCAGATGTTCATTAATCTCTCGATGATGTTCATGCGTGGAATCCCGGAAGTAGTGGGCGCCGGCCTCAAGATAGCGGCCGCGCTGCCTTCCGGGCTGACGAGATTCGGTCTGAGAATTATCGGAGACGGCATTAAGTAGAGCATCCGGGGCGCTTCGGAGGGCCCCGGCCCGGCCAATCAGGCTCGAAAGGGATGGGAACGGAAAAATGAGCAAGGCGCCAATGACGACGGAGCAGATGATTCGCGACCTTTACACCTGTGCTTCCTGCGGCTACTGCAGGTTCTCGTGCCCGATAAACAAGGAACTCGGGTTCGAGTCGAAGTCGGTGAGGGGCAAGCTCCTCATCCTGCGCAAGCTGCTCGAGGGCAAGCTCGACTGGTCCGATGAAAGGGTGCGCGACGCGGTCTTCCAGTGCGCCCAGTGCGAAGCGTGCAAGGTGATGTGCCCGACGGGGATAGACTTCGTCGCGATAAATCAGGCTATGCGAGAGGAACTCGCCAAGCGCGGCATTCTGCTCGACATGCAGAAGATGGTCACCGACATCCTCGTGGACAAGAAGAATCCCTACAGCGAGCCATGGGAGGACCGCACCAACTGGGCCGGCAAATGGGAGAACCCGGAGAAGGCGGAATACCTCTACTTCATGAGTTGCACGGCCGCATACTCGGCCAACCGCATCGCCAAGTCGGTCGTGAGGATATGCAAGGCTGCAGGGATAGAGTTCGCCATAAGCGACAAGGAAATGTGCTGTGGCAACCCGCTGCTGCGAATCGGCCAGCGCGAGCAGTTCCAGGGGCTCGTCGAGGGCAACATGCAGATGTTCAAGGAGGTCGGGGCCAAGACCATCTTCACGGCGTGTGCCGGATGCTACAAGGCGCTCGTCCACGACTATCCCAAGGGCGACTGGGAGGTGCTGCACTTCGCGCAGCTCATGGACAGGCTTATCCAGGAAGGCAAGCTCTCGTTCAAGAAGCCGCTTCCCAAGAAGGTGATTTACTACGACGGCTGCGACCTCGGCCGCCACTGCGGCATTTACGAGGAGCCGCGCAGGGTGCTTGCGGCTATACCGGAGATAGAGCTTATCGAGTTCGACTACAACCGCGAGGAGGCCATGTGTTGCGGCGGGCCGCTCGTCGGCTCCTATCCGGACCTCGCCACCGACATACCCGTCAGGCACATCAACGAGGCGGTCGAAAAGGGCGCCGACATACTCGTCGCGGCGTGCGGCGCGTGCATGATTAACTTCAAGGAAGGCATGAAGAAAGCCGGCAAGAAGATTGATGTCCAGGACCTCACAATGCTCGTGGCAAAACAAGTATAAAGAGGAGCCAGTCCAGTGGCACTGATTGAGCAGGTTTCGCAGGATGTTATTGCAGTACCGGCCGAGTGGTCGCTGACCGAAGCATACGGCAAGCTGGGCGGGAAGGTTTTTTACATCGAGCCGTTGAGCGCCAGGCAGTCCCTGGCGGACTTCATTCTCGGCGGCGGGCTCGGCTGGGGCAGCCTGAGGCACGGCTCTTTCGCTTCGAAGCTATACAAGGTGCAGACCGACAAGTTCACGTTCGGCTCCGGCAACTCGACGAGCGTCAACGCGGGCTATCCGCTGCACAGGCTCGTCGAGGGCATGCCGCACGACCTCTGCCCGCTGCCGGATGCGAAGATAGAGAAAGTCACCGTGCCGGTGCGCCCGAAGCCGCAGGTCAAGGCGGTCTTCCGGGCGTGCAGCCTCGCGGACGCCGCGGTTCCAGCGCCGGCGGCGAACTTCGTATGGGTAAACGCGGCTGCGGCCTCGGCCTTCGGCGTCTCGGGCCAGGGCTCGATAGCCTTTTTCGAGGAATACGAGCCGGAAGGAGAAGGGGAGCCGGTCGAAGGCGCCTGGGACAAGAGATTTTTCGAGGATGCCGTTCCCCACGGGCTGTCGCTTCTCAAGCTGTTGACTGTCAGGTCGAGCCTCGGCAGGCTCGAGGAGATATCCAAGAACGTCGCCAGGTTCTTCATCTGCGTATGGACGCACCTCGGCGTCATGGCGTGCATTTCCGGCGAGTCTTCGCACCTCGGCGGGCTGGAGCGCGAGGCGCGTGCCTTGCCGATGACCTGGTCGATGCCGAAGAAGGGCGGCGGACCGCGCCGGACGGCGCCGGCGGCCGGAGAGAAGAAGCCGGAAGCACCGCCCGCGCCTGAAAAGCCCACCGCGACCGAAAAGAAGGAAGCGCCTAAGCCTCCGCCTGCCAAGGAAGAGAAGAAAGAGCCCGAAAAACCTGCGCAGGAAGTGAAGAAGGAGCCGGAAGCCGCTACCGAGAAGCCAGCGGCCACCGGGGAAAAGAAAGAAGAACAGCCTGAGAAAAAACCGGAGGCTGCTGCGGAAGCGAAAGAAGCGAAGCCCGAGGAAAAGAAAGAAGACAAGCCTGCGGAAGGCGAAGAAAAGCCGGCGGAGCAATAGTCAGTCCGAGCACTTCCGCGCCGCGGGTTATGTTTGGACCGTTGGGAGAGATAGCAGCTTTCTATGCACTGAGATGATTCGGCCTCATCGCCGGAGGAAGCAAGCATGAGCCTGTTCGAGGAACTGAGAAAGAAACAGCGTGAGCAGCCCAGGGCCTGGGATTACCTGCGATGGGCCGTCGTGGCTGTCCTTGTTGCGATTGCCGTGGTTGCGGCCGTTGTCCTGCTGATACTGGCGATTCACCCCGAAGGCGCGCGGGAATTCATAGACGGCGTTCTCCATCACATCTATGTCCACTACGGCCTTATCCCCGTGCTCGTGCTGCTGCTGATTGTTGTCGTGGCGGCGGTCGCGTTCGTAGTCCAGCTCATCTTCACCTACATCGTCTACTGGAAGGCCTACTCGGAAAAACGCGGGCAGGATGCCGGGACGTGGAAGCCCGAGCTTGTCGATAAGCAGGAAAGAAAGACCGGCTGGACCAGGGGCTATTACCAGGGCGTGGTGCTTCTCGTCACTAACGCCATGATGGCGGTGTTGATAATAGCGGCCGGGATTTACGGGCTCGGATACGTGGGAATAGACGTCGCCGAGCAGCCTGAGTTCTGCACCATGTGCCACGAGGTCATGATTAAGCCGTACGAGTCCTACGCGGCGTCAACGCACAAGGGGATTCACTGCGGCGCCTGCCACAACGACCCGGGCATCAAGGGCTTCGTGAAGGGCGAGGTCATAGCCCCCATGAAGGAAGGATGGCTGCAGGCGGCGGGCGAGTACCACCTCGAGGACGGCCACCTGCTTCCGGGCGCGGTCCCCATAAACAACGAAAGCTGCCTTGCCAGCGAGTGCCACAAGGAGAAGAGGCTGCGCGAGGAGGAGTTCCATTACAAGGGATTCGTTTTCCGCCACGACAAGCACATCGACCTGAAGCACGGCGGGCAGGTTCTGACCTGCGATGCGTGCCACGCCTACGACAAGCAGGTTCACATGAAGGTTGACAACAACACCTGCGGCCTCTGCCATTTCAGCGCGAAAATGGCCATCAAGGAGCCGACCTGCGACGCATGCCACGCCCTGAGGACGAAGCTCAAGGACGAGGCGAAGGAACTCATGCACGCGCAGGCGGCCGACTTCGAGAAGCAGCCATGCAACGACTGCCATACCGCGCTCAAATCGCCGCTCATTCTCCACGAAGAAGCATGTGGCGAAAGATGCCATAAGCGCCACGGCAGGGATGTGAAGCTTTCAGAGTTCGCAGGCGGTACGGAGGAGGTTCACAAGACGCACGTGCACGCCGCCTGCATGACGTGCCACGAGCGGGCGCACCACAAGATAGACCACACCAAGTTCACCACGGCCCGCATGGTGACGTTCGGAAGGCCGTTCACGCACGAGAAGCATGACCAGGACTGCCACGTGTGCCACGCGAGAATAGAGAAGCGATTCGCGCTCAAGCTTAAGGACAAGTACGACTGCAGCGCCTGCCACCATGCCCCCGAGCGCATGGAGGACAAGTCGTGCGACGATTGCCACGAGCAGCGCAAGTCGGAGGCGTTCGGCAAGAAGTTCTCGCACGAGTCACACGGCGATGACTGTGCGAAGTGCCACGTGGATGGCGCGAAGAATCTGCGACTCAAACTCAAGAGCAGCGCCGACTGCACTTCGTGCCACCACGACGGCGTGGAAGACCCGGACAGCTGCGACCTGTGCCACGACCTGCGCAAGATAGAGGCGTTCGGCAGGAAATTCGTGCATAAGGCGCACGGCAGCGACTGCAAGCAGTGCCACGTGGACGGTACGAAGAACCTGCAGCTCAAGCTCAAGGGCCGCGCCGACTGCAACAAGTGCCACCACGAAAGCGCGGACCCCGAGACATGCGAAGGTTGCCACGACACGCAGGCCGGGTTCTTCAAGGGCGCCAAGAAGTTCGGATTCGACGAGACGCCCTCGATGAAAGCCGAAATGGAGACCGGATGCGACGCGTGCCACGGCGACGTGAAGAAATTCGAGCCTGACGCAGTCAAGAAATCGTGCACGACCTGCCACGAAGAGGACGACGCGGACTACGATTACGCGAAACTCGTCGGCAAGGGCAGGAAGGCTCTCGGCGATGCGATGACGAAGCTCGACGGTCTGCAGGAAGGGATTGCCGCGGCCGAGAAGAGAGGCTTGAAGGCGGAGGAGCTTGCCGGGCCGCGCAAGGCGGTCGATGAAGTCGCCAGGATGCTGGCCTTCCTGCGAAAGGACGCGAGCTTCGGGCTTCACAATCCGGGCCTTTTCGGCGAATACGTCTCGAAGATGGACGAGATGCTCGACGAGGCGCTGAAGCAGTTGAAAGAGTAAGGCAGAAAAGAAGAGCAGGGCAAATGCGGTTGGAGAAAGCACGAATAATCGGCGAAGGAGCAGGGCTTTCGAGCGGAGAGAGACTCTCCGCGCCCGGGCTCGGGTCCATCCTCGAGCCTGTCTCGGCCGAAATCGAGCAGGTGAAGAAACGCATCTCGCAGGCGGTGCCCTCGGAGAAGAAGCTCGTGAAGCTCTCCGCGGCGGTCGGGCACGTCCTGGGCAAGCAGGGCAAGTGCCTGCGTCCGGCGCTGGTGCTGCTCTCGTGCGGGGCCTGCGGAGAAGACCCGGCCCAGGCTGTGGAATACGCCGCCGTAATGGAGCTGATTCACATCGGCTCGCTCGTGCTCGACGACCTTCTCGACGGCTCGGAGCTGCGCAGGGGCAGGAAGACGATAAACGCCCGCTGGGGCGAGCAGACGGCCCTCCTTGCGGGGACGCACCTGCTTCTGGAAGTGGCGGGCCGCATCGCCCTGGATATCGAGCCGGCCCGCAGGCTGCTGATTCGCACGCTCGAGACCATGTTCCGGGGCGAAGCGCTTCAGTTCCAGAGCCAGGGCGACTTCAAGCTGGGCGAAGACATCTACATGGAGATTATCAGGGGCAAGTCCGCCTCGCTCATGTCATCGTGCTGCGGCATGGGCGCCATCGCCGCGGGCGACGGCGCGCGCGAGAAGCTCATGGGCGAATTCGGCCTCGAGATGGGCGTCGCGTTCCAGATACGCGACGACGTCCTGGACCTCGTCGCGAGCCGCGGCAAGCTGGGCAAGGAGCTCGGCTCCGACCTGCGCGACGCGAGGATGACGCTCCCGCTGATACACTGCGCGCGCGAGTCAACCGCGAGGGAGCGCCGCTTCCTGAAGAGCGTCTTCGGCAGCAACAACGGCCGAAAAATCGACGTGAAGCGGGTCGAGGAGCTGGTCAGGTCGAGAGATTCCATCGAATACAGCATGAAAATCGCGGACAGGTATGCAAAAAAAGCTCTCGCGAGGCTGGAGAGCTTCGAAGAATCGGAGTACAGGGACGCGCTGGCGGCGCTGTGCCGTTTCGCCGTCGTGCGCGACTATTGAGAAGTAAATGTCAACGCGTTAGGATAGTGTCGAGGAGGGTGGAGGAGCTATGAAGCAGCTTATCAACTTGCTGGGAGTGATATTCCTTATCCTATCACTCGTCGTCATCGCCGTGACATCGGTGATGTCGTTCGTGAACGCCGATTTCTCCAGCGGCAGGGTGATACTACAGATAGTAATCGCCGTCTGCGCCGCCGTAATCGGCGTCATTCACATAGTGATTGCCGCGATTATATCGAAACGAGCCTGATAGCGGCTTACAGCACTGTCAGGAACGCGAATCGACCCGGGGCGCGGCTGTGTCGGCTTCCCGGCCGGCGCGCGCGCGGAAGGTCTGAAAAGCGGGCGGGAATATAAAAGAGGAGACCGGCTTCTGCCGGCCTCCTCGTTCTTTTCTTCGCCCGGGTGATGCTATTTCTTGGGGTGTGCTATCTTCTTGGCTTTCTCGTCGAACTTGAATTCCTTGAAGGTCGGGCTCTTCTTATTGTGGCAGACCGTGCAGGACTTCTCGTCCGGTTTATGGATAAATCCCTGCTTCTTGGCCTCGTCCTTCTTCTTTATGTGGGTCTTTTTGTACTGTTCGGCAGGCCCGTGGCACGCCTCGCAGGTCACGCCTTCTTCCGCCTTGTAGCCCTTGTCGAGCTGCGCCTTGTCCACGCCGTAGGCCGTGACGTGGCATTCGAGGCATTCTTTCGCCTTCTGCGGGTCGCCTTTCACGCCGGCCTTCTCGGCCACTTTCTTGGCCGCATCTTCCCCAAGCTCGGTGAATGTCTTGGCGTGCGGGCCCTCGCTCCATATCTTGTACTGGTTGCCGATTTTGTCTCTGCCGTGACAGCCCTTGCATGCCTTCGTTCCCATGTATTTGGGCTTCTTCTCCTCGTCGGCCAGGACGAGAGCCACCGACAGCGCAAAACAGACCGCGATAAACGCCAGAGTAAGCCTGCTCATTCTACCCTCCTCCGTACAATGAAATTTCCCACAGGAACTGTCAGAATTTTAGCAGCAATCCAGTTCCGTGTAAAGACCCTGTGCATCAAATTTTATTCTCCCGCCGCCTTTTCTCTTCATCCTTTTCGACGTATTCCGCGTCCCGATATTCTGTCTAAATGTCCGCCGCGGGCGGCGAACTGACAAAAAGTTTGACCCTTCTCCGGCGATGGCTTAATATACGAGCCTTGAGAACGGCAATCCGGAGAGGGGAATCAAAATGACCGATATGATGCTCGAAACCGACCTCGAAGGCCTGAGCCTGCTCAGGCGCGGCAAGGTCCGCGACATCTACGAGGTCGAAGACCACCTGCTCATCGTGGCCACCGACCGCATCTCGGCATTCGACTGGGTCCTCCCGAACGCCATACCCGGCAAAGGCACCGTCCTGACGCAGCTCTCGCTGTGGTGGTTCGACCACATGAGCCCGATTACGCCCAATCACCTGATAACTGCCGATGTCCGCGAAATGCCCGCCTCCGTGCAGGTGCACGGCGCGACCCTCGCCGGCAGGAGCATGCTTGTCAGGCGCGCCGAGGTGCTGCCCGTTGAGTGCGTCGTGCGCGGCTACCTCGCCGGCTCCGGCTGGAAGGATTACAAGAAGCACCAGTCCGTCTGCGGCATCCCGCTGCCCAAGGGGCTCCAGCTATCGAGCAGGCTGCCCGAGCCTGTCTTCACACCCGCCACCAAGGCGGCCGAGGGACACGACGAGAACATCGATTTCGCCAGAATGCAGAAAATCGTTGGGAAAAAGCGGGCCGAGGCGCTCAAGAAGCGCAGCTTACAAATCTACCACGAGGCGCATCGCGTGGCGGAACACAAGGGCATCATTATCGCGGACACTAAGTTCGAGTGGGGCGTCATCGGCGAGGAAATCGTGCTTGTTGACGAGATTCTGACACCGGATTCCTCGCGGTTCTGGGACAGGAATTCCTACCGCGAGGGCCAGGCGCAGGACCAGTTAGACAAGCAGATTGTCCGCGACTGGCTGGAGAAGCAGCCGTGGGACAAGAACTCGCCTCCGCCCGAGCTGCCGCCGGAAATCGTCGAGCGCACCGCAGCGCGCTACGTCGAAGTTTACGAGCGCATTACCGGAAAAAAACTCGAAGCATAATCCGAAACACGAGAGGAAAGCGAGCAGGCGCATGACAGAACCCAGGGTCGCAGTCATAATGGGAAGCTCCTCGGACCTCGAAATCGCGAAGGAAGCCGCAGGCAGGCTCGAAGAGATCGGCATACCCTTCGAGATGAAGGTCATGTCGGCGCACAGGACGCCCGACATGGTCGCCGAGTACGTGAAGTCGGCGCGCTCAAGAGGGCTGCGGGTGATAATCGCAATCGCCGGCCATGCCGCGCACCTCGCCGGCGCGGTCGCCGCGAACACGACCCTGCCCGTCCTCGGCGTGCCCGTAGCTTCGAGCGACCTCTCCGGGCTCGATGCGCTTCTTGCGACCGTCCAGATGCCCTCGGGCGTGCCCGTGGCCACGCTTGCGCTGGGCAAGTCGGGCGCGAAGAACGCCGCAATCCTCGCCGCCCAGATACTCGCCCTCTCGGACAAAGACCTGGCAGGCAGGCTCGACGCCCTCAAGGAGAAGATGAAGAAGGGCGTCGAGGAAGCCAACGAGCAGCTTGGAGAATAGCATGCCCGTCGAAACTGTGAAGTGGCAGGGCGGGCCGGACGGTGCCTTGAGAATAATCGACCAGCGCCTGCTTCCCGGCGAATTCAAGTTCCTCGACCTAACGACTGCCGGGGAAGTCTTCGACGCAATCAGGACGCTTGCGGTTCGCGGCGCGCCCGCAATCGGAATCGCGGCCGCCTACGGCGTATTCATCGGCGTGCGCGGCTGCCCCGACGACCGCGCCGAATTCGACGGCGAGCTTGAGCGCGTCTGCGACTACCTCGCTTCGAGCAGGCCCACAGCCGTCAACCTCTTCTATGCAATCGACCGTATGCGAAAGCTCGCAGGCTCCATGGCCGATAGCTCAGTAGCCGATGTGAAAAATGCAATCCTCGCCGACGCCGGCAGGATGCTCGAGGAAGACCTTGATGCGTCCCGCAGGATGGGCGAATACTGCCAGCAGTTCGTGAAGGACGGCGGTGCGTACATGACCAACTGCAACGCCGGCGGCCTTGCCACCGGCGGCCTCGGCACCGCGCTCGCGGCGTTCTACGTCGCGAAGGAGCAGGGCAAGATGATTTCGGTCTATTCATGCGAGACAAGGCCGCTGCTGCAGGGCGCGCGCCTCACCACGTGGGAGCTCATGCGCGAGGGAATCGACGTCACCCTCATCTGCGACAACATGGCGGCCACGGTGCTGCGCCGGGGCGGGATTGACGGAATCTTCGTCGGCGCCGACCGCATAGCCGCGAACGGCGATGCCGCGAACAAGATAGGCACCTACCCGCTGGCCGTCCTCGCCCGCGAACACGGCGTGCCGTTCTACGTCGTCGCGCCGCTGTCGAGCTTCGACTTCTCGCTCGAGTCCGGCGATGACATCCCCATCGAGGAGCGCGCAGCCGGGGAGGTCGCCGGCTTCCGCGATGTCAGGACTGCGCCGGAAGGCGTCAAGGTCTTCAACCCCGCCTTCGACGTGACCCCGGCCGAACTCATCGCGGCCATAATCTGCGAGACCGGCGTCGCGAAGAACCCGGACGCGGCATCCATGCAGGCCTTGCTCAAACAGTGATTTCCCGCGTGTTTCGTCCACGGAACAGGTGAAGTAATGGAAGAGATAGAGCTTTTCAGAAGCACGACCGTGCTCAGCGTCGAGCAGGCGACGACGCTGCCGTTTCTGACTTACAGGCTGGCCGCCGACGGCATGAACGTCATAAGAATCGAGCATCCCGAGCGGCCCGACCCGAACCGCTTCATAGGCGACAACCTGCTCGGCGAGGAGGCGCTCAACTCCTACTTCCTGCCGCTGAACGTCGGCAAGAAAGCCATAACCCTCAACTTCGCCACCGACGAGGGCAAACAGATTCTCAAAGACCTCATTGTGAAGCTCGACGTGGATATCTTCGCCACGAACCAGCTCCAGAAAAGCTGCGTAAAGGCCGGAATCGACTACGATACTCTCAAGGAAGTCAAGCCCAACCTCATCTGGATAGGCATTACCGGATTCGGGCCCGATATTGCGGAGCCTGCCTACGACCCCGTGCTGCAGGCGAGGGCGGGGCTCATGGACCTGAACGGCGAGCCGGACGGCCCGCCGATGGTTTTCGGCCTGCCGGTCGTCGATTTGCTGGCGGGCGAGCACGCCTATTCCGAGACGCTCAAGGCGCTCTTTCGCCGACACGGCACCGACCAGGGCTCGCGCGTGGACATCTCGATGTTCCGCAGCGCAGTCTCTTGGCTCCTCAGCGTCTTCTCGCTCACAAAGAGCTTCGGCTACCACATTACCCGCAAGGGCAACACCCACCGCTTCTTCGCGCCCGTCTCCATCTTCAGGGCGAAAGACGGTTACATCTACATCGCGGTCGGGAACGACAGGCAGTGGGAGTCAATAACGAAGCTGCCCGGCTTCGAGTCGCTTGCGCGCGGGGAATACGCGACGAACGCGGGCCGCATTGCGGACGTGGCGAACCTGAACGAGCGGCTGAACGAGATAACGGCGGCGAAGACGACCGCCGAGCTTGTCGAGGCTTTCAACAGCACTGGCGTCCCCGTCTCGGGCGTGAAGACCGTCAAGGATGTGGCCGACGACCCGCATATCCACGAGAATATCGTGCACTCGAAAGACCCGAGGACGGGCACGGAGGTTTTCCTGCCGCCGCTGCCTGTGGAGAGCGCGCACCTGAAATCGACCGGCCGCGAGGTGACTTTCCCGCCGCGCGTCGGCGAGCACAACGAGGAAATCTACGGCGAACTCCTCGGCTACAGCACCGCCAGAATCAACGAGCTCAAGGCAAATAAGCTAATCTGACCGGCACCCCCGCGCTACTTGCCTTCTTGGAGCTCCTTACCGGTCTTCGCGTCGTGCTTGCGCAGCATCTCCACGAAATCGTCATCAGCAAAGATGCCTTCGATAGCCCGGTCCAGCGTCGTGCATCCCTTGCTGTCTTCGGCATTGATATCTCCGCCGTTTTCTATCAACAAGTTCAGTATCGTCGTGTGACCCCATTCTGCCGCGATATGAACGGGAGTTGCCCCATTCTTGTTCCTCGCGTTCGGGTCTGCGCCCTTTGACAGCAGAAGCCGGGCTATTTCAAGACGCTCCTCGTACCCGGGGTAATACATCGCGCACCAGTGTAAAGGCGTCTCGCCCGTACCGTCCCTGATATCCGGGTCAACGCCGCGCTCAAGAAGAAATTTCACCACTTCAAGCCAATTAGTTCCTACCGCATCGTGAAGGGGTGTGTTGCCGTGCATGTCGGTGGCGGTCAGATCGGCCCCTTCGTCAGCAAGAAACCTGACGACGTCCATCTTCACATGTTCGAGACAGTTCCCATAGCACACAGCGACGTGAAACAGTGTCTTGCCATCGAACCGCCGCCTTGCGTTGACATCAACTCCGGAAGAGATAAACTCTCTTACCATCTCAAGGTCGCCTATCGTTACAGCCCCAAACACTCCTAAATCCTCGTTTATTGCACGGGGACTCATATCCTGAGTGCTGTGGCACGCTGTCACAAGCAACAGCCCAATAGATGCAATGAAAACAATACTTCTCATGACAAATTCACTCCGCCTGAAGACGATATGTGATTCCAGAGCTTATTTATCCTTGTTTTCGCCGTACCATTTTGACCACTTGTCGTGGTCTTCGCCGAAGTCCTGGTCGGTTATTGCTTCGAGGGAGCTTGCGCTGAACTCGCGTATCCAGTCGTCGGCATCCTTCAAAGCTGCAATGAGGTGGGGGATGGCGCTCTTGTCGCCGGTGCGCCCGAGCGCCGAAGCGGCGGACGACCTGGCGCACCACTTCGTGTCGTTGAGCACTTTCACAAGCGCCTCGACCGCCCCTTTCCCGCCGATTCTGCCGAGCGCCTCCGCAGCGCAGGAGCAGAGCCACCAGTCGCTCGATTTCAGAGCGCCGGCCAGCGCCCCGACGGCGTCCGAATCCTCGATTTCGCCGAGCGCAAGCGCCGCCTGGCACGCGACGTGTTTGTCCTTGTCGTCCAGGAGCTCGACGAGCGATGCGGTCGCGCTCTTGCTGGCGAGCCTGCCGAGCGATTCGGCGGCTGCGGCGCGGACATCCGCCTCGGGGTCCGCCAGCGCCGCCGTGAGGGGTATGACGGCGTTCCTGTCGCCCGTGTTGCCGAGAGCGTCCGCCGCGCTGACGCGGATCTGCTTGACTTCGTCCTTGAGCAGAGGCATGAGATGCCCCAGAGCGGTGTCGTCGCAGACCCAGCCGAGCGCGCGCGCCGCTGCAGCCCGCACCGCGGCATCCGGGTCTTTCAGAGCCGCCTTGAGCGGCGCGGCCGCCTTCTCGCAGGCGAGCGCACCGAGCGCCCACGCAGCCTGGCATCGCGTGCCCGCGTCATCCGCCTTGAGCGCTTCGAGGAGCGCGCCGGCCGCCTTCGCATCCCCGAGCAGGCCGAGCGCCCGCGCGGCTGCGGCCCGGGTCGCCGGATGTCCCATCTTCGCGGCCTGAATCAGCGGCTCGACCGACTCCGGAGCGCATATCTCGCCCAGCGCACCCGCCGCGGCGGAGCTTATCAGCCAGTCGCTGCTCCCGAGCGCTTCCGCCAGCGGTCCGGCCGCCTCCTTCGCCCGCATCCGGCCGAGAGCGCCGGCTGCGGCGACGCCCACGCGGGAATCCTCGCTCTTCAACGCCCCGGCGAGCGCGGGAACGGCCTTTTTGTCGGCGTATTTCGTCAGAAGCTCGATTGCGCCGATGCGAACCTCGGCCTTACCGCGCCTGAGCGCTTCCGTGAAAGGCTGAATGCAGCCCCTGTGCAGCAGCGGCTCCAGGTAGAGCACGTCGTAGCTTGCGGTATGCTTCGTGTTCTTCTTCCACGCTTCGAGCAGGAGTCCGACAGCCTTCGCGTCGGCGATTTTCGCCAGCGCGGCTGCGGCCCAGTGCCGGACGGTCTCGGACTCGTCCTGGAGAAATCTGCTCACCGGCTCGACGCCGGCCGGGTCGCCTATCTCGCCCAGCGCTTCAATGGCGCGCTTTCGCAGGTCATCGTCCTTGCTCTTGAGTACTTCGGCCAGCGGCCTGACGGCGCGGGCATCGCCGATGTGACCGAGCGCGGTCACGGCTGCTGCGCGCAGCTCGCCGTCCTTGTCGCGAAGCGCCTTGCAGAGCGGCTCGACGCAGCTCTTGTCCCCGATGCGCGAGAGCGCCCACGCCGCGCCCCGGCGCGCGTCCGGCGAGGGGTCTTCGAGAAGCTTCATGACGGGCCCGGCGGCCCTCCTGTCGCCGAGCATTCCCAGCGACTGCGCCGCGTACTTGCGGATGATGGGGTCTTTGTCCCTGAGTGTGCCGATGAGCGGGACGACCGCAGTCTCGTCGCCCATCTTGCCGAGATGGTAGGCGGCATTCTGGCGCACGTTGGGGTCGTCGCTGTCGAGGTTCTTGATTAGCCGGGCGATTTCTTTGCTTCTGTCAACTTCCTGGGCGGCGGCTATTGAGAACAGCCCGAAGGACAGCAGGAGAGGCAAGAGCAGCGCGGCTTTCCTCATTCTTTGCCTCCTCCGGGCGGTTCGCCGAGGGTGACGTTGACGGTCGTTTCTTTGCCGCCCCGCAGGATTTTGAAAGCCACCTTGTCGCCGGGCTTTCGCGAATTGAGGAACGCGACGATTTCCTTGTAAGTCGCGAGCTTCGTTTCGTTCGCGCCGGTCACGATGTCGCCGGCGCGCAGGCCGTCCCTGAACGCGGGCGAGTCGAACTCGACCCTGTAGAGCGCGACCCCCTCGTCGCAGTCCTCGAACTCGACGCCGAGATGCGCGCCACCCCAGTGCTCGAGCTTCTGCATTGTCCGCGACAGCGTCTTCAGCCACGCGACCCAGTCCTGCTCGATTTCATCGAAAGTCCTGCAGAAGGTCATCTCCCACGCGGCCCTGCCGGTGCTGTCGCGGTGGAACGTTTTGCAGTAATTGTCGTACCATCTCTTCAATTTGCCCTTCTCGTAGAGGTAGACGAACATGTAGCGGCTCTGGCGGTAGTGGAGATGCCGGTCTTTCTGATGGTACTGGTAGTGCGAGAGCCGGCAGAACTGCCGCCACGGCACGTGCTCGCCCTTCTTGACCGCCTGCTTGACGCCGTAGAACGCATCGTTGAACCTGCGCGGGATATACCTGTCGCCGACCATCCCGCCCGTCTCGAACAGGGTTGCGAAGCCTTCCGTGATGTAGGTCGGGGCGTCGATGCGCTTCGCGTCCTGGTCGGCGTAGTGCAGCGCGTGCGTGAACTCGTGGTCGAGTATGCTGTCTATGTCGAGCGAAACGACGGATTTGTCCGCCGGGTGGTAGCGCCCGGGCGTGGAAGGATTGCTTTCGACTTTCCTCAGCCCTTCCTCGTCGGGGCAGATGATGGTCAGGTAGCAGGAAGGCTTGTAGTCCCAGATTTCGCGGTACTGTGCGTCGGCGAACTGCAGCAGGTGCTCCTTCATGCGCGCGAGCGTCTTGAGGCTGCGGTTGGTGGCGAAAATGAGCTTGTGCTTCTCGTCGATTTCGTAGGTGTAGCCCTCGCCGAACTTCTTTTTCAGCTCTTCGAGCCGCTTGCGCGCGGCCTGGTGCTGTATTTCATCGCGCTTCTTCGATATCTCGACGTATCCCCTGTGGCTGCGGATTGCATCGAAGTCCGGGTTGGCGTCGATGCGCTCGAAGTCGGCGTACCCCGTGGCGACAGCCATGCGCAGGTGGAGCACCGCCTTGTCCAGCTCGCCCATCCCCGCGTACGCGCAGGCGATGTCGTAGAGCGCCATCGTGTCCCTGGGGTTCGAGCCGAGAATCTTCAGATATCTTTCGACCGCCTCGTCGTAGTGCTTGTGGTAGAGATGCCAGGAAGCCCAGCTTCGGAGGTACTTGACCTCGCGCTTGCCGAGCCTGCGCGTGCGATGCGGCCACTGGATTTTCTGCGCGCCCGGTATCTGGTCGTCCGGGCCGCCCGTCTTCGGGCCTTTCCCGATGACGGGCTTCTTCTCGATGACCTTGCGCTCGAGGTGGGCTATGTCCATCTTATCGATGGTCAGGCCGCCGAGCCTCATGCGCAGCGTTACGGACTGGTCGGTCTCCTTCTCGATTTGGCCCTTGAGCTTCCTGCCGTCCGCGAGGGTGACGTGCACCTCCTCGATTTTCATGACCTTTATCATGGCTTTCGGCAGGACGAGCCTTGTTCCGCCGGTCTGGACGGTTATTTCCGAGGGGCTTTCGCCGGCGAGCCTGCCCTCGACCTTCTCGCCGTCCTTGAGCTCGATGACGTCGCCCGCGAAGGCGGCGCCGGCGGGCAGCAGCACTGCGGTCAGAATTATATATATAAGGATGCGCACGCGGGTCTCTTTCATGTCTCCACACACTTCTACAGACATTCTACCGCCGCCTCTTCCCTTCGGCAAGCAATCTCCTCTTCTCTTTACACGACGGAGATTCTGCATCGAATCGCGGCGAATCCGGATTTTGGTGAACCGGGGGGACAGGTCGGGTGCTGTTATTTGTGAGCACAGGGACCACACGGGCACCGGAAAGGAGAGGAGGAGTGTCATGAGGAAGACGGGAGTTGTCGGAATCTGCGTTCTGGTTCTGCTTGCGGCAGGGTGCAAGAGCCTGCACCCCGACCCGCCGCACTTCGACCCCGCGCTTCGGGCGAGGCTCGCGCCGCCGTTTCACGCGAGCGTTCCGCAGTCGGGCGATGGCGCAGCGCTATTCACGGCCCAGCGCGAAGCAACCAACAAAGCCGTGGCGGAAATCCTCAAGATACAGCCGGCCATCAGGTTCACCGACGATAAGCCGATTACGCTCGCCATCGCGCAGGTGGGCCGCACCGGCGTCGAGACAATCCGCCAGGAAGACAAGGATGCATGGCGAAAGACCCTCGAAGAGACAGGCGCGGTGAAGGTCATCTTCATCTCGTCCGTGATCGTCTCGTCTAACCCGGGTTTTCACGAGATGCGCCTCGCGGCCGCGCGGCTGCACGCGGACGCAATGCTGCTCTACGCGGTCGCGGATTCGAGCGATTCGCGGACCAACCTCGGCGGCCTGCTTTACTTGAGCGTCGTCGGGGCCTTCTTCGCGCCGGGCAGCGAGTCGGCAGTGCTCACCTTCGCCAAGGGCGCATGCTTCGACGTCGAGAACGAGTTCCTCGAATTCACCGTCGAGGGCGAGGACGAGCGCAAAACCACCAGGCCCTATTACTTCATGGACAAGAAGCAGCACGGGCTCGATTCGCGCAAATCCGCGCTCGATATCCTGCGCGAGGAAACCGTTCGCGCCATCAAGGCCCGCTCGGCGGCGAAGTAGGGGGCTGCCATGCTCCGGCGTCTCGCCACCGCTGCCGTTCTTTTGACATGCGCCGCGTTCTGCGGGTGCGCCAGCTACAGCGCCGCGTGCGCCCCGCAGTACGCGGCGGCGTGGGAGCAGTTCGCCGAGAGTTCGACCGAGCTTATGAAGCTCAAGGAGGCGCGCGCAGCAATCCCGCAGAAGCGCCTGGAAAAGCACGAGGAATACGAAAAACGCTACAGGGAACAGGAGAAAAACAGGGAATTTGCCCGCCGTTTCGAAGAAACCATGCAGGAAAAGACAATAACGGCGAAGGCGGTCGATGAGCTTCAGCAGGAACTCAAGGAGAACAGGGATTTCAACCGTGACCGGGGCGAACGCGACGCGGGCTACGAGGCGTGGCTGGGCGAGCGATACGAGCAGCTTCGCGAGCGCCTGAACGCAAAGGCCATGGAAATCCTGCGCATAGAGCCTACCGTCAGCATTGCCGAGGGCACGAAGCTCAAGGTGGCGATAGTCGAAATCGGCGACGGAATCCGGACGATTCGCTGGCCGGAGCGCCGCCGCTGGCGCGAATTCTTCAAGGGAGCGGGCTTCGCCGTCGAGCCCGTCTTCCTGCCCGCGTTCGTGGTGGGAGAAAGCGTCAGCGCGGACGCCATACGCAGGGCTGCGGCGCGCGTGGGGGCCGGGGCCGTGCTCGCCTACACGACCGCGACAGAGACCGATTTGGGCCCGCTTCGCGAATCGGCGGCAGTGCTCGCATTCGCCAAGTGCCTGCTTATTGATACGCGCACGGAGTACCTCTACTTCAACGCGGAAGGGGAAGGCAGGCGCAAGAAAATCGGCCTGCCGCTTATGATTGATGTCGAGAAGCTGAAGCGCAGCGTCACGAATCTCTCAATCGAGGGCCTGCGCCGCGAAATCCTGCACGAACTCCACCGCCTGCGCTCGGAAAGTTGACAACGATACATGATGAGGTTATCAAGACTTGTTGACCGGGTTTGATTCTTGCTGCTGTGACTGTTCCGGCAATGCCCTGACATCATCACCGGATATGTCGAGCGTTGTAAATCCGAGAAGGAAATCGGCAAGTTCATTCAGCTTCAGCCTGAATTCCACCCCGAAATAGCCGATATGAACGCTGAACCCGACATCCAGGAAACTATTGCCGCAGAGCCTCCTTGTGCCAAGCCAGTCCTCCCCTGACCTGTCATACTGGTATACATTGCGGAAAGGATTGGCTACATAGAGATCGAGTTCCGGGCCGACTACCTGGGGAACACACCAGAAAGCCCCCCACATGTTCAGCAGCTTATCCTCTTCATCCTCGTTGTTCGTAATCTCCAGGCAGAACAGCGGACTGCCGCCGCCTGTCAGTGATGCTGTCGTCATTCTGCCGGGCTCTCCATAGTAGACGGCGTAGCGCGTGCCTTTGATAAAACCGACCCCAAGCCGCGCAAGCCATGTCGCTTGGGCATCGACTGCGAAGCCTGGTCCTACGGTGACGGATGCACCGATGCAGTCGGCCGCGTCACGCAGACGCGCATTCGCATACCGGCACCCGCTGCCAGCGGCAAGCAGGACAAGAACCACAGTAATGACAATAATCTTCTTCATCGTACTTGTACTCTATCACAATGTGCGGCGGGAGGCAAGGGAGATTCCCGAGACGGGCTATTCCCACGGGGCGCAGAGCGGGTCGCCCACGACGACGTTCATCCAGCTCAGGTACCGAATCGAGCAGTAGTAGCTCTCGGCAAGGTTCCAGCCCGAGGTGTACCTGTCGAACAGGATATTCGGCCGCGAGCAGGCATCGAGGTAAGGCTCATAGACGTGCCCATTCGCGCCGGTGACGCCCTCGGCTATCAGGTCGGCCACGAGCGACTGCCCGTATCCCGTGCCTGTCTGGAAGCTGCGTGCGTTGGTGCTGACATAGGTGCTGACGACGGCGCCCGCCCGCCACGTGTTGCCGAGCAGGTACGGGCACGACGGGGAGTTGCCGTCGTTGCTGCCCCACGAGCAGTAGCCGATTACGCTGCTCTCGCCCGTCACGAAGGTGGTCGTCTCGTCGAGAACGTAGTCGAAGCCGTCCGCCGCCAGACTGGTCGCCGCATCGCGCATCCAGTCGTTGCCCATCTGGTATGAAGGATTATCTTTGCCCGGATCAACGTCGAGAACGAACCGCCCGGAGGGCCTGCGCGCTGGCCGCGTGCCCCTGTCAATGAGCGCCTTCACATCGTCGGGGATGCCGTCGCCGTTGCCGTCCGTCTCGTAGCCGGTCAGGCGGGTCACGAGGTATATGTTGTAAGTCCTGTCGAAGCGGCTGTTCTGGCCGTAATACGGGTTGTTGAACCGCGAGGCGAGGGTGTAGGACCGGAAGAGCAGCGCAAGCTCCGAGTCCACCGAGGCGTTGTCGTCGCCGGCAGAGGCGGATACTCTCAGCGGCACGCCCTTCGTCGTGACGATGTAGTATATCTCGTCCGCGAGGCTGTTGGTCGTGAGGTAGTCCTCGATGGTCGCCTTGAGCGTGTCGTCGTAGTCGGTTCGCGAGATTGTCTCCGTCGTCGGGGCGGCGACGCAGCACCTGTGCGCTGCCGGGCGCTTCGAGAGGTAGTAGTCGCCGATTGCCTCGGAGATTGCGCTGTTCGTGTTGACTATGACGAGAATCCTGTCCTCGCCTTCCGGAACGGGGCGGAAGAAGGGAATTTTGTCATCTTTCTTGCTGCACCCGATGCAGACGGCCAGCAGCAGAATTATCCCGACGATTTCAGCGGCTTTTCTCATCACAGCTTCACTTTATCACAATGTGCGGCGGGATGCAAGGGTGTTTATGCAGGCGAGCCCGGTCATTTCGTGAGCGGGCCGTCGGCGGGACCCCAGACGTACTTTCCCGCCGCGTCGATGTAGCCGTATTTCGAGCCGGTCTCCACGTGGGCGAGCCCGCCGGAGAACTGCCCGGCGGTGCCGAACCGGGGCTCGATGACTGTCTTGCCTGTCTTGTCTATGTAACCCCACTTCCCGCCTGACGCAACGGCGGCCAGGCCCTCGGAGAAGTCGTAGGCGTAGTCGAACTGCAGCTCGATTACTGTTCTGCCCGTCTTGTCCATGTAGCCCCATTTGTCGCCGGCCCGCACAGGCACGAGTCCTTCCGAGAAGTGCAGCGGCCTGTTGGGGTGCGGCGGGGGCGGCGGTGACGCGAGCGGGTCGAGCGGCTTTTCGAGATCCCTCTCTTCGATTACCGTCTTTCCCGTCCGGTCTATGTAGCAGTACTTGCGGCCTGTGGTCACGTACGCCAGCCCTTCCGAGAAGTGTCCGGCCCGGTCGAACCGGGGTTCGATTACCGTCTCGCCCGCCTTGTCTATGTAGCCCCACCTGCCCTCGAGCATGACGGCTGCCAGCCCTTCGGAGAACTTGCCCGCCTCGTCGAAACGGAGCTTGATGGTTTCCTTGCCCTTCCTGTCTATGTAACCGTATTTATCGTCCATCAGCACGGGGGCCAGCCCTTCCGAGAAGTTCCCTCCCCAGAGAAACCGCGGCTTGATGACCATCCTGCCCGTATTGTCAACGTAGCCGTAGCCGACGGTATACATCACCGGTGCCAGTCCTTCGCAGAAAAGCTGTCCGCCGCGATGGCCCGCGCCCGCGACCACCTTGCCGCTGGTGTTAATGAAACGCCATTCCCTGCCCGCCATCACGGACGCCAGCCCTTCCGAAAACTCGCCTGCACGGTCGAACTGAGGTTCTATGGTCACTTTGCCGGTCTCGTCCACGTAACCCCATTTGCCCCCGGATTCGTTGCCCCGGTAGACGGGAAACAGCCTGCCGGGCGGCTTGGATTCATCTGCCTGCCCGCTCCCGGACGCCTCTTTTCCCGCGCCGGGTCGCTGCTGTTCGGCGTCCTCGCCGTTGCTGCAGGAAACAAGCATAGCGGCCAGCAGCAGAATCATCCCGGTGATTGCGGCGATTCTTCTCATTGTTACTCCATTCTATTGCACGGTGCGGCGGAAAGCAAGGATGAAGTCGTTCTGAGCCGGGGCAGGGCGCCTCCTGAACAGGCCGCGCGGCTTAATCCTCGCGCCGATATACAAGCCTGAAGCCATGAACGACGCCCATCTTAAGCCCGGCCATACTTTAGTAAGGCCCTCTCCCCGTGTCAATCCATTTCGCAGCTGACGCATCACAACGAGGATCGAAGGCTAAATGCGTGGCAGACATGAACCTCTTTAAAGGGGAATCCGCTTTATATTTGTGCCATTAGGAGGGATTCTGTATGCAAAAGGTCTTCTTTTTCTGGCAGCAAGCTCTTTAATCCTAGGCCAGTTTCTCACCAATTGCTGGATATAGGAACAGATACTTCTATCTTTTCCTCCAAGAAAGAAAGCTCCTATCTGGTACTTCATGAACGCATGTTTTTCTGCCGGCTTCTTACTTATATTTTTATCATGAGTAAGCAGAAACCATCCCCTGTTTCCAATATGCTCAAGCAAATCGGTATCTTGGACGCCCTTACCAAGATATTCGCAATCGGCAATGTGAATAACCGGTTGTCCAAAGCCTGCCATCCCTTTTGCGATTTGCGGGGCGAGATTTTCGTCAATAAGGAATTTGAGGTTATTACTCATGCAGCTGTCTGATGCTTCTTATGCAGACTCTCTTCATAAGCCAGCGCGGCCCTTACTTCGCGTTCGGTCAAGTCCATCCAAAAGCAGACGCGGTCTATATTGTGCCCTTCTCCCAGATAAAGGTCGTAGATATTAGCTGTTTCAATTCTTCGACCAGTTATTGTAGGTGCCCCAAAGGAAATACGTGGGTCGATTACAACTGGCTCTTCGTTACCAAGAGGATACCACTTTTCAACGAACTCGATTGTTTTACCCAAGTCAATATGGTGAGCTGCCTTCATTATCACATCCGTGAAAACACGTTGACCTCCAGAAAGCAACTGGACCATTTCTTTGTCTTCTTCTTCTTGTGTCAACAATTGATATAATTCACTTCCTGACGACCAGATTCTTCTAAGTGCGAGATGATGATGTCCACCAGAACGACTCTTTACTTCATCCAATGCCTTGCGTATCTTCTGAATGCTCAGATGGACATGAGGATCGTCAATTAGTTGCTTGACTAAAAACATTTCAATCAAGTCAAGGAATGATGCATATTGTGAACCTTCAGTTTCGCCACGGTGAACCACTGGAGGCTTTTTTCTTCGTTGAGGAGTTTTTTCACCGACGGGTGTATAATCATATCCATATCCTCGCAGCCAGCGCCGGACTCTGCCCTGGCTCAATCTAACAAGGCGAGAAGCCGTCGCCTGCGAATACATGGGAATATCCAAGGGATAGATGTCTGTGGACATGATTCTCCCCCACCTTGTTCACCACTTCATAAGAATAATAACCATCCCATCATCTGTGTCAAATGAATTTCTGCCAGAAAATAATGACAGTTGACACGGGCGATTCCTCAATCCTTATATCGGTTGATAGTCAGTCAGACAGTATCCCGTGTTCTTATACTCCCTCATCCCCATATTTCTTTCTATCTCCATGTCTCCCGTTACTTATACCCCTGAAATCCTGTTTTTTCAGTGTTCTCTGTGGCAAAAAACACATCTTCGCCGGTCCTGCATGCCTTATAGCTGGCAGCATCCAGCCAGATGCCTCCCTGAGAGCCCCATCACTGTCAGCTTCCAGCACTATACCCGTCTGGAACCCGGAATGCTGGCAGCGTTCAGTCCCATCCCGGCTTGAAAGCCTTGCTGCGTAAGCTCTACAGCGTTTGCCGTTTCGAGTGACAAATTTTGTCACACGCCGCCGACACCAAAAAGATGTAACAAGTCGAAGTT
>CAZXNM010000005.1:0-228065 GCA_964641955.1 uncultured Planctomycetota bacterium
ATCTCGCAGGCCCGGTGCTGACTGAGCGGGACAGGGATTTCATGGCAGTGCTGGGGTTCGAGAAGCGCAACGGAACCGGCGGTCCCGCTGCCCCGGCGCAGCAGGAGGCCTGCGCCAACTGCGGGCCCTGAAGCCGCTGCAATAATCAGGAGCCAGTGTCTGGCTCCCCTCTCTTTCCCCCCGAAAGGTGGATGAACTGAGAGAAATTCACATTTTGAGACGGATGGAGTGCGGTGGGAGGATGCTATGTTTTTATTAAGAAATCAGGTTGCCGCGTCGGGCTTCGCCCTCCTCGCAATGACGATGAGGGCATCGGTGGAATCATTTGTAAAAATTCGCCCTAACTCCTTTGACAGTACCAACTCCTTTCACAACCTGTGTTCTAACCACAGAGGCACAGAGGTCACAGAGGAAAGGCAAAAACCTTCTTTTGGTTTTAAGAAGAGAAAAAGGGACTTCTCTTGTGTTTTCTTCTCTGTGTTCTCTGTGTCTCTGTGGTGAATATAAGACGCCGGAACGGGAGGGGGAGAAAGGATATTTCATCTCCACCACGTCTGCGACGTGGTGTTTCCGGTATTATCCCTGGTTACTCGATACTGGATACTGGATACAATCAGCAGATGCCGCGGGGGCAAAAAAGGCTTGACATTTGCGTGAGCGCGTGGTAATGGTAATAACTGTGAAAATGTCCTTCAGGGAGGATGATAGATGAAATTCTTTGCCGGCGTGCTTGCAGCGGCGATTGTCCTTTCCGTGGCGCTTTACGTTGCGGCCCAGGACGTCGTGCCCGAGTCGGAGAAGGGCGTCAGCCTGCGCCAGAAGCTCGAGAGGCAGGTAACGTACACGTCCAAGTGGCTGGGCGAGCCGCGCGACCACTGGTATCTCGAATTCAAGCACGAAAAGATACGCCCGATTCGCGTCTGCGTCGAGGAAGGCGACATAGAGGTCTACTACTACATCCTCTACACGGTGAAGAACAAGGACAACGAAGACCACGAGACGGAGATAAGGATAGGCGCGTGGAGCGACAAGCAGCCGTGCCCGAACAGGTGGGATGAGACGCTGAAGCGCTACCGCGAGATGTCCGACCTGAAGTACCGCGACACCTACGTGGCGGACGTGGTCAAGAAGATTCAGAAGAAGCACTTCAAGGAGAAGGCGAACGACGGGAAGGGGCTTTACAGCCTCGCGGACGTGAGCTTCCCCGAGAAGCTCGGCAAGGAGACGGTGACCGAGACGCACGGCAACCCGAAAGGCATCAACTCTCCGGTGATAAAGGCGGGCCAGACGTGGGAATGCGTCGCGGTGTTCAAGAAAATAGACACCGAAATGGACTACCTGCGCGTGTTCGTCGCGGGTCTCACCAACGACTTCCAGGTGCTCACGCACCTTGATACGGACAAGGTGCGCGAATGGCGCGGGCAGGACATGGTGCTCATGAAGAACGGCGAGATGATACGCTGTCGCGCCGAGGAGAGGCTGAACGACGTGCGCATGTTCGTGCGAAACGTGGCGGGCACACTCGACGAGCGGGTCGAGAAGCTGGTGGACGTTCAGAAAATCATCAAGGCCCAGCATGCTCGAGTGAAGCGCAACCAGCGCCTGATAGTCGAAAAAATATACGAGTTCACGTACAAGCGGCTCGGCGACGAGTTCTACGTCTCGAACGACTGGGTCGAGAAGGTCGGGGCGCGGTGGTTCACGTGGATACGGGTCATCGACACCGACCTGGTGCACAACCCGGTTACCATTGAGGATGCGCCCAGGGGAAGATAACCCACACAAAAATCTAAAGCAGAAGCGCCCGGCATCATGCCGGGCGCTTATTGTTTTTCGGAAACGCTATGTGCGTTCGCTTGCCTTGCGGTGGGCGAGCGCGGCTGTGACGAACCCCCTGAAAAGGGGGTGGGCCGCGGTCGGCTTGGACTTGAACTCGGGGTGGAACTGCACTGCCACGAACCACGGGTGGTCCGCGACCTCGACGATTTCGACGAGGTCGCGCACGGGCGACAGGCCCGACAGCGTGAGGCCTTTGGAAGTCATCGCTTCGCGGTATGAGTTGTTGAACTCGTAGCGGTGGCGGTGCCTCTCGCTTATTTCGTCGGTGCCGTATGCGGCGCGCGCCCTGGTTCCCCCGGCGAGGGTGCAGGGGTATGCGCCGAGGCGCATTGTTCCGCCCATCTTCTTGCCGAGGAACTCCTTCTGCTCTTCGAGGAGACTTATGACCGGGTCGGACGTGGTCTTGACGAACTCGGTGGAGTGGGCCTTCTCGAGCCCGCAGACATTACGCGCGAACTCGATAACGGCTACCTGCATGCCGAGACAAATGCCGAAGTAGGGCAGCTTGCTTTCGCGGGCGTACCTGGCGGCCGAGACCTTGCCCTCGATTCCGCGCTCGCCGAAGCCGCCCGGCACGAGCACGCCGTCGGCGTCGTGGAGGTTGGCCTCGGCTCCTATCCTTTCGATGTCCTCGGAGCTTACCTGTTGTATCTCGACGCGCGCGTTGTTGGCGATTCCGGCGTGCGCGAGGGATTCGTATATGGATTTGTAGGCGTCCCTGAGCTGGACGTACTTGCCTACGACCGCTATTCGGCACATCTGCGGGGGCGATTTAATAACCTCTATCATCTCGCGCCAGTCATCCAGCTTCGGCTCGGGAAGGTCGAGGTTGAGAAGCTTCGTTATCATCTCATCCAGTTTCTGCCGGCGCAGGAGAAGCGGGACCTCGTATATGGAATAGTCAACGTCCTTCTCCTCGAACACGGCGTCCTTGCGCACGTTGCAGAACAGGGATATTTTTTCACGGTGTTCGTTCGGCATGGGGACCTGGGTGCGGCAGATGATAATGTCGGGCTGAATGCCTATCTCGCGCAGCTTGCCGACGGAATGCTGGGTGGGCTTCGTTTTCAGCTCGCCGGAAGCTTTCAGGAAGGGCAGCAGGGTCAGGTGGATATTGATGCACGAACGGGGCGGCTCTTCCAGCCGGAGCTGCCGGATTGCCTCGAGGAAGGGCAGGCCTTCGATATCACCGACGGTTCCTCCCAGCTCCGAGATGACTACGTCGTCGTCGCTTTCGACGACCGAACGGACGAGTCTCTTTATCTCGTTGGTAACGTGCGGCACCACCTGGACTGTCTTGCCGAGGTAATCGCCTCTTCGCTCCTTGTTGATTATGTTGTAGTAGACGCGACCGGTGGTGAAGTTCGAGGCCTTGCTGAGCTTGCAGTTGGTGAACCGCTCGTAGTGGCCGAGGTCCAGGTCCGTTTCGGCGCCGTCTTCCGTGACGTAGACCTCGCCGTGCTGAAACGGGCTCATTGTGCCCGGGTCAACGTTGAGGTAGGGGTCGATTTTCTGCATCTTGATTTTCAGGCCTCTGCGTTCGAGAAGCAGCCCGATTGATGCCGAAGTGAGACCTTTACCGAGTGAAGAGACGACGCCGCCGGTTACAAAGATGAATTTTGGCATATGAAATCTACCGGACCCCTTTCCTGTTTTACTCGTCCTTCGCTTTGAGCTGTTCGAGCCTTTCGATTATGTCCTCGTCGTAACCTCCGAGGTCCACATACTTTTGATAGTGGCGCTTTGCCCTGAAATGCTCGCCTTTACTGTCGTAAATCAGGCCGAGCCCGAGGTGGGCTTCCTTCATGTCGGGCTTGATGTCGAGCGCCGCCTTGTATGACTTTAGGGCGCCGTCCGTGTCTCCCTTGTTAAGGTGGGCGACGGCGAGGTTGTTATGGACAAGCGCATCAGCCGGAGTCAGCTTCAGCGTTTTCTCGTACTCGGCGATAGCCTTGTCGTATTCCTTCTGTGAATCGTACAGCCGTCCGAGATTGAAATGCGCGTCGGCGTAGTTCGGATTGATATTCAGTGCCCTGAGATACGCGGTCGCGGCGCTGCGCGTCCCGCCCTGGCGCTCGTGGACAACTCCGAGGTTGTTGTGAGCTTCTATATAGGCCGGATACAGCTCTATCGCCTTTTTGTACTTTTTCTCGGCGAAGCGGTACATGGGGGGGTCGGCCCTCATGAACAGCCAGCCCAGCTCGAAGTAGGGCGCGGCAAAGCTCTCATCATCCTTGGCCGCCTGTATGAAGTGCTCCGTAGCCTTGCCGAAGTTCTCCTTTACGGTTTCTTCCTTGTCCGATTTCTCTGCAGCTTCCTTGTATACAAGGCCCTTGCAGTAATTCTCGAATGCTGTGGCGTTTGAGGTAAGGTTCTTTGAAACTGTATCTGGATTAGAGACTTTAACGCTCAGGGCCTTGGCGATGTCGAGCGCCAGGCCTGATGACACGGTAATTGGCGCGCCGGTGCGCGACATCGGGGCGTCTGCTTTGCCGGTCTTGATGTCAACGAGACGAAGGGCGACTTCGACCCCGGTGGGCGCCTTGCTGTACTGCCCGACAACAATCTTGTCTGCGGCGAGCGCCTTGCCGACCTTGACCGCTTCTTCCGGGTCGGAAAGGTCCTTGTTTATCAGGCCGAGGTCGTCCACCGCCCGCACGTAGGAAGGCACGTTCATTACAATCAGTTCCTTGACGTTCAGCAGCCGCCTCGTCAGCTCGACCCTCAGGCCGCAGCCAATCCAGTCAAGCTTCTCACTGCCTGTCTTGTTGGCGATGCCAGCCACCACAATCCGTGGAGGCTGCTTGCGTTCCTGCGCATACGCGGGCCAGAGCAGAAGCAGAACCAACAACCCCGTAATCAGATACCTGGTCATGATAAACCCCACTGTCTTATCTTCCAATAACCAACCGGGAAAGCCAGAGGTCCTTGGTCATGAGCATCGCGGCGCCCACAGCGCAGCAGGCAATCTCAATCGCCTCGCGCCGCAGCACGACTCCCCACGAGCGCCGCGGCTTGTCGAAAGGCACCACGAGCCGCGGACGCCACCTCGGGACTTGCCTGCAATATTCCTCGTAGCTCCCGGGAAACTGGAGCACAAGCGCCTTCTCTTCCCGCTTCACAATGGAATCGTACCTGACTCCTGCATAGATCAGAAAAGCGGGAATGACCCACAACACTTCGGAGATTACCAGCAGTCCCGTCACAATAAATATGTTGGCGACGTATAGAGGGTTCCTGCATATCCTGTACGGACCGGTCGTGGTGAGCTTCTTGATGCCGTCCTCGGAAGCCCCTGCCTTGCCGCAGTGCTTCATGGACCATGCCCTGAAGAAAAGCCCCCACAGGCTCAGCACGGCGCCCACCGGCCAGAGGATATGCTCGTATCCCTCCGTCTCGCCCCAAGGCCAGAGCAGGGCAACGGCGGCAAACGGCAAAAAGATGTCAAGCCGCTCCCTGACAAGCTTCCGGCCCAGTTTCGTTATTCTTGAGGCGCTTTTTTTGTCCATTCCCGGACGAACCTGTCGTAATCTTCTCTGGTGTCTATCCCAATTCCGGCATAATCAGTGATAACAACTTTCATGTCATATCCGCTCTCGAGCACCCTGAGCTGTTCGAGCTTCTCCGCAGCTTCCAGCTTCGTCTGGTCCAGCCTGACCAGCTCCTCAAGGAACTTCTTTCTGTAGGCGTATATGCCCAGGTGCCCGAAGTATATACGTTCGGCACCCTCCTCCCGATAGTAGGGCACGGGACTGCGGCTGAAATACATCGCGTTGCCCGAGTTGTCCACAACAACCTTGACCAGATTCGGGTCTGCCGCCCTCTGCGTGTCCGTCAGTCGGAAGGCTGCTGTTGCGACATGAACGGTCGGGTCCGCCGTTACGGCTTCGACCAGGCTGTCAATCACGTCCGGCGCGATTGAGGGCTCATCGCCCTGAAGATTGACAATAACCTGCGCATCGAGTCCGGCGGCCGCCTCTGCGACGCGCTCCGTGCCGGTCCGATGGTCATGCCTGGTGAGCACTACCCTGGCACCGAAAGAAGTCGCTGCGGACTGGACCCGGTTATCGTCCGTGGCGATAATTACTTCCTGCGGCAGGCGGGCCTTGAGGGCCTGCTCGTAGACGTGCTCCACGAGGAATTTCCCCGTCTCGGAAAGCAGCATTTTGCCGGGCAGTCGAGTGGAGTCATATCTCGCTGGTATGACCACGACGGCCCGGAGCGAAGCCTGTTTGCTTCCGGGCTCGGCATGACGGTTCTGGCTTGTCTCAGGTCCTCCTGTCAAAGATGCTTCCCGCTGTAAAACGCTCCGTGACCTCCAAAAACCCGTCTGGGGAGAATATCAGGAGGTTTCTGCGGTTTCAAGGAAAAAGGATTTGGCGCTCCAAAATAGGCGCCGCATGGCGGTGTCCCGGCAGTTTCTTGCGCGTTGAGAGCAATTCATCGTATAATGCTAACGGAATCACTGCGAGAATACATTACATTTAGAGGATTATAGTGTGCAAGGGTCAATATGTTGTACGGGTTGTGTTAAACTGCGGAAAACTGCTTGACATCAGGGCGAGAAGGGAGTATATTGAAATTCAAGTGCAATGGTCCGGAGTAACATGCTTGGAACAGGGCCAACAATCGTTTCTGCCCGCATTGAACGGCCTTAGTCCCTTAATGAGAAATGAATTGGAGTTGCGTTGACAAAGGATGCGTTGCAGAGAGAGATAACGCTGGCGCGCTCTTCTTCATCGCTGCAGGAGCTGCGGGTCTTCGTGCGCGAATCGCTGGAGAAGAGCAGGCTGAACGAATACGACAGGGGCCTTTTCAGCCTTGCGGTGGATGAGGTGATTACCGCCATGGTCGAGAACGCCCCTGATGGCGCGAAATCCGAGATATCCATGCGCGTTGAGGTGGGCAGCGTTGCGGTGAAAGTAGAGGTGGAAGACTCCGAAAACCGATTCGGGAACGGGCTCACCGAGACGGCCCTGACGGAGGCGCGCGAGAGCGACAAGCGCCGGGAGATAGCGGTTTACTTCATTTGCGAGATTATGGACGAGATATATTATACTTACCAGAAAGGCTTTGAGAACCGGCTTGTGATGGTAAAATTCGTCAATTAGCCCGCCCTGTCCGATAGAAAAGCACACGTTTATTTTCCGGAGGGAGAGTTGCTATGGTAGGGAGACTGAGTTTTCTGGGTATTCTGCTTGTTCTGCTTGTTGTGGGAAGCGGCTGCGTCATCGGCGTCTATTCAAGGCAGGATTACGGTCCGGGACCGGGCGCCATGACGATAACGGAAGGTCAAACGCTTGCGGACGTCATACGGGTCGCTGGCGCGCCGGACAAGATATACGAATCGGGCGAGACGAAGATACTGGTGTACGTCAAGTACCAGGGTACGCAGTACGTCGGCGCATACGGGAACGTTAAGAAGGACGATATAGTAATTATACTCAGCGGCGACAAGGTCTCACAGCCGCCTATAATGGTTTCCAAGGGCGAGGCCATGACTATACTCGGCTTCCTTCCGGCGCCGGTTATGGGGCCGGCAATTTCAAAAGACGATTAACAGGCGTGCGAACCTTCATGCCCGCCGCTTGACAAGCAGTGCCAGCTCTGGTTAACTTACATCCATGAGCATCCACCGAAGGCTTCTGCTTACTCTGTGCATATTCATATCCGTGGTTGCCGTGGGCGCCACCGGATTCAAGCTGATGGACAGCGACCGGTCTTTCTTCGAGTGCGCATACAACGCTTTTATCCTAGTGTCCACCGTTGACCGCCCGTTCGGCGGCGAAATGGAGCCGACTTCAGGCGTCGGCTACAGGATTTTCACCGTTCTGCTCGTAGTCGGCGGGATGGGCACTATACTCTACGGCGTATCCACCATTACGGCCCTAATCGTTGAAGGCGAACTCACGAACATTCTCAGGAGACGCAGAATGGAAAGCAGGATTAAGAAGCTGCGCGACCACATAATAGTCTGCGGCATAGGGGCGACGGGCTATCACATAGCCGAGGAGCTGCACAAGGTCGGTGTGGCTTTCGTTGTCGTCGAAAACTCCGAAGAAAGGCTGGCGCGGCTCAAGGATATCCCCGAGGCTCTCTGCGTCAAAGGCGACGCCACTGATGACGACGTTCTCGAGAAGGCCGGCATCAGGAGCGCAAAGGGAATCATCATGGCGCTTCCGAGCGACCAGGAGAACCTCTTCGCTACAATCACGGCGAGACAGCTCAACAGCTCTATCAAGATTGTCGCCAAGTGCCTGGACCGAAACACGGAGAAGAAGCTGACCCGGGCCGGGGCCAGCGAGGTCGTAGCCACATCCACCATAGGAGGGCTTCGCATGGCCTCGGTCATGCTGCGGCCGACCGTCGTGACTTTCCTCGACAAGATGCTTCGCGACCCGAAGGAAACCACCCGGATTGAGGAAATGAAAGTTATGTCCGGCTCGGATATTGCGGACAAGACTTTGTCCGAGGCGCGTCTCGGAAACAGGGCATCCATACTCGTAGTGGCGGTCAAGCCTCCCGACAGCGAGCGGTTCATTTACCGCCCGGCTCCCGAGACGAAGCTCGCGCCGGGCACGGTGGTCGTCGTCATGGGCGAGATGGGCAATATCAGGAAAGCACGCGAACTCGTCGGCGCAGCCCAGACCTTTGCGCCCCGGCAGACCGAGCAGGAATAGGATGCTCACGGAGGATACTATGAAGAAACTGCTTGCGGTTATGGCTGTTCTGGCCGCGGTCATGCTTGCGACGGTATTTGCCCAGGAAAAAAAAGAAGAAGCCGTCGGCCCGGGGCAAAAAGGCAAAGAGAAGGCGCCTGCGAACGAAGACCGGATTATAGTCGGGCGAAGGTGGCTGCGAGTGGAGTTTCCCTGCGGCGAACTGAAGCTAAAGGCATGGCTCCTTGTGCCGCCCGGTTCGGACAAAGGTGCCACTCCGGCTGTACTGCGAATACCCGCGGGCGGCAACCTTTTTAAACCCGCGATTCTCGGCCTGGGCACCGTGCCGGAAATCGAGCCATATTTCACAGCGGGCTACGTTACGCTCGTAATGTCTTTCAGGGGCACGCTTGCCAACGGCGGGAAATTCAGCGAGTCGAAAGGCGGGCTTGAAGACGTGCTCGCTGCACTCGAGTATCTCAAGAAACTTCCCGAGGTCGATTCGAAGAATATCTACGTCGCCGGCCATTCTTCCGCCGCCTCGCTGGCCCTGCGCGTGTCAGAGGTCTCGGATATCCCGCGCGCCGTAGCGGCGTTCTCGCCTGTTACCGACTGGACCGGCTTCTTCAAGGAACGGGTTAAAGACCTGTCCGAAGAGAGCCGCAAATACCTGAAGGATGCGTCCGCGATTACGCATGCGGCCGAGACGAGGTGCCCGGTCCTGCTCACGCACGGTACGCGCGACTCAATCGCCCCGCTGGCGCAGAGCGAAACAATGGCCGCGAAGCTTAAAGAGGCGAAAAAGCATTGTGAATTCGTCAAGATTCAGGAGGGTAACCACTACGACTCCATGCTCAGGGTGGGCATCCCGCTGTCACTTGCTTTCTTCTCCGAGATATGCAAGCACGGAAAGACGACCGAACTTTATGGCCAGTTCCGCGACAACCTGCTGAAGAAATATGAGGAATCGATAAAAACGGGGCGCGAATAAGAGCGCTGGTCTTCTCGGGCTGCTTGTATGCGGGAAAGGCAGTCAATGCATGGAACAGCCGGGGAAGAATGCCGTCGAATATGCGGAAAATACATCGATGGCCTTGAACATGCTGGTTTCACTGGTATAATATCGGCGGGAGAGGAGTGTATTCCTGCTGTTAAGGAGCCGCTCATGGTTGAACCGGACGAAGACCTGAAGGAGTTTGAGGAGTCTCTCAAGAAGCCGAGGGTCTCCGGGGTCAAGAAGGACAGGATAGTCACCTGCACCGCTTGTGGCAGGAAGCAGACCATGTCGCAGGTTTGCATCGGCGAGGATGTCAAATGCAAGAGCTGCGGGGCGACCTTCACAATCAAGAAGGAGCAGGCCGAGGATGCGCACCTCGTGACGATGGCGGCGGTCGACCTCCAGGTCAGGCAGATGGAACTCATGCAGAGGGCGGGCAAGAAAATAGCTCCCCGGGCCGAGAAGAAAATAACAGTTACATCCACCGCGCCCCAAAAGCATAAGAGCGGCGGGGGCGGCGGCGGAAAGGCAATCCTGTATATCATACTCATCCTCGTGATAATCGCCGCGATTCTCGCAGTGCTGCACTTCGCAAATATCGTGGATTTGCAGGCTTACCTGGACAAGCTAACCGGCGGTTCTTCGGGTTGATTACCGTCCCAGAGCCGAGCGTTAATTCCTCAATCGGCGCCCGGGTGCAATTGTGAAGACTCAGAAAATCCGTTCTCTCAACTTCGAGATTGAGCGGCTTGCCCCGTGCCGGCGACCGTCGCCCCTCCATCTTTCCAACAAGGAAGGCGACAACATCGTCGATTACGTTTCCGACGACGAGCGGGTTCTCTTCGACCCGACTGTGAGACAATGTCAGAGGTGCCGCGACAAGAAAGTAATTCCACCTTCGCTCGAAGTGGCCGGTCCCCGGGAACAGATCTACTTCGAGCCCGCTGCGGTGCGTGCCGCCATTCTCACAGCCGGCGGGCTGTGCCCCGGGCTGAACGACGTTATCAGGGGAATCGTTCTCGACCTTTACTATCATTACGGCGTCAGGGACATACTCGGCATCCGTTACGGTTATCGCGGCCTTACGGCTAAGAGCCCGGACAGGCCCATCAGACTTTCGCCCGAGGAGGTCGAACACATACACCGGCAGGGCGGCTCCGTCCTCGGATGCTCTCGTGGAAAGCAGGATGTCCGGGAGATGGTCGATTACATCGCCGAGCGCAAGATAAACATGCTTTTCGCAATAGGGGGCGACGGCACTCTGCGCGGTGCCTCGGCAATTTCGGCGGAAGCCCGGCGAAGCGACTATGAACTAGCCGTCATAGGGGTTCCAAAAACCATTGACAACGACATAAGCTACGTCGAGCGCAGCTTCGGGTTCGAAACCGCATACGCTATGGCCCAGGTCGCTCTGCAGGGTGCGCACGAGGAGGCCCGCGGCGCGCCAAACGGCATCGGGCTGGTCAAGCTCATGGGCCGCAATTCGGGATTCGTGGCGGCGCTCGCTTCTCTTGCGTGCGGCGACGCCAACTTCGTGCTCGTTCCGGAACTCGACTTCGACCTTGACGGCGAGAGAGGCTTCCTGAAGGCGCTCGAGCGGCGGATGCGTAGCGTGGGCCACGCCCTTATCGTGATTGCGGAGGGCGCGGGTCAGAAGTTCTTCGACCCTGGGACACTTGGGAAGGATGCTTCAGGCAACGTCAAGCTTGGCGATATCGGGCCGCTGCTGAAAGAAAAGATTGGCCGGCACTTCTCCGATACCGGGATGGATATAAGCATCAAGTACATCGACCCGAGCTACATTATCCGCTCGGCGCCCGCGAGTCCGACCGACAGCGTGTTCTGCCTCCAGCTTGCGCAGCACGCGGTTCATGCCGCAATGACAGGCAGGACGGACATGATAGTCGGGGTGTGGAACAACCGCTTCGTCCACGTGCCGGTCGCGACCGCCATTTCCGAGAGAAAGCAACTCGACCCCGAAGGCTCCACGTGGCTTGCCGTACTCGAGGCGACGGGCCAGCCGCTGAGCATGAAGAACTGATACTGCGTTACCAGTCGAAGGACCGTTTCTTCCCTGTAAGCTCCTTGAGTCGCTCTTCCAGTATTTCTGACTTGTTCTCCTGATGGTGTTTGTATATTTCCTTGAGCTTGGAGACTTCCTTCTCAAGCTCTGCGATTTCGGCCTTGTGTTGCGCCTGCTTGAGGTCGAACAGTTTCGAGAGAGTCTCCTTGAGTTCCGCTTTAATCTTGTCGCACGCTTCTTTGCCTTCCGTGTGCTTGTATTTCTCCACGAGTTCCCATATTTTCCTGTCGAGCTTGCGAATATCGACCATTCGCTTGTAGCCCTCGGGGTCTCGCTTCTTCAGATCCTCCAATTGCTCCATTTTCATGAATACTTCGTGCAGAAAATGATAGTAGGCGCCGGGCTCGCGCTTGCGGAGGCCTTCCAGCTTCTCAAGCGTTTCTGGCTCGTTCTCCTTGAGCCATTTCATCACTTTCTCTATGTCTTTCTCGGAGAATTCCCTTTCCGGTCGCACAGGCCTGCGTTCCCGGCGAAGCCTCTCTTCGAGCCCTTTGGCTTCGCGCATCAGGTTCTCGGCTTTTTCCTTTTCTCCCTGTTCCTTCGCCTTCGCGGCTTCTTCCACAAGCCGCTGTATTTCGCGCTTTATCTCTTCGACCTCTTCCGGCGGCATTCCCGGCGCCCCTTCGCCGAGCGGCGGACCCGGCCGCGGGCCTTTCGGTGGAAGCTGGCGCTCCAGCTCACGGAGCTTCCGCTCAAGCTTCTTCTTCTCTTTCATCAATTCCTCAGCCTTGGCGTTGTCTCCTCGCTGTCTGGCTCTGTCTGCATCCTCGTGCATCCTGCCTATCTCATCGCGAAGCTTCTCCATCTCGTCAAGCAGCTTGCGCGCGCGTTCGGGCTCCGGCCTGTCATCGCGTCTGAGGTCATCGCGCCTGTCATCCCGTCTTCGGGGACCATCATCCTCGCGCGGCGGCCTGTCCTGGCAGAGTATCCTGTCGTTCCCGGTCGTTCCGCATGGACCGGCGGATGCCGGTGACATACCGGCCAGAATCACGGCAAGAATCACCGAGCCAAGAGCACACATTCTTATCACCGGGTCACCTCCCGTTGTCCAGTACTGAATTTTGCTGCTGCGGTGCTGTATAAAGCGCCAGGGTTGTCATCTCGTCCTTGAGTTTCTGAATCCTGTCCTTCACGGAGCTTATCTCCCGCGTCAGCCCGGTTTTTCCGGAAGCGGTCAGCATGAATCTCGTGGCCTCGACGTTTTCCCGAGCCTGCTCGACTTTCTCCGCGAGAGTTCCGCCAAGTGCGTTCGAAAGCGGAGTGCCAATCCTGCTTATCGCCAGGCGAACCTCTTCCGTGGTAATCTCCTCGGCCTGAACCACTGTCACCGGTCCGGCAATGCGGGCTTGCGCGTCAGTAGGCTGCAGAGGCGCTGACTTCTTAGGTACGGGTGCCAGCAGGAAGAATAATAGCAGGGCGGTTGCGGAGACGGCCGCAGCAGAACCGAAATCGCGTACAATCCTGTAAAACAGCGGAATCGTGCGAGGCATGGCAGCTTGTGTTCCGACCGCGGTGAGGATTCTCTTCTCCAGCGCCTGCGGCGTAGCGGGCGGCGGGCCGAGCGCATCGAGAATCCTGCGCGTGGATTCCACGGATGCACGGCAACTCTCGCACTTGTCGAGATGCCTGTCGAGCCGGGCTCTGTCTTCAGTGCCAAGCTCGCCCGTCATGCTCTGAAGCAGCTTTTCTTCAACTTCGCTGCACTTCATCTCCGGTTTCCTCGAACTTCCTCACAAGCAGCTTCTTGAGGTTTGCAAGCGCGTACCTCATCCTGCTCAGGGCGGTATTTATCGAACACGCTTCAAGCGCCGCGATTTCCTTGAATGTCAGTTCGCCGTAATGGCGAAGCAGCAATACGCTCCTCTGTTCCGCCGGCAGCTTGCCGAGGGACTCTCGCACGCTCTCGCGAAGCTCCTCGGAGGAGAAAGCTTCGAGCGCCTGTGCCGCCGGTACTTCCTGCGCGGCGGTTTCGCCTGCGTTCTCAGGCTCCTCGACCAGCACCTCGCGCCTGCGCTTCGTCCGTCTCAGGTGGTCCGTGACGATGTTGGAGGCAATCGTAAAGAGCCACTGGCGCAGCCTGCCGCGGTGGTCGTAAGTACTCGCTGACTTCATTACCCGCAGGAAGACATCCTGGGTAAGGTCCTGAGCCAGCGCTTCTTCACCGACCATCCGCAGGACGTACCCGTAAACCGGGTCTTTCCAGACGCGGAACACCTTTTCAAAGGCGGCGATGCTTCCGGTCGCAAGCGCCGCGGCATCGCTGTTTTCTATTTCTCTCTCCGCAGACATAACGTCAGTGATTGCCTCGAAATTGCACGCAGGAGCAGTTTTTCTTGCCGTCGAACTTACACGGAGCCTCGCCGGTTGTCAACTCCCGCCGTTGCCAGTCGCTTACTTTCAAAGAAGAAACCCCGGCAAATGCCGGGGTTTCTGGACTATTTCCTGTTCAGGGCCGTCAGGGAGTCTCGGTCCGCCTGCGGAGCGCGAGATACGCGCACACAATCAGGATAGCCGGGAAGAAGTAACCGAGCAAGTCGCCCGAGGGCACAGGTCCCGTGTCAACCGCGCATGAACAGCCGCTCTTCTTCTTCGACTGCGGTACTATCGCCGCACCGCCGGTTACGGTGATGTAACCCACCTTCGTCTCGGTGTCGCTGCCGCCCGGACCGGATACAGAGAGAATCACGGTATAGGTCCCGGTCGCCGTGTAGTCGTGGCTCGGGTTACGGTCGAGAGTTACCGCACCGTCGCCGAAATCCCACGACCACCTGTTGATATCTCCGACCGACAGGTCCTGGAAGTCAACATGCAACGTGGCGCTGCCGGTTACAGGTGTACCGACGAATTCGGCGGTCATACCGCCGGGGGGGTCGGTTACGGTTATGTAGCCGACTTTGGTCTCCGAGTCTTCTCCGTACAGCGGGCTGCCGATAGTCAGCGTGACATCGTATGTCCCGACAAGGTAGTATATATGGGTCGGATGCTGCTCGGTGCTTGTTCCGCCATCGCCGAAGTCCCAGAGCCACGAGTCGCGGTTTCCCGTCGATGTGTCGGTGAAATTCACGGTCAGCGAAGCAGGCCCGGTGGTCGTATCCGCCATGAAGTCGGCATCCGGGAACGGCGAAGTCGTGTTGTCCACGTTGAACTGGTCCGACGTGTCCGCCGTGCCCGCGGCAGCGTCACTGGGAGTTATGGTAATCAGGACCGGCTGCGATGCGCTCGTGCCGACGTTGTCTGCTACACTGTCCCAGACGAAGACGTGGTCAATACCGGTGGCGTCTGCAGCAAGGCTGCTCAGACCGTCTCCACCGGTGCCTTCCGTACATACAGCCCAGCTTCCTCCGCCGTTTGTACTGTATTCGACGACTATCGTGCAGTCGTCGTCGTTGATATCCGTAAGCGTGTACTGGATTGTCACGTCGCCGGAATGAGTGGTTCCCGCCGTAGGGGATGTAATAAGCACGCTCGGCGGCTGCTGCGGGACGTTATCCACCGTGACAGTCACCGTATCCGACGTGCCTTCGCCGCCGACATCCCAGGGCGTGACCATTATATGCACGATTTCACCCGTTAGCATGCCGACTCCATCGGTTATGCTGTTCCACGTCATGCTGTGCGGGTCACCTGTTCCACCGCTTGAGGTCAGCGGAGTAGCTGGATTGGTGCCGGATGTGACTGTGCACACGAACCAGGTTAATTCATCGTAGCTGTACTCAAGAGTGGCGCCGCATGTGTCGGCGTTAAGGTCCGACAGATTGAAGTCAATCTGGATATTCCCGCTGAGAGTTCCGCCTGCAGGCGCCGTTATGTCGGCGAGCGGAGGCTCGTTGGACCCCAGGTTGTTCACCGAGAAGGTCACGGTATCTGCAGTGCCGCCTCCCCCATCATCGGGTGTTATCCTGAAATCCACTTGCTCCATACCGCTGATACCGACGCTGTCGGTGACGGAGTTCCAAACAAAGTTGTGGCTGGTCCCGCCCGCGGTCGATACCAGACTGGCTATGTTATCGCCGCCGTTCTGCGTGCAGGGGTACCAGCCGGTGCCCGTCGTGAACTCGACGACAGCGCTACACGTATCGCCCTGCGGGTCGCTCAGCGTGTACCAGACTGTGATATCCCCGCTCCAGACACCGCCGGTGGGGCTGTTTATCACGACTGTGGGCGTGTTGATTTCGGGCGGCACGTAAATCGACTCGCCTCCGGACGTTGCGGACGCAATCGCATCCGCGTTCTGGAACGTTATCCTGTACCAGTAGGTCGCTCCAACCGTGACTGTGTCAATAAACGTGTAGTTGCTTGTGGCGGCCTGGACAGTTGTCAGGTTGACCGAGAACAGGTCGTCATCGGCGCGCTCGATTTTCACGCCGGTGGAGCCCACGCTCGGGTTGTTCGGAGGAGTTACCGTAACCTCCACTTCACCCGGGGTTGCTGTCAGCGCAAGGCCGAAGTCATCCACCGTAGCGTCATGGACGAGCGAATATGCAGTTTCCGGACCTTCGACCCCGGCGCTCGTGTCGGTTACGATGTCCATATCGAATTTAATCAGGAATTTCACGTTCCATACGGTGCCCGTACTGCCTCCCGGTGCTGCATAAAGCGACGTGCCCACGTAGGTGTTGTTATCTGCCCACGAGCAGTCGCCTGTCCCGGATTCGAGGTTCACCTCGAACACGAGGTTGTCAACGCCGTTGTAGAAGAACGTGCCGGTAATGGGAATCTCAATCCAGGCTCCCCCCGTGGCGGCGGGGATGGAGTAGAGGGGAGTGTTCCATACCACGGTGTCATCACCATTAGTGTAATTCGCGGCGAAGTTCGTGCCCAGGGCGGAAACCGTTGTGTGGCCGAGCTTGACTATCACGTTAGTGTAGGAATACCCGGGAGTGTCGGTGTTCAACTTCCAGTAAATCTTTTTAATACTGCCGGACTGGCTGGAGAGTTCACTCGCCAGGTAAAGCATCTGCATGCGCCGTCCCGTGCTGGTCCACGGCCACGTGAACCCGCCGGTTACAGCGGGTTCCACAGACAGAGAAGTGGTTCCGAAGACCGCCGAGCGGACCTGTCGCGTCGCCGGGGTGTTCTCGCCGCTGATTGTGTCGATGTAAGAAGTGTCGGTTACGATGGAGATTACCGTGCCCGTGTCATCTTCGACCTGATATCCGTCCGGTGTGCCGCCTGACGAGGGCGGGTCCCAGGTCCACTCTATCTGGGTTGCGGAAATACCTACTCCGCTGAGGTTCGTGGGCGGCTGGAGCGGGATTGGGATGTCAACAGCAAAAGGATTCGTCGTGTCGCTGCCGGTGCCGGTGATACCGTCGTTTGCGGTAACTCGGACTTCGACTTCCGTCCATCCGCCGGGCAGGTCAGTTTCAGCATCCCATAGGAAGGTGTGACCGGTGCCCGGAGCGACGTTTGTCTGAGGATTGGTGCCGGCGGCGGGTGTGCACATATACCAGTTGGAGTCGCCTACGGGACTGTACTCGAACGTGACTGTGCACGGGTCGCCGTTGCCATCCATAAGGTCGTAGGTGATTGTCACAGGGCTTGACGCTGGGCTGGCGGGCGTCGTAACTGTGACGACGGGCGCGACCGGACCGCCGGGTACTTCATATGGCCCCATGTCAACAACCAGGTTGGCTATGCGCGGGTTGCCATCCAAATCGGTCGTCACACCGCTTATGTAGGAATTGTTGCCGTCGTTTATGCAGGGCGAGCCTGCCTGCAGATGATAGTTGCTGGCTCCCACGAAGAGCGGGTTGCTCGTGATGCAGTTGGCATCCGGAAAGATGGTTCCATATATGTTGTTGGGGTCGAGCGTGTTGTCGGCGTAATCGCTGTAGTTCAGGTTTACGGTGCCGTAAAGAGCCGAGTAAGTGCCTATCTGGTTACCCGTGGTCGGGGCGCTGTTGCCCCAGATAATCGTGTTGTTCAGAGTGGCGGTGCCGTAGTATACCATTATGCCACCACCAGTTCCCCCGGTGGTGTTGTTGGCGATAGTGCAGTTGTTGAACGTCGGGCTGCATGTGCCGGTCTCCTGGTAGCAGACAATACCGCCGCCCCAGTCTGTCCCCTGGTTGTTGGCAATAAGGCAGTCTGTAATCGTGGGGCTTGCATCCTCGATAAGGAAGCCCCCGCCGTCGTTTACGCTCGCTATGTTGCCCGTTACAACACAGTTTACTATCGTTGCGTTCGACAAGGTCAAACCAACGCCCCCTCCGCCGTAGCCGCCGTAGCCTTCGGATGTGTTGTTGGTGATGGTGCAGTTCCTGATGGTTGCATTGGACGAGTAACAGCGAACGCCCCCACCCACCAATCCTGCTGTATTGTTTGTAAACGTGCAGTTCTCAATGACTGCATCGGCGCCATACCGGCAGTAAATACCTCCGCCGTGACTGCCGGCATAGCAGTTCTTGACAACGCAGTTCTTGACAGTGGGGCTGGAACCTGAAAGGAGGATACCGCCGCCGTAAATACTCGTCACGCTTGCGTAGCCGTTCTGGACGGTGAAACCGTCAATCACTGCAGAATTTGTCTCGCCGGTGTCATACAAGTAAAAGGCGCGGGAAACACTGCCACCATCGATTATACAGTTCGTTGCGCCGTTCTGAGACCTGAGGTTGATGGATTTCCCGGAGAAGTAAAGCTCCACGTTGCTGGTACCGGAGTATGTGCCATCAGCTACAAAAACGGAATCTCCCGAGGCGGCAGCGGCGGTAAGACCTTCCTGGATTGTCTTGAACGCCGTGCCCGGTGTCAATCCGTCTCCGGATGCGCCAACACTGCCATTCACGTAATATGTGGTTGCGTACAGCGGGCTGGCCCACAAAGCAGCAGCGCAGAGAATAATGACAGGCAGAATTAAATGCTTAGTGAAGCTCATCAGGCAACCTCCGTCATAAGTGCCATGCCCAGCGAAAAAGATATTAATAAACTATACACCATGATGACGAGTCCGGCCATGCAAATTTGAGCAAAAATATCGGCAAAAACGTATGTTTCAGCGGCAGAACAAGGGGATTTCGTCTGAAGTATTCCTACGGGCTACTTGTCTTCTTTCTTCCACTTGGCCAGGTAGCCGTACTTTCGGAAGAGTCTTTCGAGTTTGGGCTTGCTGGCCTTGCCCTTTTCGCAGGTGATTGTGAAAGCAGTGACTTTGAATTCTTCGCCCTGTACTTTGACCGTTTCGTCAGTCTGTTCCAGAGAGACTTCCACGACATAGTCGAGCTTCTCAAGCTCGGTTTTAAGGTCATCATGGGAGGATGGCTTCTTATCGCGGGGCACAGCGTGGCATACCAGTGTATCCGTCTCAAGCTTGATGTTCTTTATTACAGCGGCCATGCCGTCGAGCGCTTCGCGGGCTTCTTTCAGGTATTCCTCGAATTGTGCGTTTTCCTTTTCCTTTCCTCTGAATTTGGCGAGTTTCTTGAGGCTGCTCTCGAACTTTTTGAAGTGCTCGGTCGCGTCCTTTTGCTGCTTGCTGTCCTTGATTTTTCTTAATTTCAGTTTCAGGTATTTGCACGTTTCGAGGGCTGATTCGACTTCCTGCAGGAACAGGGCGACTTTTTCCTTGACGAGGTTGTTTTTCAGGAACGTAACGGAGATATCCAGCCGTTCGCAGAACTCGCCGAGGTCCATTGATTTCAGGCCCGCGCCAGTGGCTTTCTTTGCTTCGTCCGGGGCGAGAGCCCTGAGCACTTTCTCGAGGTGCGAAAGCAGTTCCTTTGCCCCGAGTGACTTGCCCTCTATGCGGTATTCCTGCTTTGCGTTGCCGGCGGCATCACCGAAGATAAGAAGCGGCGATTGGTGGGTCGTCTGTGGAGTGGCGGCAATCCAGGGCACGTAGGAACGCTGGAAATTGGGCAGCTTGTAGTTTCTCGCGACATATACGCACACGAAATGCCTCAGCATTCGCGTCACCTTCGGGTCCTGCAGGCTTGCAGAGATGGTCTGGCTGTTGGCGTTGTTATCCGCCACGTACATGATTATGGGCAGTTTTCGCGCAGCCGCTTCCTGCTTACCCGTCGGTAAGTCTTCTTTCCAGTCAATTCCCGGAGGCGGAGATTGAGCGAAAGCAGCAGAAGCAGCGCCAAGCAGCAGGATAATGACAATAATAGGACAGCCGCAGGCCGACCTTTTGTGGATACGAATTAACCGCATGTCTTCTTCCCCTCCTCCAAACTTCTCCTATCCATAACGGTAACAGACGCCTTTGCCGCCAACGGGGTAGCTCCATTCAATCGCATCGTGCGGGCACGCGAGCCGGCAGGTACCGCATTCCATGCAGCCTTCCCATGAAAGCACGATTTCTGACCTGTCTGCCTCGTTCTCGGTGTAGTTCCCGACAGGGCAGACCTGCAGGCAGACGCGCTCCTCGCACTTCCTGCATTTCGCGAGGTCGAGCTTAATATGCTCCTCGGCGGCTGCGTTGAACTTGACCGTTCCCACGCGGTCTTCGAGAGTGGGACGGCACTTATTACTCATTCCGCATTCCTCATTGATAATTATAACAGCGGGCTGCCCATTGCCTTTCTCATGTTCCAGGCGGCCTTGAGTAGCCTGAATCTGCCGATTTCGCTTCTCAAGTAGCGGCGCACTTCTCGTTCGACCTGCGACTTCGGCTTGTCGCTTATCGTAAAGAACTGGACTATCGCGTCTGCGAGCGCGTTCGGATACTCGCGGAGGTACTCCGGGTGCCTGAGCATCGTTTTCTTCATCCTGCGGAACTTGTACATGTCCTTCATTACGAACGATTGCTTGAGCTTTTCGGTGTAGCCCGAGAGCGCGGACTTGGTGAAGTCGTTTTTTCCCTTCGCTTCGATAACCGCCTCGCCGGCCATGATGCCGCTTGCGCTCGCGAGGTTCGTACCCTCGAAATACTGTGATGTGTTGATAAAACCCGCCGCATCGCCTACTGCAATAAATCCGTCGGCGACAAGCTCCCTGGGCAGCCCGAAATAACCCGCCTCGGGTATCATGTGGGCCGAGTATTCGACAGTTTCGCCGCCGCGAAGATAGGGCCGGATTGCGGGATGGGATGCGAAGTCGTCGAGTATCTCGTGCGGCTTTGCAGCCGTTTCCGTGAGGTGGCCTACGGACACTGCAAGACCGACCGACAGCGAGTCGAGGTTGGTATAGACGAAAGCGCTTCCGTAAAGGCCCTTGACGCACTGGCCGAAAAACTGGAGCGCCGCGCCTTCGTTATCTTCGAGATTGAAACGGTCCTCGATTTTGCCCCTGTCGAGCGCCACGACCTCCTTGACGCCGAGCGCCATCGAATGCGGATTGAACTTTTCTCGGAGACCCGCTTGCAGCGTAAGGAGCGAGTTTGCACCCTCGGCATCTATAACGCAGTCGGCGCGGAGTTCGTCTCCGCCCGGCTCGGTCTTGACCCCGACTGTTCTGCCGTCTTCGAGCAGCAGTTCCTTAACGAGAATGCCGCATGCGAGCTGCGCGCCGGCCTCTTCAGCCTTTTTTGCGTACCACTGGTCGAATTTCGCGCGAAGCACCGTCCAGGAATGGTTATGGGGCGGTTTGTTCCACCGGGCGGTTCTGAAGTCGAATGCGAGTTCCGTGTCTTCGCTCAGGAGAGAGAATCGCCGCCGGATGACTCTGCGCTCCACGGGTGCGTCAGCGGGGAAGTCCTCGACCAGCTTCTCTATAGCGGTAGAGAACAGGATGCCGCCCGACATGTTCTTTGCGCCGGGGTACTCGCCGCGCTCGATTACGGCGACTTCGAGCCCCGCCCGCGCCATAGTGACGGCGGCCGATACGCCGGCCGGACCGGCGCCCACGACTATGCAGTCCAGCTTATCTCCCGCCATTGCCCCTGTCGTCCTGTTTGCCTTTTAGCCGCATTATAGCGAACTTGTGAGGGATGAACCCGCGAAATACGGCGTTTCGCCTGCCGAGGATGAGGCCGCCGCTGAGATTCAGCGTCTTGGCCGTGCCGCCTCCCGTGTCGTCGTCAAGCACCACGAGGTCCAGTCCGAAGGAGAAGTTCTCAGGCGGCCCTTTTTCAAGGTCAATGCTCGTACCGTTGTTGTTGAAAAGTTTCCACGGGATGCTGACCTCGTAGATTACGCCGGAATTGTCGTCTTTGCGCTTGACGAAGTACTCGCCTTTTGGCTTGTTTCGCTCCTCCTCATCCTTCTCCTCGGGCGTCATGTTCTGGCGGGGCAGGGTGAGGCCCAGCGACAGCAGCACGTCATCGCCTCTCGGTACCCATCCTCCGTCGCCGAGAGGGTCTATCGCCATTAGAATAAGGTCGCCTTTCCATGACTCCTTGTCATCCCTGTCCCACGGCCTGATTATGCTGTCGCGGGTGTCCACAGCGAAGTAGAAATTCTTCTCGTCCCACCCGAAGTAGTAAGTGGCGGAGAGGTCGAGCTTCGAGAGCCACGTGCCGGCGGCGCCGTCGGGCCTGTCAACGCCGAAGACGCCGTCGAGGGAGCGCTCGATTGCTAGGGCTGGCAGCCAGCTTCCATCCAGCACTCCATCTATTGAAACGGGGCGGGACATTCTCGGCACCTCGATAGTCACGGGCGTATCACTGTCATGGGCGAACCGGCAGCCCGATGCCCGCTGTATCAGGGCGGCTATCTGCTTATCAGACAGATTCCACTGCGACAGGATTTTTCCTTCGAGCAACTGTGCAGCTTTCTCGAAAGACTGCATCCTTGTCAGGAGGTCGGCGAGCTTGTCTAAATTTGCATCTTGGCCGCTCTTGCGGTTAAGAAGATAGAGAAGCCTGATGAATTCCTCGCGCGCGGTTGCCCTGTCTACGTTTCCGAGGCAATAAGCCGAGCGGTCCGTCGTAATGTAGAGCCTGCGGTTATAAACGAGGGAGGACTGGTGTTCTTCGCCCGGGAAAGTGATTATCTGTTCCTGGACTCCGCGGACCTTGTCAACGACCTGCAGTTGCGTGAAACCGAGGTCAACGAGCCAGACGAGTATATGTGTCGGGGTCTGCTTCACTTCCTTGGCGTAGCCGCTGCGCGGCTGCCGCCAGACCCAGCGCCGCTTGCCGGTGCCGGTGTCGATAGCCATGATTGAAGTAGCTCCGAATTCCGGCCTCTGAACCACGTAGAGCCCCTTAGCGTCACCAAGCTCGTGCGTCACCGGGTCCTTGCCGATATCGCTCTTCCAGAGCAGCTTGCCGTCCGAGAGCTTCAGGCAGACGACCTCCCTCGATGCGCCGGGACCCGGCATGAGGGCGACCCGGTCGCGTCCGATTTGAACCGCGGATGAGAAGAAGCTGTCTCCCTGTTTGGACCACAGAATCCTGCCTTCTTTCGAGAGGCAGTACAGGTCGCGCGAGCCTCGAATTACAAGCAGCTTCTCGCCGCAGGCGAGAACACCGCTTGTCCTGAGGTCTCTGCCCTGAAGCGGAATTGTGAACTTTGACGCACCCCTGGCAGGGTCGAGGCCGACTGCGGCTTCACCATCTTCCTGGACAAGAAAAAGGTTCCCGCCGATTTCTGCAGGCAGGTCGTAGTAGCGCTTGCTTGACTTGTACACCCAGGATTTCGCGCCGCTTCCGGCATTGTAGGCGAGCAGGCGGCTGTGCGGCCACAGAACCAGAACCTGCTGCCCGTGCTTCCCTATCAGCGGGACTTCCCGGGGCGCTATTCCGGGAACGGCGTCGGGAGACGGCAGCGTGACGCCCCATTCAATTGCAGGTTTTTCTCCTTTGGAGCCGATTTTCAGCAGGCGCCGCCAGCGCAGAATGACGACCCCGTCTTCCACGGTTGTGCCCGGCTGCAGGTCCTGGCCCCCGTGGAGCGAAGGGCCTTCGAGATTGAAGCGTGCCAGCAGAACGCCTGTCCTGCTGCTGCGGCAGTCGAGGTAATCGGGACCCGGTGAGTAAATTATCGACCCTTTCGCATCGGTGCCGGTTATATCGGGAGGCGGCTGAACGAGAGATGGCGTAGTCTGCCAGATTTTCGCAAGAGGCAGCGGCAGACCGTCTTCGGGGCTGACCGCAGCCACATTGGGCAGCTTGAGCCTGGATGCGGCATATTCGCTCGCCTTGCACTCGGTGTCCGGGAGTTTTACAGGAGCTTCGGACTTGACCATCTCTCTCAGCAATATTTTCGCGTGCATGTAGTCTGCCTTGCGAAGGTATGTTTCGCACAGCAGGGCCCTGATTTGCATCGCGTGGGGGCTGTCGGCCCTTCTGGCCAGAAACCGGCTCAGGTGGTGCTGGGACGATTCGAGCAGATTCTCTTTAATGCAATAGAGACCCAGGCGGCTGCAGGCTTTCGCGGCCGCGTCCGAGTTGGGGAAGGCCCTGATAACGTCGAGCAGGTACGCCGGGTCTTCCTGCGGGGAACCAGATGCGAGAAGCTTCTCCGCCACCTTCTCCTGTTCCCGGGCGAGGTCCGGGTTGTTCTTGAGAATCTCGCTCTCGCAGACCCGCGCGTAGTCGTCGGCGTATACCGCATGTCCGGAAATTTGCACGTTGCGGGCCTGGTGGTTGACCAGCACCAGCCGGTACGCACGAAGCGCCTCTTTGGTAAGCCCGGCATCCTCGTATGCCCTTGCCGCACGAAGCAGAAGCCCGGCTTTTTCGGATGGTTCGGCGTGAATGGCCGCGGTCTCGCAGTACCCGGCGCGCGCCTTTCCCGTGGTCGATTCAGCGGCGGTCAGCGAAGCCAATAATAGTTCCCGAACGACTTTCTCCCTGGAAAGGTCCGTATCGGCAATCTGTTTTATGCAGTTCTCAAGTGATTTTACTCCCTCTTCGAACCTGCCCCTGCGCCACATAAGCCTGCCGTGCGAAAGGAGCAGGCCAGAATTTTTGGGCTGCGTAGTCAATCCACGCGTTATGGCCCGTGTACTTTCTTCCACGTTCTGAAAGCGCTGGAGCAGCCATGGCGCGGCGAGCACGAAACCATCTTCGAACTCTGCAATCTGCTGCGCCAGACCGGCCTGGCGGGGCAGCAGGTATCGCCCGAGTGGTTTGCCTTCCTGGACCGTAAACTCTGCAAGCATCCGGCCGCAGGGCACAACGACCCTGTCTGCGAATACTGCCGCCGGTCCCGTGGCTTCTTCGGGAAGGGGAACACTCCACGCAGTCATGCCTGTCTGGCAGTCAAAGGCGTTCAGCGAAGAACCCGTCGCGAAAACGAGATTTCCGGAAGAGCCGCCGAGAAAGCGCAGATTTTCGAGTTCGGCGCGCCTCTTCTGCCACAGAAGCCGTCCATCGAGAGCGTCCGCGGCCAGCAGATAGGGCGAATCCTGCGGTGCGGCGATGAGTACACCGCGGTGCAGCACCAGCGGCAGCAAAGCCCAGCGCCTGCCTGAAAAGATGGATTCTTCCTTCAGAAGCGCATCCCGGGCGCCGTAAGTGCGAAGCCAGAGGATTTTGCCGCTTTTCGCATCGCAGCAGACCGTGCTGCCCAGGTTGGTGACGAAATAGACCGCTCCCCCCCAGCAGACGGGGGGGCCGGGCTGGCTGCCAAGGCCGAGCGTGTCCGCGGGGTTGCCCGTCACGATGCGCTTGCGCCAGAGGAGAGAGCCGTTTTCGGCGTCGTAGGCGAAGAGGGCACATGTGGCCTCCTTGCCCCACGAGCATGCGCCCACGATAATGGTGCCATCGAACATGCACGGCGAGGTGAGATGTAGGTACGTTACTCCTTCGTCCCGACCGGGACTTGCCTTCCACCTAAGCGTGCCGGTCCCCGAGTCCAAAACGTAAAGTTCGGACCCGAGCGAGGCGGCCGCGAACTCGCCATCAATCGCCGGCCGGCAGAAGGAGTTGTGGAAATCAGACGAAACCGGCGAAGACGGGGAAGTGAACGACCAGATTGCTGTACCGGTTGCAGCGTCGAAAGCGTGCATCCTTTGAGAGTCGCAGCAGAAGACGCGCCCGCCTGCCGCCACAGGATCGATATGCAGCCCGGCTCCGACGCGGGAATTCTTGGCTTTCTCGAAGAATTCCCGTTCTCCGGCTGCGGGGGCGAACTGAACCGACCAGTTCATGTCGCCCGTGCCGCCGGGCAGTGAGGGTGGGATGCTTGCTGGCCCGGAAATCGAAGAGAGCAAGTCATCTATTACATCCGTTGCCGGCGCGGGCCTGCCTCGCAGTTGGAGAGACACGTCGCGGTAATCCGACTTGAACTTGCTTGTCAGGTCTCGCGGCCTGTCTCCCATAAGCGCCGTGTAGCTGAGTATTCGCAGCAGGTCGAACCGGGCTTTGTCTTTCTTGCGGATATTCGGGAAATAGGCCCGCGCACGGGCGCACAATCGCAGTACCCTCGCGAAATCGCCCTTTTCGAAGTAGATTGACCCGAGAAGGTCGAGGGCGGCAACGGACGAGGAAGACAGTGGATACTTGGATATCGTTTTCTGCAACAGCGATGGTTTGGGATTGTCTCTGCATGCATCGAGAGCTGCCTGCACGGCGCTGTCGGCGGTCATGCGCCATGAGGCGAGTGCATCTTCGGGCAGCAGGGCCAGCGCGCGGTATGCGGCTTCGCGCGCACCCGTAAAGAGCGAGTCATCCTCGGCGCCGGGAGCGGGGAGAACGTACTCGTTGCCGTTGGTGTCTATGAACCGCTCGATTTCCTTCAGCGCCCGGGAGGCCCGGTCCCAGTCCTTATCGTGGGCGGCCGCGCGGATTATGTCGAGGTGTATGTCGAGGGTCTGGTCTCTTCGGAGCGAGACCTGCTCTACGGGCCGCACTTCCTGTGCTGCAGCCTGCTCGCCGCACAGGAACATCGCTGCCGCAAGCAGCGCCGCAAGTGACAGGCGCAAACGCATTTTGAGCCACCGGCTCTCGGTTATGAGACCGCTTTCTTCATTTCCTCGGTAAGCACCGGTACCACTTCGAACAGGTCTCCGACAATGCCGAAGTCGGCTACCTGGAAAATTGGCGCATCCGGGTCTTTGTTTATGGCGACTATGCATTTCGAGGAAGACATGCCCGCAAGGTGCTGAATTGCCCCCGATATTCCGCATGCAATGTAGAGCGTGGGAGCGACTGTCTTGCCTGTCTGGCCCACCTGGTCGGCGTGGGGCCTCCAGCCGGCATCCACCGAAGCCCGGCTTGCGCCCACGGTGCCGTTCAGTACGCCCGCAAGTTCCTCGAGTATGCCGTAATTCTCGGGCCCTTTCATGCCACGGCCGCCGGAAACGATCACGTCCGCTTCCGTAAGGTCCATCTTCGCACCTGCAGTGGCTATCGCTTCCTTGACCGCAGCGCGCAGGTCGCCCGGCTCCACGCCCGGCGAAAGGGCTTCGGGCTCCACCTCCGAGCCTTTTTCCGCCGCTTCGAACATCTTCGGGCGGAGCGTCACGATGTTGGGTTCCTTGTTGAACCCGACCGTTATGCGGGCCTTGCCCGCATAAATCGGGCGGACCGCCTGAAGTTTCCCATCGGCGACTTCGAGCTTGATAACGTCGGAGGCCATGCCGGTCTCCAACTTGGCGGCGACGTTTGGTGCAAGGTCGCGCCCCATCGAGCTTGCCGTGAAAAGGATTATTTGGGGGTCAACTTCCTTGGCGGCGTTAACGACGACGCGCGAGAACGCTTCCGGGTCGTAATACTCGAAAATTTCCGAATCTGCGACGAGCACTTTGTCGGCGCCGTACTTGCCCAGCTCTTTCGCAGCGTCTGTAACGCCCTTTCCGACAACCAACGCCACGGCCTGCGACTCGAGTGCCCCGGCGAGGCGCTTGCCCTCGCTCACCGCTTCGAAAGCCGCCTTTCGGAACTGGCCCTGTTTTTGCTCGGCGAATATAAGAACGTTCTTGGCCATTTTGAGTCTCCTTGGTTCAGAGCACCTTCGCTTCGTTCTTCAGCGAATCTATCAGCGTGGGAACCGCTTCCTTGCCCTCGCCGACGACCTTTCCCGGCGGGCGCGAAGGCGGGTAGTCCATCTTCAATATTGTGACGAGCGGCTCGGCGGCCTCGGCATCCCTGGTCGCCAGAGGCTTCTTCTTGGCGGCCATGATGCCCTTGAGGGCGGGCAGCCTCGGCTCGACGAGACCCTTCTGGCAGGTGAGAAGCGCGGGAAGCTCCACTTCCACCTTCTCCTCGCCGCCTTCGACTTCCTTGTGAACGGTTACCTTGTTGCCTTCAATCTCGAACTTGGATATGTCGCTTACCGCCGGCCAGCCGAGGAGCTGCCCGAGCATGGGGCCGACCTGGCAGCAGTCGTCATCGACCGCCTGGCGTCCGCAGAACACGAGGTCGAATTGCTCTTCCTGGACGACCTTCGCCAGTTCCTTCGCGGTGGCGAGCCTGTCGCGGTCGGGCTGGCCTTCCTTAATGAATACGCCGCGGTCGGCGCCCATCGCCAGCGCCTTTCTCATAACCGGCTCCGTCGTTCCCGCAGGTCCGAGCGAAATCACGACCACCTCGCCCTCGCCCTGCGCTTCCTTGATTAGCAGCGCCTGCTCGACGGCTATCTCGTCGTATGGATTAACCACCCACTGCACGCCGGTCTCGTCAATGTGCTTGCCGTCCGGGCCGACCTTGACCCGGGTCTCGGTATCCGGCACGCGCTTTACGCAGACTCCAATCTTCATTCCGGCCTCCTACAAGCAAATGTGAGTTTGACCTGCAAACTGCTTCTGATTTGCCGCGCGATTCAGGCGCGAAGCGGGATACTAACCCATCCCCCCGGCGTTCATCAAGCAAAAAAACCGGCGTGCGGCCCGGGATGTCATCACGGGCGGGGCGGCTGGATGAGCTTTCGCTGCCGGCGGCGCTCGCGGTCGGTCCGGGGGCTCTCCACCTTTTCCATCGTGCGCGGGTCGTAGCCGGAGTGATACATGCATGTAGAGGCCGTCATGGGGCAGGGATAGAAATCCTGCACCTGCTCCGGCCTGAGCTTCTTTCGCTGCAGCCACCGGGCAAGCTCCCGTATCTCCGGCTCCATGCAGCCGGGATGGCTCAGGATGAAGTATCGCACGAGGTGCTGCTTCCTGCCGACTTCTTTATTGAGCCTGCGGAACTCCTTCTCGAACTTTTCGTAGACTTCGAGCGGCGGCTTGTTCATCAGCCGCAGGACGCGCGGATTGACCTGTTCGAGCCCCACAATCAGGTAGCCGGATATATGGTTTCTTATGATTTCCCTGAGGTATTCAGGTTCCCTGAGCGCGAGGTCGTAGCGGATGCCGTGAGAGACGAATGTATGCTTGATTCCCGGAATTTCGCGGATTCTGCGCAGCGCTTCAAGGTTCCGCCGCGTGCCGCTTACGAGGTTGGGGCATGGCTCGGGCAGCAGGCAGTCGCGTTTGCCGCAGGTGCCTTTCTCGTGCCAGTTGCGCTTGCATTTCCACGCGTACATGTTGGCCGAGGGCGCACCGACGCTGCTTATCGTGCCCCTGAACCAGTCCGCGCCCGCAATCGCACGGGCTTCTGCCACAATCGAGTCAACGGAGCGGTTCTGGATTATTTTTCCCTGGTGGGCCGCGAGCGTGCAGAAAGAGCAGTCGGCGAAGCACCCGCGGTGCGTCGTTATGCTTGTCAGAACCGGTTCGAGCGCCGGTACGCCGCCTGATTTATCGTAGGAGGGATGGCACTTGCGCGTGAAGGGCAGGGCGTAGACTGCGTCAAGTTCCGCCTCGGTTGCGGGAAAAGGCGGCAGGTTCTGCACGACGTACCGCGCTCCGTGCGCCTGCGCGAGCACGCGGCCTCGAACAGGATCGAGGTTCGCCTCGATAAGCGCGTGCGCCTCGGCGAACTTGCGTTTGTCGGCGCCGACTTCCTCGAATGAAGGGATTGCGAGCGAGCCGGCGGGCCTGGTTTGGGAAACGTAGGCCGTGCCGCGTATGTCGGTGAGATGCTCAATCGACTCTCCGCTGTTGAGGCGCCGGGCGATTTCGACAGCCCGACTTTCGCCCATGCCGTAGACCAGCAGGTCTGCGCGCGATTCGAGAAGGAGCGAGGGCCTTACCTTGTCTTTCCAGAAATCGTAGTAGGCAAGTCGGCGCAGGCTCGCTTCGATTCCGCCGAGAACTATGGGAACGCCGGGAAAGGCTTCGTGCACGCGGTTCGCGTAGACGAGCGTAGCCTGGTCTGGCCGCAGGCCCGGCTTGCCGCCGGGGGAATATGCATCCTTGCGGCGCCTGCGACGGTTGACAGTGAGGTTTGCGAGCATAGAGTCGATATTACCGGCCGTGACGCCGAAGAAGAGACGCGGCCTGCCGAACTCGCGGAAAGGCTCGGGCGAGCGCCAGTCCGGCTGGGCGAGGATGCCGATGCGAAAGCCCTGCGCATCGAGCACCCGTCCTATTACGGCAGCGCCGAAGGCGGGGTGGTCTATGTAGGCGTCGCCCGTGACAATGACTACGTCGAGCTCTTCCCAGCCTCGCTTCCGGGCCTCAGACCTGTTTAGGGGGAGCATCACGTTGAAGGCGTCTCTTCAGGCTCTTAGGGAACTCCGTCAACAAGAGATTCTACACGTAACGACTGCGGACTGTCAACTCTGCGAGGGCTTTTTGACTTGGCAGGAGCGCGGCGGTCTGATAGGTTAATCGCTCGACCCGGGAGAGCTTCTCGTGACAGCAGGGATAAAACCTTACTACAGAAGAAACATCCTGTTCCTGAGCATTGTCGAGATATTCTGGGGGGTAGGACTTTCCTTCAGCCATGCAAGGGTCGTGCTGCCCGCGTATCTCGGCGAGCTGGGGGCGACGAACCTGTTCCTCGGCGTGCTTGCGGCAATCTGGGTCGTGGGAAGCTCGGTGCCGCAGTCGCTGAGTGCTTATTTCACCGAGCACCTGCCGGCCAAGAAGCGGGCTGTTATATTCTTCCACTTCCTGCCGCCGGTCGCGTGGCTGGGCCTGTTCGTCTACAACTATTGGCTGGTTACCGGGGAAGGCTCGCATTACGCGGCGAGAGTGTTTTTCGTGCCGGTTTGGCTTTTCTATGCATGCTCGCTCGGGGTGCTTCTGCCGATTTACCTCGGCTTTCTGTCCCGCGTGACGGAGGAGGGGAAAAGAGGCAGCGCTTTCGGCTCCATCTTCAGCGCGCAGTGCATCTTCGGGGCGTGGGCCATCTGCTGCATAGGGTTCCTGCTCGCGGGCAGAGTGTTTCCGAGAAACTACGCCTTCCTGTTCCTGCTGACTGCCATCGCCATCTGCGCGGGCAACCTCTTTTTCATTCCGGTGCGCGAGCCCCGCGCCGAGGATCCCGAAACCCGCAGGCGCCTCGGTGAATATTTTCGCGAGTTGCTTGCGGTGTTTATTGAGAAACGCCTGCTGCGCAGGTACGTCTTTCTGAGATTGCTCATTGCGCTGAATATGCTGATAGTGTTCTTCTACGTGAAGCATGCAGAGAGCGAGTTCGAATGGCTTGATGCAGTCCACGTGAGATACTTTGTGGTTTTCCTGCTAATCGGGCAGTCGCTCGGCAATCTGCTTTTCGGCAGGCTGGGCGACAGGCTCGGGTTCAGAGGCGTTGCTGCGACTGGCGCGGCGTTCATGCTGTGCGCCGCGTGCGTTTCCGTGACTATGAAGACGCTTCCGGCGTTCTATCTGGTTATGGCTGCGGCGGGGTTCTACCTCGCGGCGGACTGGATATCGCACCTCAATATCGTGATTCAGCTCTCCGACGAGGGGAAGCACACCAGGGACCTCGGGCTTGTGGGATTCATGACGTCGCTGCCGCTTGCGGGCGTATCGCTGCTTATGGGCTATCTTATCGATTCGATTTCGTTTGCTGCCGTGGCAATAGGTTCAAGCGTTCTTGCGGTGCTCGGCGTAGTGCTGCTTCTCGCAATGAAGATGCCCGGCGGCACGGCGCCTGCCGAACGGCTCACTCGGGAGCCTAATTAGCAGAGGCATTATATAGCGCCCTGTGGGCGAGCCAGAAGTTGACCAGGTCGTACTTGCGGCGGTTATCATACGCGAACTCTTCCAAAGCGGAACCTGCGCCGACCAAGACGGCCCCGTCGCCGACCAGGAAGTCGCCTGAACGTCCGGCAAGCTCCTGCGCCACGGCGGCCAGGTTCCCCGCGGAGGTGGGCTTTCTGCCGTCCGCCATGAGATTGAATGTCGTATATTCCTCCTGGAGCCGGATGCGACGCCACGGCTCGCGCAGCAGCACATCCAGCACGAGCCGGCGCTGGACTTCCTTTACAAGCTTGGTTTGTTTTCTCTTGGGGCCGAATCCGAGGGCCGTGCGTCTCTTGCCGTCATCATCCGGGTCTTCCGCAACTTCTTTCATGCGCCAGCTTTCGATGACTCCGGCGTTTGCCATAAGTATCGAGTTCCAGGGCAGTGTCTCGACCCGGTCGGAGATTTTTATTCTCAGCCCTTCCGCGTCGAATGCGGCGTCAAGCGCGAGTTCCGCTTCTGGTAAATCTCGCACTTTCTTCTGCTCTACTACAAAGACCGGAATGTTTGTCTCTTCGAGCTTCAGTTTCAGGGCTTGCGCCTGCTTTTTGCTTAGCGATTCGGCGAGAAAGCCGCTGCACGCATGGAGCCGGGTCGTAACGTCAGCGAGGGGAATTTTCAGCATACCGGCTATCATCCGGCCTATTTCAGAGATATCGAGCGGGCCGGGCGAGCACCGAAATATGGCGAATCTCTCGCCGACTTCATCCTCGGCCCCCGGTGCGTCAATTTTCGGCAGCTCTTCGTATGTCGCGGTATCCGGTGGGGTTGGTTTAGCAACGGTTTCCTGCGCGGGCGCGATTGCAGGCTCGACGGCCCTGGTGAATCTGAGCGCGACCGCCGCCGCAAGAACGCCGAAGGTGAAGCCACCCAGATTAATCGAGAGCGATGCGCCGAAGACGCTTGCGGGCTGGTAATCCATGCCGTAGAGGAGCTGGAACATCGCCCAGATAAGGACGAGCCAGAGCGAATTGCTCGAAGGGACACGGGTCTTTGCGCTTGTTCTGACTTCGGGAAGCCTTGCTACGTGTGCGCCGAGCATTGCTGCAATCGCGCCTGCCGCGCCAATTACGGGTGCGTCGGGACTCCGGCCTGCCGCGGCGTGGGCGAGCGCCCCGCAGGCGAATCCGCCGAAATAAAGCACAAGGTAGAATATATGGCCGGTGCGCTTCTCGATACTGCCTCCGACCATCCAGAGGTAGAACATGCACACGGCCAGGAGAAAAACGTCGGGGTATAGAAGACTGCCGGTGAACAGGGACAGAGGCCGCAGGCTTGCCGGAAGGACGCCTAATGAATCCTTAATATCTGCGAAGCTGAAGCAACCGGACAGGTGCAGCACGGCGGCTGCGAGAACACTAACGGCAATCACCAGCCAGTTGACGAAGGCGCTCTTGAAGGTTGTATCTCCGCGTTTTCCCATGAGGAGTCAGCCCCGTTTCAGTGCTCTCAATTTACGTCAAGCGCGGTGCGGAAGCAAGGCAAAAGCCCGGGGACGCGGGCGCGTCATGCAGCGGGCAGTTCGTTCAGAATAGATGTTGCAAACTGCGAGAGTGCACTGATATACTTGTCCGCCTCTAATCGCGAAGACAAACAGGAGGAAGGGCGAACCGTATGTGATGGCGGTATGTAAAACGCTCTTGCTCTGTTCCGAAAGGGGAAAGAAGTGAAGAAATTTGCGCTTGTTGCTTTTGCCTGCGTTCTCATGACCGGTGTGCTTGCCCTGGCCGGAGAGATACTGACGACGGAGGGACTCGCCGAGGGCACAATCAAGGAGATAACTGGAGGAAAAGGCGGAATTGTGAAATACGGCGACAAGGAGATTCCGCTTTCGAAGGTCGTCAGGCTGGATTTCGAGAGCAGCAAGGCGAAGAGCGAAGGCGGCTTCCTCGTGGTCATGACCAACAAGGACCGCATTGTCGGGAAGCTCGTCGGGGGAGACGAGAAAGGGCTTATAGTCAAAAGCAAAACACTCGGCAAGCGCAAGATGAGCATAAAGAACCTGCTTGCAGTGTTCAACCTCGATAAATGCTCGGACAGCAGCTTCATCGAGGAGAAGGTTAAGCTTGACAACGCGGAGGACACCGTGTTCCTGACGGGCGGACAGCGCACCGGGGGCGTCCTGGAAAGAATTGATGACAAGGGCGCGTCTCTGACCGACGTTCCGGGACTCGGCTCTGTCAAGCTCAAGTACGACACCGTGCTGGCGGTCAAACTTGCGCCGCTGTCGAAGCCGAAGCCGCCCAAGGGACTTCATGCAACCGTGTATCTCAGCGACGGGGGACGGATAACGGGCGAGATTGTAAGTTACAAGGACGGCAAGCTCTCGCTCAAGTGGTACGGGGTTCCGGTGGACCTTTCCAAGAAGGAAGTGCTCTCGGTGTATCTCGCGGGTGGCACAGTAGATTATGTCTCCGACCTGAAGCCTGCGAGCGTGCAGGAGATACCGTTCTTCGACAACTTCCTTTACCACCATCAGCTCGACCACAGCCTCGTGAAGAAGGACACCATTTCGATACGGGGCGACAAGTTCTTCAAGGGCGTCAGCGTGCACTCGAAGACGGAACTGACCTATGCGCTCGACAAGAAATATTCCCAGTTCGAAGCTGTAATCGGGATTGACGACGAGGCCAGGGGCAAGGGAGATGTAGTTTTTACCGTGCTCGGAGACGGCAAGGAACTGTTCAACAGCGGCAACGTAACGGGCAAGTCGGACCCGAAGCTGGTCAAGGTGGATGTCTCGGACGTCAAGGAAATGAAGCTCGTCGTTGACTTCGGCAAAGACCTCGATACGATGGACCGCGCAGTATGGGCTGATGCAGTCCTCGTGAAGAAATAAGCGGCAGGTCCAAGAAACACTGACCAGAAATTCCAGGACTCGGGAAAGGAGTACCAATGGTGCGTCTGAGCACACTGAGAGGAAAGGTATTTTATCTGTTTACGGTACTCGCGGCAATGCTCACGATATGCGCGGTGTTCGGCGGGCATCTCAGGGCGCAGGAGGCGCCGCCGGAGAAACCGCCCGCACCACCTGCGGAGCCGCCCGAGCAGCCCGTAGAGAAGGAAACGCCGCCGGCGGAGCAGCCGGAGCCGGTCGAACTCTCGGAGACCGCGAAGCTGGAGGCGGAAGCGAGAGTCTTCGAGGGCAAGGGGCTCTACTCGGAGGCCGTTGCAGCTTACCAGAAGGCGCTTCTCAAGGCCATCGAGCTGGCCGGGACTGCCACCGGGAATGAAATTAAAAAGTTCTGGGCTGAGGCGGAAATCTATCTCGACAGGGCTGTTAGCCTCATGTACCAGAAGGCGAGGCCGGACTACAAGGAGATGGCCAGGTTTCTCGAAGACCTCGGCAAAGAACATAACCTCTCACCGGTCATGGATGGCTGGCGCAGATGGGCTCTGGCGAGAGTCTTGATGCGGACGGGCGAGATGGAAAAGGTCAGGGAGACCTGCCGTGGCCTCGGATTCGTCACGAACTGGATGATAATCGGCCCCTTCGACAACGAGAGGGGCCAGTTCTTCGACAATCCATACGAGCCGGAGACGGAGCTCGACTACGGCGTCGGTTACAAGGGTAAGAAGCGAAAGGTGCACTGGCGCCTCCTTCCGGTCGAGCCCGTAATGGCCGAAGTCAACTTCGACGCCATGATGCGCCCGAACGACGAGGTTCTTGCCTATGCGCTCGCCTTCGTGGAAATGCCCGAAGCAGTTGACGCGGCGCTGAGGATAGGCTCCGACGAAGGACTCAAGGTCTGGGTGAACGACTGCGAGGTTCTCAGCAGCGACATTCACAGGACCATGGGTTTCGACCAGGATATCGTGGGCGTCAAGCTCAACAAGGGCCTCAACAAGATACTCGTCAAGGTCGCGGAGCGCCACGGAAGCTGGGGTTTCAGGCTGCGCATAACCGCGCCGGACGGGGGCGGGCTGCAGTTCGAGGTGCTCAAGACGAAGGAAGAATTCGAGAAGGCCAGTTACGACAGGGTCGAAGAGAAAGCCGAAGTCGCCGCCGAGCGCGGCGCAATCGGCTACTACGAAGCTCGCGTGAGCGAGAAGCCCGGCGACCACCTTGCGCAGGCCCATTTCGGATACCTTCATCTCGTGCGCCCGTTCGAGGACGAGAACGCTTACAAGGACAGGAAGGCTCTCGAGAAGTGCGTCGAACTTGCGCCGCAGAACCCGTATTACCGCTTCATGCTCGCCGAGGCTTATGAGGCGGAGCAGATAAGAATGGCAGCGGAAAAGGAAGCGAACAAGGCGAGGCTGGCGGTCGAAAAGGCAATCGAACTCGAGCCGGAATACGTCGAAGCGCTTTTCCATCAGGCCAGGTATTACCTGAACGATATGAAGAACTGGCACAAGGCGCAGAAATACCTCGACAGAGTGCTCAAGGTGAATCCCGACTATCACCGCGCCATCCTGCTCAAACTCGACATCCTCGGGCAGCGCGGCTTCAGGCTCGAAGAAAGGCTGCAGACCAAGGCGCTGGAGGAGCACCCCAGGGAAGAGATAAAGGAGTGCCCGGCGGTGCTCCAGCTTCTTGCCGACATCTACGCGGAAGAAGGGAAACCGGAAACCGCGCTGAAGATTGCACGGGCCGCGCTCGAGCATGACTACACGGCCTGGTGGGCCAGGGGCAGGCTGATAAGGCACTTCATCAGCCAGGGCGAGATGGAGAACGCGCTCGACCAGTACGAGGTGATGGCGAAGGTCGACCCGTACCAGATATCGAACTACACCGCCCGCGCCGAAACGTACGTCGGCATGGACGAAATCGAGAAAGCGATTGCGGAAGTGGACCGGGCGCTCGCCGTCTGCCCGGAGGCAGAGGACGAGCTCGTCCAGAAGGCCAACCTGCTGTTCCGCCTGAGCCTTGAAAAAGGCGAGGACTCGACCGGCGAGATATACGCCCGGGCGATGGCACTGCTCGATAAAATTAGAAAGGATATAAATCCCAACAACAACTGGGTGAGGAAATACCTGCTGTTTCTCAAGGAGGAGAAGAAGTCCTTCGAAGACCACGAGCGGCTCGCGGCGGAAGTCGAGTACAAGCCCAACGATGCTCTGTACATCAAGTCGAAGAAGCTGGTCCTCGACGAGAGCGGCCAGCCCGTGGTGTTGGAGAACGGGAAATACAAGCTCGAAGAGGTCGTGCAGAAATTCCTTGTCAATGACCTCAAGCAGGAAGCCGAGAAGGAGAACCTGCCGTTTCTCTGCGTCCTGAGCAAGACGATTACCGAGGTGCGCAAGGACGGCACATCGAGCACCTTCGCACACGTGGTAATAAGGATATGCAACGAGCTGGGGACGCAGATATTCAGGAGCTTTCCCTGCTATCTTTTCAGGGGCTCGTGGTCTCAGCACGAGATGAAGGTGAAGAAGGCCCGGCTGATACACGAGGATGGAACGGAGGAGGAGGGCCAGAGCGAGAACTGGGCCGTCAACTTCCCGCCGCTCAAGGTGGGGGATGTTATCGATGTACGGTTCCGTGCGGACGACGAGCTGACCGACCTCACGGAGCGCTTCTTCGGCGACTACTACGGCGAAACCCATCTTTTCCACACCACGTACTATCTCAGGAGCTACTATTTCCGGGACGTGGGGCCCATCAAGCTCTCCGAGTTCTACATGATTCTCCCGAAGGAGAGGAAATTCTACTTCAACCATCTCAGCACCGAGACCAGGCCCGTCAAGGAGCCCGGACTCGATGACAAGACCGAGATATCCGTATGGAAGCTCAAGGACCTTCCTCACATTGTGCCCGAAATACTTATGCCGCCTTACGACCAGTATCTGCCGCTCGTCCAGATTTCCTCTTTCGGCGACTGGAAGGAATTCGGCAAGTGGTTCTACAATCTCGTGAAGAAGCAGTACGACATATCGCCTGAGATGAAGAAAAAAGTCCAGGAGCTTACCGCCGACAAGAAGACGGAGTTCGAGAAGATAAGGGCGGTTTATAACTTCGTCGTCACAAAGATCGACTACCGGGACTGGGAATACGGCATTCACGGCTGGCAGCCATACAAGGCCTCGACGATATTCGCCAGGAAGTTCGGCGACTGCAAGGACAAAGCGCTCCTGATAAACACCATGCTCAGGGAGGCGGGGATTAAGAGCCTGCCGGTGCTGATTATGGGGGCGGAGATTCGCGGCGAACACAACATGACGCTGCCGATGATAAACCACTTCAACCACTGCATCGCCTACGCCCCCCCCTCGGAGGAGCGCAAGGAAGGCATCTGGATGGATGGGACGGCCGAGTACTACGGCATAACGGACGGCCCGCCGTGCATGGACTGGGGCGCGCCAACGCTCGTGGTGGATGAGGATGGCGGCCAGATAATCCAGGTCCCGCTGCCGGACCCCCAGAAGAATGTCCAGAGTGAGACCAGGGTTATCGAGCTCGAATCCGACGGCTCGGCCAAGATGAAAACCACGCTGACGCTGAGCGGGGACAATGCGATGATTGCCCGGCGCCTTCTTGCCACGGAGCGCAGGCAGTTCAACCTGGAGCGCCGCCATTCGCGCTTCGGTGGCGCGAAGATCGTGCCCGACTCCATCAAGGTTCCGGACCTCAAGGACCTCAACCTCAAGTCCCTCTCTTACAGCTACGAGCTGAAAATACCGGACTTCGTAAAGAAGACGCCGGAAGGGCTTGCGGTCCAGCACGAGTTCTTCCCGGTGCCCTGGTCGCAGCTTACGGCGCAGACCGAGCGCAAGTACAAGATGGCGCTTCCATACATGCTTCCGATTGACCCGATATTCATACCGTTTCCGGGCACGGTCAGAACCGAACAGACCTTTGTTCTGCCCAAGGGATACGGAGTGGGGTCGCTGCCCGAGAAGCAGAAGTTCAGCTCCGAGTTCGCTGATTTCGACATTCTCTTCGAGAAGGAAGAGGGCGAGCAGCCCAAGGTCTATGTCAAGAAGACCATGACGATGAAGAAGAACAACCTTACGGTGGATGAGTACAAGCAGCTCAGGGAGCTTACAAGCCTTATCGAGAAGGTGCAGAAGGAGAAGATTATAATCAAGCCGCCTGAGCAGCCCGAAGCGCCGCCGGAAGGCGGGAAAAAGGAAGAGAAGCAGCCGCCCGAAAAGCCCGGCGAAGAGCAGGGCAAGTAGAATGCCGTTCGGGAGACTTGGAGATAAAACGAAGGTTAAGTGGATTAAGGAGTTGCCCCTATGAATCGAAGGACAACCGGCAAGAGCTTCAAGACGCACTTCTTCGCCGTTGCAGCAGCGGCAATGGCGTTTCTGGCGCTTGGAGTTCTCTATGCGCAGGACCCGCCCGAGGGCGCGAAACCCAAGTCGATTGACAACGGACTGCCGACGTTTCCGCTCTTCGGGTCTGACGCGCTTGAGAAAGGGGATTTCAACAAGCTTGTCGAGGAAGCGGCCCTGTTCATCGGGACGCATCCCGACTCGCCGCAGGCGGAGCTTGTCATGCATTTCATCGGGGACTACGGAAGCGATGCAACCAACGCGGACGAAACATTCGAACCTCTCTTCGAGCGGGTGCTCGACAAGGGGCTTGAGAACGGATTTAACGAGGAAATGTACAGCAGGAAGCTGGCGCACTGCTACCGCAAGCGAGGACTCAGGGAAAAGGCCGACGCCACGCACAACTACGAACACGGCTACTGCTACAAGTGTCTCGTAATCGGCCCCTTCGGGAAGTCCTACCGCGCGAGCATCGCCGAAACATACGAGCCGGAGAGAGACCTGATTGATAATGATGTAACCGACAAACTGGCCGGGAAGGAATACGTCGGTACGGACGAGTTCCGGAAAATCCGGTGGAAGAAGTACGAATACGAAAAGCCCGTGCAGAGCCCTTCCGTGAGCCCGTTGTCCATGATGCATTCTTCCGGCGGCTGCGCTTACGCGCTGATTCAGGTGAAAAGCCTCCGGGCACGTCCTGTGCTCCTCGACCTGGCCGCCGGCAGCGTATTCAAGGTATGGCTGAACAGGTCCATCGTTCTCGACGTTGACGGCTATCGCAAGCGACAGCCCAACTCGCACCTGATTGCAATAAACCTGCAGGAAGGCCTCAACCATATCCTCGTCAAGGTGCCGGGCAGTTCGTTCACACTCGCGCTGCGCGACCTGAACGGAAAGCTTCTGAAAGACCTTGAGTTCGAGGAGCAGGAAGTCATACACCCCGTAAAGAAGGCTTCCTCGCCTCGCCACGATGGCGACTTCAACGGCGGGGCGTTCATGTACTACTCCAGGCTCGCCGACGAGAATCCCGCAAAGCCGCTGGTGCGTGCAGCGCATGCTTACATGCTTTCGCAGTACGGCATGCCAATTGAGGCACTCGAGGAAGGGCAGGCGGCGCTCGAGATGATGCCGGATAACGCTTTCCTGGCCTACTACGTCTCTACTCTCTATCAAAGCGCGCCGCATTACCCGCAGACCATGGCCCGAAACAAGGCGAAGGAGATATGGGACTCGATTATCGAGCGGAAACCCGATTTCATCCTCGCATACCGCAAAATAGCTCAATACCTCGAGCGGGACAACAAGCACAAGGAAGCCGTCAAGGAGCTGAGGAAAGTTCAGGAGAAAGGACTCTCCGAACTGAGTATTCACAAGCACCTCTACGGCATCTTCAGGGAGAAAAACTGGGAACGCGAAAAGATTTCGGAAGTCAAGGCAATTGAGAAGCTCGACCCCGACGGCGAGTGGGTGTTCGATTTCTGGGCCGGTTACTATTCCGAGCACAACAATCCGGAAAAGGCGTGGGACTACGCCACCAGGGCATACGAACTCGACAAGTCCAGCGACTGGTATCTCATGAGAAAGGCCCAGCGGCTGCTGGCAAGGGGCAAGCCGGAAGAGGCAATGGAAATCTACACATTGCTGGCCGAGCACGAACCGGAAAGCGCCTACATCAAACGGAGCATCGCCCGTGTGTACCATATCACCGGAAAAATCGAAGAAGCCATAGCCCAGTACAAGGAACTGCTGAAGGATGACCCCGAAGATGCCTCCGGTTATGAGAAGATAGGCGACCTCTACCGCGAATGCGGAAAGAAGGATGAGGCAATCGAATGGTACAGAAAAAGCCTTGTCCTCAATCCCGGCAACTGGCAGCTTCGCCGGTACATCCAGTTCCTTCTCGGCGAGGATGAAAACTTTGCGAGACCTTACGCGCACACCGAGGATGAAGTCATGCAGCTCGTGAAGTCGGCGCCCGGCAGAGAAGCCTACCCCAAGGCCACCAATCTCATCGTGCTCGACGAGACCGTTACCAGGATGATGCCCGACGGCTCCCAGTCGTCCTATGTTCACAGGATATTCAAGATACTCGACCTCGTCGGCAAAGAACGGCACTCGTCCGAATACCTCGGCGAGGAGCCTCTGGAGGTTCGCATTATCCTGCCGGATGGCAAGATACTCGAGCCCACCCTTGTCCACGGCTCCGTCACGATGCCCAATCTCGTGGAGGGCGCCTGCATTGAATACTGGAACCGCAGCGACCGCGGATGGGGAAGCACGCGCAGCCGCGCCGAATTCGAAGGGGAGCGCTACTTCTTCCAGGACCCGGGTCTTGACGAGCCGATACTGAAGCTGAGGCACGTGCTGATTGTCGAGGACAAGCCAACCGACGAGGAAACTGTCAAGTTCCTCGGGCAGTTCGGGCAACAGCCGTGGTCCTTCCTCGATTTCTGCGACCTCAAGCAGATTCTGCTGAAAGAGAAGGGGGTCAAATTCTCGCGGACGAAAAAGACCGGAGAAACGGTGTTCGTCTGGGAAGCGGAGAAAATGCCGAGGATTGAGTACGAGCGCTACATGCCTCCCAGGGATGAGATACTGCCGAACGCCCAGTTCATCTCGCACCGGGAATGGTCGGACTTCGACGAGACGCTCAAGGAACAGACGGGGTTCGGCCCCGAGATACTTCCTACGGAGCTTATCCGCAGGCAGGCCGCCGAAATTACGAAGGGGATAGAGGGCCAATACGAGAAGGTCGAGACCCTCTACAAGTGGTGCATGAAGGAAATCAAGAGCGGGTGGGGAGGGCATGCGCACGCGGTTCTCCTCGAGAAGCAGGGCGACCGCGAGACCCTTTTCCTCGCCTTCCTCAACGCGCTCGGGATTTCGTTCGACAAGGTTCTTATCGCGCCGGACCCGCACAGGGAGCCCGAGATTGACTGGCACATCCCCCGCTCCAGCCACTTCTCCGGCAGCCTTGTCCGCGTAAAGCCGGCCGACCACGAGCCTGTCTATATCTCCATGGACACCCGCTACCTCAAGCTTGGCAAGATACCCGAGCACTATCAGAATGGCATTATCTACACGCGCGACGGCGGCATGCAGAAAGAGCCCATGCCGCGCGAGCTGCTCGATGCCTCGGCCGACAAGGAAGTGTTCGATGTCAGCCTCGGAGACCTTTCTTGCAAGGGCAGGCTGGAATATCCCGGAGCATACGACTACGGGCAGAAGGAGACTTACAAGAACCTGCCTCTCGAGGAGCGCAAGAGGCGCGTCGAAAACAGCATAAACGACTTTTTCACCAATCCCGTGCTCGAGGAACACAAGTTCCCCGGGCTCGAAGAGGTCGGCCGCATGTTCGAAATCAGGTTCAAGTGCAAGGTGCCCGACTTCCTCGGCGAAGAGAAGGAGGACGGCACGATTACCGTCAAGTCCGGCATCAGCCCGCTCGACCTGCAGAACCGTTACGCCGACAAGTCGGAGCGGGAGTTCGACGTGGTGCTCAGGGGAACGCACCTTTCGCGCACCGAGGTTACGGTCGCCCTCGGCGACGCCCTTGAACTCGTCCAGCTTCCGCCCAGCGTGAACATCCGCAACGAGTTCGGCACCTACGCGCTCACCTTCGTGCAGAAGGACCAGAAGATTACCATTAAGCGCAGGTTCAACCTGTTGCCCCAGAGAATCGAGAAGGACAAGTACCATGATTTCATAGAGTTCTGCGGGAAGGTTGACGAAGCGGAACTCGCGAGGATAATCGTTAAGAAAGCTGAGGCGAAACCGGAGCCAGAGGAACAGAAAAAGGAACAGGGGGCCGTAAAGCAGACCGGGGGCGAAGCAGGCGGGAAGTAGCCTGCGGTACGGCCTGACTGCGAAGTTCCGAACGGATAGTGTTTCGCCTGGGGGCGCAAATTGCGAAGCCGGGCTTTTGAGCCAGTCGGCATCACCCTGGGAGACCCCGCGGGTGTCGGACCGGAAATCCTGGTGAAGGCGTTCGTCGAATCCGGGGTGGCGGACTGGGACTCCAGCTTCCTCATTATTGGCAGCGAGAAACCGCTCCAGCAGGCCTGCCGTGCGCTCGGCGTGTCGCTTGACTACGAGAAGCTGTCTCTTCCTCTCCCGGAGAAGTTCCCCGGCGTTGCTCTGGTCGAGCCCGCCGAAGCGGACTACCCGGAGGACCTCGCGCCCGGCCGGCCGGATGCGCGTTCCGGCAGGCTGTCGTTCCAGTATCTCGAGCTTGGCGCCTCCCTCGCCCTTGAAGGGAAGCTTCTCGCGCTCGTGACCCTGCCCGTGAGCAAGTCGCTTATAGCCCGAATGGTGCCCGGCTTCCGCGGTCATACCGAGTACCTGCAGGAGCGTTCCGGCGCAGCGGACGTCAGGATGATGCTCGGGACCGAAGGCTTGTGGATAACGCTCGTCACGACCCACTGCCCTATGAACGAAGTCGCGGCGCATATCACGCCGAAAGCCGTGTCCGGAACCATATGCATGACCCATGAGACGCTCAGAACGCGGCTTGGGCGGCCGCCCTCGATAATCGTCTGCGCCCTCAATCCGCACGCGGGCGATGCAGGGCTTCTCGGCAGCGAGGAGACGGAAGTCATCGCGCCGGGCATTGCGGACGCCTCGGGCCGTGGCTGCCACTGCGACGGGCCGTATCCGGCGGATGTCGCGCTCTCCATGACGGCTGACGGCGAGTACGACGCGGCTATCGCCATGTACCACGACCAGGCGCTCATTGCGCTCAAGCTCGCCGCACCCAACGAGGGCTCCAACATCACACTCGGTCTTCCTTTCGTGCGCACGTCGCCCCTGCACGGGACCGGCTTCGACATCGCCGGCAGGGGCATTGCGGTCGAGAACTCCTTCGTCGAGGCGCTCAAATCGGCAATCGACCTGGCAAAGGCCCGGTCGCAGACGGGAGGCTCCTGATATGCCGAAAGTCGTCATGGCTTATTCGGGCGGGCTCGAAACCACCGCCTGCATCCACTGGCTCCACCACAGGAAGGGCTTCAACGTCATCACCTTCTCCGCCGACCTCGGCCAGTCCGACAGCGCCGAGATGCTCAGCCAGCACGCCCTCGCACTCGGCGTGGACTCCGTCCACATAGCCGACCTGCGCGAGCGCTTCCTCGCCGAGTTCGCCTTCCCCGCGCTGCGGGCCGGCGCGCGCTCGGAGGCCGGCTCCAGTCTGTCCGTCGCGCTCTCGCGCGCCATTATCACGCAGGAAGTAGTGCGCATCGCCGACGAGAACAACTGCGAATACATCGCCCACGGCGGGCGCGGCAAAAGCAACGACCAGGTCCGCTTCGTCCTCGCCGCCGCGGCGCTCGCGCCGAAGCTCGAGGTCATCGCGCCGCTGCGAGAGAGCCAGCTTATCACCCGCAAGGCAATAAACGAGTATGCCACCAGGTACGACCTTCCCGTAAGAGCGGAAGACCGCACGACATACAACAACGACTTCAATATCTGGGGCGCCTGCATCTCGTCGCACGAAATCGAGGACCTCTGGAAGGAAGCCCCCGACAGCCTCTTCCGCATGAGTTCGAACCCGGCAACCGCGCCCGACAAGCCCAAAGAGCTCGTCATCGGCTTCGAGCACGGGCTGCCCATCAGCATGGGCGGCGAGCGCATGGAGCCGCTCGAACTCATTGCTCTGCTCAACGAGACCGCCGGGAAGCACGGCATTGGCAGGCTCGACGCCGTCGAGGACTTCGCCGTAGGCGTCAAGACCCGCATTATCTACGAGGCGCCCGCAGCCGAGGTGCTGCACTGCGCCCACCGCGCGCTCGAGGAAATCTGCCTGCCTGCCGACATGCTCAATACCCAGAAGGCACTTTCGCAGCAGTACTCCGACATTGTATACCGCGGCGACTGGTTCTCGCCCCTGCGCGGGGCGCTCGACGAGTTCTTTGCCGAGAGCCAGAAGAACGTCACCGGCTCCGTGCGCGTCAGGCTCTTCAAGGGCGTCTGCTGCGCGGTGGGACGCGAGTCGCGCTTCTCGCTCTACGACCGGGAACTCGCCACCGGAGGCGAGCACGACACCTTTGACCACAAGGCCGCGCACGGCTACCTCGATATCCTCTCCGTCAGCCGCAAGCTCCAGGCACACCAGCACGAAAAAGAATGACAGGCTTGAGGCCCGTTCTCCGTAGCAGAATTACTGCGAAGGGTGAACTTGAGGCGTGAGGCTTGAGTCGTCCCGGCTGCGAAGCAGCCGCACACTGAACCCTGATACCACCAGCTTTAAGTGAGTAGCCGGTAGCGAGTACACAGGGCTTCCAAATCGAGAATCGGACTTGTAAGAAGACTTGTTACTATCAAAGGGTTTACGTCATATTTTTACAAGAAGTTCCCCAAAAAGACCCCTCAAAAGTGTTCCATGCCGAACATCCTTTTAAGCGTAACCTATTACTGCAAAAGAAGATGCGACAACAAGCGTCCTCATCAGAGGCGAGCCGGGTCTTGTAAAATGGGTTATAAATCAGTAGACAGTAGACCGCAGACCGTAGATAGGGGATGCGCAAGGCATTGCGAATTAAAAGGTTAGGGCGATTTAAGGGCGTTTGTGGTTTCAATAGCAGCGCTGTAGGAAGTTATCATAGGTCGTTGTGGCAACACATCTCAACTTGCCCCAAGTCAGGGATATCATCAATACGTGTTGTCTTGTCACCAAGTCCGTGATTTGATGATGCATATTGGCGGCAGCTGTGATTCCTCTACTTGAATATCCGGATTATCTTCAAACCACTGTCTCCATCCGCTATGTACGCATACGGGCCAATGACATGTACGCCATAGGCAGAACCTGTGGTATCATACGACCCGGCAAGCTCAGGACTTGCAGGGTTGGAAACATCCACTATCTGCAGGCCGCTCGACTCGTCCGCCACATAAGCATAAAAACCGCTGATACATGTGCTGCGGGCGTTACCGGGTGTGTCGTGCGTTCCGGAGAGGGAGGGACTTGCCGAATTCGAAACATCTATAATCTGCAGATTCCCACCGGAGCCGTCGGCAATGTACGCAAACGTACCGCTTACAGTGACGTGAAAAGCCCAACCCGTTGTATTATAGGACCCCGCGACCGTCGGGCTTGCGGGATTCGATATGTTGACTATCTGAAGACCGTCTATCTCGTCCGCGACGTAAGCATGCGGGCCGCTCACATAAACGCCCCGGGCGTAGCTCGGCGAATCCCACGATCCCAAAAGAGTCGGAGTCGCCGGTTCTGAAACACTTAATATCTGCAGGCCGCCGTAGTCATAATCCGCCACATACGCCTGCAGACCGCTTACAAAAATGCCCAGCGAACTGTCCGGGGTATCGTACGACCCGACGATTGAAGGACTTGCAGGATTCGAGATATCTATCACTTGCAGGCCGCCGGTTCCATCCGCCACGTACGCGTACGAACCGCTGACACGAACACTCGTGGCGCTGCCGGGCGTAGCGCAAGCCCCGACGAACGCAGGGTCTGCGGGGTCGGAAATATCCAGTATCTGCAGGCCTTCCGACCCATCCGCCACGTAAGCATACTTCAGGCTTACGTACACGTCATTAGCGCACCCGGGCGTATCATACGACCCGGCAAGCGTCGGGCTTGGACCACGAACGGGGGCATGCATTATCTGTAGACCGATGTCATCCGCCACGTAGGCGTAGCTGCCGCTCACAGTGACTTCCGCAGCACCGCCAGGCGTGTCGCAGGTACTGAAGATGGATGGGCTTGCGGGGTTTGAAATGTCTATTATCGTCAAGCCAAGCAGCATGTCTGCCACATAGGCGTAAGTTCCGCTCACCTCAATGCCCCAGGCATTATTTTGCGTGGGACAGCTGCCGACAATCGAAGGGCTCGCCGGGTTGGATATGTCTATTATCTTAAGACCGCTCGTTCCATCCGCTATACAGGCATAATTCCCGCTCACGGCGACTGCGCGGGCAGTACCCGACGTGTCGCACGCGCCCGTAATAAAAGGGCTGGCGGGGTTGCAGATGCTGATTATCTGCAGGCCACTCATGCTATCCGCCACGTAGGCGTAGCTGCCGCTCACTGCAACATCACGGGCGTAAGCTGGCGTGGCGCATTCCCCCACAACGCTGGGGTTTGCCGGATTGGAAATGTCTATTATTTTCAGACCGGCGCTGTAGATCGCAACATAGGCGTAGCTCCCGCTCACCGCAACCCCATAGGCGTTACCCGTGGTGTAACATGTCCCGGAAATGACCGGGCTTGCCGGATTGGAAATGTCTATTATCTGCAGGCCGCTTCCATCGTCTGCCACATAGGCATAACTCCCGCTCACTGTAACTCCGCGGGCGTAACCCGTCGTATCGCACGTCCCGGCTATGATTGGGCTTTCCGGGTTCGAAATGTCTATTATATGCAAGCCGCTGTTGCCGTCCGCCACATAGGCATACGAGCCACTGATACATACTTCTTCGGCGGAACCAGATGTGGCACAATAGCCTGCGATCACGGGATTCACGACGATGCAATCAGACTTCTCTTCCACGTCACTCCCTGAAGCATTCGTCACCGTTAATTTGACAGTATGGTGTCCTATGTAATTGTACGTGTGAGTGGGGTTCTGGGCCGTTGAATCTACAATCCCGTCATTTTCGAAATCCCACTCCCAGGACGCTGCAACTCCAGTCGAGGCATCCGTGAAGCTCACTATCAGCGGCACGCTGCCCTCGTCCGGCGTTGCTGTGAAATCGGCGACGGGTGGCGCGTAAACTGTTATGTAGTCTGTTTTCGTCTCACTATCAGAACCGCCGGGACCCGTGACCGTGAGAGTGACACTCTTCTGGCCGGAGCTGCTGTACGTGACATCATGCGGCCCCTCGGTGTCGGCTGTAGGCGGGTCGGCGTCGGCCCCGAAGTCCCATGCATAGGTTGAGATTGTCCCGGTTGATGCGTGTGCAAACGTGAATACGGTTGAGAATCCACCGTAAGTCAGGTTGCAGGTGAAGTCCGCCTGTGGCGGCGGATACACCGTGATGCAGTCGACTTTTATCTCAATATCCGAAATGTCGAGACCGGTGACGGTAAGAGATACTGTCTTGGTCCCTGCGGTGCTGTAGGTGACATCATGAGGCCCCTCGGTATCGGCAGTCGCGGGGCTCGCGTCCGTTCCGAAGTCCCACTCGTAGCCCGTGATAATGCCGGTGGATGCGTTTGTGAAAGAGAACGTCGTCGTGACGCCGCCCTCGGTGGTGCCGCATGTGAAATCCGATTCAGGCGCCGGGTGAACTGTTATCAAGTCGGTCTTGGTCATAATGTCCGTGCCGCCCGGACCAGCCACAGCGAGCCTTATCGTATGGACGCCCACTGAAGTGAAAGTCCACTGAGGATTCTGTTCGTTGCTGTCAACCGCCCCGTCATCGTCGAAGTCCCAGGCCCATGCATCAATTATGCCGTAGGAGTCATCGCTGAACTGGAATACGGTCTGAGTTGAGCCTTCGATGGAGCTGACGAGGAAGTCGGCCACGGGCGGGAAATGGACGACAACGCTGAAAGAGCTGCTCGAGATTTCTCCTTCTGAATCCTCAACTTCGAAACCTATCGTGTGGGTCGCACAGGATGTGAAAGAATTGAGATATACGGAACCTGTGAATTCTCCCGTACCTGATGTTACTCTGAAAATCAGGTCATCTACCCGGTCCCGGTCATCGGTGATATTGCCCGCCTCGGCAACGTTCAGCACGAATGTCTGGTTCAGCGCCGCAGTCTGGTCGGGAAGCGGGTCTATGCTGATGGTGGGCGGATTGTTGGTTGCAGCGGCGACGTCGACGTTGAACGAGCCGAGTCCGCTCAGGCCCTCCGTATCCGTAACCAGGAACTTGACGCTGACCGTTCCCGGCGATGTGAATGTATGAAGGTAGGTTGTCCCGGTGTACGACCCTCCGCCTGATATGACGGTAAAGGTCAGGTCGGCAACATCATCTTCATCTGTAACATAAGCGGAGACGTCGAGGCTGAAGGGAGAGCCTTCCGTCGCGTTCTGGTCCGGTATTGCGGCGACTTCCGGCGGCTGGTTTGTGTTTCCCACCGGCATGAATACAGTCTTCTCATCCTTACAGCCGACTGAAGTAAGCATAACCACGAAAACCGACACCATGACGACGGCAATTCTGCAGCAAGACATACCTCTCCCTCCCGAATGTTTAATGGCAGAAAGAGAACAGGCGCAGCATACTGCTATGTGGCTTGTTCAGGGTGTCCGGTGCCGCGCCGCGGGTATCAAGCCCGCAAGGCTATCTGTCCTGTTAGCGGAGTCTATGTACGACAGACAACTGTGTCAAGCCCAAACTCAGGCATCAGGCTACTTACCGTGCTTCTTATGCCAGTCTTCCCATTTGGACATGTCATTGTCGAAGTCGCGGCGGACGATTTCGCGCAGCGCCGTGTCGGCCGCGAAGCGGGCTGAAGGGTCCTCATGTTCAAGCCGGACCTTGTTCAGCGGGATTGTGACTTCCTTGTCCCTGGCGGACAACGCTGTCACGGCTGCCTTGCGGACATCCATATCATCATCTGCAAGCGCTTCGAGCAGCGGCTTGACGGCGGACTTCTCCTTTATCGAGCCCAGCGCCTCGACCGCCGCCCGGCGGACCTGCCAGGTCTTGTGCTCCAGAAGAGCGCCAAGCGGCTTGACAGCCCTCGCGTCGCCCAATCTGCCGAGAATAAGGCAGGCATTTATGAGAACCGCGTCCTCCCCGGCGTATTCGAGGACATCCACGAGCGGCATGACCGATTCGGCGCTGATTGCAACGAGCGCGTCCATGACGAGGGGCTGGTTATACTCGGCGGGTTTCTTGAGCGCCCGGAGAAGGGCGGGGACGGCGACTTTGCCCATTGAGGCGAGGCTTTTGACGGTTTCCTGCGAGCCGCCCTTGCCCTGCAGGGAGAGGACGAGCGGCTCGACGGCCTGCGCGCTGGCGATTTTGCCGAGCGCTTCGGCTGCCTTCTCGCGCACGTTCTTTCGCTTGTCGTTCAGTGCCTCGTTTAGCGCGGGGACGGCTTTTTCGCTGCCAATCTCGCCGAGCGCGTCGGCCGCGAAGGCGCGCACGTTGTCGTCGGGATTCGAGAGCGCATCGAGCAGCGGCTCGACGGCGGTTTCGCTGCGTATCTTGCCGATGGCGCCCACGGCGCAGTAGGGGACGTAGAATCCCCTGTCGTCGAGCGCCTGCACGAGCGGCACGATGGCTTCCTCGTCCCCTATTCTACCGAGCGCGATGGCGGCGTGAGTGCGGACTTCGCGGCTGCGGTCGTAGAGGCTGTCTATGAGAGGTTTCAGGCCCCGTTTGTCGCGCGTCCTGCCGAGAGCCTTGACAGCGAAGGCGCGGGTTTGAGGGTTCAGGTTCGTTGTCAGGGCCCTTATCAGCGGCTCGACCGCCGGTTCGCCTATTTCGCCGAGAACGTCGGCTGCGTTGTCGCGGATGTGGAAATGGGGGTTTTCGAAAGAATTGATTAGCGGATGGATGGCGGGCTCGCCGATTTCGGCAAGCTCATCCATGGCGGCGCGGCAGACGCTCCAGTTGTCATCGTTGAGCTTCTGGATGAGGATGTGGATTTTCGAAGAACAGCCCGTCAGCAGGCACAGCACAGTGGTAAAAGATAAAAATACCAGGGCAGTCGTTCTTTTCACCAGTTCTCCTCCCGTCTCAGGCGGATTCCCGCGCCCCAAGGATAGCGCACGGCGCGGCGGCGAGTCAACCCGTTTCTTGCGGCGCACGCGGACGGGGGATTGCGGGTTTGCGCAAAAAGGTCTTGACAGTGTCGGGGAACAGGCGAATAATTTACGTCTTGTAGATGAAGCGGGGGATTAGCTCAGCTGGGAGAGCGTTTGGCTGGCAGCCAAAAGGTCAGGGGTTCGAGCCCCCTATCCTCCACTTTTTTCTATTATCCGGTGCAGTCAAACCGTTTTGACCGAGGGTTGTATGGTTAAGAGAACAGCGTCCGCCGTGCTGCTTGCGCTCCTGCTGTGCGTTCTGACGGGTTTCGTGACGGCGCAGGACGCGGAGAAGGGCGGGGAAAAAAGCAAGGACAAGGACGCAGGCGTCGCGAAACGCAGGCTGGCTGTGATACCGCTGGCGGACGTGGTTGACTGGCACATGCTGGCGACGCTGAAGCGCAGGCTCAAGGAGGCGAAGGACTGGGGCGCGCAGCAGTACGTCTTCGAGATAAACTCGTATGGGGGCTACCTCGAAGCGATAGAGGACATCTCGGCCGAGGTGATAGGTCTGAGCAAGCCCGGCTCGAAGACGACGGCGTTCGTGGTGAACAAGGCGCTCTCGGGCGGGGCGTATATCGCGCTTGCCTGCGACGAGATAATAATGCAGGACGGGTCGAGCATGGGCGATGTCATGCCCATCCTCGCCACGCTGCAGGAGCTTCCGGCGGACATAAAGGAGAAGTTCGAGTCGCCGGTGCGGGCGAAATTCACCGAGTTCGCCACCAAGAACGGCTATCCCACGGCGCTTGCCGAGGCTATGGTGAGCCCGGACATCGAGGTTATCGAGGTCATCATCCGGGGCAAGAACGGGCAGGAGACGCACTACATCAAGGGCGAGGACTTCAACGAGTGGATTCGCCAGAAGGAGGAAGTGGAGAAGTACACCGAGGTGAGCCACAGGACCGTGGTGCGCGCGGGCCAGCTCCTGACGATGGGCGCGTCGCAGGCGAGGGATTACGGGTTCTCCAAGTTCACCGTGCCGAACAGGGAAGCGCTTCTCGGGAAGCTCGCCGAAGCATACTACACGCAGACGACAGGCGAGGTCAGGGCTGTCTCGGCGGACGCGGTCTTCGACGTGTCGGTGTTCAAGACGAACTGGTGGGAAAGCTTGGTGCGCTACCTCACGTCGCCGGTGGTGCAGATGGTTCTGCTCTTCGTGGGGCTGCTGGGCCTCTACATCGAATTCAAGGTGCCGGGCTTCGGCCTGCCGGGGATTGTGGGGATTTCGTGCATTTCGCTGGTGCTTTTCGGCAGCTACGCCGTGGGGCTTGCATCTATTATCGAGCTTCTGCTGATAGCGGCGGGGCTCATACTTCTGGCGCTGGAAGTGTTCGTGATACCGGGCTTCGGGGTAGCGGGCATTTCGGGGCTGATACTGCTCGTTCTCGGCGTTCTTCTGTCTTTCCAGAAGGGATTCGTGCCGCAGACGCCCTTCGAGACGGAAGTGCTCCAGACGAACATAGTCGTCATCGTGACGAGTTTCCTGGTTTTCGTGGCTGCGGCGGTACTGCTGGCGCGATACCTGCCGAAGACCAGGCAATTCTCGAAGATAGCGCTTGAAGGGCCGGCGGCCGGGACCGTGCACGGTGATGCCGCGGTGCAGGCGCGTCTTGCCGAGCTTGTCGGAAAGACGGGCGTGGCGACGACGACGCTGCGGCCGGCCGGGAAGGCAAAGATAGAGGGCCGGCTGGTGGATGTCGTTACGCAGGGAGACTTCATCGAGAAGGATGCGAAGATACGGGTGCTCCGGCTCGAAGGCAACAGGATAGTCGTCGTACCCGGGTCGGAGGGGACAAGTTGACTCTTGCGATAATCCTTCTTGTTGTGGGCTTCTGCCTCGTCATGCTGGAGGTCTTCGTGCCTTCAGGCGGGGCGCTGACCGTGGCGGCGATTGTTTCCGTCGGCGTAAGCATATATTTCGCGTTCGCCGAGAGCACGGGCGCCGGGTTCCTGTTCCTGGTGGTTGCGGTCGTGGGCATGCCGCTGGTGGCCTACGAGATGCTGAAGCTCTTTCCAAAGACCAAGATTGGCCGCAGGTTCCTCCTCTTCGGGCCGAAGGGCCACGAGGAGGTCGCGACGAGCTCGGAGCGCAAGCTCAGGAGCTACGAGGGCAAGCGGGGCGTGACCAGGACGAAGCTGCATCCGACCGGCGTTGCGGATATCGAAGGCGAGAGAGTGGATGTCGTAAGCGAGGGCATGATTATCGAATCCGGGAAGGCCGTGGAGGTCATTGACGTGACCGGCAACCGGGTCGTGGTGAGGGAGATAGACGAAGAAACCGACGGACGCGGCGAAGGGGCCGCAACGTAATACAGGATGAAAGGGGAGATGTATGCCTGAGCAACTGATGAACAGCTTTCTGCCTGCAGAGGGAGAATGGGTGTACTACGTGCTGATAGGCGTCGGCATCGTAGTATTCATATTCATAATCATCATCCTTTCTTTCTTCCGCCTGTGGCTGCAGGCGTGGATGAGCCGGGCGGGCGTGACGATGTTCGACCTTATCGGGATGAAGCTGCGCAAGGTGAACCCGGCGGTGATAGTGCGCGCTAAAATCATGGCGGTGCAGGCGGGCCTGAGCCTTCGGACGAAAGACCTCGAAGCGCACTACCTCGCGGGCGGGAACGTGCCCAAGGTGGTGAGGGCGCTCATCGCGGCCGACAGGGCCGACATAGAGCTCGATTACCGCACGGCGACGGGCATCGACCTCGCGGGCAGGGATGTGCTCGATGCGGTGCAGACCTCGGTGAACCCGCGCGTCATCGACTGCCCCGACCCGAGGAAGGGCAAGGAAACGGTGGATGCGGTGGCCAAGGACGGCATCCAGGTCAAGGCGAAGGCGCGCGTGACGGTGCGGGCGAACATCGAGCGGCTCGTGGGCGGCGCGACCGAGGAGACGATTATCGCCCGCGTGGGCGAGGGCATCGTGACCACGATTGGCTCGTCCGACACCTACAAGTCGGTGCTTGAAAACCCGGACCAGATTTCAAATTCGGTGCTCTCGAAGGGGCTCGACTCGGGCACGGCGTTCGAGATTCTCTCAATCGATATCGCGGACGTCGATATCGGAACGAACATCGGCGCGAGGCTTCAGGCCGACCAGGCCGAGGCCGACAAGCGCGTCGCGCAGGCCAAGGCCGAGGAGCGAAGGGCAATGGCCGTCGCACAGGAGCAGGAGATGAAGGCGCTGACGCAGGAGAACAGGGCCAAGGTCGTCCTGGCCGAGGCGGAAGTGCCCAAGGCGATGGCGGATGCGTTCCGCGCCGGCAACATGGGAATTATGGACTACTACCGCATGAAGAACGTCGTTGCGGACACCTCGATGCGCGATTCGATTGCAGAGCGCACGAAACCAAAGGACAAGAAGGGTCCGCATCAATAGCGGGGATTTGAATAAAGATGGCTGACAGCAGCGACGAATACGACTGGATAATATACCTCGCCGTCGCATTCTTCATGTTCGTGCTTCCGCTGCTCAAGAAGGTCGCGGACGCGGTCGCGGGCAGGAAGAAGACGGAGAGAAAGAGCGGCCGTCCGGCAGGCGGGGAGGACAAGCGGGGCGTATTCGGCGAGATGCTCGACGAGGTCGAGGATTACGTGCGCAAGGCGCGCGAGGAGCCGCCCCCCGGGCCCGCCCCGAAGAAGCAGAAGGAGATAGCTCCCTTCGATATATGGTACCAGGAGCGCAAACAGGAGATTGAGAATAAACGCCAGCGCAGGGAAGAGCGCCGCCGCAGGCGGCTGGAAGCCCTGACGGAGGCGGAGCAGGCTGTCGTAAAGGAACCGGAGCCGGAACCGGAGCCGGTCGCAATTGTGGCTCAACAGCCCGCGCTGGAGCCCTCAATCCGGACGGAGACCCCGGAAATTCCCGTTATGGGGGAGCTTAAGCAGGAAAACATAACGTCGCTGGGAGTCAGAGAGCCGGATGGATGGAGACCCGTCGAGAAGGAAGAAGGAATTTTTAAAGAAATACTCGGCGATATCCCCGAGATAGCGCAGGCGGTCGTACTGGCCGAAATACTGTCCGCGCCGAAGTACGCCGAGGGAATGAGTTAGTCGGGGAGAGCGATGCCAGAGTGGCGGAACCGGCAGACGCGCGGGATTCAAAATCCCGTTCCCTTCGGGGAGTAAGGGTTCGACTCCCTTCTCTGGCACGAGAATCCGTTGTTGAAAGGAAAGAAGCTTGGAAGCCGGCGAAATCATGACTGTGATACCCGAGTTTGCGCTCATAGGGGACGAAGGGCTGCGGGAGAAGTGCCTGCGGGTCTGGGCCGGGGAGCTTGATAAGTACGGCTACGGCGCGGCCGACCTCGAAAACATGCCCTTCACCACGCTCGTTGTGGACAACCCGATTTCCCTTGCAACACACATGAGGTCGCTCGCAAAGCAGTGCTCGGCTTGCGCGGACCTGATGAACGAAGACTACAACGGGGCGATAAGCGTAAACAGGGACGTCCTGATTGCGGCGGCCCTCGTGCACGACGTGGGCAAAATTGGGGGCATGGAGAAAGTGGGCGGCAAATTCACCGAATCGAGGCGCGAGCGGCTGCTGCACCACGCTTTCTCCGGCGTGGGCATATTGATGTCGGCGGGATTTCCTGATGAAGTCGTGCACGCGGTGGCGCACCACTCCAGGGATGGGGAAGGCCGGCGCAAGACTGCGGAAGCGGTTCTCCTGCACCATCTGGACTTCATGAATTACGAGCCGCTCGATTTACGGAAGTAGTTTGTGAGAAAGCAGAAAGGGCGAGTTTTTTTTGGATGAAAAAGACTTGACTTGACTTGGGCTCTTAACTATACTTCGGAGCTTACTCATATTAGCGGACGAGGAAGGTACTTATGCTTGGCAGAAAAAAGACACTGGTTGGCCTGGACATAGGTTCCAATTCAGTCAAAGCGGTCGAGATGACCGACCTCGGCGACAGATTCGCCATCACGGCGTACGCGCAGCGGCCCGTCGAGTCGAAGGATGCCGTCGCTGACGCCGTAAGGGAGGCGATGTCCGCCGGGGATTTCAAAACCAAGCAGGTCGTGAGCGCCGTCTCCGGGCGCAGCGTAATCGTGAGATACGTGACCATGATGCGCATGAGCGACGAGGACCTGCGCAACGCCGTCAAGTACGAGGCCGACAAGTACATACCCTTCGAGGTGGAGGAAGTCATCCTCGACTGCCAGCGCCTCGAAGAGGCCAAGGAACCCGGCATGGGCGAGAACGAGATGAAGGTCCTGCTCGTTGCGGTCAAGAAGACCTTCATCGAGGACCACGTCGCGATGCTGTTCGAGGCGGGGCTCAAGCCGATGGTCGTGGACGTTGACTGCTTCGCCCTCGGCAACGCTTTCGAACTGAAGCTTATGAACAGCCCGAGGTTCGAGGGCATAGACAAGGTTGACGCGCTCATAGACATCGGCGCGAACAAGACCAACATCAACATAATGAAAAAAGGCACCTCCTACTTCACGCGCGAGGTGTACCTCGGCGGGAACGACTTCACCGACGCCATAAGCAGGCGCCTGAGCATGGACCTGCAGGAGGCCGAGGTAATCAAGGTCAATCCCAGCGGCAGGGATGCGGAACTCGAGGAGGCGGTGCAGCAGACGCTCGACGACCTCGCCAACGAGATACACCTGTCGTTCGACTATTACGAGAACCAGTTCGACGAGGAGGTGGACGAGGTGTTTATCTCGGGAGGCAGCGCGGCCCTGCCGGGGTTGTCTCCGTCGTTCGAGCGCGCGTTCGGCAAGAAAATCAATTTCTGGGACCCGATAGAAGACATGGAAATAAAGTCCGGCACAATCGACCCGAACGAGCTTGCGGCTAATGCCAGCAGGCTGGTCATAGCGGTCGGACTCGCGTCGCGAATCAGGGGATAGACGGCGGGTACCGGAAGGTATTAAGGGGACGGCAATATGATTCGAGTCAACCTACTGCCTGAAGAATACCGCAAGGTTGAGAGCACCTCTCTGTCGCTGTTTCTGCTGTTTCTCATCGGCGTCATAGTGGTGGCTCTGGCCTTTGTGGCATGGGTGACACTGCAGCTTCACGGCGGTGCGCTTTCGGATGAGCTGGAGTCGCACAAGGCGCGTCTCGCAAGAGTGACCGATGAAGCCAAATTGGTCGAGAAGCTGGAGGCGGAACTCGCGCAGTACGACAAGAGGCTCACGACCGTAATGGCAATAAGGGCGGGCCGGATTTACTGGTCGAAGAAGCTCGATAGGCTCGTGGCCGACACGCCGGGCAACATCTGGTTCGTCTCGGTGCGGATGCGCCAGGCCGAGCCCATCAACCTCGCGCCGGGCACAGCGCCCAAGCCGGGGGCGGACGGCGGGTTCCTCGAGCTTAACTGCTTCCAGAAGACCAACGACTACAAGATTCTGGCGAGGTACCGCGACGCCCTCATGGAAGACAGGATTTTCTACGCAGATTTCGACAGGATACGGCCGCCCGAGTTCGTGACGGCGAGGTGGCCCAGCGCGGTCGAGGAAGACCAGGTGACACTGAAGTTTACCGTCGTGCTCTACCTGAAACCGCAGATTATCTTTATGCCGTAACGGCGGCTGCAAGCGAAAGGAGCCCACGGTGGCCAAGGCAGGCGACAAAAAGCTCGTGATAATCCTGATTATCCTGTTTGTGGTCGCATTCGGCGTGATAGCCGCCCTGTGCTACTACAAGTGGATTGACAACAAGAAAGTAAAGGATGACATAGCCCAGGTGCTTGTGGACATTGAGACGCAGGAAAACAAGAAGAAGAGAATAAAGGGGCTCGAACGGCAGCGCAGGGAACGCGTCGAGGCTATCAACCAGCTCACGCGCATACTTCCAACCGAGGCCGAGACGTCCCACTCCAGGTTCCTCGAGCTCTTGAGCGGGTTCGCGGCGAACTCCGGCGTGGAGGTTGTCATGCTCCACCAGCCGAGCGAGCTTCCACAGCCCGCCCTGCGCATTGTCAGGTACAAGTACAAGCTCGTGGTGGATGGCACTTATCCCCAGTTTGTGCGATTCCTGAACCAGATAGAGACGCACACGCGGTTCCTGAAGGTGGACTCGTTCGACGTTGCCAATCTCAGGACGGACCCGGACTACTGGCCGGAAGACCCGAAGAAGAAAATTACCGTGGAGATAACGACCTACACGTATAATCCAGGCGATTAGGGCGAGCAGAAGCTCCCTCTTACGTGCGAGGAAAGGCGGAAGGGGAAAAAGATATGAGGTCAGCGGCAAGACTTCTCCTGGTGGTTGCGGCAATCACCTTAATGGCCGACTACGCTGCCGCGCAGACGGGAACGGCCTACAGGGAGCTGCCGGAGGAGGAACTCTGGCAGAGGTTCGACAGGGCCAAGCAGAGAAAGAGGTGGGACGAGGCCTTGACCTACGTCATGGAGCTGGTGCTCCAGTATCCCGAGAAGGCCAAGTACGTCTACGAGCAGGCCGACACGCTCCTCCAGATGGGCAGGATTACGGAGGCCATCTCCGGGTTCGACAAGGTCATCGAAAAGGACTCGGACTATCTCGAGGCCTACATAGGCCGTGCGAAGGTATACGCCAAGGGCACGCCGGCGAAAGACAGGCTGGCTATGGAAGAGATGGTTACGGCGGCCAAGAAGGGCTATCCCGTGCGCGAAATGCAGAGGATGCCGGAGCTTCACAAATACCTCAGGGAGGATGTCCGTTTCTTCCTGAAGATTGTGGAGAGCGATGTTCCGAGGGTCACCCAGAACAGGGACCCCTTCGTCTGCCCTCTCAAGAAGATGGTTGCCGAGGGCGTGGAGCCCGAGGATGGCGAAGAGGAGAGTGTCGGTCCCATAAACACGGACCCGGAACCCGTCCAGCGCGAGAAGATGTACAGGATGAAAGAGCTTCTCGAGCAGGTGCACGCGGACCTCGCCGCCGGCAAGGAAGAGGATGCGAGAATCAAGTATGCCGAGTTCAAGGCCCTGTACCGCGATGTAGAACTTGGCAAGATTACCAAGGAAGAGTACAGGGAAGAAATGAAGAAGTACTGGAAGTTGGCTCAGCAGAAAGTCCATTCCCGGCTCCGGGAGATTGAGCTGAGAAAATTCAGGCAGGAGGCGGACGAGGCTCTCAAGAAGCTTCAGACCGACTACGACGAGAAAGACCTCGATGCCGCGAGGCGGCACAACGAAGAGTTCGTGAAAATACTCGAACCGAAGCTGGCTTCCGCCGAGGACATTTTCGTGGACGAGGCGAAGAAGTACGACGCGCTGAGGGAGGCGATTTTCGAGAAAATCAAGATTCTTGAGGAGTTCGAAAAGAACATCAGGCCGTTCATCAAGGTAACCGGAACGATTACAAGTCCCACCGTCAAAATCGCCATGATGGAAACGGTCTTCGGCGGCGAGATGAAGAAGCTGAGCGTGCAGCCCAGCGACAAGCTGCCCCGAATGGAAGAGTTGATTGTCAGCAGGATAGAAGAAGACATGGTCTGGGCCAAGTACAGGGGCGAAGAAGTGAAGATTCCCCTGGGCTCCGAGTACGGCTCGTCCGGGGCGTCACAAGAGCCCTAACGCATACAGATTGCTAAGTACACTGAGGGAGAGATTTTTCGGAGGAGAGGATGAACGAGCGAAAGACCGCGGTGTCTCTTGCCATGGCTGCCCTTTTCCTGATGGTGCTGGCCTGCAGTACGGCCCTTGTGCCTCAGCAGGCTTACGCCCAGGGCGCCGATGCGGCGGATGAGTTCCAGCTGCCGGCGGAGACGAGAAAGATTGACATCCCGGCAGCATCACCGACCCCGCTGGGCGACATTCTTGACTACATGCGAAAGGAGCTTGGCATTAACATCACCGCCACCAAGGCTCTGGAGGCGGAGAAGGTCAAGCTCATGCTTGTAGGGGTCCCCTGGAGGAAGGCTCTCGACGAACTCGCCGAGCGCGTCGGCGGGCGCGTGGTGCAGGAAGAGCCCAACTGGCTCAAAATAAAGCCCATGCCGAAGGTCACGCTGAACATGCGCGAGGCAGACCTTGCCACCGTGCTCGACCAGCTGGCCATCCTGTCGGGCGCCAATATCGTCATAGCGCCCGACGTGAAGGGCACGGTTTCCATTAACCTCAAGGATGTGCCGTGGCGCACGGCCTTCGACACCATTATCAAGACCCTCAACTACGCCGTCGTGGAAGAGGATTACAGCATCCTGCGCGTGGTTCGTCCGGAAGCCCTGCAGGCGCAGCTCGAGACCAAAGTATTCCAGCTGCGCTACATCCGCCCGCCGGATGTCATCAGGGCGTCGATTCCCTCAACTAGCAGCGGCGGCACAGGCGCCGGCGGCCGCGGGGGCGGTTTCTTCAGGGGCCAGACCTACGCGCCGTCTGGCAGGGGCATCGAGGACTTCACCCTCCTGAAGGTGCTAAGGAACGTCCTCACCGACCAGGTGGGCAAGCTCGACTACGACTACGAGGGTAACGCAATCATAGTCAAGGACACCAAGCCCAAGCTCCTGGAGATGACCGAGCTTATCAAGAAGCTCGACATTGCGCCGCAGCAGGTCGCAATAGAGATTAAGTTCATTCGAACCACCTCGGTAGACCTGTTCGAGCACGGTATAAGGTTCAACGACCCGACCACCTCCGAGGAAGAGGGCGGCATTATTCAGGCATACTTCCCCAGGCCAGCCGGCGGGAGCCAGGGCGGCACCTATGCCTTCGACCTCGGGCACTGGGAGACCATCCGCGACGACTTCAACGCAATCGGCATCCTGGACTTCACGCAGACCCAGATGATGCTCAGGATGATTCAGTCTGACGACAATTCCCGCGTCGTTCAGTCTCCCTCGATTACCATAACCGACAACCAGGAAGCCGTCATCTTCGTCGGCGAGAGCATTCCATACGTGCAGCAGAACGCGACCGTCGACCAGAGCGGCAACGTCACCGTGACAATCCAGGAAGACCCCGAGTCGCCGGTATCCGTGGGATTCACCCTCTTCGTGACTCCTCACGTTATCAGGGACACCGGCGAAATCTACATGACGGTTATACCGAAGACGAACGCGCTGACGGGAACCTCCTCGCCCGATAACCCGGGATTCGAGAGGTTCTCGGCGCAGCTTGCAAGCGGCGTCGAGACTTATCTCGACCTGCCGCGCACGCTCGACCAGACCATCGTCACCAAGATGCTGCTCAAGGACGGCAATACCGCCGTAATCGGCGGCCTGCTGACGCAGCGCAAGGTCGAAATCGAGTCCAGAATTCCGTTCTTCAGCGCGATACCTTTCGTCGGGTCCCTTTTCCGCTGGAAGAGGCAGGAAAACAGGACCGAGAACCTGGTCATCTTCATTACCCCGAGGCTCATCAAGACTTCGGAAGAGCACCTGACCAGGACCGAAGATGCACTGAGAACACTGAAGAGGGTTGACTACTTCTACGAGAAGTACAGGTCCAACGCAGCGGCGGCGCTCGAAACCAGGCTCCGCGAGGAGCGCGCAAAGGCCGAAGAAGCCAGGGCCGCTGCCGTAAGGGCCGCAGAACAGAAGAACAAGGAAGGAAAAGGCAACTAACGGCCGGTTAAGGTTAGGAAATTCCAGCCCTCTTCTGGAAAAGAGTCATACAGGTTCGTTCCTGCTGGAAGGGCCGGTTCACTCGGCCCTTCACCATACCGGCTATCGCCGACCGTGTATCGAGAATCGATGCATATTGCAGCCTCGAATCTCGCATCTCGGAGTTAATGCACCGGGACGGTCCGGGCGCCTTTCCATTGTTAAGGATTTCATATGTCGAAAAAGCAAATGCTGATTAACGCAGCAGAGCTTGCCGAGAACCGCATAGCCATTATCACGGACGGCAAGCTCATGGAGTATTACACGCAGAGGGACAACGGGGGTTTCAGCGCCGGCAACACGTACAAGGGCGTTGTTGTGGGCGTGGAGAGGAGCCTTCAGGCCGCGTTCGTGAACATCGGCGGTCCCGCCAACGGTTTCCTGCAGGCCGGCGACGTGTCGTTCGAGGCGGCGGGAAAGAGCCGCAGGGGCAAGCACGGCAGCCCGCCGCTTATACAGGACCTGCTCCGGCGCGACCAGGAGATTGTAGTCCAGATAACGAAAGAGGCTATCGGCACCAAGGGGCCGGCCCTGACGACCTTCCTGAGCCTGCCCGGCAGGTATCTGGTCCTGATGCCGTTCTCGACCCATATCGGGGTGTCCAAGAGGATAGAGGACGAGCAGGTCCGCAGAAGGCTCAAGAAGATGCTCAAGGAACTCGACCCGCCGCACAGCCTCGGATACATCATCAGGACGGCGGGAGCGGACCGCACGAAGCGCGAACTCAAGAGGGACCTGAGCTACCTCACGCGCCTCTGGAAGGCCATAGACCGCAAGAGCGAATCCGTCAAGGCGCCGGCGCTCGTCTACGAGGAAAGCAACCTCACCATACGGACGATACGGGACATCTTCGCGCCCGACATCGACGAAATCGTCACGGATTCCCGGGAAGTTCACAGGAGCCTGATGGACTTCTTCCAGGCGGTCATGCCGCGATACGCCGGCCGGGTGAAGCTCTACGACAGCGCCAGCCCCCTGTTCGACCACTATGACGTCGAGCCGATGGTCGCCGAGATTTTCAAGCGTCAGATTGCGCTTCCGCAGGGCGGCAGCGTTATCATCGAGGAGACCGAGGCCCTCGTGGCCATAGACGTCAACTCGGGCCGGTTCAGGACGGGGAGCGCCGAGCAGACGGCGTTCAAGATTAACATGAAGGCCGCCGAGGAGATTACGCGGCAGATAAGGCTGCGCGACCTGGGTGGGCTGGTGGTCATTGACTTCATCGACATGAGGGAGCAGCAGCACGTTCGCGCGCTCGAGAAGCTGATGCGCGAGCTGATGCGCGACGACAAGGCGCGGTACTCCATGACACGCGTGAGCCAGTTCGGGATTATAGAAATGACGCGCCAGAGGCTTCGTCCTTCAATGCAGGGGCGCTCGTCGGGCGTCTGCCCGCAGTGCGGCGGCACCGGAAGAATCCAGAATCTCGAAACGGTCTCCCTGCACGCGCTGCGCAGAATCAAGGCCGAAATGCTTCGCTCCACCGGCTCCGCGATTCACCTCGTACTTCACCCGCGCGTCGCGGAGGATTTTCAGAACAACATGCGCACGCAGCTCGTCCATCTCGAAAACATGCACAACAGGAAGATTATCATACGCTCGGAGCCGTTCGCCGAGATAAGCGAAGTCAGGGTGGAACATGCGACTTGACGGGGAGCGCGCCGCGCTGCCCGCCGGAACTTGGGAGCAGAGATATGACGACTTATGCCGTTATCAGGGACAGGGGCAGGGAATTCAAGGTCAGCGAGGGCGATGTCATCGAGATTGACAGGGTCCCGCAGGAACAGGGAACCGCAATCCAGTTCGACCAGGTTGTGCTCTACAGCGCGGGCGACGAGGTCGAAGTGGGACAGCCGCTCGTGACGGGCGCGAAAGTCACCGCCGAGGTCGTGGGCGAAACCAAGGGCGATAAGCACGTCGTCCTGAAATTCCGCAGGCGCAAGGACTCCCGCGTCCGGACAGGACACCGCCAGAAATTCACCGCGGTCAGGATTACCGGCATCAGCAAGTCCTGATTGCGCGGCGCGGGACTGCGTCAGCCGCAGGAATTCTTCTATGGGAGGCCGGAACGGAGTGAAAAAGGCCAGGCCAAAGAAGAAGGCCGCCGTTACACCTACGGATACGCTGCTGCAGAGTGCCGCGGTAATCCTGAAAAAGACAAAGGCCGAAGGCCTCATGGTTTACGCCGATTCGCTGCCTGCCCTGGACGTGCTTGCGGGGCTGGGCGCGGATGTGCCGGTTATCCTCGTCAGCACTGGACCCCTTCCCGAAGCCCGGGGCATTGCCGCGGTCAGGGCATCGTTCGTCGTGCCCGCGCTGAAGCTGACCCGCATGGACCGCATCAAGCTTGCAACAATCGTAGGGCTTGCGCGCGGAGTGCTGAAAACGGGGCAGAAAATCGTCTGTGTCACGGGCATTGCGGATGCGGGCAGCCTGGACACCATAATGCTGCTCGAGATAGGCACCGAGTACGAGATTTTCCGCCACCATGCGGGCGAATTCCCCTCCTCGGACGTGAGTGCCGAGGTGCTCGTGCGCACAATCGACCTGGCCGCGAAGCTCTCTCTTGAAGGAAGGGAAGGTAAGCCCGTCGGGACGTGTTTCGTTCTCGGCGATGCGGACAGTGTCATGTCCCTGACGAGGCAGATGACCATAAATCCGTTCAAAGGTTATCCGGAGGAGGAGCGCAACATCCTCGCCCCGGAACTCGAAGAGACGATAAAGGAGTTCGCCTCGATTGACGGTGCGTTCGTCGTTCGCGGCGACGGGGTGATACAGACGGCGGGGGCCTATCTCCAGCCGCCCGGCGGCGAGAAGGTGGTGGAACCGGGCCTGGGCGCGAGGCACGTCGCGGCGGCCGCCATCACGGAGGCCACGGCGTCGCTTGCGGTGGTCCTCTCGGAATCCACGGGCGCCGTGCGGCTGTACCGCGGCGGTGTCGTCGTCATGGCGATTGAGCGGCCCAAGGGGAGCGCGTGAATACGAGCGAAGAAAACGCCGTTCAGACCGCTCCCGAGGAGAGCAAGCGCTCCACGGTGATTCTGCTGGACATCTCGCTGGCCCTTCTTGTGGTGTTTCTCGTCTCGCGACTGCTCGTTTCCGGCCTCGTCCAGGAATCGACCATGCCCTCGATAAACAAGGTCATCGAGCTGTTCGCCGCGCTCTCGCTCATGTTCTGGATACTCGGGTCGCTTGCCGAGAAGAAATTCAGGTTCCTGAAGACGGGAATCCTCATACCGGTGCTGATATTCATGGTCACGACGGTCTTCTCGATGGCACAGGCGAGCTATCCCTTCTCGGCGGCGCAGACGGCCGCGTCCTGGATTGTCCATATATGCGCCTTTTTCGTCGTTGTCCATCTCAGCGCCGACCGGCGGCGGTTCCGCGTCATTCTCGCCACCGTGGCGGCCACGGCGATAGTCGTGGCCGTACTCGCCCTGTACCAGTACTTCTACGAGTTCGAGCTTATGAAGGAGTACTACAGGGACAATTACTACAAAATCGCCGTGCAGGAAGACATGAGGCAGGACATGAACGTCCGCGTCAACCTGGACGAGGCGATGGGGACGTTCATCCAGTCGAACGTTTTCGCGGGCTATCTCTTGATGGTCGTGCCGCTGCTGGCGTTTGCGGCCTGGGGTGCGCTGCGCGCGAAGCGCAGGGAGGCTTCGTACGCCGGGGTCGTGACGGCGGGCGCCGCAATCGGCCTGGTTGCGCTGTACCTTACGGGCTCGAAGGGCGGCTGGACAGCGATGCTCGGGGGCGCGCTCCTGTTCGGCCTGCTTTTCTGGCTGTATAAGCGACCACCGGAAAGGATGAAGAAGGCGCGAAACAACGCATGGTTCGCCTTTGCAGCGCTGGTTATTCTGATTGTGGCTGTGATGCTCGCGGTCGGCTATGACGGGCTCCCGGCGAGCGTGCAGGTGCGCCTCGGCTACTGGGACGCCGCGTTGCGCATGGCCTGGCACAATCCGCTGGGCGTGGGCGCCGCCAATTTCCAGGAGAACTACACCATACACCAGCAGCCGTGGGCGACCGAGGTGCGAATAGCTCACAACTCGTACCTGACAATCTGGACCGAGTTGAGCATTGTCGGTCTGGCCGCGTTCGTAACGCTCCTGTTCCTTACAGGAAGGCGCTACCTGCGGACTGCCAGGGAATACAAGCGGGACGAAACGGATGCCCCGGAGCCGGCGTCGCAGGGCGACCGTATGTTCTACATCGCCATGATACTTGCCGGGGCAGCAGCGTTCGTACTGGTGGCGGGCTTGAGCACGATTGCGACGGTATCGTTCTTCACTCTGCGGTTCGACATGGCGGCAGCGGCAGCAATCTTGTGGGTGGCAATCGCCGCTGTGCTGCTCCTGTCGAAGGGCGTGCTCGACAGCCGGTTCGTGGCGCCGGGAATCGCGCTGGGGCTCCTGGCGTTCATCTGCCATTCGTTCATCGACTTCGACTTCTACTCGCACGGCGTAAACGCGACGTTCTGGGCGCTTCTGGGCCTGCTTCTCGTGCAGTGCTGCCGTTCCGAGAAGCGTACGACCGCGCCTTCGCGGGTATCGGGCCTGGGGCTGGCGACGGCCCTGTTCGTGGTCGCGATTGTGGTTCTTTTCGGAGCGGTCTACCTGCCGCATGCCCTGGCGGCGGACCACAGGGCCGTGGTCGCGAACTCGCTCAGGGAAGAGGCCATGCTGTCGGACTACGACCCCGCCTGCTCCCTGGCCGCGGCCGAAGAATACGACAAGGCGAGCAAGCTGAGCTACTGGAACGCGGAAAACTACCAGCACGCGGGCGACCTGTACGAGTCGGTTTTCCGCAAGACGGGCGTTCGCGAATACGCTGTGAAGGCGCGGGACTCCTTCACGGAAGCCCTGAAGCTTCGCAGCAAGAGCCATCATTCGTATTTCCACCGGGCGTTCATGTTCTGCGCTGCCGAGCCCGGCAGCATGGGCGCGCTCGAAGCCGCCGTCGGAGACATCGAGCGGGCGGTGGAACTCTACCCGATAAGCGCCACGTACCACTACGCTCTCGGGCTGCATCTCGGGAGGCTGGCCGAAGTCGCCGGAGAGAACGATAAGGGCCGGCTCGCGGCCAGGGCGCGGGCCGAGTTCGAGGAGGCGCTGTGGCTGCACAAGGTCGTCGCCTACATGCGGGGCAAGCTGCACCCGGCGCAGTACGACGATGTGCTCCGCCGGCTGGGCCTGAAGTAGACGTGCTCGTTCCGTGCTGACCGTTGCCGCGGCCCGCTACTCGTGCTTGAGCTTTCTCTTGAGGCATGAGAGGACGTTTTCCGGCACGAACCGCGAGAGGTCGCCGCCGAGAGACACGGCCTGCTTGACCATGCTCGATGACAGAAATGAATAATCCTCCGAGGGCATCACGAATACGGTCTCGATTTCGGGCGCGAGAGAGCGGTTCGTCAGCGCCATCTGGAACTCGTACTCGAAATCCGAGAAGGTCCTGATGCCCCTGAGCAGGAATCCCGCGCCGAGCCTGCGCGCGAGGTTCACGATAAGCTCGTCCGAGATAATCACCTCCACGTTGGGCAGTTCCTCGACCAGCTTGTCTATCATGACCTTGCGCTCTTTCGGCTCGAACAGGTACGTCTTGCTCGGGTTGACCGAAACCGCGATGGTGAGCTTGTCGAACAGCTTGCTGCCCCTCTCAATCACGTCGAGATGACCGTGCGTGATGGGGTCGAACGAACCCGGATAGACTGCATTTCGCTCGCTCATGACAGGGCCTTTCCTCCAACCTACTTCACGAACAACGACTCCTCGGTGAATTTGAGCTTTTCCTTCTTGAACAGCGCGGCAGGAGAGAGCATGAACATGAACGTCGGGTCGTCCTTGTCGCGCTCGAGAACGAGTCCCAACTCCATTATCCAGCAGTGGAACGTCCTTGTCAAGGTGAACGTCTTGCTCACGTACCGGCCCGCGGTGAGGTTGTGCTGGAGCCTGATGGAGACCTGCCACTTGCGCGACAGGTTAGCGGACAGGCCGGCGGTCCCGATGCTGTCCTTGCCGATGGCGTAGACGGCGCCGAGGTAGAGCTGCCATACTTCGGGATTGCGGACCGTGACGTTGGCGCTGCCCGTGGACATGTGCCTGCTTCTCGTGTTGTAGGCGAGGTCCGAGCGGATTGTCAGGTAGGGAGTGGCGGCGACTTCCAGCCGGCTTTCGAGCGGGCCAGCCTTTACGCCGCCGTTGTCGCGCAGCGGCTTCGGGTAGTACGGGATGCGCAGGCGCCAGTCGAGCAGGTTCACGACGGTCCGCCTGTCCTTGACCTTCCGCCTCGTGTCGAGTCGGTTGGAGAGGGAGAACATGAATCTTTCGCCCTTCGCGAGCGCATCCACCTCGTCGAGCTGGTGCAGCCTCGCGGGGTCGGTGTCGTTGTGGTACGTATTCTCGTAGTCGATTTTCGGCTCGATGACGTGCTTCAGGCCGTCGATTCTCAGCCAGTTTACGCTGGTGGAGTAGGTGCGCGAAAGCTGCGTGTCGGCGGTGCAGGCGACCGTGACGATTTCGCGGTCTACGTTCTGCGAGTCCGTAATGTTCACGTTGTAGTGCGTGTAGCGCCCGGTCAGCGAGGGCTTCAGGTTGAGGTATTTCCCGAGCGTTACGGGCCTGTCCACGCTCGCCAGGATGTCGTGGCGCTCGACCTCGTCATCTGGCAGGTACATGCTCCTGGCGTACTGCCTCAGAATCTTTTCGTTCCGAATCGAAGCCGACATGTAGAAGCCGCCTGCAATGTCTCTCGAAATCGCGTTGGCTCTCACCGAGGGTTGGTACTGGGTGACGGTCCGGAAATTTTCCGTGCGCCCGCTGACGAGGAGCCGCAGCCCGAGATTGTCCTCCGTTTTCCTGAGATAGGCGTAGGTCTCCTGTTCCCGCCCTTTTGTATATTCGCGCTCGAAGAACTGCTTCAGGAAATTGAGGTCGCTCGTCTCGGAATACTCCAGCGTCAGCCCCGTGTTCGGGGAGAAGTTGTGCATGTGCAGGAACTTGTTGCGGTAGCGGTACGTCTTCACTCCGGCCGGCGCATCGCGGTCATCCACCTCGTAGTGTTCGAGGTAGCCCAGCCAGGGCCGTTTTGTGCGGCCCTCGTACTCGAAGAGGGCGCCGCGGCCGAAACCGTTCTTCTGGTAGGAATCGAAGTCGCAGAACAGCCTGTAGTTGCGGTCTATGACGAGTTGCCAGCGGGACAGCGTGAAGTTGCCCTTGTCGCTGCTGGAGCCGGTGTTGAGGCGATACAGGGGCATGCGCCAGTCCGGCTCGAAGCGCACGTTGAAGAACGGGATGCTCACGGGCCCAATGAATAGCCGGTTGCCGGACGCCTCGAACGTTCCGTCCGGGTAGATGACCCCCTTGCGGGAGCGAATGCCCCAGTGCGGGCGGGGCGAGTCGCAGGTCGAGAGCGTCAGCTCCTCGCCCACGTAGCGTGTCGGGCGCTCCGTCCTTACCTTCTTCGCCCTCAGGTAGAGGCCCAGCTTGCCTTTCGGGCGCGGCGCCGGGCCGGATTCCTTGACCCATTCCGCCGATGTCAGGTCGCTCAGGGAGGTCTGCGTCGTCTGTATCCACGCATCGGATATGGTTACCCTGCCCGTGTCGAAGTTGTAGTAAGCCGAGAGGGCGGATATTACGTCCCGTCCGTCCGTTATGAGCAGGTTCCCCTCGACGTAAATCTCCCCCACCCCCGAGCCGTCTTCCCTGAACCATGCAACCGCCGCGTCCGCGAGAATCCTCAGGCCGCCTTTCGTGAGGCGGACGTTGCCGAAGAGTATGGCGAGATTCTCTCTGCGGCGGAATTCCTTCATCCACGAGTGGAGCTGTATTTTGTCGGCGGCCGGGGCCTTTGCGGCGGGCGGGCCGTCGGACCGGTCCTGGGCGTGCGCTGCCGCGAAGGGGGCGCATGCAAACGCGGCAGCCAGAACAATCAGGAGAATCTTGCGCATAACGCAGCTTCCGGGAAAGTCAAACGGACAGGTAAATATTAGGGAGGCCCCGATGCTCCGTCAAGCCAAAACCGGGGAAAGCGGCGCCGCGTATAAAAGAAACGGGCCCGCCTGTCATGCGGGCCCGGTGCATTTATGAGCTTGAGTCTTAGTACTGGCCGCCTCCGGCCCTCGGCAGCGATGGCGGCGACTGCATGGCCTCAACCGGTAAGGTTGACCGGCCTGCGGGCTCCGCCGCGGTGGCGTGCACGCGCCTGAGCCTGTTCTTGAGGTCGTCCTTGCACATGTCGAGCGTGAATATCCCGAGCAGGAAGTCGAACAGCTCCTTGAGCTGTATCTCGACGTCGATTCCGATAAAGAGAGCGTGCACGGTCACGCCGATCGACCAGCGGTCGCGGTCGTCATCCCTGAAGATGTCGATGTCATCGACCTCTTCGGTCTCGGCTTTCCTCGCGGCGTCGAAGAGGAACTTGTTCCCGACGATAGGGTCTTTCGTGGCGGTGTTGATATAGAACACGGAAACGCCTATCTCGCCGCGCCATTCGTACCAGTAGCCCAGTTCGCGGCCCTTGAAGCCCAGCTTGTCTCCGTCTACGAAACCCAGGCCCGCCTGCGCGAACTTCGTGGCCCGACCGTGAACGAGGAGGCCGGTTCCCATGTGGAACTTGAATCCGAATATATCCCAGAAGTCAAGGAACCTGTCCTCGAAGTACCTGGCTATCGGGCTCTTGTCGGTCCGGACGTCCTGCACCTTCGAGTAGTCTTTTCTCAGCTTGAACGCTTCGCAGCCGACGCACATGGAGACGACTATAGCAAATGCAGCCAGAATTAGAAGCTTCTTCATCCTCGCCCCCTTCATCACAGGGTTGATGGTCGCTGTTTTTGCAGTTTCTGATTATGACTACTCGGCACCCCGTTGTCAACATAAAAATGACAAAGTTTAGGGGGGCGGGGGGCTGAACGGGCCGCGCCGGGGTGCCGCGAAGGCGTTCGAAAGGCGCTTCGGGGCATAGATTTTTCAAAAAGATGTTGACAATATCGGGCGCTTTTAGATACTTTACGAAGTTCTGCAAACGCGAGGTTTCTCGGAGGGTGGGAAATTCTCCCACTTTTTTTGCTGGGAAACCGGAACGCGCGGGTGTTATGCAAATGAATGGAGAGCTGATAAGGATAGTCGATTCCATCCACCGAGACCGGGATATCGAAAAGGAAACGATATTCGAGGGCATCGAGGTGGCGCTGCTGTCAGCCGTCAAGAAGCGGGCGAAGGATGAGGACAGCGTCACCGTTGCCATCAACCGCGAATCCGGGGCAATCGAGGCGAGCGCCGACGGACAGAGAATCGACCCCGAGGAACTCGGCCGCATAGCCGCCCTTTCCGCCAAGCAGATTATCATGCAGAAAATCAGGGAAGCCGAGCGCGACGTCGTCTTCACCGACTTCGAGAAGAAGCAGGAGCAGCTTCTGACGGGAGTGGTGCAGAGGGTCGAAGGTCCCAACGTGATTGTCAACCTCGGGCGGACCGAGGGCATCGTTCCCGTGCGCGAGCGCATGAACACAGAGAGTTACCACCCGGGCGACAGGCTGAAGTTCTTCGTGCTCGATGTGAAGAAGTCGGGACAGAAGGTGAAGATAATCCTGTCGCGCACCCATCCGGACCTCATAAGGGCCCTGTTCGAAATGGAGGTTCCCGAGATAAGCGAGGGCATTATCGAAATCAGGGGAATCGCGCGCGAGCCGGGCCAGAGGGCCAAAATCGCCGTGACTTCGAACGACCCGAGGGTTGACTGCGTGGGAGCCTGCGTGGGCGTCAGGGGGGCGAGAATCAAGTCGATTGTGGGCGAACTCAACGGAGAGAAAATCGACATAGTCGAATGGAGCGACGACCTCGTGACTTACATAGCGAACGCCCTCAAGCCCGCCGAAGGGGCGCTGATAACCCTGGAGGAGGAATCCCGCTCGGCGACGGTAGCGCTGCCGCAGGACCAGCTTTCGCTCGCAATAGGAAAAAGAGGCCAGAACGTGCGGCTCGCATCGAAGCTGGCGGGCCTCGAAATCAACATAGTCTCCACCGGGGGCGAAGACGAGAAGTACGAAGAGTTCGGCGGGGAGGCTTTCGAGGAGATGGCCGAGCAGATGGTGGACAAGGCGGGCGACTCGACGGAGGACGAGAGCGAGGACCCGGAAGAGCTTGGCCTGCACGTGGATAAAGAAGACGCCGAGCCGGCCGAGACCGGGAAAGAAGAGGAATCCAAAGAAGAGAGCGATTCGGAGGAGAGCCGCGAGGGCGGCTTCGCGAGCCTCTGCGACGTCGTTACCGAGGAAATATCCGGACACCTTCACACGGCGGGCCTGTTCGATTTGGTTGACTTGAAAGATGCCGGACCGGAGTTGCTGTCCGAAATCGAAGGGGTCGGCAGCGACCTGGCCCAGGTGATTTACGACAGGGCGGTGGCTGAACTGGAAGGTATAAGTTGATGTTCCTGCCGGGGCAATGTAAGGGCATTGGCTCTGCGGGGCGCTTAGATATCAGAAGGGCTTTTGTATGCGGCTTTATGAGCTCGCCAAGGAACTCGGTCTCTCAAGCAGGAAGCTGCTTTCATTCTTCAAGTCCAAGAACGTAACTCTCAAGTCCAATCTCGTCAAAGTATCAGATGAACAGGCCGACATTGCGCGCAAGACCTTTGCGCGCAGGGTCAAGCTGCTGAAATCCGAGGAGCTTCTCAAGCAGGCTCGCGAGGAGGAGAAGAAAGAGCGCGATAGGCTTAAAAAAGAGGACGAAAAGAGGCGGCGGGAAGAGGAAAAAAAGAGAAAAGCGGAAGAGAAGGAAAGACAGAAAAAGGAAAAAGAGCAGGAAAAGAAGAAGAAGGCCGCCGCCAAGAAAAAGGCTCCCGCCAAGAAAGCCAGGCCCAAGGGAAAAACCGTTGCCGACAAGGTCGCGGAAAAACTCAGCAAATCCCAAAAAGCTACCACGGCGCCCGCAAAGAAGAAAAAGACCATCAAAAAACCCGATGTAGAGGAAGTCGAAGAGGACATTGCCGACAAGTCTCCCCTGATAAAGCTCGGCGACGAGGTCGAGGAGCTGGACCAGGACGACCTCAAGCGCAAGGTACTCGAGCTGGAGGAAGAGGCCAGGAAACGCGAGGAGCGTGAAGAGAAACGGGCGAGCTTCCTCAAGCGCAGGCAGGGCTGGGGCGTGGACGGGGGCCGCGCGCGGGCAAGACCCAGGCGAAGGCAAGCAAGGCGCAAGTTCGTCAGACGCAGCGCTCCCGCCAAGCATATCAGGCCGGAAGAGGCCATAGTCGAGCTGCCGGTTACGGTCAGGACGTTCTCATCCGCAATCGGCGTCAAGGTCAAGGACATAATCGGCTACCTGATGCGCAAGGGCGAGCGGGTGAGCATAAACACCACGCTCGAGCGCCAGATGGCGGAAGAAATCGGATTGGAGTTCGGCGTCGAGGTCGAATTCAAGGAGGCGCCCGACGTAGAGGACTACCTCGCCTCTCTCGAACACATTCCCGTCGAAGAGAAGGACCTCGTCCTGAGACCGCCCGTCATTACTATGCTCGGCCACGTTGACCACGGAAAGACCAGCCTGCTGGACCGCATAAGGCACACTAACGTTCACGAGCACGAAGCCGGCGGAATCACCCAGCACATAAGCGCATACAGAATAGATGTGGACGGGCGCGAGCTGGTCTTCGTTGACACGCCGGGGCACGAGGCCTTCACCGAGATGAGGGCCCGCGGGGCCAACGTGACCGACCTCGTTGTGCTCGTCGTGGCCGCCGATGACGGAGTGATGCCGCAGACCGAAGAGGCCATCAACCACGCCAAGGCCGCGGGAGTCCCCATTGTAGTGGCCCTGAACAAAATCGACAGGCCCAACGCCAACGCCCTTCGCGCAAAGCAGCAGCTCGCCACGCTCGGCTTCACCAGCGAGGAGTGGGGCGGCGAGACCGTGGTCGTCGAGGTCTCCGCTATAACGGGGCAGGGCATAGAAGACCTGCTCGAGATGCTCGTGCTCTCGTCGGAGATGCTCGACCTCAAGGCCAACCCGAAGCGCCCGGCGCTCGGCACGGTCCTCGAGGCCAGGCTGAGCGCGGGAGTGGGCGTCGCCGCGACCGTCGTCGTAAAGGATGGCACGCTGCGCGTGGGGGATGACATCATCGCCGGGTCGGCCATAGGGCGCGTGCGCGCCATGTACAGCATGAAGGGCGACCCGGTGGAAGAGGCCCTGCCTTCGTGGCCCGTGCAGGTCACGGGCCTGTCGGACGTGCCCGGGGCGGGCGACAGGTTCTACGTCGTGGAGGACGTCCAGAGGGCGAGGGAAGCGGTGGACCAGCGCAGGGAAAAGTCGCGCGCGGAATCCGTCGCCACGCGGGAAGCGGTCACGCTGGAGAATATCTTCGCCAAGTTCCAGGCGGGAAAAATCAAGGAACTCAGGCTCGTGCTTAAGGCGGATGTCAGAGGCACGGCGGACGTTATCAAGGCCACGCTCGAAGAACTCTCGACCGACGAGGTCAAGGTCAGGATTCTCCACCTCGGTGTCGGGAGCGTCAACGAATCGGACATTCTCCTTGCGGACGCCTCCGAGGCGATTGTTATCGGCTTCACGGTGAAAGTGGACGAGAAGGCGAAGGAACTCGCCGACGAGAAGAAGGTCGATGTCCGAATCTACGATGTAATCTACGAGCTGACTTCCCACGTGAAAGCGGCCATGGAAGGGCTCCTCGAGCCGGAAGAGAGGGAAGTCATCACCGGGCACTGCGAGGTCAGGCAGGCCTTCAGGTCGTCGCGCCTCGGCGTAATTGCCGGCTGCCATGTTCTCGACGGATACGTGACCCGCAACTCCCGCGTGCGCCTCAAGCGCGGCGACGAGACGCTCTTTGATGGGGGTCTCGAAAGCCTTCGAAGGTTCAAGGATGACGTGCGGGAGGTCAAGGAAGGCTTCGAGTGCGGCATGAAGCTAAACGGATTCGATAACGTGCAGGTCGGCGACATCATTGAGACCTACGAGATAGAGAAAGTTGCACGCAAGCTCGAGTGACAGCAGCATGCGGGTTGGCCTCCTCAAGGTGAGGCTCGTGCTTCGCGAATCCCGCAGCCTCAAGGACAAGCGCGGCGTCATCAAGAGCATCAAGGGCAAGCTCAGGAGCAGGTTCAACATCTCCGTGGCGGAAGTGGGCGGCCTCAACAGCAGGCAGGTCGCCGAACTGGGGATAGCCCTCGTTTCGAACGACAGCAGGTTCATCGAGAGCACTCTGTCGAAAGCCCTGGGTTTCATCCGCGGCAATCCGTTCGCGGAGGTCTCGAATTCGGAAATCGAGATAATCTGAATGATGGAACCGTTCAGGAAGGAATCACATCGCAGGGAAAGGGTCGCGGGCCTCATCCAGCAGGAAATCAGCCGGATTATCCTGCAGGAACTCAAGGACCCGCGCGCCGGATTCTGCACCATCACAAGGGTGAGCCTTTCAGGCGACATGAAAAGCGCCGTGGTCTTCGTCTCCGTGCTCGGCGAGGAGCCGGAGCAAAAAACCACAATGAGGGGGCTCGAGCACGCCAGGGGCTTCATCCAGCGAAGGCTCTTCGAGGAGGTCAAGCTCAGGAACCCGCCCGTCATTCAGTTCCAGCTCGACCACTCGATAGAGCGAAGCATAAGGATCTCCCGGATTCTGCGCGAGGAGGGCGTGCCTGAAACGGATGGCTTCGGCGGCGAAGAGGACGAGAAAAGCGAAGAAGCCGGAACGGACGAGCAGGGCGAAGCGGACCGGACGGACACGGATTAGCCGCGGGTTTCAGTTGCAGACTCAGGCCACTACACAATGAGCCGGGGCAGGCTTTTTACGAGAACGTTTTCCGGGTCCAGCTCCTTGAGCAGCTCCGGGACCTCTTCGGCGACCGTGAAATAGAAAATCTGCCACCCGCGGTGCGAGAAATCGACGAGAGTCTGCAGTAGCTCGCTGGTGCGCTCCCTGTCGCTGGTGAGGAACGGGTCGTCCAGCAGCAGGAACAGCGATTCTCCCCCGAACAGCCGCTGCAGGAGGGACACTCTGAGGCTGAACTGGAGCTGCGCCATTGTTCCGGTCGAGAGCGATTCGATTCCGAACGTGTTGCCGTTGGGCGTCTGGACGTAAAGCTCGCCGTCCTGCCAGAAGATGTTGTTGTACCTGTCCGCAGTGACCTGCCTGAAGTAGTAGGTGGCCGAGTCGCCGCCGGACTCCAGGACGGTATTGATTATCGTGTCCTGGTGGTCCGACAGGTTGTCGAGAATGGTGAGCGCCGTGTCTGCGGCGCGCCTGTCGAGTTCGTAGGCGAGCAGCCTGCGGGCCGCGTCCTCCTCGAGCTGCCACGCATCTTCCGGCGAGCTGCACCCGATTTCAATGAGCTTCTTCTCTATCGCCACCGTCCGCTCGCGGACAAGCTTCTCCTCTTCGGCGAAGCCGGGCAGGTCCTGCTCGAGCTGCGCCAGTGCTTCCTCGTCCCAGAGTATCTCGACGTCCGCGTACTCTTCTATGTGGCCCAGCTTCTCTTCCCACTCGTCCTCGTCGGGCGTGCCGAGCATCATGCTGACCTTGTCCTGCAGCGACTTGACCTCGTCCTCTGCGTGCACGCGTTCCTGCATCTTCGCTTCGAACTGGTCGATGGTCTGGCAGATGCTCTCGTTCCTGATGGCCTGCACCTCGGATTCCAGCCTTCTCAGGTGTCCTCTCTTGTCGTCGAGCGAGACGTCGAGGCGCTCGAGGTCCTTCCTTTCCCTTTCCGCCTCGTGCAGCAGGGTCTCGGCCGCTCCCCTTGACTGCTCGGAAGTGGTCCGGGCCGTGGAAATCCACGTTTCGACCTCATCGACGCTCGATGCCTGCTCGCCGAAGGAATGGAAGCGTTCGAGGAGAGACTGCTTCGCGCCCGCGAGCCTGCGGCTCAGCCTGCGCCTGAAAAGCCAGATTCCGGCGCATATGCCCGCGCCGCCCGCGCAGGTGAGGGTCGGCAGCATGTAAACTACGTCCTTGAACACGGCGAACACGACGAACAGCAGAGTCATTGCTGTGAGAAGGACGGAGCCGCCTATCAGGAAATTCTGGTAGTTGAGGAGCTTTTTCTCCCTCTCGTACATCGACCCGATTTCGTGCAGGTCGGTCTCCACCTGCGGCGTAATCTCGGACTCCCGGCGCGTCCACTCCCTCGCTTCTTCCTGCAGGCGCGAGGCATCCTTCTCGGTCTCGTTGATGTGGGCGATGGCGGTGGTCTTCTGTTCCTGCAGGCTCGTAAGACTCTCTCGCGCGGCCTCGATTTCGGATTCCAGCCTGCGCCAGGTGGCGTGGGCTTCCTCTTCGTATTTGGACAGTTCGGCGACGTGCTCGCGCTCTTCCGCGAGCTTGCGCTTCAGGACGAACGCGGTTTCGAGCTGCTCCTTCTGCCTTGCGCGCTTCAGCAGCTTCAGGTGCTTTTCCGTCACTTCGCGCTTGAGGGAGATTCGCCTGAGCGCGGAGCGCAGTTGCGCCAGCTCCTCGACGTCCTCCTGGAGGTCCTGCAGCCGCTGCGCCGTCTCTCCGAGGTTCTTGACCTCGTCCCTTATGCGGCGTCCCTTCTCGTTCAGCCAGGCACCGTCGCTGTCGAGCCCGACCTCCTCGCGCACCGAACGGCGGATTGCGTCGAGCCCGCCCTGGAACCCGGAGAGGTGGTCCTTCAGGTCCGACCACCACGTGCTCTGCCTGTCGTAGAACTGCAGGTCGCTTTCCCGGACGACCAGCAGGTTCCTGATATATATCGGAGGGAAACCGGCGAGCGCGTCGAGGGTATCGCCGGTGGAAGAGGGGTACGTCAGGGTAACGCCCCGCCGCTCGATGCAGACGTTTCCGTCGAGGTAGGTGCCTTCCTCGTAGCGGTCTATCCCGGCGAACTGGTCCTTGACCTCGCGCGCCGAGACGCTGAACAGCGCCTCGAGCAGCGCATCGAGTATGGTCGTCTTGCCCGACTCGTTGTTGCCGTAAATTACCGTTATCGGCGCGGCTTCGAGGACGAAGTCCTCGATTGCACCGAACTTGTGGATATTGATGTCTGTTATTCTCAAGCCAGGCGCCCTTTCGCTCTGTCGAACGCGTGAAGGCCCAGTTCGAGCGCCCTCGCCTTCGTCTCGTCGTCGATGTCATCCATAGCCGCAAGCCTCGCCATGAACTCCCTTACCAGCGGCTTCTGGTCTATCAGGCTGCGGTAACTGGTGGTCTCGTTTCTCAGCGTCAGCCGGGCGTACTTGTCCCCGAATTCCTTCCTGAGTGCGGAAAGCCGGTCGTTCATGTCCCTTTCGAGCAGGTGGATGTTTCCCTTGAGCCGCAGGGTCATGTTCGCCCTGCCGTCGGCCCGGTCGCGCAGGGAGTTCCTTATCGCCGCGAGCGCGTCCTCCTCGAAGCAGGCGAACATGTCGTGTTCCTCCCTGACGTTGTACACGCCGACCGGTACCGGCACGCGCTCGATATCCACTTCGCCGCTCTCGGTGTCAATCGTGGCTGAGACCACCGTCCTGATTCCCGTCTCCCTGCCGGAGAGGGCCAGCGGCGTGCCGGGGTAGCAGACTACCGTCTCCTTGTGGACAAACGACGAGTGCTGCGCGTGGTAATGGCCGAGCGCAACGTAGCATGCGCCCACGTCTTCGAGGTCCGAGCTGTAGATGGGGAAGTAGTCCCCGCCGCGCTCGCGCACGTCGGCGAAGTAGACCGACGTTCCCTTGCTGAAGTAAGTGCCGTGCGCGACCGCCACTACAGGCCCGTCCGGCGCGCCGTAGTCGCCAAGCTGGGACCGCAGCGAAGAATTGTGCACGAACGGGAACCCAATTATCTCGACGCCCCTGTGGCTCTTGGTGGTGTAGGGCGGCGTGTCGAGGAGGTGGACCTCGCCGCCGAGGTCAGCGCCTTCGGGAAAGGCGTCCGCGTCGCTGTTTCCGGACAGGATGAATTTCGGCACGTCGGGCGACCTGTCGAAGACCTCGCGGACCCCCTCTCGCGTCTTTATGGACTCATCCTTGCTGTCGAAGAAGTCGCCCGCCACGATGAGGGCCGCGTCGCGCTCCATGCACTTGTCAAGGAGCCATTGCAGCAACTCGGGCCAGTCCTCGTTCTCCTTCTTCAGGTGCAGGTCCGCAGTGTGTATGAATGCGACTTCAGGCAATCGGCTCTCCGGCTTCAGTGGTTGTTCTTGACCTTTCTGCGCCTGTATTCCTTGCTGACGGTCTGCAGAAAGTGCCTCTCCTTGCGGTTCAGGCTGTCCATTCCTTCGTTCGCGACCTTTTTAAGGAGCCTGTCGAGCTGCTCCTCGCGTTCGACTTCGGTGAATGCATCCGCGATTTCGCGTCGCAGGCGCCTCTTGTTCCGCATGCGTTCCATGGCGGGCAGCAGCAGGTAGACCCCGTAAGCTACCGGCAGCGCTGCAAGCTGGCCGAGGTAGGCCAGGTCTTCCCGGTTGAACCCGAGGTTCGAGGCCAGGATGGCGCCGATTATCACGGGTGCGAGCTGCTTTGCTGAGGCGCCGCCGAGGAAGTACATGTAAGGATAATACAGCGTGCAGAGAAAGATAATGCCTATCGTGGCGGCGGGCGCGGCCTCGAATCCCCTGCCGGGCACTATAAGCGAGCTTGCCAGGCCTCCCGCCGCGCCGCAGGCGATGTAGGCGCCGAGGAACCAGCTTGCGCCGAGCCGCTTCGAAGCGTAGCCGCCGAAAAGGTAGACCGCTATCGACGCGAAGAAGAGCTGCAGCATGCTGTCGAACAGGAAAGGCGCGCTGAAGAGCCGCCAGATTTCGGCCTTGCCGACTTTCGCGCTGTCCAGAGAGAGTGTCCGCATGATGAAGGATGGCTCTTCGGTCGAGGGCCTGTTCCCGTAGGCGAAGACGAAGAGAGTTACCGTCGCCACAAGCAGCAGCGCGCTCAGGTTGGTCCACTTGCCGCCCAGGTTGAAGCGGTACCTGAAGGAGTCGTCCAGCAGCCGTCTTCTGCGAAAGAAGCCCATTTTCTACTTGAGAGTCTCTGTTGCCTGCCTGTAAGTGACGCAGGACTGGCAGCGCCTGCAAGGCTGCCGCCCGCCGTGATAACAGTACCATATCATGTCAAGCGGCGCGCCTATCGCCTTTCCCAGCTTCACCACCTCCTTCTTGGACAGGTACGCGGTGTAGCTGACGAGCGTTATGCCGCTCTTGGTGCTGAACCTGAGCGCCGCGTTGGCCGCAGCCATGTACTGCACGCTGTTGTCGGGGAAAAGTTCCGCCTCGTCCCGGTTGAAGCCGACTACCACGGTGTCGAAGCCGAGCGCCTCGGCGTAGGCGGCCGCGATATTGACGAAAACGCCGTTGCGGTTCGGAACCCAGACGCTGTCCGCCGCCTTCTGCCGGGCGTCGGGCGCGGCGTCGGGCGCGGGCTCGGGAATTTTCGCCTTCGCGGTAACGAGCGAGTTCTGGCCGAGCCCCCCGAACCAGGGCAGGTTCACGACCTGGTGCTTCACCTTGAGCTTCTTGCATATCCTGCGCGCCGCGGAAGTCTCTTTCCGGGCGGCCTTCTGGCCGTAATCGAAGGTCAGGGCGAGATTTGCGCCGCGCTCATCGACCGCCTTCTTGAGACAGACGGTAGAGTCCAGTCCGCCCGAGAGTAGCACAACCGCTCTCATAAAACCTCCCCTGCACGCAGCATATATGATACCCCCAAGACCCGCCAAAGTCAAGAATCGAGATTCGATACGCATGCATGTTGCCGGACGGCTTTCGGAGTGTCCTTGACAAGCTGGGGGAATGTGCTAAAATCAGTGCAGAGGAGGCGCTGTGAGAATATGGCTCATAGTCTTCTGCGTGGGTGCCGCGCTTATTGCGCTACACCTTACCGTCAGCCTGATAACGTACCACACCATCGTTGATTATCCCCTGGTCTGGGCGGCCCTTTCCGGGGTGTTCTTCCTGTCGGTGGCGGTGGGGCTGTTTATCGGGACTCCGCTTGCGAATAAAATTCGCGCGCCCGAGCTGCTTTTCGTCATGTGCCTCGTGGCGGGGATTCTGATTTTCGTGCTCTCCTGGGCCACTTCCTCGCTGGAGGGGGCGCTTCTGAAGTCGAACATGGGCAAGTACACCAGGGCCATCATGTTCGCGCTCGCGCTGACTCTGCCCGCGAGCATTGTCCTGGCGGCAATCGTGCCCGCCGCGTGGCGGATACATGCCTTCGAGGCGGCCCGGCGCTCGGGTTCGAAAGGCGCGGCGAAGGGCAACCCCGGCATGGCGGACACGGCATCGCTGAAGTGGTTCTTTATCGTCCTGTGTCTCGGGGGGACGGTGGGGAGCTTCGCCACGCTGTTCGTTCTGCCACAGCCGAATGTCGGGCACTGGCGGTTCCTCAACGGGATAGGTGTGCTCCTGATGGCAATGGCGTTCGTGGGGCTCAGCCTTCACATTAGGTTCATCGTCACCTGCATTGTCGCGGGGCATTTCTTCTTCGCCTCGGTCTGGTACCAGGAGCTGCTGCTCGACGAGGGGGTGCTGATAGCCTCCGAGTCCATCCAGTCCGAGGACGGGGAAAGTGACAAGGACGATTTCAGGAAAAAGAAGTACATGTCCTACGGCGAAGTTCGCAAGATATTCGGCGAGATGCGCGGCAAGATAGTCGCCGCGACCGACAAGTCGATTGGCATCATGCTCGTGGCGGAAGCGCTGGACAAGCTCGGGAACATCGCCGTCGCCGGCGCGGACTTCGAGAGGGTTTACTCGGAGATGATTACCGATCCGGAAGTCCTCAAGCAGACGATTCCCTTCATCAAGCGCATTCGCCTGATAGAAAGCGACGGGTTCGGCAGGATATACTTCCAGATTCACAGGATAAAGGGGAGCGCCGAGGCCAGCCTCATGGTGCCCCAGAAGGACGGGTACGTCAAGCTGCACTTCAAGAGCCACTTCACGCTCGTAATCGACAAGAAGGAGGGGGGGCAGACCAGAATCGCCATCGGGCCCCGGACGGAAGTCGAGAGCAGCTTTCTCCACGGCGGCAAGTCCATATATACGCCGGTAACGGCCGTTGATGCGGTCGGGCCGATTGACGTGACCCTGATTTATATCGATATCTACAACAAGCCTGACTGTGTTTCGATTGTACTGTCATGCCAGGGTCCCATTGGTGGGCTGAAGACGAGGGAAATCGCCCACCTCGAAAAGTAGCGCTTCCCGGAGGTTTACAGTGGCCCGCAAAAGCAGTTACACCAGATTCGGCGGAGGTTTCCTTGGTTCGCACGGACCGGGCGAAGAGAATCCCGATGCGCGCGGACCGGGCGAGCACGGCGAGGACGAACACCCGTCCCGGCCCTCGAGAATTCCCGTGGTGATTCTGGTGCTTGTCTGCATAGGCCTTGCCGTCGGTCTCTTGCTGGCGACTCAGAGTGCCTCCGGCATCAAGAGCCTGCACCAGCTCAATAGCGATATAACAACGCTGCGCCTGCAGGCTGTGATGGAACTCGATAAGGGCGACTTCGCCGCCGCGCGCGACAGCTTCGAGAAGGCGATGACCAAAGCCAGGGAATACCAGGCTGTGAATCCCGGTAGCTATATTGAGTCGGTTATAGCGGAACTCAAGACGCTTCTCGAAAAGCCTGCGGTTGCCAAGGGCGCGGTCGGGCTTGCCGCACAGAGGCGCAAGGAGTTTCGAAATCTTGTCGAGGCAATGGAACCGGCGGACCTCGCGGTGCAGCTCGGCAAGAAGGGCGACGCCGTCGCGGACGAGCGCATCAGGCGGATGAGCGCGGACGAGATTGAGAAGTTGATTCCCGACCTCATTGACAGGATTATCACCAGGAAGCTCGCCGACCTGCCGGAGGAAGAGGTTATCAGGCGTCTCGGTGGCAAGCTGGACACTGTCTGCCAGAAGTGGCTCGAAAACATGACGGCGGAAAGCCTGAGAGTCTGGCTCGGCAAGCGCGTGGTGGACCTGGTCAAGGGTGAAATTGCGCGCCGCGCATACAACTCCGCCGAACTCAACGAGCTTCTCGGCGACCGCCGGCTCGACGTGGTACGAAACTTCCTCTCCGAGACCGAAGTCAAGGACCTGGCAGAGCTTATCGAGCCGCGTATCGGTGAGATTGAGCGCTACATCGCAAAGCAGGTTATCGAGCGACACGCCAGAGTCACCATCGACGACGGCACCGTCTTCGAGGGCCAGATACTGCACGACGGACCCGTTATCCTGAGACTGCTCAGGGAGGATGGCATAATCAAGAACATCCCGAAGAGCAGAATCAGGAAGGTCGAAAAAACTCTCAAGCAGGAAGAAGAAAAAAAGCCGGACCAGCCCAAAGAGCCTGAACAGCCTGAAGAACCTGATAAGAAACCCGGGCCTGACAAGCCTGATTCACCTCCCGGCGATTAGATACGCCCGCATTCCCGCTAAAACCGGGAGATGCAGGCAGGGTCATTTAATTCTACGAATTTGGGTACACGAAACGAGTTCATGTCCCCAAATTCCACGCAACATTGTGGGGACATAACCATAATTCCGCAAGGAATTATGGATTGTGTCCCCCAGCAGGACGAGGATTAAATGACCCCAGGAGATGCAGGGCGCTTCCTTGCCATCTGCACGCTTTCGATGTATAATGCAATGTTGCATAAGTCCGGTCCTTTTTCGCTCAGGCGGTGCAGCTTGTATCCTGCCGCCGGGGAATCGGACGCTTCACCGGCAATCAATACGCGTGGACAGGGTGGTGTACTATGAGACTTTCACTCGTAATGCTCACAGCGGCGGTCATGATTCTCGCCGGGTGCTCCGGAGGAAACGGCGGCACTGCGGGCGCTTCTCAGGACGAGCAGTCAGCGGCGGGGCACGAACGGTCATTTGAGCCCTACGAGGCGGAGCAGAAAGCGAATGCACAGCCGGAAACGCCTGCAGCGCAAAAAAACGAATCCGCTCCGAAGGAAGAGGAATCCGCCTATACCGGCCCTGCGGCTCCTTACATAAAGAAGCTGGGCGACAGCAATTCGACAGTCCGCGACAGGGCTGCGGACAAGCTGATTGACATGGGCGCGGACGTGGTCGAAGCTCTCATCGCGGCACTCAAGGACAGGGATGCCGACATCCGGGCGAACGCAGCGTGGATTCTCGGGCAGATAAAGGATGAGAGAGCGGTAGAGCCTCTCATAGAAGCGGCCAGGGACAGGAACGCCAAGGTGCGTTCCTATGCCGCGCTTGCGCTCGGCAAGCTCGGCGACAAGCGCGCCATTCCGGTGCTCAATTCCGCTGTCAACGACACAGACAGGGATGTCAGGCTGACCGCGGAGCAGGCGCTGGCGAAGCTCGAACCGAAAAAGACGCCCCTGCCATCAAAGACGGTGTTGACGGGATTGGGCCCGGAAGCTGCTGTGAGAACTTTCATAAACTCCTGGGCGACCAAGAACCCGGTCGCACTATTCGACTGCATAAGCAGCGGAATGAAAAGACAGGTCGCGGCCGAACTCGCGCAGATAAAAAGCAGCTCGGGCTGAACCAAAAGCGGCGCATGCTCCCAGTTGGGAGTGACTCCTCAGAGGCTCGCAAGCATGACCACCAGGGAATATTTCATCCTCTCGTTCCACGTCATCAAGGGCCAGATGGAAAAGCAGGGCGTATTCGAGGAAGCTGCCTGCATGGTCGTCGTCAATAGCGAGACCAAGGGTAACACGGCCACGGTCAACGTGCGCAACAACAAGACGGGACGGGCCGCCACCGCGAAGGTCGTCAAGGAAGGCGGCTCATGGAAAGTTGACTGGCTGAGGTGACTCCGGGGCTCCGATAGAAACAATGCCTCTGCAGGAATACGTTGAAAAAGCAGGGAGGCGCGGAAGACTGAGTCCGCGCCTCGCGTTTTTTTCATTTCCCTTTCAGGATTACGATTTGGTCTTTGTTTTTCCTTTCGCTCCCGAACTTTCGGCGGTTATTTTGCCGTCGGCATCCTTCATGTTGCCGAGGTAGCTGGGCAGCTCGACGCCCGCCATTTCCGCAATGTCGTGAAGCGGCGGCAGGCTCTTTATCAGGCCCGAGAGGAAGCCGGCCGTCGAGGAGCCCGAGTTCCCGCCGGCTGAATCCCAGACCGTGACCTTGTCTATCTTGAGGTTCTTGACCGCCTCGACCTGCCTGGCGACTATGTCTTCGAGCTTCTCTATCATAAGCAGCGTTGCCGCGGCCTTGCTGTCGCCCGCGCAGCTCCTGACCAGCGCGTCGTAACCGGCGGCCTTGCTTTCGAGCACCTGCTTGATACCTTCGGCCTCCGCCTGGTACTTCATGAGTATCGCATCCGCCTCGCCCTTGGCTTCGCGGCGCGTCTTCTCGGCTTCCGCTTCGGCGGCTATCTCGATTTTGCGCTTGCCGATTTCCTCCTTGACGACCTCTTCGGCGTTCAGGCGCTCGAGTTCGGACTTGTAGTGCGCCTTCTGTATTTCGACCTGCGCGACGCGCTTGGCGACCTCGCCCTTCTGGCGCGCCTGCGCCTGCTTGACGGCAAGCTCCGCGTCCGCGTCGGCGATGTCGGCCTTGGCCTTGTTCTCTCCGCCGACCGCTTCCGCTTCCTGCTGCTGGACGTAGATACGCCTGTCCGCTTCGGCGGTCTTCTTTCCCTTTTCCGCCTGGGCTTCGGCCTCGGCTACCCTGATGTCCTTCTCGCGGTTTGCATCCGCCTCGCCAATGGAACCCTTCTTCTGCTGGATGGCGACGTCTATCTTGGCCTGGTTCAGGGCTTCGGAAGCGGCCTTCTTGCCGATGCTGTCGATATACTCGGACTCGTCGGTGATGTCCGTGATGTTAACGTTGATGAGGTAGAGGCCGACCTTGTTGAGTTCCGGCTCGACGTTCTGACGAATCTGTTCGAGGAAGCTCTCACGGTCCTGGTTAATCTGCTCGATTGTGAGCGAGGCGACCGTCAGCCTGAGCTGGCCGAAGATTATCTCCTGCGCCATTTCCTCGATTTCGCGCGGCCGCAGGTTCAGCAGGCGCTCGGCCGCGTTGTTCATAATCGCCTTGTCCGTACTTACGCCCACGGTGAAGGTGCTGGGCACGTTTATTCGGATGTTCTGAAGTGACAGCGCGTTCTGCAGCGGGATGCTTATCGTCATGGGCGTGAGGCTCAGGAACTGGTAGTCCTGGAACAGCGGCCAGACGAGCGCGCTGCCGCCGTGGATGCACTTCGCCGACTGCCCCCTCCCGACCTTGCCGTATACGACCAGAATCTTGTCCGAGGGACACCGCTTGTAGCGGGTCGCAAGGACAATGAACGTCATAACCACGAGGATTATGAACGCCCCTATCGCGAGACTCCAGAGGTCCATCATCTCCTCCTCCCTTCCGGGTATGGCTACGCTTTTCTCACTATAAGCGTATTGCCGCTGACCACTCTTAGTACCTTGATTTTCTCGCCTGTCTTGATTTCCTGCTTGTTCTCCGACACCGCCTCGAACTCCCTGAGCCGGTCCTGCACCCGCACCTGCACCTTGCCCGTGCCTTCGGCGGGGATTGTCAGGTAGACCGTTCCTTCCTGCCCGATTGCGTTCCTCACGTCTATGGTGCCGCTGGACTGCATCGACTTCATCAGGCTGAAAAGCTTGGCAATGACGAACAGCGTGATGAAGCCGGCGAATATGGCCCCCGCGATGGCTGTTTCCGCGCCAACCTTGCTCTGGCGCAGCAGCGCGAACCCCACCAGCCCGAACATCACGAAGAACCCCGTGATGCCCTGGAACGTAATCAACCTGAAGGAGATATCCGATGTGCCGGGCTCGGCGCTGAGGTCGCCTGCGTCCGCATCCGCATCGATATCGACGTCCGCATCGACATCGACATCCACATCCACGTCCATATCGACGTCCACGTCTACATCGACATCGACGTCAACGTCCGCATCCGCGTCCGCATCGCCGAAGCCGCCGAGGAAGAATATGACCATCCTGATGGCGAACAGGATACCTGACAGGATGGCGCAGGTCAGGAACACCTTCTCCAATCCGCTCAATTCTCCGAATAATGCTTCCATGTTCGCTCCTTTGCAATCAAGAAGCTCTCGTATCGTTCAGGTGAGCGTGGCGCGGTCCACGGGAGAGACCGCCTGCATTATGCCGCAGGCACCCGCGTGCCCGGCATTCGCAGAGGTTACTTCGCTCCACCTTCCATTTCAAGCTCAAATTTGTCCATTGCTGCTACCTCCCGACTCCTCGTGCAAGCGCTGCAGCTCTACCTTCACTATAGCGCGGCGCCCGAAGCCCCGCCATTACAATGATTGCCGATGTTTGTAATGGCCGGCCTGCCAGTCATGCACTACATTTAAGCAGAAGGAAAGAGGGTGGTCTGCATGAATACGCGCCTTCACATTGCGGTACTGGCCATGCTTTTCCTCATTATGTTCCTGCTTACTGGATGCGACGGGTACACTGTCGAGACTGCGGAAGATGGATTCCAGAAGGCTCTCCGTGACCTCGAAAGTCCCCATGCGATTATCAGGTCCTGCGCAGCGTTCCGCCTTGGTGAGATGAGGGACAGAAAGAGCGTCGAGGCGCTTGTAAGGGCGGCTGACGACAGCGATGACTGGACGCGTGCCAATGCGGTGCAGGCACTCGGCAGGATTGGTGACCGGAAGGCCATCGATTGCCTGATTGCATCTCTTGAAGACAGTCACTGGCGGGTCCGGTTCGAGGCCGCGCAGGCGCTTGAGAAGATGCCTGACCTGCGTGCTGTCGAGCCGCTGGCGAAAGTGCTTGGTGATAAGCACTTGGCCGGCTGGTGCGCCGCGCAGTCGCTCAAGAAAATCGGCTCCCCTGCAGTTCAAGCGCTTTCAGAGCAGCTTCTGAAAGGCAATCCGGAAGCGCGCAGAAACGCAGTGGACGCGCTGTCTGCAATTAAAGACCCGGGTTCCGTTGAAGCGCTTATCGATGCGTTAAAGGATGATGAGCTGTCGGTAAAGTTAACCGCCTGGGTGGCTTTGCGTGACATAACGGGACAGGCTTTTAATGAAAACTATGCGAAATGGAAAGAATGGCATGAATCGACTGAGAAACAGCAATCAGACAAGGGAGGTGAATGATGTCCGAGAGAAGAAAGATGCTGCCGGAGGCGGCAATTGCGGTTCTTTCGATTCTCAGTCTTATCCTGATAGGATGCGACTTCTTCGAGAAGCCGGGCGGCTCCATGGCCGTGCCCATGACCAGGGGAATTCCCGAGGATTTGCCGCGTGGCGAGTATCGGCCCTGCGCACAGAGAGCAGCTATTTCGGGATGGCCCGCGCCGATAAGGGGCAATCCCGTGCAGGGCGCCGGCCTGCCGGGAGTGCGCGGGTTCGAGGGCGAATTCACGCTGGGAAGGGGCGTGACCTACGGCCCGGTGACGATATTCCCCGTCCTGAGCGAAGAGCAGCAGGATAATGGCGCACGGTACATATCGCTTGCGAGGGCTCGGAGCGAGGGCCTTGCCGAAATCCGGGAAGCGGAAAATGGCGCTTCAATCCACGAGATTCAGATACGGAACAGGTCCGACATGACAATCTACGTCATGTCGGGCGATGTCATAAGGGGCGGGAATCAGGACCGCGTTATCTCGACCGACCTTGTCATCGCGCCGCGAGAGACCAGGCAAATCTCCGGCAGCGTCTACTGTGTGGAGTCGGGGCGATGGTCTCCCGGCGAAACCGGCGGGCAGTTCGACTGCGAGCAGCATGCCTGCGTCAATCTGAGGAAATCGCTGGTGCAAAGCTCCATCAGCCAGAGCGAAGTCTGGCTGAAGGTGGGCGAGATAAACGCCTGTTTTGGTACGCAGAGTTCGTCCGGCAGCTACACGCGGGCCTTCGGGGAGTCCGCGCTTTCAACGAGAGTCGAGGCGTATATGAGGGAATTTATGAGGGATTTCAGGAATGACCGCGATACGGTCGGCTACGTCGCCTGCGTGGAGAGCAGGGTCGTGGCCTGCGACATCTTCTTCAGCAGCACGCTCCTCGCCGAGATGCGCGAGAGGCTCCTGAAATCCTACATCATGGGCATAATGAGCATGGAAGAGAGACCCGGCAGAGCCGGGGTGAGCGCCCGCGATGTCGTAAAATTCTTTGAGAATGCTTCCACCGCGACTGCGGCCGCGGAGAATCCCGTTCCCGGCTGCGAGGTCTGCCGCTTCAGCGGCAGCGAAATCGAGGGCTACTGGAATAAGGTGGACGGGAAGACAATTCACCTGTTCGCAGCCGCAAGATAGTCGGCGGAAGAAATTCCTCTTCTTGCATAAAAGGCTTCATGCCGGTAACATCATTACCGGTGAACATCCATTTTTAGGAAGGGAGACCGGTATGAGAAGTATAGTTGCCGCTGCAATCGGCGGCGGAATTGTGGCGGTGGTCCTGGTCCTGCTTTGCGGGCAGCAGACTCTCGCGCAGCAGCCCACCAACTACACCGACATCTCGCAGAACGATTTCAAGGAGATTGACGAGGCTGTGCGCAAGGTGTTCGAGCCGCTCAAGAAAGGCGACAACGACGGGTTCAAGAAGCTCTTCCTTGAGAATTCCGCGCCCGGCATTTCCGACACCCCCGGCTTCGGAGGACTCAACAACATACTGACGATGTACAAGGACGCCTTCGGAGCGTCCACGGACCTCAAGTACGTGCGCCACGAATCAATCGAGAACGTGACCGACTACTACGTCTTCTTCTACGCCGACATGCGCAAGATATCGCTCGTGCCCTGGGAGCTTTCGTTCTACAAGGTTGATGGCAAGTGGAAGATAGTCGGCTTCCGCTGCGAGGCGGGCAACCCGGTCGAATTCTTCAAGTTCCCCGAGCTGCAGTACAAGAGCTTCTCGAAGTAGACTGCCGTAAATGCACATAATTGAGCTGATGGTCATGCTGGCAACCTGTGCCGGCTGTGCGGTTGGGGCATATTTCGGTGTGCGGCGGTGGCCCGTGCTGCGCTATCCGCTGCTGGGGGCGGGGTTTCTGCTTCTTGCGTTCAATCTCATTTCGAGGCTGATGGCGGAGCGATTCTATTTTCTTTTTCCCGAGTCTTTTCTGACAGAAATACTTTATGCCGGCTGCTTCATCATTATCGGGGTCTTGAGCGTGCGGTACCTCGACACTTCGTTCAGACGTATAATTTTCCTTGTGTTTCTCATAGTCCTGGCGTTTTTCACGCTTGCGGACCATGCATATTTCGCAGTCGCGGGCGGCAGGGTCAGGGCGCTGGAAGGCGAGGTCGTGCGGGGAGTTACGCTGCAGTCCACCGGCTTCTCGTGCGTGCCGGCGTCGCTGGCGACCGTGCTGCGGCGGTGGGGCGTCGAGTGCTCCGAGGGCGAGATTGCCTATGCGCTTCGCACCAGCTTTCGCGGGACTTCCATTCCGCGCGTGCCCGGCGTGGTGGCGCAGTTCGGAGCGGCGAAAAAGCTGCAGGCGAAGGTCATAAAGACCACATGGTATGACCTGCTTCTGCTCGACGTGCCCTGTCTTCTTTCTACCAGGACTTCCTCGATAGAGCACTCCAGCGCACTCATCGGGCTGGACGGGACGCATGTCATCGCTGGCGAGCCGCTTTCCGGCATTGTTCGGCTGGAGTGGGCGAAATACATGCAGGAATGGCAGTGGAACGGGCGCGCAATCATAGTAGCGCCCGACTTCCTGCACAGCTTCAGCCCTTCCGATTCGGGGCAGAGATGTGATAGACTCTTCGAATTGCTTGGAACATTCGGTTACGGAAACAGGGACGAGGAAGGCGTCATGAGGTTTCAGCGCGACAGGGGCCTTCTGCCTACCGGCAGGCTGGACTGGCGCACGATTCTCGTAATCGATTCGCTGACCGGGCCTCCCTCCCGGCCGCGGCTGTCAAGATTAGCAGAATCGTTCAAGGAGCAGCCCGGGGAATGAGCCGGACGGGACAACTCAAGGGATACGGGTTTGTGCTGGCGGGCGCGCTTTGCTGCGGCACGATCGGCGTGTTCGGCAAGAAAGTCATGGAACTCGGCGCGGACCCCCTCGAGATGGTGGCGTGGCGCGCGGTTCTTTCTTTCGCGATGCTCGCCCTCGGCGCCATGATTGTAAAGCGCAGCCTTTTCAGAATCCGGCTTGCAGATATCCCGTTCTTCATCCTGTTCGGCATTGTGGGCATCGCCGTGAATTTCGCGTGCTTCTTCTACGCGGTAAAGTACGTCCCCATAGCCGTCGCCACGGTGCTTCTTTACACCTATCCTTTCATGATAGCGGTCCTGGCCGCGTTCTTCCTGGGGGAGCGGTTCACCAGGCTCAAGGCGGCCGCGCTTGTGCTTTCGTTCGTCGGATGCCTGTTCGTGGTGGATGTCTTCAAAGTAGGCGAGGCGGAAGTAGGCTGGCAGGGCATCCTCTTCGGGCTGGCGAACGCAGTCGGAGTCGCAGTTTTCACCCTGCTCTCGAAAAAGGCCGAGAAGCGCTACGGGCCGTGGACTGTCCTTATCTACTCGCTCGGTTTTGGGTCTGTGGCGCTGTTTGTCGCGTTGCGACCGGCGCAGGTCATGATGCTGCGTCTGCCGTTTGAGGCGACGCTGTGGCTTCTGGCGCTTGCCGCGCTCTCGACAGTCGCGGGCTATTCGCTGTTCCTGTTCGGGCTTCGTTACCTGCAGGCTTCGAAGGCGTCAATCGTGGCCACAATCGAGGTGCTTGCGGCAGCCGTGCTCGCGTATTACATGTTCTCCGAACAGCTTGACAGGCTGCAGATATTCGGCGCCGCGCTCGTAATCATGGCGGTAATCATAATCCAGAAGCGCGAACGCGAACACACCGACGTCGTCGAGCACTGAGCGCTAATCCTGGCTGCAGAAGCGTTCAATCAACTTTCGCAAGATTGGCACGCCGGCGCTGAACTGCTCTTCGGTGATGTATTCGTCCGGCTTGTGGGCCTGGGCGATACTGCCGGGGCCGAAGATGAGCGACGGGATGCCGTGCTGGTGGAATATTCCGCCGTCGGTGTAGTAGTAGGTGGCGCCGACTTCCTTCGCAGGCGCGATTTCGAGAAGCATCTTCTCCAGTTCCGTTCCCGCCGGCACAAGCAGCGGCTCGGCGAATGAACCCTCAATCACCTCAACCCCCACGAGGCTCTCGTCCAGCCCTTTCTCCCGGGCTTCCGAGGTCATTGCAGGCTCGACAGCCTCCGTGACAAGCTGCTTGAGCTGCTCGAAGACGACCTGCGTGCTCTCGCCCGGCATGGAGCGGAAGTCGAGCGCAATCTCGCAGCGGGCGGGAATCTGGTTCGTCGCCTCGCCGCCCTGTATGGTTCCGACGCCAATGCTGGAATGGGGGTATTCCTTGAAGAAAGGGGCGGTTTCGTGGTTTACCGAAATGAGCTTTTCCCGCAGCTTCTCGATTTCGAGTATTGCGCGGGCGGCGTGGGCGATTGTGGAAACGCCGCAGTCGGGGCGGGAGGAATGGCCGGGAATGCCGCGAAAGACAAGACTCACGCGGGAATAGCCCTTGTGCATGCGGCAGACCTGGAACCCGGTCGGCTCGCCGATAACGGCGAACTCGGGCTTCGGGACGTTCTGCTCTTCCCAGAACTTCACGAGGGTGCGCGCGCCGAGGCAGCCGATTTCCTCGTCGAATGTGAAGACGAGCTGGAGCCGCTTCTTGAGTTCGGTCTCGGCGAACTCTTCCGCTGCCTTTATGGCCTGGGCTATGAACGTTTTCATGTCGGTGGTGCCGCGCCCGTAGAGCCTGCCGCCTTCGCGCGTAAGCTCGAACGGCTGCTTCGTCCAGCCCTCTCCGGCGGGGAGAGTGTCGATATGGCCGCAGAGCATGAGGCCGTCCGCGTACGGGCCGAGTTCGGCCACGATGTTTGCCTTGTCGCCCTGCTTGTTCTTCACTGATTCGACACGGAATCCCTTCTGCACGAGATAGTCGGCGAGGAAGCCGGCGGCTTCGAGATTGGACTTGTGGCTGGCGGTGTCGAAGGAGACGAGTTTCGAGAGCAGTTCGTCGAGTTCCATCAGTCCGGCTCTCCTTCAGGCGAATTCCCGGTTTCCGAGCAGAGCCAGATGAACGCGACTGCGGCGAGAAGAACCATTGAGACGGTGAAGAAAGTCTGAGCCATGTCCAGTGTGACGGAAACTGTCCGCGAAATGTTGCGGTCGGGCGTTATTGTGCTGAAAAGAACCACCCGCAGGATGAACAGGGCGGAAAATATGACCACGAAGCCTGCAAGCGAAATAATGAAGATTCGTCTGTGCTCGGCGGGCACCTTTCTCCATGGCTGCAGGAACACGTAAGCGACGATGAAAGCTATACCAACCAGCGTCAGCCATCTCGCGGCCCCCGACTCGAAGCCGACGAGCTTCTGGCAGATGAGAGGCGTCCAGACCAGCAGGGACCCGTCCAGCAGGAAGGCCGAGGCGAGCGTGCGGCGCTTTACGAATGACGCGACGCCGAGCCCGACCGAAGCGGTCGAGCCGACCAGTGCAATCCAGACAAGAACCGTGGCAAGCAACAGCATATGCGCCTCACATGAAGCTAATGAGAATCGCCGTAAGGGCAAGCGCCGAGACCATCAGGAGCACCATTGTCTGGATGAAAACGAGGCTCAGGTGCTGGAGCGTCCTCCTGACGGGGTCTTCCACTTTCATCAGCGGGCCGAGCACGACCCACATGTTGACGACGGACACCAGAAAGAATATGACGATGGCGACAGGCAGGCTGCCGAAGATGAAGACGGCGGCGCGGGTGGCGATATTGGCCGAATCCGGCTCAGTCACCGCGTTCGCGAATGCAAAGAGCGACAACAGCACTGCTGCCAGCAGGGCGAGAAATACGGTTGTCTGGAGCAGTATCAGCAGGATTCGCATGCCGGGATTCTACACTGACGCGGGGCGATGGTCAATCTCAAACCGCTGTCCCCTAATCAGTGCGCTTCCGCGTCAGGGATTTTCGTCTTTTGGCTTTTCTTCCAGTATCTTCTTGAGTTCGAGCCATACGCCAATCGTGTGCTGGACGTGGTCGATTCGCACCTCGTTGTCGATTAGAGTGCCCATAATCGCGCCTCTGGCGCGTTCAGGATTTGGCAGGAAATAGGCGTTTGCATCCCAGTACTGGTGGCGAAGCTGGAAATGCGCAGCATTAACAAGCGTCTTTCTGACCTTGTCCGTTGACTTTCCTGCAGCCTTGAAGAGGCGGTACGCTCCCGCAAGTCCCTCGCAGAGGGCCGCCGTACCCGGTCCGGAGGGCAGGTTGGCTGCAGTGCCGCCGAACGCGCCGACGAGGTCGGGATAGTCCGCGGTCTTGTCGGTGAGCTGGTATTTTGCGAGAAGGTCAGTCATTTTCCTGCAGGTTTGCATCAGCCGCGTTTTCAGCTCCGGGCCGGCGTGGGGATAGAGATACGGGGCGGCCTGCATGAGCCAGGCGTCGATGGCTTCCGCGCCCTTGGCGGGAGTCTTCTCGTAGAACCTACAGAGCGCTTCGGCCCCTTTCAGCGCGGCGTCGAGGTATTTTTGGCCGCCGTAGGTCTCGTGGTAGCGGCAGAGCGCAAAGCACGCCTCGCCGGGATAGTAGTGGGAGTGCCTGTCCACGGGCTTCTCCACAATGGGGTCATAGAAGCAGTAGAACGAGCCGTCGGGCTTCTGAAGGTGCAGTACGAAGCTTATTCCCTCGCCGGCGAGCCGGTCGTGCTTGTCGCTGCCGGTAGCCCGGCGGTACGCGCACGCGGCCCAGGCCAGCAGCGCGCCGCTGCCCAGCGTTCCCTCGCTCTCTTTCAGCAGGAACGCCATGCCGTTCTTGCGTTTCACAACGGTATCGAGCCATGTGAGGCTGTTCGAGGCGGACTCGACGAAATCCTTCCTGTCGAGCGCCTTTCCGGCGGCGGCCATCATGGCGGTCGCGCCCGCGTGCCGGACCATGCTCTCCTCCCTGAACTTCGGAAAGCGGTCCCTCGCGGCCGAGTACACGTAGGCGTAGGAGCCGTCCTTGTCCTGTACTCTCTTCAGATATTCGCAGGCCGCGGTCCCCCTCTTTTCGAGCAGTTCCGGGCTAATCTTCGGCACCGGGGGCAGCGACCTCATCAGCGCCAGCGGCTTCGAACCTTCCTTCATCTGCAGGAACGACTTCGTGCGGAACCGCCTGAACAAATCGACCTTCGGCATCAGCGAAAAGTACAGCGGAATTCCCGCCCTGCGGGACGGCGAGTACGTCAGTATCTCAGCCGGCAGGCGATAGTCTTTGCCGAGCCATAGGCCGTCTATTCCGGGGAGAAACCTGCGCTGGGCCTCGCCGGGCGGCTCGGACGGCATGAGAGTTTCGGTGAAGTCGATGATAACGGGCAGGGAGGATACATCATCGGGCAGCTTCCCCTTGGTTGCCTTTGCGAGTTCCGCTGCAGCTTTAAGCACGGCTTCTGTTGCGTTTTTACCCTTACCAGTCGCCTTCGCGAGTTTCGCGCGTTTTCCGTACAGAGAGACGAAAACATGCCCTTCGTAAGTTTTCCTGAGTTCGTCCGGGGCACGTTCGGCGGATGGAGCTTGTGCTGGCTGCCCGGGCACGAGAGTCTTGCGCACGGCTTCGAAGGCCCAGGCGATGCTCTCGATGTCTGCGGGCGGCGTGAAGATTTTCTCCTCGTAAATCTCGGTGCGTTCCGGTCTTGCCGCGCCCGCCAGCCCCGCGGGCGCCTGTTCGGAACCGGATACGCTGGTCGGCTTAACATCCCCTCTCGGAACGACCACGAGCTTGCGCTCGCCGGCGCAGCCCGCGAGCAGCGCCAGCAGAGCGGCGGCGTAAAAGAGGTATCTCAATTTTATCCTCCCTGACAGGTCTCCTGCATTGCGCGCTTACATTATAAGCATTGCATCGCCGTATGAGTAGAACCTGTATTCAGATTTAACTGCTTCTTCGTAAGCGGCCAGGATGTTCTCCCTGCCGGCGAACGCAGACACGAGCATAAGCAGCGTGCTGCGCGGCAGGTGGAAGTTTGTTACCATTGCGTCAGTAACCCTGAACTCGAAGCCCGGATAGATGAAGATATCTGTCCAGCCGCTTAACTCCCCGTCTCCCGAAGCGCCGGGACCCGCGAGGAGGCGGTCCGCGATGGTTTCGAGGACCCTGCATGTTGTCGTGCCCACCGCGACGACGCGGCGGCCCCTGCTTCTTGCTTCCTGAAGAATCTCCAGTGTCTGCGTTCCGATTGAATAGAACTCCGAGTGCATCGGGTGTTCTTCCACCGACTCTTCCTTGACGGGGCGGAAAGTCTCGTATCCGATGTGCAGCGTGACGCAGCACGTGCCGACGCCTTTCTCTTCGAGCTTTCCGAGAAGGTTCTCCGTGAAGTGCAGGCCCGCCGTCGGGGCCGCGGCGGAGCCGCGCTCGCGCGCGAAGATGGTCTGGTATCGCTCCCTGTCGCCCGCGTCGTCCGGGGAGGAATAATCGCGGTGGATATAAGGGGGAAGGGGAGTCTTCCCGACAAGTTCCAGCTTATCCCAGAAGTCCTCGCACGCAGTCTCGAAGAACCAGGCTCCCGTAGAGTCTTTCTCGATAAGCCTGATGCGGATTCCGTCATCCTCGAACGACAGTATCTCGCCGGGCTGCAGCCTGCCGCCTGCTCTCAGGAGGGTCCTCAGCCTGCCGTCCGGGGCGCTGCCGAGCACGAGCGCCTCGAGCCTGCCGCCGGAGCCGCGATGCCCGATAAGCCGCGCCGGGAAGACGCGGGTGTCGTTCATGACGAGCATGTCCGTTGCGCCGAGGATGTCCGGCAGGTCGGAGAAAACGCGGTGGGATACGCCGCCCGTGCACCTGTCGAGCACCATGAGCCGCGCGGAGTCCCTGTGCGGGGCGGGTCGCTGGGCGATAAGGTTCTCCGGCAGGTGATAGTCAAAATCGCTGACAAGCAACTTGCGGCCCCCGCTGCAACGTACAAGCTTGATTCTATTGGCTGCGGGAGCAACTTTCAAGGACGGGCTTGCGTGCCGTCGAATGCCGTTTTTGCTAAACCGCTTCCTCCTCCTTGCCGATTAAACTGATGGAAAATATATTCGGATGCGCATCCCGAAGGGAGCGCGTTCACCGGCAGCGTGCATAAGGCACCGAAATATATCGCGAGATACCCGCAGGGGAGGCGGCAGTGAAGAAACAGGTACTAATCAACCTCGGGCTAAGAAGCGCCCGCCAGGCGATGAAATCAATGGAATTCATAAGGCGCAACCTCGAACGAATCTCCATGCACATGCCCGCGAAGCGGCATGCGAGAGACATCTACAAGCAGCTCCTGTACGACAGCTCCATCATTTTCGACAGCCTCCACGACGAAATCGAAGCGGCCTGCATGGGACAGAGCAGCCTGAAGGTCGTTTGACCGGCGGGGCGGTCCCTCCGGGGCCGCGCGCTGGTTTTTTGAGAAATCTGAGGCGCACTCCGTGAGACTGTGTTATTATAGGACGAACTGGAACCGGCGCTGCGACCGGGCTCCCGGAGGGCGCATTGGCTGAGAACATGCGAGTACTTTTCGTAAGCATACCCGGGCTGACCGCCGACGATGTCAGGAGCGGCTCGGTGCCGTTCCTTCAGAGCATCGCGGAGGAAGGGGATACCGCGGCCCTCGTGCCGGGGCTGCCTGCCGTGGCATGCACGGCCCAGGCTGACATGCTGACGGGACGAAGGCCGGGCGAGCACGGAATCGTCGCCGACGCGTTCTACATCCGCTCTTCGCACGAGGTGCTTCACAGGCCGCCGTATACCGGCGCCGTGGAAGCGCCGAGGCTGTGGGACCTCTTCAAGGCACACGAAGCCAGGTCGCTGAGCGCGATTCTCTTCTTCGAGCAGACTATGTACGCCAGGGCGGATATCATACTGAGCCCCGACCCCTTCGTGATGGAGGACGGCGGCCTGCTTTCCCGGTGTTACGCCAGGCCGCGCATTCTCTTCCCCGAGCTTGAGAGCCAGCTCGGCTTCTTCGACCTCGAAGGGTACGAAGGGCGCACCGAATCGCAGAAGGCGATACGCTGGATAGAAGGGGCGGTGGGGCACGTGCTGCGCGAGTTCAAGCCGCGCCTCACGATGGTCCGATTTCCGCACCTGGAGCACGCCCTGACCAAGCACGGCCCCGATTCCAGGCAGGCGAAGCAGGTTCTCTCGTCGCTGGATGCAGTGCTGGGGCATCTCTGCCAGAGATTCAGGGCCGAGGAGGGAGACTGCGCGGTCATCGTGGTCTCGGAATACGGCTTCACCGCGGTGGATGACACGGTCTACGTCAACCGCGAACTAAGGACTGCCGAGCTTCTCTCGGTTCAGGACATTGGCGGCAGGGAGTTCGTGGACTTCGAGGAGAGCAAGGCATTCGCCGTTACGGATTATCAGACCGCGCACGTGTATTGCAGGGAGGGCTGCGCGGGAGAGACGGCGGAAGTGCTGGAAAAGCTGGACGGGGTGCAGAAGGTACTGACCCTGCAGAGGAAGCGCGGCCTGGGCCTCGACCACCCCCGCAGCGGGGACCTTGTCGTGCTGTCGCGGCCTGACCGCTGGTTCACGTACTGCTGGTGGTACGACGACCTGCTTGCGCCTTCGTTCCCCCGCCAGGGCAGCCGCACCAAGCCGGGCTGCGACCCGCTCGAGCTTTTCATAGAGCCGGGTCCGAATTACGGCGACATGCCTACCGACGCGGGGCTGATAAAGGGTTCTCACGGCCTGACGCCCGAGTTCGGCGGACCTGATGGGATAATACTGTGCGACGAGCTTGCGGCGCACGAGCTTCGAATAAACCGCCTTCAGCACACGGAAATCTTCACGCTTCTGGGGCATCTGCTGCGATGATGGAGTTTGCGGGTCGCCGGCAGTGTGCGCTCGGGCAGATTAGAAATACGCAGTGAGAAAGAGGAATATCTTCGTTCCGGAATAGCTCTGCAGGTCCCGGCTGCTTGACTTGTCGGTGAATTCGACATCGAGACCCACCGACACCCACCTCGTGAAATCGTATCTGGCGGAGATACCGCCTGTTATCCTGCTCGACGGGTACATGGTCATTATTTTTTCGGAAGGCTGTGAAGTCTCGAACTCGATGCGGGCGCTGACCGCGACCTTGCGCGTCCACCTGTATCGCGCCTTTACTTCCACCTCGGTGACTACCAGGTAGTTCACGTAGGCGTTGTATTGGAGTTCTCGAAGAAGGGTCGCATTTATCATGATTTTCTCGGTCGGCTTGTACGCGACGCTGCCGAGCGCGGATGTACCGCTGAACTCCTTCGTCTGGGACTTGTCGTTCTCGATATCGACGGACTGCGAGGTAGAGCCGACGAAAAGGTAGCTCAGCAGCTTTTCGCTGACCTTGTAGTCGATTCCCAGGAAGATGGATGTGTACGAGTAGTCGTTCTGGAAGTCCTCATCGTAATCGACGTAGCCGGAATCGAACCGCACCATCAGCTTGGTCTTGGGCGAGAATCTATATCCCAGCGTGCCCGAGGTAATGCCCTGCTGGTTGTTGGCCCTGTCATAATCTTTGCCCGTGTAGTTATAGTTGCGGATGCCGTACCCGGCTTCCAGGTAGAGCTTCTTGCCATCGAATCCGATGGACGCCGTGCCCCGGTGCTCCTCTCTGCCGGCTTTCGTGGTGAAGTAGAGCGGCGTGGGCTCGTAGAGCTTCGCGTATTCGTCATCCAGCTTGATGAAGAAAGAGTTCAGCCGGAAATGCCCCTTGAGCATCGCCTCGTGTTCCGTGCTGTCGCGTGCGTCCTTCTCGGAGTAACTGTTCGTCCTTATGCGGTACCCGGTCAGAAAGAGCTGCCTGCTGTGCACGAGATCGAGCCTGAGACCCCCTTCCGATACGATGACCGACGACGACTCGGGGTCATCCTCGAGGAGAAACACGTTGCTGTCCTGGCCATAACTCTCGCTGACGAATCCGTGCAGGCGAAATGGTCCGAGGCGGACCTTTCCGGCCGGCATGTAGCGCTCGTTACCGATACTCAGCGGCGTTACTTCCAGGCTGGCGGGCTTCTCCTCCTGCGTTTCCTGGGCCTGGACGGCTGCGGGAATCGCCAGCACGAGCGATATTGCCAGAATGCAGGATGACAGAATTCTCATACTCACCAACGAGAATAAACTAACTGGAGACAACCCCTCAGGGCTTGGAGGGGCTTACAACGTGTATCGCTTTCAGGTCGCCCGGGTTCTCGAAAGGCTCGTCTTTGGGCTCTTCCAGTCTCAGGGGAAGCTCAAGGACTACCGGTTTTCCCTCGGGTACGACCGTGCGCTCGAATTCCTGTATATTGCCCTGTGCATCGACGGTAAACGAGACGCCGGGATTCATCATCCTTCCCTCGTCGCCGAACTCGACTTTCAGGAGCGTCTCGTTGTACTCGTGCACCGAAACCTGGAACACTTCCTTGTCGGGCAGGTACGAAGCGCTGACTTTCTGTCCCTGATAGAGGTACGTCACCAGCCCGAATTCGTTTCTGACTACCGCGCCGTCTTCAATGGCGAACACCGTAATACTATCGGCATTCCTCGATTCGACCTGTACGCGCGCGTCCTTTCCCGTTATCGTGTGTCTTGCGCATATGAAAGAGAACTCATCGCTGCCGATTGTCACGTCCGCCCAGCCGCTGAGCAGCCTTGCGGTTATCTGCCCCTCCGCCCCCTTTTCGAGCACGAGCTCACTGTCGGGGCCGAGTTCTATGAGCGTGCCGTCAGTGAGGGTGAACGTAAGCCTGGCGCCTTCCGACGTTCTTAGCGTGTCTCCGAAGAATAGCTGTGCCTTCTCCTCGCCCGTGGGCGCCAGTATCTCGAAATCCTCGCCGTTACGCTTCTTGCGGCTGACCTCGCCTTCCCACGTGTCCACCGTGCCGGCCGCGGCGGCCTGGTCACCGGGCGCGCCCTCTGCCGGCTCCGGCGGGCCTGTTTCGCCCTCCTGGGCTATAATGAAGGACGCCGCCCCGAAGGTGAGGGCGAAAAGAATCAGCACAAGCGGAAATGAGCGAAACATGGCTTTTTCTCCGTTTATTTAGCCGTAACTTTGTAAGTATCTTTCCAACCCGTGCATGTGTCAAGAAAAAATATACTTCATGCGGAAAATATAGACCATGCATGCGGGATTTTCACGGTATCAGCCGCTCCTTACGAGCCTGCAGTCCGGGAGCGAATCGATAAACGTCCTGCCGTAGCTTTTCGTGGCTATCCGCGAGTCGAGTATTACTATCGACCCCGTGTCGGTCTTGGAGCGAATCAGGCGTCCCACGCCCTGCTTGAGCCTTATGACCGCCTGCGGCAGGGAGTAGCTTCTGAATGGGTCCTTGCCGCCCGCTGCAATATCCTCCAGGCGGGCCTCCTGAACGGGCGTCGTCGGGACGGCGAACGGCAGGCGGGCAATGACGACGCAACTCAGCGCCTCGCCGGGCACATCGACGCCCTGCCAGAAAGACGAGGTTCCGAACAGCACGGAATCGGTTTCGAGCCTGAAAGTATCGAGAAGCTTCGCGCGGGGCATCCCCGACCCCTGCACCAGCACGCGGCAGCCCTGTTCTTCGAGGAAGGGAGAGAGCCTCTCAGACACATCCCGCATGTGTTCATAGCTGGTGAAGAGCACGAGCGCCCGCCCATGGGATTCGCCGAGGTAGTGCTTCATGGCGTGCGCCACGGCGGGGATGTATTCTTCGCTGTTCGGGAACGGGAGCGCTCTCTCGATATGGAGCGTCGCCTGTTCCCGGTAGTTGAAGGGCGAGCCGAGCTGCAGCTCGTGAGCCTCGCCGATTCCGAGCCTCTCGCGGAGGAACTGGAACGGCTTTTTCTTCCCTACGGCGAGCGTCGCGCCGGTCAGCACGACCGAGGGCACGCGCGAGAACAGCGCGCGCGACAGGATTTCCGAGACCCTCACCGGCGCGGCCCTGAGACTGATGTCTTTCCTGTCCTTTTCGACCCAGTAGACGTAGTTGTTAAGGCTCATGGTCGTGATTGCCTGGACGGCCTGCCCGTGCTCGGCCGCCTGTGCGCTGTATGCCGCCAGCTCTGCGGCGAGAGCTTCGTCATCGAGGCTCTTGCCCGCTTCGAGCAGGTCGTGCGCGAGGCTGATAAGCGGTGCGGACAGGGTGTCGGACACGGGCAGGGGCGTGCGAATGCGCATGTTTTTCGGCGCCTTGCGCTCGGACCAATCTCCGACCCTGCCGAAGAAATCCTTGGCCGCGCTCTCGACGGCGGGCACCCTGGCACTCAGCTCGCCGCTGTCGAACGAATGCAGTATGCCGCTTCGCCTCCCGTCTCCGGTGAGCCTTTCGGCAAGGTGGCTCACCGCCCGCAGGGATACGGCGAGCCCGAGGCAGTCGCTTGCAACATCCTCGAGAGTGTGCGCCTCGTCGAATACGGCGCAGGCATGGGGAGGCAGCACCTGCTGTGAGCTTTCGATTGAGCCAAGGTCGGTAAAGTAGAGATAATGGTTGGCGATGACTACCCGGGCCTGCTTGAGGGCCTGCCGGGCCCGGCGGAAAAAGCAGGCCTCGTGCATGCTGCAGCTCTTGCCGGCGCAAGCGAACCGGTTCGAGCAGACCTGTTCCCACAGGCTTCTCGACGGAGCGAAATCGAGGTCGGAAAGCGACCCGTCGCGCGTCTGGAGCGACCACTCCAGGATTTTCCCCAGTTCTTTACCTGTCGAATCCTCCTCGAATAGCACGGGCTGTGTCCTGCGCACGCTGCTCAGGCGGCGAAGGCAGAGGTAGTTGGCCCTTCCCTTGGCCACGACCGCCCCGATTCGCTCGCCGAGCGCCGACTCCAGGAGAGGGATGTCCTTTTCCAGAAGCTGTTCCTGAAGGTTTATGGTATATGTAGATATGATTACGGGTTCTTCGCTTGCTCGCGCGCGGAGGTATGCAGGCAGCATGTAGGAGAGGCTCTTGCCGACGCCCGTTCCGGCCTCGACTATGAGGTTGGCGCGCCCCGAAACCGCCGATGAAACGGCCTGCGACATTTCGAGCTGCTGCGCCCTGTGCTCGTAGCCTTCGAGCACGCGGGAAAGCGGCCCGCCGGGAGAGAAGAAATCCTCTAATTCATTCGACGTTTCGGCCATCCCGGCTATCTCCGCTGGCTTCGCCCGCATACAAAGAGGGGGACGGCGCTTAAGCCCGCCCCCCTCGCGGTTTCCTTAGGATACGGGTCTACTGGCGCTTCGAGAACAGGTCGGTGTCGCCGTTTCGCGCATCAACCCAGGTGACAATGCTTGTCGGCCCGATGAAGATGTGCGCCAGCGGATGGGTCTGGTTGCCAGTGATGTCCGCGTTCATGCGGATACCTTCGCCATCCCAGCCGGCGAGACCTGACTGTATGGTCTCCCAGTAGACGTCCGTCTCATTGCCGACGTTCTTGACGTCGCTTTCGTAGGCGACGACGCGCCAGCCGCCGTAAGTATCAACCGCAATAAACGGATTGCGGCAGACGGCCGTGCCTGTCGGCATCTCGACTACCACGTCGGTTCCGAACCCGATGGAGTAGGTTCCGGCGTCCGTAAAGATTCCGGTCGCCGTGCCCGATGCCTGCTCCCAGACGGAGAGGAGAACGCTCGAAACCGGGTCCCACGCACAGCGCGGATGGATTGCATCCGTCGTCGTGTCGTCCGAAATCACTCCCTCGTCGGTATCGTGGAAGTCGAGGTCCATGCCGCTGAGTCCGCTGTCTCCGAACGTCGTGTTCGTGTGGTTATACATGACTGCGGCGGAGGCGGCGCCCCGTGCCTCGGACCAGACGACACAGACGTCCGGCAGATATCCCGGATAAGGCGAAAGAGCGATATCGGGATCGGCGGCGACAAAAGTGCCGGAGGCGAAGCTGACCGGCCTGTTCGTGTCGTCCGGGCCGGTGTAAATCCAGCTCTCATGGCCGACCGTCTTGACCAGCTCTATCTGCGTGTTGCCCGGGCCGTCCATGACCGATTCGAACGCGACCAGTATGTTCCCGAGGAAGTCCGTGACCACCGTCGGATTGCCCTGGTCATAGGTATTGGTTACGTCGGTATTGACCCTGTGCGGGGCCTCCCACGTCGCACCGCCGTCGTCGGAGCGGGCCATGTATACGTCGAGGTCGCCTGTGCGGTCGTCGGCCCAGACCACGACGAGCGCGCCGACCTTATCCACGGCAATGTCGGGGTCTGTGAACGTGGTCGCCATGACGTCCGCGTCATCCACGCGGACCGCGGCGCTCCAGGTCCTGCCGCCATCGGCGGTCCTGCTGAAGAAGATTCCGCCGACGGAACCAACCTGGTAGACCATGCACAGGTCGCCGCTGACGGGGTCCTGTGCCCAGTCCGGGTTCTGCTCGTTCCCGCCGCCGGAGTCAAGCCCCGAATCGTGGTCGAATTCCCATCCCGTCGAGCCATCGGCCGTCAGGATGCTGTTGTTGAGCGTCTCCGACGCGAACAGGACGTTCCGGGCATTCTCGTAGATGATATCGTACGGGTTCAGGCTCGTGTCAACGGACGGCACGCATGTGAGGACCGGCGTTGCACCTCCGTAGTCCACGTAGACCATGTGTATCATGTCGCGTCCCGGGTCCGCGCCAAACAGGAGCGCGGGTCCACCCACGCCACCAGTGTAAATTGCAAGCTCGCGCATGGTGTAATCGCCGGGCAGGTTTATCTCGGCGACGACCAGTTGCGTATCCAGGTCGATGACGGAGACGGAGCCGTTGACGCTGCCGTTTCCGCGGTTGGACACGAACAGGTACCCGTTGTCTTCGTCAAGGACCATCTCCGCGGGCAGCAGGCCGGTATATCCGCTGACCGAAGTAGGCGCGGCCATCGAGCCGATGCCGCCGCTCAGGTCAACGTAGTATACGCCCGGCTCCGCGCCGACCGGACAGGACACCCAGGCAGTCGGCGTTCCGTAAGTCAACTGCACTGCCACGTCGAAGGCATTCGTGTCGGCCGGGAACACGACGCCGTCGTGCCATGCCTGGATGCTCGTGGTCGGGTTGCCGCCCGAGTCGTTCGGGTATCCCGAGCACTCGACCAGGTGAGTTCCCGCGAACGTCAGCATTGTGGCGGATGCAGTGTAGTGGTCAATCAGCCAGTAAGTGAGGTCGGAAGTGCCGCGAACCACCTGTGCGAGCCTTCCGCCGAGGCCGAAATAGTCGCACATGAGGTAGTCGGCGCTGTCGCCCCCTATCGGCGGGTCCTCGCCCGCGTCGAGGTCGGCCTGCTCCCACTCGACCCAGTCGTTGGACTCGATGCCGATTACGTTGCGGAACATGTCGTCGAGCCCGCTGTCTATGAGCAGTCCGAGATTATACGGCGGGGAGGTGCCTGTCGCGGAATACAGTATGAAGTGCATGTAGGAGACCGCGACGGACGCGCCGTTGTTGTAGCTGCTCAGGTGGTAGGGTAGTATCCATTCTCCCGCGTTTGCATCGTATGTCGAATAGGCCGCGAGTTCGCTCGTGGCTGCCGCCGTCGCGGGCAGGGTCGTCGTATCGAACCTGCCGAGCAGGCTGCGCACGAAGACGTACTCGCCCATGTCCGCGTTGAAGCAGGTATTGTTCTCCGAGCCGTAAATCAGGTTGCGGCTATTGTAGTCATACGCCATGTTGCCGGGCATCAGCGGTGCATCAGTGATGTAAATGCCGTAAGTGGTGTTGGTGTACGAGAACAAGCTTGCGTAGTTTGCGCCGCCGTTCGCGCCGGTCGTGTTATCCGGGTCAACGGCATGTACGGTCGTAACTTCTATGTCGCTGGTTAACGCGCCTGCAGTCACTTCGAGGTTCAGGACGTAGTCGCCCGGTACATCCGGCTGGAAGTAGGCCAGGAGCTGGCCGCTGGGGGTGGTTTTCGTTATGTCGGCATCGATGAGCAGACTCGTACCCGGTACCGACTCGAAGGTCCAGGTGTAGCTGTTCGGGTCGTCCGGGGAGATGACGGCGCCGCCGCCCGGCACCCATGAGTCCGAGGCATTCAGCAGAGCCATTTTCCTCGCGGCGATGACGTAAGGCCTCGTGCAGACCGCCTGGGGCTTGTTGTCAACCAGGAACGTAACTTCGTCTATCATGTCATCGCCCGGGTCTGCCGGCGTATTCGGGTCGAATGTGAACCTGAGCGTCACATCGCCTTCGTCGGTATCCGGGGGAAAGTCGGTGACGGAATCCCAGACCCAGATTTTCAGGTCGCCGGTGGCGCTCGGGTCGAACGGGGCCGCGAATATCACGGTCCCCTCCGTGGCCGTCTGGAATCCCAGTCCCCTGTCGAATTCGACCGTGAGGTTGACGTTCGTTATCGAGTCGGTCGCGGCCACGAAATACTGGACCATCACGTATCCGTTGCCGTCGCCCGACTGGTCGCCCACCGGCTCGAGAACGTTCGCCTCGAGGCCATCCACGGGGTTTCCGTCGGGCACGAACTCGGCCTTGATGTCCACGCCCGGCGCGGTCGCGACGCCTGCGTCATCGCGGGGCTCCGCGGCGTTGTTCGCCAAGTCTTCTATGCTGGTGATTCCCGTTATGACATCTATTCCGGAAGGACCTGCGGTCGGCGTTGCGGGGTCGAAGATTCCCGGCACGGTGATGTTCAGGCCCGCGCCCAGCGTGATGAGCACCGAGCTGCTGCCTTCCTGCGCTATGGTGGCCGAGCCAAGGCTGTCGCCCGTATTAGGCAGGTCGAAGTCGCCCGGAACCGCGCCTGTTACAGTTATCGGTTCGTTGAAGAACACCTTGATTGTATCGCCGGCAACCGGTACGGCTGGGTCGTCGCCTTTGAATATGGCCAGCACAACGTACGGAGGCGTGAGGTCCACGGTGGCGGTGCCTCCGGTAATGGTCGAAGGCGTGCCTGTCGGGAAATTCACAACACCGCCGACCGACGTGCTGATATCCTTGGAAACGTCCGTAAGACTGCAGATAAATGTTCCGGTGGCACTCGCGGAGAAGTCGTAGAGAATCATCCACGTCTGGGATGTACCCGCCGTGATGGTCTCGGACAACCCGCCGAACTTTATCGTGCCGTTGTCTTCCGTGTATTGCTGTGGGGTTGTAAGGGCCTGGTCGGTGCCCGCGTCATACTGCCCGTTTGCGGGCGCGGCGTCCCTGTAAAGCTTCACGTTTGTCACACCGGTCAATTCGTTTCCCGTGCCCGAGCCGTGGATGGTGACCGAGTGAATCCTTACGTCGGACGTGCCTGCAGTGACGTTGAACTGCAGCATGACGACATTGGTCTGGCCCTGTGCGACCGTCCCGCCCGTTAACGAGTTCTGCGGACCGGTTGTTACCGTCAGCGCGCCGCTGCCGGGCGTTATCTTGTCCTTCTTCTTCTTGCACGAGCAGCCCAGCGGCGAGCATGCGAACATCACGAACATTGCCGCGAGCAGCAGGAAATAAAAACGCTTTCTGCCAAACTCCATGACTTACTCCCTCCTTCGGTAAGGTAAGACTAATCTGCACTGTCAAACGGTAGTTTCGGCGGACGCACACTTCCGCCCGCCGGTGGAACCGGGATTATTGTTTCCACGAAACGCAAAGTCAATGAAAAAAACCGCATCCTGCTGTCATAGTTCTGTAAAAATAAATGCCCTGCGGAACAGCTCATAAGCGCGGCAGCTTGCCAAGCGGCTAAATTGGAGGTTGACGCCGGGGCGCGGCTGGAATATAAGAGTGTGTTCGTCTGCTGGAGCGTTCACGTGGAAAGCGCGGAAAATCTTCCTTTTATCGGTCGCGTACCGCTCATTACGCGCGCCTCACACCTCCTCAGAAAGGCGCGCGAGAAACGCGAGCCTTTCAATCTGCTCGTACATGGCGAGCGGGGCGTGGGCAAGACCAGGTTCGTCGAGGAGGTTGCGCGCAGGGCGCACGACTTGGGCTACAAGACTATTTTCTGCGGCTGCCAGAAGTGGGACAGGCAGCATCCATTCACCGTTATATGCGCACTCGTAAGGGTTCTCCTGAGCAGGCCTCCGAGATGGACCCCGCGGAACGCGGATACGCTCGCAGCCGCAGTCACGGAAAAGTTTCCGCAGCTCGCTCTCGACGGGCAGGAGATGGAACTCCTGTACTGGGTGCTCGGCGGCTCCGGAGTCGGCGAAAAGACCCTCGACCTCGATGAGCTCACAAGACGCGGCATTCTCACGACGGTTTTCGGCAGGTTTCTCGAGAACCAGCTTCAGCACCGGATGCATCTCCTTGTTATCGTCGATGATATCCACCACAGCGACGAGTTCAGCCGCGACTATCTTCTGACGGCTCCCATGCCGAGGGGCACGGCATTCATACTGAGCGTGCCCTCGGTTGATATGCTTCCAATCCGCATCGAGGCGAGCGACTTCGCGCTGAAACCCTTCAGTGAGGAGGAGGTCGCACAGGCGCTTTCGTTGCGTTACGGCGGGCTGGCGGAGGCGGGGCAATTCGCTCCGGAGTTGCGGCGCATTACCCGCGGCAGTCCTCTTCACCTGATACAGCTCCTGGCCGAGATACCCGCGGATGCCGAGGTGCGCGACGGACTTGCGCGCCTGGTCGGGCGCAGCGCACCGGGTGGGGCGCTGGAGGCGGCCTGCAATAGGTTGGATGCGCTGGACAAGTTCTCTTTGGAGCTTGTCAAGGCCGCTTCGGTCATTGCGGACACGTTCCCGATGCCGGTTCTGAGAAGGATGATGGGGGCGAAATTCCCGTTGCAGACGGCCCTGCGTGGCTTGCGCCGTGCGGGTCTTGTAAAAGTGGAAAAATACGGCAGCAAGGAGACGTTTCATTTCCGCCACGGCATACTCAGGGAGGCCGCCTCCTCGCTTCTCAACGACATAGAGAGGGAAGACCTGCACGCTGTCGCAGCGGAGGCGCTCAAAAAATATTACGGCAGGCAAGTCGAGAACTGCCTAATGTCGGTAGCCCACCACTACGAGGAGGCCGGAGATGCCGACAGGGCGGCCTCCGTGTACTTCCGGGCAGGCCAGCGCATGTTCAAGCTCGGCGACATTAGGTCCGCCGAAGAGGCTTTCAGGGCGGCCTACAGGCTTGCGCATGACGAAGGCAAGAAGCTCGAATCGATGGCGGAGCTGGTGAAGGCCCTGAACATGTCCGACAAGCTCGAAGAATGCCTGGCAATGGCGAAAAGTTTCTTCGGGCAGGAGCCGCCTCGGATTTTACAGCCGAAGGTCTACGTGGTTCTGTCCCAGATGCACTCCGCCTCCGGCAGCCTGCCGAAGGCGGTCGAGAGCGCCAGAAAGGCAATCGAGCTGGGCGGGCAAACCGGGATGCGCGAAGAAGTGTGCAGGGGCTACGGCCAGCTCGCCTTCGCCCTGGCGCGTATGGGAAAAATCACCGAAGCAATGGAAGCCGCGAAAAACAGCCTTGCTTTTGCGCAACAGCTCAAAGACGCGAGTTTTTTAGGTGGGGCGTTCAATATCCTGGGCGCGGTGCGTTTCTTCGCGGATGACCAGGCAGAGGCGAAGCGGCTTTTCAAGAGAAGCGCGGCCGTATACCAGAAGGCAGGCCACGTCTACAACACGGCCCAGTCGAAGGCGAACGCGGCCGCCGCGCTGTCGATGATGGGCGATTTCGAGAAAGGTTGCAAGCTGTTTGCGGAAGTGGTGAAGCTCGCCGAGAAACTGGGTGCGCACGGCATGGCAACGAGCGCAAGGTACAACATAGCCGTGAACTTCGCTCCCATGGGAGAATACACTAAGAGTCTCGCCATGATGAACGAAGTGCTTGAGTACTACGAGAGAACGAAGTCAGCCGCCGAGGTAGGCATCACGCTGATAGTTAAGGCGCAGACTCTGGTCCGAATGGGTAGAGTGGAAGAGGCTCTATCCGATGTGGAGAAGGGATGGGGCATTGTCGGCAAGGTCGGATACGAGAGGATGAAAGACACTGCGACCGAAACGCGGGTGGAGGCGGCCATCTTCCGGGGCGAAACCGACCGGGCGCTCGAGATTTCAGGACGATTTCTGGATGAGGTCAGGGCGACCGAGTTGAAAGGAATGTACCTCTGGTCGCTGCTGCTGCGCGTAAGGTCTCTTATCGCAGCTAACCGGGCCGCCGAGGCACGGGAGATTGCCGCGCTGATAGAGAAAGAGCTTTCGACTGACAGCAATCCCCGCAACCGGGCCTACAGTATTGCCGAGCTTGCGAGACTGGCCGCGCTCGAGGGCGATGCGGGCGAGGCCGAGCGGCTGGCGCGCACGGCGATTTCGCTGGGCCGCCTCAGCAGGGAAGGGCGCGCCGAGCTGCACATGTCCATCGGCGAGGCAGCGCTCAAGGCGGGGGAATCCACGAGGGCGGAAAAATACCTTGAGTTGGCGCATAAAGAGTATTCTACTCTTGTGAAGAAGGGATACAGGCAGAGGGAGTTGCAAAAAGTCACCGAACTTCTTGAAGGAGGTATTGCGCATGGAAAAGGATAGGGTGAAAGAGATTTGCGAGCGCGCCCTGTCTTTCGCTTCGGCGGACGAGGCGGAAGTCATGCTGCAGGGCGGGTCGAGCGCCCTTACGCGCTTCGCGAACAACCGCATCGAGCAGAACGTCAACGAAACCGGTTACGGCATCTCTGTGCGCACCGTGTTCGGGAAGAAGGTCGGGCGCGCATCGACCAACAGCTTCGACGGCGAGTCGCTCAGGAAGGCCGTCGAGAGCGCCGAGCTTATCGCGAAATTCCAGAAGGACGACGAGGAGCTTCTGCCGCTGCCGGGACCGCAGGAATACCGGGAAATTGAGAACTTCGTCGAAGCTACCGCGAAATTCTCGCCCACCGACAGGGCCGAGGCGATTGCGGACCTCGTGAACCGCTGCCGCTCCGAGGGCAACCTGACCACGGCGGGCATTTTCTCCAACGAGTCGATGTGCATAGCGCTGGCGAACTCCAAAGGCCTCTTCGCGTACGACCGCATGACTTCGGCCGTCTTCTCGGCGACGGTCATGACGGACGATTCGGCAGGCTGGGCCGAGGACAATAACAAGGATGTGGGCGCGATAGACATTAAAGGCGTCGCCGACACGGCTGTTGACAAGGCCGTCAAGAGCCGAGAGCCCGTCACGGTCGAGCCGGGCGAGTACACCGTCATTCTCGAGCCCGCCGCGGCCGGGAACCTGCTCATCTTCCTCGGCTGGCTTGCTTTCGGAGCACTTGCCTGCCAGGAAGGCCGTTCATTCCTCAGCGGCAAGCTCGGCAAAAAGGTCTTCGGCGACAACATTACGCTGGTGGACGACGTGTACGACAAGCTTTCCGGCGGCCTGCCGTTCGATTTCGAGGGAATGCCCCGCGAGAGGGTCGTGCTCATCGAGAACGGGATATCGAAGGCAGTCGTCCACGACAGAAAGACGGCTAAGAAAGAAGGAGTGCAGACCACGGGACATGGCCTGCCCGTGCCGAACACTTCCGGCCCCATCCCGCTGAACATCGTGATGCAGACCGGTGATGCAAGCGTCGAGGAAATGATTTCCTCGACGAAGAAGGGCATTCTCGTAACCCAGTTCCACTATACCAACACCGTGAACCCGATGAAGCTCACCGTCACCGGCATGACCCGCAACGGGACCTTCCTGATTGAGGACGGCAAGGTTACGAAGGCGGTCAGGAACATGCGCATGACCGAGTCGCTCGAGAAAGTGCTCGGCAACGTCGAGATGATAGGCAAAGACGCGGTCAAGAGGAGCGGCTTCTTCGGCGGCGGGCTTGTCGTGCCTGCGCTGAAGGTCAACAACTTCACGTTCTCCAGCGGCACGGATTTCTAAAAATAAAAGTCAAGGAGGTTACGAGATGAGAGACTTCGCAAAACTCGCCCTCGACACGTGCTGGGCCGAGGGCGCTTCATACGCGGACATAAGGATAATCTTCTCCCGGGAGGAGGACCTCACGCTTCGAAACGGCGTTCTCGGGTCGGTCAACAAGTCGGAAGTGCTCGGGTTCGGCATTCGTGCGATTGTCAAGGACTCCTGGGGCTTCGCCGCTTCGGGCGAGCTGAACGAGGAGGAGCTGAAGAAAGCAGCCGCGCTTGCCTGCGAGACGGCAAGGGCCTCTTCCACGCTTATGACCGAGCCGGTGCGGCTTGCTGACGAGCCCGTCTATGACACCGTCTGGACGACGCCTTATATAATCGACCCGTTCAAGATTTCCATCGAGGAGAAGCTCGGCTACCTGTCGCAAATCGACGCTGTTCTTCGCAAGGACCCGAAAATCAAGGTCGCCGAGTCGCGGATGCGATTCTGGAACGAGCACCAGTGGCTCGCAACGACCGACGGGACGTTCATCGACCAGAACCTCATGCGTTCCGCCGCGGGCTATTCCGCGACGGCGGTCGAGAACGGCGAGATGCAGCGCCGTTCTTACCCCTCCTCGCACGGCGGCCTGGCGATGACCATGGGCTACGAGCTTGTCAGGGGGTCCGACCTTCTGGAGAACGCCGAGCGCATCCGCGACGAAGCCGTCGCGCTGCTGTCGGCGCCAGTGCTCCCGTCGGGCAAGCGCGACATCATTCTCGAACCGGCGCAGCTTGCGCTCCAGATTCACGAGTCCTGCGGCCACGCCACCGAGCTTGACCGCGTTCTCGGCTCCGAGGCGAACTACGCCGGACGCTCGTTCCTGACGCTGGAGAAGCTGAACGACCTCAAGTACGGCTCCGACATTGTCAATCTCGTCATCGACGGGACGGTTCCCGGCGGGCTGGCCACGGTCGGCTACGACGACGACGGCGTCAGGGCGGGGCGCTATTACCTCGTCAAGGACGGCCTTTTCGTCGGCTACATGACGAACCGCGAGCTGGCTCACGTCGCAAAGGAGGAGCGCTCGCGCGGCTGCAACCGCGCCGACGGATACGGCAGCCTGCCCATGGTCCGTCAGAACAACCTGATGCTGCTGCCCCGCAAGGGCTCGTTCGACGACCTGCTCGCCGACTCGCCCGGCGCTGTGTACATGGTGAACAACAAGTCGTGGTCCATCGACCAGCTCCGCGTGAACTTCCAGTTCGGCTGCGAGGTCGCATACGAAGTGATGAAGGACGGAAAGCTCGGCAAAATGTACAAGAACCCCAACTACCAGGGCCTTACGACTGAGTTCTGGAACTCGTGCGACTTCATATGCGGGCCGGAGGAGTGGGTGCTTCTGGGCGTAACAAACTGCGGCAAGGGCCAGCCGGGCCAGCGCGCCGAGATGTCCCACGGCTGCGCACCCTCGCGCTTCCGCAACATCACGGTCGGCATCGGGAATTAAGTTACGGGAGTTGCATGAAATACGTTGTTCTTCTGACAGCCGCTTTACTCGCTGGCTGCGCTACTGCGCAGCCAGCGACCAATGACCAACATGCTCGCTCACGTGACGGAGATGAGGTAATCGCCGACCCATACGATTGGGTTTCTCAGCGATTTGAAATGGTAACTCACGAGACCGTGAACGGCATCGAGCGTGTATGGTTGCAGGAAGCCCGGGGCGATATCAACTTCGATGGAACACTCGAACTCTTCGTGGGTAATGGCCCAGCCCGATGCTGGGGGGCGGCTGTTTTTACGCCTGTCGAGGGCGGCTATCGGTACATCGGTGAAATCGGCGGGCGTGCATTCAGGATTCTTCCGAAGGACGAAAAAGGCCGTCCAAGAATGCTCGTTTATGAACCATGCGGCGGGCACTACGGTTACATCGTAACTTACATGCACGACGGAAAGGAATTTGTCTGCACGTCCAGAGAGGGGATACACGGCGGCGACGGCGCGCCGGACGAGAATAATCGCAGGCTCGATGAACTGTTCTTCTCCGGTTCTGCGAAGAATGCTTGCCTGAAATGGCGCAAACGCTGATGCGTCTGCTGTCATTTGGCCGACTTGAGGCCGTGCCCGGTAAGAGGCACGACGACGGTTCCGCGGGGCAGGGCGGCCTTGCCTGCTGCGGTGGGTTGAAACTGTGGAGGTAGATATGAGTTCTGACAGACTGGGTTATCTGGCTTGTGTTGCTTTCGCCGTGCTCGTGCTGGTTTCTCTTGAAGGCATGCCCCGCGAGACACTCGCGCAGGAGAAGAAAGAGGCTCCCGGCGACCCCATGTGGGACAAGCAGAAGCAGATGTTCGATAAGCTGGAAGTCCCGAAAGCATGGGAAATGACCCGCGGTTCCAAGGATGTTCTGGTAGGCGTGGTTGATATGGGCTTCGACTTCTTCCACCCCGACCTCAGGGGCCAGATAAAGCCGGGCTTTTACGCGCCCGGCGCATATCACACCGAAATCTACGAAAACATAGCGCACGGCACCATGATTGCCTCGATAATCTGCGCCAAAACCGACAACGCGACGGGAATGAAAGGTCTTGCTCCCGACTGCCCCGTCCTCACCGCCTCAATCGGTTTGCAGGAGCATTTCCTGCTCAGGCTCCAGAAGGAGTTCTTCAGGGACAATCCCGACGCTAAAATGGCCGACTTCCAGAAGGAAATGATAAGGCGCCAGGCCGAACTCATGACCTTCACAAGCAACTGGATAAAACATATAGCGACCGCCACGGCCCAATCGGTGCGCTACCTCGTGGACAGCGGCGCGAAAGTCATAAATCTCAGCCTCTACCTCGGCAAGGAGAACATAAAGTCCAAGGAGCTGCAGGACATCCTCGACTCCGCCTTCGCCTACGCCAAGGAGAAGGACGTGGTGCTGCTCGTCGGTGCAGGCAACAATGCCATCCAGTCCGAAGACTACCCCGGCGACGAGAGCTACACCGTGGTCGTCGGCGCCAGCATGCTCAATGACAAGCGCTGGGAGGAGGAAAGGGAAATCAGGGGCGGCAAGATAAAGCAGGGCTCCAACTACGGCAAGCGCCTCACAGTCATGGCGCCCGTGGAGAACATCGTTGTCTGCATGCCGGATGACAAGAGGTACTACGAGTCGAAGGACGGCCCGTTCGGCGCCACGAAGATGGAGTACGGTGAGAACTGCCAGGTACACCCCATGGGCGCTACCTCATGCGCAACCCCCATAGCCTCGTCGCTCGTCGCGCTTGTGCGCAGCCTGCGGCCTGACCTGAAAGCCTCCGAGGTGATTGAAATACTGAAGAAAGGCTGCGACGATATTGGCGAAAAAGGCTTCGACAATTACACCGGCCACGGCAGGGTCAATTTCCGCAAGACTCTCGAGCTGGCGAAAAGCTGGAAAAAGTAGCAGGCCATAACGCCGTAAGTGCTTGGCTGGCAGTGAGTTATCCCGATTCTGCGCACCCCGGGGCTCCCGACGGGTGGCATCCATGCGGTTTTGTGGCATCCTGGATGTGCCGTCACATCGCGAATAAAAGACGGCACTTGTGCTAAAACCCTGTTGTTTAGCGGCCTGCAGAACGTCTAAATAGATGGAGGAGGCGAAGTTATGGAGGTTCTGGTGGTTGCTGTTCGAAAGGAGGCCAAAGATGAGATGCGCAGCTATACTTGCGCTCATCGTAGTTTTGGCCTCAACCCCAGCATGTGCCATATTTGACACCTCTACTGAGATTGAGACCAGGAACAGCGAGAGGGCGCTCGCGGGGCTCTACGAACGTATCAGTGGGGTCACAGTCAAGGTCCTGGTGTTGATTGAGTGGGAAGGCGCCATCATCTCCAAGCATGGCACGGGTGTCATAATAGGGCGCAGGGGAGATGTCTATGCAGTCATTACGAACAACCACGTGGTCGAGTCGAGCAGCATCTGCAGTTCGCCCCAGAAGGTCCGCTACAATATAGAACATCCCGACGCGGGCAATATCCAGGCCGGAATCCTCTTGCAGGATGAGAACCGCGACCTGGCCTGCCTGACGTTCGAATGCAGCCGCAGCCTGCCGGTGGTGGAGTTCGTCGCGAACGAGCCGCCTCTCCTTTCCGACGTGTACCATTACGGCTACGGCGGCCTCTGGTACAAGGGGGCCTTCGCCACGAAGGGCGTATTCAGCTCGAAGAGCCGCGTCTGGACGGCGCTGCCCCGCGCGTGGACCGTCACCTGCAACGTCTGGTACGGCTGCTCGGGCGGAGGGGTCTTCACGTCCGGGGGCAGGCTCATGGGAGTCATAAGCGTAATCGACATCGAGCGCCAGGTCTGCCTGCCCTGGCTCGTGGGCGTCGTGCCCTACGGGGAACTGCAGACCTTCATGGGCGAGACGGGTTTCTTCGGAGAAGCCATAGCAAAGGGCAACTAAGCGCTGAAAGCGGGTTGAAATATGGCGATTGTTCTATTGGCCATTGACTGCCTGCGAAGCAGGCGAATCGGCTATTGACTTCTTGCTTACACTCTTTGGCATCTGGGCTTTGGCATTGATTTGTAATTTGAGCTTTGAAATTTGGATTTGTGTCCTCAAGTCTCAAGCCTCACGCCTCAAGCCTGTTGGCTTGTTAACGCACCCAGAACTCACCGGATGGCATGCAGTTTCATTTTCTTGACTCGCCGCCGGGTTTGGGATATAAGTATGGCGCTGCGGGCTTGGGACATGGAGGGGAGGGATTATGTCAGCTTCGCAACCGACGATGGGGCCGGCCGTTCTTGCCTGGAAAATCGCGAACTACCCCAAAATCTGGATACCTTTTCTCTGCATCATGGTCGGCGTGATATTGCTCATATACTTCCTCGTAACCGGCACGGTCGGCAAGGATCCCATGCCCGCGATGCAGGATGTCAAGGAGATGTACATTTCCTGGAACCCCGCGGCGGGCGATAGCTCGTTCAAGAAGATACCTCACCAGCAATACTATTCCCTTCTGTTTGATTCCACCAGGCAGGGTTTTCCCTCGACAAAGAAAGCCGGCCCGGCCTATGCGTCCGTGCGCATTATCACAAATGACGGCTCGACGACGACTGTGACGTTCCACGAGCAGGACCTGATTAAAATCAACGAACAGGTTTACGACCGAGCCATGCCACACATGTTCCTTCAGAATGCCGAAGGCACGCGCTACGACACGGGCTATTAAAAAAGGAAGTCTCTACCTTTTTTGTGCCCTCTCCATGTGCTATACTGCCGGCAGGTGCTTCATCATAAGCGGCCGCGGGAATCGCGGACGCATTCTGTGCAGAGGTGAAACATGGGCAGCAAAATTATGCTGGTGGTCGGAATTCTCGCGCTTGTCGCGGGCGGGGCTTTTTTCTTCATGAGCTTGCCCGGCGCGGACAGGCCGCGAACGGGGCGGGGCGCAGGTGATGGGACCGACCTCGCTAAGCTCCAGGCGCGAATCGACGCGCTCGAAGGCGAGAAGGCCGACCTTGCGGCCCATGTCGCGCGGCTCCAAGAACAGCTTGCAGCCGCCGGCGCGGCTCCGGACCGCACGGCGGCAGCGGGGACGCCGGGCGGCGGAAAGCCGGTGCCGGAGGATGAAGGCCTTACCAAAGCGCAGAAAATACATCGGAAGTTCAAGGGCAGGCTGGGCAAGTACGCCAGGCTGCTGGCGAAGCTTGTGAAAGCCGAGAAGGAGGGCAGGAGCCCCGAGGAGTTCATGAACGACCCGGATATGCTCGCCATGCAGGCCGACATGCTGAGCCTCATGGCCGAGCTGCAGAAGGAGTTCGGCATCCCGTACATGGAGGCCGCCGGCGGGATGATGCTCATGTCGTTCCTGCTCGAGCCCATGTGCGAAGAGCTTGGCGTTACGCTTACAGACGCGCAGAAGGCGAAGCTCGAATCAGGCAATATGCGTCTAATCGAAGGGCTCCTGAAGCTCAACGAAGACCAGGACATGTTCGGAGTTGAGAAAGCCTACGAAAGAATGGCGCTGATGCGCGAATACGGCGGCGTGTTCGATAGCTTCCTGACGGAGGAGCAGAAGAAGGAACTCGGCGAGTTCGGGCGGTTCGGCGAGCTTTCCGGCATGTCCTCCATGACGTGGTCGCCCGACATGCGCTATCGACCCGAGAGCGCGGACGAGCAGGCCGGGCAGTGGCGCGATGCGTTTGGAATCAAGGATGAGAACGCCGCCGGCGCGCTGAACTCCATCGCACAGGACTACCTCGCCTCCTACAGGGACCTCGAACGCAGGTACGACCTCGACCAGTCGCGTTACAGGATGCCGCCTGAGAGCCTCGAAGACCCCTTTGCCGCACCCGAAGACCCGGCCACGTCCGAGCCACGCACCCTGACCGACGAAGAAAGGAAGCAGATGGAGCGCGAGATGCTTAAAATAGAGGTCAATGCGCTTACTAAGATTTCCGGGCTTGGCCTGACCGACGAGCAGAAAAAGAAAGTGCGCAACTACGACCCGTTCAACCCCATGACGCACGTGACACGCAGCCTCCGGTCGTCGAAGGATGCTGCTAACGCGGCGAGCGCAATCTCCAGACTGCGAACCCTGTCTTCCGCCCAGGAACTGTACAACGTTCGCTACGAAAAATATGCCGCAACTCTCGACGAGCTCAAGGAAAAGAACTTCATAGACAAGGAGTTCGACAGGACTTACGAATACACAATCGAGCTGGGCAGCGTCACGAAAGACACCTGGTCCGCAACGGCCACGCCCGATGACTGGTCCGGCAGGCATTTCTATATAGACGAAACCGGTGTAATCTATGAAGAAAAGGGCCGCCCCGCCGACGCGAACAGCAAAACCCTCGGCGGATAATACGGCCGCGAGCTATTCGGACTTCTTGGGCAGGCCGGCCTTCTGCCAGTCCTCGAACTGCTTGAGCATGTGCTCGTCATCCCAGGACGTGATAATCCCGTGGGTGGCAGAGTAGTCTTTCCACTCGTCGTATGAGACGAGCGGCCTTGTCATCTCTATGGGGAAGAGGTGGGTGCGCTTCACGCCCGGCATGGGCGAGATGGTGTCGGAGAGATAGCTCTTGACGGCCTCGTCGTGCTCTGCCAGCACGGAGAACTGGATGGACTCGCCGAACGAGGAATAGCTGTATCCGAGATACGCCATGGCCGTGCCCCGGGGCATGTCGGACTCCACGAGCGTCTCGTAGATGCTGCTTGCCTGCTGGGGGACGCAGTTGAGGGTGACGACGTAGCGCTTGAAGCGTTTCGTGTCTTTCGGCAGGGGGTAGAAGATGGGCTTGTAGAGGTTGACGACCCAGATGCTTGTGATGCCTTCGATTCCGCCGATGTGGTTGGCGATGAACTCGGCCAGCTCGTTGGGCTCGTTCATGTGCACGAGCAGGCTCAGGTCACCGCGCCTCGCCTTTCGAGCCAGGCGGGTGAGGTAGAGCAGGCGGCCCTTGCCCTCGATGGCGGACTGCAGCTCTTCTCTGTGCTCGACGATATAGTCTGAAATGAGCCCGCCCTTGCGGTGCGCGGCCACGAAGTCCCGGAGCTTGTTTCCTTCCTCTTCAGACACTATCCTGATGATAGCTATCATGGTTTTTCCTCCTCAGGTAAAATCTGACTGATTATGTTTCCTCTATTGCGTTTGTCAACGATTTTTCCCGGGAGGAGACTGGCACGGCCCGTCTCTGTTGATTGTGCGGTAGGGTCCGTGTTACAATCCGGCCCTCGTGCCGGGCAGGAAACAGGTGCAATGAAGAGCCTTGCCGAGATACAGAACAGGGTTGAGAGGCTGCAGGCGCAGCAGTTCAGGCTCCAGCGTCGCATAAGCCGCAAGAAGCTGCAGGCGGCTGTGCTGCATGTGCTTGTTCTTACGTCTGTTGGGGGAATTCTCGCGCTTGTGGCTGTTCGAGCTTCTCCTTGGGGAACGCCTGCGGCGGGCTGGGGCACCCTGGCGGTTTTTCTCTATTTTATCGTGGGGCTCAATCTTGCCGTGATATTGTCCCGGAAGTTCAAGGTGAATGCGCCGTTCGGCCTGCGATGGACAAACAACATGACGGGCATGGGGTACTACCGGGGAAAAGACAGCCCGCGGCACAGGATGGAGAGACGATACGGGAAGAACGGCAGGACGCTGGATGCGTTGTTTGTCGCGTGCGAGTTGCTGGGCCGGTCCGACGGATGCGAGAAGCTCGCCGCACTTGTGGCGAAGCAAAAGCTCGAGATCGAGAAGCGTGAGAAGCTCCAGTTCCAGACGGAGGGCCAGAAGGACACGACGTACCTGAAGGCACTGCAGTGGTGTGCGGGCGAAGGGGGAAATGAATGAAAGTCGCCACATTTAACGTGAACGGGCTGCGGGCGAGAATGCCCATCGTGCTGGGCTGGCTCGAGAAGAACTCGCCGGTAATCCTCTGCATGCAGGAGACGAAAGTCCAGGACTCCGAGTTCCCCGAGGCCGACCTGACGGGCGCGGGCTGGCGCGTGGTCTACAGCGGTGAGAAAGGCTATTCCGGCGTGGCTATCGCAAGCTCCGAGGAAGCCCGTGATGTGCGTATCAGCCTGCCCGGCGCGAAGACGAAAGACGAGTCAAGGCTGATATGCGCCACATTCGGCAACGTGACCATTGTCAACACCTACGTCCCACAGGGCAGGGAGCCGGACTCGGAGTGGTTCACCTACAAGCTCAAGTGGTACGCCCGGCTGCGCCGCTTTCTGGAGAAGAACTTCAAGCCGGAGGACAACGTCATCTGGTGCGGCGACCTGAACGTCGCGCCGACCGATATCGACGTCTACGACCCGAAGGGCCTGCTCGGGCACGTGGATTTCCACCCCGAGGTTCACAAGGCGTATGCGAAGGTGCTGGACTGGGGGCTGGTGGACTGCTTCCGCATGCACCACCCGGAGCCGAAGCAGTACACCTACTACGACTACCGCGTGCGCGGCTCGCTGGACCGCGGAATAGGATGGCGCGTGGACCATATTCTTGCAACCGCGCCGCTGGCGAAGAAATGCACCGGCTCCTACATTGACATCGAACCGCGAAAGATGGAACGCCCCTCCGACCACGTCCCGCTTGTGGCGGAGTTCGACGTCTGAGGTGAGACTGTGATAGAGCCGATTGACCTTGTTACAGGCTCATGGGTACTGGCGCACGTGCTGCTCTATTTCGCCGGCAAATGGTGGGTCAGGACGGGGTTCCTCGGCCGGTGGGGGCCAAAGCTGCAGGTTGCCTTCCAGGTCGCCTCGTGGGTCTGCGGGCTCTTCTTCGTGACACTGTTCCTGTGGCCGTCGAGGCCTCTGTGGCTTTCAGACCCGGTGGTTCAGTGGGTCTGGATCGCGTCGGGTCCGTTCTGCTGTTTCTTTGCCGGTTTCTCCTACACTATGGAGAAAAAGCCCGAGAAGCTGCTGCCCCTGACCTACGTGGTGATTGTAGTGGTGATAGTGGCTTTGCTCTACGTTATTCTCGGATACCTTAGGGTGGGCGGATTCATAGGTGGGCCAAAGGTTGATATCTTATATTCGCTTTAACGCTGCCGCGGGGTTTCCTTTGGTCTGAAGGAGTATCCGCAAGGGACATCCGGCAGGATGAGGTCGCGGTCGGCCAGGTCCTTCTCGTCAATGGGGAAGATGCGGCAGTTCTTGACGCGGCGCTTGTGAATTTCGCAGTAGGTCAAGCCGCTGTCATCCCATTTGAGGCTGGGGCAGGGGTGCGCCAGCCAGCAGCAGGCGCCGCAGCGCGCGCACTCGCCCTCGCGCCGGGCGTGGTTCTCCTTGATATAGCGCGTGTTGCACTGGTGGTAGTAGAACCTGCGGATTTTGCCCCAGAAGAGAATGAGGCGCTCTTTAAGAGTCACTTTTCGGAACGCGCGCTTCATCAGCCTTCTTCCTGCCTTTGCCCTCGACGAATATCTCCCGGATTGCGCGCAGGGTGTAGCCGCTCTCGGAGAGTTCGTGAATCAGCTTGACCTCGGTGACGGCCTTCTCGTCGAAGAGGCGGTGGCCCGCCTCCGTGCGCTCGGCTTCTTTCAGGAGGCCGAAGCTTATGTACTCGTATATCATCTGCCTCGTAAGCCCCGACTTCTCGATGAGGTCGGCGGTCTTCAGCAGTTTCTTTTCCGGCTCGTCAGCCATGCATCCTCCAAACCTGCTTTATATTTTACAAACGAAAAACTCATAGTCAACCTTCAACCTGCCTTACTTGCCCTTGACACAGGCAGGCAATTGTGCTGAACTTGTATGCGTAAGCGGGTAATCAAGCTGTTTATATCAGGTTATCGGAGTTCGCCATGCGCAGGGCAGCCTGCATAAGCACCATCCTGCTGCTCTTGATACCTGCCGTCGCTCTCGCGCAGGAAAAAGAGAAAGATCAGCCGGAGACTGTCGCGAAGCTCATCGAGCAGCTCAGGGACAAAGATTGGAAAGCCCGGCGCGAGGCCGTTAATGCGCTTGGAAAAGCAAGAGCGTCCGAAGCCGTCGAGCCCCTTATCAAGGCTCTCGAAGATGAGAATCACGAAGTGCGCTGGTGCGCTGCTGAAGCCCTCGGCAGGATTCGCGACAGGAAGGCCTTTGAACCCCTCCTCAAAGCGCTGAAGGACCCGGTGTCCGGCGTGCGCTGCTGCGCCGCGATAGCGCTGGGCGAGACAGGTGATACGAGGGCGCTCACGCCTCTGGCGGAAATGCTCGAGAGCGGGGACAAGGACCCCGCATACGCCGCAATCATGGCATTTGAGAAGATGGGAGAGTGCGCCGCCGGGCAACTCGTCGGCGCACTCAATCTCGAGAACTCGTCTGCTCTTCAGCGGGCCATAACAGCGCTCGGGGAGATGCGCGCCCCGAAGGCAGCCGCCGCTATCGTGAAGATGCTGAAACATGACGACAGCGAGGTCCGTGAGGTCAGCGCATGGGCGCTGGGCGAGATAGGAGACAAACAGGCTGTAAAGCCTCTAATCGAGGTGCTCCAGGCTCCCGGGCAGAACGGCCGCGTTATCTGCAGGGCTGCGGAATCTCTGGGAGAGCTTCGTGACAGGCGCGCCGTCGAACCGCTGCTTGCCGTCCTGAAGGATGACACGAGCATGGCCCGGGCGGAGGCTGCGCAGGCGCTGGGCAGGATAGGAGAGAAGCAGGCTGTCGAGCCGCTTATAGTCTGGGGGCTGAAAGACAGTGACCCGGAGCTTCGAAGCGCTGCGGCCTGCGTTCTGGCCATGATTGGCGGCAAGAGCGTCGTGGACCCTCTCAGGCAGGTGTGGAAACAGGAAAAGGATAAGATGGTCAAGCTCCAGGCCGCCTTCGGGCTGGCCAAAGAGACTAAAGATGCAGATGCGTACCAGTTTCTGCTCGATTGCCTGAAGGAGAAGGACAGTCAGGACCTGCGCACAGCTTCTGCGGACGCGCTGGCCGGGACAGGCGACAGGAAAGCTGTCGAGCCGCTCTTGAAGACCCTGAAAGATGAAGACTATGGTGTCCGCATGCACGCTGTCCGTGCTCTGGCGGCCCTCGCCGGGAAGAACGCGCTTGAGCCCCTGCTCGGGATGCTCAAGGACGATGAATCGGATGTTCGGTGCGAAGCGGCGCAGGCGCTGGCGGGAATACGGGACGGGAAGGCGGCGGCGCCTCTGATAAAAGCGCTCGACGATGATGACTGGCGCGTTCGCAACTCAGCCCTGAAGGCTCTGAAAATCATCACCGGTCAGGACTTCGGCAAGGACAGGGAAAAGTGGGAGAAATGGTGCGAGCAGAGCGCGGGAGGAGAAGGGCAGAAAAAAGGCATAAAGGAACTGCTCGAACAGGCCGGCGAGGAGGATGAAGAAGCCCGCTGCAAAGCTGCCGAAGCGCTGGGAGGAAGGAGCGACAAGAGGGCGATTGCAGCGCTCATAGGGCTTTTGAAGGACAAGGCGCTCAAACCCCGATTCGCAGCCGAGGACGCGCTTGTCAAGACCGGCAAATACGCCATCGACCAGCTTATCGAGGCACTCAAAGATAAAAACATCTCCCTGTCCGTCATGAGCATACTCGGCAGAATGGGTAAGCCCGCCGTTGAACCGCTGACACGCCATATAGCAATAACCGAAGATGCCGAAGGCAGAGATGTATGGGCAGAGGTATGGGGTGCGCTGCGGAACATAGGCGAGGATGCCATCAAACCGCTCATCACGCTTCTATCAGACGAAGAAGTGGGGAGGGATGCGGCTTATGTGCTTGCATGCATTGGCAAGCCCGCGCTCAAGGAAGTTCTCGAAGTCCTGAAAGAGAGCAACAAGCAAGCAAGGAAGAACGCAGTAGTGGCGCTGAGGAGTATGCCTTTCGGGGAAGCTGTGCAGCCGCTGATAGATGCTCTCAATAGCTCTGACGAGACGCTGCAGCGTCTCGCCGCGGATTCGGCGAGCAACATACGTAGCAGGAGAACCGTACTGCCGCTCATCAAGATACTCGAAACCGGCAGAGAGGATTCCTTCGCAGGCAGCCAGGCTGCCTTTGCGCTGGGCTACATAGGCGACCGCAGGGCGTTTGGGGCCTTGATGCACGCGCTCAAGAAGAAGAAAGACGATTCTGTCCGGGCATCTGCTGCACACGGGCTGGGGATGATGGGCGGAGAGGGCGTTCTTGAGGCCCTGGTGGCGGCATTGAACGACAAGTCGATGTATGTCCGTGGCTGGGCGGCAGGTGCGCTCAGTGACCTTGGCGACCAGAAGGCTGTAAAGCCGCTTGAGGAGGTTTTCCAGAAGAACACTGACAAGAGTGTGAAGATGGCAACTGCAAGTGCACTTGCCTGTTTGAGCAAGAACGAGGATGCGGTCAAGTACCTGGTTAAGGCATTGGAAAGCAAGGATGAGGAAGAGCGCCAGGATGTTATTTTCGCATTGTGGCAGGCAAAGGACCAGAGAACGGTCGAGGCGCTTATAAAAGCGCTCTCCGATGAATCTGAGGTCGTCAGCCGAGAGGCGGCGGAGACCCTTGGTGAGATTGGCGATAAGCGTGCAGTCAAGCCTTTGATTGGAGTTCTGCGGCACAAGAGCCCGTACGTCCGCTGCCAGGTTGTGGGTGCGCTCGGCGAGTTGAAGGCGAAGGAAGCAGTCGCGCCTCTTGTCGAGATGCTGAGCGACCTTGATGTGGATGTTCGCGGCGCGGCGGCCTATGCGCTGGGCAGTATCGGCGACAGGCAGGCGCTCAAGCCGTTGAAGAAGCTATGGGAAATCGAGAGACACGAAGAATCGAAGTGCAGCGTAGCCTGCGCACTGGTCAGGATAACCGGGGATGAGAAGGCAATGGAGTTCATGACAGGGTGTCTGAAGAACCGCAAGAGAGACATCCAGCACGACGCAATACAGTATCTCGGTAAGCTCAAGGCGAAGGAAGCGATTGCGCCGCTTGTAGGGATACTCAAGGACGACGATGCCGGGCTGTGCACCGAGGCTGCCGAAGCGCTGGGCGAGATAGGCGACAAGAAGGCTGTCGGCGCGCTTGTCGAGTGCCTCAAGTCAGAATTCACGAATGTCACGCGCAAGGCCGCCGAAGCCCTCAAGAAAATCACTGGTCAGAACTTCGGCGAAGACCAGGAGAAGTGGAAAGAGTGGCGGGAGAAGAATAGGGGGAAGTAGGGAGCGGATTGGCAGAGAAAAAGAGAAGCGCCGGGGGGGCCGGCGCTTCTTTATTAGAGCAGTCTGTCGTTTAGTTACTTCCCTTTTCCGGGGCCGAAGAGGTCGCTGCCGGTCCCGATATCCTCTTCCGGGGTGCCGATAATGGGCGTCGTGGCGCGCTTGAGGAAAAGCAGCGCGAAGCACGTGTTGGACAGGTCGCTGCAGTTTCCCGTGCCGGGCCAGGAGCCGTTGCCCTGCTGCGCGCCGAGCAGGTAGCTGACGCCCTTCTCGTACCAGTCGTTCTTCCCGAACTGGCGCACGAGGCTCAGGACGCCGGCGCGCTCGAGGCCGTAGAGGTAGTAGTAGTGCCACGCCCCGTATCCGGGGTTGCCCGTCACGGTGAAGTTGCGCGCAAGCCAAGCACAGCCGTCGCGGATGGCCTGGTCGGTATTCTTCTTAATAGCGGTGTACTGCCTGAGCGATTCGAGCGCATCCTTGCAGATTACGAGCGCCGCGACGCCGCTGGTGGTCATGGAGCCGCAGTGGGGCAGGGTGCCGCTCGGCAGGTACGCCCAGCCGCGGGCGTACATTTTACACTTCTCGGCGCCGTACTTCTTCTCTTTGTACGGGTCGGGCTTCTCGACGGAGGTCTTGGGGCCATCCTTGGTGAGGCCTGCCTCCTCCGGGTCCTGGCCCTTGCGAAGCGCCTTTTTAACTTCCTTGTTGTGCTCTTTGACGGCTGTCGTGAGTTCCTTGAGGTATTTGTCGCGCATCTTGCGCAGCGTCGAGATGGGGAAGTCGGCCGCGGGCACGGGGAACCACTCGACCTCCGGGCCCTGCTTCTGCTGGTTCTTGAGGCAGTAATCGACGACCTTGAGCCATACGCTGGCCTGCACGGGATATCCGAGCCTGCGCGCGGCGTTCAGGGCGAGCATTGCGTACTGCGTGTTGGAGAAGTCCTCCATTCCGGCCATCTGGCCGCCGCCTGCGTTGTCGGGCGCCTCGCCGCCGGGCATGCCGCCGGGATAGCGCCAGATGTTCTGCTGCTGCTTCGAGAGAAGCCACTTGACCGCGTCCTCGAGCAGCTTTCGGTCCGGCCCGGGCGCGTGCTTCTTGAAGTTGTCTTTGGCGACCTTCTCGGCCGGCGGGGCGGGCGTGGTGACCATTCCCTTCTCGCCGGGCTTTTCCGGCTCGGGCTGGGGCGCGGCCATCTTGGGCTTGGGCGCGTAGCGCGCCTCGAGTGCAAGGATGAGCAGCGCCACGGAATAGACCGCCTTGTACGGCCTGTTGCGGATGAAGTTGAAGCCGTCCACAATCAGCTTGTCGTTGCGCTCGATATACCCGCTCTTGAGCAGCGCGAACAGCACGAGCGCCGTCGTGCCCTCCGGGTACTTGGTCTCGTGCTGGGCCGTGCCGAGCCAGGAGCCGTCGCCCTTGACGAGCCCCTTGAGATAATCGACGCCTTTCTTGACCGCCGCGTCGATTTTCTTGGCATCGACCTTGACCCCCTGGGCGTACGAAGCGCCCGGGAACGAGAGGCCGATTGCGAGAACGACAGCGATTAGAATCAGCTTGCGCACCATTTTTTACCCCCAAGACGAATATGTTTCCGACCGAACATTCTATGATACACGAACCGGGCGGCCAAATTCCAGGAAGTTTTCGGGGCGGTTGCGGTAAGGCTATAGGCGTGAGACCTGGGACGTGAGGCATCGTTGCGAGGAACGCAGTGACGTGGCTATCTTATGGAAATCTGCTCTCCTGCTCAGCTCTCTCGGCGCAGTTGCGGCACATCCCCCCGGTTTGTGTTGATAATACACTCTTGACAAATGCAAGTTTGCATGGCATACTGCAGCAATGCCTGATTTCCCCGGTAATCGCAGTAAAGGGGACAGCGATGAACAGATCAGCAATTCTTCTCCTTCCGGCAATCTTCATGACTGCAGCCGTCTGCCTCGGCTGTGGCAGAATAGAGGGGCCGCAGTTTCCCTGGGTTGCGTCACCGCTTGTGACAGTATCTACGCCATCCAGTCCTGCAAGCGGCGATATACCGATTATCTACAAGCTTATCGACAGGGAGCTGGAGAAGGCAACCATCACGCTGGAGTACTCCACCGATGGGGGACAGACTTACAATACCGCGACCCTCACCGTCCCCGCCGAAGCAACCAACCTCGCTTCCGCCTGGCACCCGGGGAAAAGTCATACCGTCCAGTGGGACTCGGTGACCGACATGGTGGGCCGCTCCGGCGCCGTGGAGGTGAAGGTGCGAATCACGCCTTCCGACGCATCGAACCCTTCAGGTACAGCCGGTGTATCGGATACGTTTACGGTAGATAACACTGCATACAACGAAGCTCCGACCGCAACGACGGCAGCACCGGCCGGCGTGCAGTCGGGAAACGTGCAGATAAACTACTTTCTCTCCGACGTTGAAAGCGACACATGCTCCATAGAAGTGCTCTATTCCGTAAATAACGGGACAACCTGGCAGTCAGCGACAATGGGTACTGCGGGCGACGGGCTGACAGGACTCTCTTCCTCACCTGCCGGAACTGCGCATGTCTATTTCTGGGACTCTCGTGCAGACAACGTGGCTCTCTCCGGGCAGGTTGACACGGTGAAAATCAGGGTAATTCCAACCGATTTCAATACAGGCACTGCCGGAGACACCAACTCCTTCAGCGTGGACAACAGCACCCCCAACGTGCCTCCGACAGTAACGATAACCTCCGGGCCTGCTGACAGTTCTACCGTTTACACGACGCAGGTGACGTTTACCTGGAGCGGTTCTGACACAGACGGAAGCGTTACAGGCTATTATTATTCGTTCGACCATGACCCGCCGGATGTCTGGACTACGGATACTACAGTCACTTCATCGCCTCTTTCGGAAGGAGAGCACACCTTCCGCGTGGTTGCCATGGATGACGAGAGCGATTTATCCGCAGTTGCCTCGCGGACGTTCACAGTTTCCATTCTGGGGACGATAACGGCGGATTTCATCGGCACGCCGCTTACGGGCGAAGCGCCGCTTACGGTGGATTTTACCGACCTCTCGACAGCGACGAACGGGATTGACACGTGGTCATGGACCTTCGGCGACGGGGGTACGAGTTCTCAGCAGAACCCGAGCTATGAGTATGCCTCGGAAGGCACATATACGGTGAGCCTTACAGTTACAGGTCCCGACGGGTCGGATAATGAGACGAAGACGAACTACGTAACCGTGACGGGAGGACCGGCTGGAGACACGATTTACGTGGATGACTCCGGAGGCCTTGACAGCAACGATGGTCTGAGCTGGGCTACAGCGGTGAAGACGATTCAAACTGGTCTCGACAAGGCTTCCGACAACTGGACTGTCTTTGTCGCAAACGGGATATACACCGGCACAACCAACAAGAATCTCGATTTCACCGGCAAGGCGATACACCTCAAGTCTGTCGGCGGAGCAGCCAACTGCATCATCGACTGTAAGCTGGATGGCCGTGGGTTCTACTTCGATAACGGGGAAACAACAGCCGCTGAAGTAGATGGTTTCACCATCCAGAACGGTCAAGTTAGTATGGGTGGAGGTATCTTGTGTCTTGATTCCGATTGTACTGTTGCCAACTGCAGAATCGTAAACAACAACGTACCAGGTTATGACGGTGGGGGTATTCGCTGCGAGAATTCCGACATAAAGGTACTTAACTGTACTATAACGAATAACTCTGCATTTAGGGATGGCGGTGGTATTCACTGCTATGTAAACTGCAGCCTTGAAATCACCAATTCCCTTATAGCGAATAACTCAGCCGGTTGGGGCGGTGGAATCCGCTTTTCAGAAGGCATCCTCACGGCATCCAATTGCACAATAGTCAACAATATTGCCGCTAATTACGGAGGCGGGTTAAGTAGCACCAATGTTTCGGACTCCACGCTGAATAATGTTGTACTTTGGGGAAATACTGCAGCCTATGATGGAAATCAGATAAGTACAGGTGGAAATGTCGTACTGAACTACTGTGATTACGCCAACGGTACCGGAGACATCCAAAGTACCGGCTCAGTGACGGACCCACTTGGCTCATGCGTTCATCTCGACCCGCTGTTCGTGAATGCGACTGCGCAGGACTACCGCCTGCAGTCGGGCTCGGCGTGTATCGATGCTGGCGACAACTCCCTGGTGCCGCCGGGGGTTACGACGGACCTCGATGGCAATAAGCGCATTTATGACGGTGATGGCGACGCGACGGCAACGGTTGATATAGGCGCGTACGAGTACGGCAGCAGTCCGCCGGCTGTTGAGTACGGATGGACACACGTGGCAGGCGGAGAGAAGTATGATAAGGCATCGGCGGTCTGCGCTGACGGAAATGGAAATGTGTACGTGGTTGGACATTTCGCCTATCTTGCTACGAATCTTACTGTCAATTTCGCCGCGGACTGGGGAATGACTGATGAGAAAACCTCAAAGGGGGAACGTGATTGTTTCATCATGAAGGTGAGTTCAGACGGCTCCTATTGTTGGACGAGGCGAATCGGCGGCAGCAGTGCCGATTCTGCATATTCGGTCTGCGTTGATGCCGAAAACAGTGTCTATGTGGCGGGGTCGGTAAAAAGCTGGATCAATTTCGCCGAGGACTGGGGCGGTGACGACTTCAAGACTGCCGAGGGAGGTTTCGTCACCAAGATAGGAGCAGACGGAGCATATTGCTGGACACACATAGTGGGGGAACACGTCAGCAGCATATGTGCAACAAGCAGCAGTATCCATTTAGCGGGGGTTTTCGAAGATACGGTCAATTTTGCCGCGGACTGGGGCGGAACTGATGAAAAAACCAGTACAGGCGATAAGTGCGATGTCTTCGTAACGAAGATTACAACGGACGGCGACTATTGCTGGACTCATATAATTGGAGGGGAAGAGCGAGATTATCCTTGCGGTCTCTATGCCAATACGGCGGGTCAGGTATTTCTTGCCGGAGAGATGGGCAATGGAAGCGCTGCGGGGTATACGGTCAACTTCGCCGCGGACTGGAGCGGCAGTGATGAAAAAACCAGCGCCGGTCTGGGTGACATTTTCATAACATCAATGAGTCCGACAGGCGGTTACGGATGGACGCATGTAATGGGCGGCGCAGAGATTGACCGCCCCGAAGACGTTGTAGGAGACGGCTCAGGCAACCTGTACGTAACGGGTCATTTCGGCCATATCAAAGGGTCCAACTATTCTGTCAACTTCGCTGCGGATTGGGGCGGCACTGACTCAAAGACCTCCGCTGGTGATGCAGATATTTTCCTCACCAAAATCCGCCAGAGTGGCGAGTACTTGCACAGCCATGTGATTGGCGGGGAAAACTGTGATGAAGCCCATGGGATTGCAGTTGACACGAGTGGAAATGTCTATATTGTGGGACATTTCAGTGCTCCCGTCAATTTTGCCTCAGATTGGGGAGGAACCGATGACAAATCAATCCCCTGGAGAAGTTATGATATCTTTCTGACCAAGATATCCGGTATTGATGACTACGGCTGGACCTACTGCTTTGGGGGTTCAAATCCCGACTATACGAATGGGATAAGTGTAGATGCTGCCGGTAATCTTTATTTTTGTGGAGGGTTTTCCGGCACCGATATAAACTTTGCCGAAGAATGGGGTGGTGATGATACTAAGACAAGTTTCGACGAGGAAGATATATATATTACGAAAATCAGCATTCCTTGACAACTCGGAGGACATATTGCGCCTTAAGGTGCGGTGATGGCAGCAGCCGTACGCGGCCGGGATAGCAGAACGGTTGAGCAATAGAGCAGAGCATCGGCGGGGAAAGGGAGGGCCGGTCCGGCTGACCGGCCCTCCTATCCCGAGCGCTTGAGCTTGCCGTGCTTGCGCGCGTGCCGCTCGCCGAGCGCGAATACTGCAAGCCCGAGGGGGAGCAGGGCCGCCCCAATCACGAGCAGCGTCAGCATTTCCCCCGTCACGTGCCCGAGGGGCGCGCCTTCGAGCATCGCCTTTCGCATGGCCTTCAGCGTGTAGGTCGCGGGCGAGACGTGCGAGAAGACCTGCAGCCAGCCCGGCAGCACCGACACCTCGTAGTACACGCCCGAGACGAGCAGTATGACCGCCTGGAATATGTGGGTCGCCTGCGCGCCCCGTTCGGGAGACAGCAGCGGCAGCACCGCCGCCGCGAGCCCCATCCCGAGGAACGAGAAACATGCCGCGGCGAGCACGACCGCAGCGCACACGAAGTCGGCGTTCGTGAAGCGCAGGTCGAAAAACACAGCCACGCATACGAGGATGATTATCGTCCTCGCCACGCCGTAGCCCAGCGCAAACACGCACTGCCCCATGAGGTGCGTGACCCGGTGTATAGGCGCCATCAGCGTGTACTCGATAGTCCCTTCCCATCGCTCCCAGGCAATTGCCTCGCTGACCGCATGGAACACGACGGACAGGAAGCCCCACAGCAGCGCGCCGATTATCAGGTAGCGGGTCTTCTCCGCATCGCCGTAGCCTATGTAGGCGATGGTCAGGGTATTGGCCACGCTGTAGGAGAGGAACACAATCTCCCACGCGAAGTAGCGCTTCACCAAGTTGAAGTTGCGTCCGACGAAGGCGTACACCGCCCTCATCTCAAAAGTCAGAGCCATCATTTCTGTTACTCCTCGTCGGTTTCCTCCTCGCTCTTGAGCTCTGCGCCTGTAAGGCGGAAGAAGACATCTTCGAGCGTTACCTCACGTTTGGTGCCGTTGCTGACCCTGGACTTCAGGGCCTCGGGCGTATCCAGGGCCACGAAGGCGCCCTCGTGGATAATCGCAACCCTGTTGCACAGCTTGTCTGCCTCGACCATGTCGTGCGTGGTCAGTACGATGGAGGTCCCGTTCTCGCTGCGAACGCGGGTTATGAAGTCGGCCACGTGCTTCTTGCTTACGGGGTCGAGCCCGGTCGTCGGCTCGTCGAGAAGCAGCAGGTCGGGCCTGGCGACGAACGCCCTGACAATGGCGACCTTCTGCTGCATTCCCCGCGAGAGGTCCTCCATTGGCTTTCGCAGATTGTCTTCCTTGAACTTCACGGCTTCGAGAAGCGCGGGAAGGCGTCTTTTCACGACGGATGAGCTCAGCCCATAAAGCCTGGCCGAATAGACCAGGTTTTCCCATGCCGAGAGCTTCTTGAAGAAGGCCGCATCCACCGAGACACGGTGCATGAGACGCCTGACCTTCAGCGGCTTGCGAACGGCATCGAGTCCGAAGATACTGATACGCCCGCTGTCCGGCAGAAGCAGGGTCGAAATCATGCGTATGAGCGTTGATTTACCCGAACCGTTCGGTCCGAGTATGCCCAGTATCTCGCCCCGCCCGAGATGAAATGAAACAGCCTTTACCGCTTCGACTTTTTTGCGGCTGCCGAATAACCTGCGGAGCATTCGCCGGGCGCCTGCGGCGCCGTCGGGTTTCCTATCTCTCTCGTAGAAACACTTTGTCAGATTCTGGCATTCGAGTGCATGCATTTTGTTTCTCCTTGTTTTGTTTCTTCTTTTGCGCGTATTCCTCGGCCCGGGTTCCTTTCATGCCGAACTTCCAGGTCCGTTCGACAGCGGGCCTCCCGGTGAACTCCATCTTCCTGTCCAGTTCGATTGCCTTGAGAACCACTTCACCTCCTGCTTTCCAACGCATCGCTTCTCCTCCAAAAAAGAAAGGGCCGCCGGTCTTTTCGGACCGCGGCTCAGGCCTACTAAAAAACACAGGAGCCGCGGGCTTCGGACGCCCGCCGCTCCTTCGGAATCCTGGCTCGTACTACGTCAGATATCCGGGACCAGCGGACGCCGTGTGGACAGAGTATCCCTGTCCACGATGCGTACGTTCGTACGCGCAATGGGCATCCTCATACCGGACCTCCACAATGAATAATGAAGTCCTTACCCCGCCTGCATAGACGTTGTTTATTGTTCTTGCCGTGCTGAAAAATTCCGTTTTCGGCGAAAATAGATGGAAATGTCGCCGCTTTGGAGTGGCGCACGGAGTTCCAAGCCTCGCGCTACTCAAAAACATCTTGCAAGGAGGAGGCGGCGCTGGCATAATTATCCGCTTCCGGCGCGACCTACGGCGAGAAGCACGAGATGAAGAAAATCCTGATAGCCGGCGACTCCAGAAAAGCGAAAGCTGTCCAGGCCATAGACAACGTCAAGCCCGAAATAGCCAAGGTCGCGCGGATAATCGAGGCGGACCTCGCCGAATCGCCGGACCTGGAGTCGGTCGAGGCGGATATTGCCTGCGTGTTCGGCGGGGACGGGTCGCTGCTGCGGGCGGTAAGCCTGCTGGGAGCCAACCAGATTCCGGTCGTCGGCGTGAACGTCGGCAGGCTCGGATTCCTGACTGAGTTCTCCGAAACCGAGCTTATCAGGGCGCTTCCGGGTATTCTCTCGGGCGAGGTGGCGCCGAGCAACCGCATGATGCTCAATATCCGGCTGCGGCGCAAAGGCAAGGACATACAGGCCTGGCATGCACTCAACGAGGCCGTTATGATAAGGCTCCACCACATTCAGATGATAAGCTTCAAGGTAACGATAGACAAGGTGGAAATAACGGAGGTCCGCGGCGACGGTGTAATGGCGGCCACGCCTACCGGCTCGACCGCGTACTCGCTCTCCGCCGGAGGCGCAATCGTGGTGCCGGGCGCGGAGGCGATATGCATAACGCCCGTGAATCCGCATACCGTGACGAGCCGTCCGCTCGTGGTGAGCGCAGCGAGCACCGTCGAAATCGAGCTTCTCACGGAGCGCGACGGGGTGGTCGTCTCCGTGGACGGGCAGGGCGACCGCGAGGTGGAGTGCGGCGACGTGCTCAGGGTGGTGAAATCGGACCGCAGGTGCCGCCTCATGGAGAGCAGGACCTTTTTCGAGACGCTGAGAACCAAACTGCGCTGGGGAGGGAGCCCAACTTATGGCGAGGATTGAGATTACTGTGCCCAAGTGCAAGGGCTGCGGGCTGTGCATCATAGCGTGCCCGAAGGGATGCCTCGAGATGTCGGACGACATGAACGAGCGCGGCGTGAACTACCCGGTGATGAAGGAAGGCGCCGAATGCACCGGCTGTGCGTCCTGCGCCCTGATTTGCCCGGACGCGAGGATTACCGTCTACAAAGAGAAGAAGAAAAAAAAGGCAAAGGCTAAGGCATAGCTGGAAGGCTTGCAGGGTTACGGGGGAAGCTTAGATGGCGAAGAAAGAGCTGGTTGCAGGCAACGAGGCGCTCGGCGAGGCCGCGATACTCGCGGGGGCGAAATGCTATTTCGGGTACCCGATAACACCCCAGAACGAATTCACGGCGTACATGGCCAGGCGAATGCCCGAGGAAGGCAGGGTCTTCCTGCAGACCGAAAGCGAGCTTGCCGCGATTAACATGGTTCTCGGGGCGGCGGCTGTGGGGGTGAGGGCGCTCACCTCGTCCTCCTCTCCGGGCGTCAGCCTGAAGCAGGAGGGAATCTCCTATATGGCGGGCGACGAGCTGCCCGGGGTGGTAGTGAACGTGCAGCGCGGCGGCCCGGGCCTCGGAAACATCGCCCCGACGCAGTCGGACTACTTCCAGGCCACCAAGGGCGGCGGGCACGGCGATTATCGCAACATAGTGCTCGCGCCGCACACTGTCCAGGAATGCGTGGACCTGATGATTATGGCGTTCGACTTGGCGGAGAAGTGGCGCATGGTCTCGGTCGTCTTTGCCGACGGCGTGCTCGGGCAGATGATGGAACCGGTCGTGTATCCCGAGAGCGTGAATGTCAAGGAATATCCGAAGGACTACATACTCGACGGTGCCAAAGGGCGCGAGGCCCGCATAATCAGGAGCCTCTACCTCGTCGAGGGCGTGCTCGAGAAGCACAACGAGAAGCTGCAGGCGAAGTACGCGAAGGTGAGGGAGGCCGAGCAGAGGTCCGAGACGGAGAGTGTTGACGGCGCCGACCTCGTGCTCGTCGGGTGCGGCACGAGCGCGCGCGCGTGCCGCGACGCGATGCGCACGCTCAACGAGCAGGGGCACAAGGTCGGCCTGTTCAGGCCGATAATTCTCTGGCCTTTCCCCGAGAAGGCTCTCAGGGAAATCTCGGAAAAGACGAAAAAGTTCCTCGTGGTCGAGATGAACGCGGGCCAGATGGTGGAGGATGTGAGGCTTTACGCCGCCCATGATGCGGACGTACACTTCTACGGGCGCATGGGCGGAGGCATTCCCACCCCACCGGAAATCATAGAGAAAGCACAAAAAATTCTGAGCTGAATGCGAGAGGTAGGGCAATGACGACAGGGACCGAAGAAATCGTTTTCAAGAGACCCGAATCGCTGACCGATGTTGTCAGCCACTACTGCCCCGGCTGCGGCCACGGCATAATCCACAGGATTGTCGCGGATGTCATCGACGAACTCGGCATTCGCGAAAAGACGATATCCGTCGCGCCGGTCGGATGCTCGGTGCTCCTGTACTTTTACATCAACGTCGATTCGGTCGAGGCCGCCCACGGGCGCGCGCCCGCAGTGGCGACGGGCATCAAGCGCGCGAAGCCCGAGATGATAGTCTTCACCTATCAGGGCGATGGCGACCTGGCCGCAATAGGCACGAACAACATCCTGCACGCGGCCAACCGGGGCGAGAACTTCACCACCATCTTCGTCAACAACGCGATCTACGGCATGACCGGAGGCCAGATGGCGCCCACCACGCTCATCGGGCAGAAATCGGAAACCACCCCGCGCGGCAGAAGCATCGAGAACGAGGGCTATCCGATTCACGTCTGCGAACTGCTGAACACGCTTGATGCGCCGGTCTTCCTCGAAAGGTGCTCCATACACGACGTCAAGCACATCCGCCAGGCGAAAAAGGCGGTGTTGAAGGCGTTCCAGAACCAGGTAGAAGGGAAAGGATTCTCGCTCGTCGAGATTCTCTCGACCTGCCCGACCAACTGGCGCGTTGACCCGGCCACCGCATGCAAGTTCGTCGAGGAGAAGATGGTGCCCGTTTTTCCGCTGGGGAACTTCCGCGACAAATAGGGGAGAGAGAAAAGTGGCAGCATTGGAACCGGCAGTGTTCAAATTTGAGACCTCCGTGCGCCGGCTCGGCCGACACGCCGGCGAGATGAGCGCGCCGCGGATTCCCACCGTGCGGCTCGGCTGCCCGGAGTGCTTCGGCGGCGATGAGAAAAACTGGACCGCCGAGCACCTGTTTATCTCGGCCGTCGAGACCTGCATCATGATGACCTTCGATGAAATCGCCGCAAGAAGCGGCGTGGAGATACTGTCCTACGAGTCCAGCGCCGAAGGAGTGCTCAAAACCATCGACCGTGTCTTCCGCTTTACCAGCGTTACTATCAGGCCGAAAATAGTCCTCGGAGAAGGCGCCACGCCGGAGAAGGCGCAGAAGATGATTGAAAAAGCCCATCGGCGATGTCTCGTCACGAATTCTCTTGTGACCGAGACTCACCTGGAACCCGAAATCGAGATAAAAGACAAATGAAGTACCTCTACGGGCCTGTCGCTTCGCGGCGGCTGGGAAGCTCGCTCGGCGTGGACATCCTCCCGCTCAAGACATGTTCGTTCAACTGCGTCTACTGCCAGCTCGGAAACACGCCCCGGACTACGCTCGAGCGCCGCGAATACCTCCCCGCAGGGCCGGTGCTCGACGAGATTGCCGCGTACTTCGAGGGCGACGGTCCGAGGCCCGACTATGTTACGTTCTCAGGCTCGGGTGAGCCGACCCTTCACTTGGGGCTCGGCGGGCTTGTCAGGGCGGCGAAAGAGAGAACCGGCTCGAAAGTCGCCGTGCTGACCAATTCGAGCCTGATTTCGCGGCCGGATGTCCGAAAGGACCTCGCCGGGGCCGACCTTGTCGTGCCTTCGCTAGATGCGGCCACGCAGGAAATGTTCGAGCGCGTGAACCGCCCGGCTGCCGGCCTCGAAGTAAGCGCGATTATCGAGGGATTGGCGGCTTTTCGCGGTGAGTTCTCCGGCGAATTGAGACTGGAAGTGCTCATTGTAAACGGACTCAACGACACGGATGATGAGCTTGACGCAATAAGGGCTGCAATCGAGAAAATCGGGCCTGATTCGATTGATGTGAACACTGTCGCCCGCCCGCCCGCCGAGGAGGTCAGGCCCGTGCCTGCGGAGCGTCTTGCAGAGATTGTGGAGTTTTTCGGACCCAGAGCGGTCGCGGTCGTGACATCGGGAAAAGCCCACCAGGCGGTGCCGGGTGAAGCCGCCGAGAAGATTCTCGCCCTTCTGCGGCGAAGGCCCTGCAGCTTCGCCGAAATCTGTTCCTCGCTTGGACTTGAGACTTCCGAGGCCGCCGCGACGCTGGCCGCTCTCTCGCGAAAGGGGCTGGTCGCAAATGTGGATGGACACAGGGACGGTTCCTACCGCGTAAAATAGCTGCATGCGAAATTAGCCATTCTCCCCCGTTTTTTCGCCGGATTAGGTTGAAAAATCGCGTCCTGATGGTATAGTTAATAAATGCGCAAAATTGGCTCAATCGCTTTAGAACCGGGAGGTAAGGTTATGTCAGGAATGAGGTTCGCGCTTGTTCCGGCGCTCGTGTTTTTCGTGCTCTTCTTCTGCACGAACACCGCCGAAGCACAGCAGCTCATCGCGCCGACGAACTTCGACGGCAGCGCCACGGGCACGACGTCAATCCAGTGGACATGGGATGACACTAACTCGAGCCCCAATGAGACCGGTCATACAGTCTACAATGCAGACAACGACCTTGACGTCAGCGGGCTTCTCGCGGCTGACAGCACATCGTGGGATGAAACCGGGCTTCAGGAAAATGAGAAGTACAACAGATACGTCAAGGCTATCGGCGGTGGCGGCGGAGAACAGCTCGACCAGCAAAACGATACTTCGACGGTTAATCAGGGATTTTACGTTGATGCACGATTCACGCCGGCTCAACGCTTTACCGCCGGCATGACGGGGTCTATTACAAAGGTTGACCTTGTACTGTATAGATATGCAACATCTGTAAACTCCATTACAGTGCAAATCAGGACCGACAATGGCACTGGGCTTCAGCCTTCAACAACAGTTGTTGCTTCTCAAAGCTTCTCATTTACCGCCGGTTCGTGGTATTGGGTGCCGATATCGTTTACCACACCCGGAACCGTTACATCCGGAGTGGACTACTGGATTGTATGCTCCTGTCCGGACACATACCAGAGCGGCTATCTGTGGGGCGTGGAGCTTTCCAACGTTTATGACGGGGTTAACTCTGTCGCGGACTATGATTCAACCATACCCTCATGGACAAACTACGATTACGACCTTTTCTTCCGTACATATGTTGACTCAGGCTCGGGCGTTGCGGACAGCGCTGCCAGTAACGCCACGGCGCGTTACACCCTTGTCCATGACCCCGTTTCAGGGGATTATACTATTACGACCACCTTCGGCACTCTGGATGTGGATATCTCCGTGACTCCCCCGCCTAACAACCCCTATACCGACCTTACCGGCTTGAAGATAAGGCGTGGCTTGCAGCCCGACCTTTCCGATGGAACAGTGGTCAAGTCCTACTACGCCCCCGGGACAACGGAAGAGTATGACTTTACAGACACAGTACCTGGCAGCGACACGTACTATTACGGCATCACGTTCAGAAACGGTGATGGCATTGAGACGGCGGAGCACATAACCGGCCCGATTGATGTGCAAGGGGAACTGCCCTCGCCAACCAGCCTCACCGGCACGGGCACAAGCACTACAACCATACTATGGGAATGGCCCGATGACGTGACGGGGTCAGATGGATACCTGCTTGAGGACGAAAGCGGCAATCCTATAGCTATGCTCAAGCGCCCTGCGGACCAATACGAGGAAACTGTCAGCGGCGAGAACGAGCCGACGACAAGGCAGCTCTGCTCTGTCGTGCTTGATTCCACCTCGCTGTCCGTCGAACCCTCAATAACAGGCGGATTTACATGGCCCTGGGTGAGTACCGGGCGGCGCATGCAGATGCTTTACCTGGCGAGCGAGCTTTCCAGCCAGGCCGGCAACATCACAAAGATATACTGGAAACTGAATGCCGATACTCCCGGTTACTCCTACACCAACGTGACAGTCAAGCTCGGCCACACAACGGTTTCCGCCCTGGGCACGAATTTCGCCGCGAACTTCACCGAAGGAGATGATGCCGTCGTGTGGGATACGCCGCTCTACTCCGTCCCCGCTGCCACAGGGGGAGACTGGATTGAGATTCCCATCACAGGGACGTTCTTCTACAACGGCGTTGACAACCTCATCTTCGAGGTGAATCTCGAATCGGGTACAGGGGATTGCTCGTGGTCGGACAACAATACTTATACGGCCACATCCCTGTACGCCCCATCGGGAGGCAGTTCGGGCACGGTCTGGAACGTCAAGTTTCTCATCAAGTTCGACGTGGATACCATAGCCGCCAAGAGCACTCCATGCGGGCCGGTTCTGGCCCATTCACTCGTTCATGATGCCACGGTGGATGACTTCGGCCTCGCGCTTACGGCGAATCCCGAGGAGGTCGAGGTTACGGTCACGCCTCCGTTGAACCAGAGTTCCGGCGACACCGGCGTGCAGATTGAGCGCGCAGAGGATGCAGGATTCTCTTCGAACCTGACAACGGTCCAGTCATTTGCTGTAACAGGAAACTACACGGTTATTGATTCTGTCACCGGTGGTACGACCTACTGGTACAGGATAACGTTCCAGAACGGCGATGCCACCGCATCGGCCACCTCGGCTGGTGAGTCTATTTACGTGCCGCCGGTAAGCGATGCGCCCACGGTGGTCATTAACAGCCCGAAGGGAGGCGTCCACGTCGGCAATGTCGAGGTCTGGTATACTTTAAGTGACCCGCAGGCCGAGACATGCAGCGCGGTCGTCGAGTACACGACCAACAGCGGCCTGGACTGGTATACCTGCACGCAGGCCGGCGGCGACAATATCGCCAGCCTGACATCAAGCGTCAGCGGGACGAGCCACAACTACATCTGGGACACTGTGGCAAGCGGGGTCGGCGCAACCAGCTCGCAGGTGGTGACGTTCAAGATAACGCCGAGCGATGCAGCCGAGGAAGGCACCCCCGGCACCACAACGTTCTCCGTGAGCAACGTTATCGAACAGCCTCCCGTGGCACAGATTACGGACCCGACCGGCGGGTCACACAGCGGTGTCATACCGATTACCTTCGAGATCGCCGACGTTGACGGCGAGACAGCCTCGGCGACCGTAGAGTACAGCTTCGACGGCGGCACATGGTATCTATGCACGCCGCCTTCGGGCACGAATCCGCTTACCGGGCTGGCGACGGACACGACCGGCATCGAGCATGCGTTCGACTGGGACAGCGCGGCCAACGGAGTCGGCCTGGCGGGTGACGAGTCTGTTTTCGTCAGAGTGACTCCGCGAGACGACGATGGCGAAGGGGTCTATGACCAAGTCAGCATTACCGTTAACAATGTTCCACAGGAGGTGCCGACTGTCTCGATTACGGCGCCGACTACGGGCGCGAACGAGTCCGGAGACATAACGATTGCCTATACGCTTGCGGACAAGAACGACGACCCGTGCGACATAACCGTCGAGTACACGACCAACGGAAGCACGTGGAATCCGTGCGCGCAGGGCACGGGCGGCGACGGACTGACGGGCCTGACATCGAACGCGACCGGCATCGCTCACACCTTCGTCTGGGACAGCGTCAATAACGGCGTGGGAACTACCGGGCCTGTGACGACGGTCCAAGTCAGGATAACGCCGGACGACGGCATGGCGGGAGCAGGGCCGCCGGATGTTTCGGGCCAGTTCACGGTGGATAACACAGCCTCGCCGTTCCCGAATGCCGACTTCACGGCGGACACGACCACCGGGCCGGCATCGCTTACGGTGCAGTTCACCGACCTGTCAACCGGAAACTTCGACTCGTGGCTCTGGGATTTCGGCGACGGCGGCACGAGCATCGAGCAGAGCCCGATGCACGTCTATTACCTTGTCGGCACTTACACCGTCACGCTGAGAATCGACAGCCCGCTGTACGGGAGCGATTCCGAGACGAAGATAGACTACATTACCGTAACCGACCCTCCCGGCGGTATTGACGCCGACTTCACATATACTCTTGACCCGATAACCGGCCGCGCGCCGGTCGATGTGCAGTTTACCGACCTGTCCGTTGGAAATATAACCACTTGGGAGTGGGATTTCGACTACCAGCCCGGGTTTATATCCGTGGATTCGACTAACCGGAATCCGTTGCACACCTATACTACAGCCGGTACCTATACGGTCAGGCTGACGGTTTCCGGGCCGGGCGGCAGTGATTTTGCCGAGAGGACAATTATCATCTCGGGCGGGGCGGCGGTTCCTTCGAAGAAGAAGAAGAGCGGCTGTTCCTGCGCCGTTGACACGGGACCGGCGCCTGCGGGCGACGTGCTGGGGTATTTCCTGCCCGTCATATTGATTGCGGGTGCGTACCTCGCGTTTCGCAGGCGAGACGCACAGGCCTGAGCCTGAATAGGCACGCAAAAAGCCCCGGCATCCGCCGGGGCTTTTTCTTTGTCTATGGGCCACCGCTTACTTCGGCTGTTTCACGGCCTGCGGCGACCAGATTCCCCTGCCGCGGCTGCGCGCGCGGGACTCCAGGGCCTGAAGCCTCATTTCGTATTTCGTGTTGACCGTCGAGACCTCGTACCGGGCCATTCCCAACCGAAGCATCTCACCGTTTACGAATATTTCTCCCAGGAAGTCATCTTCTTCCTGCATGAAGACGTAGCAGAGCAGCCTTCCCGCGTTGTCCCTTTCCTTCCTGTCCGTCTCGAACCTTATCCACTTGTCTTCGACAAGCTCGCGGTTCTTCCGGAGCGACTCCTCCCAGAGAGGTTCGCCGCTTTTTCCCGACAGGGAGCGTCGGGGCGCCCGGATGCCTATGTATTTAATGCGCCCGATGCCTTTGACGAGAATCGTGTCTCCGGTTATGACGCGCTCGACTTTGTACCAGGTCAGGCCGCCCTTGCCGAGCAGCCGCACGGGTTTCGAAACGCACGCAGACAGGAGCACCGCCAGCGCCAGGAACGCAATCGCTTGACGCATCTGCCTTCTCCGCTACTGCCCGTTCTCCTTGTCTTCCTCTTCGGCCGGTGTTTCTGTGGAGGGCTCTTCCGTCGCCTGCGAATGCAGCCGGCGGACTTCCTCGACCGGGAGCGCCATGGCGCTCTCCATGCTTACGAGCGCGGAATTGTTCTCGTAGAGGGCGCGGGCGTGGTCGGCGCGCGCGCGCGCGAGCTGCGATTCCGCGTCGAGGACGTCGGTCGAGGTAACCAGCCCCTGCGCGTATCGCTCGCGGAAGATGCGCAGGTTCTCCTGTGCCTGCTTGACCGCTTCCTTCGCGACGTCGATGCCCTTGCGGGACTGCACGAGATTCAGATACGCCGTCTTGACCTCGAGCGCAATGCCATCGACGAGCTGGCGCAGGCCCTGGTCGAGCTGCTCGACCGCATGCCTTGCCTGGCGGATGCCTGCGGTGATTCCCATTCCGCCGAAAAGCGTCCATTCGCCGATGAGGTCTACGGACCAGTTGTCCTTGTTCTTTATATTCTTGCTGCTCGTCCAGTTCCATCCGCCGGAGAAGTTGATTGTCGGGAGGCGCATCGCCTTCGCCCCGGCGACTGCCGCGAGCGCCGCCTTGCGCTGCCTGTCAAGGGAGCCGAGTTCCGGTCTGTACTCCATGGCGGCCTGCAGGCACTGCTCCTCCGTCAGGTCGAACTCAACCGGCGAGAACTCGTCCGAAAGTTCCGTCCCGTTCGATATGGGCAGGCCGGTGACGCGGTTGAGGTTCGCGGTCGCAATCAGAACGTTGCTCTTCGCGCGCAGGAGTTCGTGCTCCATCTGCAGCAGCCGTACCTTTGCCGCCAGCACGTCGTTCTGCGTCACGAGCCCCTGCCCGTAGAACTGCTCCGCGACGTTGAGGTGCGCCTTAATCTGCTCGACCGACTTCCCTGCGAGGGTCGCGAATTCCTTCGCTTCGAGCACGCGGAAGTAGGCGCCAGAGGCTTCCGCGACGACCATCTGGCGTGCCCGCGCCGCGTCGAACTCGGCAGCTTCCGCGCTGCGAAGAGCCTGCCTGTAAGCGGCGTCGTTCTTGCCGAACGTATAGACCGGCACAATCATCATCGTCGCTACGTTCGTCGAGTCGCGCGTGCCGAACGCGATGGCCGGCTGGCCCGGGATGCCAAGGTCCATCTTCGAGACGGCGTCAACGTGGTGGTAGTTCGACTGGATTTGCACCTTCGGCAGGGAGTTCGAGCGCGCCAGCAGCACGCCGTCCCTGCCCATCTTCACGCCGATTTCCGCCATGCGCACGCTCGGCGAGTTCGCCAGCGCCAACTCCACCGCCTGCTCCAGGCTTATCGGGCCGTCGGGGGTTTGCGCGTACTTCCTCGCCGACACCGGGACTGGCTGTGTTACATGCATCCCGTCGTCGGTGAGCATTACCGGGTCGGGCGAAACGCAGCCTGCGGCAATCGTAACAGCCAGAACCGCCAGAAAGCAAAATTTCAGTCTCTTCATCTTCGCGCCACCTGCTTTCACCGAGTTGTTCGAGCCTTGCGAGCACGATTATACACTCCCCGCCGCCCCGGACAAGACTTTTCACGCCGCAGACCCCAACTCGGGTCAATCACATGCCGGGAATACCGCGCTCCTGCGAGTGTTAGATTGATGGATACCGGCCAGGGGAAGCGAAATGAGCGCCAGGCACCTCACAGCGGTTGCGTGCGCCCTCGCAGGGACGATGGTCCTGTGCACCGTGCTTCTTGGGCAGGAGACGGGCGCGGAGCTTCCACCGGAACTGAAGAGCAAGATTGACAGGCATGTCCAAAATCTCGCGAGCGAGCACGGCGAAATCCGCGAAATGGCGGAGCAGGAGCTGCAAAGGCTTCTGCTCGAGGATATCAGCAAGTTCGACCTCGTGTGCTCTCACCTGAAGCATCATCTCGATAAGATTGAAGAGAGTGAAAGCCGGAGCCGGCTTGACAGGGTGGTGGGCCCGTGTATCAGGCTGGGCATAACATCATCTCTTGTCGAGAAGCTGCCCGGCATAGTCGAGCAGTTGAGCTCGGCGGACACTAACGCCCGCCGGAATGCAGTCAGGAGAATAGGGTACTTGGGAGACGGTACGTTTGCTGCCACGCTTGTTGCGCTTCTCGGCGATGAAGATGGCGGCGTTCGCGGGGATGCAGCGGCTGCACTGGGCAAGCCAATGTACAAGTCGGCTGTTGGAGCGCTGGTCAAGGCACTTAGAGACTCTTTCTACTACGTGCGTATGCAGGCGGCATCTTCTCTTGGGAACATTGGAGACAAAGCTGTAGTCACCCATCTCATCAGAGTGCTCGATGACAAGGACTATCAGGTTCGGGGGGCGGCGGCGTACGCATTGGGCAGACTGAGGGATGAGCAGTGTATAGAGCCCCTCATAAAGGCATTCTGCCGCGGGAACTACGATGAATGCACTGCGCTTGTGCACGCGCTTGTCCAGTTTGGCAAACCTGTGATAGAGCGACTGACGAAGGCTCTCGAAGACAAGAATGCCGGTGTGCGCGCCGGAGTGGCCCGGACGCTCGGCGAGTTCCTGGATGAGAGAGCCGTTGAGCCGCTTCTGAAAGCGCTCTGTGACAAGGACGCGAAGGTGAGAGAGCAGGCAGCCTACGCCCTGCGCAAGACGAAGAACGCCAGAGCGATAGAGCCTCTTGGCAAGACAGTGACTGATGAGGATGCGAGAGTTCGTTGCGCTGCGGCTTGCGCGCTCGGTGCGTTCAAGGATGAGAGGGCGATTGCGCCGCTGGTGAAAGCTCTCGAAGATACTGAATTCACAGTGCGCGAGACTGCGGTAACGGCGCTGGCCGGGCTCAATCACGAGAAGGTCGTCCGGCCGCTGATTCGAGCACTCAGCGACCCGTCCATAAACGTCCGTCAAGCAGCCATAACTGCATTCTGTGTAAGTAGGGACAGGAGGGCAGTGGAGCCGATATGCAGGCTTCTCAATGATAACGACAAATATGTGCGAAGGACCGCTGCCTACGCGCTCGGCGAGATTCCGGACAGGAAAGCCCTGAAACCGCTGATTGAGGCGCTCAAACACGAAGACAGCGAGGTCAGGGCACGCTGCGCGAAAGCACTCGGTGGGTTAGCTGATGACAAAGCTGTCGGGCCGCTTGTCGGCGCGCTGAAGGACCTCAACCGCGAAGTCCGAATCCAGGCTGCGTATTCCCTCGGCAAGTTGAAGGACAGGGAGTCGGTCCAATCACTAATCGGAGCGCTCGGGGATAAGGACTGGGGTGCATCAAGCGCGGCGGCGCAGGCGCTGGGCGAAATCGGCGATGAAAAGGCAATCGAGCCACTCATCAAGGCGCTCGAAAACGAGCATTCGACAACACAAACGGCAGCAGCCAAGGCGCTTGGGATGTTCAGGGACGCGAGAATCGTAAAGCCTCTGATAGAGACATTCGGCAGGAACCACTACGCAGCGTGGGCGGCGACGGACGCGCTCGTCAGAAACAAGGACCTGGGAGTGGTGGAGCCGGTCATCGAGGCTCTGGGCGATGCGAAGCCGCACGTGCGGAAGCAGGCCGCGCGAACGCTGCAGAGACTGAAGGAGCCGAAAGCGGTTGATGCCCTGATGAAGCTGCTCAAGGACAAGACGGCCTGGGTCCGCTGGGCGGCGGCTGAAGCGCTCGGCAGCATTGGCGACCCCAAGGCTGTGGATGCTCTGGCGGGAATGCTGGGCGACCCCAAATGCGGCCACTATGCAGCTTACGCTCTCACAAGTATTGGCAAACCGGCGGTGGAACCGCTTATCTTAAAACTCGGTGACAATGACGATAATGTCCGTAGCTATGCTGCGGGTATATTGGGGTCAATCAAGGATTCACGGGCCATCGAGCCCATGATAAAAGTACTCGACGATTCTCAAGCTGGCGTTCGTTTCAACGCGGTGCGTTTTCTTGGCGAGATAGGAGACAGGCGAGCTATTGAGCCGCTTATCAAGCTGCTTGGCGACGAAGTGGCTAATGTGCGATGGAAGGCAGCCGAAGTACTTGGTCAAATGGGGGACCCGAAGGCAAAGGAGCCTCTTGAGAAAGCTTTGGAGGATGAAAATGCGACAGTTCTTCGCGTCGCGATGCGAGCACTTGCTAAGATTGCAGGCGATAGTGTACTGGAAACTGCCCTGGCCATGGCTGCCGACAGGGAGCCTGCCAGACGGCAGGCCGCCGTTGAAGCGCTTGCGGAGATAGGCACGGATAAAGCGCTTGAAACGCTTGCCGAACTTGCTGGTGACAAAGACTTCAACGTGCGCTTTGGGGCAAGTCGAGAACTTTCACGAAACGGCAGCAAGAAAGCCACCGAGCTGCTGCTTGTTCTGGTCGAGAGATGTACAACGGCAAATGGCAGTCCGATTACGTACGACATACGCGGAATCAGCAATCCGGATGCTGTAGAGACACTTGTCAAAGCTCTTGAGCATAAGAATAATTATGTCCGATGGGCGGCTGCAGAAGCTCTCGGGAATATCGGGGATAGACGTGCGATCAAGCCGCTGATAACGGTGCTGCAGAAAAAGAAGCGTGACTGGGCTAGCAGAGAAGTGATGACAGCCCTCATTAAATTCGGGAAGGCGGCTGTGGGGCCGCTTGTCGAAACGTTGTCACACATTGACATGGAGTTGTCTTACGCGGCAGAGGAAGCGCTTGTCAGAATAGGCAAAGACGCACTTGAGCCGTTGATGAAAGCGGCTGAGAAACATAAGGAACAAAGAATCAGCGACCGGATGCGGGATATTGTGAAAAAAATTCAGAACCAGAAAGACTGAATAATGCGGTATGTCTTGATAGTGCTCTTGGTGATGGCGGCGCTGGGGGTGCTTTTCACGCAGGGAACTTCGGTGCCGCGGTCGAGTCGTTCAACTAAGCACAGAAGACGCGGTCCGGCTCCAGCCGGATATATATCCCGCAGCCGGGGCAGGGCACATGCGGCAAGCCAGTCTCGGAAAGAAACAGCGCGGATAGAACCGGCGGAGCCCGAAAGGCTCGGCGCCATCGAAGGGTGGGTTACGGACGACGGATTCGAGCCGGTCGAGGGCGCTACCGTCCGCATAGAATGGTCCGAGCCGCCGATTTCGACCGAGACTGATGGGAAGGGCTACTTCAGGCTCGAAGGGCTTGAGCCCAGGACATATTCGCTCGGAATATCACACGCCGCATATTACTCCGTGAGGCGCGAGGTGGCGGCAAGCGACGACATCAGATGGCCGACAAGCATCTATGTCGTCCTCGACACGTCCCACGTTGTCACCGGGCTGATAATGGATGACCGGGGCGAGCCAATCGAAAAGGCCACGGTGGGAATAAACGTATGGTTGTCCCGTCTCGAACGCATGTTGAGCGGCACGGACAAAAATGGTCGGTTCACTCTGGAGAAGCTTCCGCCTGTCATTGACTCACTCACGGTATGTGCGAGCGGATATCTTATCAAAGAACTCGGTGACATGGTCCTTCGGGGAAAAGTGATCGATATAGGGGTGATATTCCTCGAAAAAGGATACGTTCTGGAGGGCACCGTTGTCGGCCGGAACGGGCCGGTGAAGGATGCAAACCTCAGCGCGGTGGCGGTGATTCCTGCTGAGAAGAATTGGCGGGAGATGAAACCGGTTCCTCATTGCGCGATTACCGACAAGCAGGGACGCTTCGTGGTCAAGGGGCTGGAGACCGCGAAGGCGGAAGTGACCGTGGAGGCGCGGGGATACGTCCCGTTGACATTAAAGGATGTGAGCCTTCCCGCGAAGGAACCGCTGACGATAGAGATGGAGCGCGGAAGGACGATGACCGTGAAGCTCATGTCTAAAGACATGCCGCCGGGTCAGTTCGAGGTGGTATGGTACCGAACTGACGGTCCCGAGCCGCGCCGGAAATACCACAGAAAGGCCTTCTTGACGCGGAAATGGATATTCGAGCTGTCACTCGTCCCGGGAGTCTACAAGGTCTTCGTGCGGGCGGACGGCTGTCGCGACTCTGACCGGGTCGAGGTTGACCTGCGCGAGAGGGACGCGCAGATAAGAATCCTCATGGAAAGATAAAAATGACGCAGAGCAATAGCCCTGTCCGGAAGTACAAGCAGGTCACTTTTTCTTGAGAACGAGGTTGGTGCTGGTCCGGGCACCCCTGGAGACGGTCAGGGCGGTAGTCGCCGTGCCGGCATCCGGCCTGCTCGCGTATACGCTGTAGTTGCCCGGTTCGAGAATCTCGAACCGAAACATGCCGGACTGGTCGCTGTGGGTGAAGCCGGCCGGCTCTCCTCCCGGCATTCTGTAGAGCGTAACAGGCGTGCCATACACAGGTCTTCCGTTGGCGAGAACGACTTTTCCTGCGATTGAGCCGGTGCCATCGAGCGAGCCCTGCTTGCCTTCACCCGGTTTTTCCCCGCCTTTTTTATCCTTGTAAGATACGGGCATGTATCTGTAATAGACTTCGAGCATGAGACAACACAGCGCTGTCGAATATACGCGCCCGCCTACCATGCCCCACTTGCCGACGGGGTCCCACGAGCCCCTGGCACAGCCTTCGCTGAGTTGCTTCTCGACAAGAATTTCTCTCACTGCTCTGTTCCATTGTTTCCAGAGGTCCCCGCCGTAGTGGAACGCCGCGCTGGTGCCCCAGAACCAGTAGTAAAGGTCCGTCTTTCGTTTTCCCCAATCCGGCAGGCTATTCAGAAGAACGGCCGCACCTTTCCTGACTTTTTCGTCCGTCGGGGGCTGGCCGAGAAACAGCCGGCAGGAAAGAGCCACGGCGGTCATTGCGGGCTGTTTTTCGAACTTGTCGTTGACGCCCCTGATAATCGCGCCGCTGTCTCCCGGCCTCATGTAGCCGGTTCGACCGTCCTTGTTGGTGGCCCTGTCGAGCCATGTGGTTGCGCCCTTTAACGCGTCGCTCTTGACATCGAGCCCGACAATCTTCGCGGTACGGAGTGCGTGCACCATCCAGCCAGTGACGCTCGTGTCGTTCATTCCGCTCCGGGGCTCGTATCTCCATCCGAAACCGGTGTTCTGATGCTTGTGGATGTGGTTCACGGCCCTCTGACAGGGCTCCTTGAGATTATTGTCCCCGGTCATGCCGTACGCTTCACAGAGCGCCCATGTGGCGATGGCGTGCTCATATGCCCAGGAAGTGTCTCCTTTCATGGTCTTAAAAATACCGTTTTTTACCTGCTGCCTGAGCAGCCAGTCGATGCCCTTCTTCACGGTCTCTTTGTACTTGCCGGCAGTATGAGTATGGCCACTTCCCAGAAATGCAAGCAGCGCAAGGCCCGTGACGCCGACATCGTAAGTCCCGACGCCGTTTCCCTCGCAGGCAGAACCCTTCTCCTTGTCGCAGTGGCTGTTGAAGCCGTCCTGGTCCCACTTGCCGTCGTTGTCCTGGTGCCGCTCGAGCCACTGCAGCGCAAGTTCGACCGCGTTCTGAGATTTATGACTCCCACCCATTCTCAAGACCTGGCGTTTCTGGCTGCCGACACTGCGGTAGCCGAAAGCACCTGCCGCGCCTCCGCCGCCAACGCCCAATGCACCCGCACCGCCTTCGCCCTCCGGTGCCTTATCCTCCTCGGGTTCCACATCCACGGGACGGTGATCCAAAAAGTACCTGTAACAGGCTTCCATGCAGAGGCAGCCCAGAGCAGTCGAAAGAACACGACCGCCTGACTTCGTGTAGACGCCGTCGGGCTCCCAGGAACCCTTCATCTCGCCCTCTGCCTTCTGACCTTCCAGGAGCACCTTCCTCAAGGCGGAAAACCAGGCTAGGCAATCCTCGCCACCGTATGCTGTCATGGCGTTGGCTGTCCAGAACCATGAGTAAATGTCAGAACGGGCCTTGCTCGGAATCCTGCCTGCCAGGAACTCGATACCTTTCTTGATTTTTGTGTCTTCCTTGGACACATCGTAGACAAGCCTGTCGAATACGCTCGTTGCGGTCAGAGGAATGCTTGCGCTGGATGACCCTTTCACGTAGGACGTCTTGCCGTCGTCGCCGGTCATTTGGTCAAGCCACTTGAGCGCCGCATCGCTCGTAGCCGCCGGCACGGTGATTCCTCCAAGGGTTGCCATCCTGAGAGCAAGGAGCATGTAACCTGTTACAGATGAATCACTGGTACCTGTGGCAGGCGCATATCTCCAGCCTCCGTCGCTATTCTGAGCCCGCACTATGAAGCTCACAGCCTGCTCACAGGCATTCCTGAGGTTATCGTCTCCCGAAGACACGTATGCCCCGCAGAGGGCGACGGTCGCGATTGCATGCCCGTACATCCAACCCGCACCGCCAGAGCCGGCGTTGTCCCTGAAAGACCCGTCTTTATGCTGGTGAGTTTTCAGCCAATCAATGCACCGGCTCACCGTATCCTTGTAAGAGCCACTCCTGTGTGTATTACCGCCGCTGATGAAAGCCAGGAGTGTAAACCCGGAAACACCGACGTCATAGCCGGTGTTGCCGGTGCCTGCGGCCTTCCATCTGCCGTCAGCCTGCTGCTGGGAGGAGAGCCATTTCAGGGCATCTGCGACGGCGGCTTCCTCTCGTTCCGGGTGCGGTAGTTTTCCCTGCAGAGCTTCTATCTGCTCCAACAGGGACTTGGCTTCATTATTCTCAGGGTCAATGATAAGAGCCCACTTGACCTTGCTCTTGGCCTTGTCTACGTCACCTTGCGCAAGCGCATGGCGGGCTTCATCAAGCAGGAATATTACGCCCTGCCTGCGCAGGCCGCTATGCACTACTGCGGCGGGCGTCCTGAGAGCCGCTTCCAGGGAAGTTCCCGCGCTCGTGTAAGCGCATTCTGCATCTTCGAACGCAGTTCTCACCCGCGAAAGTTCGGATTCGGACGCGTACTTGCTGTCATAAAGTTGCTGTGTCAGATCGAGTGTCGCCTTCGCGCGCTCCAATTCCACCCGTGTGACCTGCACTCCTTCAATGGTTGCCGAAATTTTGGCAAACCCGGTGAGCATGTCTTTCCATTTTTGGGCTTGTTCCAGAAGAGACTTCGCCTCCGGGTCATCCGGCTTGAACCTAAGGGCTTCATTTGCGATTTCTGCAGCCTTGTCATAACGCATTCCGTCGAGTTCGTGCTGGAGAAGGCGCAGGAGGTGTTCAAGCTTCGCTTCTGCTTTCTCCAGGTTGAATTCGGCGTGTTTCACCTGGCTGGAAGTGGCTACTTTCTTGTCGTAGAGCTGTTTTGTGCGCTTGAAGTCATTCTGCTCCACCCGGTAGGAGGCCAGGGCGGCGGCCGCGCTGCTGATAAGCTCTTTCATGCGCGGCGTATCGGGCAGATCTTTTTTGGCGGACTCCATCACCCGGTCGGCAGAATCCGCGAACGGGACATTCGGCTCCTTATCGAGAAGTTCTTTCGCGCGTTTCATCGCCTCGGCGTAGCGACTGTCTTCTTTCGGAGACGCACCAACCTTTGAACCGGTGAGTTTATTGATTTCGCTTGTCACTGTCTCCAGCAGAGACTCCAGTTCTATCTGGTATTCCTCGAACAGGAAAGGATTGTGGATGCCGAAGCTGCCGTCTTTTTTCAGAAAATCGAGCATGGCCCCGGCGGTGGTGAGCGCCGTGTTGACGTCGCTGAACTGCTCCGGCATCGCTCCTTTCTTGAGCGCTGCGTCAACAGCGCCCCTGGCGGCTGCAAGCGAGGCCTGAAGCTGTTCGAGTGCCTTCTTCCCCTCGCCAACGAGCTTCTTATAATTATAATCCTCGTCACCTTTCTCGTGACAGTTGCTGCAACTTACCCTGACCTGGGTCGGTTCGTAACGCTTCATATCTCCGTGGCAGGTGTCGCATCCCATCTCGGAGTCGAACTTCATTGACGGCAGTTCTTCCAGTCCGAATTTCGCACTACCCGCGAAGAACTCCCGCTGAACGGAGTGGCATTTATTGCAGTCCTCTGAAGATTCGACGCTCTCGTGATGGCAGGCATTGCATCCGGCGCGGCCCATGAGGGCGAGCGAAAGGCCCTTTTCCTCCTCGATATGGCAGATATCGCATCTGTTGGCCTTGTGGGACTCGTGGCTGAACATCTTCCCGAAAACCTCTTTCGGCGCAGAGGGGGAAAAAGGCCCGGGGTACTCGTACGCGCCGATATCCACCGTGCCGTTGGCTACGCGCGGATGGTTTCCGAGCGAGGCGGAAATCCCCACGGGCAAGAGTGCGTTGCCGCCACCGTCTATGCAGGGCGAACCTGGCAGCAGGCGATACGCTTCCGTACCCGTCCCGGCCATGAGCGGGTCGGCGTGGATGCAGTCATGTCCTTCGTTAATCTGGCCGTTTCCACCGAAGCGCATCGGGTCCATAAGGTCATCGGGGAGGCAGCAATGCCTGAGAGTTACGGAAGATGTCTTACCCGTGAAAATCTGGGAGCCTTTTTCCGTCGTGTAATTGCCCCAGAGAATCGTGTTGTTCAGGATAACGTGCGACTCGAATTCACAGTATACGCCGCCTCCGCGTATCATGCCTTCGCCGTTCCGGGCAATGGTGCAGTTGGTCAACGTGGGCCTGGAGCGAATGCAGTACAGCCCGCCGCCGTACCAGCCGGCGTTATCGGCAATCACGCAGTTGACGATAGAGGGATTCGAGTCCTTTTCGCAATATATGCCGTTTCCGTTTTGCGCGATGTTATAGACTATGAGGCAATTTTTAATTGTCGGGCTTGCGCCGGAACAGCGAATCGCGCCGCCGTCCTCGGTCACGAATTTACCGTGTTGAACGGTGAAACCCTCGACCACAGTTTTGGCGGTTTCTCCGGAATGAAAATGAAAGCCGCGTCCCGAGTAGTCGCAGTCTATGATGCACTTCCCGGCGCCGTTCTCGGATTTGAGCGTTACAGCCTTTCCCTTGAAATCGATGTTCTTGTTGCCTTCGCCCTTGTACGTCCCGTCTGCGACCAGCACTGTGTCGCCATCGGATGCCTTGTCGAGCGCCTCCTGGATTGTTGCGCAGTCCTGCGGCACGCGCAGGCCCTCTGGCGCTGGCTTCTTCTCAGCGGAAGGTGCGTCATCCGGCACTGACGGCTCTTCCTTCACAGGTATTTTCTCTGAAAGCCAGGAGAAGGGGTCGAATGCCGCAATAACTATCACAGCGGCGAATCCGAGGGTTATCAGGACCAGTATTGCATTTCGCAACCATGCGCTCGAACGGACAGGCTTTGTCGGCAGCCTTCTTGACGCTGGTTTCGGTGCTGCCGGGGGTTCCTTCGGCGTGGCGGCTTCCGAAGCAGCGACCGGGGGCGGAGGTTCCCCTTCGGCTGCCGCGGGTTTGGATGTGCTCGGGGCAATGACGTATTCCTCCGAGGGTGGTTTCGGAGGGGACGCCGGGGGGAGCTTGATAGTCGGCGGGAGCTTTGCGGCGATATGCTGCGGACCCGCCTTTGTCAGGGCTTCCGCAAGCATATCGTAGAACTCGCGGGCAGAGCCGGGCCTGTCTTCCGCCTTTTTCGCCAGGGCCCGGGCGATTGCCTGGTTGACAGTATCGGGAATCCCGGGAATCGGCGGCGGTTCCTTGAACCGTATCTGGGTCGCGATATCGCCCCTGTAGAAGGGAGGGTGGCCGGCAAGAAGTTCGTATGCCACGGCGCCCAGCGAGTAGACGTCCGAGCGCACGGTAAGGTGCTCGCCCATGAGGTGCTCCGGGGCCATGTATGCAGGCGTGCCGGAAATCGTCTTTTGAGACAGCTTGCTCATCGACTCGCGCATCTGACGGGCGATGCCGAAATCCGTCACTTTCACGCTGCCGTCCGCCGTGAGCATCACGTTGGCGGGCTTGAGGTCCCTGTGCACGATGCGCTTCGAGTGGGCGTATTCGAGCCCGTCGCAAATCGCCCTGATTATCGGCAGGGCCTCTTCGAGCGAAAGCCGTTCCTTCTCGCGAAGCATGTCGAGAAGGCTCGGGCCGTTTATGTATTCCATCACGATGAACTTGAGCTGGCCGGAGGTGTCGAGGTTGTGCAGCCTCATGATATTGTCGTGCGAGAGGGTCATGGACAGCTTGGCTTCCGAACGGAGCTGTTCGAGCGCGCGCGGGTCATCGGCAAGCTCGATTGGCAGGAACTTGACCGCGACTTCCATGTCAAGCTCTTCGTCGTGGGCGAGGTAGACGACGCCCATTCCGCCGCGCCCGAGTTCTTTGACGATTTTATACCTGCCCGAGAAAATCCGGTCGGCCGCGGTGGGCGTTCCCGCCAGAGGCAGGTCGAGAGTGTCATACGGTCCTGTTGGAGGCGTGACGAGCATGCTGCCGCAGTGCTTGCATTTAATCGCATTTACGCTGATTTCTTCGTCGCAGTACGGGCATCTCTTTGTGCTGTCGGGCATGTCGTAACCTCGCAAAGCCGCAAGCCGCATTCCCGATGGAAATTATAACTGCCGGGGCAAGTCTGCGCAAGCGGCAGAACGAAATGCGGGAGTAAGAAAGCGGAGTTCGGGGCAATCCGGAAGATACGATGTTCGACTTATGCTTTCATTAATGCTTGAACTTGCGGTGTTTGAACTTTATTATTATGTAATACGGTTCATGGAGGCGAAAATGATAATAGCGCAGCTTACCGTCGTGCCGGTCGGTACCGGCTCGCCGAGCCTGAGCAAGTTCGTGGCGGGATTCGAGAACGAGCTGCGGAGAATGGGCTTCGAGCCCCGGCTCTCGGCGATGTCAACCGTTATAGAGGCCGACTCCATGGACAGGATACTCGCGGCTGTCAAGAGGCTGCATGAGATGGTATTCGAGAATGGCGCCATGCGGGCGCTGACGAGCGTGTCCATAGACGAGCGGCGCGACAAGGAAGGCTCCATTAATCAGAAAATCCGTTCAGTTGAATCGAAGATGTAGAAATGGGCGATACTTCGGACAGGCAGACTTACATTGAGCATCTGAGCCGGCACGTCGGCGAAGAGGTCACCATCAAGGGCTGGCTTTACAACCGGCGTTCGAGTGGAAAAATACAGTTCCTGCTCGTCCGGGACGGCACGGGAATTGTCCAGTGCGTGTTCCAGAAGGGCGATGTACCCGAAGGGCTTTTCGACGGGCTCGACCACCTGCCGCTCGAAAGCTCCCTCGTCGTCTCGGGCAGGCCGCGCGAGGACAAGCGCGCACCGGGCGGGTACGAACTCTCGCTTACGGATGCCCGGGTCGTCGGCGAGGCCATGGATTACCCCATAACGAAAAAGGACCACGGTCCGGGTTTCCTGCTCGACCACAGGCACCTCTGGCTGCGCTCGAAGAAGCAGCACGCCCTGCTGAGGATACGCAGCAGGCTCGTCAGGGCGATATACGACTTCTATTTCGAACGGGGCTACACGCTCGTTGACACGCCCATACTCACGCCGGCGGCCTGCGAGGGTACGACCACGCTCTTTGAGGTGGATTACTTCGGCGAGCCTGCATTTCTCGCGCAGTCGGGCCAGCTTTATTCTGAGGCGTCTGCGGCTGCGTTCGGGAAGGTCTTCTGCTTCGGGCCGACGTTCAGGGCGGAAAAGTCAAAGACGCGCAGGCACCTGACGGAGTTCTGGATGGTGGAGCCCGAGGTCGCCTATATGGAACTCGACGGGCTCGTGGAGCTGGCGGAGCAGTTCGTTACGCACATAGTCGCCGAGGTCGTGAAGGACTGCGGCAGCGAACTCGATGCTCTCGAAAGGAACGTGGACAACCTGCGGAAAGTCGAGCCGCCGTTCCCGCGCCTCACCTATTCGGAAGCGGCGGAGATTCTGAAGAAGAAAGGCCTGGATTTCAAGTGGGGCGAGGATTTCGGCGCGCCGCACGAAACCGCCGTGTCAGAGGATTTCGACAAGCCCGTAATGATTACGAAGTATCCGGCCGAGATAAAAGCGTTCTATATGAAGCGCGACCCGCAGGACGCGAAGCTGGCCCTGTGCCTCGACGTTCTCGCGCCTGAAGGCTACGGCGAGATTATCGGCGGGAGCCAGCGCGAGGATGACCTCGAAACGCTGGAGAAGCGCATCGGGGAGCATGGCCTGCCCGCCGATGCCTTCCAGTGGTACCTCGACATGCGAAGGTACGGGACTTTTCCACACTCTGGCTTCGGGCTCGGGCTGGAGCGCACGCTGGCATGGATTGCGGGCATCGAGCACGTTAGGGAATGCATCCCGTTCCCGAGGATGCTTCACAGATTATATCCGTGAATCGGGGAAGAGACGGCACGCAGCAGGGTTAGACTACTTAAGGGTCCGTCCGGAAGAGCAGTCTGGAAATTTGATGGTCAGAGTTTATTACTGCAGCGCGTGCGGAAAGCGGATACCCCTCGAAGAAATCGAGGAAGACCGCGCGGTGGAAATTGACGGGCTGATGTACTGCGCGGAATGCGCCGAAGCCGAGGCGACGGTAGTCACGGCCGAAGAGGTCGAGGTGGTTCCGGCGGGCCCGCTGTACTGCGACCGCTGCAAAGCCCTCATCGAGCCCGAAGACCTGCAGAGCGGCAAAGCCGTCGCTGCCGGAGGCCACAGCTACTGCGCTAAGTGCACCACCATGTACCTGCCTCTCCTGGAGGCGCTCAAGGCCAAGGAAGAAACTCCCTCCGAGGAGTCGGCTCACCATCGCCGCAGGACCCCCGCATACGGCATGCGGGCGGTATCGACCGAACGGTCATCCGAGGCTCACGCGCCGCCGTACGAGAGCAAGAGCAACGCCACTGCGATACTGGGAGCCGTTGCGGGCGTGGTCGTGCTGATAATCATAATCGCCGTGGTGCTGTCTGGAGGGCAGACTACAACGACCCCTCCTCGCGGTGGCGGTACGGGCGGCTCCGGCGATTCCGGCGGTACGGGCGGTTCGGGCCTCGGCGCGAACAATCCCGAGCCTTACATACCTCCGGCAACCGCTGACCCTCCGGGCTTCGTCGAGGACCCGCAGGTGAAAAAACTGATTGAGTCGGCGGATGCCTTCGCCGAGGCGAATCCCGATTCGTATGATGCGGTAATCAGCCGGTACGAGGAAATCGAGCGTAACAACAGCTTGTCGTCAACCCAGAGCAGCCACGTTCGCATGGCGGTCAGCAACGCCGTGGAAAAGCGCAGGCGCAGGGCCGAAACGGAGCGCGACCGGGTGATGGCCGAGGCGGACAAGTTCGAGAAGAAGAATGATTATGCGGGCGCAGTAGCGGCGCTTCGGAAGTATCCGGCCGGCTTCAAGTCGGTTGAGGAGTGCTGGACGCAGATACAGGCCCGTATCGAGATGCTCGGCAAGAATGAGAAGGCGCAGGGGCCTTACGACGTGCTCATGATGCAGGTCGACGCGCTGAAGCAGGCAGAGAAGGAAGAGGATGCGATAGCCGAACTCAAAAAGTTCGCCGAAGAACACTCCGGCTCTTCATTCGCCGATAAGGCCTCGAAATTAATGGCGGAGCTGAGCAGAACCGTCGCGAAAAGAAAAGCTGACAGGGAACGGGCCGAAAGGGAAGCGCGGGAAAAGGCCAAAGCGGCTCTCGAAGCCATGCGGGTAGGCGACCCTCTATATTATACGGACTTCAGCGCCGAAGATGTAAAGACCAACCTGGGAGTTACGTACAAGGACTGCAACCACACCAAGCGAGTTGGCGTGGTTGGAGAATATACGTTGAGTATCTCTAAGCCAAACGCGACGGCAATTTTCGAGTTCGAACTGCTGGAGAGCCCCAAGTACGCCATTCTGCGCTTCGTCCAGGAAGTACCTTCGCATCCCAGGCAGGAGATACCTAACGTTGTCCTGACTTTCGAGCTTAACGGCAATGCTCTGGTGAAGAACAAGACTTACGGCCAGGCCGATGCCCCTTCCGTTATGGACTTCGAGAATATAGAGACCAGGCTGGTAAAAGGAAAGAACAAGCTTATCCTGACGCAAACCTCCGGCTCCGTTGGATGGTGCCTGCAGAAAGTTGAGCTGCTCGTCCATTACGAGGACGCCGGGACCTGGGACAAGGAAAAAAAGCGCGCGCAGAAGAGTGGAGAGACGGCGCAAGCCGCATACAAGAGTTGGCTTGCCTCCAGGGATAAAGAGAAGGAAAAAGAGGCGAAAAAAGCCGCACGCGAGTTCGAGAAGGGCGCGCAGCCAGCCCTGAAGACGGGTAAGAAGTACGACCTGCTTAAGAGCAAAAGCATCAGCAAGGGCTGGAAAATATGGGGCAAGGGCGGCGAGTGGAAGTTCGAGAACGGCGAGCTGGTGGGCCGCAACAACAACCTGCAGTTGAGTGCCGTGCTTACCACGCTCTACAAGAACCAGCACGAGTGGAAGGATTTGGTGCTGACTTTCAAGGCCTCATTCGAAAACTCGTGCGAGCATTCCCTGATTATGCGGGCGCAGTACCCCAATGACAAAAACGGGATGCCAGGGCCGTGCCTCATTTCCTCCATGAAAGCGACCGGTGCTACTCTCGGCCAGGTTTACGAGTTCATGCTGGTCATTGAGAATGGCAAGTGCAGCACGTACACGGACGGCAAGGTGACAGTCAAGGACCACGTAATAGCGCCGCATCTGGGACAGGGGTATTTGGGAATTCAACTCGGACCCAACGCCACGGTCCACATCAAGGAAATGACACTGGAACTCAAGCGGTAGGTGCCGCTCCAAGCTTGTCTTTGAACGCGTAAAGGCTGAAAATCCCCCCGGTGTGGATGAAGAGGACACGGCCGCCCTTGATTTTCTCCTCTTCGCCTATCAGGCCGAGCATGGCCTTCGCCGTGTATACGGGGTCGAGAATCAGCCCATCCAGCAGGGCGAGCCGACGGATGCACGCCGTTACTTCCTCCGGGACGTCTCCGTAGCCCTTGCCGTAATACCCGTCCACAATCTCGATGTCAACGCGGTCGAAGTCGGCGGAAATCTCGAACCGCTGCAGGGCCCTGTGGACGATTCTCTCGATATCCTCGATGAACCGGTCGTAAGGCTCGCCGACGTTGATGCCCCTGAGCCGGGCTTCGAGCCCGTAAAGCTTCTGGCCGATGATAAGCCCGGCGCTCGTTCCGCCGGAGCCGGCCGCATAGTAAACGCTATCGAACGGGGCCGCGTGCTCTTCCTGCCACGCGGCTATTTCGCGCGCGCAGTTGATGTAGCCCATTGCGCCGATTTCGTTCGAGGCGCCCACGGGGATAAAGTAGCACCTCTTTCCCGCCGCCTTATGCTGCCTTATCACTTCCTCGACGATGGAGTCCAGGTTTTCGCTGTACTGCTCGGGCGAGATGAAGCGGACGCCCGCGCCGCAGAGCAGGTCGATAAGCAGGTTGCCGTCCGGCGCCTCGTCTTCCGAGCCGCGCAGTATCAGGAACGGCTCAAGCCCCGCCTGCCTGCAGGCGACCACCGTGGACCGGCAGTGGTTCGACTGAGTCCCGCCGACCGTTATCACGACCTGCGCACCCTGCGCCTTCGCTTCCGCGAGCGCGAATTCGAGCTTCCTTATCTTGTTGCCGGAGGTCGCGCACCCGGTGAGGTCGTCGCGCTTGACGTAGATTTCCTTGCCCAGCGCGGCGGAAAGCCCCCGCAGGGGCTCTATCGGCGTCGGGAGATTCGCCAGGTTAAGTTTTTCGGGGAACTCGAAATCCATCGCTGCCTTCCTTGCACCACCTGCGTTCAGGTCTACAGAATGTATTTGTTGAGGTCTTCGTCGGCCACGATGTCGGACAGCTTCTCCTGGACGTATTTCGACGTGATTGTAATCGTCGTCGGTCCGATATCCGGCGCCTCGAAAAGCAGGTCCTCGAGAAGCTTCTCGAAGACGGTGTAGAGCCGCCGGGCGCCTATGTTCTGGCTCTTCTTGTTGACTATCTCGCAGATTCCCGCCAGCGCCTGTATGGCATCCTTGCGGAACTTCAACTGCACCTCCTCGGTTGCCAGGAGCGCCTGGTACTGCCGTGTCAGCGCGTTCTTCGGCTCCAGCATGATTCGCGCGAACTCGTCCCTGCCCAGGGCCGACAGCTCCACGCGGATGGGGAACCTTCCCTGAAGTTCGGGAATGAGGTCCGATGGCTTGGCCATGTGGAATGCGCCCGCGGCGACGAAGAGGATGTGGTCCGTCTGTATGGTGCCGTGGCGCGTGGTCACGGTGGTTCCCTCGACGATGGGGAGCAGGTCGCGCTGCACGCCCTCGCGCGAGACATCCGGGCCGTGGCCGCCCCTGGCGCCGGCATCGACGGCGACCTTGTCCAGCTCGTCGATGAATATGATTCCGGACTCCTGTGCCTCTTCGAGCCCTTGTCGGGTAATCTTCTCCCTGTCGAGCAGCTTGTCGGCTTCCTGCTGGATGAGTATCTTGCGCGCATCCGCGACGGACATTCTTCTCTGCTGCTCCCTGGACGGGTTGAGCTTGTCGAAGAGGTTCTGGAGGTCGAAGCCCATGTGCTCTATTCCCGAGCCGGAGAATATCTGGACCATTGGGTTCGAGTGGGACTCGACCATGAGGTCGAGTTCGCGCTCCTCGAGCTCGCCCGCCGCCAGCTTCGCCTTAATCTTCTCTCGCGAGCGCTCGTACGACTGCGCCAGCTCCGAGGAGCGCACGTCATCGTCGTCCGCGGGGAACTGGGGCCTCGGCAGAAGCCTGTCGAGGAGGGCTTCCTGCGCCTTCTCGGCGGCTTTCTTCTCGACGCGCCTGCGCTCCCTGTTGCGCACGCGGTTCACCGAGACCTCGACGAGGTCGCGCACCATCGACTCCACGTCGCGCCCGACGTAGCCTACCTCGGTGAATTTGGAGGCCTCGACCTTCAGGAACGGCGCGCCGGTGAGGTTCGAGAGGCGCCGGGCAATTTCCGTCTTGCCCACGCCGGTCGGGCCAATGAGGATTATGTTCTTCGGGGCGACTTCGTCGCGCATCTCGGGCTCCACGTTGCGCCTGCGCCACCTGTTGCGCACGGCGATGGCGACGGCCTTCTTCGCCTCGTCCTGCCCTATGATATACTTGTCCAGTTCGGTGACTATCTTGCGAGGTGTCAAATCTTTCACTTCAGTTCCTCGACGTATATTGAATCGTTGGTGTAAATGCATATCTCGGCGGCTATCTTGAGAGCCTTCTCCACGATGTCTGCGGCGCCGAGTTTCGTGTGCCGCAGGAGCGCCTTCGCTGCGGCCGCGGCGTACGGGCCGCCCGAACCGATGCCTATTACGCCTTCGGTCGGCTCGACCACGTCGCCCGTGCCGGATATGATGAGCGAACTTTCCCTGTCAACTACCACCAGCACCGCTTCGAGCCGGCGCAGCGCCCTGTCCATGCGCCATTCCTTCGCCAGCTCGATGGCCGCGCGCCGAACCGCCCCCTGGTACTTCGAGAGCATGCCCTCGAACCGCTCGAGCAGCGCGAACGCGTCGGCGGTGGCGCCCGCGAATCCCGCGATTACCTTCCCCTCCGCCAGCTTGCGCACTTTCACGGCGTCGCCCTTGAGCACAGTGTCGCCCAGCGTAACCTGCCCGTCGCCGCCTATCGCGACTCGCTTGTCCCTTCGGACGCTAAGAATCGTCGTTCCCTTCATGCCGTATGCCCCCGCCGTTCAAGTGACATCTAAGTGGAACAATCATATTGGAGCATCATGCTTCTTGTCAAGAGGTCCCTGCGGAACTCGGGCAGGGCAGGGTGTCAGAAGCTGTATGTCAGGCCGAACGAATACTGGAAATCAAGGCTGTTTTCCGAGCCGGAACTCGAAGGGCCGAACGGGATCTTAACCATTAGAAGCGCGTTCAAGTTCTTGTAGAGCGTGCAGACCGCAGTCAGATTGAGCGTATGGAACGTGCCGTGCGTCCTGCTGACCCGTCTGCCGCTCTGGCGGTCATCGTACGGAATCCAGGTCAGGGAGTAGCCGAGCCCTCCGATGAGCGAATACTTGCTGTATATAGGGTAGTAGGCGGTGCAATCGACGCGGAGAATATCGGCGTGTTTGTAGTCTTCGCTGTTTTCTCCGCCCGAAAGCTCGTAAAGAAGCGTACCTACCAACCGGAGACTCCCGAAGCTCTGCCTGCAGCCGACGCCCACTATCGGGCTGGTAACACCCCAGCCCGGCTGGAAGCGCGAGGGAAGCAGCTTGTCCGTGGCGTCCCTGATGTCGTGCTCTCCCGTGGCCAGCTTGATGCCCAGAGCGAGCCTGAAGTGCAGGCGGCTGTCTGCAGGGGTAGCCGGCTTATCTTCCGGCTCCGTAGTCGCGCCCATCATTTCTCCGAACTCGTCTTCAAGAAACTCGTCCGGTATGCCCTCATCTTCCTTCTCGTCGGGCGGCGGAGTCGAGAACAGCCATTCAGTCATGTCGGCCCAGGCGGTTATGCGGACGTCGCCTATGCCGTGCGCCTCGTATTCCATGAACGTGGTTTTATCCTCGCCCGAGTTCCACACATGGGGAATCGAGGCCTGGAAGCTCAGGACTTTGCCGGGCTGCCAGCTCACCGATGCGGCGAATGACTGGTACACGTCGTCCCCGCTGCCGGCGTAAGTGAAGACTCCGGAAAGCGAAAAGACCGAAGGTTTCCCTGTGGAGCCGGTTATGTCTTCGAGGCCGCCGACCGCCGCCCCCGACCCGCCCCCGGGTCAGCCGGTCGGGCCTCAGGCCTGTGCGAAGGCCGGCCTGCACCAGGTTACAAGAAGCAGTATCAAAGCAAGCAGGAATCCCGTTGTTCTCATGTAAGCTCTCCTCTGGTTCGCAGGATATATTATCAGAAATCAAATTTTACGCCAAAAGAAAAAGGGGCGCGGAACATGCCGCGCCCCGTGGCGTTTCGGAATCGATTACGGCCTCGTTACCAGGGTGACCACCCAGTAATACTCACCCGGACCTCAGGTATCGCAGAGGTAGGCGCCTATTCCCACGTGCGTATAGCTCGTGTTAAGGAGCGTTGCCGAACTCATGCTGGCGTAGGCGTTAGTGATGTTCTGTGCTCCGTCGGAACCATCCTCGCCGACGGAAGAGAAGTCGGTAATTCCTGCATCGTTGAGGCGCTGCTGCGGCGATTTGCCATCCGCATTCGATGTATAGGTGGCAGCGTGAATGTCGCCGAGATATTTGGCATACGCCTGCGCGACCGCGTTTATCGCCGGGTCCATTTTCAGCTTGTAGTCGGGGTTGCGGTCGCCGTTAATCTTCGAGAGCATTAGGACTGCCGGGCTAATCGTGACCTTGCTGCTTCCCCCCCCGCCGCCGCACTGCAGCAGCACAAGCGAAGATGAAGCCAGCAAAGCAAAAAGCAAACATTTCCGCATAATCGCCTCCTTCTTGCCCAAGAACGATATGAGGATTATATACCGGTTTCCTCAGGATGCAAGCAGAGAGTTCAATTCGTGTTAGTCAAAATCCGTATATCGCGGCATTGGCTTTACCCGATTTGCCATATTTTGCACCTGTGCCGTGCCGGCACTTTGACGATTGGGAAAATCTGTTGTATATTTCAAGTGAGGCAAATCCTTGTCCCCGAGGCGGTTCGGGGGCGGGAGCGGCTGTTCGGGTCCGGGCTCTTACCGGAGAAAGGAGGATTCCAACCTTGATTGAGTGAACACACAATCTGGAAAGGGGGCTGCCATGAAAATGCGCATGCGTTCCGGAGATGGCGGCTTTACCCTGATTGAGCTGCTGGTTGTGATAGGAATTATCAGCATACTTGCCGGTCTTATTATACCTTTGATATCGACTGAGCCGGGCAGGAACTGCGCCTGCAAGAACAACCTGCGGCAAATCGGGCTGGCCATCATCCAGTACAGCAACGAGTACGGCAGGTATCCCTGGTCGGACGACCCTGAACCGGCCGCGACGTTCCAGCTTCTCGTGGATGCGGGTCTGATTGACGACCCTGCCGTGTTTGTCTGTCCCTCGTGTCTCCAGAAGGAGGCCGAGTGCGAGGACGGGCATTTCACGCTGGAGCCGGAAAACGTCAGCTACGCCTGCACCGCCGAGCCGGTGGCACCGTCCGCGCCTTCGCGAACGATTATCGCGGCGGACAAGTACTGGTGCGGCGAGCACAACCAGGGTCATCCCCACTCGATAAACGTGCTGTACAAGAGCGGTTCGGTTGTCGAGTTGAAGTTGCAGCAGGGAGATACCTGGGAAGGAGTGACGAAGGGCAAGCTCAAGAGATAGCCCGGTCCGTACGCCGCCTCGCCCCCTTAAAGAAAAGCCCCGGCCTGCGCCGGGGCTTTTCTTGTCTAACCGGATTCTACTTCGTCAGTTGAGGCGGCACTACCGACTGTATAGTCCCGAAGTCCTCGAGCTTGACAGGATGGGTTCCATCCTGCTTGCAGACTTCCTCCGGTTTTCCGACGACCACGACCTTGAGGCCGTCCGGTTTGAGATATTTTTTGGCGACCTCGAGAATATCCTCGCGGGTGACTTTCCGGTAGTTGTCCCTGTACTTCTCGTAGTAGTCGAGCGGGCGGCGGTTGTACTCGCTTTGAGCCAGCGCCTGTACGCTGGCGTACGCCGACGAGCCGCGTCCGCTGAAAATGCTCGGGAAGCGCTCGATAAACAGGTCCCTGGCTCGCTGGAGGTCCTCTTCGCCGACGAGTTCGGAGCAAATCCTGTTGATTTCCTCCATTACCAGTGAGACGGCGTAGGCCACGCTTTTCGACTTGGTCTGGAAGGAGCAGCCGAAAGTGCCGGTGTACTCCACCGGTGTATCAAAATACGAGCCGACCGAGTAGGCCAGCCCCTCGTCCGAGCGCACCCGGCTCGTTATGCGCGAGGTGAAGCCCCCGCCTCCGAGTATCGCGTTCATCAGCCGCACGGCGTAGATGTCCGGGTTGTCTTCCCTGATTCCGACGTGCCCGAGACGGACGTAACCCTGATTTATATCTTTGGCTACGACGAATACGCCTTTCTCGAACTTCTTCTCGATGTCAGGTATCTCTGGAAACTCGACCTGGGCCGTTTCCCAGCCGGAGAAGAGCTGCTCGAGCTTCTTCACCATCTCTTCCCTGTCGAAATCGCCCGCCACGGCGACGATGCAGTTGTTCGGGCGGAAATACTTCCTGTGGAACTCGGCGAGGTCATCCCTCGTAATCGACTCCAGCGCCGATTTCGACGGCACCCGGCCCGCCGGGTGGCTGCCGTAAAGCAGCTTTCCGCAGACGTCGCTCAGCAGCGTCCCGGGCCTGTCGTACCTGTGTTCGAGCCCCTGCAGCGCCCGCTCCCTGTAGCGGCGAATCTCATCCTCGTCGAACCTCGGGTTCATTAGCACGTCGGCGAGCATCTTCAGGCCCTTGTCGGTGTCCTCCTTCAGGACCGACAGGCTGGCCGAGCCGGACGAGAAGCCTATGCCGGTTGACAGCCTGCCCGCTATCTGTGCCATGTACTCGTCAATCTCCTCGCTCGTCATGCTTGTCGTGCCCTTGCGAAGCAGCGCTCCACACATGGACGCCAGGCCGTTCTTCTCCTCCGGCTCGAACATGGAGCCGGTGCGCACCGTGACCTCGATGTCGAACGTGGGAAGCTCCCTGTCCTCGGCAATGTAGAGAATCATGCCGCTGGCGAGCTTTAAGCGATAGTCTTCCGCCTTGGGCGGCTCGAACACGAGCGGCGGGAATTCGAGTTTGGACGGATGGTCGACTATCTCCTCTACAGCCAATCTCGAAATCGGTTCGGGCTTGACAACAACGAGCTTCCCGTCCGGTCCGAAGGTCAGGCCGGTCAGGTCAAGTGCGGTTTCCTTCTTTTCCTGCGCTGTCGGTTGGGCTGCCTGCTCCTTTGCGGGAGGCTGGCTGCAGCTCCAGAGCGCACAAAGCGTAAACATGAACGCAATGGCAATGGTGAAGTATCTAAGCATCACAGCCTCCTCTCAGTGCTGCCGGAATTCGGATGATTCCTTCTTTTCGTCTTTCTTCTCCGGTTCTTTTTTCTCTTTCTCGATACCCACGGCCACTATCTTCGGCGGCGAGGGCAGCATCTTGGCTAACTGGTGTTCCTGGATTTCTTTAAGCCTCTTCTCGGCCCCAGTGCGGTCGTCGAGGTCGAACCGGCCGATTTCCATGTAAATTGTCTTTTCATCCATGCGCACGTTGCCATCAGGGAACTGCGGCAGTATCATGTTTTTCAAGCCTTCTATATTCACTTCAATCTCGGGCGAGCGCGGGAGTGTTCCGACAAGCACGGTGAGATACGGGCCGCCCGCCTTCTTCGGCTGGGTGACAATGCCGACTGTCCGGTTGTTCTTCGTAAAATACTTCTTGGCAACGCGCATGATGTCTTCGGTTGTTACAGCCGCAAGCTTCGCCGGCGCTTCGAGCAGGCGCTTCCAGCTGTCCATAATCTCCGCGCCAGCCAGCATGAACGCAAGGTAGCTGTTGGATGCGAGCATTCGTATCTGCTGCGCCTTGAGCTGCTTCTTGGCGCGTTCCAGGTCTTTCTGCGCCACAGGCTCGGTCTTGAGGCTCTCGATAATCGCGTATATGGCCTTCTCGACTTCTTCCGGCGAGTGGCTGCCTTTCGTCCTGCCGCGGAAGGTGAACGTGCCGGGGAACTTCGATGGCCTGAACCCGCACGAGCAGGAGGTCGCAAGCTCCTTCTTGCGGACTATCTCCTTGTACAGGACGCCTGTGTTGTCAGATATGACCTGGGAGAGCACCTGCAGCACGTAGCTGTCGTCGTGCTTGACCGAAGGCACGTGGTAGGCGATGGTAACGAACGGCTGCGTGTCAATCTCGCCGTATAAGCGCTTCTCGAAGCGCTGCGGAGGCTCCACGGTCACGACCGGCGGCGGGTCCGCACCGCGCGGAATGCGCCCGAAGTACTTCTCGGCGAGCTTGAACGCATCCTGCGCCTTCAGGTCGCCCACCAGCACCACGACGGCGTTGTTGGGGATGTAGTAGGTGTCGTGGTACTTCTTCGCCTTCGCCAGCGTCATGTTGTTCAGGTCAACCATCCAGCCCACCACGGACCACGTGTAGGGATGCGCGTCGTATACGACCGCGTCGAATGTCTCGTTGAAGAAGCCGGTCGGGCGGTTCTCCATGAGCCTGCGCTCTTCCCTGACCACGTCGAGCTCCGAGTAGAACTCCCTGAACACCGCGTTCGCCATGCGGTCTGATTCCATCCAGAAGAAAAGCTCCAGCTTGTTCGACGGCACCGTCACGATATAGCCGGTGAAGTCGTTGCTCGTGAACGCGTTCATGCCGGTGGCGCCGTTCTGCATGTAGACCTGCCATATCTGGTCTTTTATCATGATTTTTTTCTGCGCGGCGCGAAGCTCCTCGAGCTCCTTCTGCAGCTCAGCCAGCTTCCCGGCGTTCTTCTCTTTGTCCTTGCCGAGCGTTCGCATCTCGAGCACGACCTCGTCAATGCGCTTGTTGTACTCGGCGTCCTTCACGGGGTCCTTGGTGCCAATGACCTTCGTGCCTTTGAACATCATGTGCTCGCAGAGGTGCGACAGGCCGGTAATGCCCGTGACCTCGTTTGCAGAGCCGACGTTGTAGAACAGCCTGCAGACGACTTCGGGCGTGCCCTTGCGCTCGACGACGAGGATTTTGAGCCCGTTCCCGAGCACTTTCTCCTTCACATCGATATTGAGCGCCTCGTCCTGCGCCACAGCCGCCGCGCAGAGCAGAAGAACCACACTGACAGCGAGAAACAGTCTCCTCATGGCAGAATACCCCCAAAGTAGATAAAGCAGGAGTTTACAGATATTCGATGTTTATACGCTTTGCAAGTGAAAAGGTGAGGAGAGCACTTCCGGTGCGGACAATCCTGCAGCACCTACTTCGACTGCCCGAATTTATCCTTGTTCTTCTCCCACCAGTCGCGCCACTTCTTCTGCGCTTCCCGGCGTTCCTTGTCACTGCAGAGGAAATCGTGAGTCAGCTTTTCCCCAGTCTGGAAATACAGACCCCTGATTGCTTCAGTGGCAACGCTTCCCGATTTGTCCGTGATAATCTCAATCAGGATGGGTATCGCACTGGCGCTCTTCATCTTGCCGAATGCCTTGGCTGCGGCTCTGCATACTTCCTTCTGCTCGTCTTTAAGTGCGGCTGTTAGGGTTTCTGCGGCGCTTGCCGCGTTCCAGTCCGCAACGATTCTCGCGGCGCGCACGCGCAGAAGCTCCGGCTCGCCCGCGTTCCCCAGGATAGCCAGAATCTCGGTCAAAGCCTCTTTGGCCTCGATTGCCCCGAGCGCGCCGAGCGCGGCGTAACGCACCTTCTTCGATTTGTCGGCAAGCGCCTCGATGCACAGCGGCGCGGCCTCTCTCGCCTTTGTCAGGTGAAACACGAGGAAGCAGTGAAACAGCGCCCAGTCTTCCGATGCACCTCGCTTCTTCTTGGCGAGCAGCTTCCTGCATTCTGCCATGGAGGGGCTGACCGATTCCCGGCTGATTCTGGTAAGCGCGTATGCAGCTTCGTTGCTGACGTACAGCTCGCTGTCTTCAAGGCATGTAACGAGTTCCGGAATGAGCTTCGCATCCTTGAGCCGCGCCGCCGCGACGCAACCGATATGACGGAAGCACCCTTCCTTGTCCGTTATCAATTCTCTTGCCACGGGAACGTCATTATCGAGCACTATCCTGTCCAGAAGCTGTATCTGGATTATTGTGTCACTTGTCAGCGCTTCTCCTTTTTCTTTCAGGCACTTGCGATATTCCTTCAGCAAATCCTCTGAGCTTCGGCCACCGCAGCCGGTCATGGCTGCAAGCGTTAATAGAAGAACTGATATGTATTTGAGAGCGTACACTATTCGAGCTCCTGTGCGATTTTCCATAGGAGAACGGACACGTTTCCTTCCATCCCGTTCACATGAGAATCATCGCTGCAGCATCCGTAGGAAAACAATGTCGGGTGCTTGAGCACATCAAGGGCAACGGCACACCAGTGGAGCGACAGGTCGTATTCTTTCCAATTGTAGTAAGTTTCGGCAATGCCGAGTGCGCAGGAATACTTGTCAGGCCCTGTTTCCACGATTCCGGGGTCTACGCCCTGCTCAATCATCGCGTAGCACTTTTTATAGTAGCTAATGGCTTCTTCATACTCCTCGATGAAATTCAGTTTGTGCGCCATTATCTGCCATGGAAGGGCTCTGTCGGGATATTTCTCAGTAATGAGAGCGGAATACCAGGCGATTGCCTTTCGCGGACAGCAATGCGCATATGAACTGTACAGGTTGTAGTACCTGTTGAATTTCTCCAGAGGGTCCTCGACCTCGTAGAAATACGTGAACCCGAACCACTTGTTTTCAGGGTCTCTGCCAGTAGTGTTGTCTTGTGACAGGTCTGGAAACGCCTTCGACAGCGCTCCCCAGTCAATCTTGAGCCTGAATGCGTAGAGGCCTTCTTCGAGGCTGTCCGGATTGCCCGCCGACACGAACCAGCCGCACTCGACCCGGTCGCCATCCGTCAGGGACATCCTGTCGCTCGTGAGCGGCACATCTTCCATGCAACAGTCCGGATGCAGTACTCCGCCCACCCATTCGTGGGTGAAGGTGTGACCGGGAAGCAGGTGTACTTCGAAGTCAGAGCCTGAACAAGATATGGTTTCGGGCTCTTCTTCCCCATCTCCTTCCTTTTCTTCATCATCATCTCGCGAGACAAGACGCGCGGCTTCGAAAGATACATATTCCCACCATTTCTGGTACTCCGTGCATACTTCGAGCGGCTCGCTTCCATCGCACCACAGCATGACGGTGATGAACGTCGGCATTTTCTTGTCTGTGGCAAAAAGGTCGTGGCTCTGAATATCGACTGAGTTAAATGCACGCGAGAGCATTCTTCTATGGTATTCGGAGCGCTGTTCGATGTTATCGGGATAGAGGAAACCTTCGCTTGAGCTGCCGTCACCGTTGATGCTGAATTCCTTGTCGCTGCCTCCGAAAGAAAGGAGGGCGACCGAACAGGCCAGCCCCGCGACTAACAAAAGCCTTCTCATGCGGAATCTCCCGCGTTTCTTGTCTGCCGGGTGTGATATTCCCCGCTGATTAGACGAGTGCCGGCGCGAAAGATAAGAATCAGTCTTTCCTGTTTTCTTCTTTTTCTTCCTGCGCGAGGTAGGCCTGGAGAGCTTCGCGCCAGTGGCGCTGGGGCGGCAGGCCCTCGGCCAGCCAGCGCAGGTTCTGCAGCACAGAATTCGCGGGCCGCGGGGCAGGGCGCCCGAACGCCTTCGTCGTCGTCGGCTTGATTTTGGTCTTTGAGCCTGTAAGCCTGGCGATTTCCTGTGCGAACTCGAACCAGGAACAGGTGCCGGAGTTGGTCACGTGCCAGACGCCTTCATACGGCCTGCCCGCGACAAGCCCACGGCCCAGCTTCGCCAGCGCTTCGGCGAGGTCGACCGCGTAGGTGGGCGAGCCGCGCTGGTCTTCGACCACGGATATCTCGTCTTTCTCCGAGCAGAGATGCTTAATGGTCCTCACGAAGTTCTTCCCGCCCACGCCGTAGAGCCACGAGGTGCGCACGACCGCGACCCTCGCGCCGCTCTGGAGCGCAAGATGCTCCGACCAGAGCTTCGACTTGCCATATACGCCCTGCGGGTTGGTCTGGTCGAACTCGCAATAGGCTTCCTTTTTTGTCCCATCAAAGACATAGTCGGTCGAGACTGTGACGAGCGGAATGCCTGCTTCGCGGCAGGCTGCCGCCACGCGGGCTGTGGCGAGCGCGTTGCCCTGGTAGGCTTCCTGCATTCTCTCCTCGGCGCCGTCCACGTCGGTGAACGCGGCGCAGTGGAAGACCAGCCCGACGTCCGAGCCGCTGATTACGGGCCCGACCTTGGTCTCATCCACGAGGTCCATGCAGGCGAACTCGTGGCCCCGGTCGTCGCAGTCATCGAGCCTGTCCAGGAGCAGCAGCTCGTACTCCGGCGCGAGCACATCAATCAGGTCGCGCGCCAGCATTCCGGCTGCTCCCGTGACTGCGACTTTCATGCCATTGCTCCCTGTACCGGGGGTGCGTTCGAGCATCCCCGGCCTGAAGGCCGGGGTTTGTTATGGATTTTTTAGTTTCTCCCACCAGGGGCGGTTGTTCCTGTACCATTCGACGGTCTGTGCAAGCTCGGTGTCGAAATCAGCCTGCGGCTCCCATCCGAGGCTGCGAATCTTGGCGCAGTTCAGCGAGTAGCGCCTGTCGTGCCCCAGCCGGTCGGGGACGTACTCTATCAGGCTCTCGTCTTTACCTGATAATTCGAGTATCTTCTTTGTGAGCTTGATGTTGGGAATCTCGAACCCGCCGCCTATGTTGTAGGCTTCGCCCGGCTCACCCTTGTGAATCGCGAGGTCTATCCCGCGGCAATTGTCAAGGACGTAGAGCCAGTCGCGCACGTTGAGCCCGTCGCCGTAAAGCGGCACCTTGATGCCGTCGAAGGCATTCGTAACGAAAAGCGGGATGACTTTCTCGGGATACTGGTACGGGCCGAAGTTGTTCGAGCTTCGGGTGATGACGGCAGGCAGGCCGTAGGTTATGAAAAAGGAGCGCACCAGCATGTCCGCGCCGGCTTTCGAGGCGGAGTAGGGCGAGTTCGGGCGAATCGGCGACTCCTCGGTGAAAGAGCCTTCGAGAATCGAGCCGTAAACCTCGTCGGTCGAAATCTGCACGTAGAGTTTGTGTTCGTACTTCCTCGCCGCTTCGAGAAGGACCAGCGTGCCGAAGACATCGGTCTTGACGAACGGCTCCGGGCCTGTTATCGAGCGGTCAACGTGCGTCTCGGCCGCGAAGTTGACAATCACGTCCACGTCCGCTGCGATCCTGTCTACTACTTCCCGGTCGCAGATATCGCCCTTGACGAACGCGTACCTCGGGTCGTTCTCGATATCTTTCAGGTTTTCGAGATTCCCGGCGTAGGTCAGCTTGTCGAGGTTTGTGACCCTGTAGTCAGGGTATGTGGTGAGGATGTGGCGTATGAAGTTCGAGCCTATGAATCCCGCGCCCCCCGTGACAAGAAGGTGCATGCCTACCCGTCCTTTCTCGTCCATTCATAGGGGATGTCGTTCTCGTGGGGATGCACGCGGTACTCGTCGGGTTCCTTGTAGTTGTAGACCTCTGTGGGCGCGTTGACCACGATTGCCTCGTATTCGCTCACGCACTTGAAGCCGTGCATGACGCCTTTCGGTATGTGGACGAGTATCGGGTTCTGCTCGCCCGCGAAAAACTCGTTGACCTCGCCCTTCGTGGGCGAATCGTCGCGGCCGTCGTAGAGGACGATTTTCATCATGCCGCGCACGACAGCCATGTTGTCGGCCTGTATCTTGTGCAGGTGCCACGCCTTGACGACGCCGGGATAGGCGGTCGTCATGTAGACCTGCCCGAACTTCTCGAACATCTCGTCGTCCGCGCGCAGGATTTCCATCAGCTTCCCGCGCTCGTCGGGAATGACCCGCAGCTTCTTGACCTTCACGCCGTCTATCATCGGAAACCTCCCTGGCGGTGCATCATACTATCTCTATTCGCGAGGAATCGCCGACCATTATCCTGTGCGCGGCCGGCCGGCCCGTAGAGCGGACTATATGCACGCTCTTGCCTATCAGGCTGCCTTCTATGCGCTTTATGTCGCGTATCACGGAGTTCTCGCAGACGATGGAATGCTCGATCTCGCTGTTCTCGATTGTCACATCGAAGCATATCGAGGTGAAAGGGCCGATATAGGAATGCGAAACGATGGTCTTTTCTCCGATTACGGCGGGTCCGCGAATGACGCTCTCCTCGACTTTCGCGCCTTTCTCGATTATCACGCTGCCCTCGATGCGGCTCTTTGCGTCCACGTCGCCGTCGATGCGCTGCTCGATTCCTTCGAGCACTATCCTGTTCGCCTCCAGCAGGTCTTCGAGCTTGCCCGTGTCTTTCCACCATTCCTCTATGACGTGGTGGTGGACTTTGTAGTCGTTTTCCAGCAGGTACTGGATTGCGTCGGTTATCTCGAGTTCGTCGCGCCACGAGGGCTTGATATTTTTGATAGCCTCGTAAATGTTCGGGTCGAAGAGGTAGACGCCGACGAGGGCGAGGTCGCTCGGCGGCTCCTTCGGCTTTTCTATCAGTCTCTTTACACTGCCGTCGGGGTTGAGTTCCGCCACGCCGAATGCGCTCGGGTTTTCCACGTGCGCAAGGAGTATGAGCGAGTTGCAGCCGCCATCCTCGAATTCCCTCACGAGCTGGCCGAGGTCGTCCTTGACGAGGTTGTCGCCGAGGTACATCAGGAACGAATCGCCCGCCATGAATTCCTCGGCAATCTTTACCGCGTGGGCGAGCCCGAGCGGCGCATCCTGCCTGATGTAAGTAGTCTTGATGCCGAACTTGCCGCCGTCGCCGACTGCGGCCTCTATCTCGGCATGCGTGTCGCCGACTATAATGCCGACCTCGGTAATCCCCGCAGCGGCGATTGCTTCGAGACCGTAGAAGAGAATGGGCTTGTTGGCGATTGGTATGAGCTGCTTGGCGCTCGTGTGTGTAATGGGCCGGAGCCTCGTGCCCGCCCCGCCGCTCAGGACCAGTGCCTTCATGCCGTAACCTCCGCTTCTCCCCGGGAAGTCCCCGAATATAAGCTCCGCCCGCCCCTTAGTCAAGCACAAAGAGATTGCCGGGCGGCAGCCCCTGATGCAGGTTGGGGAATGAGTTCTATATTCGGCTGAGAAGGCATAAAAAGCTTGACTTTTAGCTTTTTAAGAACTATTATTGACAGGCATGAAGAGCGGCGGGATGAGTCCTGCGCAAATTTTTACATTTTATATACATAACGATACGCGCCGCGCGGCATCAAATAGGTTGACGGGGACAGTGCATCCATAATTCAGGGGAGCCGAACAGATGAAGAGAATCACAGCTTTTACAGCAATCAGCCTGCTGCTCATGCTCGTGACGACGCATGCAGACACGGTCGTCCTTGACAGCGGAAAATCCCTGGAAGGCGAGATTATCAAGGAAACGCCCGACCAGATAGTATTAAAGGATATCCTCAGGGGCATAACCACCACGATTGACAGGGACGACATAGTCGAGATAAAGAAGGCGGGCGAACTCGAAAAGGAATACCTCAGCAGGGTCAAGAAGATAACGCCCGGCGACACGTACGCCATGATGGAGCTTGCGCTCTGGTGCGGCAAGCGCAGCCTCAAGAAATACCAGCGCCAGCTCCTCGTGAGAATCCTCGAGATGTATCCCGACGATGCCGAGGCGAAACGCGAACTCGACATCCTTGACGGTAAGCTCCCTGAAAGCGCCAGGGAAAAGAAGGAGTCGGAAGGCATAACGTTCGACCCCGGCGCCGAGAAGCTCGACAAGGACAAGAAGCCGCGCAAGAGCCGCAAGATATGGAAAGATGACAACGGCGATTCGGGCGGCGGCAGCTTCAAGGTGCGCTCCAGCAAGTTCAAGCCGAAGAAGGCGACCGAGGCCGGCTTCAGGGGGCTGGACTGGCTCTTGCAGCACGGCACGCGCGTCAAGTACGCGCCGCAGGGCCAGGTGGTATCGGCCGGCCTGGCCGGAATGGCGTGCCTGGCGAGCAAGAACAACAAGTATACCGGGCTGCTCGACCGCTGCTACAACACGGTCAAGGGGGGCGTGAGGCGCTACCTGACCGGCAAGCGCCAGGCGAAGGGCAAGTTTGACCAAGCCAACTGGGCGCTCTCGGTTGGAGGAATGTTCCTTGTCGAGGCGCTGCCGTATTACAAGTCCGGCGAGCTGAAGGAACTTCTCAAGCAGATTTGCGACCAGCTTATAATCAACATGGAGAGCAACGGGGGCTTCGGGCATGACGCCTCCGGGCCGAACCCCCTCAACTACGTCGAACTCGAAATCATGTCCAACTTCGCCGTCGCCTGCATGGGCATGTGCAGACGCGAGGGCATACCCGTGAAGAAAAGCGCCCTCGAAAAAGCGGTCGCCTACATCGAGAAGTGTGTAACCGGCAGGGGAGTCGGCTATTCGCACTCGAACAAGTGGGGCCACGTCAGCCGCACCGGCGGCGCCGTCTTCGCGCTGTCCATGGCGGGAGCCAAGCAGGGCAGTTACGGCAACCTCTGCACGCTGCTCGACCGCATGATGAACGACGTGATTACGGGCCACGCCTCGCCGGCGCTGTCTTTCTGGCAGTGCGCAATCGGCTCGCTGCAGGTCGGCCCGGGCACGTGGGACAAGTACGTCCAGACCTGGTTCCCGAAAATCATGGAGCACCAGAACTCCGACGGTTCGTTCAAGCCCGTAAAGAACCCCAAGGAGCCGAGCATTAATACGGAGACCGACCTGGGCCCGGCGTACTGCACGGCGATATACTCGTTCATCCTGCTTCTGGACCGCGGCAACCTGAAGTACGGCTCCGGGTGCTCGCGCGTCCGCAAGTAAACAGGGCGGCGAAAGCGCCCATTAGAAGCGGAAGTTCCTGAAATTTCATTCCATCCCTCTGATTCTATGTGTTATCATACATAATGTCACAGCCCGGTCTATTTCCGATTTGTCGGAGCGGACGGCATGGAAGGCCTGATTTTTCTTTTCGTAATAATCCTTATCGTCATGTTTGTCGGCGCTATTAAAGGCTTTACAGCGGCAGCTGCGGCACAAAGGAACGAAAAGGAACTCAGAACTCTCCAGAAGGAATTGAGAAGCATCCGGTCTGGATTGCTGCACGTCGAGCGCGAGCTTGAGAGGCTCGCCCGGCGGATAACCCGCCTTGAGAAGCCCGGCGAGCCTGCCGAAGAGCAGCCAGAACGAACTCCCGAGGAGCTGGCGGAAGAAAAGGGCGAGCTGGTGGAAATCCCCGAGCCCGGAAAGAAGCCGCCCGCCGAAGAGGAAGTGCCTGCCGTTATTGTCGAGCCCGAAAAAAAAGCGGAAGAGAAAGCGAAAGAAGAGCCGAAAGAGAAGCCGGAGGAAAAGGAAAAACCAGAGGAAAAAGCGCCGCTCCCATATCTTGTGCCAGTGCCGGATGAAAAACCGGAAGAACCGGAGAAACCGTCCGTTATCAGAAAGCCGGAAGAACCTGCCGCAGCATACGTAGCACAGGCACAGGCGAAGGCCACCGGCGCCAAGGAATGGTGGAAAAAGCTCGAGGAGAGCGCAGGCAGGCAGTGGATTACGTGGGTCGGCGCGGTAGTGCTTATCCTGAGCGCCGGCCTGTTCCTGAAGTATGCCTTCGATAACGAATGGCTCGGGCCGACGGGCCGCGTGATTCTCGGCGTCGTGGGCGGCATCGTCATGACGGCAGCGGGCGAGCGCTTCATAAGGCGCAAAATGCGCCCGCTCGGGCAGGGGCTCGTGGGCGCAGGGCTAGCAGTCCTATACGTCTCGCTCTACGCCGCGTTCGGCATTTACAATATCATGCCGCAGCCGGTCACGTTCGCCTTCATGGTGCTCGTCACCGCCGGCGGCATGGCGCTCGCGGTTATCCACGACGCGGTGCCGATAAGCTTCCTCGCGGTGCTCGGCGGGCTGCTGACGCCCGCAATGCTCAGCACGGGCAAAGACCCGCGCGACGCGCTCTTCAGCTACCTTCTCATCCTCGACCTCGGCGTGCTGGGGGTGGCGTTCTACAAGCGCTGGCGGGTGCTCGACATACTCGCCTTCGTCGGCACGTGGCTCTTTTTCACCGCGTGGTACTTCAAGTTCTACACGAGCGCCGCAGTCGCCCCTGCGACTGTCTGGCTGGGCGCGTTCTTCTTCGTCTTCCTCTTCTCGCCTTACGTCTACCACCTGCGCAAGCTCACGGAAATCGTCGGCGAGCGGTTCTTCATGGCAGTCTCTAACGCGGCGGTGGTCACAATCTATGCGTTCGTGCTGCTGCACGGCTCGCACAAGTTCGTCCTCGGCATGTTCACCGGCGCGATGAGCACCTCGTACCTCGTTCTCGGCTCGCTCACGAAGAGGCGCATTCCGACCGACAGGCGGGCCATCTTCGCTTTCCTCGCGATGTCTGTGACGTTCCTGACGATAACCGTACCCATCCTTCTCGACTTCAACGGCGTAACCGTCGTATGGGCGGCCGAGGCCGCGCTCCTGCTGCTGCTTGCGTACAGGTACTCGTACTTCCCCGTCAGAATTGGCAGCCTCATCCCGCTGCTCCTGGCCGTAGGCAGGATATTCTTCGTGCACTGGCCGCTTCACGCGCAGAAGTTTTTTCCCGTGTTCAACAAGAGCTTCGGGACCGCCTTCTTCGTGGCGCTGGCTGGCGGGGCCTACGCCTTCATACATCACGTCGAAGGGAAGGGCGCGAGGGAGACGGACCGCGGCGCGAAAATTGCCGTCGGAATAGGCTCGGCGTTCCTCGCGCTCATCGTGATGCACGCCGAGGTCTGGCACTGGCTCGACCTCTCCGGCTGGAGCCGGCACGTGCGCTGGGCATCGTCGCTGGTGTGGGTCTTCGGCGTGGTCGGCTTCCTCGTCGTGGGCATGCTGATTCGCTACGCCGTTGCGCGGTTCTGCGGTTTCCTGGCGCTGGGCGTCGTCCTCGTGCTGCAGTTCTGGGACTACTCCCTCGGCGTTGACAGGGAATATCTCCTGTTCTTCGATGGCCGGTTCCTCGCCTCGCTCGCAGGCATACTCGTCCTGTTCGCCTACGCCTACACCTACAGGCGCTGGCGCGATATCTGCACGAAGGACGAGACGCCCATGGCGTTGCCCTTGTACTTCGCGGGCATATTCACGGTCACGCTGCTTGTAAGCATTGAAGTCTACCAGTTCCTGATGGTCCGCGACATGGACTATCTTTCAGCCTGGCTGCAGCCTCTTATCTGGACCGGCGGCACGCTCGGCTGCTTCGTCGCCGGCCTGAAGCTCAAGAGCCCCGAGATGCGCGTATCGGGCGTGCTCACCCTATTCATAGCGGCAGTTCTTGCAATACGCAGCTACGGCCTGACGGCAAGCGAAAGTTATCTCCTCTTCCTGAACGGCCGGTTCGCAGGCTCCCTGGCTGTTGTGCTCACAGTCTTTATATATGGCTTTTTCTACCGCCGCTGGCCCGGCCGGTGCGCCGAGGGCGAGCGGGAAGGCGTGTGGGCGCTATACGGCGTCGGGATATTCCTCGCCACGCTTCTCGTCAGCGTAGAGACGTGGCTCTGGCTCGACGAACCGCACCTGAAGTACCTTGCGCGGTGCCTGCTGCCGGTAATCTCGTCGGCCGGCGCGGTTGCGTACCTTGCGGCGGGCTTGAGGCTGCCCTCGCTGTACCTGCGCAGGGCGGGGCTCGGCGCGCTCGCCGCGGCCGCGATAATGGCCGCCGTCGGATACGGCTACAGGGACGAATCCAACTATCTCATGTGCCTGAACGGGCGCTTCTTCGCCTCGATTACCGTCCTGCTGACATCCTATGCCTACGCGCGCACGCTGCGCCGCTCCCGCGAGCTGTTCGGCGAGGAGGGGCAGGCGACCGGTCTGAGCGTGTACGGGACTGCGCTGTGGCTGTTCCTCGTGCTGCTGAGCGTCGAAATGGGCATCTGGCTCTACCGGTGGGACCACATCTACCTGGCAAGGTGCCTGCTGCCGCTTGTCTGGGCCGCCGGGGCAGGGGCGTATCTCGCGCTCGGGCTGAAGCTGCGTTCGCTCGCCATGCGATGCACGTGCGTCTCGGCGCTCGTCGTGGCTGCCGGCCTCGTCATCTGGGGCTACAACTACTATCTTACCGGATACATACTGTACCTGAATGGCCGTTTCCTTACGGCGCTTTTCGCAGTCGTTATGTCATTCGGCTACTTCTATGCAATCAGGCGTTTCCGCGAGCAGTTCAGGCGCGAGGAATCGATTGGGGCGTGGGTGGTCAATGCCGTGACGATTCTGCTGCTTTTCCTGCTTCTGAACGTCGAGACGTACCTGTACTGTCTCAGGAGCATCGAGAACGCGGAGCGGGCGCGCTGGGTCGGGCAGATGTCGCTTTCGATTGTCTGGGGCGTGTTCGCGGGCGGGCTGCTTTCGGTCGGGTTCTGGCGCAAGGTCCGGCCTTACAGGCTGACTGCGCTGGGCCTTTTCGGCCTGACCTCGCTCAAGCTCGTGCTTATAGACATGGCCAACTCGAAGGAAGTCTACAGAATTATCTCGTTCTTTGTGCTCGGCATTCTCATGATAGGCGTATCGTACATGTACCACCGCGTGGAGAAATGGCTCGAAGCCTCCGCCGCCGAAAAACAGGGCGAAGACCCCGAACAGCCCGCGCCCCCCAAACCCCCGCCACCAGATTGACGCTCTCTATTAACCGCAGAGTCGCAGAGATGCGCCGAGGACCGCAGAGAGAGCGCTACTTGTCCTTATTCTTCTCGTACCAGGCTTTCCATATATTGTAATCTCTGCAGAAGTCTCTTCCAGTGAGCTTTTTGAGGGCTTTTGTAATGCTTGCTCGAACAGATACTTCCGCATCTCGCAGGCCTTCTATCAAAGGGCTGATGGCACTCTTGTCACCAAATTCACCCAGTGACCACGCAGCGCGTTCGCGCACAATGCTGTTCTTGTCTTTCAAGGCCGCGATAAGAGGGTCAACTGCCTCTTTTTCGACAAGGTGACCAAGGCATGAGGCACAGACAATGCGATTGGTGAAATCCAAATCGTTCAGAAGTGCAATCAGGGATTTCAGCGCGTCCTTGTTTCTTTCCATTTTCACCAATGCATAGGCAGCCGCAAGTTGTGCCTTCTTGTCTTTGTCTTTCTTCCACTGCTGCCTGAGCGGGTCAAGTGCCTTCTTTTCTGCTATGTCGCCGAGGGCGAATGCGGCACACGCGCGAACTTCTGAGATATCGTCTTTCAGCGCTGCAAGCAGGATATCAATTGCCTTCTTGTCGCCTATCAGACCGAGCGCTGTTGCGGCAGCCATGCGGTTGTATTTGTCCTTCTTTCCCTGCATTACTTTGAGGAGAGGTTCGACAGCACGGGTATCTCTCAACTCACCTAATGCTTGCGCGGCATACGTAACGACTGATGCGTCATCATCCTCAAGCATTTCAACTAAAGGTTGAGCGGCTTTCTTGTCTCCTAACTGTCCTAGGGCATCCGCGGCATTCAGTCGCACCGTGCTGTTCTTGTCCTTCAAGACGGCAATAAGAGGTTCGACAGCTTTCGTGTCTCCTATTTTTCCCAATGCCTCTGCAGCGCTGAAGCGCGCACGGGGGTCTTTATCTTTGAGGGATTTTAGAAGAGGCTCAACCGCCTTACTGTCAGCTATCTCTCCCAGCGCTATTATGGCAGTAAGCGCAACATCTTTATCTTTGTCATTCAGTGTTTCAATAACCGCATCTGTCGCGCTCTTGTCGGCGATATTACCCAAGGCTAATGCAGCAGCGCATCGAGGACCTTTTTCTTTATCCTTGAGTGCGGTTATAAGTGGCTTTAGAGCTCTTGCGTCGCCTATCTTTCCTAATTCTCTTGCCGCATTAGTACGAACATCCTTTTCTTCGCCTTTGAGGTCTCCAATCAATTGTTCTACTCGTTTGTCTCTTTCGTCTTCTCCCTGTGATAAACAGAAATCAGCGAGTAGAAGAATCAGGAGCAGAGATGATATAACGGTTTTCATATTGCCGTCCCCTACAATGATAATCTTGTCTTTATGATACGACGATACAATCTGCATGGCCAGCATTTAAGACACTTGAGACTAGCTCAATTCCTTGAGGGACGGCATTTTTCACTGGAAAAGGGGTTGACAGGGCAGAGGATATACGTATAATATATGTAGACGTATAGTATGCGTACAGGAGAAGGAAAATGGCGCGGGTGACGGTGTATCTTTCGGATGAGCTGAGCGAAAGGCTTGGCAGGTACAGGGACAAGCTCAACATATCCGGCATATGCTCCACGGCAATCGAGAAGGAGATTCGCATTCTCGAAGACCTGCCCGAAGACCGCAAAAACATGGATGAAATCGTAGCGCAGGTCAGAGAACGCATCCTCCGGCTCAGGGAAGACAAGCGCAAGGAGGAAAAGGTCTGGTTCAAGAAAGGCTACAATGCGGGCCTGAAATGGGCCAGGGAAGAGGCTGACTACGACGGCCTTCGCAAGTACGGCGAGGGCATGCCTGTGGTCGAGCACGGTACAGCGGGCACGAAAAGGACGCGCTACATTCGCAGCAGGGAAGAAATCATGGTCAGGAAAGCAGCCGGCGACTGCCCGTCCGACATGCTCATCTACTACGAGGAAGGCTGGATGAAAGGCGTCCAGGCTGTCTGGGAACTTGTCAAAGACAAGCTGTAGCTACGAGAGCCTCAACCCCTCGAACAGCCAGTGGCGGCTTTCTTCGAGCTGCCTGAGTGCTTCCACGTACTCGGGCCGAGTCTCATCGCGCCATCGCGGGTAGCCGCCCCGCCAGACGTAGCGCACAAGCTCCAGAAAGCTCTCCCGGCTGAATACGCAATCACCGATTGCGACTTGTTTGCTTGACGGGTCCGCGCTGACCCGGATATCCAGCTTATCGGCGTACTTCTCGACCATCTCCGTGAACTCGGCGCGGGTCTGAAAGCCCTGCGGGTTCTGCTTGAAGTCTTCCGGCTGCTTAGGAAATGGGTATCTGCGATACGTCTCGCCGATAAAGCCGATATGGCGGGTTCCGTGAATCGCGCCCTGCAGGTCGCCTATGTCCTTGAGCCTGGCGATATGATAGACCGGCCAGGCCGCCTCGAAGCCGCTGTCAGTGTTGCTCCCGGCCATGTCCGAGAGAAGCTTGCAGAAATCGTTCGCGAAGAAGAAGTAACGCTCCAAAAGCAGCATGTCGGACTCGATATTGAAGAACCCGAACGCGACCTGCCCGTGGCTCACCGACTCGAACGCCAGCGGCATGATTCCTCCTCTCTCCCGGAACTCGCCAAGAATATCATATGCGGGGTGATGTCTTGAAGTGTTTTTTCGTTGAGATGTCGGCGGATTACCTGTGTCGGAGGCTTTCGCGGCGGGAAAAAATCTCAATTTATTTTCATGCTGCAGGCCGCTTTATTGTTGACTTAGGGCCTATCGAAGTGCAAACTACCACTTGTTAGGGGTGTCCGCGATCCACAGTCACCACGATATCCTCGTGCGAAGCTCCGGTTCGAGACTTCCCCATTGGCAAGTGTTTCTGTCTTTTTGTGAGGTGTAGATAGTGAATATCTACGTAGGTAATATGTCGTTCGACATGACCGAAGAAGAACTTCGGCAGGCGTTCGGCGAGTACGGGGAAGTTTCCTCGGCCAGAATCATCACGGACCGCGAGACGGGCCGTCCGCGAGGCTTCGGCTTCGTAGAGATGCCCGACGATGATGCCGCCAAGAAGGCCATCGAAGGCATCAACGGCAAGGAGATGGGTGGCAGGACCCTGACCGTCAACGAAGCCCGGCCAAAGCGTTACGGCGGCGGCGGTGGCGGCGGCGGCGGAAGAAGTGGTGGAGGTGGTGGCCGCCGCGACAGGTGGTAGGCCAGGCCTCAGCTACCAGCCTTCAGTAACAACTCTATAACAAGCCCTGTCCGGGTGTGCTGTCAGTCTGTGAATTCACGCCCGGATAAGCGCTGCTTCTGGCGTGAGCAAGAGCGAACGTTCTCGCTGATGTGCAGTTCTGTGCCGGATTGTTGAAAATAGCATCCCGCAGTGGTATACATGGGACTCCATCGAGTTAGAGGATAAAAGGACTTACTTGAGGAGGCTTGCATGGATGCAGCGAGGCCGGGGTTAGTCGCGGCGGCACTCGTGATGATAGCGCTCGGCGCGTGTTCGGGCGAGAACTTCGGCGGTGACAGGTCAGGCGGGAAGGAGTGCTCAATCGAATTCCCCGAGGGCTGGAAGACAAGCATGGAAGGCAGCGCCATCGTTGCTCTGGCCCCGTTCGAAGATGACAGCGACCCGTTTCAGGAGGCGATAGGCGTCATTATCGAGGAGCGGGACGAGGAGACGACGCTCGATAAGTTCGCCGCGGAGATTCTCCGCGAGAGGCGGGCGGAGACGCCCTCGTTAAAGGTCATCGGGGAGAGCAGCGCGAAGATTGACGACACCGATGCGAAGGTGCTGGTCTGCGACTACTCGGAACCGGGCGGCGAAATCAGGGAAATGAACTATTTGGTGGTCAAGGGTAAGATAGTAGCGGTCATTTCATGCAGTTCGCAGCCGCACAAGTTCGACCAGTACAGGCCGATGTTCGAAAAGACTGCAAAAAGCTTCAAATTCGAGTAATGTTCGCCCCGGCTGAAATGATTTGAACAAGGACTCCTTGAAGTATACAATGAGCCTGACGGGAAACATAAGGAGGGCCCGGGAATGAGATGGGTTGCCGGAGCGATTACGCTGGGCGCGGTTATTGCGGTCTGCGCGGCTGTAATGGGCCAGTCCGCCGGACTGCCGACTCTGGAGCAGGCGGTGGACTTCATCGAGTACGCCGCAGTCTGCGAGGTTGTCGAGGCGCAGAAGTTCGAGGGCAAGGAACCCTGGCAGACAGTCAAGTACAAGCTGGTCAAGACGCTCAAGGGCAAGTTCAAGGACAAGGAGTTCGAACTCTACTACATACAGTCGGTGAACGGGAGCCAGGGCTACGGCCTGCCGCTGCCCGACTCGTTCGTGGAAAAAGGGAAGAAGGTCATTCTGTTCTTCGAGAAGTGGACGGACAAGGACAAGAAGGAGAAGCTGCGCGCCGTAACGCCCGACCCGCACACGTTCGACCTGTCGGCGACGGACGAGCTGCTCAAGAAGGTCGAAGGGCTTCTGAAGGAGTGGGAGAAGCAGGAGAAGGAGCTCGAGAAGCAGCGCAAGAAGAAGTCGCACGTCAACAAGGTGCCCGCGTTCAAGGTTACGAAGGCCAGCGACGACTGGCTGATAGTTGACATGGAAAAGCAGAAGGAAGAGATGCTCAAGCGGGCCAGCTCGCCGCAGGAGAAGCAGAGCATCGAAAAGAAGTACTCCGAGGAGCCGTGCAGGATATTCAACAAGAAGGCGAAGGCGACGCTGCAGGTGCGCTCGAAGAAAGCCGACACCAGCGTCAGGATAGATGATGCAAAGCAGTGGGTCGAGGACGACCTGAAGGCCAACCACCCGGGCGCGACACTGACCTCGGCAAAGCGGGTGAAGTGCTGCGGCGAACTCGGCTGGGGGTTCAAATACGAGGTCGCCTCAGCCGACGGCAAGGTCAAGACAAGCTACGAGCGATTCATCTTCGTGCGCAAGGGATACCTCTACGACATCCGGATGTGGTGCCCCTCGGAGGAGTACGACAAGATGAAGAAGGACTTCGCGAAAATGATAAAGAGCTTCAGATTCTGACGGGTTCCCCCTTAAATGCGAATAGAAGAAGCCCCGGCGTTCAAGCCGGGGCTTCCTGTTTTTTCTTCCCATCGCGCCCTATGCCAGGGCCGCCTTGAGGTACGAGTCGGAATAAATCATCTTGTTCATCAGCAAGTCGGCGGTAATCCAGGCATCCATCAGGTCCTTGTCGAGGACATCGACGATGGCGCTGTCGCAGCCGTGCGCGGCGAGCATGACGAGCATGATGCGGTTGATGAGGTGGCGCTCATGGGTGCTCTGCGAGATGTTCGAGAGGCCAACCGTGATATGAGGCGCCGGCTCGGCCATCATGCGAATCTGGCTCACGGCCTCGAAAATCATCTGCGGCTGGCGCTGGTCCACGTTGATGGGGAGTATAATGGGGTCGATGTAGAGGCGGTCGGTCGGCACGCCGTACTCCATGGCCTTCTCGATAATGGTCATCGCGTTTTCGAGCCGCTTCTCGGTGGACTGCGAGACGCCGTCCTTGTCCATGCAGAGCGCGACGAGCGCGGCGTCGTGCTCCTTGCACAGCGGCAGGTAGATATCGAGCTTCTCCGGGTCGGCCTGGCAGGAGTTAATCATGCAGTGGCCTTTGACCACTTCGAGCCCGGCCTTGATGACGTCGAGCTTCTGGCTATCGAGCGCAAGCGGCGTGTCGCACTTCTCCTGGATGGTCGTGACGAGCCATTGCATGGCGTCGATCTGGTCCGCTGCGGCCGTACCGACGTTGACGTCGAGGTACGAGGCGCCCGCCTTAGTCTGGTTCTCGGCGAGCTGGTGAATCGCCGCCGGGTCCTTCGATGCGATTGCCTTCTTGACGTCGGTGAACATGCCGTTTAGTCTTTCGCCGATTGGTATCATGCTGACCTCCTTCTCTCCGTTTCCCCAACGGGTACTGTCGCCCTAATCGTAGAGTTTGTCAATCATCTTCGAGACGGTCTTGATGGCCTGCGGGTGGCGCATCAGCATTATATCGCCGCCGGAAATGAGCATGCCCATCGCGGTGGCTATTTCCCACATGGGGCCGCGTTTGGACTCGGGTCCCCATTCGGGGAAGTCCGCTTCGGGAGCTTTGGCCTCCTTGGCGCGCCAGGCCTCGTGCCCGACTGTCGCAAGCATGGGCATGGCCATCATCTTGTCGCCGCCGAGGGCGGCGAGGCGCTCGCGCTCCTGTATGGAATAGACGTATTCGAGGCCGTAGCCGAGCGCGCCCGTCGTCTGGAACATGACGACGCGCTCCAGCGGGAAGTCCATGTCCGTGAGCAGGATGTTGACCTGCTTGCCGATGTTTATGTCGATGGGGGCTTCGGCGATGACGTTGTGGCCGTCGGCGAGGGCCACGGCGGCTATCGTCTTGTAGTTGTCCTGGGTGGCGCTTCCGAGCAGGGCTTTCTCGCCCTTGAGCACCTGGCTGACCTTGGGCAGCACCGCGTTGTCCTTCTCCGGGGAGCCGCAGCCCCAGATTATGAGCGGCACGCCGACCGACTCCTTGAGCTTCGTGACGACTTCCACCGCGTGCGCATCGTCGAGGTTGCCCTTGTCGGGGTGAATGCCGTCGAGCGAGAGCGCAATCAAGGCCACACCGAGTTCGTCCACGCACTTCTTGGCCCACGCGCCCACGTCGCCGTATACGTCCGCGTATTCCTTCCTGAGCATTTCGGGCCATTCCTCGGGCGGCGTGTCAACGATATGCGCGGCGATGACGGGCTTGTTGCCCACTTCGCCCTCGAACTGGTGGAAGGGCAGGGCCTTCGCCCCGCCTACCTTCACGACCGAGGAGCGTGTCCCGCCTTCTTCCGCGGTGGCGCCTATCGTCACCTCGTTCACAACTCCCGACCAACTTTCCGTAACCGCCGGCAAAGCCATTCCTGCACCTCCCAATCTCTCAGATTGCCGTTACTTAACCTTGCTCTTCACTTTTCGGAAAACAGTCCTTGCACAAAATAGTCAGCTTCCTGTTAGCCGTATCGAAGCGTATCATAGTGTCCGCGTCGTCGAGCACCTTGTTGCACCCGTCGCAGCGTCGCAGCTTCACGTCCGGGTGCTGCCTGCGCAGCGCGTCTAATACCGCCCTGTTCGCCGCGATGACCGAGGTCACGTCGTCTTCGAGGAATACGCGCATATCGTCGATGACCGTCACGTCCTGCGGGCGCATCATGATTACGGTGAGCTGGTTGTCGCCCTCGTAAAGAGGGACGACGCTGTAAATCGCGGCCAGGTCGCCGAACGCCAGTTCGGAGACCTTCTTGGGAACCGATATGCCGTATATCGCCTCGGGGTCGTGCGCGACCTGGCTCTGCCACGCCTGCCAGAGGTCGCGCGGCTGGACGAGCCCCTTTTCGATGAGTATCTCGCCGAGCAGCCTGCCCGTGGCTTCCTGCTCTTCGAGCGCGGCCTGTACGTCGCTCTCGTCAACGAGACCGAATTCCTTCAGTATCTCGCCAATCCTGCGTTTGGCCATTCATTTTCCCCCGGAACGGATTTCCTCTATGACAGCGCTGAGCCCGTCCTTTACGAATTCGGCGCTCCTGCCGAGCAGCGGCTCGCCCCTGAGCATCGTTTCCTCCAGGGCCGGGCTGTAACCCATCCTGGCGGAGACCTGGGCGTCGAGACCGGCCAGCCTCTCTTCGATGATTTTCGGAAGCTCCTGCCTCACCTGGTTGAGGACAATTTCGCGTTTCTTGATGATTACGGGCAGGCTTTTGGTCATTTTGACTATGCGCTCCGCGGCGGCGATGCTTGCCGGCAGGGCCTGCGTGACGACGAGCAGCAGGTCAACCCTCGTGGTCGTGCGCCTCGACAGGTGTTCCATGCCCGCCTCGTTGTCGATGACGACGTACGAATAGTCCTCGCTCAGCACGTCGAGATACTTGCGGAGTATGTTGTTTATATAGCAGTAGCAGCCCGGGCCCTCCGGCCGGCCCATTGTCAGGAGGTCGAAGCCTTCGCACTCCTGTACGGCCTTCTGGATGCCGTACTCGACCATGCGCTCCTTGGACATGCCGCTGGGCGGGTCGAGCTTCTTCTCCATGAAACTTTCTCGCACGTCGGCGACCGTCTCCGTGACCTCCTGTCCCAGCAGCAGACCGAGGTTGAAGTTGGGGTCCGCATCCACCGCCAGGACGGAGCCGGAGCCTGATGCGACGAGTTCGCTCACGACAAGCGCGGCGACGGTCGATTTGCCCGTTCCGCCTTTCCCGCTGATTGCCGTGACGTATCCCATGCTAACGCTTCTGCTCCACCAGTTTCGAAACGGAGGGAAAGAGGTCGATATCCGTGTGCGGCAGGAAGGTCGCCTTCACGAACTCGTCCATGAACTTAACGTCGCCCATGAGGTCGAAATAGGTCATCTTGCCCGCAATCTCGTGGGCTCTCTCGTAAGCCTCGCGGGAGAGCAGGGCGATTTTCGCGCCCTCGACCGAAGTGTTGCCGGCGAAGGTGACCTTCGACGGTTTCACGTCCGGCAGCATGCCTATGGTGATTGCGCTCTCGATGTTCAGGTAGTTGCCGAAACCTCCGGCGAGGTATATCCTCGAGATGTCGTCAACCGAAAGCTGCAGCGATTCGAGCAGTATCGTGACTGCGGCGTAGACGGCGGCCTTGGAGCGCATCAGGTTCTCTATGTCTATCTCGCTTATGGTTATGTCTCTTCCGATGGCCGATTCCGCCTTGGGAACTATGACGAACTCCCCGATGCCGTCCCTTTCGCGCAGCCTGTTGCTCTTGACTTCGCGGTTGAACTTGCCCGACCTGTCCAGGATTCCGGCTGTGAACAGCCGGGCCATGATGTCGAGAAGACCCGAGCCGCATATGCTCCTTGCCGGGCGGTTTCCGACGGTGAAGTACTTGAAGGAGAAACCTTCCTTCGTGCCCGGCGCTGGCTTCGCCTCGAAGCTCTCGATTGCGCCCCACATGGCGCGGCTGCCGTGCTCGACGCCCGAGCCCTCGAACGCGGGTCCCGCCGAACAGGAACAGCACAGCAGAGACTCGCTGTCGCCGAGTACGACTTCCCCGTTGGTGCCTATGTCAACGAAGAGGCAGGTGTCTTCCTTGGTGTCGAGCTGCAGGCTCATCACTCCCGCGGTTATGTCCGCCCCCACGTAAGCGGCCACGCCGGGCAGAACGTAGAGGCGCGCCTTCGGGCTGACCCTGATACCGACCTCGTCGGCGGACAGCGGCGGTATTATGTTCGAGCTGGGGACGTACGGGTCCCTTCGCAGCCTCGTGGGGTCGAGGCCGAGAAGGAAATGGACCATGGCCGTGTTCCCCGCCACCACCACGCTCGCTATCTCGTGCAGGTCAACTCCGCTTCGCGAAACGAGCTTGGCCGCGAGGCTGTTGATATCGCTGAGAATCAGATTTCTCATGTCGTCGAAGGCGTCGTGCTCCTCGCCGTATATTATCCTGTGTATGTAATCCTCGCCGTAGCGCATCTGCGAGTTGTAGGTCGCTTCGACATCGACGGTGACGAACTTGCTCAGGTCCACGAGATGTACGACTACCGTCGTCGTGCCCACGTCGATGGCGAGCCCGAAATTCCTGCGCGCAGTGTCGCCGCGCTCGAGCTGCATAATCTCGTCGCTGCACCGGTTGAATGCTATCGTGGCCGTGACCTGCCAGTCGGAGCGCCTGAGCACGCGCGGGACGCTTCGCAGCAGGTCGAGGTCGCTGTGCAACTGCAGCGAAGGCCTGTCGAGCAGCGCACGTATCTCGAACCCGAGCCTCTCCGTGTCGGCGATATTCGATGCCGTGTCAGGGGGCTGCATGGTCATGTAGAGCTTGGTCACCAGCGGCGAGAGTTCGTACCCCGGCACATCGCTCGCATCCTGCGACTTTATCTTGCTCTTTCCGACCAGAATCCTGTCCGATTCGGTCACCCTTGTGGGGACAAAGACCTCGACATCGCTGGCAATTTCCGCCCGGCAGGCGAGGACTGCACCTTTTTCCTCGCCTCCGGCGAGCGTGGGCCCATCCTTGAGGCTTACCTCGCCGCTTCTAACGTAGACCTTGCATTTCCCGCAGACGCCCTCGCCGCCGCACACGCTGTTGATGTAGACATCCGCCGTGTGCGCCGCTTCGAGCACTGTGGTGCCTTCGGGCACGGTGACAGTGACGTCATCGGGCAGAAAATGGACGCTGAAAGTCTTCTTGCGCTTCTTGACCAACGTGTCTCTCTCGGGATTGTACTACTTCCACATTTCCTTCAGAAATTTGGGAATATAGGATGCCTCCTTGGGGCCGACGAGTATCTCCCAGCCGGTCTCCTCCTCGAGCTTCCCGCTCATCACCGCGACGAGTCCCGGTATGATGAGCTTTTTGTGTTTGACGACGTTCTCGAGGCCCGTAGCGGCTATGGCCTTTGCCACGGTCTTTTCGTTGAGCTTGTCCCCGGAGTACGCCGTCAGCACGGAAAGCCCCTCGGTATCGACCGCGAGGATGTAGGCGGGCACGCGGCTTGCCTCCACTTCGCCCTCGACCGAGAAATACGTGAGCGAGAAGTTCGTGGTGAACAGCACGGGCGAGTTTTCGTCCGGTTCGCCCACCTTGTAGAGCTTCTCGTCAACCTGTATGGGTTTCTGCGGATTGGTGTATATATTCTGCTGCATGGTGAGCAGAGGCAGCGCTTCCTCCGGCGCCGCGACATCGAGCACGATAATGCCCGCGTACTTGCCGACGTAGATGCTCGCTTGGGCCACCTGCTCGAGGTCGTCATCCGCGCCCGCCCCGGCATCGACGATGGTCGGGAAGCCGAGCGACCTGAACGTCTTCTTTATCGCCAGGCGGCGCAGCTTGGTCAGGGAATGGATGTTTTCCTTCACGCCTGCGCCGGGGGGAACAATCATAATCTCCTCGACGCCGAGTTCCTTGAGCTTGGGCGTGAGTTCGGCAATTTCCTCCAGCGAGGCGCCCTTGACCGCCAGCGGCAGCTTCTCCTTGCCGCAGAAAGCACCGAGCTTCTCGAAGCTGTCCTTGTCGGCAGCGTAGAGCAGCGGGCGGCTGTCCTTTATCGCCCCGGCGGCGGCGATAAGGTTGTCCGCGTTGTCGCTCATCAGGATGACGTTCTTGATCGGCCCTGCCGCGGCCTTCTGGGCCGCCGCGGTGAACTTGCCGGCGTCCCCGCTGACGTTTGTGACCGCGACGCCGTTGACGAATATCTCCATGCCGACCCGCGTCCAGCGAAGCTTGCCAATGCCTTCGAGGCGCGCGCCCAGAGCGCCGTCGTCGAGGTCGTCGCCGGCTTTAATCGCGACGCCGCAGGGGTTCATGAACCTGTCCTCGTGGCGGAACATGACCGTCTCTTCGCCGACCTTGATAGCGCCGTCGCCGGTGCCGACGGTCACCAGCTTTATGGGAGGAGCCGCAGCGCCTTCGAGCGCCTGCTTGGCTTCCTCGCTCACATCGGGACACTTGGAGAGTTCGACCTTCTTTTGCGCAAGCTGCATTGCGAACGCAAGGCATGTGGGAAAGCCGCACTTCTTGCAGTTCGTCTTAGGGAGCAGCTTGTATATCTCGATACCTGTCAGTGCCATCTTCTTCTCCCTATAGCAACAGGAATTTTTACAGCATGGGGTCCATGGACAATGCGGGATGGTCCACCTTCTGCATGAATTCCATCACCGCCTCTTCTGTAGTACCGACTTCCTCGTCGGCTATCTTGTCTACGAAATCCGGAATTCCGGCCTCGTCGCATCGTTTCTGCAGCAGGTCCCTTATCTCTTCCTTCATCTTCTTGGGCATCCAGACGATTCGCTTGAAGCCGCCATCGGCGCTCATGTACTTGGGGCTGGCGACATAGCGTTTCGAGTGGCCCATGAAGCCCGGTGTCTGCAGGCCGCCGCCGACGGTTCCGGCCATGGTCGAGAACTTCATGCCCGAGGGCGTCTCGCCCGGATAGTCCCGGTCAACAATCATGATGCCGTTGGTCATGGGCAGAATCGCACATATCGACTCGAAGCAGCCGCAGGAGGTCATGGGGTCTATCATCATGGAGTATGCGCTCATGCGCTCAATGGACTTGTTGGACTTCTCGTAGACGAACAGGTTGACGCCATCCCACTGGCCGAGCGTCCCGTCGAGCGTCTTGCCCTTCTTGATGGGCTGGTTGGGGCCGGAAGGCGTAATCTCGTAGGCGGCACGGCCATCCAGCCAGTTGTAAGCCCCGCAGAGCCCGGGATGCTGCGGCGTAATGACGCAGACATGATTGGGCGCGAACGACTGACACAGGCTGCAGGAGTAGTAAACGTCCACCGATTCGTCGGTCATGCCTTCGACGCGCTCGTCGCGAGTCTTGAACACGTCGCGTGCCTGGGACACGAACTCCTGAACTTTCTCCTGGTCGGTGTAAATCCGCACCTGGACCTTGTCCACGATGCTGGTGAAGTCTGAGTGTATCTTGGCGTGCAGGATGTCGCCGAGATGGTGCAGCCTGATGCCTGCGTTGAACGCCTCCTTCGAGATGCGCATCCAGACTATGTCGCGCTGTCCCATGTGGAAGAGGCCCTGTGCCTGGTTTATGAAATCGTGTATGCGCCTTTCGAGGATAGGCTCGAAGTCCTCCTGCATCTTGCGGCCGGCGACTTCGACGATGGTCCCTATCTGGTACGTCGCGCCGACGTCCATGGCATCGAGGTCGGGGCCGAATATCTCGACCTTGCCGTCCTCGACCTCGTTCATATCCTTGACCCGCAGCAGCTCGAACCCGGTGGACTTGGGGCCGCCGAGTTCGACGTGCATGTCTTCGCGCTTGATTCGCTCGCCCTCGAACGCGGGACTGTAAGACACGGGCACGGGCACTTCCGTAATCTGGACCTTCAGGCCCCGGACCTCGATGGCCTTGTCCACGATTTCGTCGGCGGGCACGGGCGATACGACGTGTTCGTATGTGGTCAGACCCGTGACCAGAATCTGCTCGATGTCCTCCTCCGCGAGGGCGGGGAACCCGTAGTTGATGGCGCCCGCGGCCTGCGCGTGCATCTCGTCGGTCACCGGGCCGAACGCCAGCGCGAACGCGAAAATGCGCAGGCGGTTGTACCTGAGCATCTTCTTGTAGTCGCCCGCCTCGACGCCGCCGAAGGAGAAGGCCGCGCGGCTGGCAAATCCCAGCGCGTGAATGGTTGCTGTCACGTCGTCGCCGAACGGCACGAGGCGCGTGTTCCAGCCGAGCTGCACGCCTTCCTCGCGGAGCTGCTGGGCGAACGACTTGCCGTCGGTCGCGCAGGACATGAACGTGTAAAGGTTCTTCTCCTGGAGCTGTCGGGCTATCTTGACCGCCGTTTTGTTGTCCTTGCAGTAGCCGAGAATGGCGGCGAAGCCCGGCGCAGAACCGTCAACGAACTCGATGCCGCGCTCGCGCATTATCTTGTCGTCCGCAGCACCCAGCCAGAGATGGTCCTCGTCCGGATCCTCGGCGACGAAGTACGGGACAGGATCCTGCGTGTATTTGACAGCCTCGATAATCTCGTCGGCGAACAGCGTCGCCACGCCCGCGTCGAGCGTATGGCCGAGATACGGCAGCCACACCTTCTCGTCCGGCACCGGGTGCAGCAGAGACTTGGCTTTCTCGAGCAGGGACTGCATCTCGCCCAGCGTCGTAATCTTCGTTCCCAGAAAGCCGTAGCTTATTGGAAGAAAATATCCCGTGTTGGGGAATTCAACCTTGGTGTCGGGGCCTTTTTCCTCGAGGGCGGCTTTGAGTTCGCTTTCAGCGCGCTCGACGAGCTTGTGCGCGCCCCGGATAGCCCGCGTTGCAATCAACTTCGACATATTCTAACCTCCTGCGTGGAGTTCCGTTTCGCTTCGGTCATACCTCGAGTTCGCGCCTCATCTCCATGTCGTAGAGCACGCGTTCGCGCGCCTTGTCGATTCCGAGGGCGGCTCGCTTCTTGTCGATGTGCGCAATCATTTTCTGCGCCATTTCCTTGGCGTTCTCTGCGACGTCCCACATTCCGCCAAGCTCGCCCTCCAGACCCTTGAACAGGTAGTCCTGGAACTCGGGCGCGCCGCTTACCGGCAGGCCGATGCCGAAGACGGTGTAAACGCCGCTTGCGACGAAGTAGTGCCCGATGGAGATGGCCTTCTCGCTCATCCACTCGGGAGCGGCGCCGGCGAGCGGCAGGTCGGAGATGTCTTCGCCGAGGCCGCCCTGTTCGACGACGCCCGCGGCCGCAATCAGCAGGCGCGAGTTATCCACGCACGAGCCGCAGTGCAGGACCGGCGGGATGCCGACCGCGCGGCAGACTTCGGCGAGGCCGGGACCGGCGTATTCCTCGGCGGCTTCGGGGGTCATGAGGCCCGCCATAGCCGCCGCGATGGCCGAACAGCCGGTCTGCAGGACGAGAACGTCGTTCTTTATCAGCTCCTTGCAGACCTCGACGTGGAACTCGTTGTGCAGGGTCTTGGGGTTGCAGCAGCCGACGACGCCGGCTACCCCGCGAATCCTGCCGTTTATGATGTTTTCGTTCAGCGGCCTGTATCCGGTTCGGAAGCTGCCACCGAGCATATATATAACCGACTCGTGGGTGAAGCCGGCTACCATGTCCATCTTTTCCTTGGGGATTCTGACGCTGTCTTTCTTGCGATTCGGGAAGTTCTCGACAGCGGCCTTGACAATTGCCTTGGCCGACTCTATCGGGTTCTCTTCATTGAATTCGATATGGGTTGCGCCCGGGATGTGTCCCTTGGGGCTGGTGGTTATGAGCTTGGTGTGGAAGCACTGCACCGTCTTCTGCAGCCCCTGCATGATGCACTGAACATCGACAATCATGGCCTCGACCGCGCCCGTGCCGATTGCAAGTTCCTGCTGCAGGAAGTTGCCGGCGATGGGAATGCCGTGGCGCATGAGTATTTCATTTGCGGTGCAGCAAATACCGCCGAGCGTGATGCCTTTGGCACCCTTTGACTCGGCGAGCTTGAGCATCTCGGGGTCCTGCGCGGCGACGACAATCATTTCCGAGAGGGCGGGCTCGTGGCCGTGAACGATGATGTTCACGGTGTCTTCCTTCAGGATGCCCAGGTTCACCATGCTGCGAAGCGGCTCGGGTGTGTTGAACAGTACGTCCTGGAGCTCGGTCGCAATCATGGAGCCGCCCCAGCCGTCGCCGATGGCGCAGCGGGTTCCCTGAACCATGAGGCTGTGGTAGTCCTGGTCAACTCCCATGTGGGTGCGGTGCATGATTTCTACTATTTCACGGTCAACCGCCCGCGGCTCAACGCCCAGTTCCTTCCATAGCTTTTGCCTCTTCTCGGGCGCGCGCTGGAGGAATTTCTGCGTCCCGTGCGGCTTGCCGAACTCGGCCAGGCAAATCTCGCCTATTTCAATTGCAATGTCCTTGATTGACTTGCCTTCGACCTCCACTCCCAGATAGCCGGCAATATCCATGAGTTTCTGCTTGTCTTTGAGTTCATAGCCGGGAATATTGCCTTTTGCCGTCTCTAGGAACACGTGCGCGACGTCCCGGCCGTGGTCCGAGTGCGCAGCGGCGCCGCCGGCAATCATGCGTACGAAATTCCTTGCCGCTATGGTGTTCGCATCAGCGCCGCATACGCCCCGGTCGGCCTTCTTCGTGATGCGGCACGGTCCCATGTAGCAAATGCGGCAGCAGATGCCCTGTTCACCGAACTTGCAGTGGGGCTTCTGCTTCGCATCCCTGTCCCAGCAGGTTTCAATGCCGCATTCGCTCATCGAGCAAATCATCTCGTGACTTGCGGCATCATAAGACTTCCGCTCCTCCGCCATGCTGCTACTCCTTTCCTGCTTCGTGCAAAGAGGTTACCAGTTTTTCGTAAATTGCCTCGACATCCCTGACCACGCCTTCAGACGCGTCGTAAGGTGAAATCCCGTCGAGGTCCGATTTAAAGGCAGCTTCGTCATAGTGCATGGCCCCGAGCACGTTCATGTCTTCGAGGTGCCCGGTAACCTGCTTTTCCTCTTCGGAGCTGCGCACCTTGTTGATTACGACCATTACCCGCTTGATGCCTATCTGTCCGGCGAGGGCTTCTATCCTGCGGGCCGTGTCAATGCTGTGGCGTCCCGGTTCTATCACCACTATCAGGGCGTCGATGCCCATCACGGTGGCGCGGCCGAGGTGCTCTATGCCGGCCTCCATGTCCACGATAACGACTTCGTCGCGCTGGAGCACGAGATGGTTCAGGAGCGCCTTCAGGAAAACGTTCTCCGGGCAGGCGCAGCCGCCTCCCCCTATCTGAACGGCGCCGAGCACCAGCACCTTCACACCGCCGTGCTCCACGTAGAACTTGTCCGGTATGTCGGACACGGTGGGGTTGAGCTTGAAAAACACGCCGTAGCCGCTTTTCCCCGCTTCCGTGCGCTCCCTTATCATGTCGCGCATGTAGGCGAGCGGGACGATCTCCGTGTCCGCCGAGACCCCGACCGCCGAAGCGAGGTTGGCGTCCGGGTCCGCGTCTATGGCGAACACCTTCATTCCCCTCGACGACAGCAGGCGTGCAAGCACTGCGGAAAAGGTGGTCTTGCCGACGCCGCCCTTTCCGGACACCGCGATTTTCAACTCAAGCCTCGTGCAAAGATTATTATCGTCTGCGCTTCTGTTTTGGTCCGCGCTTCTTCCCGGCGGGTCCTACGGGTCCCCTGCATTTCGAGCACAGGCCCCGGAACTCCACATGGTAGTCTTCTATGTCAAAATGCTTCCTGATTTCCGCGGGCACCTGCAGATTTGCAAGGTAGTCTCTGGGCACATCCACGATCATGCCGCACTTCCTGCAGATGAGGTGCTGGTGAACCCCGGTGTTGGGGTCGTATCTCGTGCAGCGCGGGTCTATGGTGAGCTTGCGTATCTCGCCCAGCCTGTGCAGGGCATCCAGGGTGGAGTAGACGGTGGAGTAAGAAGTCGAGGGGAACCTTTTTCGCACTTCGTGCAGTATTTCATCCGCGCTCGGGTGGCGCTTGTTGTGTTGGAGAATCTCGATAATCTCCAGGCGCTGGGGGGTCACCTTCAAGCCAGTGTCCCTGAATCGCTCCAGTACATCCTCGATTTCGTTCATCACGGCTGTTCCTGACAGGGCACTATTTCAAGAACGAAAATTTTACATCCGCGGGCGGGTTTCATCAATATTAATCAGCGCCATCGCTCATATTTTGCGGTTCGGGCGGCGAAAATGGCATCTTGTTCCCGGATGAGCCTGGATACGGTCGGGCCGGCGCTGAAATCCTCAGACTTCCCTCGTAAGTTTCCGCAGAGCAGGGTTCTCGAAGATTTAAAGTCCTGCTGGTTCGACGGCCATACCCTCTTCGAGGTCGGCGGGCGGCGCGATAATCACGACGGCGTTTTCGGAGAGGCCGGAAACCGCTTCATAGAAATCTTCGCCCTCGATGCCGATTTCTATTTCCGCGAGTGCGGCCTTCCCGTCTTTGACGACGAATACGTGGCGCCTGCCGCCGGACTTGAACACGGCTCTTTCGGGCACGCGCAGCACGCCCTTCTTTTCGTCCGTGATGATCCTGACATCGACCCCGTAAACCGGACCGAGCCCGAGGCTCGAATTGTCGAAGCTGCAGATTACGCCGACTCTTTCCTGTTCCACGCCGAGAGTGGACCTTTTCAGGAAACCCGTCGGAAGTATGCGGTCAACCTTGCCCTCTACCGTTCCGCCGCCGAGGACTTCACCGGAGAGAACGACTTTCAGCCCCGGTTTCACCCTTGAGACTTCGTCCGTGAGGAGTTCCACGTTCAGCTCGATGCTCTTGGGGTCACCGATGAGGAAGAGCGGAGTTCCCGCTGACATCGCGGCGCCGCCGTGGGAGTGGCGCTCGAGAATGACGCCTTCTACGGGGGAAACAATGGAGGCCTTTTTCTTGTCATCCCTGAGCTTCGCGAGCCTGTTCTCCATCGCCTTTATCTGGGCCTCGTAGGCTTCTCTCTGGTATTCGTTCTCATCGATGTATTCGGTCAGGAGGGCCAGCGAGGCTTTCGCCGTCTCGACCCGGAGCTTCGCAATCTCGACCATCTGGCGCTGCTGCTCGAGAGCCGCCCGGGCGCCGAGGTACGCGTCTTTTTTCGCCCTGAGCTGCATTTCGCTTACAATCTTGTTGTCGAAAAGGCCCTTATCGTTTTCATAGACCCATTTGGCGGTTTCCGCGGCGCTCTCCAGCGAGGGCAGCAGCCCGTTTGCCGATTCGAGCTGCAGTTCGGCGATTTTCACCGCCTTGCGGGCGCTTTCCTTCGCTTCCTTTTTCGGTTTGGCGGCATCGACGCTCTTTATCGTGGCCTTGATGCGGTTTATCTCCTCCTGCGCCTCCGCGATTGCGGTGCTGTAAGGAATGTTTTCGACCTCGGCCAGCACCTGACCCTTCTTCACGGAGTTTCCTTCTTCGACACTTATCGGGAGAACATAGCCCGGGACGAGCACTGAGACAGTGTACTCGTTTCTGTATCTCGTCCTGCCCCTTTCCTCGATGTATTCGACGATATCGCCTTTCTTGACCGCGACGGCATCGACAATTCTTGGGGCATTCGCCTTGAGCGAAGCATACGCCGCTATAAGCACGATTAAGACGGCTGCTATGATAATATACCTGAGCTTCATCTCTGTACCTCCTCCGCGTCGAGTTTATTCCCTCGTTTTAAGTACCTGGACCATGTCGAGCTTCTCGATTTTCCTGTATGAGAACCAGTTCGCAATAAGCACGAAGACGAATGCGACGACAGCCGCGATAAAGATGCTCAAAGGATAGATAATAGCCGGGAAGCGGTACAGGTCGGTGTTGTAAAGGCTGAATATCATGCTGCCGGTAAGCACGCCGACCGGTATTCCGAGGCCGATTCCGACGAAGGCGATAAGGAGATTCTCGTTGAAGACGATTCCAGCTACCTCTGAAGCCGAAAGTCCGATGACTCTCAGGGAAGCGAGTTCGCGCTGGCGCTCCGAAATCGAGACCGTCGTCATTGTAAAGATAATGGAAAAGGATATCAGGCCGGCGAAAATCAACATCGTTATCGTCGATATGTACATGCTCGATTGTATGGTCTCCTCGAACGCGTTTATCTGCCGGGACTTGGGCTGGATGGAAGCCACTGCCGGATAGTCCTTGACCGTTTTTTCGAGATTCGGGACCGAGCCGCGTTCGACGGTCAGAAGCGCCCCGTTGGCGACTTCCTGCTCTCCGAGAAGCCGCGACAGGGAGCCTATCTCCATGAACGCCAGCAGCCCGAAGTAGCCTTCGACTATACTTGTTACCGCGACTTGTTTTTCCTTCTTTTTTCCTATGAGCGGCTTTATTTCGAGAACGTCGCCCAGTTTCACGGAGAGCGTTTCCGAGACCCTCTTGCCTATCATGATACCATCTTCGGGCACTTCGACCCGGCCCCTTTCGACATCTATCACATCTCTCATTTTCGAGCCGCGCCGCAGGCCCGTTATGGCGAGTGATTTTTTTCGCCAGCCTTTCCGCAGCTCGACAGGCACCTCGAGAATCGGCTCCGCATCGTGTACTTGCGGGAGATGCTCGAGTTCCCGGCAGCTCGACGCCGTCTTTTCGTTGGAAAAGTTGATTCTCACATCTTCCTTCTGGACGCGCTCGAACTGGTGCCTGATGAGATAGTCGAGGGCATCGAACGTCATGAAGCCGATAAGCAGAATCATCGTGGAGAGTACTATTCCGAGCACGGCGAAGGATGCCCTGATTTTGTGCCGCCCGAGGTTTCTGGAAATCATCTTCCACCTGAACGGGACCATGCGCCAGATGAAACCTATTCTCTCGAGAATTATGCGCTTGCCCGTCGCGGGAGGCTTCTGGCGCAGGGCCGCCGCGGGCGTCAGCCGCAGGAGGCTCCTTATCGCCACCAGCCCGCCTCCGAGCGAGAATGACAGCCCGAAGGCGAAGCCAATAATGATGACATCCGGGTCTGCCTTTACGACGAGTTCGGGAAATGAATAGAACTGCCTGTAGAGCGAGGCGATAAGGCCGGCGAAATAGTACCCGAGCATCAGGCCGCCCGCCGTTCCTGCGATTCCCACTACAAGGCTGAACGACAGGTAGTGGAGGACGAGCCTGACCCGCGTGTACCCGAGCGCCATGAGCGTGCCGACCTCGGTGCGCTGGTTCTTCACGAGCCGGGACAGCATTATCATTATCACCACTGCGGCGACCGCGAGGAATATCGAGGGCGTGATGTTGGCCGAAGCCTCGTTTCCCGTTATCTCGTCGGTGACCATGCGGTGCGAAATGTTGTCGTCGCGTTCGAGCCCCCACATGTAACCGTAGGCGGAGAATATTTTCTCGGCCTTGTTGATAAGGCCCGTCGCATCGGCGTCCTTGTCGAGGGCCGCTATTATGTTGTTGGACGCGCCCTGGAAGTCCAGCGCCTGCTCCGCGAAGTCCCTCGGCACCCAGAGAATGCCGAAGTTCTTCGGGTTGGGAAAGAAATCCTGCGCGCTCTGTATCGTGTAGATGTATTCCGGGCTTCGGGCGATTCCGACGACCTTCAGGCGCTCCTTGCTGTCGTTCAGTGTCGCATGGAACTCCGACCCGACCGAGAGCGAGCGCGCTTCCGCGAACTTCGCGTTGATAATGACCTGGGCCTCGTTCGAGCTGGTGAAGTAGCTCCCCTTTTCGATGTGGAGGTCCAGCAGCCCCGTCCGGGGCGCCTTGCCGGAGGAATCGCGCGGGTTCGGCATCGAGACAATCCTGCCGGTTATCGTCTCTTCGCCTTCGGCTATGTCTACCGGGACATCGAAGACTATCCTGCCCCTCGTCCGGCTCACGCCGTCAAGCCTGCCGAATTTCCTGACCGCGTTGTCCGGCGCCTTTTCGACGTAAATCCACAGGTCCGCCATGCCGTAACGGCTGTAGTACGAATCGCGGGATGCCTTCAGGCTGTGGACGGAGCCGCGGGTGGTGCCGAGAGCCGTTATGCCGGAGAGAATGACGAGCGTGACGGCAAGGAACTGCGGCCAGTGCTCGACGAGGTCCCGGTACATTTTTTTCGTGAGTATGCTCACCACTCGATATCCGAAGAGGATTTTCTCGTCTCGTTCTCTATTACGTCTGATATCCTGCCCGAACGCAGCCGGAAGACCCTGTCGGCCATGCTTCCTATGGGCGCGTTATGGGTTATCACCATCAGGGTCTTCTTCATTTCCCTGTTCACCTTTTCCAGAAGCTCGAGAATGAGCTTGCCCGTCTCGTAGTCCAGGGCGCCGGTCGGCTCGTCGCACAGGACGAGACTGGGATTCTTGGCGAGCGCGCGCGCGATTGCGACCCGCTGCTGCTCGCCTCCCGACATTTGTGATGGGAAGTGGTCCGCCCGCTCGCCGAGGTTCACGGCATCCAGCAGCATGTCCACGTCCATCGGGTCGGGCGAAATCTCCGCCGAAAGCTCGACGTTCTCCCGGGCCGTCAGGTTGGGGACAAGGTTGTAGAACTGGAAGACGAAGCCTATCTCCTTCCTGCGGTACTCGGTCAGCCTGCCGGGCGAATACGAGGAAATTTCCCTGTCCTCGAACCAGAACCTGCCCGAGGTCGGGGTCTCCATGCCGCCCAGCATGTTCAGCAGCGTGCTCTTCCCGCTGCCCGAAGGGCCGAGCACGACGATGAACTCGCCTTGCCTGACGTCGAACGTGACCCCGCGAAGCGCCCGCACCGTCACCTCGCCTACCCGGTAGTTCTTGGTCAGGTCCTGCGCCCTTATCAGAAGGCCGCTCTCGACCGAAGCTGATGTTTCGTTTGCCATCTTGGCTCCTCGACGCTTTCAGGAATCGTTTCCGACAGGATAGCTTAGCGAACCGCATCGGGCTATGCAAACTGTTTGGCGCATTTCGCCGGGCATTTGCATTTCCGGGACCGGATTGCGCGCAAAAATTTGTACAGGATGCAGGCTTGAGGCACAGCAGAAGCGCAGCCGGAAAAGCAGTGAATGGCAAGTTGAAAGTAGAACAGGGGAGCATCGGGCTGGAACTTGGATGATGATATGGCGCCATATCATCATATAGCTGCAGTGGCTCCGCGCGGTATACTGCGCCCATCCCGCCTTTGCCCAGCCTTCCAATGATGCGGTAGCCCTTGATGGAAACGTCGCCCACCAGAGCCGCTTCGTCGCCGGGTTTGTCGAGCGGGACGAAGGTTGCCTGCACATCCTCGAGAATCATGGTGCAGGCCCGGCAGAGTGACATATCAGCTTGCGCGCAGGACTTCATTTTTGGGAGAAAACCACCTCTGCAGGTTGACTCGTGCAACATTGCCTCGTATACTTGAGCAGTGCACATGCCATGACCTTCTCAGGTGTTCGGGAGGAAACAGCATGTCTTCAAGCGATAAACTCTTCTTCGTTCTTCTTCTCACACTTGTAATTTCTGTCTGCCACGGCTGCGGCAATATCGATGGGCCGCAGTTTCCCTGGGTTGCGTCACCGCTTGTGACAGTATCTACGCCATCCAGTCCTGCAAGCGGCGATATACCGATTATCTACAAGCTTATCGACCGGGAGCTTGAACAGGGCACAATTACCCTCGAATACTCCACGGACGGCGGACAGACATACAACACAGCGACCCTCACCGTCCCCGGCGAAGCGACCAACCTCGCTTCCGGATGGCATCCCGGAAAAACTCATGCCGTCCAGTGGGACTCGGTAACGGACATGGTGGGCCGCTCCGGCGCCGTGGAGGTGAAGGTGCGAATCACGCCTTCCGACGCATCGAACCCTTCAGGTACAGCCGGTGTATCGGATACGTTTACGGTAGATAACACTGCATACAACGAAGCTCCGACCGCAACGACGGCAGCACCGGCCGGCGTGCAGTCGGGAAACGTGCAGATAAACTACTTTCTCTCCGACGTTGAAAGCGACACATGCTCCATAGAAGTGCTCTATTCCGTAAATAACGGGACAACCTGGCAGTCAGCGACAATGGGTACTGCGGGCGACGGGCTGACAGGACTCTCTTCCTCACCTGCCGGAACTGCGCATGTCTATTTCTGGGACTCTCGTGCAGACAACGTGGCTCTCTCCGGGCAGGTTGACACGGTGAAAATCAGGGTAATTCCAACCGATTTCAATACAGGCACTGCCGGAGACACCAACTCCTTCAGCGTGGACAACTCGGTTGCGAATAACCCGCCTACTGTGACAATCGAGACAGGTCCCGCCGATAGCTCGACAGTTACGACTACGCAGGTGACGTTCACCTGGAGCGGTTCTGATACCGATGGAAGCGTTATCGGTTATTATTACTCGTTCGACCACGACCCGCCGGATATGTGGACGACGAACACGACAGCCACCTCGTTGCCTCTGACAGAAGGCCTCCACATCTTCCGGGTAGTCGCCATGGATAACGACAGCGATTTGTCAACAGTCGCCTCGCGGACGTTTACGGTTTCAATACCGGGTACGATAACAGCGGATTTCATCGGCACGCCGCTTACGGGCGAAGCGCCGCTCACGGTGGATTTTACCGACCTCTCGACAGCGACGAACGGGATTGACACGTGGTCGTGGGACTTCGGGAACGGCGACACGAGCACCGAGCAGCACCCGTCCTGCATTTACGACGATGCCGGAAGCTACACGGTGTCGCTCACCGTCACCGGCCCCGACGGGGAGGACACGGAGACAAAGACAACTTACATAACGGTGGTAGGCGAGCACACTGAGGGAACGATTTACGTGGATGACTCCGGAGGTCTTGACAGCAACAACGGCCTGAGCTGGGTCACGGCTGTGAAGACGATACAGACCGGCCTCGACAAGGCTTCCGACAACTGGACAGTCTTTGTCGCAAACGGGACATACACCGGCACAACCAACAAGAACCTGGATTTTGCAGGTAAGGCGATACATCTTAAATCTGTCGGCGGCGCGTCCAACTGTGTCATAGACTGCGAGAACGACGGTCGGGGTTTCTACTTCCACAGTGGTGAAACAAACGCCGCTATCGTCGAAGGTCTGACTGTCAAGAATGGGGGACTTGTTGATGGTTACGGAGCCGGTATTCTGTGCAAAGACTCGAGTTCGCCAATAATACGTGACTGCGCAATAGAAAATTGTCACGCAGTTTCCATGTCCTGGGTAATTGAGGGAGGCGGCATTTCCTGCATGTATGATTCGAGCCCATCCCTAATCAGGTGTACCATTGCGGGCAACTCCGCTGGTCATTGGGGTGGCGGTCTTTGTTGTTTAGACAATTGCAGTCCAGCCGTAACTGATTGCACCATAGCCGGTAACTCAGCGCAGTGGGGCGGCGGTATTAGCTGTGATAACCAGTCTAATCCGGTGATAAGTGACTGCACGGTAGAAGACAATTCGGCAGATGACTGGGGTGGTGGGATTCTGTGCCGACGAACCAGCGAGCTTTCAATAGCCAACTGCACGATAAGAAACAACTGGGCCGGCAATTATGGAGGTGGAATTTTTGCTGACTACTTCAATGCTACAATCCTTTGCTGCATCATAACTGGAAACAGGGCTGATTCCATGGGCGGAGGCATATACTGCGACGCATCGGATTTCGCATTGGTAAATTGTGTAATAGCGGGTAATTCCTCGGTGGATGGAGGTTGCATTCACTTCGAAAACAGCGACAACCCAACGATCACCAATTGCACGTTAGCAGGCAACACGGCGGACTGGTATGGTGGCGGTATCAGCGCCTATAACTCTTATCCGATCCTGGGCAACTGCATCCTGTGGGCTAATACGGCCACTAATGATGGTAATGAAATCTTCACGCTTGCAAGTGGCATGACCATCACATTGAACTATTGTGACTACGCTGACAACACTTTGAATTCACACAATATTTCTGGTTTCGGTGATGTTCTTGAACAGGGCATTTGCATTCACTTAGACCCGCAGTTTTTGAACGCAGCCGCGCAGGATTATCACCTTCAAGCGGGTTCACCATGCATCGATGCCGGCGACAACTCCCTGGTACCGTCGGGCGTTACGACCGACTTCGACGGCTGCGCGCGGATATTCAACGACATTGTTGACATAGGCCCGCTTGAGTACGGCTCGTCCCATCCCTATGACCTGATTGAGCTTATCAACATAGACCGCGCCGTGGCTGGCGCGCCGCCGCTTGCGTGGAACGAAGCCTGGTCCACCGCATGTACAGGCCATTCGGAGCAGGTTTACATCGGCGAGCGCAATGGTACAATCGTACAGGTGGACCCCGCCCTCGTTACCTGGTACAACAGCGACGACTCGCAGAAGCGCCAGCTCATGGACTTCGATGGCAGCCCCGCGACCGGGTATTTCATCAGTGCCACGGCGATGGCCTTCGGCACGCATGTTGACTCCCTCGCCGATTTCCATGACGCGCTGATGGCAAACTTCAGCGAATACCTTCTCGACCCGGCGGTAACGGACTTTGGCTGCGGAAGCTGCGGAGATGTCTGGGAAGCAATGTGGACCTACAACCCGTAAGCATCCCCCGCAATGCCCCGCGGGATGCGCTGTGTTCTCCTTTTCCTGCGGCGGGATGGCGGCAGGGCAATGTTGGCTCAAAATCCGGGCTTGAGACTTGCATTCTTCCCGGTGCAGGGTATACTACCTCAGTGTTCTGCCGGCGTATGTATTGACGAAAGACGGCAAGGGATGCGGGCGCCCGGGCGTCTTATTTGACAGAGGGTTGGTCGGGGACGCCGGGATGTCCAGCGGTTGTTTGACATGCGGGAACGGGCGGTTAACTCAGCGGCTAGAGTGCCATCCTCACACGGTGGAAGTCAGTGGTTCGAATCCACTACCGCCCACCATTTTGCTTCGGGCAAAATGGTAGAGCAGGGGGGGCTGTTGTTTTGTCTCCTGCTCTACTGTTCTGAATATGGGGCCGTAGCTCAGTTGGGAGAGCGCCGCGTTCGCACTGCGGAGGTAGTGGGTTCGAACCCCATCGGCTCCATTTTTTCTCGCCACGGCGAGAAAAAATAGAAAGGAGAAAGGAGTAAGTAGAAAGTAGTAAGTAGAAAGTAGAGCAAACCGCGGCTAACGCCGCGTCCGAGGAAAGAACCTCCACATACCTGAATAGCTTTTCTCCTTGGTCTACTTACTACTCACTACTTTCTGATAAACAAAGCGGAACATGCTATGGCCTTTGCCTTCGAGAAGCTTCTCGTCTATCAGAAGGCCGTCGATTTTGCCGACACCATATCAAAGCTCACCGAGCAATTTCCGAGAGGATATTCTTATCTCGCTAACCAGTTAAACAGAGCCTCCTTGTCTATCGCCGCCAACATTGCCGAAGGCAACGGCCGCTTCACGAAGGCAGACCGGAGGAACTTCTTCTTCATCGCGCGAGGGTCTGTTCAGGAGTGCATCCCGCTGCTGGAGCTTGCTAAAAGACGCCACCTTGTTAGCGGTAGCGTGCAGCAGCAACTCAAGTCTCGACTCGAAGAAATAGCCAAAATGCTGTCCGGATTGATAAAAGGCATCGACAAGCGTAAGATATGAAGCAGACGGCCCGCTTGCCTATGGAAGATGATTCGCAGAATGAGCTTAAGCCCAAATGGAAGGAACTCCTGTATCCTGTGGTAATAGGATTGGGTGTTGGTGCCGGCGGGTTCTGTGTCATGCTGGCTGGATACGGTGTTCTGTTCTATTACCTGTGGGTCTTCATATTGCCGTTTATCGCAGTCATCAGCCTCCTGTCCCGCCCTCGTTCTTTTCGAGCCTTTCTCATCAGATTTAGCCTTATCGCGGTCCTGGGGGCCGTCCTGACGGGCCTGGGGCTCGGGTTGCTGATTATAAAGAAGTGGTCAGTCTGCAGTGACCTCAACTCGATAATCTCCGAATTGGAGGACTATCGCACGGCAAACGGAGCATATCCGCCCGGCCTGTCTGCCGTGCACAAGCCCAACCGCCTGAAAATCGGCGAAGGACGGACAACAAGGGAGGGGATTAACCTCGAAGGATGCAGCGACTATGATGCCGTTTTCTATCTCTCGCCGGACGAATTCCTGTGCATCGTGCCGATTACGAAGATGCTCCCTATGGTCTTCACGCGGGTCTACATTTACCGGTGGTCAACCAGTGAGCCGCGTTGGAGGTCGGAGAAGCTTGTCTGGTCTCTGGGCGTAAGCGAAGAAACTCCAGACAAGTGATAAGCCCTGCCTGCTAAAACCTGTGCGCCAGTATCTTCTCCACAACCGCTTCGGGCGTGAAGCCGAGCTCGGATGCAATCTGCTTGTAGGGCGCCGAGAGACCGAACCGGTCGATGCCTATAACCAGCCCGCGCTCCCCGACGTAGCGCTCCCATCCCTGCGTCGCGCCCGCCTCGATTGCCACACGTTTCGGGCACTCCGGCGGGATGACGCTGTTCCTGTAGTCCTCGCTCTGCTGCTCGAACATCTCCCACGACGGCATGCTCACGACCCGGACCTTGCGGCCTTTCTCTTTGAGCTTCGCCTTCGCGGTTAGCGCCAGCGCGACCTCCGACCCGCTCGCGACAAGCACGGTGTCCGGTTTCCCGTCGCAGTCGGCCAGCACGTAGGCCCCCTTGAGCAGTCCTTCAGCGGAAGCGAGAGAAGCGTGGTCTATCGCGGGCAGCTTCTGCCTCGTGAGGATGAGCGCGGTCGGCCCGTCCTTGCGATGCAGCGCGTACGACCACGCATAAGCCGTCTCGGGTCCGTCCGCCGGACGGATTACCGTCAGGTTCGGCATGGCGCGAAGGCTCGCGACGTGCTCGACTGGCTGGTGCGTCGGGCCATCCTCGCCGAGGAAGACCGAGTCGTGGGTGAAGACGTAGACCGCCTGGACGCCGCTCAGCGCGGCCATGCGGATTGCCGGCCTCATGTAGTCGGAGAACACGAGGAAAGTTCCGCCGTAGGGGATAATTCCCCCGAAATGGGCCATGCCGTTCATGAGCGAGCCCATGCCGTGCTCGCGAACGCCGAAGTGGAAGTTGCGCCCCTCCGGCGAATCCTTCTGGAAGACCGGGTAGTCGTTCAGGAAAGTATTGTTCGAGGGCGTCAGGTCCGCCGAGCCGCCCATGAGCCCCGGCACGAGACGCGCTGCCGCCTGCAAGACCTTGCCGGACGCCTTGCGCGTTGCTACCTCGTCCGCCGGCGCGGCGGCGAGAAGCTGCTCTTCGAGGTCATCCGGGAGCTCCCCGTTCCAGATTTTGCGCCACATTGCCGCATCTTCCGCCGGCATCTCCTGAAGCTGCCGCGACCACTCTTCGCGGACGGCGCCAAGCTCTTCGGCGCGCTTCGCGAACATCTCCCTGACATCTTCGGGCACGAGGAACGCCGGCTCCACCAGCCAATCGAGGTTCTCCTTAGTCGCCTTCACCTCGTCCTCGCCCAGCGGCGAGCCGTGCGAGGAGGACTTGTCCTGCTTGTTCGGGCTGCCGAACGCGATATGCGTCCTGCCCATGATTATCGAGGGGCGCCCGGTTTCGGCAATTGCCGCCTCGAACGCCTTCTCCAGTGCTGTACGGTCGTGCCCGTCCACCGTCTGCACGTGCCAGCCGTAAGCCTCGAACCGCCTGACCCTGTCCTCCGTAAACGTCAAATCTGTCGGGCCATCTATGGAGATTTTGTTGTCATCATAGAAATAGATGATGTTGCCCAGCCCCAAATGCCCCGCCAGCGACGCCGCCTCGGAGGCGACGCCCTCCATGAGGTCGCCGTCCGAGCATATTGCGAAGATTCGCGGGTTCACAAGCTCGCGCCCGGCCTTGTTGAAGACCGAGCCGAGGTGCTTCGCCGCTATGGCCATGCCCACGCCGTTCGCGAACCCCTGGCCCAGCGGCCCCGTCGTCACCTCCACGCCCGGCATGCAGCCGTACTCGGGGTGCCCGGCCGCCTTGCAGTGAAGCTGCCGGAAGTCCTTCAGCTCATCGAGAGAAATGCCATATCCACATAAATGCAGCATGGCGTACAGCAGCGCCGAACCGTGCCCCGCCGATAACACGAACCTGTCCCTGTTGGGCCAGTCCGGCTCCTTCGGGTCGAAGCGCATGAACTTCATCCACATGACGTAAGCCGCATCGGCGCACCCCATCGGCATGCCGGGATGCCCCGAATTCGCCTTCTGCACCATGTCAACGGAAAGGAAGCGGATTGTGTTTACTGCCTTCTGCTCGAGTTCCGGGTCAACTTCCAACAACTGCGCACCTCACATTCCATGCTACAGAAACGAGCGAATCCTGTCATCCAGCGCGCGCTGGTCCGTCGCGAACGAGTGCAGCGCCGACTCCGTCATCAAGTCGTCGAGCGCGATATCCTCCGGCCAGTCGCCGAGCCTGGGCATCTTGCCCTTCTCGGTTATCCGGGCGACCTCCTCGTCGCTGAAGCGGCGCAGGAAGTTAAGTCCCGCTTCCCGGGCATTCTCGACCAGCATCGCGGGCGTAAGCTCCGCAGGGCCGACCGCACCGAGCGCGCCGGCGTATTCCTTGAACTCGTCGCTTACTTCCCAGAGCAGGCTGACCCTGTCCAGGCCTTCCGAGACGCCCGGCTCAAGCTGCGCATTGACGCCGCTTGCCATGCAGTCCGGCGGCGGGTTGGCGTCGTAGAACTCCTTGACGGCCTTGGGCGGGATTGTCATGACATCCACCCCGGCGAGGTCGTAGACCTGCTGGCCGGAGCGCATGCTCGCGGCAATCAGCTTCGTCCCGCAGGCCGCCTCCCGCCCGCGCGCCTCGCGCATGGCGTGCTGCGCCGCGAGCGTCGCCTTCTCGCCGACGTATTCGCCGCTCCCCAGCCCGTTCTCCTTGACGACCTGGTTAAGCCGCCCGAGAAAAACGTTCGAGTAGGCGGGGCGCGACAGCAGCGCCGCGAGGTAGTTCTGACGCGCCGAGAACGCTATCGTGAAGTTCACCGGCACGCCCGCCTCGCCCAGCCGCCGCGCCGCCACGTAACCCGCGGGCGTAAGAGGAACCTTGAGATAGAAAAACTCGGGCGCAACCTCGTAGTAGCGCTTCCCGTACTCGACCGAGGCGTCCGCGTCGTGCGCGAAGTCCGGGTGCAGCTCGACGCTCACCATGCAGCCAAGCTCCTTAACCAGGCTCAGCGCAATCCGGCAGTTCACCGCGAATCCCACCTCGTAGAGCATCTCGCGCTCGCCGAGTCCGGGGAGCGCGGACCTGAGCCCGTCCACGATGCGCTTGATGTCGGCATCCATGCGGCCCGTCTGGATTACTTGGTTTGCCAGAGTGTTGTTGGTGGTGCAGGCGGTGAACTCGGCCCGCCACAGCGGGCGCGCGGCCTCGATGTCGCCCGTGTCTATCCAGAGCTCCGTGCCCAGCTCGCGCAGCTTCGCAAGCCCCGCGTGCGAAGGCGCATCCGGCGTGCCCGGTCCCTCGAACCCCTCGAGCGCAATATCCCTCGCTGCCGCGGCTCCCGTGGCGTCGGCCATTGGTCTCTCCCCTCTGTCGAAATGATTCAGGCGAATGGTCAGAAGCAGGCATTATAGCAGCAGCAGTGCCGCCATCAAGATGTCATCGAAAAAACAGAACAAACGGCCCCCGGTCACAGCGGCAGCCGGGGGCGTTTCGTTTCATTCAGTGGGAGAGAGGCTCAGTCCACGGCGATTATAACGTTGGAAGCCTTGATAATCGCGTTGGCTTCCGTTCCGACCTTCAGTCCGAGCCTTTCGACCGAGTTCTTGGTGATAATAGAGACTATCTCGATGCCGTTGGGCAGCTCTATCACGACCTCGGCGTTCACGGCGCCGATATCGATTTTCTTGACCTTGCCCTTAATCATGTTCCTGGCGCTTACCTTCACTGCAAACCTCCATAAATTGTCGAAACCGGGCGCAAAGCCCGGGTCTTCGCTACTTGCCCGGCACGGCGTCGGGGTAGAAGAGCACCTCGCCGTCCTTCTTGAAGTCGCCGATGAGCTTCTGGCCCGCTTTCGAGGTGAGCCACTCGATGAACTTCATCGCCTCGTCGTACTTGACGTGCGCGTGCTTCTTCGGGTTGACCGCGATGACGCCGTACGGGTTGAAGAGCCGCTCGTCGCCCTCGACCAGTACGGGCAGGTCTATCTTGCCCCTGAAGGCTATGTAGGTGCCCCTGTCGGTAATGGTGTAGGCCCGCTTCTCGTTGGCGATGTTCAGGACCGCGCCCATGCCCTGGCCGGCGCTCATGTACCATTCGCCCGAGGGCTCGACGCCCGCGGCCTGCCACAGCGTCTGCTCCTTCTTGTGCGTGCCGGAGTCATCGCCGCGGGATACGAATGAGCCGCCGCTCTCGGAGAGTTTCTTGAGCGCTTCCGCGGCGTCCGACATGCCCTTGATGCCGGCCGGGTCCTCTTCGGGCCCGATGATTACGAAGTCGTTGTGCATGACATCGCGCCTGTTCACGCCGAACCCGTCGGCGACGAACTTGTCCTCGGCCGCGCGCGCGTGTACGAGGATTACATCGACATCGCCGTTCTCGCCGAGCTTTATCGCCGCGCCCGTTCCGACCGCGATGACCTTGACCTCTATGTCCTCTTCCTCCTTGAACGCGGGCAGCAGCGCGGCAAGCAGCCCCGAGTTGTCCGTGCTCGTCGTTGTGGCCAGCTTGATACTTTCGGCCTGTTTCTCGGGCTCGCCTCCGGCCGGCTTTGCAACCGGCTTCGACGAGTCGGAACATGCCCCGGCAAGGACTACGAGAACGAAAACCGTGACGAGACCGATTAACATTTTCTTCTTCTGCATGATTCGCTCCCTCCCGAATTAACGACCGGCTGTATTGTTTATATCGTTTCCGATATAAAATCAACCGAAAAGATGAAATTCACGCCGATACAGAATACGACTGCTGCACAGGCGTGAGAATTGTGAGTAGACAGTAGAATGTGGAGCACACAGCCGGAACGTGTATATGCGAATATGTTAACATATTCGCATATACACGTTCCGGCTCCACTTCGTCATTACGAGCAGGGCGAAGCCCGGCCATGCCCATTGGCTATTGGCTTCTTGGCCTCTGGCCCTGTGTACTGTCTACCGTCTACTGTATAGGAGTTTTGGGTACACGATCCGGAGTTCAGTGGAGTTCCGGTCATGTCCCCAAAACTCGGGAGGCGTCGGGACATGATCAACTTGTCGCCTGTCGTATGTTTCGCCAAACTGCCTGGCGTTTGGCTTCGCCAAGCCGCCAGTGGGCGAGAACATACTTTCGGCGATCTGGCGCTTAGGTTTTTATCGCCTTACGTAATTCTGCTGCGCAGAATGACTCCCGGCGATGTGGCGCTGAACTTGTACTGCGCAACGGAACTGCGCCAGAGTCGTGTCCCAGAGACGCCGGCTGCGCCAGGGAAATCAGACCGCCACGCGGCGATGCCCGCCGCTTGCGGCGCCGGTAATCAAGCCTCGTCAAGTAGTTGAGAATAAAGTTGACCCCGGCGGTAGGTATTCGTATACTGCAGCTTCTTTGCGGGCTTCGGATATTTAAAGGGAGGAGAACTTATGTATCGTATCGGGACCTTATTTGTGGCATTTGTCCTTGCCGCCCTCGTCATGTCGAGCGCGGGCTGCAAGAAGGAAGGCGACACTATAATAGCGGGCGGGAACAAGCCACCGGAAGTGGAGACCATTCCCGACCAGACAGCGACTGTCAACGTGCCTTTTGCGCTCGACCTGTCGCTCTACGTCAGCGACAGGCGCGACGACATCACGAGCCTGAACTTCTACATCCTCTCGGGTGAAGGGTCATTCACAGGCTCGATGTACAACAACACGTTCAGCTCTACCGGCCTCAAGACGGTCACGTTCGTCGTACTGGACAGCGAGAGCGCCGGGACGCGCGCATCCTTCAGCGTGAATGTCATCGCGCCGCCGCTTGCCGACTTCGTGGCTGATGTGACGTACGGGGTCGCACCGCTCGACGTTGCCTTCACAGACCTCTCGACCGGTGATTTCAACGCGTGGTCGTGGGACTTCGGCGACGGCGGCACGAACACGGAGCAAAACCCGGCTTACCAGTACACCGTTGCGGGCCTCTACGACGTGACCCTGACGATAACGGGCCCTGGCGGGACGGACGCGCTTACGAAGCATTCGTACATTCAGGTGCTCGACCCGGCGGCAGGGATATGGTACGTCGATTCGGCCAACACGGCCGCGACGGTCCATGACGGCCTCGCCTGGGACACGGCTTTCCTCGAAATCCAGAGTGGAATCGATGCCGCCACGGACGGAGACATGGTCCTCGTGGCGGATGGCGATTACGCCGGCACGAGCAACGTTGACCTCGACTTTGGCGGCAGGCTGATAGTCCTCAAGGCGTGGGACTATTACGGAAGCGGCGTCTGCACGATAGACTGCGAGGACGCCGCGCGCGCCTTCTACTTCCACTCGGGTGAGACGAACGAGGCGGTCGTAGACGGTTTCACTATTGCAAGCGGCTATACGATCGCCACCGGCGGGGCTTTCTGCCTGGATGCGTCGAGCCCCACTATCAGCCGATGCACCATCACATCCTGCCTCGCGGACGGGGGCGGCGGCGCCATAGCCTTTGTCTCAGCCGCGCCCGTAATTACAGGCTGCACGGTATCGGACAACGAATCGCCGGCTGGCGCAGGCATTTTTGCGATAACGACTTCTGCGACGACGATTATCTCCGACGGCACATTCTCAGGGAACTACGCGAGCAGCGTCGGCGGAGCTATCTTCGGAGTAACGGTCGTTCTGGATATCGACCACTGCACGTTTACAGAGAACTTGACGACAGGCGACGGGGGGTGTCTCTTCGCCGCGACGTCGAGCGATGTGAGCGTGGTGAACTGCACCATGAGCCGCAACCAGGCGAACACCTACGGGGCCGGTTTCTACGTCAATGACGACTCCGTTATAACCGTAACCGGCAGCACCTTCACAGGCAATAAGTGTGGCATGGGTGCAGGCATCGCCGGTGTCCTGTCCAGCGTGAGCGCGTCAAATTGCACCATGTCGGGAAACAACTGCATGGTATTCGGCCCGGGAATCTGCGCGATGGGAGACACCAGCACGCCCCATGGATACAGCCTGAATGTGGCAAATTGCACGTTTTCAGACAACTCGGCCATGTACGGCGCCATTACTTCCATGGGGACGGACACCACGATAAACAACTGCCTTTTCCTCGACAACGAGGGCATGGTTAGCGCATCGCTCATGTTCCAGGGCAGCGATACGGACCCGGCGTATTTTACGACCCTCGTCACGAACTGCACCATGACGGGCAACAGTGCCATGATGGGTGGCGCCGTCTGCGGAATGTATACGACCGCGACAATACAGGACTGCACCATATCCAATAACTATGCCGGACAGGCAGCAGGCGGCATGATACTGGGCGGAGATTCGGGGTATTCCATGGTGACGATAAAGGACTGCACCTTCATGAACAATCGCAGCGGCATGATAGCCGGCGCCCTGGAGCTTCAGGATGGCTGCGACCCCGCGACCATTACCGGATGCACGTTCTCCGGCAACTCGACGACCAACAGTGGCGGAGCCGTTGATGTGGGGGGCACGGGCAGCGGCGCTATGACCCAGACGATATCTTTCACTAACTGCGAGATAACGGACAACAGCGCGACCATAGTAGCCGGAGGCATATACTTAACGGATTACTTCGACGCCACTATTACCGCATGTACGATAACAGGCAACAGCGCAACTCAGGTAGGTGGAGGTGTATATGCTTACAACGACAGTTCCAGTTACACCTCCACGCTGGGAATAACCGATGCTGTCATCGAGGGCAATACCGGAGGCATAATGGGCGGCGGGCTGTACGCTCAAGGCGGCTACATGGCCCTGGGCCCCGTTTCGAACTGCGTGATTTCAGGCAACGAAGCTTTCAGCATTGGTGCCGGCGCCTACATCGACACCGGTGCCGCCGTCAACCCCACCACGCCCCTGTTTACAAACTGCCTGATTACGGACAACTTCGGCGTCATGAACGGTGGTGGAATAAACCTCAACGGTCACATGAGCCCCATATTTACCAACTGCACAATTGCGAACAACAAGGCATCCATGGCGGGCGGCGGCTTTGTCTGCAGCTCTTCGAACGTGACCGCCACGCTGGAAAACTGCATTATCTGGGGCAACACGGCTACAACCGAAGGCGCCCAGATATACTACGGCGATTCCACACTTTTGCTTGTAAGCTCGGACTACTCCAACGCCTCGGGCGATATCGGCGGCACGGGAGGCGCGTTTACGCCGGACGGCGGCTGCAAGACGGTCAACCCGCTGTTCGTGACGGGCCCGAAGGGCGGCTACTACCTCAGCCAGATTGCGGCTGGCGAGCTGGTTACGAGCGAGTGCGTCAACGCTGGCGCGGGCACGCTGGCGGCAATCGGCATCGACGGCAAGACGACCAGGAGCGACGGGGTAATCGACACCGACCCGCCCGACATGGGCTATCATTACGACCAGTAGGGAGTTAAGGGTAGAAAGAAAAACAGCCGGGGGCAGGGGGCTTCCGGCTGTTTTTATCTTTGACGGGATTACTTTGCCACTGCGTCCTGTTCTCTTTTCAGGACGAATATCATGTACCGAACCTTCTGGAGATAATTGTCCCTGTCGAGCAGCCTGGGTATGGTCTCGTAGAAGTCGCGGCCTATCTTCTCGATGCGGGCCCTGAAGAGTCTTCGTACAAAGTTCCAGAGCACCTGGTAGAATTTTCTCCTCTCGACGCTGTCATGCAAGGAGGTAAGAAGCGTCCGCGCAATCGGCACCGCGTATTCCTTGTACATTCTCAGCGTCAGTTCCAGCGTCGGGGCTGTCTGAAGCGTGATGTCCCTGGAGTACTCTATTCTGAATCCGTGCCTGCCTGCCGTCTGGTGGAAAGCGTCCAGCGTGTGCCAGTCCTTGTAGTCTTTTGTCGCGCTTTGTCTGAAAGTGTCGGAAATCAGTATTGCCCCGCCGGGTTCTAACACATCTAGGAATTTCCGGAACCCTCTTTCAAGCCTAACGTACTGGCACGATTCCATCTGCAGGAGAAGGTCGTATTTCTTCTGTGCGGTGAAGTCCTCGAACTTGCAGGAGTGAAGCGTTAGCTCCGGGTGCTCTTCTGCTATCTTGCGGTTGAGCAGAACATCTGGCGAGACGCACTCGACCTCGTATCCCTGCTTGTGCAGGCGCGCCGCGACCGTTCCCGTCCCGCACCCGATATCGAGAATCGTCCGCGTGCCTTCTGGTATCCGGCCTATAACCTCCTGAACGTACTGCTCTTGGGCGGCGCGGATAGTCCCGTAGTCCGCCGCCAGGCCGTTATCCCAGTAGCCGAAATGGAGAAGGTCCGACTTGGTAATATTCAGTGCGAACTGCAGCCCGAAATCTTTGCGTACCGTCATTGCCCCGAATAATACCATATTACCCGCCGCCGCGTCAAATGTAATTAGCCCGCAGGCCTGCACCGGCAAGCCCGACGTAGTGGGTAAAAAATGCAGAAAAGGTGTGGACAGGGGATTGACTAACTGTTATTTTATGGATTCGATTCAGGGGAGAGCTAAACGTTTCGGGCGCGGTGCTGCCCGGTGAACGGGAGGTGTAATGGTGTCGAGAATACTGCTGTTTGCCCTCGGAGCAGTGATACTCACGTCGGCAGGGTCGGGCTGCGCGCTCGGGATGTGGGCGGCGGACAGGAGCAACGACTTCATTGATATGTTTGGGCTTCGCGTGTGTGGCAACATGGGCCTGGGCCTCGAAGCCAACGTGCGAGCGACGGAGCTTTTCCAGACGGGGCTCGGCTGGTCGGAGAAGTACTGCATAGGGTTCAAGGGCAGGGACGTGGGCGCATACCTGGAGCAGTCCTACTCGCTTCCTTTCATCGCTTCGGACTGGCTGCCCTGGGCTTATCCCTCGCCGTTCGGCTCCGAGCGATGCGTCAAACGCGAGGCGCAGGGCGGGACGTTCCCGGATGTCTCGGTTTCGAGGCAGGTATTCTGCGGCGCGCCCTCGGACGTCGCGTTTGGAAGGAAAGGCGAGAAGACCAAATACGACCGGCGATACGACGAGGTGGGATTCAGCGCCTACGCCATAATGGTGGGCGTGGAGGCCGAGGTACGGCTGCTTGAAGTGCTCGACTTCGCGCTGGGCATGGCGACGTTCGGGCTGGTTGATATAATGGGCGACGACTGGCTGCAGCAGCCACCGGAAGTCCGCGCCACGTGGTGGAAGAAGAAACCCAAGAAAGTGACGCCGAAGAAAAAACCGGAAAAGACGCAGCCATCCAAATAGATTAGGTATCCCGGACGAAGCGAAAAAGAACAAGCCCCGCTGCAAGGCGGGGCTTGTTGAGTTTGTCCGGGATTACTTCTTGCCGGTCTGCTGCTTGAGGTATGTGCCCATCAGCGCATCGAGCAGGTTTCCCTGGCCGCCGGATACTGACACGTCGGGCACGACCTTGATGTTGCCGGAGGCGATTTCCTTGAGGAATTCGAGCAAGGCGATATTCTCCTGGCCGAGTTCCTTGACGAGCTTGGCGTAAGCCTGCGCCTTCGCCTCGCCGACCTTGAGTTCCTTCGACGCCTCGGCGACGGCAATAAGCTCGATTTTCTTTGCCTCGGCCTGGGCGGTTCGCTCGATTGCGCGTGCCTCGCCATCGGCCTTCTTCTCGGCGGCATCGGCTTCCTTCTCGGCTATTTTAATCTTCTGCTCGGCGATGACGACCTTCTTCTCCTCTTCCGCTTCCTGGTCCTTGCGGTTGAGGACCTTCTCCTCTTCTGCGGCTTTCTGCTGGCTGATATAGGTGTCCATCTGCTCCTTTGCTATCTGACGGTCGGTCTGGGTCTTTAGGAGCGCGGCGAGCTGCGGGTCCTTGCTGAAGTCAATGTCGCGAATGTAGACCTCGTGAATCTTGACCTTGTGCTGCTCAAGCCTCTTTGAGAGATTGGCGAGGACGAGCTGCTCCTGCTGCTCGCGCTGGAGAATGAAGTTGAGCATGGGAACGTTGCCGGCCGCGTTCCTGAACTCGGCGCGGATGGCTGGAACAACGAGCCGCCCTTCGAGGCCCTTGTTGTCCACGAAGCGGGCGACTATCTCGGCCGCGAATTCCTCCTCTATCTGGTAGGTGACATCCACATCTATGGGGGCCTCGAAGCCATCCTGGCTGCGGACCGTTATCTGTCCGCCGTCGAGGTTCGACTGGGTCTGCGGGTTGAACTTGAGCGTTTCCTTCTTGACGCTTATCTTGTTTATCTCGAATGCTTCGGTGTTCAAGTAGTACATTCCCCGCGAGAGCGGAGTAGCGACTATACCGCGGTAGGTGCGGTCGGGTACGGTGAGTGTTCCGGTCTGGGATTCCCTGCCGACGTTGGATTTGATGACGCCTACTTCGCCGACTTTTATGTTCGTTGCGGGCACTATCTTGATTCTGAAGTGGTCGGTGTTGAGCCGGTATTCACCCGGCGGCAGGACGGAGGTCTGCGGACCCTTGTAGCCGTGATCCTTGGTGAGGAAATACTGCGAGTCGAGCATTTTGTCGAATTCCTCTTCGGACCATTCGGGCGCGAAGGTCTGTCCCCTGGGGAGGGCCTTGCCATCGATGGCGTTTATCAGGCCGACGCTGTTTTCCGGTATCTTGACAACGGGAACTTTCTTGATGTCGTACTTCCACGGCCAGTAGAAGAAGTGGTATCCGGGTCCGAGCACCCAGGCCTGAATTCCCTTCTCGCCGTTGGCGGCGATTATCTTGCCTGCGGGCATGTCGTCGCCGAGAGTGATTGTGACAATGCCAGCCTCCTTCTCGCCGACGGTCGTAAAGGTCATTAGCAGAATGATAATGAGAACCACAATGCCCGCGCCGGCAGTGATTACAATGCGCTTCATGCGCCTGTCGAACTTGGACCCTTCGAACGGGTCGATTACGTCGCGATTGGCCATGTCTTTCCTCCATGCAGTTGAGTTATGCTGCTTGCCTAATTCCTCAATACTGCGATAAGCCTCTGAGGCTCCGTCAGGAGCTTAAGGCCGTCTTCCACGCTTCTCACCATTATTCGGGCGGAGGCGACCGCCATCTTGTTGGCGCCTTCCTCGCCGAGGATGCACACGCCCAGCGCGGCCCGCGCCAGCATCAGCGCGTCGTTGCGGCCGTTTCCGAACGCGGCCGTGTGTTCCGGCCCGAGCTGTTTTAGAAGCTGCAGCTTGGCATCGTCCTCGGACATGCCTGTGGGCAGGGCAAGCAGCTCGACGGGCAGCCCGGCGCACTCGGAGGCCGCGTTGCCGCGGGTGTCGGCGGTCGCCACGTAGAGCTTCGCCGACTGCGCGAGTTCTTCGAGCAGTTGCCTTGCCGGTTCGCTGATTTTGCCGCCCTGCGCCAGCGTGCCGTTGAAATCAAGCAGCACGCTGTGAATGTCGAGCGGCTCTGCGCCGGAGATGTCGAACTTCACTTCGCGCCTCCTGATTTGCCTTGCTCGAACAATCTTATCGAACGGCGAGCATAATGCAACCCTTTAACGGACTGTTTAGGCGGACGGTCGCGGGAAGAACACCCGAATTGGCTTGACTGGGCGGAACGAGCTTCATAAGATGTGCTTTTCCCCGCATGTCCGGAGGTGACATTCGTGGCAAAGGCTGTCGGCTGTCTTGCATTCCTCGTCGTCCTGCTCGTGTGTGCCGAAGCGTTTGCCTCGGGCGAGCGTGCGCCCGAGTTGGGGGTCCGGCTTGCGGCGCTGTTCCAGGCAGAGGAGCCAACGGGGGAGACGGAACCGGCAAAGGACGAGGCCCGGGACGAGACGCATACATTCGGCCTGCCGGGATGGTGGGGCTACGAGAGAACCAGGAGTTCGCGCAGCACGGCGTTTCTGCCTTTCTATTACAGCTACAAAGACGATAAAATCTCTATGCAGCACTTCTGGCCGCTCTACGGCTGGAAGAAAACCAGCGATACAACCCGGCACCCGTTGAACCCGGGCGTTACGTATCCTCCCTATGACACGCGCTACTTGCTCTGGCCTTTCTTCCGGTACACGAGCTACGCGGACGGCGCGAAGCAGGTTGACTTCCCGTGGCCGTTCAGCCAGGTCTATGCCGGGCCGAAAAAGTTCAGCATGCACGTGTTCCCGCTGCTCTGGGTCAGCCACGGCGGGCGTTCCGACAGCTCGGTGGTGTTCTTCCCGCTGTACTGGCATTTCCTGAAGGAAAAGAGCCGTGCGAGAGTGGTCTTCCCGATATACTGGGATGTCAAGGTGCCGGAGGGGCGGCTGTGGCACCTGTGGCCGCTGTACGGTTATTCGAAGGGAGCGGGGTATAGCTGCAAGTTGTTCGGCTTTCCCCTGCTGAGGTACGTGCGCCGCTGGGAGCCCGGTAAGCCTGTAGAAGACCAGCCCGCAGACAGGCAGGTGGACCTGGCGTGGCCGTTTATCAAACTCAGGGTCGGCCCGCTCAACAAGCAGTTTCACCTGTTTCCATTCTATTACGGCAAAACGTACTACCACGACCTGGAGGAGAAGAGGACGAAGCTTTACAAGCGCTACTGCTACATCCTGCCGCTGTTCTGGTATTACACGGACCGCGAGGAAAAGCACTTCCACCTGTGGCCCTTCGGCATAAGCAGAACGCACGACGGAAACCTGAAGAAAATACACATCGCCTTCCCGCTGCTTTCGATTTTCACGAGGAAATCGGACGAGCTGGTCGAGGTGTCTTTCCCGACGTTCATCTCCCTGTTCAAGTACGAATCGAGAGCGGAGATTGTGGATTACAAGCAGGAAATGTACATGAGGAAGGGGCGCAGCGTGGCTGTGCGCCTGTTCCCGCTCTTCAGCTACCGCTCGAACTCCGTCGCTTACCATCTATCGGTCAACCCGCTGTTCACGTACAACAGCGACCGCGTGTCGGGTTACAGCCGCTTCACGCTGGTGGGCGGACTGCTCTTCATGCATCAGAAGATGCACACGAGGCTTGCCTGGCACCTGCTGCTCGGGCTCGCCGGCTACAACCGGCTGGACAACGGAGACAAGAGCTTCCGGATGCTCTGGTGGCAGTGCAAATGGGAGAAGGGCAAGACGGCATACCAGTTCGAGCCGTTGTTCCACTACCGGTCCGACGGGAAGGATTATGAAATTAGGTTCTTGACGGGTCTGTTCGGATTCGGCCGGAAAGACGGAGACAAATACCTGAGACTGTTCTGGGCCAAGTTTTAACGGGAGATGAAACGGTGAAATTGCTCAAGGAGCTGTGCGAGGCGCCGGGTATTCCGGGAAACGAGGATGCCATACGCAAAGTAGTTGTCAGGGAACTCAAGGCATCCTGCAACTCCGTGAAGACAGACATGCTCGGCAACGTGATAGGATTCAAACGGGGCAGTGGCCCGGCTAAAAACCGTCGGCGGGTCATGATATCGGCCCACATGGATGAGATAGGCTTTATAGTGAGCCATATCGACGAAAACGGCTTCCTGCGGGTTGACACGGTCGGCGGGATAAACCCCAAGACGATAATAGCGCAGCGTGTGTGGGTATTCGGCAAGAAAAAGCTCCACGGCGTGATAGGCTCCAAACCGATTCACATCCTTAAAGATGAAGAGAGAAAGAAACCGGCTTCCATAGACGAGATATTCATTGACCTGGGAATGTCCGGCAAGCAGGTGAAGAAGCTCGTCGATATCGGCGACCCGGTGGTTCTCGAACAGTCGTACGCCGAGATTGGCGATACGGTGTGCTGCAAGGCGCTCGACGACCGCGTCGGCGTGTACGTGATGCTCGAGGCCGTGAAGAAGGCGAAGAACGCGAAAGCGGATATCTACGCCGTCGGCAGCGTCCAGGAGGAAGTGGGGCTGCGCGGCGCGATTACGAGCGCCTTTGACGTTGACCCGCACGTGGGCATTGCGCTGGACGTGACGCTCGCGTGCGACGTGCCGGGGGCGGGCAAGCACCAGCAGATAACGGCGCTCGGAGAAGGAACGGCCATCAAGCTCAAGGACTCGTCCTCCCTGTCGAATCCGAAGCTCGTAAAGAAGCTGCGGGATATCGCGAAGAAGAATAAAATAAAGCACCAGCTCGAGATTCTGCCGAGAGGAGGCACCGACGCGGGCGCAATACAGCGCACTCGCGCGGGCGTTGCGGTCTGCACCATAAGCATTCCCACGAGATACGTTCACTCGGTGGTGGAGATGGTGCACAAGGACGATATCAAGGCGTCAATCGACCTCCTGGCGGCGTTTTTGAATTCAGCGCACGAAGGAGATTTCCGGCTCTGAACGATAAATCTGCGTACTGGTTGTTGGGGGGCTTGAGATGACCCGTTGTAATGGTTTGTCGGCCGTATCTGGTCTGAGGATGGCTTTGCTGGTTTGTTGCGCATGTGTGGCTTTGTTCGTTACAGGCTGCAAGGACGACGATGACAACCTGCCTTCATACCTCGGACCGAAGCTCTACGTAAAGCCGTTTGATAATGCCACCGACTCTGCCGGTTTCACCGGCGTCGGTGGGACGTTCGTGTCGTGGGGCGACTACGATGCCGACGGATTTGAGGATCTTATTATCGACGGGCGCAGGCTGTTCCACAACAACGGAGACCTGACTTTCACCGAAACAACGGCTGCCGCCGGGATAGACCCGCTTGGCGGCGGTGCGGGCGCGGCCTGGGCCGACATCAATAACGACGGATACCTCGACCTCTTCTGCTCTGGTTATATCGATGCCACGCCGAGCAGCCTTGACCGCCTCTATCTGAACGACGGGCCGCCTGACTATACTTTCACGGATATTACCGCTTCGGCTTTTACTGTGCCCGACAACCGGGACTCGAGGGCGTGCGCGTGGGGAGATTTTGACCGGGACGGCTATATCGACCTCTACCTCGTCAATTACGAAGACCCGCCCGGGGCAGGCGCCGGTGACAGGCTGTATATCAACGACAAGGACAATACATTCACCGACGCTACCGTCTCCAGCGGCGTGAACGCCGCTACTCCCTCGGCGGGACGGGCCGTCGCGTGCTGCGATTTCGATGAGGATGGAGACCTGGACATCTATGTCGCCAACGATAATTTCGCCCCCAACTTCCTCTGGGAGAACGACGGGTCCGGCTCGTTTACGAACAGGGCTGCTGACGCGCTGGTCGAGGGATGGAACGAGGGCGGGCTCGGCCTGTTCGGCTCTTCGACGGGCGTATCGTGGGGAGACTACGACAACGACAACGACTTCGACATGTTCGTCACGAACCAGAGGTCGTCCTGGCCCGCCTCGTACGAGGATGAAAGCCATCTCTTTATGAGCATCGATGGCGTGATTACTTTCTCGGACCTGTACCCGGATTCGTGGGTGAAAGCGGACAAGCTGGCTCTCTGTCCCGCCTGGTTCGATTACAACAACGACACGCAGCTCGATTTCTACCTGTGCACGGAGAACGGATGGGGCAAGCTCTACAACGGGCACACGACGGGGGCATTTTACAACGTGGCGGGCCGCGCCGCGCTGGGCGTAAAGAACCCCGTGGGCTGCGCCATGGCCGACTACAACAACGATGGCAGGCTTGACATCTTCATCTGCGCAACTGACAAGGTGTATCTGTTCAGAAACACGCACGACCAGTACAACTGGCTGAAGGTAAAGCTGGTGGGCGCAGCCGCCAACAGGGCGGCGATAGGTTCGATAGTCAGGGTAACATGCCCCTGCGTGACGCCCGACACCATAACGCGCCAGGTTGCAGGCTCCAACGGCACCGGCTGCCAGGACAGCCTGATAACGCACTTCGGAATGGGCAACCACGGCGGACCTTACACGATAGACATAATCTGGGCCGACGGCTCGGCCAGCACGCAGCAGGTTCTGAGCGCGCCCATTAACCAGCTTCACGTGATATCGCAGTAGGGGCCGGGAAGGCTGGAAACGGGAAACCCGCCGGGCATGCGGTGGGCAGGTTTGCCGTCTCCGCCCCAATCCTCTTGACACGCCTCCGGCGTCTGTGATAAGGTTCTGCCTTTCGACCTGATACGCAACCTCTGAGGGAGGCCCGGCGGAACCGGGGAGTTTTTGGAGGCATCCGATGGCGGCTAAGAGCGTGTACTTCTTCGGCGATGGCAGGGCCGACGGTCGGGCGGACATGAAGGACCTTCTGGGGGGCAAGGGCGCGAACCTGGCCGAGATGACGAGCCTGGGCATACCAGTGCCGCCCGGCTTCACGATTACGACGGAAGTCTGCACGTATTTCATGCACAACAGGGGTCGTTACCCCAAGGGTCTCAAGGCTGCCGTGGAGAATGCCGTGAAAAGGGTCGAGCGAATCATGGGCAAGAAGTTCGGCGACCCGAAAGACCCGCTTCTCGTTTCGGTGCGCTCGGGGGCGCGCCAGTCAATGCCCGGCATGATGGAGACCGTGCTCAACATCGGACTCACCACGAAGACGGTCGGCGTACTGGCCACAAAGACGGGCAACGAGCGCTTCGCGTACGACGCCTACCGCAGGCTCATGCAGATGTATTCGGACGTCGTAATGGAAAAGGCCGCGGGCATAGAGCCGAAGGAGGGGCAGGGCATCAGGATGCAGCTCGAGCACGAGCTTGAGAAGCTGAAAAAGAAAAGGGGCTGCGAGTTCGACACGGAGCTGACGGTCGATGACCTGAAAGCGCTCGTAAAAACCTACAAGGCCAAAATCAGGAAGGTGCTGGGAAAAAGCTTCCCCGACGACCCCATGGAACAGCTCTGGGGCGGCATTGGCGCGGTGTTTCGCTCGTGGAACGGCAGGCGCGCGATAGCCTACCGCAGAATCGAGGGCATTCCCGACGACTGGGGCACGGCGGTCAACGTCCAGACAATGGTCTTCGGGAACATGGGCGAGAACTCGGCCACCGGCGTGGCGTTTACGCGCAACCCGGCCACGGGCGAGAACGCGTTCTATGGCGAGTGGCTCGTGAACGCCCAGGGCGAGGATGTCGTGGCGGGCATCCGCACTCCGAATCCACTCAACAGAAAGGGCAAGACGGCGGACACGAAGCACATTCTCAGCCTCGAAGAGATGATGCCGGTTGTGTACAAGAAGCTTGTCGGCATCAGGAACAGGCTTGAAAAGCACTACAGGGACATGCAGGACATAGAATTCACAATCGAGGACGGGCGCCTGTGGATGCTTCAGACTAGGACCGGCAAGAGAAACGGGATGGCGGCGGTGCGGATGGCGGCGGAGATGGCGGCCGAGAAGCTGATTAACGCCAGGACCGCCGTGAGCCGGGTCAAACCGTCGCAACTCGATGAGCTGCTCCACCCCATGGTTGACCCGAGGGCCGAGAAAGGCGCACGCGAGATTGCGCGCGGCCTTCCCGCCGGTCCCGGCGGAGCTGCGGGGCGCATTGCACTCACCGCAGATGAAGCTGAGAAGAGGGGCAAGGCCGGCGAGCAGGTCATACTCGTCAGGGACGAGACTTCGCCGGAGGACGTAGCCGGCATGCACGCGGCGCAGGCTATCTTGACCGCCAAGGGCGGCATGACGAGCCACGCCGCCCTGGTCGCGCGGGGCTGGGGCAAGTGCTGCGTCGTGGGATGCGGGGCGCTCGACGTCGATGTCAGGAAGCGCTCGGTCAGCGTGAAAGGCAGGACCTACAGGGAAGGCGACTGGATAACGCTGAACGGCACCCTGGGACGCGTGTACGAGGGGAAGCTGTCGCTGCTTCCCGCAGACCCCGAGAAGAACAGGTGGTACAAGCAGATAATGAAATTCGCTGACGGGATAAGGCGGCTCGGCGTGCGAACGAACGCCGACCGGCCGGAAGATGCCGCCATGGCGCGCAGGTTCGGCGCGGGAGGCATAGGGCTGTGCCGGACAGAGCACATGTTCTTCGGCGACGACAGGATATCAGCCATGCGCGAGATGATTCTGGCCGAGACCCTGGAAGGCCGCAAAAAGGCGCTGGCAAAGCTCTTCCCGCTTCAGAAGAAGGATTTCATCGGCATATTCAAGGCGATGGACGGCCTGCCCGTGACCATCAGGCTGCTGGACCCGCCCCTGCACGAATTTCTGCCGAAGGAGAAGAAGGAGCAGCAGGCAATCGCAAAGTCAACGGGCAAGACGCTTTCGCATCTGAGAGAGGTCATAGCGCGCCTGCACGAACTCAATCCCATGCTGGGGCACAGGGGCTGCAGGCTGGGAATAACCTATCCCGAGATATACGAGATGCAGGTGCGGGCCATAATGGAGGCCGCCTGCGCTGCGAAGAAGCGTGGAATCAAGGTGCTGCCGGAGATAATGATACCTCTCGCGGGCAAGCGCGAGGAACTGGCGATTCTCGTGGATATGTCACGCCGCGTGTGCGAAGAAGTGCTGAAGAAGGCGCGCCTCAGGTTCAAGTACCTCGTGGGTACGATGATTGAGGTGCCGCGGGCAGCGCTCACGGCCGATGAGATTGCCGAAGTGGCGGAATTCTTCTCGTTCGGAACGAACGACCTGACGCAGATGACGCTCGGATTCTCGCGCGATGACGCGGGGAGCTTCCTGCCGGAATATATCGAAGAAGGCATATACAAGGCGGACCCGTTCCAGGTGATAGACCGGGACGGTGTGGGGCAGCTTGTGGAAACGGGCATAAGCAAGGGCCGCGCCGCCCGCAAGGGGCTCAAGGTCGGCATCTGCGGCGAGCACGGGGGCGACCCGGAGACGGTCATCTTCTGCCACGAAGCCGGCATGAACTACGTCTCATGCAGCCCGTTCAGGGTGCCTGTCGCGCGCCTTGCCGCAGCGCACGCCGTGCTGCGGGACAAGAAATAGTCGCGGGCGGCCATCCGGCGTGCCCGGGACGCCGCTTTCCGGAGTTGTATGGAACACCTGACTCTGTGGCTGCAGTTCGTTGGGGCCTCCGCGATTATCATTTTCGCGGGGTCGAGGCTGTCGCGCTACGCGGATGTCCTCAGCGAGAAGCTCAAGCTCGGACACGTCTTCGTGGGGATGGTCTTTCTCGGCTGGATTACCTCGCTTCCCGAACTCGTGCTTTCGCTGGGCTCGGTCAGGTATGTATGGCCCCCGGAGCCGAACCTGGCGCTCGGGAACGTCCTCGGGTCGTGCCTGTTCAACCTCGCGATACTCGTAGCCGCCGACATTATCATACTCGGCGGCCTGCTCTACAGCCGGACGAAGACGAGTTCCGCGGTCATCGGGCTCGCCAGCCTCGCGATGCTTGTGATTGCGACGGGGGGCCTGAAGCTGGGCAGCGCCGGCAGTCTGCCCTCGTGGCTGGCAGTGCCGGGCGGTCTGCACATAGACCTGTTTTCATGGATTATCATCCTGTTCTACATCGGCCTGACGGTCTTCCTGTACAGGCACGAGAACAAGACGAAATCTCCCGCCGTGGAGGCACCGCCGCCTCCCAAATACGAATCGACCGGCATCGTCCCGATAGCAGTCATGAGCGTTGTCGCCGCGGCCGCAATCGTCGGGGCCGGCCTCTACCTGTCGGTCCTCGGCGATAAAATCGCGGATAAGTACCCCATAGGCCATACGTTCGTCGGCACGCTGTTTTTCGCGGTGGTGTCCTCGCTGCCGGAGCTTTCGACCACGTTCGCTGCTGTGAAGCTCGGCCTCTACGACATGGCTCTCGGGAATATCTTCGGGTCCAATATATTCAACATCATGATTATAGGCATCTCCGACGTGTTCTATACGGAGGGCTCGATATTCACCGGCGGCGCGTCCGGCGTCTCCGCCTGCCACTTCTGGACCGGCAGCTTCGCGATAATAGCCACGGTCGCGGTGGTTTTCGGGGTCCGCAGGCGCAGCCGGCGTCTCGTCTGGCGGCTCTCGTGGGTCTCGCTCGTGGTCGCCGCCTGCTACTGCATCGGCCTCGCCATTTCCTACTTCTTCTGAGCCGGTACTTCCAGCCGCAGGCTTGAGTATTTTACCTCACGTCTCAGGTCTCACGTTCACCCTTCCATTCTCCGTAGTACTACGAAGGACGAATCGCAGTAGCTTTGCTACGGAGAACGGGCCTCAAGCCTCAAGCCCCAAGCCTGAATACAGCCCATCTCTCAAAAACCCCACCAGTGAAAAAAACTTATACTTTTGCCACCGTAATTATTATTACATTAAAGAGTGGGAGTTGCTTGACACTCAAGGGGCTTTTCTACATAGTCTTGCTAGAAGGACCGTTACACGAAAGGTATGTACAATGAAATTCTGCTATTTTGACGAGAGTGGCCCAGGAGGAACTAGCATACTCGTTATGGCTGGTGTCATTGTTGATGCATCACGGATGCACATCACCAAAAGCGACTGGCAAAATTTCCTCGATCTCCTTTCTGAAGTAGTAGAACGACAAGTAGAGGAATTTCATACCACTGACTTCTATAGAGGAAATACACCTTGGCGAAATATGGACGGGCCTCAACGAGCAGCGGTTATAAGTACCTTCATTGAGTGGTTGAAGGACAGAAGGCACAAACTCACTTTTAGTGCAGTTGAAATGGTTAAATATGATGCGCACGTATCAACACACTCTTTCCTGAACAAGCTTCAAAACCCCTGGTGCACCACTGCAATGCACTGCGTTCTTCAAGTACAGAAACTGCATCAGCGCCTTCGCAGTAACAAGGGGCATACAGTGCTAATATTTGACCGTGAACAGCGACATGAAACTGAGCTTACAGAGTTGGTGTCCACCCCGCCAGATTGCACCCATGATTATTATAATTGCACGGGAAACAACCCGCTTAGTCAGGTCGTTGATGTGCCATACTTCGCTGACTCTAAAAAAGCAGTTCTCATACAGGTAGCTGATATGGTGGCCTACATCATTAGACTATATGCGGAACTTGCGCAACGTATAGTAAATGAGAGCTATGATGGGGAGTTCAGCCGGTTGCAGGAATGGGTTGGTGAACTTACTCCACTTCTAGTCAACCGCACGATTCGGTATATCAGAACTAATCGCTCGCCAGTAGACCAGCTATTCTGGGACTTGGCTCCAGATTCCCTGAGGGAATTGTGATACCCACGTAATTAGGAGAAACCTCGCAATTTTTTGACTACCTCATCGACAATATCTGCTTTCAGCGCCACCGGGTCAATCTGCACTCCAAGCACTGTGGAGCAGAAAGGGCAACAGTACAAGACTCCGCGCCATGTCCTAGCACCTGCTTTAGCATCTGCGGACATAGTATTTACCCACGTTACCAGTTTTCCACATTTTGGACACTTCCCCATCTTCTCCTCCTTCAATATATACGCAGAATGTTATCTACCACACTTCGGCACACAAGTCAACCAAAAGAGTACGGGCAAAAATGGCTTGACTCGCTTCTGATTGCTGCGTACATTAAGCTCTCATTCTATGTTAACGGAGATCAAGCGTGAGAGGACGAGTCGTCTTTTTCTTGGGCGCAGGTTTCTCTGCTGGAGCAGGATGTCCGATGATGGACGATTTCGGCACTCAGGCCCTGACACTTGAAGCGGAAATTGCTGAACATTGGCCTTCTTCGAAACCTTCAAAGTCATTGACAAAATATCTTGAGTATACAGGCGAATGTAGGCCTGCATGGATGATGAGTTCTCAAGATATTGACTTCGACAATTTCGAGTTTGTCATGAGTATGGCAAGCATGGATTATGTGATTGGCAAGCTAACACAGGAGGAATTGAACGAATACGTAAGTTCCATCGGACTCGTGTACACACACACTCCTTGCCTTGAGTATCTCTCCACTGAAGATTTAGCCTCAGCTAACATGGAATATATGCTCAAAGACAATGACAATCATTATAGAAATTGGGCCAGAGAATATCCTGCCTTTGTAGCTCTTTGTGCAGGATTACATCCTGATGCCGAAGGTTATATATTTGATATAATCACACTAAACTACGACTGCGTGATTGAGAAGACTGCTCAAGCAATGGGAATAGGTGTGAACTACGGAAAATTGCTGGAATCTCGCGGCGCATTCTACGATTTGAAAATACCAGGGTCTAATTCAAGAGAAGTTAAACTGCTTAAAATTCACGGTTCTATTAACTGGTACGCTGCTGAGAATGACAGTATCAGAGAAGACTTTTTAGACCCGGGCACTTTATCGCCTAAAGACTTATGTGAAGATGACCTGCCCCCCTAAAACTGTACCAGTTTGAATGAGAGGATTCTCCGGGTAGAA
>CAZXNM010000006.1:0-225333 GCA_964641955.1 uncultured Planctomycetota bacterium
AACTTCGACTTGTTACATCTTTTTGGTGTCGGCGGCGTGTGACAAAATTTGTCACCCGATACGGCGCAGGCTGCAGGGCTTATACAGCAAGGTTTTCAAGCCGTGATGGGGCTGGATGCTGCCAGCTATCCGGGTTCCATACAGGCACAGTGCTGGAAGCTAACAGTGATTGGGCTTTGATGGCGGCATCGAACTGATGGCTGCTAATTACAATGCCTGCAGGGCTGGCGAGCATATGTTTTTTACCGCAGAGACGCCGAGGTTGCGCAGAGGGGCGCAGAGAAGAAAAAGACATTTCATTTGGTAAAGGCAAAAACAAAGAAAAGCAGAGAACACGGAGAAGAAAATACTCTCAATAGGTATTGCTTGCTTCTTGCCGCACATTGTGGTTGAATACAAGGACAATGAGAAGAGCTTTGTATATCATCCCGGTTCTAATGCTATTAGCTATCGCCTGTATGCCTGTGATGGAAACAGGCAAAAAGCAAAAGGTTGTTGTCGCAATGGTGACAATCGAAAATCTCAAGATAGCACTCGCCTGTTACCATGATGACGTAGGATACTACCCTCCGGGTGATGCAGAAAGAGATGAAGGCAACATAAACATGGTGCTGGCGTTGTGCGATGTGAGTCTTGAAGAAGGTGGTAAAGGAGGACCTTTGTCTCCGTATTATGAATTTAGAGACCTTGTACCTTCTAAGTATATGCCTTCATGCAAGGTCGTTGTTGACCCGTGGGATGTGCCATATCGCTATGTACGTGCTGCTGATGATAAAGGAAATATCAAACCCGGCATGCAAGGAAAAACACCTTTCGCCATCTGGTCATGTGGTACCAACATGATAGATGAGAAGGGTATGGGAGATGATATAAACAGCTGGTCGTCATCATCAAATTACCGTAAGGGCTCTGCACGGCAGAAAGCTGTTGCAATCCTTGTCTTCTTGATAGCGTTAGTTATCGGCGCTTTGTTGATTTGGAGACTTTTGAGGCACTCCCACGGCGCCAAGACCGGCAAGGAACTTGAGGAGCAATCCAAGTAGCTGCCCGGAGTCTATGTTCAGCCTGAACGCTTCTGTTTCAATTTTCATGCTGCGATGGTAGAATGCGGCGTGAGCATCAGAGGATGGGGAGATGATGATGGCGGGAAGAACAAGATTCATCGTGGACAGGCCGAAGAAGAGCGAAATCAGGCGCCTGGCGCAGGTCGTCATGGATGCGCTCGTGGTGTCGCAGGAGTTCCAGAAGCATCTCGTGAGGCTTTTCGAGGATATCGGCGCACCCAACCTCCGGGTCGTGCGGGCGGGCGCGGAGATAGTCGGCGGCCTCGGCATCATACCCATGGGCCACTACCTCGGCGGCAGGCGCGTATCGTGCGCAGGGATAACGCTGGTGGGAGTGTCGCCGGACAAGCGCGGCAGGGGCGCGGCCACGGCGCTCATGGCCGAGACAGTCCGCGAGCTTCACGGGAAGAAATATCCCGTCTCGTCCCTCTTTGCAGCCTCGGAATCGCTCTACCGGAAGTCGGGCTACGACAGGGCGCTCTTCAAGTATATCTATGAGATGCACACACGCGACATCAAGGTGAGCGACCGCGAGTGCGAGATGGTTCCCATGAAGCGCGGCGCGACGAAGCAGTTCAGGGATGCCTACCGCAGGCGCGCCCTCTACACGAGCGGCAATCTCGACCGTCACGAGACGCTGTGGCAGATGCGGCACAACCCGAGAGGCCGCGCGGTCCACAGGTATCTCGTCAGGCGCGGCGGGAAGGTCGAGGGCTACGTCGTTTTCGTGCAGGAGCGCGACAAGACGGAGGCGACCATCCGGCTGACTGACGTATGTTTCCTCAGCCCGGCGGCGGGCAGGCGAATCCTGACGTTCCTCGCCGACCACGCGACCATGGTGAAGAAAATCCACTGGGCCGGCGGGCCGAACGACGCATTACTCGAACTTCTGGGAGAGAACAGGTTCAGGATTGCCCACTACTTCCCGTGCATGCTGCGCATTGTGTCCGTGCCGCTTGCGCTGCGGGCGCGGGGATACCCGGCAGTCGAGGCCGAGGCGCACCTGCGCGTGTCGGACGACCTGCTCCAGCAGAACGATGGCGACTTCGTCCTGAAAGTCTCAGACGGTAAGGGAACTGTCAGGAAAGGCGGGAAGGGTTCGATTCGGCTCGATGTCAAGGCGCTTGCGCAGCTATACACGGGGCGGTACTCGCCGCGCGAGCTTGCGCTACTGGGGAGAATCGAGGCGGACGAGAAGGAGCTTGACGCGCTTGCGCCGGTGTTCGCGGGGCCGGCGCCGTGGCTGCCGGACGATTTTTAGAATCAACCCCGCCGTGAACGGCGGGATTGGAGAGAGATTAACCCCGCCGTGAACGGCGGGGCTTGGGTTTGGGTATTACCGTCCGTCCGAAGGCCGGGGCCTGGATTGTTGTTGCATTCGGGCGCGGCCGCATTTCGGGCAGACCCACTTGCGCTTCTTGTGGTGTGAGCGCTTCTGCTCGACCATCTTGACCTTGCACTTCTTGCAGTACACGGCGCAGCTACTTCTTGATGGTTATACTGTTAATAACGACCGGCTTGACAGGTCGATGGAAGGCGACCTCGCCGTAGAACTGCTCCTTGACCTCGGTGCTGCCGATTTTATCGAGCACGTCGAGGCCCTCCGTCACCTGGCCGAAGACTGTGTACTTGCCGTCGAGGTGCGGTCGCGGCGCATGGCAGATGTAGAACTCCGTGCTTGCGCTGTCGAGTTCCGCGCTTCTCGCCATTCCTACCGCGCCGGTTATGTGCTTGTGCGGGTTTATCTCCGCCTTGATTGTGTAGTCAACCGTATCCTTATCCTCGCCGCCTGCCTGGATTACGTGCCCCTTGACGACGCGGTAGAATTCCTTGCCCTTGTAAAACCCATTCTCGGCGAGCTTGATGAAGTTGTCGCACGTCCCGGGAGCATCTGCGGTGAACAGCTCGACCGTCATGCTTCCCATGTTCGTCTCGATGACGGCTACCTTGTGTCCTTCCTTCGATTCCTGTTCTCCCGTCGGCGGTACAGCGTCATCCGGGCGCGGGGGTTCTTGTGCGCAGCCTGCGGGCAATACGAACAGAGCCGCCAGAGAAACGGCAAACAGCATAAGTCTGGCCATTGCTAATCTCCTTGTTCTGCTCTCCTATTCTATGAGAATGAGGCCGTAGCGGTTGGAGCGCTCGTCGTAATCGGTGACGACCTCGATGGGGAAGCCAGCCTTGCGCGCCGTCTCGAAGACGCTGATTCCGCAGGCCTCCATCGACGGGCGGGCCTTGCGCGGGTGCTTGCACTCGTCGGCACAGGTCCTGCATATCCTGCACGGCCCGCAGCCCATGCTCCACGCCTTGAAATAGCCGTCGAGAAATACCGTGCGTTCGAGGTCGGAGATTAACTCGGTGATGGTGAACTTCTGCTTGTTCTTGTTCACGGGGTCGGGCGAGCGCTTGAAGTGTACGAGAAGCGCGTGTCTGTACTCGGATACGATGCGCCGAGTCTGCTCCGGGGACGGGCTGCGGGGCGGGCAGGTGAGCCGCTCGCCGTAGCCCTCGCAGCCGAACTTGCACTTCCAGAAGACCCAGTCGCGCACGAAGATATTTTCGGTCTTGATAATCTTTGCGCCGTCCGCGCCGCGTTCCTTCGCGAGCTTGACGTATTTCTGCAGCTTTTTCATGTTATCGTCCCGAACTGAGGACTTTGCGGCCGGTCTTGGTGACGGTGATGTCATCCTCGATTCGCACTCCGAACCTGCCGGGCAGGTAGATTCCCGGCTCTATTGTGACGACCATGCCGGGCCGCAGCTTCGTTTTGTTTCCCTTGACGAGGTAGGGCGGCTCGTGGATGTCGAGCCCGAGTCCGTGGCCGGTGCGGTGGATGAAATATTCGCCGTAGCCCGCATCCTCGATGACTTTGCGCGCCGCCGCGTCAACCGACTGGCAGGTCGCGCCGGGCTTTACCGCGCGGATTCCCGCTTTCTGCGCCTTCTCGACGACCTTGTACACTTTCGTGAATTCCCTCGTCCTTCTTCCGAAGACGAAGGTGCGCGTCAGGTCGGACCAGTACCCGTCCACCGTATGGCCGGTGTCCACGAGGATGACATCGCCTTTTGCGAGCTTCCTGCCGGACGGGCCGCCGTGCGGAATGGCCGCGTTCTCGCCGAACTGGACGATTCCGCCGCCGATCTCGCGCGCAAGCTCCAATTCCGTCATTCCTGCGCGGGCGATTTTCGGCACGGATGCCATGACTTCGAGCGTCCTGCGGCAGGCTGCTCGTATGGCGTCAAGCTCGGCCCTGTCTTTCGCGAGGCGCTCCTCCCCGATAAATGGGCCGGCATCGACCACGTTGTAGCCCGGCAGGGCCACTCTCAGCGCCTCGACCACGAAGAACCGCGTTGTCGGGCCGACCGCAACTATCGTGTGCCTGCTGCCGTCGCGCACGGCGTCGCGCACGAGGAGCATGGGGTCCTGGTTTTCGAGCCAGGTGCAGATGGCCGCGGGCGCGGCGCATTTGCGCAGCCGCTCCTCCTCGAAAGCGGGCCCTATGATGTGAAGCTCCCCGCCGGCGGTCAGCACGGCGGCTATGAGCCGCTCGCTGCGGCCCAGCTCGAGCCCGGTGAGGTAGCGGAAACTGCTGCCCGGCTCGAGGAACATTGCGCTGACGTGCCTGCGCGCGAGCTGGCTTGCGAGATTCCTGATTCTTCTCGCGTACGTCCGTGACGAGATTGCCATATCGCTACTTCTTCCCGTCCGTGTATTTTATTGCCGTGCCCGTGGCGTGGCACTCCTCCCAGCCGAAGATGAAGATGGAGAGGATACCGCTGTAGTGGCTTTCCACACGGACCTCAATGTCAACCACCGCATCGGCGCCGTGCCTGTTAGCCTCTCTCACAAGCGCCACGGAGACCGCCCTCTGCAGCTCGGCGGTCGTATAGGTCCAGTAGAGGGATGGGCCCCAGACTTCCGCGTGCACCAAGCCGAGTTCCTCGAACGGGCGCTTGACAAGCTCGCGGTGCATGAGGAGCTTGTTGCCTGCCAGCGCGTGGCGCGGCAGGTAGCAGCCGGGCAGTATCAGGAGCAGCAGAATTAAGGTCAGCGGCCTTGCCATTTTTCATCCTTTATCCGAACGGCGACGCCGCTGAGATGGTACTCGAACCACCCGGCGACGAAGAGGTAGGGCATGTGGGTCTCCACGTGGCATCGCACGCCTATGATTGCGTTCGCGCCGCGGTCCCTCGCCTCGTTTATCAGCGCCTCCTGCGCGGATTCGAGGCTCGTTCCGGGCGAGAGCGAGAACAGGTAGAAGAAGCCGGGCGTCCAAGCCTCGGCATGAACGATGCCGATTTTCTCGTATTCGCAGTCCGGCGTGCCCGGAGTCACGTGGAAGTCCCTGCGCAGGGGCATGTAATGAGTCAGGGTACAGCCCGAGCCGAAAACGGCCAGAACAAGAAAGATGCATGCAAGAGACAGCCTTTTCACTTCTCCTCCCCGTCGGTGTATTTAATCGCAAGGCCGCTGAAATGATACGCCCGGGTGTTTACGATGAAGGGAATGATTCCCGTGGCTCCCATGTGGGACAGCGACGTCTCGTCCGAGTCGTTCTCGGTGTGAAAACGGACATCTACCACGGCGTCGGCCCCCAGCCGCTTTGCCCGGCGGATGAGCAGGTTCTCCGCTTCGAGGAATGTCGGTCCCGCGGTTATGTAGTAGAAGAACACCCACTGCCAGGTGGTCGCGTGAACCGGCCCGATAATTTTGAAAGGCCTGCCCTTCTCGGGCGCGCAGCGGACGAAACTGTCGGTCGAGGGCCTGAAATAGACCGTTGTGCAACCGAACAGTACGCAGCACAGCAGCAGCGCCGCTACTGCGCCTTTGATGCCTTCTTTTTTTGTTCTTCCCACCACCGGCGCCATTCCCCGGCGCCTTCGGCCCGTTCGGCCTCGGGCGCGTCGCACTTATATGATGTTTCGTGGTCCGTAATCATTCTCAGGGCCTTGTCGGCGCAGAACCGGAGATTCAGGTCGGAGTGCTCGAGGTAGCCGAGCAGGATGGGCACGGCATCCATGACCTTCGCCTCCGCCAAAAGCGCAATCGCCCAGTGCCTCGTGTCCACGGGCATGCCGGGCAGGGCCTCTATGAGCGCGGGACCGGCGGAACCGCCCAATCTTCTTATTCCGGGTGCGGCCGAGGGGGCGAGTTCGGGGTTCGTGAGCGAGGCGATAAGTATCTCGAGCGCCTGCTCGCCGCCCAGCCTGCCGAGCGCGTTGATTGCCGCGAGCCGCACCGTGACAATCCGGTCCTTCAGCGCGGCGGCGAGAGCCCCGGCAGCGGACTCGTCCCGCAGCCGTCCCAGCGCGCGCGCTGCCTCGGTACGCACCTCCGGCTCCGTGTCGGAGAGCCTGTCCCGGAGGGCTTCGGTAACACCGCGTCCGCCCGTGTACGCGAGTGCCGCAGCAGCGGCGGCGCGTACCGACGGGCTCTTGTCCCCGAGGAGCGCTGACAGGAGGCCGGGCACGGTGGACCGGCTTCGCAGCTCGGAAAGGGCCTCGGCTGCCTTAAGCCTTATGTCTTCATCCGGGTCTTTCAGGAGCGAAACGAGGAGCTGCGCGCTCTGCTCCCCGATGCCGGCCAGCGCGCTTGCGGCGCTCTCCCTCGCATCTTCCCAGCCCGAACGGAGGTATTCCCGCAGCGGCTCTATGGCGGCGGGGTCGCCGATTACGCCGAGAGAGCGCGCGGCGCAGCGGGCGACGTCGGCATCGGCGTCCTTCAGCGCGGCGACGAGCGCGCTCACCGCGCGGCGGTCCGGAACGAGCGAAAGCATTACGGCGGCATCGTAGCGCACGTCCGCGGACTCGTCCCCGAGAGCGCGCACGATGGCCGGGACCGCTTCCTTCCTGCCCGAAAATCCCAGCGCGCGCACGGCGGCCATTCTTACTTCCACCTTTTCGTCCGCGGCGTAGCTGCGCAGTTTGGCGAGACATTCTGGTGAAACCCGCATGAGCGAGATTCTGATGCAAAAAGCCGCGTAGGGGTGTCTCTCCCTGAGAAGCGCCTCGAGCAGGGGTTCGAGCGCCGGCTCGCCGAGCCTCGCGAGGAACTCGAAAATGTAGTAAGACGCCTCCGTATTCATCACGTCCGTGAACTTTTTAATCAGGCCCGGGGCATCCTTCTCGTCGAAAGCCTTCTGCAGCTCGAGGAACCACTCGCCTTTCGGCGGGGCCGTCCTCGTGTAAAGCTCCCCCGCGAACTGGTTCTGGCTGTCGAGGACGAAGATGGCGTAAGGATTGAAGCGCCAGCGCATGCACGCGAGCACGGCGTTGAGCCTGCTGCGCGCGAACTCGTCATCGGTTCGGTCCAAAGTATCATAGATGGCCTGCTTTGCGGGCCTTTCTGCCTGCATGAGCTTCTCGGCAATACGACCGGCGCGGCGGGGATAGTCGTTTTCGATGAAGGGCTCGGCCTCGAGCAGCGCATCGATGAGGTCCGCAATCTCCCGCTTCGAGAGAGACTCGTCCTTCTTCTTCGTCTCTCCGGTAAAGAAGAACATGATGAAGACAAGGGCCGTGGCGCCTGCGACAAGGAATATCGCAATTGCCAGGTACCGTGTGGTGGTTTCGGATTTTTGCTCTGCCATTTCCAAGTCCGGTTGAATCAATGCGCCGGCTACTTCACGCCCATGGCGGACAGGAGCGCCTCCGGGCCCAGCGCCCTCTCCGTGGCGAACTCTACCTTGTCCCTCCAGGCGACCGTCCCGCCGGGGGCGAAGAAGTTCCTCGTCATGAACTTGCTTACGACCCTGTTCCCCAGCAGCGTGGCGTAATGATGGTTCAGATAGTCGTAGAGCTGCTGGGCAATCATCTCGGCGAGCACGTAGTTCTGCAGGTAGACGGGGTGCGACACGTGGAACGGGCTGGCGGCCCATATCCCGGTCGGCTCGGACTTCGCCCTTACGAACTTGTATACGAGCTGCGCCCACAGGCCGTCGATGTCCTGGCCGGGATCCTCATAGATGTGGTATTCGAACAGAGCCCTGCTCATGAGGCTGCGAACCCGCAGCATGAGCGTGTAAGCGCGCCTGTTCAGGTAGTCGTCAACCTGCCGGGCCGACAGCCCCTTCCTCTTGATGAGCCATTCGCGGTCGTCCGCGAACCGTGAGAAGAAGACGGCAACGCCCTCCGTGAAGCAGCTCGACGTGTCGTGCCTGGCGGCGTAGTGCTTCTGGTCAATGAGCTTGTCATAAACCGCGTGGCCGAACTCGTGGAAGAGCGTCTCGTAGTAGCTGTGGCCGTTCTGGGGATTTGCGAGAATGCGCACGTCGTCCGGCACCATTATTCCGAAGCAGAGCCCGCCGAACGGTATGTCGTGGAACTTGACGTCGATGCCGAGCCCGTCTATGCCGAATCCCATGCCCCCGAAAATCTCCTTTACCGCGGGCATGATTCCTTCCTTCGGGAAACTCTTATCGGGCAGGCGCTTCTTCTCGAAGAGGTACGGGATGTCCCACGGCGCTATCTCGTCGAGAGAAGACTCGGCCGTAAGGTGCTGCAGGTAATTGTCGAATTTTACCGAAGTCTGCTCTTCGAGGAGGTCGAAAAGGAGGCGCATGTCGCCTATGTCGTTGTCCTGCAGGGTGAGGACCAGGTCGGGATAGTTCTTCGCGCCGAGGTCGCGGGCCAGGTCGCGCCTGAGCCCGACGAGCTTGAGCACGCGCTCGCGCACGGCGCCGGCCAGCGGCAGCTCGGCGTAATATGCCTCCCTGCGAAGCTGCCGGTCGTCCTCCTTGCGCAGCATCTCGCGCGCCCGGGCGCGACTGACTTTCACGCCTGCGACCACGGGCGTAAAGGAAAGGAACTCCTTTTCTATCTCGTTTCGCAGCCTGTAGATGTCCGGGTGGCGGTCAACCTGGTTCGCGGTGAACCATCGTCGAAGGTGGTTGACGGCGAGCCTCGTACCGGGGTCGAGCCGGGACGCCACGGCCTCGTGAAGCCGCTCGAAATTTGCCGTGTCCAGGTACACGTCCGATATCCGGGCCTCGATTTCGTCGAGGTCCGGGGCATCCTCGCCGAGGTAGTGCTTGTAGTGCGCGGTCCCCAGCTCGGCGCCGAGTTTCTCGAGCCTGACTTCCAGTTCCGCGACGAATCGACCGTGGTCCGCGCCCATTGTCTGCTCCAGACCGCCCGCGCCCTGCTCGCGGCGCGCGAAACATTCCCTCCACTGTCAGCCTGCATCGTTCCCGGCGGTGCTTAAGGCACGGGTCGGCGGCGAGAGAGGCCTAAATGATGTCGTCAACGCCCACGTTCTCGATGACCTCGGGCTCGACCAGGTCGCCGCCGCACACGTTGCAGAAGAACCGCTTTCGGTTCGAGAACGCGGTCACGTTGAATTTCTTCCTGCAGCGGCTGCAGTAGAGCACTTGTGTGTGCTGCCGCTTGAGCACGGTCAGCACCTGCCCGACCGTCATGTATTTCCTCGAGATGAGAATCTCCCCGAGCCTCAGAAAGACGCCCAGCCTTCTCAGCCGGCGCTGCTCTTCGAGGCACTCCTCGACCTGCGTGAGCGTGGTGTACTTCTTCATCACCGCGACCGCGCCGAAGAGGGTCTCGCCCGAACCGGCCGACTGGACGCCGACCGCCTCCTTGAGATTCTCTTCCTGCCTTTCCAGCAGAATCTTCACGTCCGCGAGCTTGAGGTATCCCTTCTCGACCATCAGCATGCCGATGCTCTTGTAGTAGCGCTGCTCCCTTTGGAGCTTCTGGCACTCCTCGACCTGGCTCCCGGTCACCTTGCCCGAAGCGATGGCAAGCGAACTGAACAGCAGGTCTTTCCTTACTATCATTGCCGGCCGACTCCTTGCCCGTGCGTTATCAGCTCCCGTCCTCCGGCTGGTCCACCTCTTCTATGTCAACGGGATAAACCGTATCGCTGCTCACGCCCTGGTCCTTGGCCATGAAAATCGTGGTATCGACCTCGACGGACTCGAGCGAGGCGGGCAGGCTCAGGAGCGTCTTGCACTTCTTGCACCGGTACTTGCGCCCGGGCTGGAAGCTGGCGACGTTGAACCTCGCCCCGCAGCCGGGACAGACCATTATCTGCTTGTCCTGAATCTTGAGCACGCCGAGGACGTCCGTGACGCTCATGTAGCCCTTCTCGACCATCACCTCGCCGAGCCTGTAGAAGATTCCTTCCTGCTCGCGCAGCGCCTGTGTGCGAAGGGCATCGTTCAGCTGCTCATCGGTGGCGAATCCGTGCCTGACCATGATTCTGCCGATGATGGTGTCTTCGAGCCTCTGCTCCGGGTGCGAGGAGGGACTCTGGAGGTTCGCCTGCTGGACACTGATTACCTCGTTGAGCTGCGAGGGCGTGAGGTAGCCCTGTTCCATCATGACAGTTCCGAGTTTCTTCCCCGGCGCCTTCTCCTGGATAAGGACGCACTCTGTAAGCTGGGCCGAGTTGACGAAATTCAGCATCAGGGCTATGCGCCCGAAGAGGATTTCGGGTTCAGGCCTGTCCTTTCCCACCGGCATCGACCTCTCTCGGCGTTTTTCGCGGACGCCGCGAACGCCTCAGTTGCCCGCCTTGCTCGCCTCAAGGGCGCAGCGGAAACCGTAGTACGGATTAGTCCAGGTGTCCGGCTTGTCCTTCATGCGTGAGTAAGTCTCGTAGCCGGACGCATGGAAGTAGCTGCCCCCGCGCAGCACCCTGTAAGTCTCCCCGAAGTCGGGGTTATTCTGGGCGCTGTTCGGATACGCCTTGTACCAGTCCGCGACCCACTCGGCGACGTTGCCGCACATGTCGTGAACGCCGTACTGGCTGACTCCCTTGTCGAAGCTTCCGCACGCGGTCGTCTTCCCGAAGCCCGACTGGTTGACGTTGCAGAAAGTGCGGTCGAACTTGTTGCCCCACGGGTACTTTCTCCACTGGACGCCGCGGGCCGCCTTTTCCCATTCCGCCTCGGTGGGCAGGCGCTTGCCGGCCCAGGTCGCGAAATTCTTCGCGTCTATCCACGAGATATAGCGAACCGGGTGATTGGCGAGTTCCTCGGGCATCACGCCGCCCTTCCACGCGCTGAACCGGCCCTTCCAGTTGTAGTCGGTCGCTTCGAGGAATTCCTTGAACTGGGCGTTGGAGACCTCGTACTTGTCGATGTAGAAGGTCGGAACATCCACTTCCTGTACCGGGCCGGCATCGGTCACGCTGGGGTCTACGTAGCCCATCTTGAACTTGCCGCCGTCTATCTTCACCATGCCCTCGGTTATCGATTCGCCCGCCTCGCGCTTCTTTATCTGAGGAGTCCATTCCTGGAGCTGCTCGGGGTCGGTTGTTTTCTCTGCCGGCTTGTTGACTCTGGACGGCGCCAGGCCTTCCTGTTCCGGCTTCCTGACCAGCCGCTTGTCCGGGCCGAAATAGTTGATGTCTTCCTTCGGCTTCGTCGTCTGCCTCTTTTCGGGAGGAGTCGATGTACACCCGGCGAGCACAACCGCTATGAAAGCGCCCGCCATAAGCATCAGCAGCGTTCTTCTCACTTCAGCCTCCTTCCGTGGCACCGGCTAATTGTCCCTTTTCAGCAGCTTGTCGCTCATCTGCTCGGCCAGCAGCTCGAAGTGCCTGCGCGCTATCGCAACCTCGTCTTCCCCGATACCGTACAACGCCCTCTCCTGGGCGGTGGACCTGTCCGCATTCTTCAGGAAGCGCAGCCACTCGTTCATGGCCGCCTCGTAGTCCCTCTTGCGTTCGAGAAGCCTCGCCAGCTCCATCCGCGCCGCCAGGTTGCCCTCGACGTAGTGAAGCGAGAGCATCAGCGCATCGACCGCGTTCTTGTCCTGGTTCACGGCCATGTACACCAGGCCGAGCTGCATCCAGATTCTGGACAGATACGGGGCCACCGTGTTCTCGAGCTTCAGCAGCGATTCTTCCTTCTGCATGAGGGTGGGGGCGCGCTGGGCTTCCCCGATGGTGTCCTCGTACCATTTCCTCGCCAGTTTCGCGGCTTCGAGGTAGTTGGTCAGCGCCCCTTCGTATTGCGCCGGGTCCTTCTGACCGAGCCTCGCGTGAGTGTCGCCTATGAGCTGGTAGAGGCGGTGGGAGGGCTCGCCCGTATGAAGCGCTCTGTACAACTCGTCAAGCGCGGCCCGGTCGTCGCCCTTCCTGGAAAGCAACGCCCCGCGCTTGAGGTAATAGGCCTGCGTGTGGCTGCAGGAGGCCCCCGTCACCGTAAGCAGAGCGAGCAGGAGCAGCAGAATGGCCGCTGCTGCCGATTTCGGCTCCTCCTTTTCAGCCTGGGGCAAGGGTATTTCCTCCTGTGCGACAAATGTCATCTAAACCCGGGCGGTAACACGGCTTCGCCCCGGTTCCCAGGATATTATACTTCAGCCGCGGGCAAGTCAACCCATTTCTTGCGCAAGCCCCTCTTGCAGAGTGCCCTACACTCTTGTGGTAAAATGGGCCGGTGCCGGGATTCTCGCGGAGAGGCCTCACGGGCCTTCGATTGCTCAGAAGCCTCACCCCACCTTGGTTTCCATGCCCGAGGTGTCGATTGTCCTGCCTGCAATCAGCGCATCGAGGATTTTCGAGACGTCCGCCGCGAAGGTGTACGGCCGCGTCGCCATAAGCCGCCCCTCCTTCGTTATGAAGGCGAGAAACGGCACGCTCTCGATGTTGTAGTTGGCCACAATCTCGTCCATCTCGTCGATAAACGACGGAAACGGCAGCCCGCTGTCTCTGACGTGCTCGGCCGCGGCAAACTCATCCACGGTCCGGAACCCGCTCTCGTCCTCTTCCGGCACTATCGCCTCGAAGAACTTCACACCTTTTGCCTTGTACGTCTCGTAGACCTTCTTCAGCTCGTCTATCTGCTCCCGGCACGTGGGACAGGAGGTGGTCACGACGAGCATGAGGGCATGCGAGCCGGCGAGTATTTCGAGCGACATCTCATCCCCGGTATCGGGGTTGGTTACGGCGAACTCCGGCGCGGCCGGGTATTCCGGCCCCTTGGCGGCGGGGTTTTGCTCCCCGTTCTTCTTGACCGGGTCCTTGCCGCCGTTTTCGGGCTTCTGGTTGTTCGACGGGCAGGGTTGCGCCGCCTGCTTGCCCGGACCGGCGATATTGACGCCCGTCACAAGCCCTATGGAGAACGCCGCCGCGACGAATATCGCAAGCGAGCATACGTAAGTCCCGCGTCCAGCCATTCTTCTCACCTTCAATGATGTTCCGCGTTCCATCATAAAGCTTACGACATTCGTCACCATTTTGCAAGTTCAAGCTGCGACGTGCTGTTCAAGATGAGCAAAATAAGATAGAGTAGTTACTTGTCCATGCCTTTCTTCAGTTCCAGAGTAGAAATGAACCCTCTGCAATTTAATGAACGGGTCGCCACTACTTCAGGGGTGCCACCAAGGGGCGTTTGCCCAACTTAACAATGACTATATGCTTCTCACCCACCCTCTCGATGTCAAATCTGACCAAGGTACCAGCATACAGTTTTTTCAGGTAGTCTGTAAGCTGAGCCAGCGACGTCACTGGCTTATTGTCTACTGCCTTGATTATGTCGTATTGCCTCAAACCAGCCTCGTACGCCGGCAACCCCTTGAGGACCCTTTGCAGAAACACACGGTAGGCATTGGCTGCGAAATAGACTCCGAGGTAACCAGCTTCACCGTACTCTTCTTGGAATTTCTTTAACTCCTGAGCTGACTTCTCCAACACGTCCTTCAGCTTGGCATCTTCCGACATATCCCTAAGCGCCTCGTTTCCGTGTCGGGCTGCTTCCCTGTAAAGCCCGTTTTCAAAGCACCACAAAGCAAGTGCTTTGTGTGATTCTGCACCTGCACAAGCTTTAGCAGTCTTCTTTCGGTATTCCTCGTAGGCTTTGAACCATTTCTTGATGTCTGTTACACATTCTTGTGTCCTGCCATCCCATGCACTAGCTTCTTTTATGAAAGCTCGCCGCGCGAATCCTTGGATTGCCACGGAAGCGGCTCGCCTCATAGCAGGATGTTCTTCCTCGAGGAGTTTCAGCAAGTCTCCCAAGTATTTCCAGTCGCCTTCATCATGCAGATTGTAGAACGCCCACGCTGCAGCACATCTACAGGCAGAATCTTCAGACTTCAACTCCTTGAGCATTTCCGGTAGGGCATCCCTGTGCGCAAACTTGATGAGTGTAGTAATCATCTCGGTCTTAACCTGATGGTTTGTTTCTGCTTTGAACGCTTCGAGAAGGTGAGGGGCTGTTTCGACTAAGCTAAGCTTACCAACCACCAGAGCAAGATTGAATCTAACAGTGTATTCGGGATGTTTAAAGTGTTTCGCATACAGGTCAACAGCCTCTATCATGGGTTTCTCTTGGAGCCACCATGACGCAACTGATGTCATGCTATCAGTCTTATTCTCGCTCAACAACCGGTCGAAAAGCGGAATGAGAGCAGGATTTCGCTCGCGGCCAGCGTACTTGACCATCAGCATTCTGGTTTCATAGGGGATGCTCTCATCTACGAACATGTCCCTGATTTCGGACATCATGTCATTGACTGCATCGACTTTGCGAAGCACATGGAAGATACCGAAATAGAGCGGGTAGTCCTTTTTCTTGATAACTTGCTTTACGAACTCAACCGCCCTTGATTTTCCGCAGTTTACAACTGAAGAGAACGCGTGGCGCCTGATATTCTCGTCTTCACTGCCAAACCACTTGAGTACAGCCGGATAGCTCGGTTCCCCCATGATAGTGGCATATGAGGACATGCAATTGCGTCGAAGTATGTCGCTGGCCTTCTCTCGACCAAACGCGATATCTTCAATCAGCTTGATATTTGCGCCATCCTTGAGGTCTCCGAGCAGGGATACGCACTGTGAGCGCAAGTCGTCAGTCTCACCGGTGTGCACAAAGAGGTCATTAAGGAGCGGCAGGAATTGGGGTCCAAGGTTGACGGCATGCTGCAAGGCAACCTGCTTGACTATCATGCTTAGTCCAAATGTTCTCTCAACAATTAACAGAAACGCCGTTTCATTTCCGGAGGCCGCGTCATTTGCGAGCAGGTTCAAAGCCTTCACATATGGGCGCAGATCTGTTTCATCGGCGTCTGGAATACGATAATTCTTCGCAATCTGCGGATGTTGCTTGAGGTAGGTTTCTTTCTGGTCTTCACGGATCTTGCGCAACACACTGAGTATCCTGTGACGTGCCTCGAAAGTTTCAAGTGGTGGATAGGCTTTGCGCAGTATCGGCACTGCCTTTGCTCCCAATTCTGCAAGTTCTTTACTCGCCTTATTGCGCTCATGCCAGTCACGTCCCTGAAGTCTCTTCAGGAGTTCATTTATCTTTGTCTCTAAGGGCTCATCAGCGTATGCATTCGATGCAAAACACACTATGAAAATGGCCAGAATCGCTAACCTCATAGTTTGGTCCTCCCCATATTCTGTTATCAATATTATTTCAATATTTGTTTAACCACATATATTTTACGGGTATTGTATTAGGATTGCAAGCCTAATGGCTCTACAATGCTGAATGTCCCTTCATAAAGAAGTTGTTGTCAATATACAAGCCTATTTGCTTCTGTTATAACTCTTTACGCATCAATACACCTTCCCGCAGGATGATGTTAAAGTATACCATCCGCGATGCGTTTGAATTCATGGATGTTGTGTGGTATAATTACGAAGAATCCAAGGATATAGGGGTGCTCATGAAAGCTCATTGGGCGATTTTCCTGCTCCTTGCTCTCTTCTCCGGTTGTTTGAGAGATGGAAAAGAGACTGCTTCTCTCACCAGCGTTTCCCCTGACGGCAAATACAGTATCTCGATAGTGGAGCTGGATGTCTTCCTTGACAGGAACTTCGAGATTCGCATTACAGACATTGCCCTGGGAACAACAAGAACCGTGTTCAGGTCACCGGACGAGGGCTTGCCCGTAGGTACGGAAAGAATCGTCTGGTCACTTGACGGTGAGCGATTCCTTCTTGTCGGAAGGAAGTTCTACGTGAAGGAAGGAACTGCTGACATAAACGGAGAAGACCTTTATCTTATGTTCGATATTAACACAAACAGGCTGTGGTGCAATGCCAGACAGCAGAACAAGTATCCTGCTTTTGCCATTTCGGATGTCCTGAAGAAGAAGTGGCCGGAGGAAATAAGAGATTATGGCGGTGAAGGCGTAGAAGCCACAATCAAAAGCCTTGGCGGGTTGACCCTGTCGGACAAACCGCTGCGTTTCGAGTGGACTCTGAAGAACACTTCCCTGAAGCCTGTTGTTCTCTACGACCTGGCGAACTGTGCAAGTCCTTCGTTCCAGAGCGAGGGGGGCTGTTTCGCGGGAGGGCCTTCATCTGAAAAGCCCGCAATCACGCTCGCACCGGGCGAGAGTATCTCCAGGTGGGTCCAACTTAAACGAGGACAACCGTCAGATGACTGGTCCTGCCGGATTGACGTCAAGCTCGAGGGAACGGGAGTTGGTCATTGTTGGGTAACAAAGGGTATTCCCGAGTCGGTGAGTTTTCGCGTTCAGTTCGAGGAGAAGGTGTTTTCCGGCGTGAGAAAACATTCCATCGAATATGTTACCGCAACCCCATGGCTGGAAATCCAGTTAGAGAACAAGTGAGACCTGACCACATTCCCGCAGTTCTGATGTTACTCTGACTTGTCTTTTTTCTCGTCTTTTTTGTCGTCTCGGTCGGGTGGGGCTTTGAAGAAAAGACTGAACCTGATGCGCAGATGATTGCTTATAGGATTGACGTAGTCTCAGTTATGGATTGAGTCTGGGAGTCTCTCGGAGGCATCGCGGGAATAATGAGCAAAAAACCCGTACTGCGTCCCCGCATTTTTCTGAGTGTATTCGTGGTGTTAAGCGCAACGAGCGTCATTGGCTGTATCCCGTTCACGCAGATAGGGCCGGGGAGATATCCTGAGACGCTTTTTGAATTGCAGGTGTTGTCGGCTGATGAATCCAAACCAATTTCTAACGTTACAATTTCTCTCACCAGCGAAACGCGCGCTCTGGACATTATCATACAGCCAACATCAGAAGACGGAAGGACTTCTTTCATGCTGCCGGCAACCGGTATCGCAGGCAGAATCCAGGTATGGTATCTGTTCGGATTGATTCCTTTGTTTGAGGTTGACAAAAGCAGATATGTCGAATTCCGCCTTACTTTCGAAAAGAAGGGTTTCGACAGAAAAGAGATAGGGTTCCCGGAAGACTTCGAAGGAGGTTATTCCGTTGTGGGACCTCGCAAGAAAGAAGTAAAACTTACTCCAACAAAATCTCCCCCTTGAGATACAGTATCAGGGAATGCCTTGCGCTTTTATGGATAGCTGCCTGCGGTCCTACCGGTCTTCGTGAGCGTCTTTCTTCTCGTCCTTGTTGTCGTCGTCGCGGTCGGGTGAGGATTTGAACTTGACGACGCTTTTTGCTACGTTGCCGTGGCGGTCCTTGCGCTCGACCCTGATTACGGTGTTGCCCTGCTCATCCTCGCTGCGCTCGATGTTTATCCCCATCTTGGCGCCTATCTTCTCGATGACCTCTTCCAGGCGGCCCGGGTCGAAGTTGCTGCCATCGTGCTTCCGGGAGATGAATTCCATGAAGTCCCTGCCCATCTCGGCCTTCCAGGCCGGGTGCCTCGGGACGGTGATGTCGCCCTTGATGGAAATCGTCTCGTCGTCCGCCTGGATATTGATGAAGCTCTTCCAGTATTCGGCATCCTTGGCGAAGGCGCTGTCTGGAGCCTGGCTGACCACGATGGAGAACGCGCGCGCCGCGCCGGCGAGGTCGCCCCTGTAGAGGTCCGCCTTTGCCCGCGCGAACTCCTTCTCGACGCCTTCGAGGCCCGGCGGGACCTCGACGTCGAAGTGCGCAGGCCCGCCTATCCTCACCATGATTACGCCCTGGACGGGGCTGATTTTCATTGCTTTCTCACGGAGCGCGGGGGTGATGACTTCCGGCTTGTGCAGGGGCGGCTCCTTGACGAAGTGCAGAAGCTCGTGCACGGAGGAGAGATAGCCGCGAATCTCGCTCTTCCTCGGATGCTTCGAGCATGACAGGAGCTTTTCGAGCCGCGCCGTCTTCTCCTTGAGGCCGGAAAGGTCCAGCTCTATCCTGATGAACCGGATTTCCGTCTCCGGGTCGCGCACGGCCGAGTTTACGACCTGCTTCTTGAAAAGCTCCATCGTCTTGGTGTGGTCGGCGAGCGCCTCGTCCACGATTTCGTCCGCGAAGACCGGCTGCGGCTGGAACTCCTGCGAGCCGAGGAACCCGAATATGGCGAGGATGAACACCGCCGCCGCAGCGCCCGTAAGCGCCCAGGCGAGCCTCGTGCGAAGCGGCACGCGACGCCTGCCCTTCTGCGAGGCGAGCGCCGACAGCACGCTGTCCGCCACGCTCTCCTTCATTGCGCGCGGCTCGAGGAACCCTTCGAGCGCCCGCGCGGTCTGGCGCAGCATCTCGAGTTCGTCCCGGCATTCCCCGCAGCCTTCGAGATGTGCCTGTATCTCGGTGGCCGTCCCGTCGTCAAGCTCGCCGTCGATGAAGGCCGCAAGGTTCTCTCTTGTCTGTTCGCAGTTCATTTTAACTCTCCAGCTTCCCGGGCAGCTTCTCTTTCAGAGCAGCCATGCCCCTGTAAATCAGGCCTTTTACGCTTGCCAGCGATATGTTCAGGAACGCCGCGATTTCGCCGTAAGTCAGCTTCTCGGCGTAGAAGAGCGTAAGCGCGGCCCGCTGCCTTTCGGGCAGCGCGGCGAACGCGCCCGCCAGCCTGCCTGACGCTTCGCGCCTGCCAGCCTGCTCGTGCGGCTCGGGCGCGCCGGAATCCGCCACCGTCGGCCCCGCAGCGTCGTCGCCTGTCATCTCGGCGAAATATATCTCTTTCCTTCGGCTTCTCCTCAGGAGGTTTTTAGCGAGGCGCGAGGCGATTCCGTAGAGCCACGAGCCGAACTTGGCCGGCTCTCTCAGCTTGGACAGTGCGCGGTATGCCGCGAGGAAAGTCTCCTGGACCACGTCGGGCGTGTCGGGGTTGTCGCCGATGCACGAGACGACCACGGCGTGTACTGCGCGCTCGTAGTGGCGGACGAGGTCGCCGAACGCTTCGTGGTCGCCGGCCCGGGCTTTCGCCACGAGTTCGGCCACCGCGCCGGTCCTGTCCGTCCTGTTTGCTCTCATTGCGTTCACACCCCTAAGTTGCTCTTCCCGCCCCCGAATCCTCGCTATTTTCTACGTTTTTCCCGGCTTTTTGATGAACTGTATTTAGAACCAGTGTCACGGGTGATGATTATTTGATATATCCGGTCCAGGGTCGGCCGCCGCCGCGCTGCTGGAAGTTGAGCCCGATTTCCACTATGGGCGGCTCGAACTCCTCCGGCGAGAGCAGGATGTCCTCGATGGGCAGGTGTTTTCCCTCTTCCGACTTGAGCATGTACTTGCCCTCGACGAGGACCATGCGCCCGTCGAACCTGAAGACCGTGCCGGTACTCGTATAGACGAACGCGGCGATTCTGCCCCAGTCGCGCCAGACGTTGAGCTGCTTGCGGGTCTTAATTCTGTCCTGCTCGCGCGTGGTGTTTATCTTGACCTCGACTGCCAGGGGCCTGCGCTGTGCGGGCGTCCCGAGCGAGAGCTTGAGCTGTTCGAGCTTCTTCGCCTCGGCTTGCTCCCCCTTAGTGGGTGCGCGCTTAATCCACGGCATCTCGCCGCCCCGCAGGTACGCCAGCGCCTCGGCCCGCGCGAGGTCGTAGTCCTGTTTCTCGTAAGGGTTCGTCAGGTCTACCGAAGGCACACCGTGACTGCCCACGTCCGAGTAGAACATGTTCAGGCTGTCGAGCAGGAGCCCCGCCTTGCGCTCCTCGTGTCTGTTCTTCTTGCGCCGCATCTCGCTCTGCAGGTCTTTTACGGCGTTGTACCGGATTGCGTATTCTTTCGTTCTGTCCATGCGAAATCCCTGATGCCCGAGCAGCAAGCCACTACAAGTTTACACATTGCAGGCATACAGTCAACTGTCGCGGGAAACAAACCTCAATTCCCCGAGGAATGACGGCCGCGGCCGTATTCTCCTACTTGCCTTTCTGCTCTTCGAGTTCGGCGGCCGTCCTCGCCCCGTGCCCGCGCAGCAAGCGGATAAGCTCCCTGTCGTCCTCGTCCGCATCGTCAAGGGGCGTGTCGCCGAAGGTATCCCTGCAATTCAATTCCGCTCCCGCTCCGACAAGGAGCTCGACCACCTCCCCGTATCCCTTGAAGACAGCCTCGTGAAGCGGCGTGCGCCCGAAGACGTTTGCGGCGTTCACATCCGCCCCGTTCCCGAGAACCAGCCTGACAAGCCCCGCGTCCCCCCGCGCGACCGCAAGGTGCAGCGCCGTAACGCCGTATGCATTCCTGAAGTTGACTTCCGCGTCGCCCTGGACAAGCTCCCTTGTCCGCTCCGTATCGCCCTCACGGACGGCCTTCAGCAGCGCCAGCGAATCCCTGTGTGATTTCGCCCCGGATTTGCGCAGCAGGTCCGCAACCCTTTCGTCCGAGTAGGAGGCCCTTGCCAGGTCGAGCGGCCTGTCCCCTACCTTGTTTTCCTCGTTCACCCTGGCATTCGCGGCGACGAGAAGGCCCGCAGTCTCATACGACCCGTACTCCGCCGCAGCGTGCAGCGGGGTATCCCCAAGGTTATCAGCCGCATCGACATCCGCGCCTTTGGCTATAAGGAGCTTCACGAGTTCCTCCCGGTTGGCCACGACCGCCGCGAGAAGAGCCGTCTCTCCGTAATTATCCGCCGCATTTACCTTGCATCCCGCTTCAATGAGAAACGGGACAATTTTCGGGTCGGAGGCATAGCGCAGAATAGTTCTGCCGTTGGCGTCACGGGCATCGACCGAAGCGCCTTTATCAATCAGGAGTTTCATTATCTCCAGCCTTTCGGCCCTGACGGCATGATGCAGCAGGCTGACGCCATCCCTGTCCTTCATGTTCACGTCCGCGCCCTGCTCGAGCAGGCGCTTGATTTTCTTCACATCCCCGTCCTCAATCGCGTAGACGAGGCTGCGGCAGATGCTGCCTGCTCTGGCGTCGTATGATTGCAGCAGCGCGGCGATTTCCTTGTGCTGCAGCTTCCGGGCAGTGTCCAGAGGGGTATTGCCGTATTTGTTCTTCGTGTTTACATCCGCGCCCTGCCTGCACAACTCCTTGCACACCTGCAGGTTGTTCACCCGGACAATTCCGTGCAGCGCGGTGCAGCCCTCTCTGTCGGCAATGTCGAGGTCCGCGCCGGAAGCAACGAGCGCCTTTATTACCTCAATCCGGGATGCGAAGTGAAGCGGGGTATATCCGCTGTCATCCTTTGCGCTCACATCGGCGCCCCTGCCCGCAAGAAGCCGCACGATGTCCCCGTCCGCGGCGTAGTGCAGCGGCGTGCGCTTTTTGTCATCCACGACATCTGCGGAAATGCCCGATTCCATGAAGAACTCGGCGACCTCCGCCTGCCCGGCTTCCGCAGCCGTGTGAAGCCACGTTTTACCGCCGCTCTTTACTTCCAGCAGGCTCTCATACTTTCCGACTAACCGGCGCACTGCCGCGAGGTCGCCCTTCCATATGGCGCGGTGCAGCTCGATTCGCGCCCGCGTCACCTCGAGATGTATCTTTTTAATCAGCCGCTGCGCGCGCACCGCTATCTCGATATCATCGCTCTTCGTTGCCTCGCCGAGCTTCTCAAGGGCCGCGCTCCCCGCTTCGAGAAGATTGCGCCCGGCTTCCTCGCGCGTCAGATAGTTATCGTCGCCGAGAAGCTTGATGAGGGCCTCCATTTTCTCTTCAAGGCGGCGGCGCTCTTCCGGCGACTGCCCGCGTCTTTCCGCGACCCGTTCCTCAGCCGCGACCGGCGGTCCGCCCTCAACGCCCGTCGCGCTGCAGGCGGCAAGCGCCAGGGACAGCAGCAGCATGTAAATTTTCGCGTTCACATCCACCCCGTTCGGGCCACAATCGAGCCGCCATAGTGTAGCAGAACTGCCGGACAAGGGCAAAACCCTCTTGAAAGCATAGACGCCGGAAGCGCGCCCATATGCGGGGACGAAAAACAAACCGCCTTGACAGCCCGCCGATGGGGGGTATAATTATATTTTGGCTAAGTATAGGAGCGGTTATGGCCAAAAAAAGCGAAGCAGTTGCCGACAAGAAGGACCAGGCGCTCGACAAGGTCCTTGCCGAGATACGCAAAAAGGCCGGCGCGGAAGCCATTATGCGTTTCGACGGCGATTACCACGCGGAAATACCGGTCATATCGACCGGCTCTGTCTCGCTCGACATCGCACTCGGAGTGGGCGGCGTGCCCAGGGGAAGGGTGGTCGAGATTTACGGGCCAGAATCGAGCGGGAAAACCACGCTCGCGCTGCACATTATCGCAAACGCCCAGCGTAACGGCGGCATTGCCGCCTTCATAGACGCCGAACACGCGCTCGACCCCGGCTATGCCCGCAAGCTCGGCGTAAACCTCGAATCGCTGCTTATCTCGCAGCCGGATTACGGCGAGCAGGCCCTGCAGATTGCCGAGCTTCTCGTCTCGTCGAACTCCGTGGACATAGTCGTAATCGACTCGGTCGCGGCACTCGTGCCGAAGGCGGAACTCGAGGGCGAGATAGGAGATCACCACGTCGGCCTGCAGGCGAGGCTCATGTCGCAGGCGCTGCGCAAGCTCGCCGGGGCCATCCGCCGCAGCCACACCTGCGTCGTGTTCGTGAACCAGATTCGCATGAAAATCGGCGTCATGTTCGGCTCGCCTGAGACTACGACCGGCGGGCGCGCGCTTAAATTCTACGCCTCCGTGCGCATCGACATCCGCAACATAGGCAAAATCAAGACCGGCGACGAGGTCTCGGGGAACCGAATCCTTGCCAAGGTCGTCAAGAACAAGGTAGCCCCTCCCTTCCGAAACGCTGAGTTCGAGATTGTCTACAACCAGGGTATCAACCGCGTTGGCGATATAGTGGACCTTGCTGCGAACAACAAGCTTATCGAGCGTTCCGGCTCCTGGTACTCCTACGGCGGAGAAAGGCTCGGCCAGGGCAGGGACAACGTCGTGGCGCTGCTCAAAGAGAAGCCGGAAATCATCGGCGAACTCGAGATAAAACTCCTCGAAGCGGCGCACGTTAAGCGAATTCTCGAATTCAGCGAGTGAGGGTCGTCCGGGTGTCCATCGGACTTATCTGCAGACACTGTGGTGCGCGGCTGAAAGTGCCGGAAAAGGCCGCGGGCAAGCTCGGCAAGTGCCCGAAGTGCAAGGAAAAAATCCGGGTGCCCAAGGCCGTCGCGCCCGACGCCCACTTCTGCGACAGGTGCCAGAAAAACCTCGGAGAAGAGCCGGACGTGCACCTCGTCGAAGGCAAGGCTTACTGCGGCGACTGCTACGAAAAGATGCACGGCCAGAAATCGGGCGACCCCGTCCTCGACCAGCTCGGCCTTAACATACCGGGGCTCGTGGTCCTGCGCGGCAAGGAGCAGCGCCAGATGGGGCGCATGCTCAAGGATGTCACGGCAAAGAAGCATTTCAAGGAAGACGACCAGGCCGACGAAGGAGAGGAAGCGACCGCCGTGGCGGAGCGGCCCGCCGAACACGCGCCAGTCGAGGCGGAAGAAGAATCCGGCGCCGACGACACCGCCGTGCAGGAGACCGCGGCGGAACAAGAGGCTTCGATTGCTCAGGCCCAAACCGAAGCCCCGGCGCAGCCCGAGCCCGCCGAGGAGGAGCCCGCGCTCCTGGAGACCGTCGAGACCGGGGAACCGGCCGAGCCGGAGCCGGAGCCCGAGCCGGCCGCCGAAGAACAGGAGACCGCCGCGCCAGCGCCTCCGGCCGCCGCGCCCCAGAAGCTCAGCAAAGGTCAGCGACCTTCGGACAGCAAGCTCATCGACATGCTGGTGGAGAAGGGAGTGGTGCTCGAAGGCGAACTCGAACTCGCCCTCCAGTATCAGAAAGGGCTCGGCAAGCGGCTCATCCCCGTGCTCGACGACCTGAAGCTCACCTCGGAGGAGGACATCGCCGGCGCCGTGACCGAGAGCACCGGCCTCGAATCATGCCCGGCCGGGGAACTTGAAATAGCAGAGAACGTGCACGGCCTGCTCGACGACGAGCTTATGAGCCGGTTCGAGGTCATCCCGCTGAGGCACGACGGCGACTCGGTCGTGGCCGCATTCCCCAACCCGCTCGACACCGAAGGCGTCAAGCAGCTCCGTGAGATTCTGGGCCTGCGGGTCGTGCCGAGAGTCTGCACCTGGTCGCAGTACACGGGGGGACGGCGCTTCTTCAAAAGCCTTCAGGGCGCTTAGCGCCGGCGGAGAATCACGACGTTCTGGTGTGTTATGTTGGGCACGAAGCAGTTGCCTATCCCGTAGGGCTTCAGCCTGCGCTGGGTGGAGGCGTTCCACCAGATTTTCACTCCCTTGAGTTCGAACCCGGCGGTCCGCATTTTCTGCGCCGTGAGATGCCCGAGCGGCACGAACTCGCCGTCCATGTACCTGTCGCCGATGAGTATGACGAAGTACCTGCCCGGCGCCAGCACGCGGTAGACCTCCTGCGCCGCGCGCGCCATCAATTTCAGGAACTCGTTCACCGACTGCGCGTTCCCGAAGTCGTTGGGGTCGTCGGTGTCCATGTCGAAGTTCGTCTCGTTGCGGAAGGCAACCCTGCCCTGTCCCGGCCCGTAAGGCGGGTCGGTTATGCAGGCGTGGAAGCTGCCCGTCGCAAGCTCCGGCAGCACGTCGAGGCAGTCGCCCTTTATGATTTCGGAGCGCATCCTGCGCACGCGCGCGCCGTTGAGTTTCACGAGTTCGCCCCGGCTTATGCCCCAGCCGCCCTTTATCCTGTCGAAGACCTCTATCCACTGCGGGTTCAGCTCGATTCCCGTGCCGTGCCTCCCCGCAAGCTCGGCCCCCAGCAACGTCCCGCCCACGCCCGCGAACGGGTCCAGCACGGACTCGCCCTTGTGCGTGAAGAACTCGATCAGCTCGCGCATCGCCTGCGGCGGCTTCATGGCGCCGTGGGCCTTCCTGAGCTTGTGGGTGGAATCGGCGGGATACTCGGTCTTCCAGATGGTGTTCGTGAAATAGAGCCACCTCGACCCGTCGAGGTCGTTAAGCCTGTTTTGTTTCATTACCGCTCCTGCCTCGAAGCAATTCGAGCATGCTGCTCATATCTTCGGCAAGATCGGCCTCTATCGTTAGGTTTTCCTCCGTCGCGGGGTGGACAAGCCGCAACGTCGCCGAGTGCAGCGCCTGGCGCTCGAGCACCGGCTCCTCCCCCGAAAGCCCCAAATCCGCCCGCGTCAGCTTCTCCCGGCCCGTGTACACGCCGTCGCAGGCCACCGGGTGCCCGATGTGGTTGAGATGCACCCGTATCTGGTGCGTCCGGCCCGTGTGGAGCAGGCATCTCACGAGCGTGAAGTCCCCGAACCTCTCCTCGACCGCGTACTCCGTGAGAGCTTCCTGGCCCCACGGCACGTCCGCCGCCATGCGCGTGCGGAAGTCTGGCGCCTCGCCACGGAATGTCCCTATGCTCGCTGCTATCCGACCGTTGTCGGCGGGCATGTCGCCATCGACTATCGCCAGGTAGCTCTTGTCAACCCGCCCCGCCTCGAATTCGCGCTGGACGTAGCGCTTCGTGTTCGTATCCTTGGCCACCAGAAGCGCGCCGCTCGTGAACTCGTCGAGCCTGTGGCAGAGCTGCGGGTTCACCTCCGGCTCGTCCTTGTATCGGGCATGCAGCGCGTTTATCAGCGTCCCGAACAGCCGCTTCCCCGCCGGGTGGACAAGCACGCCGGGCTGCTTGTTCAGCGCAATCAGCCAGTCATCCTCGTAGACAATGTCGAGCTTGATTTCGGACAGGTCCACCTCGGGCAAGTTGAGCCTGACGGTCACGATGTCGCCTTTTTTCAGCCTGTGGTTGGCTTTGGCCTGCTCGCCATTAACGAACACGCTGCCCGATTTGATTACCTGCTGGACGATGTTCCTGCTGCGCCAGGGGCTCTTGTGGTGGACGAACTTGTCCAGCCGCCTGCCGTCATACAGGAGGTCCACCTCCCATTCGAACTTCTCCAGCGGCTTCGACAGGTCCTTCTCTCTCTTCGCCATGCCCGCATTCTATCCGCCCCGCTGCTCCCTGTCTACCCGCACGTTCCGAAGCACGCCTCCCCGGACTTTTTCCGAGGAAATTCCCTTGTCTGGTGTTACATATATACAGGAGGTCAGGCCGTTGCACAGGCTGCTGCTTGTCACACTGCTCATAGTATTGCCCATGCTTGCTATCGTAGGTCTCTATACGTTTCGCATAAACGAGCCCGGCGAGGTCAGCCAGTCTGCCGCCCGCCCCGCACCGCCGCCCGCTCTGGAGCCGAAGCCCGCAAAACCGAAGCCTGCAGCACCAAAGCCTGCCGATAACATTCAGAAAACGCTGATACTCGCGCCCCACGCCTATGAGCCTGTCCCGCAGGAGCTTGTCGCATGCCTGAAATCTGCCCTTTCGGACTGGCCGTTTGCGGAAATGCGGCTCGAGAACGAAGGCAGAAAGTTTATCGCGGAATACGGAATCCTGCAGCATAAAGTGCAGTGGGGTTATGTTGATACAACCCTCAAGACACCCATGTACATAAATGTCGAAGGACCGTGCCACGATGGATTCAGGATTACCGTTCTTGTCCGTGGAGAGCTACCGCCTGCGGGGCAAACCTCGATGCTCCCCACCAAGTATATCCTGCATGTGAAGAAGACCTGGCTGACTCAGAGCGAGACATTCCCTCTCGGTGAGGAAGAAGGCAGCCGCCGGCTTGAAGTGACTATCGAATACGGCAAGAAGGTGGACGCGGGATTCGCCGAAAAGATAAAGAAGACCCTCGCCTCCTTCGCCAAAGAAATCAAGCAGGAAGAAGACACACCGCCCGAGAACCGCTGAACGCTACTGGCATGGCTTTCAGGTTCCGGGATTTCTACTCCCCGGCGGGCGGGGTGGCGGGTGTAAGCAATGCTGTTCAGTCTAACGGCTTTTAGCAAGCCTGCCGATAATCCTATCCATAAGAGGCTTCAGTTTCAGGCTCGACCATTTTCGAGGCGACGAGAGAATCGAGAAAGAGACCACTCCATCACGTATTTCAACATCGGCAATGTCCGTTTCATCAGCCAGGACGTTGTCAGCCAAGATGTCAATCGCGGAATGAGACATTGCCACGCGCAACTGGCCTCCCGCGACATCAGCCTGAATCGCCAAATTCCAGTCGCGATAAAGCCCCGAGTAAATCTTCCCGAATTCCCCTTTTCCCGAATATTTAAGGCCCAGCCGGCGCGCCTTGGAGCGAAATGCCAGCCTTGCCAACAAGGGAAGAAAGATCCTACAGCATATGCCGAAAATATACACCGCCGGTATGGCGAACGGCAGGCGAATGAATAATGAGATCAGCTCTCTGCGGACTTCCGGATCAAGCTCACCGTACCGAACGACACCCTTCCGGCCCGGTTCTTTCGGAAGTCGAGGTGCTGGCTCGACGGGTTTTTCCTTGAGGTCGAGCACTATCATGAAATAGGCAATCCCTATAAAACTGACAGTAACCGGTATCTGGAGATGGATAAGAGTCTCGATTGAGACAAGAAATATGTCCGCAAAGCCCGGGATTCCGCCTGTCTCAACCAGGCGAAGAATGAGGATAACTCCCAGTACGGGAGGAATCAGCAGGCACAAACCGGCAAGTCTCGTTCTCGCCCCCTCGGCGACAATTTTCGCCGACAGCCGTATGCGGGGGTATATAAGAAGTCGAAGGCCTGCTATGAGCAGAAAAAAGTACAGTATCCACATACCGCGAAGCTACGCTCCCCCAACTCCCGTGTCAAGCCATTTTTGCCCGGCCCGGATGTCTCACTTGGACACAAAATGCACGTTGCGTGCAGGATTTCTACTCCCCGGCGGGCGAGGTGGGGAGAGTGCGAGCGCTTACTTCAAGTCTGCTGCCGAGAGCCAGAGAATCGACCCATCGTCACTCTTGTTCATGGAAAACCTGAATTTCATGCCGTATATCTCCGGTCTCATGATTGATTTTGACTCCGGAATCCTGCAGAGCATGAAAAGCATCGAAGGACTGTGGATGGCGAAAGCGCGTCTTCCCGGCTGGACGGGGCACTCCTTCGAAGACACGCTCTCCACGTCAACCTCGAGCACGAAACGCGGGTCGAAATGGGTTATGAAAACTGCTCCATCGTAGATTGAGAGATAATCTATATTGACCACCGTTCCGATAAACGAGTAGTCTGATTTCGTTAATCGGTCCATTTCCTTCATAAGATTCTCGATATCTTCCGGGCTTGAAGTGACCTCGTCTTTGTTGCAGCCCGTAAGGAAGGTCAGCGCAACTGCAAGCGACAGGAGAACGATAAGCAGGTATTTTTGAATGACATCTTCCACTTCTATCAACGCTCCCGCTCGATTCGGGTTATCTGCTTCCTGTCAATCGTGGCTGTACCGAATGCCATATCAAGGCATACTTCATCTTCCGATTCGGATATGATTTTCCCTTCCAGCGTCCGGCCATCAGCGAGATAGATGACATCAAGCACGGCACCCCACAACCCTCTTCGCGCCTCCTTCGCCTTTTTCTCGAAATCCAGGTACTTTTCCCTGTGCTTGAAGCTGTGTTCCCGGCCCACCCGGCCCCATCCCCCGCGGATAATCTCCTCGTTGAGCACGTAGTGGTTTTCAAACGGCATGCATAAATCCTGTTCAGTGTCTCCCAAACGCACTCTCTTTATCGCATGCATTTTCACAGTGTAGTGCACATAGGCAAGAGTCCTGAAACTCTTGTCCTTGCGCAACACTTCGTCTTCATCGTATTCGAGCCAGACCTTCTTCCCCTGCAGCGTTTTTCGGATGAAATCAACCGATTTGTCATCGAAATATTTGTCGGTCGAACCAACGCCAATGAGCCTGACTTTCTCGCCGCCGTTAAGTTCGATAGTACGCCCATCGATAACGCGTTTCACGGTCCGCAGAATGCGTCCTTGCCCGTCGTAGACAGGCAGTTTAGTATAGGGCGCCGGCTCGGCGGGTTTCTTCGCTTGTAGAGGGAGCTGAGGCTGTTCGTCCGAGCATCCGGCGAGGCAAGCCAGCATGAGCGCGACGGTAATGCATGTCAGGAGGTGTTTCATACCACAATTATAGCACGTAATCGCGGCCGGGGCAAGTTCAAGCGCAACAGCGCTATTTCCCGGCACCGGGCAGGTCTGCTTCAATCTGTTCGAGCTTCTTGCAGTGCGCGCGCAGAATGTCGCCCACTTCCTTGAGAATGCCAGGTGAGGGATTCGCGCCTGTCTTGATTCCCGCCCAGACATGGAGTCTGAGCTTCCTCAGAGTGAGCGTCGGTTGGCTCATGGCATATGCAACGTTTTGGGGGGGAACAACCCGGCACCCCAAGCCAACGCGGCAGCCGTTCTCTCCGAAATCGGAAGGCCTGTCCGCTCTCTTCACGTGGTTCGTGTAGTTGTGAGAGTAGCTCACGCCAATGCCGCCGCCAGCTATACCGTAGAAAGCCTTCTCGGCGTCGAATTCGGCAAACTCCGGGTACTTCGGCGCAATCCTCGTCAACTCCTTCAAGAGGCTTTCCAGAACCGGGATTACAGCGTCAATCTGCCTCTGCGTCAACCGGAGTGAACCGGTCTCATCATCAACGGAGACTCTATTGATAAGGGGGACCTTTATCCGGCTGAATTCGCTCTCCAAGGGTTCTTCGCGCTCCTCATCGGAGCAGCCGGCAAGCAGAGACGCTGTCAGTAGCAGACACACGACCGGCTTCATATTACCCTCCAGCTTCTTTGGACGCATTGAAGCCGATGAAGTTCGTGAATAACCTCGTGCTGTGTGCGGCGGCGGCAAGTTCAACCAAATTGGGGGACACGAAGCGAGTTCATGTCCCCAAATTCCTGTATGTCCCCCAATTCCCTGATTCCGTCGTGTTCCGTTCTTTAGCAGCTTACGCCGCGGCTGGCGATGATGTGTCGGAAGCCGCCGAGCAGCGCTTCTTCGATTATCTGCTCAGGCTTCTGCGGGGCGTCCTCCCTGTCGGCCGCGAGAAGGACACGCTCGACAGTCTCGGCTTTCTCGCCTTCGAGGGTGAAGGTGTAGCCCTTTTCCTCTTCTTCCGTCCTGACGCTCAGCGTGACAGTAATCATCTTCATCCTCCTGTTTGCAAAAACCGCCTTCCAGTTTCCAATTTTATCACAAATCTGCATGTTTATAAAGAAATTGTCACTTGATGTGCTGCTTGCCTTACTGGTATGCGCGATTTTCTTGATTTTGCCAGGAATTTCCATTGACACACGTCAATTGCTCACCTATAATTGCGAATGAGTCGCAGTTGCATTTTTCAAAGGCGTTTTCCCATGCAGTCGGCAGAGCAGATATTCAGAAGCTACCTCACTTCCAAGGGACTCCGGTTCACCAGGGAAAGAAAGGAAATCCTCGCCGAGGTTATGCGCATTCACGGCCATTTCGAGGTGGAAGATATCTTCTCCCGGCTTCGCAAGAAGAAAGTTGATATCTCCCGGGCGAGTATCTACAGGTCGCTTCCCCTCTTCCTCGACAGCGGCATTGTCAGGAAAACGCCCTGCGATGTCATGTCCGCCAGGTACGAGCACGTGCTCGGCCACGAACACCACGACCACATGATTTGCGTAAAATGCGGCAGGGTAATCGAGTTCAAGAAGGACGGCATTGAAAAACTGCAGGAAGAAGCAGTCAGGGAACACGGGTTCAAGATGCTCGGACACAGGCTGATAATCAGCGGCCTGTGCAAAGACTGCAGATAAAATTTTTTGAGATATTATTGCGAATGAGTCGCAGTTGCAAAAGTATTCCCGAAGGAGGATGAAAAATGTCCAAGCAAGTCACGTTAGCGGAGCTTCCCGCAGGAAAACCTGCCAGGGTAGTGCAAATACAGGCAGGCCTTGGGCTGGTCAGGCGCCTGGAAGCTCTCGGTATCAGGATCGGCCAGAAGATAGAAACCGTCTGCGGACCATTCATGAGAGGCCCGGTAACCGTACGCGTGGGCAATGTTCGCGCAGCGGTAGGTCACGGCGCTGCAGGCAAAGTGATTGTTGAGATAGAGGAGGCGGAACAATGAGAATTCTGCTTATGGGCAATCCCAATGTAGGCAAGAGCGTTGTGTTCAACAGGCTTACGGGTGCTACCGTCATCACCTCGAATTATCCCGGCACGACCGTCGAATTCACGAAGGGGAATACGAGGGTAGCCGGGGAGAAGGTCGAAGTCATCGATGTTCCGGGCACCTACACCCTCGAACCTACGTGCAAGGCTGAGGAGATTGCATGCAAGTTCGTCGAGGAAGCCCGGGAGGGTGACGTTATCGTCAATGTGGTCGATTCCACGAACCTTGAGAGAAGCCTGAATCTCACACTGCAACTCCTCAAGCTGCGAAAACCCATGCTGGTTGCCCTCAATATCTGGGACGAGACGAAGCACACGGGCATAGAAATAAACGTCGAAATGCTCGAAGAGAAACTGGGCGTGCCCTGCATACCGACCGTGGCCGTGGCCGGCGAGGGCATTAAAACCCTCATCGAGAAGATGCCTCAGGCAAGAGTTTCGGCATACGACTACGAGGATACTGAGAGATGGCACGAGATAGGCAATATAGTCAAAGATGTCCAGAAGATAACTCACCGCCACCACACCTTTCTCGAACGTCTGGGCGATGCTTCGGTAAAGCCGTTTCCAGGAATTCTCATCGCCCTGGCCGTGATTGCCGGCGCCTTCGAGGTCATAAGGGAAATAGGAGAAGGCCTGATAGGGTACGTGTTCGAGCCATTGTTCGAGGGTCTCTGGGCACCGGTGATGTTGAAGCTTTCAACTATATTCGGCGGGGAGGGATTCATTCATGACATCCTCGTCGGCAGGCTGGTCGAAGGAGAGATAGATTTCGGCGAATCCTTCGGCCTTCTAACCACGGGCCTGTTCGTCCCGTTCGGCGCGGTCCTGCCCTATGTGCTGGCGTTCTACCTCGTGCTCTCATTCCTTGAGGACTGCGGCTACCTGCCGAGGCTGGCTATCCTGGTGGACAACGTGATGCACAGATTGGGCCTGCACGGCATGGCGATAATACCGATGATGCTTGGTCTGGGCTGCAACGTGCCCGGCGGCCTCGCTACGAGGATAATGGAAAGCAGGAGGGAGAGGTTCATTTCCGCGACACTCATGGCAATATGCGTTCCCTGCATGGCTCAAATCTCGATGATTGCCGGCCTCGCCGGCGAGTACGGCGCCATAGCGCTGCTTCCCATTTTCGGGACCCTCTTCATCGCGTGGATAATCCTCGGAATGATTATGAACAGGTTCATGAAGGGCGAGAGTCCGGAAATCCTGGTGGATGTGCCTCCGTACAGGATTCCGTACATGAGAGGACTTGTCAAGAAGGTCTGGATGAGGATTCTGTGGTTTGTCAGGGAAGCCGTACCCTGGGTGCTGCTTGGCGTCCTTATTGTCAACATACTCTACACGCTCGATATAATCGAGTTCATCGGGAACCTCACCAAGCCTGTCATTACAGGGCTGCTCGGCCTTCCGAAGGAAGCGGTCGGCGGGCTGGTGGTCGGGTTCCTCCGCAAGGACGTAGCTGTGGGGATGCTCGAACCGCTGCACATGACCATGCGACAGATAATCGTAGCCTGCGTGGTTCTTGCCATGTATTTCCCGTGCGTCGCCACATTTGCAGTCCTGGTGAAGGAGCTCGGCATTGTAGACATGCTGAAGTCGGCTGCAATCATGGTTGTATCCGCGCTTGTCGTGGGCGGTCTGCTCAATCTCATCCTGTCCGCAATCTGACAGAGAGGCGGGAGCCAAATGACTCCGATTCGAGGCAGCCCGCAGCACGGATAACAGAACCCGCGGAAGCCACCGCCAAGCAACCGTCCGCGGGCAGAAAGGATTTGCTCCGAGATGTCCCGTTAAGGCACTCAGTCACCCTTTCCATTTTCATTATGAGCAAGAGGTCTCAGGAACGCAAGAGCTATCCCAGGGAGGCGATCGGTGAACACAAAGGCATTTCTGTCGAAACTCATGTTCCGACTCGTAGTCGGTGTAATCGAAGTGGCTGCTCTTTTGCTGCTGTTATTGCTTGGTTCCGCGCTTGCAGAAGGAACTTCCGGGAAACCAGAAACTCCAGGCAACGGCAACGAGCGTACCACTGAAGAGAAAGGAGTCGTCCTCTGGCAGAAGGATGGTCTGAGCATCTCCATCAGCGGCTTATTCGAAGCCGGGGCTGGCTACTCGTATGACTATGGCCGTCACACGGTCGGAGAAGGCGCCGCGGACATCGCCCTGACTGAATGGCACATCGATCTGGATGTTTCGTACAGAAAGACCGTGGAGGCGCATGCAACCCTCCTTTGGGAAGAAGACGACACGGAGCCAGTGGAACTCGACGAGGGCTGGGCAAGGTATATAAGAGATGGCTTCTTCATAGGTGGCGGCAGGCGATGCCTTCCCTTCGGAACTTTCGACACTTTCTTCGTATCCGACCCCTTCACGCTCGAGTTGGGCGAAATGCACGAATCCGGCCTGTTTTTCGGCTACGAATCGGATACCGTCACACTTACGGCAATGGTCACCAACGGCGACCTGGTGACAGCGAGGAAACCCGCCGAGAGGTTGGACCTCTGGGCCGCCGCTATTGATTTTGAGCCGCAGGAGAACATTGAGGTGAGGCTGTCCTGGGTGTCAAATATCGCCGAAGGAGATGGATTCCTTGCCGGCGCCCTGTCGTCCGACCCGTCGTACGAGAGAAGTGTCGGTGGGCTGCACGCTTCGATTCATATAGCCGTTGCGTGTTTCGAGTGTCTCGGCGAGTTCGTTATGCCATCCGAGTCTTTCAGCCGGAACGACCTGGATGCCGACGGCGACGGCCACGGCGACAGGCCCGCGGCCGCGAACTTCGAGATAGCGTGCCTGGTCAGGGATGGCAAATGGCGCTTCGCAGCCAGATTCGAAGCGGCAAGGCAGCTTGCGGGCGTGCCCGTGCGCAGAAGCGGAGTCGCCGCCGCCTTCGCTCCGAATGAAAACACGGAAATATCCGTCGAGTGCCTGGCTTTCGTCTTCGACAGGAGATTCACTCCCGGGTTCAGCCGCGGGTATTCGGTGTCCGTGCAGCTTGCGGTCGGCTTCTGACGCAGGTGCGATTTGCCTTGACTTGGGCGGGGTCGTTCCTATAATTCGCCGATGCCTGACCGAAGCCCCTTGCGGCTGGCCCATCCCGGCTTCGTGCGTGCGTTGCCCGGAGGAATCGAGAGGGGAACGATTGGAGGACGGATGAGTGTAGTACTGGATGGCTTTCACCTCACCATCGAGGACGTTCACAAGGTAGCATGCGAGAACGAGCCGGTGGAGCTTCACCCGGATGCAGTCAAGCGCATCGAGAAGTGCCGGGCGATGCTCGACAAGAAAATCAAGGCGCACGAAATTATGTACGGCGTCAACACGGGAATCGGCGAGTTCTCCGAGGTGGTTCTCACGGACGAGCAGACGCAGCAGTACCAGCGCTTCCTCGTCTACAGCCATGCGGCCGGCTACGGCAAGCCGATGCAGATAAACGACGTGCGGGCCGCGATGTGCTCGCGAATCAACGTCCACTGCCACGGCAACTCCGGCCAGCGCCCGATACTTACGCAGACGTTCGTCGAGATGCTCAACAGGGGCGTCACGCCGGTTGCGTGCCAGCACGGCTCGGTCGGAGCGTGCGGCGACCTCTCGCCCATGTCCCAGATAGCGCTGCCGCTCATAGGCGAGGGCGAGGTCTTCTACAAGGGCGAGCGCCTGCCCGCCGACGAAGGCATGAAGCAGGCGGAGATTCCGACGATAATATACGAGGCGCGCGACGGCCTCGCCGCGATAAACGGGTCAAACTGCATTCTCGGCATGGGCTGCCTGCAGCTATGGGAGATTGAGCGCTGGCTCAAGCTGCACGACATAGCGGCCGCCATGACGCTCGAAGCCCTCAACGCGAACATGAAGCCGTACGACAGCCGTCTGCACGAGCTGCGGGGCTTCCCCGGAGCGGTATCGAGCGCGAACAACATAATGAAGATAGTCGAGGGCAGCGAAGGCCTGGCGGCCAAGGGCAAGAAGGTCCAGGACGCCTACTCGATGCGCTCTACGCCGCAGGTGGTGGGCTCGGCGCGCGACGCGCTCAAGTACGCCAGGGCGCAGTTCCACATCGAGCTCAACGGCGTCGGCGACAACCCCGTCTTCATTCCCGACGACGACACGGTGCTCACCGGCGCGAACTTCCAGGGCACGCCGCTGGCGTTCCCGCTGGAACTCATGGGCCTGAGCGTCTCGACGGTCTCCGTGCTGTCGGAGCGGCGCCTGAACCGGCTGATGAACCCGGCCCTCAACGTCGGTCTCCCGGCGTTCCTGACCAAGGGCGCGGGAATGATGTCCGGGCTCATGCTCTCGCAGTACACGGCATGCATGCTCGTAGCGGAGATGCGCGTGCTCAGCACGCCGGCGGCCAACGGGTCGATTCCGGCCGCGGCGGACCAGGAAGATTTCGTCTCCATGGGCATGACGACGGCCATCAAGACGCGCCAGCTTCTCAACCATGCGTACGCCGTGCTGGCAATAGAGATGATGGCGGGCGCACAGGCGCTCGACTTCAGGGAGCTTAAGCCGGGCAAGGGCACGCAGGCCGCCTACGAGGTCATCCGCAGCCACGTCGAGCACCTCGACGACGACAGGCCGCTCTACAACGACATAAATGCGCTGGCGGATTCGATGCGCAGGTGGGAGGTCCTGGAAGCGGTCGAGAAGACGGTCGGTACGCTGGAGTCGTAGGGCCTGCTATTCTTCTTCGGGCTCCTCGGTGACGACGACCTTGATTTTTCTGATGCGACGCTCATCGGCGTCGAGCACGGTGAATGTCGCGCCGTCGTGGATGAATTCCGCGCCCTTGGCGGGGATGCAGCCCATGAGGTGTGTCATGAAGCCGGCGACCGTGTCGTAGCCCTGGTCCTCGGGGATTTTCAGGCCCAGCTCCTCGTTCACGTCGTCTATGCGCACGACGCCGCTTGCGACGAGCGAATTCTCGTCGAGCTGCTTCATGTAGAAGTCTTCCTCGGCCGAGTCGTACTCGTCGGCAATCTCGCCGACGATTTCCTCGAGGATGTCCTCGACCGTGATGAGGCCAGCCGTGCCGCCGTACTCGTCGAGGACGATGGCCATGTGTTGCGTGCCGTTCTGGAACTCGCGCAGCAGGGTCGTGAGCCGCTTGCTCTCCGGCACGAAGAATGGCTTTCGCATTATTTCCGTCACCGGCTTTGCGCGCGCGTCCCCGTTCGCCATGGCGAAAAGAATGTCTTTCGCGTAGATGACGCCCACGATGGAGTCGCGGTTGCCTCTGTGGACGGGAATGCGCGAGTGGCCCTTGTCCCTGGCGACCGCAATCGCCTTGTCGAGCTTGGAGGTGTCGGGAATCGAGACCATTTCCGTGCGCGGCGTCATCACGCTCGATACCTCCTGGTCCTTGAAGTCGAGGATGGAGGCAATCATGGAGCGGTCTTCCTGTTTAATGTAACCCTCGCGCTCGCCTTCGCTTACGGCTTCGAGGATTTCCTTCTCGATTTCCTCCTCGCCGTTTTCCTTCTCGCGTATGCCGGCGATTCGCAGCGCGACCTTCAGGACGAAGTTCACCACCGCCGTGAACGGCCGGATTGCCCTGGAAAAGGCGTCAAAGACGGGAAACAGCACCTTGAGCACCTTCTCGGCCCGCCGCCTGGCAAGCGCACCCGGCACAACCTCCGCCACCAGAACCAGCAGCACAAGGCTCAACAGCAGCGACAGGAGCACCTGCGCCCACAGGGCTTTAATCCGCAACCCAACGAGGAATGTAACCGAAATGACAAACAGAATATTACTGAGCGCCTTCAGGACCCGGACGGAGAGGATAGTCTGCTCGGTACGCTCGATATAAAGTTTTACGCGCTTTTTCGCGGCAAGAGAGCGGAAACGGGCTTCCAGCTCAATCTTGGAGTAGGACCGGAGCGCACCTAAAGCGGCAGAGAAGAATATCGAGAAGACCAACCCGGCTGCGCCGAGGACCCATAAGCCTATGGGTTCCAACTACAACGTCTCCTTATGAGTGCCGTTCGGCAAGCTCTCCCCCTGCCCGGCCTCGCAACACAAACGGCGCAGCTTCCGGCCCGCGCCGGGCCGCAGATTGCGCCTGTATCTGCCGCCTTAAAAGCATCTGTAATTTTACACCATGTGAACGTGCCTGCAACAAGTTTCTTGCGATTTCGATGGATTTATCACGCGTGCAGTCATGCCAATACTGTGTTCGGCAAAGAGTTACGCGCGAATTCATCATCGGGAACAGGCCCGTCGAACGACAGACCCGTTAATTTACCTAACTTTAATCTCCGCCTTTACTTGGGATTTACCATTCTGTCCATGAAGAGCATCGCGCGGGTGTCGTTGTCCTTAATCAGGAAAAGGAACGGGTGGTGGCGTGAAAGTTTGTGAGCAGGGGGAGCGCCGGTTGGCTTCATAACGACGGCAGTCGCCGCAGCCGCCTCGGTGCCTTCCTCGTTCACAGCAGCAAACGCCTTGTGCACCACCTTGCTTATAAACAGGCCTCTCCACAGCTATATATGGCAAAATCCGGGAGGACCTGTTATGGCTGACGCCGAGAAAACGAAAGACATTGAGACCATTGACTATCTTGGGGTAATTCTTTCAAGATGGTGGCTCATACTCCTCGGAACGCTGGTCTGCGCGGTTGCAGCGGCGGGAGTGAGTCTCTTTCTCCCGAACGTATATGAGGCATCAGTGGTGCTTCTCATTGCGCCGCCGCAGTTCAGGACAGAACTCAAGCCCGGAGTCCTGCCTGCCCAGACTTACCAGCGGATACTTCACAGTAAGAGCCTTATGGAGAAGGTCCTGCAGAACATGAAGAGCAGGCATGGAGATGATTTCAACGACACAGCGCAGATAGAGGCTCTCAAACAGCGCATCGAGATTGTGTCGCAGCAGGCCAGACTGGCTATCGAACAGCTCGAGACAAGCAGGGAAGAACTCGAATCCGAGAAAGAAAGGCTGGCGATGCTGATTGAGAGAATAGGCGCCGTCGAGGTTGCGGGCAAGTGGCTGGGCCAGGTGCCGGAAAGCGAAATAGACCTTTCGGCGATGAACAGCCGCCAGAAAGGAATAACAACCGAATTACTGAAAGTAGCACGTCTTTATCAGGAAACCACTGAAAGGCTTGCAGACCTGGCGGAGACCGCCGATGTAGAGACGCTGAAAAAAAGCTGGGCTCCTACAGAGAGATGCTGGTGGAGAAAGACTCCCATCGGGCGAACTGATCTGCTCCCGTTAATCTGGTTCGGATGCTGTGCGAAAAAGATGGTATAATTTCTCAAGCACAGGAGGAGGACTGGATGAAGGAGAGCAGACCAAAGATTTCGATCACTACAACAATTTCGGTTTTTCGCTCGCCTGGCAGTATTCCCTGGCTCATCTCGTAATCGAACTTGGTCTTGAGCTGCTTTGCTACTTTTGCGTGGTCAGTCCGCAACGACAGAATGCGTTTCTTTCCGCCCTCGTAATACTGGAGATAATAAAATTTTCTTCCGGGCATTTTCATCAGGGACGACATCGGCAACCTCCCTTCAGGCGTTTTTTCTCCCATCCCCGCCCTGGGGAGAAACCACCATCACTACCACCATCACTCACACATTCGATGGGTCCCTGACATAGAATCAGGGACGACCTAAGTGGCCGTCCCCTCATAACTTACGAAGATAGCGGGGACAGGATTTGAACCTGTGACCTTCGGGTTATGAGCCCGACGAGCTTCCAGACTGCTCCACCCCGCAATTGTCGCGCTTCATTATATCAGGACGCAAACCCTTGTCAATACCCGCGAGCGTTTTTCTGCGCAGTTGCATTATCCCACAACGAACTCCCCGTTCCTCGGCTGAAAATCACTTGTCATGCAGCAAGCCCCCGCATAAGATGGAGCATAATACTGCAAGAAGGAGGGCGTCATGTCTGCAATATCCAGGTTCCTGCTGTTCGTTTTTCCGGCTGTTCTCGCTGCCGCATGTTCCTCGGATGTGGCCCCGGTCGAGAAGGCCGCCAAGCCGGACTCCACCAAGAAGGCCGTCGAGCTGAGCCCGGAAGAAGCGCGACTCAGCAGCCTCGACGCCAAATACAGGAAAATCGAGTCTCTCGCGCAAACCCACCCCCGCGACAGGGAATTCATTCTCAGCCAGATAGACGATTTCCAGAAAGACGCCGCCGGAACCGAATACGCCCAAAAGGCAGGAAAACTCGCAGGCGACGTGCGAACCAAATTCGACGCGGATGCCAGGGCGACCTACGAGAAGATAGCGGCGGAGGCGAAAAAACTCGTGACTGAAAGAAAGTTAAGGGCCGCGCAAGAGCTACTGGGCGAGTATCCCGAGGAATTCTCCGCTACCGAATGGAGGGCGAAAATAGACAAGATGCTCGAGCCGCTCGAAGCGGAAATCAGCGCCGAAGACAGGCTCGTAGAAACCCTCGCGGAAGTGGCAGGCCTGAAGGATATGAGCCCCGAAGCAGCAATGAGAAAGCTGAACGAATATCCGGAGTACCTGCGGAAGGGCAAAAGGAAGGAAGAATGGGAAAAAGCCCATTCCGAGCTTGCCGCCAAGGTCAAGGTAATCGAAGAGCAGAGACGCAAGGAAGCGGCCCTGCCGTGGGAAGACCTCTACACCGGCAAGACCATGGACAAGTGGAGCAAGGGCGCGGGCGAGTGGGCGGTCAGCGACGGCTGCATCGTCGGGAAGTTCAGGGGAGCGCCCGACTCCGCCGGCCAGATATGCTGTGGCTCCGAAAACTCGCAGTGGGACGACATCATCGTCGAGGTCGAGTTCAAGGTGGTAAGCGGCGACTACTTCGTGCTCGGCACGCGCGGGAAGAATGTCCCCGGGCAGGGCTCCACCTTCGCCCAGATAGACCTGGGACCCCGGTACCTGCCGGCCGGCAAGTTCCACGACGTGTCTGTTGAAATCCGCGGTGGGGTATACACCGTTCGCGACACAATCGGCCGGGTCATCATTACCGAAAACATGGATGAAGGGTTCACGAAGGGCTTCATCTGCTTCTACATCAGCAACGGCGGCGAGGTGCACATCCGAAAGGTGCGCCTGAAGCATCTCAAGTGATAGCGGCCCGCAGTGTCAACCGCCGACTCTACACGGCACCGACGCCGATGGTGCTGTGGTGTGCCCAGCCGGCATCGTCGCGTTCCGGGAAGTCGGTGCGGTAGTGAACGCCGCGCGACTCCCCGCGCCTGAGCGCGCATTCCGTTATCAGGCGCCCGACCTGCAGCATGTTCTGCAGCCGCCAGCCCTCGGGCGAGTCGAAGTCGCGGTCCAGGACGTATTTGCACCAGAACCCGAACAGCTCCAGCGCCTCGCCCAGCCCCTGCGCGTCCCGTTCGATGCCCACGCTGCGCCACATGAGCGCTCGCAGGCTGTCCTCCATGTCGCGAAGCAGAATCCTGTGCCTGTTGGGCGATGGCGGGTTCTCGACGGGCTTGGGCCCCGTGGTGGCGACGGTGTCGAGGGCCCTGCCGGCTGCGTCGCCCGCGCGCCTGCCTGTCACGAGGATTTCGAGCAGCGAGTTGGAAGCAAGCCTGTTGGCACCGTGCAGCCCCGTGCACGCTGCCTCGCCGCAGGCGAGCAGGTTCGCGACCGAGGAGCGCCCGTCGAGGTCCGTTCCGACGCCCCCTATCATGTAATGCGCACTTGGGCGCACGGGAATCAGGTCCCTGGCGAGGTCGAGGTCGAAACTCGCGCACAGCTCGGTCAGTCCGGGGAACCGCGCGTGCACCCTGCCCGCGTCGAGATGGCGCAGGTCGAGAAACACCTTCGTGGCCCTGCCCTGCTTCATCTCGTCCAAAATGGCACGCGAGACCACGTCGCGTGGCGCAAGCTCGGCATCCTTATGATGCTTCTTCATGAACCTCTCGCCGTCGGCGTTTATCAGGTACGCGCCTTCGCCGCGCACCGCCTCCGATATCAGCGCCCGTATCGCACCGGCGATATAGAGCGTCGTCGGGTGGAATTGGACGAATTCCATATCCCGCAGCTCTGCCCCCGCCCTGTACGCGGCCGCGAGCCCGTCGCCGGTGGCTATCTCGGGATTGGTCGTCTCGCGGTAGACCTGTCCCGCCCCGCCGGAGGCAAGGATTACCTGCTTCGCCCAGATTATCTGCTTGCCGTTGGCCGCGTCGAAGACGACCGCGCCAGTGCAGGTGTTGTTTTCGGTAATGAGGTCTATCATGAACGTGCGTTCGAGGACGCGGATGTCGGGATTGGCGAGTACGGACTCGATAAGGACACGCTCTATTTCCAGCCCGGTCGAGTCGCCGTTTGCGCGCAGGATTCTCGGCTTCGAGTGCCCGCCTTCCCGCGCCAGCGCGAACGCGGTCCCCTTCACGTCGAATCGCGCGCCCCATCCGACCATCTCGTCCACGGCCCGGCGGCCCTCGGAGACGATGGTTCTGACGATCTCCTCGTTCGAGAGACCCTGGCCCACCCGGACGGTGTCTGCGACGTGCTCATCCACGGAGTCGTCGCTCGCAATCGGCGCCGCAATCCCGCCCTGCGCCATTTCCGTGTTCGTGTCGGCCATGCCCGCCTTCGTTACCACCAGCGTGCGTCCGTACTTCGCGGCCTCGATTGCGGCCCGCAGGCCCGCCCCGCCGGAGCCCACGACGAGCACGTCGGTCAGGCGCTGCGGCACGTCGAAGCTCGAGAAGCCCGTGAGATAGCGCACGACCCGGCCTGTGCCGGGCGGCTTCGGGCGGTTCGGTTTTTTCGCGGAACTCATCTGCTGCTTCCAGAGCCTCCATTCCATGCGGCGAACTGTGGATTATACACGACTGCCGGTTTCCAACAAGCGTTTTCCCCGGCTGCAGGAACAGGGCTCAGTTTTTGAAAAGGGGTTGACGCGGGGCGATTGCGTCTGTATATTTGGAGGCCCAATGCGCCGGTAGCTCAGCTGGTAGAGCAGATGACTCTTAATCATCGGGTCCGGGGTTCGAATCCCTGCCGGCGTATTTTTTCATCCCGGCATTCAAAATAACGGTGTTCAGCACCTTTCTCTTGTTTTCCGCCGCACATCTCAATATATTGTTCCGGGCAAGCTTGGGGAAACGAGCAATGTCTTCTGGTTATTTAATCGCTGCACAGTTTGAGACGCTGTACGAGCACGCATTGAATAATCAAGCATACGATGACCATCCTCAGCTTTCCAAGAAGAGGCCAATATATGGCATCCCCTTAAAAGAGTTTCCTGAACCGCGTGAAGATACACCAAGGTATAGAGGAATAGACCGTGAGCCACTGGACGCGATGTCGTATGAAGAAGCCAAAATCCTGAGAGAAGCTGAAGTGCCTGTTGAGGCAAACGATGCAACGGCGCTTCTGCAACAGATTCAAGACAGGACGGGTCGGGAGGACGGCTGGGTTACACGAATTGAAGATATTCTCGCGATATGGAAGCTTCTCGGAGAAAGACAATCCGCTTACGAACTCATTTTTGGAAGAACATTTGATGACACCGAGCCTGTGCCCGGCTTTTGCGAATTTCTGGGCTGGGACTCAGCGCAATTCGTCGATGATTACTTCAGTTGTATTTGCGATGCTCTGTTCTTTCCCCGATGGCACGGAACTGATAAAGAGGGTACTCTGTTCAAGAAGCACTACGATTCGCTGAATAAGAACGGTCTGTTCGACACCAACGAGCAGGCAACCGATTATCTGAATTACTACCTTTCGTTTGACTGGACGGAACACGGCAGCGATATGACGACCGTCGAGGTCTATTCTGTCAATACTGATATACTGGATTCCAAGGTTTGAACTCAAGCTTCATGCGGAAGCTCCGTCTGCGGGAATGTCGGGTGTGTTTGTCTTCGAGGCATCCTGCCGTGCAGGAGCCTAGAGGTTCGGGATTTACGTAAAGAAACTTGAAATTTACGCCGGGATGCATACAGTTTGCTTAGGTCCAAACAGGAGCATGGCGGCAGGAAGCTGGAGATGCAATGGCGTGTAGGCTTCCTGCCGCCTCTCCTCTTTGCACGAAGCGCTTTCTACGAAGCGGAAAGCACGCTTGCTGTCTATTTCTCCTTATAGGGCCCGACGGGCAGCACTTCGCGTTTATATATCTCGTTCCATATCCCCGCGACCGAGAGATATATGGCGCTGCCGCCGCAGAATATCCCCTCGATTCCCGCAATGGTGCCGACTACGTACGGGCCACCTGCGGGGTCAATCAGCTTGTGCGCCGCGAGCAGCCAGAAAAGAATGGAAAGCGAGAGAAATATCACCTGGAGCCCGCGGTTGAGCCGCAAAGTGGCGATATACATGAAAAACGTGAAGAAGCCCCAGATAATCAGGTAGGCAGCCATGCCGCCGGTCGAGGGCGTGAACGTGTCGCCGAGACCGAGATGCCCCGTGAGGAATATGAAGACCAGCGTCAGCCAGAAAAGGCCGAACGAGCCGAAGGCCGTCATCCCGAAGGTGTTGCCCTTCTTGAACTCGCATACGCAGGCGATTATCTGCGCGCACGCGCCGTAGAAGATGCCCATCGCCAGAACCGTCGTGTCGAGAGGCCACAGGCCTGCGTTGTGCAGGTTCAGGAGCACGGTAGTCATGCCGAAAGCCATCAGCCCGAAAGGCGCCGGATTGGCCGTAGTGTCCGTGATGCTTGCCTTCACCTGTTTCGAATCAGCCACGTTTTCGCCCATACTCGTTGTCTCCAATTCAAGCCGAATATATATCCCCGTTGCAGAGCCCTGGCCAGAGCGGGATGTCTTGCCCGCAGCCCGGCTATTTCCTGAGCATCTCCTTGTGTCCCACAATCAGCCGCTCGACCACCGAGGGGTCGGCCAGGGTGGAAGTGTCGCCGAAGCTTTCCTCGTTCGCGGCGATTTTGCGCAGGATACGGCGCATAATCTTGCCCGAGCGCGTCTTCGGCAGCGAATCGGTGAAATGGATGTAATCGGGCGTGGCAATGGGGCCGATAAGCTTGCGCACGTGCTTCACAAGCTCCTTCTTGAGTTCATCAGTTGCCTCAATGCCCTGGATAAGCGTGACGTAAGCGTAGATGCCCTGACCCTTGATGTCATGGGGGAACCCGACGACAGCGGACTCCGCGACCGTCGCGTGGTCAACGAGGGCGGATTCCACCTCCGCCGTGCCGATGCGATGACCGGAGACGTTTATGACGTCGTCGATTCGGCCCTGCAGCCAGTGGAAGCCTTCCCTGTCGATGCGGCACCCGTCGCCCGTGAAGTAGTAGCCCGGATACATGTCGAAGTACTGCTTCTGCATGCGTTCCGGGTCGCCCCAGATGGTGCGCAGCATTGCGGGCCATGGCCGTGTAATGACAAGCGCGCCGGATTGCCCGGCTGGAACTTCCTTGCCCTCGGGGTCGAAGACCTTCGTCTCGACTCCGAAGAACGGGTATGCGGCGGAAGCCGGTTTCATTGACATAGCTCCGGGGAGCGGCGTTATAAGGATGCCGCCGGTTTCCGTCTGCCACCAGGTATCCACAATGGGGCACCTGGATTTGCCGACGTGCTCGTAGTACCAGAGCCAGGCCTCGGGATTTATCGGCTCGCCCACCGTCCCGAGCAGGCGCAGCGTCTTGAGCGGGTGCTTGTCGGCGAGTTCATCGCCCTGGCGCATGAGCGCCCTAATGGCGGTCGGCGCCGTGTAGAAGACGTTGACGTTGTGCTTTTCGCAGACTTCCCAGAACCTGTCGGCATCCGGATAGGTCGGCACGCCCTCGAACATGATGGAAGTGAAGCCGTTGGAAAGCGGTCCGTAGACGATATAGGAATGCCCCGTAATCCAGCCTATGTCCGCGGTGCACCAGTACATGTCGTCATCTTTCAGGTCGAAGATAAGCCTCGTCGTCAGCGTTACGTACGTCATGTAGCCGCCCGTAGTGTGCAGGACGCCCTTGGGCTTGCCCGTGGAGCCGGAAGTGTAGAGAATGAAGAGAGTGTCCTCGCTTCCCATGTGCTCGCAGGCGCACGTCTCACTCGCATCCGCCATTTCCTCGTGCCACCAGAGGTCCTTGTCCTGCGTCATTGGCACATCGCCGTCGGTATGGCGGACGACAACCACGTGCTCCACGCAGTCAACGCCGTTCAGGGATTCATCGGCGTTCTTCTTGAGCGCGACCCGCCGCCCGGCGCGGCGGCCCTCGTTGGATGTGATGAGCATCCTGGCCTTGCTGTCGAGGATGCGCTCGCGCAGCGACTCGGCCGAGAATCCGCCGAACACCACGCTGTGAATAGCTCCTATCCTCGCGCAGGCGAGCATTGCGATGGCCAGCTCGGGTATCATCGGCAGGTAGATGCAGACCCGATCGCCTTTCCGGATTCCGCGTTTGCGAAGGACGTTCGCGAACTTGCAGACTTCCCTGTGGAGTTCCTTGTAGGTGTATGTGCGGGCTTTCTCTTCCGGCTCGTCAGGCTCCCAGAGTATGGCCACCTTGTCGGCCTTCGGAGTATCGAGATGCCTGTCCAGGCAGTTGTAGCAGGCGTTGAGCTTGCCGCCGTCGAACCACTTGTATTCCCATACGGGCGCTTTCCGGAGCCATTCGAACGTCTTGTCCCATTTTTTGAACCACACCAGCTCGCGCAGCGCTACTTCCGCCCAGAACCCGTCCGCGTTCGCCAGGCTGCGGTCGTAGTCCTTCTTGTACAGTTCAAACGAGTCGATAAGGGCATTCTTCACGAAATCGGGGGAAGGTTCCAGGCGCTGTTCCCCGGGCTCGATTGCGGTGATTGCGGCCTCTTTGCCAAGAGCTTCTTCGACTGCCCGGATGAGTTCATCATTGACGAACGGCTTGGTGAGATAATTGCTCGCGCCGAGTCTCCTCGCATCGGCCTCGCTGTAATCGGACGAGTATCCGGTTATGAGCACGAACGGGACGTTGTTATTGGCATCTCTGGCCATCTGGAGAAGCTCCATCCCGTCGATGTGAGGCATGCGGATGTCCGTAACCACGGCGTCAAATGAACCGGTGACAAGCTTGTGCGACGCCTCGAGCCCGTCCCGCGCCGGGTCAACGCGGTAGCCCCTCCTGGTCAGCAGGATTTCGAGGCCGCGCAGCACGCTGTCGTCATCATCCGCGACAAGAATACTGGCGGTTTTGTGCGCTCCCGAGTCCATGCTCTTTCGCGCTCCATCACCTTTTTTCATGTCGGTCCTCCTTGCGCTGCTTAAAGTTGACAGAAATTTTTTATAGCTATGGACTTCAAAGAGCAAAAAATAGGACATTTAGTTGCAAGAGCCGTGCCAGAAGCCAAGGAAAAAGACACAAACCCCATAAAGACGTAAGTGCTTGCAAGATAAAGAGATGTGCTATCAACGGCAATCGGGTGCTCTAAATGAACTGTCAAACAAGTGTGTAGAAAAGAAACACGCCTGAACACGTGAAATTTTATAACCCCTTGCTGTACTTGGAGATAATTTAGTGTGTTGCAAGTTAATTGCTTGTGAAGGAAATTTACGCACCAGGCAAATGTGCTTTAGCGGGTGTTAGCGGGCATTTTCTGGAGAAATTGTCTGATTGAAGGACTCCGGCTCGATTGCAGAGCTACGGCCAGTTTCAGCAAACAAGCCCGGCGCCCTTATCTATTCTGCGGCGATGAAGGATGCGGCAATCCCGGCTTACTGTTGCACAAGCTCATAGAGGCCGTTGCCGGCGTATTTGAGCTTTCCCATGCGCTCGAGTTCTTCCCAGATTTCCCTGGGGAACTGGTCCGGCGGTTTGACAGCGGCTATGCTCGAACGCTTGCCCCCGGACATTGCGCTCCTGGTAAAAGATGACTCGTCATCGCGCCGGAGGATTCTCAGGCGCTTCTTGAACGCCTTCAGCGCGCCTTTCAGCTCTTCGGGACTGAACTGCTCGTTCTCGGTCATTTCTATTCTCCTTCTCTACGGTTGTCCCCGGCTGCAGCCGCTGACAGCCCCACATCGAGGAAGTGGCAGCCATCCATCAGGACGCTGCCCTTCTCTTCGAGTACAAGCGAGTGAGAGAACAGCGGGCCGCCGGTGACTACGGTGTGATATTCCCCGTTTTCGCCCGAGGGGTCGATGCCAAGGCGCTCGAACTCGCCGACAAGCCCGTCGTCGAGCGTTCTGCCGAGATAACTCTCGTTCAGCGCGCCTTGCCTGACAGCGACAATCTTCGCGGTCGCGCCCGAGCTTATAAGCTCGTCGAGAAGCTGCCTCCTCTGGCCTCCCCAGAGTGGCTCGCAGGCTGCGAGACCGGCCTGAGCGCAGACCCGCTCGACCCAATCGCGATGCCCCTGCAGGTCGATATCGCCGAAGATGCCGACTTCGACGCCCTTCTGCTTCATTTCCTTGAGCGCTTCGAGAAACACTTCTTCGTAATCCGCCCATGTTGCGGCGCGGAAGATAATCGGTATGCCGAGTGCGGCTGACTGCGCGCGCAGCACCCCGGCTTCCAGGCCGTGCGAGCGCGAGCGCTCCCCGCCCTCGGTAAGCATGGTCAGGAGAAACGCGGGCTTCCCGCCACTTTTGACTGCGCGCTGAAGCGCAAGGTAAGAGTCCTTGCCGCCGCTCCAAGAGCAGGCGAAGACGCGGCTATCGAGCGTTACGTCGGCTTCTCCCACGGCTCCCCCGGGTTCATGAATATTGCCGACATCGTATGCCTGGAGCCCTGCGGGAACAAGCAAAAAGACCCGTTTCTACGAAGCAGTCCGTGCAGCCGCCGAATCAGTGAGTACGTTTCCCTGTATGCCGATGGTTACCTCGCGGTAGTCGGTCTTGACGCCTGATTCTTTGATGGCGTCCTTGACCAGCGCCGGCATGCCCCCGCAGCAGGGAACCTCCATTCTTACAATTGTTACGGATTTCGGGGTGTTGCGCTTGAACATGCCCGCGAGCTTGCGCCTGTAGAAATCGGCATCGTCGAGCTTCGGGCAGCCCACGAGAAGCACTTTCCCCGACACGAAGTCGCGATGAAACGGCCTGTAAGCCGCCGGCACGCAGTCGGAGGCAATCAGGATATCCGCCCCCTTCAGGTACGGGGCATCCTCCGGCACGAGATGTATCTGCACCGGCCAGTTCGACAGCATCGATTCGTAAGGCTCTTCGCCATGCCCGGTTTCCGACTGCTTCTTCGGTTTGAGCGCTTTTACCATGGCTGCGGACGGGCAGCCGCAGGGCAGCGTATGCACCGGCGTAGGGTCGGGATGCTGCATCTTATCGTCGGCGACTAACTGCACATGTGCAAGCGCGGCTTCCTCGTCGAATTCGTCAGCCTCGCGCTCCACGATTGTCAGGGCGTCGTTCGGGCAATGACCCAGACACGCGCCCAGCCCGTCGCAGTAGGTGTCCTTGACCAGCTTCGCCTTGCCGTTCACAATCTGCAGCGCGCCCTCGACGCAGTTCGGGATGCACAGCCCGCAGCCGTCGCACTTCTCCTCGTCGATTTTGATAATCTTCCTGACAGCCATGACCCGCCTCCCTTCTGAAACATTTCCTTTCGCTTTCCGCCATATTATACGCCCGGCGCCACAGCCGCGCCTTGATATATGTCAAGACTGGTTAGAATTCTTTGCGTCTGCGGGGGTCAAGTGCCTGACGGTTTTACCTGCGCCAGGAGATGATTGCTTCGGTGACAGAGGTGACTGTCGGCGAGTAGGAGGCGGCGAAGAAGACCACGAGATTCATCGCTACAAACATGGCGCTGAATAAGCCGGCGCGGGCGTAGGAGGTTTCGTAGACAGACCTCGCTATGGCGAGAAACAGATAGAGCGAGAATCCGAATGCGCACAGCAGCCCCGCCTGCACGCCGGCAATTCCGCCGACGGTGCATCCCACGGCATAGCCTATGACCCCGGCGACGGGCAGCGGAATGAGAAGCTCGAAGACGAGCAGCCTGAACGAGCGAAGGAGCGTCGGTCTGCTCACGCGCGCCATGGATGCGCAGACCCAGGCCGCGCACGCCTCGAACGCGAGCATGAACGCGACCACGAAGATGCCGACGATTATGGTCTCTGTGAACATGGCTTTCCCTGTACAGCCTGCTCCATCTACATAATCGTCAGATTCGAGCAATGCAGTTAGGGATTTGCCTGGAAGAACCGGGCCTACTGTGGAAGTTGCCTGTCGGTCCTGGTAATTGGAGGGAGGCGGCCTGATTCCTTGAGTTCGAGGAGGCGCGTGTGGCCCTCCTTGGTAAGCTGCTGCTGTGGTACGATTACGCCGGCCGATATTATGAACCGCATGGCCTCGTCTACCGTCATTGTCAGCGGCACGACTTCGTCCGCGGGCACGATGAGCGCGAAGCCGGACATGGGCGCCGGTGAGCACGGCATGAAGACGGTCAGCATGCTCTTGCCCATCTTCTTCCTGACATCCTGCAGCCCCTCGCCCGTGACGAAGCCTATGCCCCAGACGCCCTGGCGCATGTACTGGACGGCCACCACCCTGGAATAGACGGGCGTCTTCTTGTCGCCGAACACGAAATCTGTGACCTGCTTGGCATAGGGATAGATGACCTTTACGACAGGGACTCGCCCTATAAGCCCTTCGCCCGCCTTGAAGAGGCCGCGGCCCACCCAGCTTGCAATAAAGAACCCGACGCATATCACCGCCACGAAGGCGATGACGAAACCCGGCCACCACGGGAGCTTTGCCCTGAGTTCCTCGGCCAGCGCGTCGCTCTCGAGCGGCTTGCCCGCGTCATCCTGAAATGGTATCTCGAACTTGTCGTAAAGATAGGCCCTGCCCCATTCGGTCGCGTAAAGCTGCCTGCCGAAAAACGAGTTAATCGGCTCCGATACGTTGGTGCGAATGAAGCCGAATATCCAGAAGAAGAGGTATATCGTGAGAATTGTCGGAAGGAGCGTGGCCAGGCCTTTTATGAACGTTCTCTTCACCCTCGACCACATGGAACTCTTCTCAGCCAATCTCTATCCCTCGGGACCGTCCTTCCCCGCGTACCCGCCTGGTCCGCCGGCAAGGGACTTTCTAACGAAAACGAACCGCATTGTCCAGCAAAATAGCCGCGCAGCCGGGAGGGGCGGCTATTCCTCGGGATTGCAGTAAGGGCAGTACTCGGCCCCCTTGGGTACCGGCTTGCCGCACGTCTCGCAGATATCGAACTCCTTGCCGCACGGCTCGCAGAAAGGAGGCTTCGGGTCAACCGGCCCATCGCAGTACGGGCACTTGCACTCCTTCTTTTCCGGCTTCTGCTCCATAACGATACTCCTTACCTGTTCTGGCTGTCTCGGTACATGTCAATGGCTTTCCTAAGCGCGATTATCACGAGGTTCGTGCAGTGGAGCTTGTTTTTCGGCAGCTCCGGAAACTTTTTCGTGAAGTCGCCTATCTTGAGCGCGTACGCCTCGTCCGCAGCCATGCCCCTGACCTTCTCGGTGACCATCGAGGAGAGCGCTATGCATGGACCGCAGCCGTAGCTCTGGAACTTCGCGTCGGCGACCTTCCCGCCGTCGAATTTCAGGAATATGGTTATCACGTCGCCGCACACGGGATTCCCGACCGTGGCGGTGACGTCGGGGTCAGTCATCTCGCCCCTGTTCCTCGGATTCCTGAAATGGTCAATCAGCTCCGGGCTGTACTTATCCGGCAACTCAGTTCTCCGTATCGCCGCGCTCCGCATCGAGCATCTCCTCGACCGAAGGTTCGTCGTAAACGATAATCCGGGGCGCCTTGATGTCGTGGTCCTTCTCGAGTCGCTCGACGCGCTTCTCCAGCTCGTGTTCGAGCCTGAGCATTATCTTGAGTATGTCGTCCATGGGGTCGGGCAGGTTCCCGTGCTCGAAGTCCACCATGTCCCTTATTTCCCTGCGCTCCACCAGCCTCGCCGGAACCCCGACGACCGTGGCTCCGGAAGGCACGTCGCGGATAACAACCGAGTTCGACCCGACGCGGACGTGGTCGCCTATCGTAATGTTGCCGAGCAGGCACGCGTTCGAGCCGATGACGACGTTGCGGCCAAGTGTCGGGTGGCGCTTGCCCTTGCTGAGCGTCGTCCCGCCGAGGACTACGCCCTTGTAGAGGAGGCAGTTGTCGCCTATTTCGGCCGTCTCGCCCACGACAACCCCCATCCCATGGTCAATGAAAACGCGCCTGCCGAATCTTGCGCCCGGGTGTATCTCGACGCCGGTGAGCCACCTGTTGACGTGCGAGACCATCCTTGCGACGGTGTGCAACCCGCGGCGGTAGAGCCAGTTCGCGACCCCGTGCAGCCAGACGGCGTGCAGGCCGGGATAGCACAGCAGAATCTCCAGCGCGTTCCTGGCGGCCGGGTCGTTCCGGCGGACAGTCTCGATGTCCTCACGCATGCGTCGGAAAACGCCCATGCCTACCTGCCCTGCATCAACCGCAGGCCGTTGCGGTCGTCGAGGCAGCTTATCTGCCTGACCTTGTCGATGACCGCCTGTATGTCGTACTCCACGCGGTGCCACCTGCAGCCGTTCTCATCGATTTCAAGGTAGGAGGCCCTGCTGTCGCGGTCTCTGGGCTGCCCGACCGAGCCGAGGTTGATAATCTGTTTTTGCGCGGTGAACTCCCACTCGTATTCGAGTTCCTTGACGCCGAACCAGCGGGGCTCATCCGTCATGACCCCGGGAACGTGGGTATGGCCGACGAAGCAGAGGCGCTTCATCTTCTCGAATATCTTCTGGAGCTTGTCGCGCCCGAATACGGCATCGGTCTCAAGGACGTACTCGTAGACCGGGTCGCGGGGGGAGGCGTGGACGAACATGAAGTCCCCCTCCTCGTGCTTCTGCGCCAGCCCGCCGAGGTAGTCCCAGCGGCGCTGTTTGTCGTCCTGTCCCGCGGCCGGTCGCATCTCCTCCCGCAGGCAGTCTATTGCCTGCCGTGCGACCGGGTTGAAACCCACGGCCTTCGTAAGCAGCGCGTGGTCGTGGTTTCCCATCAGGTGAATGCGCGCGCGCCCGGACACCATGTCGGTGCAGGCCTTTGGGTCGGGACCGTACCCTACGAGGTCCCCGAGGAAGTACACTTCGTCGATTCCGCGGCCATCGATATCGTCGAAAACCGCCTTGAGCGCCTCGACATTGCCGTGTATATCCGATATCAAAGCTCGTTTCATGCCCGCCATTCCGCGGCCCGCGGGCCGCCCGCTACTGCTCTTCAAGATTGAACTCGGGAATGCCGAACCAGTAGCCGGTGCCTTCTATGTAGTCGATTTGCGCCTGTATGATGTCGTAATGGGTCTCTTCCATCGCGGCCAGCCTGCGATACATGTCCTTCGCCTGCTCGTCCCCGAGGGCTTCCGCTTCCTGCTTGTACAGTTCTATCGCCGCCTGCTCCTGCGCAAGAGCCACACGCAGCGCATCGAGGTCGTTCATGCCCTTTGTTGACCGCTTCCTCGCCTCGACTGCCTTGAGGCTCGGGCGCAGCTTCTGCAGTTCGCTCTCCTCAGGTGAATAAGCGCACCATTCGAGCCCCTTTTCAAGATTTTCAATCTGCTGCAGGATGATATTCGCGTGGTCTTCCTCATCTGCGGCAAGCACGGCAAACATCTTCCTGCCCGTAGGGTCCTTGGTTTTTTCCGCGTATTCGAGATAAAGCCGCCTGCCTTCCTGCTCGGCTTCAAGAGCCTTCCGGAGGGCGCCCAGCCCTTCGCAGGATGTGTCGTCTCCGAAGCTGATTTCTTCGTCGTTCATGACAGTTTTACCCCTCGCTCTGCCTTACGAATTCCTGAAGGTTGACCTCCTCGTCAAGGAGCGTGTCTTTTATGGACGAGACGTCGAGCTTCCGGCTGATAATCGTCGTCAACGGCACGATGTTCTTGCGGCTGCCGATAAGTATCACGCCGGCGAGAATCTCCTTGTCGAAGAGAGCCTTCTTGTAAATCCCGTCGTCCGGGTACGAGACCCGGGCCACCTGGTACTTGCTTTCGACTTCCGGCGTTGTCGCGCCTATCACCGCGAGTTCGATGCCCGGCACCTTCAAGGCATAGGACGAAATGGTGCCCTCGTAGATGACCGCATCCTCTACAATCATGTTCGACGAGGCGACCCTCGCCTGTTCGAGCGACGCCGTAATCGTACCGTAGCACTTCCCGGCGAACTCGGCGACGTCACCGGCGGCGTACACTTCGGTGGAGGAGGTGCGCATGTGCTTGTCCACGATTACGCCCCTGTTGGCCACAAGCCCCGCGGTCTGTCCTATCTCCTTGTTCGGGACGACGCCCGCCGCCACGAGAATCATGCCCGTGCGCAGTTCGCTGCCGCTGCCGAGGTGCACGCTCTCCACCTTCGTGGCCGAAGCCTCGACCGACTCGACCGTCTCGCCGAGGGTCACGTAGATGCCCTGCTGCTCGAGCAGCCCCCTGAGAAGCTCGGCCCCCTCCATGTCAAGGGCCTTGGGCAGCAGTCTGTCCGCCACTTCGACCAGCGTCACGTCGAGCCCCAGCTTCCTGAAAGCGGCCGCGCACTCCACGCCGAGGAACCCGCCGCCGACGACGACTACGCTTTCCTGACTGCGCGCAGCCTGCTTGATATGGACCGCATCCGATGCCGTCCAGAGCGTGAATACACCACCCTTTCCGACGCCTTCGAAGGGAAGTTCCGCTGGTCGGGCACCCGTGGCCAGAAGAAGTCTGTCGTAGTCGTGGGATTCTTCTCCCGTGAAAACCTGGTGGTGCTCCGGGTCCAGCCTGGTCACCGTGGTGTCCTTGCGCAGGTCTATGCGGTTGGTCTCGTACCACTGGTCGTCGTGGAAGTATATCTGCTGCAACTCCACATCATCCGCGATGAATTCGACGAGCCTGGGCCTGCCGTAGTAAGGATAGTTCTCGTTCGTGAAGATGGTTATTTCAGCCTGGGGCGCTTTTTCTCTCAGGTACTGTGCTGCCGTGCTTCCTGCGGTACTGGCGCCTATCACGATGTACTTCATCTGAACCGCGGCCTCCGTGAGCCAATAGTACCCTGTCGTTTGAACGGTTCATACTACTCGCCGCCACCCGTTAAGGCAAGATGTTTCTTCGGCAGGTGGCCGTTCCCGGCATGCGCCCGGGCGGTCCCGATAAAAAAACGGGTCCGGCTTACCGGGCCCGTTTACTCAAGCTCTGCCCTTATCTACTGGGACTTCCCGTCGCGATTCTTCAATCTCTTCAGGAGAAAGGCCACCATTTCCCGCGGGGTTATCTTCCCATCGTTGTCGCGGTCGATGGCTTTGAATATGCGCACCCTGGGGCCCCATTCACGCGGGCCGATGACGCCATCGCCGTTTCTGTCCTTCTCCTTGAATATTTCGCGCACCTTGTGCATGACCCTCTTCATGGCCGGTCTGCATTTCCCATCGCAGCCACCCTCCTCATCGCCGGCAAATACCTCGACGCTCGAAAGCAGAAGGCAGGCAGCCAGCAACAGCCCTATCGCCAATCTCATCCAGCACCTCCTTGAAACAAATCGTACGAAACAGTATCAGTTGGTCTTTCCGTTATCGCCTGCGGAGCCGAGAGTCTCCGCCAGCCTCCTGAGAGCCCTGTCGAAGCTCGCGCCCTCGGGCAGGCTGTTGAGCATTCTTTCGAGGCCGGCAGCAAAAAGAGCGGGCCGGACGCCCTTGCCGACCGCCGCATTGAGCGTACGCAGCGCTTTTCTCGCATCGTCCGGAGTCAGGCCTTTCTTCAGCACAAGCTGTACGACCCGGGCCGCGACAGCCGGCGGCACGCCCTTGTCCACGCTTTCCTTCATGCTCGAGCCCAGCTTCCTGCGCTCTTCCGGTTCGAGCTCGGCCACTTCAGCCGGCATGTTCCCGCGCCGCTGCCTGATTCGCTCGGCCAGCTCCCGGCGCGTTTCCTCTTCTCCCTGCTGCCCGTTCTTCCCCGGACGAACCTGTCCCGGCCTGCGCGGACCCACTTTTGGGCCGTCGGGACGCTTATCCTTCTCCTTCGCGGGCAGAGCAGGTCCGACGTTTCCTTCCCGCGGCGATGCAAGAAGCTGCCCGCCGATGTTCGACGGCCTGCCGTGACCGTCCTTGTCTTCGGGGGCCGTCTCCTGCTGTCCGTCTTTGCTAACTATTGCAGGTTCAACCGAGTCGGCTGTCTCTGTATCGGGTCCGGCTGCCTCGGCCGGATGCGGTGCTTCCGTCGGTCGTTCATGAGCAATCGCAGGTCCTGGCGCCGGTTTTTTTCTCCCTGTGCGGTCAGACCGGGTTGCCGGACGTTCCGCCGCCCGGTCTCCGGACTTTTCTACTGCTGCGGTCGAATCGGGCGAGACAGGCGCGTCCCCGACCTGCCACATGCTTGCCAGTATCAGGGTCAATCCCAGGGCTGCAGCCGCCGCGATGGACCCCCACGCCGCAAGGGCGCGCCACGGGAACGCGGGCTGCAGCGAAGACTCCCTCTTTGCTGTAGCTGCTTTCAGCACCATTTCACCGAAATCGGCGGGAAGTCTACGCTCACCGAAGAAACCGGCAAGACGTTCATGCACCTGCCGCAACTGTTCTTCCGCGACCCTGCATCGCGGGCACGAGCCAAGGTGCTGCTCCAGGCCTGCCCGCTGGTCGGGCGTCAGATATCCCTCGTGGTACGCAGTCAGCAGGCTCTGTGCATCCCTGCAGTTCATTTGCGCCTCCCCGATTCCACGAGATTGTCGCGAAGCATTTTTTTGGCCCGGTGAACGCGGACTTCCGCCGTGTTGCGCGATATTCCCATGTGCTCGGCAATGTCCTCGTACGTCGAGCCGCCAAGGTAGCGCATCACAAGGGGCTCGCGGTAGCCTTCGGGCAGGCTGCTTACGGCTTCCCTGAGTTCTTCGGTGTCCCTGTCGTGCACCGGCGGGTGAAACGAAGTATCCGAGAAGTCTGTCAGTGCCTCGCCCCCGCGCCTGCGCTTCTGCAGCGCCCTGCGCGCCAGGTTTCTCGCTATGGAGTCCAGCCACGTGCCGAACTTCCCTGCGCTTTTAAGCTGATGCAGGCTCGAATACGCTCTCACAAAGGCCTCCTGGGCGACATCCTGTGCAGACTGGAAATCGGAGACGACACAGTATGCGATGGAATAGACCCGGCCGGAGTGTGCGTTGACCAGTTCCGCGTAAGCCTGCTCATTCCCCTGCAGCGTTTCTCTGACAAGCTCGGCATCTGTGCGAAGCCCCTTTTTCGAGTGTTCTGCACTCATCGGGAAAATCCTGCCGTTTATCCAGATACGTCCGGGAACATGAAACTTACAGGCTACATTTAGAGAAACGCAAGAAAATGCGGAAAGATTCGCAAAACAGGAACTCCCCCGCCAGATTCAGTCTGGCGGGGGAGCTTAAATTCTTCAATAACAATTAGTTAACGTCCGCCGCCGCGGCCTCCCGGTACGGGGCGCCTTGGCGCGTTCGGCCTCTGGGGTCTGTTGCCCGGGTCAGGCCTGTTCGGTCTGCTGCCCGGGTCGGGTCTGTTCGGCTTCACCCCCGGTTTGGGCCTGTTTGGCCTGACCGGCCGCTTCGGTCCTTCGCCGTTCTTGCGCCGCTCGCGAAGCTTGGAAATCCGCTCCGCAGCCTTGGGATGACTCTCGGCGAACCTCTGCCTCAGCCGCCGCAGCAACTGCCGCAGCCTCTCCGGATTCTCCTTCAGCGCTTCGCGGATTTCCGGATGTTTCTTCAGGAAGCGGCGAAGCTTTGCACGCCTGTGATGCCTTGCAAACCTGTGCTTCGCAGCCCCGGGATGTTCCTTCGCCCACTTGGCCGCTTCGGGGTGGCTCTTTGCGAATTTTCTCTTCGCAAGCCCCGGATGCTTCCTGGCGAACTTAGCCTTGCTGCGCGGTTTCTTGCCGGCCCTGGTCTTCGCACCGTCCGCCATGGCCAGCGAACTCAGGAAAAACACCGCCGCCAGCGCAACCGCCACTACTTTCACAAATCTCTTCACTCCACAACCCTCCTGTCAGTGCCAGATACTTGTCTCTCGTTTAAACCAGATACACCGAAATACCCGAATCTTACACTTGCCATCAAAGAAAACGCGCAAACTTGACAAAAGTTCCGGCTCCGCCGATGGGTTTGTCAGTTTTTCCATGCAAAATGAATCATTTAACATGAACCCCGACTCCTGTACAATATTCGCTCGGACACTTGGCATCAGCGAGGAGAAAGCACGATGAAACACGTTGCGATTGCACTTGCGGCATTATTTCTATTGAGTATCGCGGTCTTCGCCCAGGAAGAGGAGGAAGAGTTGGACCTGCCCGAGGACCCGCTGTTCAGGGCAGTCGTCACGGGCGATTTTGAGAAGCTCAACGAGCTTATCTCCAAAGGAGCCAATGTAAACGTAAAGGATGAGGACGGCTTCTCGCCGCTGCATCTCGCGGCCGCCAACGGGTATGCGAGCCTCGCCGACCTTCTCATCAAGTCCGGCGCGGAAATCAACGGGACTTGCACGGACTACGGTTCGACCCCCCTCCACCAGGCGGCCTTCGAGGGCGAGAAGGAAGTCGTCGAGCTGCTCATCAAGAAGGGCGCCAGCGTCAAGGCCACCGATATGGATGGCTCGACACCTCTCCACTGGGCCGCCGAAAACGGGCAGAAAGACGTGGCCGAAGTCCTCATCAAGTTCGGTGCGGAAATCAAGACTGCCGACAGGCAGGGATGCACGGCGCTGCACTACGGCGCTGCGGCCGGGGTTGATATCACGAAGCTGCTGGTCGCCAAAGGCGCGGATGTAAACGGGAAAGACCACGCCGGCCTGACGCCCCTCCACTGGGCTGCCGAAAACGGGCGGAAAGAAGCGGTCGAGTTCCTTATTGAGAAGAAGGTCAATATCAACGCCGGGGATGATGATAATTCGCCGCCCCTGCAGCTTGCCGCGGGCCAGGGACATGCGGAGATAGTCGCCCTGCTTCTCGAAAAGGGCGCCGACGTCAACATGAAGGATGACGAGGGCTCGACAGCGCTGCACTGGGCCGTCGAGAACGAGCACCTCGAAGCCGCAAAGGCACTCATTGCGAAGGGTGCCGATGTAAACGCAAAAACAGAGGACGGGACAGCCCCCCTCCATCTGGCAACCACTGTCGAAATGGCGAAGCTGCTGCTTATGAAAGGAGCGCGCATCGGCGAGAAGGATATAGATGGCGTGACGCCCCTGCACACGGCGGCACTCAACGGGTTAAAGGATATTATGGCAGTTCTCCTGACAAAGGGTGCGCCTGTTACCGCGCGGGACCAGGACGGCATGATGCCGCTGCACTACGCCTCCACGGTCGAGGCGGCGAAGCTCCTCGTGGAAAAGGAAGCCCCGGTAAACGCAAGGGATGAGGAGGGAATAACGCCCCTGCACGAGGCTGTGGCGGACGACTATATCGATGTGGCGCGGTTTCTCATCGGGAAGAACGCCGACGTGAACGCCCGCAGCGAAGCGGGCGAGGCGCCCCTGCACATGGCTGTGTCGAAGGAGATGGCCGAGCTTCTCGCAAATAGCGGGGCCGACGTCAAGGCGAAGGACTCTCTCGGGAAGACGCCGCTTCACTGCGCGCAGACGAGGCAGATAGCCCTGTCCCTGATATCGCGGGGCGCCGACGCGAAGGCGAAAGACTACCACGGCTGGACGCCCCTGCACTGGGCGGCTTACGACGACCGCCCCGGCGCCGCGCAGGTGCTGATCGTCAAGTCCGCCGACATAATAGCCAAAAGCAGCGGCTCGACGCCGCTACACGTCGCAGCCGAAGCCGGCTCCATTGACATCGCGCAGCTCCTGCTCGCAGCGGGCGCGAAGGTGGATGCGAAAGGCGAAGACGGCGAGACACCCCTGCATCTGGCCGCATCAGCAGGATTCGTGGATGTGGCGGAACTGCTCATCGAGAAGAAGGCGCAGGTCAACGCAAAGGATTCCGAGGGAAAGACGCCGCTCGACTACGCCGCCGAGGCCGAAGAGCCCAGCGAGGAGATGATGGAGTTCCTCGCCGAACACGGCGCCAAAAAAGGCAAATAAGAATCCAGAAATATGGGGACATGTACTCGTTACGTGTACCCATATTTCTGCACATCTATAAATTCGACAGACCTTGCCTCGATTTGCACCGGCTGCTCATCCCGTGCTATATTTCTATGGCGGGCGCTTTGCGGTAAGGAGAACCTTATGCTCTGGAAGGCAATCGCAGGTGCGGCGTTGGTGCTGGGAATCGTCGTTATAATTATTTCCATGAACTCGTGTTCCAGCGTTGAATCGAAGGCGCCGGACAAGCCGATTCTGCCGGAAATGGCACAGAAGGCGGCGCCAGAGTTGAAACCTGAGGCCAAGCCTGAGTCAGAGCCCGAACCAGAACCGAAACCCGGACCCAAGCCGAAACCTGTGCCAAAACCGGAACCTGAACCAGACCCCAAGAGCATTCTGCTCGACCCGAACAACATGATGCAAAAGTTATCATACTGGCGCGATACGAAAGAAGGCGACTGGGTGCGATTCCTCAACTGGCAGAAAAACCTCATCGTCTACAAGGTGGTAAAACGCGATGGCGACACTATCAAGCTGGAAGTAAAGCAATATACACGCGCGGGCAAGGAGATTCCCGAAGAAGAACCCGATATCCGCCAGCTCGATGTTGCACAGGATGACAAGTTAATGCGCGACAGCCTGAAATTCAACCCGCTTGTGGAGCGGTCGGTCTCCAAGTGGAAGCGCTATGGAGACGGCAAGACCCTGCACTGCGAGCGCCGTTATGTTCCCAATCCAATGACGGAAGAGAACAACGAAACCCTCCATTCAAGGGATATCCGCTGCGGCGGATTCGTCTTCATGCGCAGGGGAAAAACTACATTAGTTGTTCTGGTTGACTACGGCGACAAGGAGCATCAGCCGAAGTGGGACAATCTCAAGCCTGCCGAACTGCTGAAATACTGGCACCAGAACGACAGGTTCACGTTCGAGAAGCTCAAGTCCCAGAATGACCCGCCGGGAGGCGAGCCGCCCGAAAAGCCGGAAAAGTAACGCAACCGCAGGTCGTTTTCCAATATCTTCTTGCCTGTTTGAGCGCAGTTCCGGTAGAATCCGGAGGCAACCCATCTGTTTGAGGCGGCAGAAGTGCCTTCGAAATGCATTGTCATACTGCTGGACGGGCTTGGCGACAGGTCATACGGAATACTGGGCGACAAGACACCGCTGCAGGCCGCCAGTACCCCGAACCTCGACAGACTGGCAACGCTGGGCGCGAACGGCCTCTTTCACGCCGCGAGCCCCGGCATTGCACTCCCGAGCGAGAACGCCCACTTCGCCATATTCGGCTACGCGGAAGAGGAATTCCCCGGCAGGGGCTGCCTGGAAGCTCTCGGCGCGGGTATCGAGATTGCGCCCAAGGATGTCACGATTCTCGCGCATTTCGTGTCTGCATCGGAGGAAAACGGCATTTTCACCCTCGACAGAGACCGCCCGCCCGCTGAGCCGGAGGAGATTGCTGCGCTTGTCGAAACTATCGCGGAGCATGAAACAGGCGGAGTTAGCTTCAACTACATCCAGACACACGGTCCCGACGGAATACTGATGCTCAAGGGCGATGTCTCGCGCCACATTACCGATTCGGACCCGATAAGCGAAGGCAGGCCGCTCATAGAACCCGAGCCGTGGCGCGCGCACGCTGCAGACCCCGCCGCCGTCAGGACAGCCGAAGCGCTCAGGCAGTACCTGCTGTGGTGCTGCGACTCGCTGAGCCGGCACGAAGTGAACCAGAAGCGCCGGGCCGAAGGCAAACCGCCTCTTAACGCTATCGCGACGAACCGCGCGGGCAGGTTCAAGGATGTTCAGCCTTTCCGCGAGCGCTGGGACCTGCGGGCGCTCCTCGTCGCGTCCGGCCTCGTCTACGTCGGACTCGGCAGGTTTCTCAGCATGGATGTCGAACAGGCCGAAGAGACCGGCGACCCGGGCGCGGACCTCGCAGAGCGTATCAAGCTTGCAGTCTCGAAAGTGGATGATTACGACTTCATTCACGTTCACACAAAGGCGGCGGATGTCGCGTCCCACATGAAAGACCCCGGGCTGAAGAAATCCGTCATAGAAGCTCTCGACCGCGGGCTGGGGAAAGTGTTTGATACTGTCCTTAGCGACCCGCGTGTCCTGCTTGTGGTCACGTCGGACCACTCGACGCCCTCGGAGTTCGGGCTGATTCACTCAGGCGAGCCGCTTCCAATCGCCGCATGCGGCCCGGGCGTCCGCCGCGACGGCATAAAGCATTTCGACGAAGTAAGCTGCGCCGGAGGCGCACTGGGGTTCCTGCACGGGCGGGATTTCATGAATTTCGTGCTCAACGGAGTTGACAGGGTGAAAATGCGCGGCCTCATGGATACGCCTGACGACCAGCCTTACTGGCCCGGGCGCTCGAAGCCACTGAGACTGGACGGGTAGTTATGGAGCGCAAACTGGCAGAGACAGGTGTGGTTCACGGCCGCTTCCAGGTATTGCACCACGACCACATGAAGTACATCCTCGCGGCAAAGGAGCGCTGCAGGCATCTCTTCGTCGGAATCACCAACCCCGACCCAACGCTCACGAAGCGCGACGAGGCAGACCCCGCGAGAAGCGCGCCCGAGGCCAACCCGCTAACGTACTTCGAGCGCCGGGAAATGCTCCAGGCAGCGCTGCTCGAAGCGGGATTGCGCCCGGACGAGTTCGACATTGTGCCTTTCCCGATTAACTTCCCCGAACTCTACAAGGACTATGTCCCGCTCGATGCCGTGTTCTACCTGACAATCTACGACGAGTGGGGCAAGAAGAAACTGGAGATGTTCCGTTCGCTCGGCCTTGAAACGGAAGTCATGTGGCGAAGGCCGGTCTCCGAGAAGGGCATTACCTCGACCGAGGTGCGCCGCTTCATAGCCGAAGGCGAGCCATGGGAACATCTCGTTCCAGCTACCGTCGCCGGAATTCTGAAACAAAGGAACCTTGTCAGCCGTATCACAGATGTTGAGAAAGCGTGATTTTCGCTCCTCAAGGAGGTTTCGATATGAAAAAGTTGATTGCGGCAGTGCTGGTCATTCTCATGACAGCGCCGGCCCTCGCGCAGGGCAACGAGGAAATGCGCCAGGAGATGAAACAGCGTATCGAGATGTTCGAGCAGATGCTCGCGAAACTGAGGATGGAATACGAGCGTATGTTCGGCAAGGATGAGAAGAAGGCCGAGTCTGAAGATGTGCCCGATGTCGAGTTGAAGGCGGGCGAGATGCTTTTCCTGCTCAACGACGGCAACAGGATGAAGGGCAGGCTGAGCATAGACTCCCTGAAGCTCAAAACCTCCTACGGGACTCTCACTATTCCCGCGAACCAGATAAAGTGGCTCAACTTCGCGGGCAAAAGCGAGAATGCGTCCGACAAGGACACTGTCGAGACGGTCGAGTTCACAGCGAGCGGCACGCTCGAAATCGAGAAGATGGAAGTCGAGACGAAGCACGGCAAGCTCACGTTCAAAAAGGGCGATATAAAAAATATTATCTTTCCTCCACCGGCAGGAGAGAAGAATTTCGAGGTGAAGCCGACAGGCGAATGGCTGAATACCGGAATCACGCTGAAGAAGGGTGAGACGCTTACAATCACTGCCACGGGCGAGCTGTCCGGCAGCAGCGCCAAGTTTAAACCTGATGGCAGCGCCCAAACCAAGGAAGTCGAGCTCGAGGAAGGATGGGGAAGAGCACGCCGCCTCAGATTAGGAGAATCGGAAAACAAGCCTTCTTTCCCCCTGGTTGCCAGAATCGGGGAAAACGGCAAGCCGTTCAAGACAGGCGCCGCGTTCAAAGGAAAAGCCGAAGAAGAAGGCATCCTTTTTCTGAAAGTTGATATTCCGGAAAGTTCTGCAGAAGTAGCCAAGGCTCTTAAGGGCTGCTATAAAGCGAAAGTTTTCGCTCCGGGCAAGGCTGCCGCCAGGCCGACCGCGAAGCAGGAAGAAGAAGCCGCGGCGGCTCTCGCAAGGGCGAAAGCCTTCGACAAGGCAAACCCGTACGAAGACAGGGAAATCGTGTCCGCGAAATACCATGAAGTCGCGCAGAAGTACCCCGGCACGAAAGCCGCCAAGGAAGCCTCCGAGAAGGCCAAGGAAGTGATGCAGCGGCGCAAGTGATTCGCGCATCGGGAGAAAAGGCGGAGATTGGGTGCGATAAAACCGCCGGCGAGCAGGGATGCGGCGTTTCTACTTGTTTTTCTTGCGGTCCCCGCTGCCCTCGGTTTCTTCCTTATCTTCGGACTCGCCCTCTTTCTGTTCCGGCCTGCTGCCGCCTGTCTTCGGGATGCTCCAGAGGACGATCGTCGTGTCGTAGCCGCCGGAGGCGAGCGTGGAGCCATCGGGGCTGAAAGCGACGGAATACACGTAGTTGTAGTGTCCGGAAAGCGTGCGCAGGCATTCGCCGCTGTGCGGGTCGAGTATTCTCACGCTTCCGCCGGCATCCGCACAGGCCAGCATGGAGCCGTCCGGGCTGAAGGCTACTATGCGCGTGCTGTTGCCGCCCTCGATTTTCTGCGTGCACTTGCCGGTTCCCGCATCCCAGACCCGGACCGTGCTGTCAGTGCTCCCCGATGCGAGCAGCTTGCCGTCCGCGCTAAAAGCAACGGAGTTGGCCTCCCTTACATGGCCATCGAAGGTCCGGACGCACTTGCCGTTGCCGAGGTCCCAGAGGCGGACTTTTCCGTCCGCGCTCGCGGAGGCGAGCAGTTTCGAGTCCGGGCTGAAGGCCGTTCCGTTGAAGCTGCTCGTGTGGCTCAGGATATGAATGCACTTGCCCGTCTTGACGTTCCAGGTCTTGAGCGTATGGTCAGCGCCAGCCGATGCCATCCATTTCCCGTCGGGGCTGAATGCGACCGAGTAGACCTGGTTCGCGTGGCCTTCGACCCTGCGCAGGCACTCGCCGCTGCCGGGGTTCCACAAGCGCACAGTCCCGTCCTGCCCTGCGGATGCGAGCATCTTGCCGTCCGGGCTGAACGCAACGCAGTAGACGAAGCCGTTATGTCCTTCGAGCGTGCGCAGGCACTCGCCGCTGAGAGGGTCCCAGACCTTCACGGTCGAATCGTTCTGCCCGCCGCAGGAAGCCAGGAGCTTTCCGTCCGGGCTGAACGCAACGGACATGACGTAGGAAATGTGCTCGTTCAGCGAGCGCTTCATCTCGATGCAGTTCCACGGCCTGAGATAGTAGTCGAGAACCTTCCTGAGACGGTAGCGCACCTCGAAGGTCATGGCGCCTTCGAGACGCTTCCCGATATACTTGGCGAGGGTGTCTTCCATGCCGGGACTTTTACGGATGAGCTGGCGCAGATTCTCGGTCGCCTCTTTGCGTTTCTTGAACCTGCCGCCCTCGAGCTGCCCGAGAAGCCGGTCAACTTCCTTTTTGAGTTCCTTCTCCGCGGGCTCCTTCGGCGACCACTCCCACTGCTGCGTCTTGACCGATACGCCGGCGCCCGGGCCGGGTTCGCCCTTTTCGGGCGGTTCCTGTGCGGATGCGCGCAGGCACCAAAGGGCAGCAATCACGGCAAATGCAACTAACAACGTCTTCTTCATGGCTGAGACCTTCGCGTTCAGTGTCATCCAAATTATACCCGCTGCATCAGGCCCGCGCAAGTCCGGCAGGGATGCCGTCGCAACTCTTTTCAAGCAGGCGAGTTACACAGGCCCCGGCATTTTCCCTTTTTACTGGTCCCGTATGAAAACACGGGTAAATCAAGAGGGTGCTTGCTCCATAGTTTAGACGACCTATAATGAGATGTGAGTCCGGTTTTTCCGTGCACAATCGCCGGAAAAAGGAGAAAAAGCGATGAAGCACGCAGCCGCTTTTGTCGTCATGCTGGCGGTTCTGGCCGGAGCGGTGCTTGCACAGGAGAAGAAGCAGTCGTTCATCCCGCTTGCGAAGGGCAACTTCTGGAAGTACGAGCTTGTTCATGGCCGCAGGAAAATGACCAGCAAAGCAGAGATTACGCAGGTCGAAGAGACAGGCAAGGTAAAAGTGGTTATGCAGGGCTCCGACATTGGCCAGCGGACCGTAAGATGGGCGGTTATCGGCAGGCATCTGGTCTGGAAGGACAAGTCCGGCGTGCACTGGAAAGTCCTCAAGTTCGACGCGAAGAAGGGCGACACGTGGACCACCAGCACTACCGCAGCCTCGGAACACACCGGAGAAAGTTGGAAGGTGACGGTGGAATCGAAGGTAGTCGCAGAAGAATGTGTCCAGACACTCGCCGGTAGGTTCAGGAATTGCCTCAGGATAGAGCACATCGCCAAAGGCGGTCAGAGAAAGGCGTCCATAGTCACCTGGTGGGCCCGCGGCATCGGGCTTGTGAAACTGGAAGGCAAGACCGAGGGCGAAGATGACCTGCGCCTGACACTTGCAGCCTTTAAGGTCGGGCCAAGAATGACGGACAAGAAGCTCAAGGAAATGACTGGGAAGGCCGAGATAATCGCGCTTGTGAGCATCCCGAAGGAAATGGTCAACCAGAAGACGGCGAAGGCAGACATTCTCGGCTTCTATAAAGGTGATTTGAAATCCCCGGATGGCAAGGTAGAAATCACGAAACCGGAGAAGGCTGCAAATATCGAAGGTTTCGTTGAAGGAGATTTCATAGTATTTCTCAAGAAGGAAGGCGACAAGTACAACCTGCTCAACAGCCCCGAGTGGGCCGGGACCGAGATGCTCGGGCGCATGGCGAAGCTCATCAAGATTCCCAAGCCCGGACCCGAAAAGCTCAGGGAGCTTGCCGGGAAGGCCAACATCGTTGCTGCAGTGGAGATTGTCAAGCTCGAAGAACGCGGTTCATACAGCTACTACGTCGCAAAGGTCACCTCGGCACTCAAAGGCTGCGAAGAAGGCAAACATTTGGACGTCCTCGACCTGCCGGGCATGAGGCTGGAGAAAGGCAAGAAATACATCCTGCTGCTCAGGGAGACGGAGCAGTCCGGTCGCAAAATGGCGCAGGCAATCGACGTTTTTTCGGGAGTTTTAACGCACGATGAAGCGACCCTCAAGGAACTTGCTAAAGCCCTTGAGGGTCGGTAAATTCCGTTCCGTCATGGAATCCAGAAGCTATTTGTCCTTGAGTGCTTCCTCGAACTTCTTGACGTTCTCGTCGGAGAACGTGTTGGGCTTGTCCGTCAATAGCTCGTAAAGCTTGCGGCCCTCGCGCTCGCCCGACTTCAGGACGAGGATGCACTGGTCGCCTTCGCCGAGGTCAACGCCCTCCTTGGCCAGGACGTCCACGTGCTCCTTCGAGATTTCGCCCTTGAGCGATTTCTTGACCTCGACCACCCAGTAGGAGAATCCCTCGCGCTCTTCCGTCTTGACGACCTTGCCGACCATGACGACTTCGGCCGCGGCCAGTTTCTCGGTCGGGATCCCTTCCTCCGTCGCGGGCATTTTGAGCTTCATGCCCGACGTCACGCCCAGGACCGCCTTCATGCCGGGCTCCGTCGGGTCCATGGGGTTGTCCATCTCCATTGTCAGCGACATCTTGAACGTGTTATCGATGACTATCTGCTCTTTCAGGTCGAAGTATATGACGCCCTTCCCCTTCTTCTCCGACAGTTTCATCATTGCGGCCATCTGGCCTTCGATCTTGAGGTCGGTCATCTCTATATCTATCTTGGCACACGTGCGCTTGCCTATCTCCTTGGTGCCGGCGAGGGTGTACTTGAGTTCCATCTTCATTGTGGCGCTGCCCCCCGCGGGGAACTCGCCCTTCGAAGTCCAGGACTCTCCCTTGCTGACTTTCTCCTTGGGAAAAGCGCCGTAGGACATTTGCAGCATCTTCTTGGCCTGGTCGTTCGAGAAGTTGTCCTTGAGCATTTCCGCCATCGGGTCATCCTTGAACGCCTCTTCCAGTATCTTGTCGTAGCCCTTGACTTCGATTATGTTGCCCTTCGGGTCTATCTTGAACGTGAACGGCTTGTTGACCAGGGCGGCATAGCTCTTCAGGTTCGTGTCGTTCTTGGCCTTTTCCAAATCCTCTTTCTTGGAAGAATCGAACTCCTGCTTGCCCTGGGGGCTGTCCTGTTTCACCTTGACGTGGGTGACTTTCTGCTGGACGTTGGCGACGCCTTTCTCATCGACTTCGAGCACTTCCTGCAACAGGCTCTGCTTCTGAGAAATCGACATCTTCATGTCCATCACGCCGCTGATAGTCTGGGTTATGTCGCTCGTGCTCTTGTATTCGAGCTTCTGTCCTTTCTTGAACTTCAGGGAGAGGTCTACCTTCTCTCCTTCATCCGCAAGGACCATAACCGCCAGCATGCACAGCGCTGCCGCAACCAAACAGCCGGACAACATTTTCTTCAGCATCTCGACCTCCTCCTGTTAAACGATAAAGAGAGTGTAAGGTGCATGGCAGCCAAGTCAAGCAAGAAATGAGCGTTGACTGCCAGAAGGCTATTCCTTCTAACGGAGCCGGCAAGATAGTTGACAGGAACACGGTAACGCTCGCAGACGACTTGCGTGCGCCCCGCCACAACAGGGAATTTCATCTGCCCAGAACGGTGGACTCGGGCCCGGCTGGCTCGTCCTTGTCAGTCTCACAGCAGGCGTGGCGGATTATGCCTGTCTCGTCGATGTAGAAGCTCTTCCTTGCGCTCACTCCCGGCTTGACCGGCATGGCGGTGCAGGCCCACTTCCCATTCTTGAGTTCCAGGTTGAAGTAGTAACCCGTCTTGGCGGCGAGCCGGAACGCGGCCTGATACGTTTCCTCATCTATCATGCCTGCGGTCAGCAACTCGACCAGCGTGCCGTATCGGTCGAACTGGTCGATATGCTTGACCTGGCCGTCCCTTATCGCGCGCAGCACCTTGATGGCCCCCTTCTCGTTGACCGCGCGCCGGGAGTAGACGAAACCCGGAAGGGCGTTGTATGCGATGAACGCGGCGCCCAGGATAAAGAGAATCAGGCAGCCCCACCCTACCCTTCTTGGAGCAGGCTCGAACCTGGCAGGAGTCACCACGAGGTCATCCAGCCTGTCGTTCTGCGGGTTTTTTGTTTCTTTCGCCATTATTTTCTCTGGTCAGACTCCGCGTACCGACAAGTATAAACCACAAATGCGGCATAGTCAAGGAATTGCAGGGAAAGCCTTACTTGAAGATGTTCTTCTTGCGTTCCTTCACAAGGGCCTCGGCCTTCATGAAGCTGTAGCGGTCAATCACCTCGACCGAATCTTCCCGCTTCATCACGATTACGCGCATGTCTCCGCCGTAGAGCCTGTCCTGCTCCCGCAGGAGCGAGGCCTTCAGAACGTATATGGCGTTGTTGAGTTTGTAGACCTGCGGGAGTTCGCTTTCATCGGTCATGCCTTCCGCATCCGCCGCGAACGGGATAGCCCTGTCATCTTTGAGAGTGACCATCCTGTACGGGGACTCTTCCACCGGACAGACGCTCACGACGGAATCCGCGCCAGTCTTCTCCCGTTTCTCGATGGCCTGGTCAATCTGCTGCGCGCGCCGCAGCGGGCACGATGCTGGCAGTACGACGAGAATGTCCGGCTCGTAGCTCTCGGTATCCTTCAGCTCTTCGAGCGCGTGCTTTGCAACCTCGGTGCGGGATACGTCTTCGCCGGCGAGGTCATCGGGCCTGACAATCGTCTTCGTGCTGTAGAGGCCTGCCGCCCTCGCCACTTCCTTCGAGTCGGTGGAGAGTATTATGCGCCCGAGGCGCTTCGCCTTGTCCGCCTCTCGCAGGGCATAGGCTATCACGGGCGTTCCGGCAAGATTGAAGGTGTAGGTGTTGTGGATGCCCCTCGACCCGCCCCGGGTGGTGATTATGCCAAGAATCTCGGACATTTCAGGCTTCTCAGCTTGCTAACGGTCAACAGCCGAAGGCGCTTCATCCAGGAGCAGCGCCTTCTCGAACGTACCACAGGCAAGCTCGCCAACTATCTTGCGCGCCCGCTGCGCCTGCTCCTCGCGGTAGCTGAGGTTTCTCGCCACGACCTCTTCGAGCTGGTCGATGTTGTACAGGTGTATCCCATCGAGTTCGGCGACTTCCGGCGCGACGTTTCTCGGCACGCCCAGGTCTATCACGAGCAAGGGTTTCCCCTGGCGTCTTTCGAGCGCGGCGCGGCACCTCTCGCGGTGCAAAAACGGCTGCCTGGCCGAAGTGCAGCCTACCACCAAGTCCACTTCGTCGAGGTACCTGTCAAGCGCGTGAAGTGCCACGACCTCCCCGCCGACCTTGTCGGCGAGTTCCTCGGCGTGCGTGTAGGAGCGGCTCGCCACGTATATCCGGTCAATGCCCGTGTCGGCAAGATGCATGGCGAATGCCGAGCCAATCTTGCCCGAGCCCACGACGAGCGCCGTGCTGCCCGGCAGTTCGCCGAGAGTCTCGCATGCCAGGTCCGCCGCCACCGAGGCGACCGACACCCTGCTTCGCGCGATTGCGGTTCTCGTGCGAATCTCTTTGGCCGCCTTGAAGCATTTCTGGAAGATGAAATTCAGCATCTTGCCGGTCGCGCCCAGTTCCTTGGACACGAAGTAGGCGTTCTTGACCTGCGAATTTATCTGCGGCTCTCCCACGACCATAGAATCGAGGGAAGAGGTAACCGCAAAGAGATGCTCCACCGCGGCAAGCCCCTCGAAGGAATACAGCCACTCGACGTCCTTCTCCTGCGCCGAGTTATATTCCAGGAATGCCCTGCCGATGGATTGCGCCAGGTCGGGTCCGTCGCCCGCACCGTAGATTTCGACCCTGTTGCACGTAAAGAGCGGAACAATCTGCCCGGCCCCGGAATTCGATACCATGTAATCGACAAACCCGGCAAGTTCCTCGCGCGCAACCGCAAGCGTCTCGCGCTTTTCAATCGGAGCCGTTCTGTGGTTCACTCCTACGACTGCGAAATTCATTTCTCTCCTGCAACCGGCTCTCAAAATGAGTAAAGGGGAATTCTACAGGCAAATCGTTACCTGTCAAGGGCTAAGTGGAGTTTTTAAGTCCGTTGTCTTTGCGTTTCCACGACTCGTATCTTGCGAAGTGTTCCGGCGCCATTGTTCCGTACATCATATTTTCGCCCACCTGACAGGAAACCGGCGTTTTCTTGCGCACGGGCGGTCCCTTCTGCCTAATTATGTTGATTTCCTCTTTCTCGGCGAGCGCGATGTCCTGCCTTGCGGCCCTCCTCACGAAGATGGCCGCATCATCAAGCAGTTTTCCCCGCCAGATAACCTGGCCGCTTTTTTCCTTGGCAGTGAACTCTACGACGCTCATGTCATGCTTGGGTTTCGCCTTGAGCACGCTTTTGACCATCTGGTTCAGTCGCGACATGACTTGTTCGTCCGGTTTCGCGGGCAGGCTGGTGAAGTGCCTGAAATCGGCAAGCCTTTTCACTCCCGCGATAAGCTGGAATATGCCGAAATACATGAAGAAGCCGGGAGAGCCGGCGCCCTCCGCCGCCTCAAGCGCCGTGATTGCGATGTTCCAGCCGCCCACCATGAGAATCGCCAGCCCGTCTATGATTATGCCGCCGGGACTCGGCGAGGCAATGACAAGCACACCCTCGATGACGAGGAACGCTCCCAGGGCGACAAGAACTGCGTTCAGCGGATGCAAGTTCATGGCGGGCACGCCCACGGCAATCGCTATCGCCCCGAATATCAGGCTGCCAATGCCCGACGGGCGCAGCGTCCTTCTAAGCGAAAGGTGCGCGGCAGCCCTGCGCAGCTCACCGATGTTCTCAGCAATCCCCACTGTCTTCTCCTCCCGGTTAACACAAGTGCAATGCCACCATTCTATGCAGCACCTGGGCTATGTCAAGCAATCCTCTGCAGTCGTGCAGCGCGTCCTTGACAACACGGCACTTTAAGATGAGAATAGCGGCGTGGAAGATATAGACAGGCTGAAGAAGAAGGTCGAGAGGCTCGAAGGGCTGCTTGCCATCACGCGGTCAATGACGCAGGTCCGAAACATCAAGGACCTGCTCGACATGATAGCGACCGAGGCGGCCCGGCTCATGGAGGCGCAGCGCGCCTCCATCTTCATCGTCTCGCGGGACGGCACGGAACTGGCCAGCGAGGTCGCGCTCGGTCTCAACTCCGACGGCATCAAGATAAACAAGCTCAAGGGAATCGCCGGGCACGTATTCAAGACGGGCGAAACTGTCAACATCGAGGATGCATATCAGGACAAGCGATTCCACAAGTCCGTTGACCGCAGGACGGGCTTTCGCACGCGAAGTGTCTTGACCGTCCCGCTCCTGGGACCCAAGGGCAAGCGCATCGGCGTGTTCCAGGTCCTCAACAAGACCGAGGGCATGTTCGACAACGACGATGAGGAGCTGGCGCAGGCATTCGCCATGCAGGCGGCCGTAGCCGTGCTCAACGCGCAGGAGTACGAGCACCTTCACAAGGAGAAGACGAGGCTGCTGAAGCAGTTCAGGACCGAATTCTCGCTCGACTCGCTCTCCGGCGTCTCGCACCAGATGGAGGAGCTTCGCGGCCTCGGGCGAAAGGTCGCCGCCTCCAATGCGAGCGTGCTTATTACGGGCGAAAGCGGCACGGGCAAGGACCTCCTGGCAAAGGCTATTCACGCCGAAAGCGACCGGGCGGAAGGGCCGTTCGTGGCGATTAACTGTGCCGCGCTGCCCGAATCGCTGCTCGAGAGCGAGCTTTTCGGTATCGAGAAGGGCGTCGCGACCGGCGTCGAGGAGAGACCCGGCAAAATAGAGGCGGCCCACACCGGGACGCTGCTCCTGGACGAAATCGGCGACATGCCGCTGCCAATGCAGGCGAACCTGCTGCGTGTCCTGCAGGAGCGCGAGGTTGAACGCATCGGCTCGCGCGAGCCCAAGCCGGTCGATATTCGCGTAATCGCCGCCAGCCATCGCGACCTCGAATCGCTTGTAAAGGAAGGCAAGTTTCGCGAGGACCTGTTCTTCCGGCTCAACGTCATCTCGATAACAATCCCGCCGCTGCGCGAGCGCAGGGAGGACATCCCCGTACTGGCGAACCACTTCCTCGGGCGAATGGCGCAGAAGTACTCAAAGAAGTGGGACGGCTTCTCTCCGAAGGCGCTCGAAGTCCTCAGGAACCATGACTGGCCCGGCAACGCGCGCGAACTTGAGAACGAAGTCGAGCGAGCCTGCGCGCTGTCCGCGGGCGGAATGATTGATGTGACCGACCTGTCCGAGAAGCTGCGCCCGGGCAGCGGGGCCGTCCAGCCACAGGGCGACTCGCTGGCCGACGCAGTGGCGGGCTTCGAGCGGCAGGTTATCGAGCAGGCAATCGCGGAAAGCGAGGGCAACAAGTCGCTCGCCGCAAGGAAGCTCGGCCTCAGCCGCGAAGGCCTGAGAAAGAAGATGAAGCGCTACGGCATGGAATAGGAGGCTCGGCGTGGCTGACGACTGCATTTTCTGCAAGATACTCGCGGGCGAGATTCCCTCGACCAGGGTCCACGAGACTGAGAACATTTACGCATTCGAGGACATCCACCCCGTCGCACCTATTCACGTGCTGGTGATACCGAAGAAACACATCCCCACGCTCAACGATCTCACAGAAAACGACGCGGGGCTTATTGGCGAGATGATGCTCGCGGCTAAAGACGTTGCAAAGAGCAAGGGCGTGGATGCGTCCGGCTACCGCGTCCTGTTCAACGCCAACCGCGACGCCGGGCAGGAAGTCTTCCACATACACCTGCACGTGCTTGGCGGCCACCGGCTCGGACCAATGGGTTAACGCCCAGTGGGCTATTCCGGCGCTGCGGCAACCACGGGCTTTTCCGCCCCGGGCGCTCGCGCCGTCTTGCCGGCGCGCCGGATATAAGGCTTGGCGTAGAAGATGAAGAACACCCCGCCCAGCAGCAGCGCGAATCCGATATAGACAATCCACAGGCTCGGGTCCCGCGCGACCTGAAGGCCGGTCCACTTGTGGTTTTCCGGGTCGTAGCTGCTCTGGTAAATCGTGTATCCTTCGTGAGACAGCGGCCTGTTGACCTCGATTGCGGCAGACTTCACCTCGCGGCTTTCGCCGTCGAGAATAGTCACATCGCTCTTGTACGACTTCACGCGCTCGCGGAATCCGAAATAAACCCGGAAAGGCAGGGCTTCCCTGCCGCGGCGCATGTGCTCGTAGAACCCGGGACTGTTGGCGAAGACCCAGAAGCTTTCCCCCTCGTCCGCGCCCTCCTTTGTCAGCGTTACGCTGATTGCCGGATTCCCGGGATTTTCGTCCCTCGTCGTCGCCCGGCGCGTATGGGAGTCGAGCACGAAGTTGGGCAGGAACTCCCCGATTTCCACCTTGTAGCCCTTGAAAGCGCCTGCCTCGCCGTACGTCGCAGGCATGGAGCCGATTTTCACGAGTTTGTCGTCCACCGGCTCCAACTCGGTCACGACGAGGTCGCCGTAGTTATAGCCGTCCTTGCTGTAGTAGTGAACCGTGAACCTGTCCAGCCGGATTGTGAAAGGCAGTTTCTGCTCCTGTTTCTTCGCATTCAGCCGGAACATTATGCATATTGTCCCCTCGACTTCCTTGGCGCCTTCCATGACAACGCTGTCGAGCGAGTGCATGAAGGCGTTGAAATTCGCCTCCGGTACAAGAGTGGTCGCGGTATTTCCTGCGACGCTGACAACCTGCCCGCCTGCTGCCTCGACGGCCGACTTGATTTCAGCGTAGTTCGCCATCGGGTCCACCGGGATTCGGGCCTGGTAAGCGTTGCAAGTCTCCCCTTCCGCGAGCCTGATATGGCCCTCCTCTGATGCGACGAATCCGATAATCGCGCCCGCGAGAACCACGATGACCCCGAGATGCGTCGCAAGAAAGCCGGCCTGCGACACCCGGAACCGCAGCCGCAGCACGGTGCATGCGACGAGGTTCGCGCCGAAAACCACCAGAAGCCCGAGAAACAGCGGCGACTGGTAGACCGATTCGAGCGCCTCCTCCTGCTTCATGAACGTGCCGTAGACCGACATCGCCGCGATGAGCAGCACCACGACAATCGTGACCCTCAGCGACCCGACCTTCTTCAGAAACGCTTCCAAGCTTCCCTGCCTTCTTAAAAGTTCCACTCGGCTTCGCAATACTACCCGCAACACCCCGCATCGTCAAGCCCGACGTCTGTATCATCGAAACTCCAATAAGGTCTTGTAGTGGTTCACCAGTATTGTTGCGACTGGGCTCTTGCGTGTGCTATAATTTCATGGAAGGCAAGCTGTTTCACGGGCGCGCTCTATGAACCGATGGAAAGCGACAGCACTGACTTGTAGCCTTATGCTGCTCCTGGCGCACGCAGCGCAACTGCGCGCCTACACATACTGAGACACTTTCCACTACCTGGCCGGTCGGGTCAGGAGCTCCGACGGCATATATGTCGGCAGAGTGACAGAGACTCTATACGGAAGACCCACCAAGGTAGAGATAGAGAGGGTGCTGCGCGGGAACTACAAGGTGGGCTCGACAATGACGCTCAGCACGCCGGCCCATATTCGCAAAGGCAGCAGGCGCATTTTCTTCACGCCCGAACGAGTGCAGCCGTTCGGTGAGGTGACTCTCCAGTTCGAAGATGAAGTGCGTTTTCTTATGGATGAGAAAGCGAGTGTCCGCAGCCTGGAGGAGGCTGTCAAGCGCGTACAGGGAATAAGCAGAGACAGCAATCTGGCCGGCGAGAAGTATCTGAAGGAGCACCCGGAAAAAGCCACTGATGCGCTCCTGTCGGCAATAAGACCGCTCTCGAAGATGCTCCTTGCCGGCGAGGAAGTATGGTGGGGAAACTGCCGTCACAAGCAGCTTGTGCTTGCGCTCCCGGTGGAAACGGACCAAAGCGCACGGAAATTCGCAAGAGAAGAGCTGGATAGATTGCTGAAACTGAAACGCCCTGAATTCAACTGGAAGTATGTCCCGCGAGAAGCGCCCTTTGTAAGCCAGTATGTCGAGAATCTTCTCGCTCTCGGCAAGAGGAAAGAGCCTTTATTCGCTCATCTAAGAGAGAAGCTAATCGAGACATGCAGCAAAGAGAAAGGCCCGGTGGTGCACGACGCTCTCTACGCTCTGTTGAAGAACAAGGCGCTGACTGACAAGGAACTCGCAGAGACTACCGGGAAAATGGATGCCGATGCAAAGAATTTCGCCTCGCTTGCCATGTATCATATCGGATGGGATGCAGAGTGGCGACGTGACGGGAAGAATGCGCTGGAAAACTGGCGCAGTGCGCTTCGGCTTTCTTCAAGAAAGAGCTTCAGGAGGCAACTGAAGGAAAGGCTCTGGCGACACTGGACAACGGGAACAGACAAGAAAGGGAAGTACTCAAACATACTGGATGCCGCGCTTGACAAGAACATCGCGGCAGTAAAGAAATTTGTCAAAGCCGACCCGAATTCCGTCAAAGAGACCGACGAATCCGGGCGGACGGCACTTCACATTGCATCTCATCTCGCTTCTAAGGAGATGGTAGAGCTCCTCTTGGAGAAGGGAGCGGACCCCAACAAGAAAGATATCTCGGGCAGGACGCCGGTAGACTTCGCCATCGTTGGGAGTAACCCGGTGATAGAGAAGGCACTGAAGAGCCACGGCGGAAAAGACTCGCTGGTGCTTATCGGCGCAGCCAAGGCCAATGATGTCATAACTGCAAGGTCCGCCATCGAACAGGGAACGAACATACATGGTTACGACCCCAGCGGTATGACAGCCCTCCACTGGGCCGCGAAGGAAGGGAATGTCGATGTCGCGCGCCTGCTTATCGAGAAGGGGGCTTCCCTGAAGGCCAGTAGCTGGTACGGAAGTAAGGCGCCCATATCACTGGCCATTGAGAAGGAGCAAAAGGACATCATTCTGCTTCTGCTCGAAAAAGGACAGGACCTGAAGTGCGCTGTAAGAGATGCCTGGACCGCCCTGCACGTGGCTGTCATTGAGAACCAGGTCATAATTGCCGGGCTTCTGATTGAGAAGGGCGCAGACACTGAGGTGCGAAACCACTACAACGGAGGAACGCCACTTCACCTCGCGGCGTCGAGCGGGAAGAACGACTTCGTGCTCTTCCTCATCCAGAAGGGTGCGAACGTGAATGGCAGGCCTGACAGCGGCGCGACGCCTCTGCACAGCGTTGCCGTCGAAGGATACGTTGACACAGCCGAACTGCTTCTGAAGAAGGGCGCGGATATCGAGGCCCGGGACAAGCTGGGCAGGACAGCTCTCTACTTTGCCGCTGCAAAGGGTCAAACTGAACTCGTCAAGTTCCTCCACAAGAAGGGAGCCGACATCAACGCGAAGAGCAAGGCGGGGTTCACGCCGCTCGGCGCGGCGAGGCTCGGCTGCGCGGCCGAAACGGTCGAGTTCCTCGTCTCGAAAAAAGCCGGGTCCGGGTCCGAGTAACACATCCGGCAGTATCCAAGCCGTTAAATTAGGGTGAGGGCTTTTTCCAGCTGCGCGACGGCGGCGCGCTCGTTGTCGAGCATCTCCATCACCGTGTCGGCGCCCAAGAGGCAGTTCTGCCTGTCCGAAAGCCAGCTTTCCGAGTCATCGAGAGACCCGGCGATTTCCGCCTCCCGGCGGTATGACTGCGCGGCGTCAAGCAGGTGCTCCCGCGCCTGAGGGAATAAACCTGCGGCCTTCTCGCTGAACTCCGCTGCGGCGCCGCGGCCCCGGACAATCTGGTCAATTTGAATGCCCATGTTGCGCATGTCGAAGAAATCGCCTTCCCTCTTCTTCGCCTTTTCGAGGTCGGCGGAATAATCCAGCTTTCGGAGGTTCTCTGCCCACTTCTCGTATGCTTGCGCTCCGAAACTGTACGTCACCCCGCCGTACCAGTCAGTGCCGAACTCATCCGCTGAGTGCAGGCTGACGGCACGCCCGAGGGTTTGAACAGCTCTCTCTTCTTCAGTCACCTCGGCAGTCTTTTCCCCGAGGAAAAACACAGTGTTATTGAGCCAGCCGCCGTAGAACATGGGGCGCACCGCTCCGCGCACCTGCATGTCCCAGAATCCCCATTCCCTCAGCTTGGGCCCGAAAATATCCGTCCAGTCGTAAGGCTCGTCGCCGCCGATGTAGCATATCTGCATGTTTTCCCTGTCGCAGCCCACAACAGCCCGCCACGAGCCGCACTCGCCGTAAGCGCCGCCCAGGATAACCGGATGCCCTGCGTCAATCCGGCTGAATATCTCCTCCAGGAACTCGTTCAGCAGCTTCGCTCTTTCGTCTTCCGGGAGCTTTCTCATCTCCGAATGCCATCGCGGGGGAAGCCACCCGCATTCAAAGCCGTAAGCCTTTGCCGTATCTGACAGCGGGTCGGTGGGAATCGACATCCCGGTGCGCAGTTCCCAGTCGGTGCCGTGGCACAGGTTGAACGCCTCGCCGGAGACTGCAAGAAGCTCGTTAAAATCCGCCTCAACACCCCTGTGTTCGAGGAGGATATGCTCGGCCCGCAGCCACATGTCCCAGAGCAGCCCGACCTTCCTGTCCGGCACGCCCTCTATCCATGTTCTGCCGCCTTCGCGCTTTATTATTCCTGTCATACGGCTCCTCCCGTGTTACAGCCGGACATTACCACATTAATAAACTCCCTGCAAGCGGCAAATTCCCTGTCGTTATGTATCTGCTGTGCAGGGTTGATTCCGGCGCGCAATGCGGTAGTATCGGGTTATGATTGTCATGTATCACGCTGAACAGGAGAGATTTCACCGATGAAGTACGCGAAAGACGTAACTGACCTGATAGGATGCACGCCGCTGCTGCGCCTTGAAAGGCTGTGCCCGCAGCACACCGTGCTCGCGAAATGCGAGCTTTTCAACCCGATAAGCATAAAAGACCGTCCGATTATCCAGATTATCAGGGATGCCGAGGAGGAAGGCAGGCTGAAGCCGGGCGATACGCTGATAGAGTCCACAAGCGGCAACACAGGCATGGCAGTCGCCTGGATCGCCTCCATCAGGGGCTACCGGGCCATTCTCGTCATGTCGGAGATTCAAAGCCTTGAGCGGCGCAGGATAATGCGCGCGTTCGGCGCGGAGCTGATTCTGACCCCCGCTTCGGAAGGCACGGCAGGCGCACGCAGGCGAATGAAGGAAATCCTCACAGAACACCCGGAGTATTTCTACGTAGGCCAGCACGTTAACCAGTCCAACCCGAAAGCTCACTACATGACCACCGGGCCGGAAATCTGGGACGACACGGACGGGAACGTGGACATCCTCGTCGCCGGGCTGGGCACAGGCGGCACGCTCTGTGGCGCAGGGCGCTACCTGAAAGAGCAAAAGCCGCAGGTGCAGCTCATCGCCGTCGAGCCGGCGAATTCACCCTACATCTCGAAGGGCATATTCAACCCGCATCGCATGATGGGTACTGCGCCCGGGTTCGTCCCCGAGACAATCGACCGCGAGTATATCGACGACTTCTTCCTTGTTTCGGAAGAAGAGGCTTTCGCGATGTGCCGGCGTATTGCGAGCGAGGAGGGGCTGATGGTGGGGATAACCTCCGGCGCGACTGCTCACGCAGCGCTGGAACTGGCTGCTCGCCCCGGAAATGCCGGCAAGACGATTATCTGCGTCTTCGCCGATACGGGCCAGCGCTACCTCAGCGTCGAAGGCCTGTTTCAGTAAATATGGGCCTCAAGAACCTGGTTAGGTTTCCCAGCCGGAGGCTGTGTCCCAGAGCTCGATGACAACCCCGAACACGCAGACAAATCTCCTTGTATGGCCGCTGCCATACAGCGGCTCGAGAACCCAGCCCCATTCCACCGACACCACAAACGGCATCGTGCTGCGCGCGGGCCCAAGGTCAGCCCAGGGAAAGGGGCGGCCTTCATAACGGTTACCCTGGGCCAGCGCCTCGGGGTCATCTTCACGATAGATTACGTACTGCGCACCGACCGAATCGAAGATCTCAAGTAGCTCCGGCGTCGCATAATCCTCGAGTATGTAGAAGGGCTGGCCTCTCATGACATCCTCGGCGAGCCATCGAGCCACGCGCCTCTCGCACTCGCGCATGCCGTAGGGATTGGAGAGAAAACCCGCGATGACAAACAGCGCCTCTGCAAGTAGCACAATGAGAATGAGCCGCAGCTTCCGGCGCTTTTTCCACCAGGCAATCGCGAGAACGGCGATGGCAGTGCCGCACGCAAAAGAGACTGCCCAGCCGAATCCCCAGACTTCGATGTTAGGAAGAAAAGCCAATGTCGCAAGTGCCAGAATGGCAATCAGGATAATTCTGCCAATGGTTGACGGGCGTCTCGTCTTTGAGACAGTCGCGCTTGTTTCGGCTGTGTTGTCAGGTGCAGTCATGGGTCACTTCCACGGGAAGCCGGACCGGGACAGGCAAAAGTGGTCGAATTGGCATATCCACATGCTTCCTCGCTCGTGCTTCACCGCTTCCCGGAGTACTTCCGCCTTGCCCACCGCTTCTCCGGGGAACCTACTTCTTCTTCGCGTAGTCGGCGATAGTCTTCTTGATTGTGTCGAGAAGCTTGGTGTCAGTCTTGCTGCCGTAGGAGAGTCTCACCCAGATGTACATTTCTTTCTTCCATTCGAGAGTGTAACCGACAAGGAGAGTCTGCCAGTGTTCCTCCTTAAGGGTTTGACCTGACACAGCCTGGCCCTCCTTCGGGTTGCCTTTCAGGGCACTCAGCTTCAAAATGAAGCCGGTTTCCTCCGGGCCGAGTTCTTCATGAGTTTTCGCCGCTTCCTTATCTATCTTGGCCTTCGAGTGCCCGTGCGTCAGGAACTTCTTCGTCTTGTGCTGGACAACAAGCATGCCCTTCTCTACAGCGAACTCGGCCTTCGGGCATGCGTTTTTAAGCGCTTCCTTGAGCCGCTTTTCGAGGTCCTGGAGTATCTGGTGCTCCGCTGTTTTTTCGATGGGAACTTCTATCAACCTGCCTGACGATGAGGATGGTTCTGGTATATACTTGCCCTTGGAGTCGAATTTTACAGTCATCCCCACTCGCCCGCTCTCATCGAGGGAGACCAGCTTGATGACGAAATTACCTTTCCCGTCCGGCTTATCCCTGACAAGCTTGTCGTCCTTTTTCATGTTCATGAATTCGGGAAACTTGATATCGTCGGGGAACTCGATTTTGAGAATGTCGGTCAGCTCACCGGGCTTGTCGAGAATTCTGGGCCCGAGGACTCTCAGGTGCCGGGGCACGAGGAGAGTGCCTTTCGGCATGTCCAGACCCTTCTTTTCCATCTTCAGGGGAGGATTGGCCGGGTTTCCGCGTCTGTCGTACAGGCCCTGAACCAGCAGGTCGGCCTTGCCATCCTTTACCGTCATGGTGCCTTTCATCATTGTCTTCTCGCCCATCGAGGTCTCGCCTTCGAAGTGATACGGAGCGAGAGCAGGCTTCGTCTTGTACTTGACCTTGGTCTTGAAGCCGACCTTACCACGGGCCGGGTGGCCGCTCTGCATCGCCATTTCTTCCGTAATGGTGATTTCGCCGCCCTTCTCGACGGCTCTGACGCTGTAGGTACCCATCTCCTTCTTCTCATTGGGTTCGAGCAGCTTGTATTTCTGGTCGAAGAGGATTTTCTCCTCCTCGTCCGCAATCGCCACCGATGCGCTCAGCAGGAGCGCGAACACCGCGCACAGCAGAATCAGATTCCTCATGTCTCTACTCCTTACTGAAACACGCAAGAGGTCACACATCTTAGCCGTGGAGAGCATGCACATCCAGCATTTCCGGCAAGAAAAAACCGCCGCGCCGCGACCATGATAAAGCAGGATTACGGCGATACATTCACCGTGACATCGCGGGTCGTGAACTTGGTGCAGTCGATGACGGTCAGCGTGAACTCGTACGTTCCCGCGACTGTCAGGCCGCTCACGGTCGTGTCTGCCGAGCCGGGACTTGAGAAGACCGGTTCCGCGCCTGCGGGAGCGCTTTTCACAGACCACCAGTGGGTTATGGTATCTGCGTCAGGGTCGCTCGTCGCGGATGACAGTGACGTGGTGCTGGCCGGCAGCGTCAGAGCCGCCGGGGTCGCGGTTGCACTGGAAATCACGGGCGCGCTGTTCACCGGGTAGACGGGCACGGTCAGGTTCGCCGATACCGTGTTTATGCCGTCGCTTGCTTCGAACTTGAACACGTAGTCTCCCGCCACGGTCATGTTGGACGCGGTGCAGTTCGTGGTCGTGTCGTTGGTGAGCACCACGGAGGCCCCGCCCGGCTGGCTGATAACACTCCACTTGTAGTCAGGTATAACGCCTTCCAGATCCCATCCGTAACCCCGCAACTGGGTATTGTCGGTAGGCAGCGTAACAACCACTGGATTGCGGTTGTGGACATCGTCGGGTATGGGCGGCTGGTTGCCCGAAAATACCGAGATTCTCACATCGCGCGTCGCGGATTTGACGCCATCGCCGGCAGTCACGGTAAACACGTAGTCGCCCTCGACGGTCAGTGCGCTGGCCTGCGTGCTTGCGGCGCCCGGGGTGGCGAGCACCGCGTTCGCCCCGCTGGGCTGGCTCTTCACCGACCACTGGTAGGAAACCGCGTCGAGCTCCGGGTCGGTGGCGGCAGCGGTGAGGTTCGCACTGCTTGCAGGCATGGTGAGATATTCCACGTTGGCCCGCCACTCGGTGAATGTCGGGGGCTGATTTGTTCCCGAATACGGATACACTGTCAGCACGGTGTTGGCCGGAACACTGATAGCAAGGGTACCCGCGGTGCCGACCGTTTCCAGGCCGCGCTCCTGATACGCCGCCCCGCCGACCGACCGGCACGTCCCGTAGGTCCCGGCGGGCAGGCCGCTGACTTCAACCGTCCTTGCGCCCGCGCCGTTAATCAGCACCACGGTTGTCTTACCATCTTTCGCGAACGCGAGCGTGCGCAGGCTGGCGTTGTCGGAGATGGCCTCGATGCGCACTGCGCCGGGCCGCACGTAGTGCAACACCTGCCGGAAGTTCCAGTACTGGCTCTTGCGCCCGAGCCTGTTGTAGTTCCACTCGAACTGGCTGCCAATGCCGTAAATCTCCCAGTAGGACACGCCACCGAGCGTGAAATCATCGTAGAGGTGGTCCATGGTAAGGCCCATGTACTCGGTCTGCCCCGTCGGCAGGCTGCGGGCGAGCGCGAAATCCCTTATGCTGGACATCTCGGTGTTGCCGCCATAGAGGTGATAGCTCAGCATGCCTATGTAGGGCCATATCTTGTCGTTGCTCTGAAGGGCCTGGATGTAATTCCAGCTCGTGTTGGCGTTCACGCACTCGGGAAACTGTATCTTCGTCTTGAACCCGAGCGCTGCGAGCTTCGGTCCGAGCGTCTCTATCATCCTGCCGACCACGGCGGAGGTGAACGGGTTGTTGTTGCCGGCCTCGTTGAGGATGCAGTACCAGTCTGCATCTATGCCGTGGATGTTCTTGAGGCGCGTGAGAAGGGCGAGAGCGTGCTCGGCGTACTCCCCGGGGCTGTGCAGCAGCCACGCCGGCGCCTCGCCGGTGCTGCCACCGTTGAAATACGAGGGACTCACGTAGATGTCAAACTGCTCGCCTCTGGCCTCGACGAGCTGTTTGAACGGCGTTACCGCGTCCGCGACATGGTTGTCGAAGCTCGCCGTATTAAACGCGGTCCAGTTGATGTTCTCCGGGTTGCCATCGTCGTTGTACCATTCCCATCTCCTGTCGTCAGCCCGGTTTCCTCCCGGGATTTCAAGGCGCAGGCGGGTAAGCCCCAGGTCGTTCACCGCCTCGTAGAAGACTTCGTCCTTGAGGGCCGCGGTGACCCACGGGGGCCGCCACGAGGAGGCACCCCAGCCGAGGATTATCTGGTACTGCGTGGATGCATTGACCATGACAGTGGCGTCGATTGCCGATAGAGCTTCCACGTAGCCGGTTTTCATCTCGGATTCCGTGCCGGAGCGCCTGGTAACGGTCAGCTTCACGGTGTAGGTGCCGGGATTGGTATAAATGTGAGAAGCATTCTGCGACGTCGAGTCAACGCTGCCATCGTTGTCGATATCCCACTCCCAGGCGGTGATATTACCCGTTGACTTATCAGTAAACTGAACCGCAAGCGGTGCGACGCCGGTCGTGCGGTCCGCCTCGAAGTCAACCACCGGTGCCGGCGGCGGTAGCACCGACCGGTCTTTCCTGCGGCAGGATTCGCAGGAAAGCGAGGCCAGCAGCAGGAACAGAACAGACATTGCGGCGAGCCAATGCACGGGTCTGTGATTTCGCATCCCGACCTCCCGTGGAAATCGCAGCACCGGAAAAGGTGAAACCGCCGCATCGGGTCGTGATGCGGCGGTTGGGGTTTCAAGCGTCAATTAGCCCTTTTCAAGCTTCCTTATGCGGTAGTGTTCTTCGAAGTAGAACCTGATTTCGACCTTGTCTTCGAGCTTGAGCGCTTTGATGCGGGCGACTTCCTCGGGGTCGGGAACCCACTTGCCTTCCCTGTTCTTGACCCAGTTGACGTGGAAGGTCACAGTCTCGCCGACCATTGCCCTGGCGTTATCCGAGGCCTTGAGCACCTTGACGGAGAGGGTCGTCGAGCCTATGCCGGTCACAACGCCGAAAATCGCGCCCTCTTTGGGCCAGTTTTTCGGCGGGTTGTTTTCGGCGTGCTTCTTGACCTGCTCTTCTTCTTTTTTCTCTTTTTCCTTGTGTTCTCGCTCCTTTTCCTCGCGCTCCTTCTTCTCCTTTTCTTCGTTCCGGGCTTCCTTCTTCTCGCGTTCTTTCTTCTCGCGCTGCTCCTGCTCATGCTGCTTCTTCTGCAGTTCCTTGCGATGTTCCTCGTTCGCCCTCTTCAGAATCTGCATCTTCCTTACGCGCCAGTGCTCGTCGCGGAAGAAGTCCACCTTGACGGTATCGCCGAGCCTGAGCTTGCCGAACGCATTGACTTCCTTGGGGTCGGGAATCCACTTGGCGTTCTTTTTAATCCACTGGACAAAAAATTGCAGCGTCTCGTTGTGCAGCATCTTGCAGCCCCTGGACGCTTCCCTGACCTTAAGCTTGAACGAGAGGTCCTTGAGAGAGATTATCTCGCCGACGACGACGCCCTTCTCGGGCAGTTTGGATTCCTTTTCCCCGCTTTCCTTCTCGCCTTCCTTGTCGCGTTCCTTCTCACGTTCTTTCTCGCCAGCTTCCCTGGGGCCATCTTTTTCCTTTTCCCTCTCCTTTTCTTTTTCCTTTTCGCCTCCGCGCTTGGCGAATTCGCGCTGCTCCCCGGAAAGTTCGAGGATGTGAAGGGCATCGGCTTCCTCGTTCACAATTTCAATGTCGATTGTCTGTCCGACCTTGATATACTTGATGAAGCGGACGTGAAGCTCGTAGGGATGCCACTTGCCGTCGTCGCCCTTGACCCAGCGCGGCATGACAAGCAGCTTCTTGCCGACGGCGCTTTCCGGGTTCTCGGCTTTGTTGCCCTTCCAGAGCTTCAGGATTTTCTCCACCTTGATTACAATGCCGTTCTTCTCCTTGGAGACGACCTTGCCCCTGACCATCCCGGAGAAGCCCTTCATTCCCTTCGGCAGCTTGTCATAATCCGCCAGCGCCGACACCGACAGGCACAGCACCAGACACACTGCCAGGGTTACAGCCTTTCTCATAACCTACCTCCCCTTTTAAAGCGCCAGTTCCAACATTCACGATGCAAGACGTTCCCGAACGCGATGTGTCACGCGTTTTTATTGAGTTTTTTCCGGTGTGCACCGGTAACGTCTGCTTTTCAGCCGCTTCTTGGTTGAAATCCGCAGACCCCGTTTCATAGAATCATCATTCAGAATAAATCGACAGGAAAATCGATTGGCAGGGGGGAAAATGGCAAGAGAGCAGATAGGCAATTTTGAAGCGGCGCAAGAGACTTACGAGAAGCTGCGCTCGCCCGGCGCGCTGCTTGTTGCCGGGAAGGACACACCCAACATTATGACCATCGGATGGGGAACCCTGGGCATAGTCTGGGGCAGACCCATGTTCATTGTGCTTGTGCGCCAGTCGCGCCATACGCACAGCTTCCTCGATGAGCACGATGAATTCACCGTCTGCCTGCCGGACTCGGACATGAAAGAGGCAGTCTCCCTGTGCGGCACGAAATCCGGAAGGGATGTTGACAAGGTCGCCGAGTGCGGCTTCACGATGGCGCCCGGCAGGAGCGTGAGCGTGCCCTACATAGCGCAGTGCCCGCTGCACTATGAGTGCCGCGTGGTTCACACGAACGAAGTGCTGCCGCAGAACCTTGATGAGAGCGTCAGCGCCGAATATTATTCCGCCGGCGATTACCATACAGCGTACTTCGGCGAGATTCTCGGGGTCTACCGCGAATCCTGAACAGCCGCCCCAGCATATTCCGAGGATTTGGCTTGCGCCAAAACGCGGTGCGGCGCTATACTAACGCCCCGAAATCAGCCTCAGACGGCTCATGAAGGAGTGCCTTATGCTTCTGTGCGCAGACCTCGGGAACACCAGCGTGACTTTCGGCATCTTCGATGGCGATAACCTGCTGAAGCAGTGGCAGGTCTCGATAGATGACTTCGCGGAGCTTGATGCCCTGTGGGACGAGCGGGACGTTCCCACTCCTGAAGCCGTGATTGTCGGCTCCGTCAGGCCGGATGCCTACGAGCTTCTGGTAGCCTGGATGCGGCGCAAGTTCTCGCTCATGCCGGTGACAATCGGCAGGGAAGTCAAGGTGAGCATGCCCGTCCTCCTCAAGAAGCCGGAGGAAATAGGCTCCGACAGGCTCATGAACGCGCTGGCGGGCTACAAGAAGTTCGGCGGCCCGCTTATCGTCATCGACTTCGGGTCCGCCGTGACTTTCGACGTCGTTTCCGCCAAGGGAGAGTACATGGGTGGGGCGATTGCGCCGGGGATAAGGCTTTCTGCCCAGGCGCTCGCGGAGAAGACGGCGCTTCTGCCGGAAGTGCGTCCCCAGGCAAGACCGCCGGTCATTGGCAGGTCCACGCGCGGGGCAATCGCCAGCGGACTGTACCACGGTTTCCTCGGCCTTGTTTCAGAGGTTGTCGAGCGCATCTCGGCGGAACTGGCTTCCAAGCCGCGCGTTATTGCCACCGGCGGCGATGCCCAGTTCATTGCCACGGAGGCACCCGAGGTGGAAGAGACTCTCCCCGACCTGACCCTGCAAGGCCTCAGAATCGCGTTCAACGAGTACGTTGAAAAAACCAAGTCACAAGAGTAGGCATTGACGGACAGCGGCGCGACCGACACCGGCAAGTCATTTCGCAGCCCGTCTCCGGGCCCCGGAAACGGCAATCCTCACGGGATTTCGCTTGCACTCGCAACCCCGCCGGGAGTCGGCGGCATTGCGGAGGTCCACGTCTGGGGCGCGGGATGCGCCATGCTGGTAGATGGGATATTCCGCTCTAAATCAGGTCTTACACTCGCCGAGGCTCCGCCGGGGCGCATCCTATACGGCTGGATTGTCGATAACGGCGTAACACTCGACGAAGTAATTGCACTGCGCAAGGAGACCGAGCGCATCTGCGACGCCGAAACTGTCGAAATCGGCTGCCACGGCGGAGGAGCCGCCGCCCGAGCCGTGATGGACGCACTCTCAGGCCTTGGAGCCGTCGAGACGACGTGGGACCAGGCTCTCGACGCGGCGTGCGCACGTGGCGAAACCAGCCACATAGAAACTGAAGCGAACAAAGCACTTCGCGACTGCCTCAGTCCGACAGCCCTGCCGGTGCTTCTGTTCGAGCTGGATGCGCATCCGCTGGAAAGGGAGATTGCCCGGACACTTACCTTGGTCGAAACGGATGGCCCTAAGGCAGAACTGGCGTTGCGTACCCTGCTCAACCAGACCTGGCCCGTGCCTTTCGTCGAGCCACAGGCTGTTTTCATTGCAGGATTTCCCAACGCCGGGAAGTCATCCCTCTTCAATGCGCTCGCAGGCCGCAAAAAGGTAATCGTGCACGATACTCCCGGCACGACGAGGGATTACGTGGATGAGGTTGTCGCGCTCGATGAATTGCCGGTGCGGCTCTTCGACTCGGCGGGTCTCGGCGAGTCTGCGACCGATATAGAGAAGCTCGCCGAAGAGTTCGCGTTCAGGGCAATGAAGGAAGCGAGGATTGTGCTTTTCGTCTTCGACGGCTCCAGACCGGTTAAAGAGGGGGAAATGACACTCTACAATCAGCTTGACTGCGCCACGCTGATTCCTATAATCAACAAGACTGATTTGCCGCGTGCAGAGGGCGCCGCCGGGGTACCGGGAGCAATCGGCGTGTCCGCGCTTACGGGAGAAGGGCTTGAGCAGGTACGCGAGGCCGTTGCAGGCCACCTGGTCTGCATGCCCGCCGCGGTAAGCGAGGCGGTCGTCTTCACAGCGAGGCAGGAGGGCCTGCTGTGGAAGGCCCTGCACGCGCTGGAGGCCGGAGATATGGACGGCGCAGCCGGGGCGCTCACGGAAGCGCTCGGAAGCGCCTGGCGCAGGAACCAGAAAGCAACATGACGGAAAAGACAATAATAACAGCCGAAGAGGTCGCAGCGCTCGTCGAGAAGCTCGCAACGGAGATTGTAGGCGAAGGGCAAGACCTCGACGGACTGGCAATTATAGGGATTCACAACCGCGGGGTGCCCCTCGCGCAGAGACTCGCCCGTCATATCGAGAAAGCCCGGGGCGCGAAGGTCGATTTCGGAAGCCTCGACATAACTCTCTACCGGGACGATTTCTCCGCCGCACCCGCGCAGCCGCGGGTGCACGCCACGCAAATCAACTTCGACGTGGCGGGCAAGCGTATCGTGCTCGTTGACGACGTGCTTTACACGGGCCGCACCATCAGGGCAGCGCTCAGCGAGATAATCGACTTCGGACGGCCCCGGCGAATAGAGCTGGCCGTCCTCGTGGACCGCGGGCACCAGGAACTTCCTATAAAAGCCGATTATGTCGGAAAGACCATCGAAACCGCTTCGTCTCAGATAGTCGAAGTCAACTTCGAGGAAACGGACGGAGAAGACAGGGTACTCCTGATGGACAAGGGGGAATAACCTCCGTGGAATGGACGCGCCGTCACCTGCTGGGACTGCAGGACCTGAGTGCCGAAGAGATAACAGCGGTGCTCGATACGGCAGCCACTTTCAAGGAAGTCTCAACGCGCAGCATCAAGAAAGTCCCGCCGCTGCGGGGTAAAGTCGTCGTAAATCTCTTCTTCGAGCCTTCGACCCGCACCCGCATAAGCTTCGAACTCGCCGCGAGCAGGCTCAGCGCCGACGTCGTCAACTTCGAGAAAGCCACGAGTTCCGCCACGAAGGGCGAAACCCTCAAAGACACGGCGCGAAACATCGAGAAGATGGGCGTCGATATCGTCATAGTGCGCCACAGCGCGCCCGGCGCACCCCACAGGCTCGCGCAGGTGCTCGACGCCTCCATAATCAACGCGGGCGACGGCTCGCACGAGCACCCGACGCAAGCGCTGCTTGATATGTTCACAATCCGCGAGCGCAAAGGTAAGCTCGACGGCCTGACCGTCGCGATTGTCGGCGACGTTGCCCACAGCAGGGTCGCCCGGTCGAATATATGGGGCTTGCAAAAGCTCGGCGCGAACGTGATTCTCGTCGGCCCGGCGACCCTGGTGCCGGGAGGGTTCCGCGAACTCGGCGTCGAGGTGAGCCACAGTCTCGACGATGTAATAGGGCGCTGTGACGTGATAAACATGCTGCGCATCCAGCTCGAACGCCAGCAGGCGGGTCTCTTCCCGTCGCTGAGGGAGTATTCGAGGCTCTTCGGTCTCAACAGGGAGAGGATGTCGCGCGCCAAGGAAGATGTACTGATAATGCACCCCGGCCCGATAAACAGGGGAGTCGAGATTGCGCCGCAGGTGGCTGACGGGCCCCATTCCGTCATTCTGGAGCAGGTCGAGAACGGCCTGGCGGTGCGCATGGCCGCCATGTACCTGGTCACGAGGGGGCGCTAAATGGACCTTGTGATAAAGGGCGGAAGGGTCGTAGACCCCGCGAACGGCGTGGACAAGGTCATGGACGTACACGTGCGCGGCAACGTCATCGCCGCCCTCGGCAAGACGCCCCGGAAGCCGGATGTAACCATCGACGCTTCGGGCCTGCTGGTCGTGCCAGGGCTCGTGGACATGCACGTTCACCTGCGCGAGCCGGGCAACGAGGAAGAGGAGACGATAGCGAGCGGTGCAGCAAGCGCGGCCGCGGGCGGAATAACTTCCTGCGCGTGCATGCCCAACACGGAGCCGGCCATCGACAGCGAAGCGGCGGCGGAATTCGTTATTCTGCAATCGCGCCGCGCCGCCAAGTCCAACGTATTCCCCATAGGCGCGGTAACCAAGGGCCGCAAGGGCGAGCAGCTTTCCGAGATGGGCGGGCTTGTGCGCGGCGGTGCGGTCGCCTTCTCGGACGACGGAGACCCGGTCGCGAGCGCCGAGATGCTGCGAAGGTCGCTTCTTTACGCCAATATGTTCGACAGAGTGCTCATAAACCACTGCGAGAACAAGGAGCTTGCGGGAAGCGGCGTCATGAACGCCGGCATGGTCTCTCTGGTGCTGGGCCTTCCGGGCATGTCGCGAGCGAGCGAGGAAATAATGGTTGCACGCGACATTACGCTGGCAGACATAACGGGCGGCGCGCTGCACGTAGCGCACGTTTCCACCGCGGGCTCGGTCGAGCTAATCCGAAGAGCCAAAGAGAAGGGCACGCGCGTTACCTGCGAGGCTACCCCGCACCACTTCACGCTGACCGACGAGTGCGTCAAGACCTTCGACCCCAACTACAAGGTGAACCCGCCTCTGCGGACCGCAGCGGACATCGAGGCGCTCAAGGCCGGCCTCGCCGATGGCACGATAGACGCGATAGCGAGCGACCATGCACCCCACTCCCTGGAAGAGAAGGATGTCGAGTTCTCTTTCGCCCCGTTCGGAATTATCGGCATGGAAACCCTCCTGCCGCTGACCGTAACCGAACTGGTTCGTCCCGGAGTCGTTTCCATCGGCAGGACCGTCGAACTCATGTCGGTCAACCCTGCGAAAATTCTCCGGCTGGAACGCGGAACGCTCTCGCCCGGGGCGGAGGCGGATATAACGATAATGGATGTAGACACCGAGTGGACGATTGACGCAAACGCCTTTCATTCCAAAAGCCGCAACTGCCCCTTCCACGGACGCAAGGTTTACGGTCGCGCCGTCAAGACCATTGTGTCGGGCCGTGTAGTCTTCGATATCGCCCAGCCCGCCGACCAGGCGGGGCAGTCGGAATGACCCTGTCAGGAGAGCTTTTTGAACCGGCGCACGCATGCAATTCTTGACGCATCGGCAATAGTCTTTTACTGTGCTGCCATTTTCTATCTCTCCTCGAGACCGATATCGTACCCTATGGCATATCCTTTCTCCGGCTTCGACAAGCTTGCTCACGCCGGGCTCTTCGGAGGTTTGGGGATGCTTGTCTGCCGTTTCGCGGCCAGTGACCTTCGACGTGCCCCTGCTCCCTCGATGCTCATTGCGGCCTCGTTTACGACGCTTTACGGCTTCACGGACGAGTTCCACCAGTACTTCGTGCCCGGAAGGTTCGCAGGCCCCGCCGACTTCGCCGCCGATACGGCAGGTGCGCTGCTTGCAGTCATGCTGTGGTATTTCTTGTTCCGTCCGAAGCGAAGACCGGCGCTGCTTCTCCAGGCGCAGCCGCAGGTCGAGAAGGTCACAGATGACGTACAGGTTTGAATGCAGATGCGGGAAGAAACTCGAGGCGGACGAGAAAGATCTCGGCGAAGAGGTTCGCTGCCCGCAGTGCGGCGCCAGGATTCTGCTGCCCTTCAAGCCTGAAGGCACTCATGGATACGTCGGCCGCGAGAAACTCGCCCGCCCCGCTCTTGTAATGAGCCTGCTGCCGCTCGCGCTCATTCTCTACGCTGCAATTGAAACCGCCGTATGCGGCAGGTGGAGCATTCTGAAGACAGCCTTCAATCTTCTCGGGCTTGTCCTGTGGCTCGGGCAGGTCGCGACTGTAATCCTCGGAGCCGTGGCTCTAAGGCGCATCAAGCGGGCCGACGATGCGGGCAGTATCCTCGAAGGCGAGAAGGAGGCGACGGTCGCGGTAGTGCTTGGTTCGGTGTGGCTTGCCCTGTTCGGGCGATTCTTGCTTTTCTACTTCCTCTACATCTGAATGCATGGCCGCTGGTATCAGTACTCGATAACGTCGTCCAGCAGCGAGATGGATACTACGATAGCTTTGCGCACCTTGACCCTGAGGCGGTTCATCTTGACGCCGTGTTTCCTGGCCTCGATGCAGTATACCTCTTTCGTCGATGCGCCCTCGTTAACGTCGTGCACGTCGCAGTTTCTGATGGTCATGAAATGCTCGTCGATGCTTTCAAGCTCGCCTATGTAGAACAGGGGCGTCGAGGTGTCCACGACTACGTGTTTCCCCACAAACTCTCTCAGCTCTTCCGCCTCGCTCTTACCGGATTTGCTCACTCCAGGAACCCCATCTTATCCAGGGCGCGCATGTAGACCTCAAGTTCTTTGAGCGAAGTCACGCCGATAACGAGCCCATCCACGTTCGCCCTGACGGCCGCGTGCACGCTCGTCGCGATGTCCCTGGCGCTGCCCACGGGCTGGACCTCGGCCAGGTATTTCATTCCGTACTGCTGCACGGTCGCAACCGCGTGTTCGAGTTCCGCGCCGCGCTGCTCGGCGGGGACGAGCAGTGCCCTGCAGCCGCTGTCCTCGAGCTGGGCTGCCGCCTTCAGCGGGTCGTACGTGGCCGCAGCCGGAAGCACCCATTCCTCGACTATGCGCCTGAAATAAAGCTCGATATCGTGTCCGGAGGCCGTGTCCGTGATGTGAGGATGCAGAAAAACCACCTGCGGCTTGCGCTTCAGCGCCGAATTCACCTCGGTGACAAAGTCCTGGATTCCGCAGGTATACGCCACTGCGACCTTGGGGTATTCCTGGCGCAGGGAATCGATAGCCTTGATTATGTTCGACATCGCGAGAGCTTCCACGCCCCATTCCAGCCCGGCGGCCTTGCCCATGACCTCGGTCATGGCTTCGGGATTGTCGTAGAAGCGGCTGTGATACTCGGAGGCTTTTTCGCCGAACCTGCCGGCACCTGCGAACACGCTGGTGCCCAGCCAGACGGCAGGCATCTCCGAGTTGTCAATCTTCAGCGTTTTCATGCGCAGTTCTTCTCCCTGTCGCAATTGTAACCGGTCGTGTGGCGTCCCGTCAAGAAGCAGCTTCCCCACTCGCGGTCTTCTCAAGCTCCCGGGGATTCGCGACTCGTATCGACGCGCCATCAACCTCAATCAGGCCCCGCGCCTGCAGCACGCCGAGCGCGCGAGAAAGCGTCTCCGGCTGTGTGCCGAGTTGCGCGGCAAGCTCACGCTTCGTTATGGCGAGGCGCATCCTGCCCTCGCCGTCCGCCGGAGCGTTCAGCAGGTATTCGGCCAGCCGCGCCGGGACCTCCCGCAGCGCAAGCTGCTCCACGAGCCTCGCAAACCGCCGCAGGTAGCCCGCCATCGCGGCGAGCATGTGCAGCGCAAGCTCGGGATTAGCCGCAATTTCCGCTCGAAACCTCTCGGCCGGGAAAAAGACCGCCCTGCTCGCTGCGAGCGCTCTCGCAAACGCCGGGTACTTGCCGCCAGCGAAGACCGCCGCTTCGCCGAATATCTCGCCCGCAGATACGACATGGAGTATCTGTTCCTTGCCGGCTGGCGAGAGCTTGTATATCTTCGCCCTGCCTTCCGTAAGAAGGTAGAAGCCTCTCGCCTCGTTGCCCTCGCTGAAGATAAGCTCATACTTCGCGAAGGTGCGGCCGACTGCGGTCTCGGCCAAACGGTTTACATCTTTCTCCGGCAGGCTACCGAAGAGGTGGCTTTTCGCAATTTCGTCCGCTGTGCTCATTAGGCAGGCTACTACTCCATTACTACTGAAATTGTGGATTCGTGTTTGGATAACTTCTACGAAGCATGTGTAACTCAACTGCTATTTTCAAAAGTGGCAAGCCACTACCTTATCCGGCGGGACTCGAACCGCAACTGGTGGCAATGGCAGATAGCGCATGCCAGCGCGTCGGAGGCGTCGGTCGGCTTCGGGACTTCACGCAGCCCGAGCTGCAGCCGCACCATCTTCTGCACCTGCGTCTTGTGCGCTCCGCCGGCGCCGGTCACACTTTTCTTTATGCGCGTGGCAGCATACTCGACCACCGGCACATCGCTTACAGCCGCCGCAAGCAGCGCGACTCCCCGTCCTTCGCCCGTTTTAATCGCGCTCTTGGCGCTCTTGGCGTGAAATATCTGTTCTACGACGCAGACATCCGGCTTGTACGCCTTGATTGCCTCGGCAAGCCCCTCGTATATGGTGCGCAGCCGCTGCGGGTAGCTGTCGTTCTTGCGCACGTCGAACGCGCCGTGCGCCACGTGCACGAGGTCGCCGCCCTTGAGGTCCACGACCCCGTAGCCCACGACCCGCGTGCCCGGGTCTATCCCCATGATTCTCACAGCCACTGCTGCCTCCACACCCGCTTCAAACCGTCATGATACCATATTTCCCGGCAGACGGCAACATTGATGTTGATGCATAAAGGCGGTGATGGTTTTATAATATTTACGCCGGTGCCTCGTCTAACACTCCGGGGAGTTTGTATGCCTCGTACCGGCTGAAAGGAAGACCTTGAGTAACTTCAGGCAAAAAATCGTTCTTGCTGTACTAGCGACTTTATACCTTGCGCTCTGCGGGTGTAGCATTCTGGGTTACTCCGGGCAAAGACATCAGCGCAATGTCATTTACGTAGATGGCGAACGAGGAAGTGACAGTAATACCGGCAAATCCCGCGAGAATGCCGTCAGTACAATCGGAAAAGGCCTGGAGCTTGCCCGGGACGGTGACACAATCCTCATGGCGGACGGCATTTACAGCGGCGAGGGCAATAGGAACCTCGACTTTCGCGGCAAGAAGGTGCGCCTGAAATCCGCCGGGGAACCCAGCAACTGCATAATCGATTCTACGAGAGAAGGCCGTGCGTTCCTCTTTCACAGCGGCGAGACAAGCAGTTCGGTCCTGGATGGATTCACAATCCGCAATGGATACTTCTTCCTGGGAGGTCCCGAGGAATGGGGCGGTGAAGCGGATGCCTTCCGCTTCGGCGGCGGGATACTGATTCTCTACTCCAGCCCCACAATCAGGAACTGCATCATTGAAGGCAATGACTATGCCGGTATCCACTGCATCCGGGGCAACCCGCATATTGTCAGGTGCACCCTGCGGAACAACGAGGGGCAGTACGGCGGTGGAATCCACATGTGCAGGTCCTGGCCCGTAATAGAGGATTGCACCATAGTGAGCAACTTCGCCGACGACGGCGGGGGTATCGGCTGCACCCACGACTCGAAGCCGCTTATCAGGAACTGCCTTATCGCGCACAATGACGTAAGCTATGGAGGCGCGGGCATTTGCTGTCATGACAGCGCGCCGGCAATATCCGACTGCATCATCACCGGCAACAGGGCCAAATGGAGCGACGGCACGAGCGGGGGCGGCATAGAATGCTGGTACTCCAAACCCACAATCACCGGCTGTCTTATCACAAACAACATAGCCATAGGATACGGCAAAGGCGGGGGAATCTCCTGTGTAAAGAATTCCGACGCGATGATAGACCGGTGCACTCTGCGGGGCAATTCGGCGAACATGGGAGATGCGATTATCTGCGAACGCAACTCCTCGGCCAACGTGACGAACTCCCTTATTGTCGGCAACGGATCGCGTTACAGCCAGGGGGCAATCGTAGCAGATGAGAAGTCAAGCCTGACCCTCACCAACTGCGTCGTGGCTCAGAACGGCGGAGCAGTGCAATGCTGGCAGGGGTCCCGAGCCACCGTTGTCAATTGCACTGTGGCAATGAACACTACCGACCAGGTTGGAGGAGGCCTGATGCTCTACGAATCGAGCATGCTCGTCTGCAACACGATAATCTGGGGCAACGAGGCGAAAAAAGGGGGCAATCAGATATCGATAGGCGGCGACAAGTCGCAGCTTGTGCTCAAGCATTGCTGTTTCTCAAATGGGAAAGATGACGTCACAGGCAAGGAACCACTCGTGACCGAGAAGTGTCTCAACGCGAACCCCCTCATGCGGATGTACCCCAGCATTACGACCAGGTACGTTCTCAGGAAGGGCTCTCCCTGCATTGACGCGGGCGGGGACTCGCTTCTGCCTCCGGGCCTCAAGAAGGACCTGGGCAACAACCCAAGGGTTATTGATGGTGACAAAGACGGCAAGGCGAATGTTGATATCGGCGCTCACGAATACGTTCCGGCCAAGTAAAAGAATGGGGTAGGTGCTGTGTCAACCTGCGGGAAGCTGATAGTTCTGTCTGCTGCCTGCGTTCTGTTCTGCGGGTGTGTAACTTCCCGCCCCGTGACGATTTACGTCAACGGCGCCGCGGGTGACAATGGAGGAGACGGTCTGTCAGAAGCCTGCGCTCTAAAGACAATCCAGCGCGCCCTCAACCTCGCCGGGGATGGCGACACAATCCTCGTGGCGGACGGCATCTACAGCGGCGAGGGCAACAAGGACCTCGACTTTCGCGGCAAGAAGGTACACTTGAAGTCTGCCGGCGGGCCTGACAAATGCGTCATAGACTGCGAGAATGACGGCCGCGCATTCCTGTTTCACTGCAACGAGACGAAGGCCAGCGTGGTGGAAGGTTTCACCCTCGCAAACGGCAATGTAAACAAGGGCCGCCCAACCACGACATTTGATTTTCTCCCTGATGGGGTCATGCGCGGCGGCGCAGTCCTGTGCATATGCTCCAGCCCCGCTATCAGAGACTGCACATTCAAGAACAATAGGGCGAACCGGGGCGGCGCTATATACTGTTACAAGTCCAGCCCCTCCGTATCCAACTGCCGCTTCAGGTCGAACAAAGCCAGTGAAGGTGCCGCCGTTTCCTGCGTGCAGGAATCAAGCGCCGTGATAACACAGTGCCTTGTGACTGAGAACGAGGGACGCAGCACAGCCATGGTGGCTGGAGGCTACGTTATCCACTGCCGCGGCGGCTCGAATGCCGTCATTACAGGCTGCACAATCGCTCGGAATCAAGGTGCAGGCATTTGCAGCGCTGACTCCAGCCTGACAATCTCGGACTGCGAGGTATCAGGGTGCAGAGAAGACGAAGATGACCTCTGGGGTGCCGGAAGCACAAGCGGAATCGCCCTGAGCGGCGGCAGGACTCAACTGACAAGGTGCAAAGTCACGCACAATAGCGGCTGCGGCATTGCCCATCACGACGGAACCGCCAGGCTGACCGACTGTGTCGTGTCCAACAACGGCGAACATGGCGTTGAGGCGAGCAAATCCGAGTTGATAGTGAAAGACTGCAGGATAGAAGGTAACAGATACATAGGCGTGGATTGCGGGAAATCAAATGTTGAGATTGTCAGCAGTATCGTCACCAACAGTTCTGAGTCTATTGGCATTTCTTTTAGCGATTCCAAGGGAAAAGTCGCCAATTCCCTCATAAGCGGCAACAGGGAGCTTGGGATTGAGTGTGCCAATAGCAGTCAGATTGACGTTTTGAATTGCACCATAGCCGGCAACTCAGGGCCCCGCGGGCTCGGTGTCTGCTGCGGAGGCGACTGCCGGGTTACGGTGACCAATACCATCATCTGGGGCAATGCCGACCCCGAAGAGAATGAAGTCCACGCTGACAGAGGCGGCTCCCTGACTCTCAAGTACTGCCTTCTCAGAGAGTTTACAGACACCGTTTGGGAGACCAAACCCGGCGCTGGGGTGACACTCAGTGCGTGCCTGCACGCGGAGCCGCAGTTCCTGGACGCGGCCGGGGGCAACTACAGGCTCAAGCCCGGCTCGCCGGCAATCGATGCCGGGCTTAACTCATTCGCACCTCGGGGTGTAAAGACCGACCTGGATGGCAAGCCGAGGATTGTTGACAGCAACGGCGATAGCAAGGCGGTCGTTGACATAGGTGCCTACGAATACCACAGACGCTGACACCACAGTCAGAATACGCAACTGCGACACACCGTTAGACTTCGCAGATTCCGAGGAGTTAAAGAAGCTTCTTATTGCCCACGGGGCGGTGCCGGGGGAGCGGGAGTGAGGCGCGTGAGGGCGAGGCCGAGGCCGAGGAGCGACCAGAAGATGGGGCTCGATGAGAGAGTCGAGAACGAGAACTGCTGCTGCGCGAGGTAAGACACGATGGCGACGATTATCGCCATTGCCGCAACCTTTTGATAGCCTTCAAGTTGCGACGACGCCCGCCACATGGTAATCAGGGACACGCCGACCGCAAGCAGGAAAGGCACGAGCGAGGCGAGGCCGCCTTCGTAGGCAATCTGCAGCAACAGGTTTTCCGGCTTGTCGGGCTTCGTGAACATCCTGCCCTCATAGCCGAACTCCGCCGGTTTAGGCATTTTTACAAAGCACATGGTGTCCGGCCCCCATCCGAACGCGGGCCGCTTCGCGATAAGCGGCAGGGTGGCGCGCCAGATGTAGGTTCGCACACGAATAGTCGAGGAGCTTACCGGACCTTCGCCCGTGCCTTCGACAGCCCGAGCAACAAGCGAAGGCCGTCCGTTTGCAACTGCGGCCCTGTCAAATCCGATAGCACATGCTGCAAACACCACTGCGAGAGCAATTGCGCGCAAGCGCTGCACCGGCGCCCGCTTCAGGACAAGCACGACCGCGCAGGCAGTTCCCGCCGCGAGCCCGACCCAGGCACCGCGATGGTAGGTGGCGAGAATGCAGGTGAAGATAAGCCCCGCAACCGGCAGCCAGAGCCACGACACGCGCTGTTTCCCGCTTCTAGGGTAGAGAACGAAAAAAACGGGGAATGGCAGCACGAGCAGGAGGTAGGCGGCGAGGAAGCCGGGATTGCCGCTCGTCGCAAAGGCACGCCACCAGTCGAGCCTGACATGGTCTCGCGGCAGTGGGTCGAAGCCGAAGAACTGCAGCAGGCCGTAAACAGAGGCGATGCATGCTCCGAGCACGAGGCAGGACAGGACATTCTTGAGCTTGTGTTCAGTGTCCACGCAGTTAGAAAACAGAAAGAACGCAGCCGCGTACATGAGAAAGGCAAGGAATCCCTCGGAGCGGAACTGGCGGCCCCAGAAGGCCGTATCGGGCCAGGGAGACAGGGCCGTGGCGATGCTCAGAGATACGATGAAAGCTGCCACATAGAGAAAGACGGGGCTGAATTTCAGCAGATGGCGCTTTTCGGCAAGCATGCGCAGAAGCCAGAAGGCAGCCACAAAGCAGACAAGATAGAGCGCGATGGTCAGCTTGGGCTTGTAGTAAAAATCGTCAAAGAGACCCTCGAACTCTGCGCCTTTCGGCGAATACGCAAGCGGGACAAACGCGACGAAGAAGCAGAGGATAATCGTCAGCGCGCGTTCGGGGAATCGTATTAAGTCTGTAATACACGACTTTGCAGGCTGATTGTCGGTTTCTTCCATAACGGCAGGAGATGATAGAAGAAGGGATACGGGCTTTCAAGCTCGTATCCCCTTTATTTCGCACTCGTGCTACTTGGTTGACCTGTTGCTGGCGTTGCTGACGAAGATGCACTCTGGATTGTACTGAACGGTATCTGAGGCTGGGACATCGACATCTTCCGTCTGTGATGCCCCGATACTCCAGACTGCATACGTCGGTATATCGCCCGGGTTTACAGGCGCGAGATACTCGTACTGGTACGGAGGAGGATTCTTCGGGTCAGTGGTAGGCTGGTATGGGTCGCCCGGCCTTTCATCGAAGACGCGGGGACTCATCGCCAGCAGGGCTCCAACCCAGTCGCCGGAATCATCCGGGAAAGTGTTGTATTTAATGTAATACTGCCCGAGGGCCGCCTGTATCAGGCGTATGTCAGCCCTGACCTTCTTATTCTTCGTTTCCACCGTCACGCCGATAACCGAGGCGAGCACGATTGTTACCAGAATGCCGATGATGGCCAGCACCAGCAGCATTTCAACCAGTGTGAAGCCGCTGTTTCTCTCCACTACTTCCTCCTTCTTCAGGAAGGTTCTCTGATTTCCCCGACCCCGCTTACGGCGAAACAGTCTTGCAGTTGCTCACGTACAGCTCAGCACCGCTCGCATCGGCAAGGTCATCAAACGGAACGCTGGGCGCCACCGCAGGCCCCTTGTCAGAGGAAATAATATAGAACTTCCCGCTGGCGCTGAGCGCGTAGTTATACGTGTCCTTATCGCCTACACCAGTGAGCTCATAGGGGTCCGCCGGGAACGAGTCAATGAACCGGCTGTAAATTTCCGGTGCCGGACTCCCGGCCGGGGAGATAATGTAGCTGGCCGAAGTGCCCCAGGCGCCTGGCGAGCCGCCTTCTGGAGGATAGACCCCGAAGGCAATATAATAAACTTCAATAGCGCTCTTGAGAGTTCTCAGGTCGGCCTTGGCCGCCCTCATCTTGGCACCCTCGCCTACACCGCCAACCGACGGCAGTAGAATCGCCACCAGGAAGCCTATAATGGCGACCACCAGCAGCATCTCAATCAGCGTAAAACCTTTCTCGCCCATGTTCAAGCTCCTTTCTACCTGTACCAAACGCTCGAAAAGCCAATAACCAAATTAGTCCCCGAGCACCTCCCTTCATGATGTCGAAGGCATACGATGAGATTATACTGTCGCTACGTCCAATAGCATCTGTAACTATATCGTCATCTTGCGGAAAGTCAAGTCTTTATGCAAATTTGTGCAGAAGAAATCTTAAAAATTCCCTTTTATGCACTCAGGTTTCACGCACAAGACTCCGTGATGCAGGAAGAGGAGGTAAAAGGTCACTATCCAGATTAATAGTCTTCACAGCCGGGTGTCTGCGAACGGACCTCGCCCGTGATGGGGTTGTAGACGTACTTCATGCCGAATGGGTCGCGTGGAGAGCCTGAGCTGTCCGTGCCGGGCACGATGAGAGTCATATTCCCGCCCAGACCCTTTTTCATGGCCTGTTGAAGCGTGGCCGGGTATGTAAGATTGTGGGCGTAAAAAAAATCGACCGTGCTGCGTATCTTGCCGAGTTCGGTCTTGAGCGCGAGTTCCTTCGCTTCCCTGCCGAAGCCGTAGAATCCGACAATGCAGAAAATGCCCAGGAATATTACGACGAGGATAACAAGCGTGAGTTCGTGAAGATTCTGGGAAACCAATGCGAACCCTCTCTCCGAGCTACCCAATATTTTCGACCACCGATATCATATTGAATATCGGCAGGAACAGGGAGAGGGCTATAATCGCAACCACGAAAGCGAGAAAAACAAGCAGAATCGGCTCAATTATCTTGGGCAGGGCCTTGCTCAGGTGGTCAATCTGCTGCTCGTATGAATCGCCCACGAAGCCGAGCATGTTGTCGAGCTGGCCGGTCTCTTCCCCGACGGCAACCATCTGGGTCAGCATGGGCTCGAATTCGGGATGATCGCGCAAGGCCGACCCTATAGTGCGCCCGCCCTGGACTTCGTGCGACACGTCCGCTATCGCCCGCGTATAGACCTCGTTGGTCATGGTCTCCCTTATTATCTGGAGCGCGGACACAACCGCCACTCCGCTCCGAGCCATAATCTCGAGGGAACGGGCGAAACGGACGGCGGCGACCTTCCTGATAAACTGGCTTATAATCGGCAGGCGCAGCTTGAAGCGGTCGATTGCGAGGCGTCCCGGCGGCGTGCGCTTGAGCAGGATGTAAAGGGCGACAAGACCTACCACAGCGGCAATGAGGATGTACCAGTAGTCTGTAACGAGAGTGCTCAAGGCAAACATGAACCTGGTGATGCCGGGAAGCTCTACCTTGGCGCGCTCGTATACCTTCTTGAACTCAGGAAGAACTCCCGTAAGCAGGAAGATAGATACGCCGAAGGCTATGCACAGGACGATTGCCGGGTACATGAGACTTGATATAACGGCGGAGCGCAGGGAGTCTTCCCACTCGATAAAATTCGCCATGCGGTCGAGCACTTCTTCGAGATTACCCGTCTCTTCCCCCACCTTGACGTTGGAGACATACAGCTTCGAGAACACCCGGGGGTGCCTGGCGAGCGCCTGAGTGAATGAAGAGCCTTCGTTCAGGTCGAGACGAACCTCCCGCAGCACCTTGCACAGGGCGGGGTCGTCGGTCTGCTGGATGAGAACATCAAGGCCCGAAAGCAGGGGCAGGCCCGCCCGGACCATCGTGGCGAGCTGCCGCGTGAACATGGTGAGCTGCCGGCGGCGCACGCCCCTCAGCCGGGAGACGTAGGATCCCCTCGCTCCCGTGGAATGGGGCTTGATTGACGTGGCATAGTAGCCGCTCTGCGCCAGACGCTGCGCCACGGACTTCTCGTCCGCCGCTTCGAGCATGCCCTCCACCTGCTCGCCGAGCGCATCTCTCGCCGTGTAAGTGTACTTGGGCACTCTACACCGCCTGCTCGCCCGTGACCCTGAGCACTTCCGCCACGGTTGTCCTGCCCGCGAGAACCTTTCTCAAGCCGGCATCCCTCAGAGTCGTCATCCCCGATTCCACAGCCTTGTCGCGGACTGTGCTCGCGGGTGATTTCGCTACAATCAACGCGCGGACCTCTTCGTCGGGCACGAGTATCTCGAAAAGCCCTGTTCTGCCTTTGAAGCCCGTCTGGTTGCACTGCTTGCATCCGCGAGTGCTGTGGAAAGTTACATCCTCGTCCGGCCGCAGGCCCAGCGACTCTTTCTCGAACGGGCTGGGCTCGTACGCCTCCTTGCAGTTCGGGCACAATACCCGCACGAGCCGCTGGCTGACCGCGCAAAGCAAGGTGGAGGCGACGAGATACGGCTCCACTCCCATGTCAATGAGCCTCGTCGCGGTTGATGGGGCATCGTTGGTGTGCAGAGAAGAGAATACGAGATGGCCCGTGAGAGCAGCCTGGATGGCTATCTGGGCCGACTTGAAGTCACGCACCTCGCCGACCATTATAATATCGGGGTCGAGGCGGAACAGTGCCCGCAGACCCGTGTCGAACGTCAGGCCCGCCTTCGGGTTTATCTGGCTCTGGTTAATCATCTCGATGTCGTACTCGACCGGGTCTTCTATCGTTACAATGTTCTTCTCAGAGCTGTTTATCGTGTCGAGCACCGCGTACAGGGTCGTCGTTTTGCCGCAGCCGGTAGGCCCGGTCGTGAGAACCATGCCGTAAGGCTGATTCACAACCCCCTCGAAAAGCTGGAGCATCTCGGGCTCGAACCCGAGTTCCGCGAGGCCGAGCCGTATGCCGCTGCGGTCAAGCAGGCGCATGACTATCTTCTCGCCGTATGTAACGGGGAAAGTCGCCACGCGCAGGTCTATCTCCCTGCCTTCCTTCCTGACCTCGATATGGCCGTCCTGGGGCAGCCTTCTCTCCGCGATGTTCATCCCGGAGAGTATTTTTACGCGCGTAATCACCGCCGACTGCAGGTGGTGGGGCACCTGAATCGTGTCGTGGAGCACGCCGTCTATGCGATAGCGGACCTTGAGCCCCTTCTTTCGCGGCTCTATATGTATGTCGCTCGCCCGGTCGCGAATAGCCTGCGTGATTATCAGGTTCACCAGCCTGACTACCGGCGCGTCCTCGGTCATATCCTCGATGCGCGCGGTCTCGACCTCCGCCCGCTCCGCGGTGCCGCCCCGCGAGGCATCGAGATTCTTAATCACCTCCCGCACCGAATCCGTAATCCTGTAATACTGCTCGATGGCGCGCTTTATGGCGCTTTCCGTCGCCACAACGACGAGGATATCGACATGGTTCTTCTGCGCAATCTCGTCTATCGCGTAGATATTGAATGGGTCCGCGACGGCAATCGCGAGCGTTTCGCCAAGCATGTAGAGCGGCATGGCGCGATACCTGCGGGCCATCTCCTCTGTGACAAGCTCGAGGGTCTTGCGCTCCAGGATGAAGCGGTCAAGGTCAACGTATGGTATCTTGAGCTGGCGGGCCATGCACTGGCATATCTGGCTTTCGTCGGCCAGTCCCATCGAGGTGATAACCTCGTTCAGGGGTTTGCCGGTCTTGCGCTGTTCGAGAAGCACCCGCTCCGACTCGACCTTGCTCAGGATGCCTTCTCGAAGGAGAAAATCGAGTATCTCCTCAGGCACTGCTCCTCCAGCTTCTGCAGCCGACAGCGGCGACCGACGCTACGCGCGCCCGACCCTGCCGGCAAATCTGTTCACTTCTTCCAGAAGGTCGTTCAGCTCGAAAGGCTTCGTCATGTAAAGGTCCGCGCCTGCCTTGGTACCTGCCTCCCTCGATTCCCTGTCCACCTTTCCCGTGAGCATGATAATGGGTATCTTCCTGTAGCGCTCGTCGAACTTGAGCAGCCGGCAGACGTGGTATCCCGTGAGGCCCGGGACCATTATATCCAGAATGATGAGCGCGGGCCTGACCTTGCGCGCCATCTCAAGGGCCTGGAGCCCGTCGTATATGGCCAGAACGTTATAGCCCCGCCCTTCGAGCTTGAGTTTCAGGCTGTCAGCCGTATCGAGGTCGTCCTCGACGATGAGAATCACATTTTCGGGCGAGACTGCGGAATCCTCGGCTTCGCCGGTATCAGGGGCGAGCGGTGGACTCTCTTCGGATTGCGCGCCGGAATCGCCTTCGGTTTGCTCTTTGCTCTCCGGCTCTTTGCCTGCGGCGTCGGGTTTGTCTTCAATACTCACGCGGGTAGCACCGAGTCCTGTTAAAAAGCCTGTTCCCCGGGCAGTACCCGCTCCCTCGCGGAGCGCGCGCCCGCCGTTTTCTATCAACTGCGAGCCCGCAACGGCAGAGTGAAGAAGAAGGTGCTGCCCTTGCCCGGCTCGCTCTCGGCCCAGATGCGCCCGCCGTGCAGCTCTACAATCCTCTTTGAGATGGCAAGGCCGAGGCCCTGCCCGGACTCTTCCTGGGCCTCGTCGGAGCGGTACAGCCGCTCGAATATGAGTTCGACCTCTTCCGAGGAAATTCCCTGCCCCCCGTCCGCAACGGAAAATTCGACCTCGTTCTCGCCCGCCTTGGCCGCTATCACAAGCTCGCTGGATTGCCCGCTGAACTTGATGCCGTTTCGCAGCAGGTTCACCAGCACCTGCTCTATCTTGGCCTTGTCAGCCCGTATTTCAGGCAGGTCCTCCGGAACATCAACCTTGATTTCAAGGTTTTTCTCCTCCGTCCAGACCTCGACCGAACGCAGGGCGTTCTGCACCAGCTCGGAAGCCTTGACTTCTTCGAGCGTCAGTTCGCGCTCGCTTGTGGAACGCAATTCCTCGAGATACAGGAGCATCTTGTCCGCCTGCTCCTTCATGCGCTGCAGGCGCTCCTTGATTTTATCAGGCACTTCCCCGAGGTCGCCGTCGAGCATGTTCGTGAGGTAATTCTTGATGGCAGTCGCGGGCGTGTTCAGCTCGTGGCAAAGTTCCGCCAGCCACATCCCGTGGCTTCTCGACTGCTCCGTGAGCTGCTGGTTCCTGTTCATCAGCGTGCCGCAGAGTCTCGCGTTCTGCAGCGCCGCCGCGCAGTAGCGCGCGAAAGTCACCGCAATTCTCAGGTCCTGCTGCCTGAATTCCGGCATGTCCCCGTCCATCATGCGGTTGAGATTGAGCACACCGACCACGGTATCGTTTATCTTCATGGGAACGCAGACGGAACTTCTTATATCGGTGCGCCCCTCGAGCGCGGAAAACTGCGGGTTGTCCTCGAGCTTGCCGTGCAGTATCACAGGAATCTTCTGGTCCGCCACCCAGCCGGCGATGCGCTCGCCCATCTTCAGGGTCGTCTTCTCCTCGAACTCCTTCTCTATGCGCACGGCCCGGTTGATTGAGAGCTTCTTCGACTTGCGGTCAACGAGCATAACCGACCCGCCGTCCGCATCGACAAGCTGCATCGCGAGCGTGAGTATCTGCTTGACCACGTCTTCGATGTTCAGACTCAGGTAAAGCTTCCTGGTAAGCTCCAGAAGCAGTGGCATTTTCTCGGCTGCAACGAAGTGTTTCTTGCCACGCTCGGCCATTTTAACTCTCTCCTGTTCTCTGTCCCTGTTCCCGCAGGCCTCGCTTGCGCAGTCCACCTCTGCGCCGCGCGCACCCCTTCTATAAGGTAACTCTGCGCCAAGGCGCGAGTTTCGCTATCGCTTGGACCAGGTCTCGATAAACTTCTCGAACGACCTGTCGTAGGTCTTCTCGACATCGGGCGGGAAGCAGCACCCCGGAAGCTCTCTCCTCTTGAGATGGCTTCTGATGCACTCGCAGCATTTTCCCCTCTTGTCGCACGAGTACGTACAGGCGCAGTCCTTCATGTTCTCGCGCTGGTTCGGGCAGTCCAAGGCATCCCTCCGCCGGTCCTACGTCCTGATGCTCACGTGTCTCGGAAGTTCCCTGAGATATTCGTCGTCGAACACCTTCTTGAAGTCGTATACGTCGTCGAAATCCTCGATATTGTCTTCCTCGGTCTTGCCCATGAGGCCGTAGTTCACCAGGCCGAAGACCATCTCGCCGAAGTTGTCCGTCCTGCTCACGCCCCAGTTCTCGAACACAATGCGCGCCATGAACCCGAACTTCTTCTTCGCCAGCTCGCGGATTCCGTCCAGCAGCTCCGCGGCGGTCACGTGCCTGGGCTCCGGTAGCCTCGAAATCGTGAAGTGAAGGGCATCGAAAATAAACCTGTACGCCTCAAGGTCGTAACGCCCCTCGATTTTGGCCACGGCGCGCAGGCGCTCGTCAAACTCACGCTCGCTCTCGAGAGCATGGTCTTTGTCTGGCATTTCTCGCTGAGCCTCCGTAACTCAGTCCGCCTGGCATGCAGGCTTACATACAATCCCGTAGATATGATACTAACACGAACACGCCGCCTCGTCAATATAAAATATGCAACGCGGCCCCACCGGGCTTGAGCTTGGCTTTAGCAGCCCGCATGAGGTATAATTGGTTATGCATAAGTCTGGGCGGGAGAAAACGATGAAACGGCTGATTCTGGCTTGCGTGACTGTCATGCTTGCGGCGCCCGCGCTCTACGCGCAGGAGTCGCTTGATGAGATTGTCGCGAAGCTCAATAAGGCCAACTACGCAACCGCGATGAAGATGTTCCCCGAACTCGAGAAACGCAAGCTCCTCGGCGTCTCGGAAGAACCGGTCGAAGGGAAGGAGCGGAAAGTCCTGAAGTTCTTTTTCCGCTTGCCTCTGTCGGACAAGGCAATGGCGCTTTATTACTGCTACAATCTCAAGACGGGCGTACCGGATGTTCGCGAGCTTGCCGCACGCAGCCTTCGACCCTACCCCGACCTCATCGCCGAGACCATTGACGAGCTCGTCCTTGAGAAGAGCACGGACAATTTCGACAAGGCTGCCGCGGCGCTGCTCTCGGTCGCTGATATCGAGATGCACGAAGCGATCCCGGTGTCGTACGCGCTGTACTGGCAACACGGCGAGAAAACAGCGTTCTGCAGGCTCACCGGGAAGCAGCATGCGATGATGGTTACGGCGAAGGCGGCCCTGCACCCGGGGAGCGACGAAGCGAGCGAGGAGCTGCGCCGGAGCGTCGTCCTGTACAAGTCTCTCGGGATTGGGAAAGAGTTCTCCGAGACCCTGAAAGCAAGGATTTCAGCCGCAGCGGGTGCTGAGTCAGGTGACGATTTCCGCCCTGCCCTCGCGTTCGTCGGCGACGACTTCGCATCACTTGCGGCCACGGTGCTCGATGCCGAATCTCCGAAATTACCGAGGAAGTCCGCGGTGCACTACCTTGTCTCCTCCTGCAAAGCCGAAGCTGCCAAGAGCCTTCGCGGCGCGATTGCGAAGATGGAGGAAGGCGAGATTCTGACATACGCATTATCGGCGGTGAGCGTCGTCAAAAAGGAAAAGGACCTTGGGAGATACCGTGCAATGGCACTCGACCTGCTCAAGGATGGAAAGGTCGCCAAGGAGCCGAAGCTCTGGATGCTGCACTATCTCGGAGAGCACGGAATCTGGGAAGATGTCCCACAGATAGTCGAGGTCATGGATTCTCTCAGAGACGTTCAATTGCGTAAAAACGCGTTCCTGGCTCTGGAACGAATATCACGCCAGCTCGACAACAAGCAGGATGCCGAACTGGCGCTGTCAGTTTACCGGAAGCTGGGCGCGGCGGCAGAAGACTGGGTGGTCAAATTCCTTGTCGAACGCCCGACTCGCATTTCCCACAAGGTTATCTCGGACGCTGCAGCAAGAGAGAAGAACGGGGGCTACAAGGCTTTCTACGAAACCCTCGCCCAGAAAGTTCTTCAGGCATGCGTGCTTGCAGAAGAGTACGGCGGAGTAGCAGTCATCGCGCACCTAAGATGGCTACACTTGCACCAGGACAGGCCCAGCGGCATGTGGGATTCCGACGGCTTCGACAAGAACTGTGATACACGGAGTGCCCCGAAGTGTACGGGCGCGGGGGCGGCTGACTGCGACCTTGTAGTCACTTCCCTGGCAACCCTGCGATTCCTGGAGCGCAACTGGACGCACACCACGGGACTGTTCAAGAAGACTATTCGCCTCGGCCTGTTGTGGCTGATAAGACACCAGAAAGACGACGGGCAGGTGGAAATCAGCGGCGGGGCAGACCCGATAGAAGCGCATGCAATTGCGACGAAGAATCTCTGTCAGGCCTACGCCATGACGCAGCAGTTACGGGATAAGGCCGAGAAGGCAGCCAAATTCCTGCGTTCGAAGCAGTGTGAAGACGGGGGCTGGAAGAAGAGCGATGAGTCCGAATCGTCCGATGTCGTAACCACGGCGTGGGCCGTGATGGCGCTGAGACAGGCCAAAGACGCCGGTCTCGAAGTGCCGGACGAGACTTTTGGGAAAGCGCTGAAATACCTCGACTCGCTCTCGCTCGCCGCGCCGAAGGCGAGAGCCGGTTTCGTGAAGGTCCCATACCTGAAGGCTGTCGCAGCCGCTGCAACGGCCAGCTTCCTGTGCGGGCGTGGCAAGGACGACGAGAGGCTCGCCAAGCTGATTGACATTCTCGACAAGAACCATCCCAGGTGGAACGGTCCCGGTGGACCTGTCTACTGGTATTTCGGCACCTGCGCCATGTCTCTCTATGGCGGGGAAAAGCTGGATAAGTGGGCTAATGCTCTCAAACAGACAATCCGGGGAGAAAGAAGGGTAGGCACGTGCGCCAACGGCTCGTGGAACCCCGTCGGGCTGGATGGGAGAAGGCTGGGGCGAGTCGGCATGACCGCGCTGGTCAAGCTCGCCATCCTGAGACTGTGGAAAGACGGCAAGGCCGAAGAACCCAAATAGCTGATAAAGCTTGCGAAGGAGCCTGATAATGAGACGCGTACTTCTGGTTCCCGTGTTTGCCTGCCTGTGTTGCACAGCCGCGCTGGCGCAGGAGCCGCTCGACGAAATCGTGGAGAAGCTCAATAAGGCCGACCGCGCCACCGCGATGAAAATGTTCCCCGACCTCGAAAAACGCCTTCTCATCGGTGTCGAGGACAAGCGGGTTCTCATAGATGGCAAGCTCAAGAAGATGACTCATATCTTCTTCAACCTGCCCGTGTCCGGGGGAGTCAAGCTCCTTTACTACTGCCGCGTGCTCAAGACAGGCAGCCAGGATGCGCGCACGCTTGCCGCGGACTACCTCAAGTCACACCCCCTGCTTGTCGCGGACACACTGGAAGAGCTGACTGGAGACAAAGACGCGGGCGGCTTCGACCTCGCGGCGGAAATCCTGCTGGGCTTCGCCGACGTCCGCGCGCACGAGGATTCGCCCTCGGGCTTCGCGCTCTGCTGGGATGTCCGGGACGAGACTGCGTTCGTCCTGCTGGATAAAAAAACTTTCGCGCTTACAGTCACCTCGCCCGCGGCGCTGCAGGACCTTCACGGCGCCCGCCACTCGGCCCGCGAAGGGCTCCGGCGGGATGTCCTGCGGAACAGGGCGCACAAGAAGGAAAAGGAGTTCGTCGAGGTTCTGAAAATGCGACTCAACGGCGCGCGGGAGAAATCAGCCTGGAACGACTTCCGCCTCGCGCTGGCCTTCGTCGAGGATGACCTGGACACTCTCGAAAAAGTCGTGCTCGACAAGGACTCGGCAGCGTACCTGAAGGAACTGGCACTCCGATACCTCCAGTCTTCCGGGAAACCGGAAGTCACGGACAGGCTGCGCTCGCTGCTCCCGAAAATCGAGAACCCGGAAACCCAGGGGCTCGCGCTTTCGGCTTTCGGCGAGGCCGCAAGGAGTCACTGCACGCGCGAGAAAAACGCCGAGACAGCCCTCGACATGCTCAAGGACACAAAGGCAAACAAGAAAGTCAGGTCGTGGGCGCGCGAGTTTTTCGCCCTGAACGCCCGATGGGAACAGGTCAGGAAGCTGGGCAGGGCAATCGACACTTTCAAGGACGAAGAGCTGCTCAAGCAGGTTCTCTCGACCCTGCACAACGCGGCGCACGAACTCGGCCCCGAGCAGAAGGCCGACCTCTCGCTCGACGTCTACGAGAAGCTCGACGAGAAAGGCCTGGCATGGGTGAAGGAACTTCTCGGCGACAAGGTGGAGAGGCGCTTCGCCCAGCGTCTTTACGACAGGGCCAACGAGGAGACGGATGAACGCAAGAAACGCACATTTCGTAAACTGGCGCTCAAGGTTACCAACTGGTACCAGTCGGCCGAAGAAGGGCAACATGCGACTGCTGCCGAGAAACCCGAGCCGAAGACTCTCAGGTGGCTGTACCGGCATCAGGATTACAGCGGCAGATGGAACGCCGCCAGCTTCCCGGCCAACTGCGACGTCGATAAGGGCGCCCGCTGCGACGGCCGGGGCGGCCCCGGCTATGATATCACCGTGAGTTCCCTGTCCCTCCTGGCCCTGCTCGATGAAGGGAACACGCATAAAGAGGGGCCATTCCAGCGGGCCGTAGTGCGGGGCATGGAGTGGGTCTACAGCCAGCGGCACGACTCGGGCTTTTTGGGCACGGAGGCTTATGCGCGCTCAACCGAGCATCACGCGCTTGCAGCGCTGGCTTTCTGCCGCGCCTACCGCGCCACCGGGGACAACGTACTCAGGGAACCCGCCGCCAGGGCGGTGGAGTTCCTGCTCACACAGCAAGCGGGCGAAGGCGGCTGGAAGAGCAGCCGCAAGGCGGCCCGGCCCAGCGTTCTCACTACCCTCTGGGCCGTGCTCGCGCTCAAAGCGGCGAAGGAGGCGAGCCTGGAAGTACCCGAATCAAGCTTCAAGAAGGCGCTTGCCTTTTTCGATTTGTGCCGGTTCGAGCGGCAGAAGGCGAAGGCAGGCTTTTTCCAGGCAGACAGGCTGCAGGCTGTCGCGGCGGCGGCTCTCGGCAGCATGACGTGCGGACGCCCCGCCGCGGATGAGCGCATCGCCAAGCTCGTCGAGATTCTTGAGAAGGAACCTCCGAAATGGGATGACGGGCACGGACCCGTCTACTGGTACCTCAGCAGCCGGGCCATGTACATGTACGGAAACGAGGCGAAATGGAAGAAATGGGCCGGCGCCGTGAGGGAGATGCTGGCGCCTAAGCGGCGCGAGGGCGGCTGCGCGGACGGCTCGTGGGACCCGGTAGGCCCCGACGCTTCGAGCCTCGGGCGCATCGGCGCGACCGCGTTCAATCAGCTTACAATCAGACTCTCGCAAAGATACATAGAAGGCAAATCCGAAAAGGAAGGACGGGAGTAATGTCTTTCAGACAAAGTACTTGCAACATCAAGGTTCTAACCCTTATCGCCCTCGCGCTTTTTTTCTGCATTCTTCCGACTCCGGTCATTGCGCAGGAAACGCCGCACGAGCTTGCACAGAAGCTCAACAAGGCGAGCCGCGCCGAAACGTTGAAGATGTTTCCCGAACTGGAGAAACAGGGACTTCTCGGTATCGAAGAGCAGGCCATACTGATTGACGGCGAAGTGAAAAAAGAATCGAGGTTCTTCTGCCACCTGCCACTTACAACCGAATCGAAAGCCGTCTATTATTCCTACAAGCTCAAGACAGGCACCGGGGACATACGCAGGCTGGCGGCAGAGAACCTTCGGCAGCATCCTGCCCAGGTCAAGGCGGTGTTTGAAGATCTTCTCGCCGCAGGGGAGCTCGACAAGCTGGACGAAGCGATTGGCATGATTTTCTCGTATGCGCACATAGGTATATTCGCCGATACTGATGCCGCTTACTGCCTCTGCTGGTATAGCGGTGAGGAGAAGCAACAGGTTATAGAGCTTCCCGGCAAATTGGATGCGATAGTCATCACCACGCGCATGGCGCTGGCCGACAAGCAGGACAGAGAGCCGGAACTTTCCGATTCGTTTGACTGGTGTCTGCAGCGGGGCCGGTTCGAGAAGAGCGGCAAGGAGCTTATCGAGGTCTTCGAGAGAAGGCTTAAGAACGCCAAAACGGAGCAATTCAAATTCGAGCTGAAGCTTGCGCTGACCTTTGTGCGCCAGGATGTGGACTCATTCTTTCGCATGTTGCTTGACGCACAGAGCGAAAATGCGTTCTGGCAGACCACACTGGGCTATATCGAAGAATTCCGCAAGCCCGAGGCACTCAAAAGCCTGCTGGGCAGGCTCCCCGAGTTCAAGAGCAATGCGGCTCTGGAAGACGTCCTTCCGCGACTGCGTCTGCTGGCCAAGAAACATCTTAGCCAAGAGCAGTGCTCAGGCCTGGCTTTTGAAAAGCTGCGGGACAAAGAATCTCAGGTGCTTGTCAGAAGATGGGCGGCCTGTCTCATAGCCGAGTGCGCGGGCAAGGAGGCCATCTCAAAACTAACGGAAATGACAGGGGCGATTGAAGAGGAAGGGCTTTTTGGCGAGATGCTTTCGAGTCTCTCCCTGCTGGCTGTGCGTCATCTCGGTCCGGAGGAAAAGGCAGATATGGCGCTCGCCCTTCACAACAAGCACGGGGACAAGGTGAAATCCTGGATGAGCGACTTTCTCATGACGAACGCCGAGCGGAAACTGGCTCAACGACTCTACGACAGAGCGAAGGAAGAGAAGAACAAGGAAGCCAGAGCCCTGTATGAGTCTCTCGCGCTGGAAGTAACCAAGAAGTACCAGGAACTCGAGAGAGGTATCGGGTTGGCCGGAGACGAGCGAACATGCACACCGGCGCTCAGGTGGCTTCACTTCCATCAGGACAGGCCAAGCGGCATGTGGGACGCGGACGGCTTCGAGAAGAACTGCGACCCCAAGTACGGCGTTCACTGCAGCGGCCACGGTGCCTCGGACCAGGACCTCGCCGCAACAGGCCTCGCGGTTCTGGCATACCTTGGAAACGGACATACGCACAGGGTCGGACTTTATAAAAAAACTGTTAAGTACTCGCTTGACTGGCTGACATCGCAGCAGGCCGAAAACGGCTCGTTCGGGAGCAAAGACTTTCAGAACTCGATAGAGCTGCAGGCAAAAGCGACAATGGCCTTGTGCGAAGCCTTCGCCGTCACAAGAGACTACAAGCTCCAACTGCCGAGCCAGAAAGCACTCAATTTTCTTCTTTCCAGGCGCCGGGTGGATGGAGGCTGGAAGAATGGCAATAAAAAAGGGCCTTCGGATATCGTCACCACGGCGTGGTGTGTTCTTGCCATGAAGGCGGCGAAAGCGGCGAGGCTGGACCTGCCACAGAGGGCCTTCAAGGAAGTGCTCGCCTTCTTAGATTCCAGGCTGCCGACGCTCCTGAAGGACAAATCGCCGTTCCAGGAAGGCAAGAAACTCACCGCCGCAGCCGCGGCTGCGATATCGGGCATATTCTGCGGGCGCTCAAGAAAGGACAAGAAGTTCGTAGAGCTGATAGAATACATAGATAAATCCCACCCCAACTGGAGCGATAAGGGAGGACCGGTCTACTGGTACTTCGGGACGTATGCTATGTTCATGACCAACGGAGAGAAATGGCGCAACTGGTGCCTTGACATGAAGAGGGCGCTGCTGCCAACCCAGCGCACCGGCGGTTGCGCGGACGGCTCTTGGAACCCGGTCGGCCCGGACGCGAAAAAACTCGGCCGGGTCGGCACGACAACTCTTAATACACTCACTCTTGACATCTATGCTCGCTATGTCAGGGCAAATCCGGGCAAATAAAAAAGGGCTGGTTTTTCGAGAATGGGAGGTTGAACTTGGGTAACTTGAAACTTGTGCTGATGCTTGCCGCGTGCCTGCTGCTCGCATTTGCCATCATTCCCGGCTGCAGCGAAGAAAAGTCCGACGAGGAGAAAATGCAGGAAACGCTCCAGCAAATGAGAAAGGCGTTTGAGGAGAGAATATCGGAGGGGCAGGAGCCTCCGTCCGAACTCCTTGAGAAATCGGAATTTGCGGCGAAGGTCGGCAGTAAAAATTACCCGGAAGCGCAGGTACCAGAGGGGAAACAGCTTTTCCGCTGGGATTTCTCGAAGAAACGCAAATTCGCGTACGACTATGAACAGACCGTGAAAACGAACAATATGGGCACTAACATCAACATGGATGCCACGGCAACCATCTCGATGAACACGAAAGGCGACAAAACCGCTACGCTCGTGTTCAAGGACATGAAGACGAGCATGTTTGCCGGAATGAAGCAGCCGCCAGTTGTCTTGCAGGGGGTCACTGAAGATTCGAAGCTGCCCGGCGGAATCCCAACGCAGGCTGACATGGTCAAGCTGCTCTTCCCCCTGCCCGACAAGCTGCTCGCCGTCGGCGAATCGGCCTCAGTGCCCACCCGGATGCCTTTCAACGCCTATGGTTCCTTGCTGTGGGTGGAGGGCGAAACGAAAATAACGCTCGCGAAATACGTCACAATCGACGACCACATCTGCGCAAAGTTCGATTTGCAGATAGATATATCAAGGATTGACGTGCCGGAAGAGCTGGGCGGGGAATACAGGTGCTCGACTAAGGGAACCGGCGTAACGTATTTCGACACGAAGGACAGGTGCTTCCACTCGGGCGAAATGGCCATAGTGATGAGCGTGCGAACAAAGCCTCCCGAGGATTCGCCAATGCAGGTGAGCATGGCCACGGATTCGGACAACCTGATGAAGTTTGCACGCAACAAGGATAAGGAAAAAGAGGAGAAGAAGGATTAGCCCTCGTCCTGCCGTCCCCTTGAGGCCAGCGCGGCAGCGTAGACTTCTTTTACAGCAGCATTCGCTTCCTTTGCAACTCTCGCGCAGGACTCGTACTCCGGCGAAGCTGTGACAACCTCTCCGTCGAGCAGACCCAGCTTGACCTGGACGGGGCCGTACTGAGTCTGGACCGTTTCTGTACGGCGTTCGAGTTCCGAGCGCTCGACGCGATACCGCCGCACACCGAAGGTCGTTGTGTGCCTAAAGAACGCTCTCTCGACCACGGGAAGCACGCCCTCCGGGCACAGCGCAGTCAGGACCACGCCGGGGCGCGATTTCTTCATCTGGATCGGAGTCGCGCAGACATCGAGCGCCCCGGCAGCGAACAACGCTTCGCTCGCCTGCGAATATAGTTCCGGGTTCATGTCGTCAATGTTCGCCTCAACTACCATAACGGCGGGCGCTCGCTCGCTCGCTTCGCCGAGAGTCACTCGCAGAATATTGGGCCGGTTCTGGTCGTCCCTCTGCCCTGCTCCGCAACCGGTCGCGCCAAGCGTGAATGCCGGAATATCCTGCGTAAACTCGCAAAGGGCCGCCAGGAGCGCAGCGCCGGTCGGTGTGACAAGCTCCGAGCGCTGTGTCGTGAACCTGACGGGAAGGCCGGCCAGGAGCTTCAGGGTCGCAGGCGCGGGACACGGCAGGTTTCCGTGGTCACAGGCAATCTCCCCGCTTCCAAGAGGAATCTCACGGCAGTAGAACTTTTCGATTCCGAGCAGTTCCGCCGCGATGCACGTTCCAACGATGTCGATAATCGAGTCAACCGCCCCGACTTCGTGGAAGTGGACTTCTTCGGGTTGCGTGCCATGTACTTCGGCCTCGGCTTTTGCCAGAGCTTCGAAGACGGCTGCTGCCCGCTCTTTCACACCTGCTGAAAGACCGCTGCCGTTGATTATTTCCAGAACGCCTGCGAGCTTCCTGTGGGGCTGGTCCTCCTTGACAATAACTTCGACGGAAGATGCCGAGATAACGCCGCGGGTCGTGCGGCCTGTTTCCATTTGCCATCCCGAGAGACCGAGCATGGACAGCGCATTGCGCAGCGCGTCTTCCCGAGCGCCGGCATCGAGGAGCGCGCCGAGGAACATGTCCCCGCTCGCCCCGCCGAACGGCTCAACCAGCGCTATCCTCATGCCTTCTCCTTCCCGACTTCCAGGATAAACCCTACTACATTGTCGCAGAGTTCGTTCAGGCTTTCAACACCCGAGAAGAAATGGTCGCATCCCTTAAGAAGCAGCGTTTCTGGCTGGCGGCGGAAAGTCGCGAAACGCCCGACGTTTTCAAGACGGCTGATATCGTCCCTGTCGCCCGCGGCCAGAAGCGTGGGAACAGCTATTTCAATCGGTGCTGCTCCATAGATTTCATGGCTTGTTTCTGTCGGCAGCGCGACTGCGCCGAAGCCGACCGCTTCCGATTCGCCCAGCGCCCTGAGCGCAACCGCCGCGCCGAACGAATAACCGACAAGCACCTGCGCGCCGCGCCCGCACTCCGACGCTAAATGCTTCAGCGCTCCGAGCACATCCCCCGTCTCGCCGCTTCCGCCATCGTAGGAGCCTTTCGAGCCGCCGACGCCGCGGAAATTGAATCGCAGAACCGAGAGCCCGGCGTGCCCGATGGCATCGAACAGCGCCGAAACGACGCTGCTGTTCATGCTGCCGCCGTAGAGCGAATGAGGATGACAGAGCACCACACCTGGAGAGCGTCCGCAGCGGATTTCTCCCTCGAGCACGGCTCCGTCGAAGGCGGAGATAAAACTGGTTGTTCTTGCCTTGTCACCCATATTCTTTCGTCCCGCCAATTCGGCAATGGTATCACAGAAATGCCGTCGATTCTCGTGCAAAAGCCCGGATGTTCCGCCACACCGGTGGAAAAATATTCAAAATTCACTAAAAAGTCTTTTGCCAAACATGCGGCTTATTTGTTAAATCATCATATGGCATCAAGTGCAAGCTGGGTATCTTGGTGCGTTGCGGGCGCCGCAGAGAAGGGCAGGACAAGTTGAAAAACCTCACCAAGAAGCAGCGGCAGGTCTTCGATTTCATCAGATCCCAGATTGTCAGTACCAACAGGCCGCCCACAATCCGCGAGATAGGCATGGAATTCAACATGAGTTCCACCGGGTCTGTCCGGGATGTTTTGCGTGCACTGGTCAAGAAAGGCTTCATCCAGAAGGATGCGCACGTCTCCCGCGGCATACGCATCAAGCGCGGGCCGGGGCCTTTGAGCGGGGAGATAATCGAAGTCCCCGTAGTCGGCAAAATCGCCGCCGGCTCTCACATAAGCGCATACGAGAACGTCGGGGAATCCCTTAAAATTGACAAGAACATGGTGCCCGAGGGCGACGTCTTCGTCGTGAGAGTCAAGGGCAAGTCGATGATAGAGGCCGGCATAGACAACGCCGATTACGCCTTTATCCGCAGGCAGTCCACGTGCCGCCCCGGACAGATAATAGCCGTTCTGCTCGATGACGAAGTGACGCTCAAGGAATTCACGCGCATGGGTGAAAAGATCACACTGCGCCCCAGGAATAAAAGATTTAAGACTCTGGTAATGGATCCCAAGAAGTTCAGGAAAGCCATCCTCGGGGTGCTCGTCGGGATGTACCGCCGGTTCTGAGGGCCGAAACTACTTCGATATATTCAGCTTCTCCAGCGCCTGCTTGAAGCCGTCCAGGTTGTCGTTCCACTTCTCCGGCGGACTTTGCATCCTCAGTACATATATATGATGCGAGGTTACGACGACATCGAGCCGCACCTTCTGCACACCGGTAGCGATTTTCGACTTAGGCTCGGAGCCGGCGTAAATTATCCGGAAGCCCGGATACTTCCCGAGCTTCAGGCGCTCGCTGCCCTCGATTTTCAGCCCCTGTACCCGGTCTTTCAGGTCCCGAAGGAACTGGAAGTACAGCTCTTCGACGCCAAGCGGAAGCTGGTTGGCATATACCGTCACGCTTATCCTGCCGCCGGTTCTCGTGCGCTTGTAGACGACGCACTCGCCCTCCACGGGCGCCCTGTCTGCGTCCATCGTCCAGTCGGACCCCGGCCTCTTAATGGAAAACTTGAGCAGCTTGCTGGAATACCCGCCGTTGGGCTTCTTGCGGCCCGTGTACTCGACCTTCTGCCTGAGCACCCACGCCTGCCATTCCTTCTCAGCCGATGCAAGGTCCTTTCCCAGGTGCTTCTGCAGCAGCTTCTCGAGTTCGCCCTTCTCGTATGCGCGCTCGCGCAGGTTCTGCAACAGCTCGTCGAGCACTGCCCGATACTTGGCATCGGTTTTTACCAGCCACCAGACAAAAAGCCCGGCGTAGGCGTACGAGCGCCGCGAGAAATCCTTCGCCTCGTCGCCAACGACATCGGCGAGCTTCATGCCCTTCTTGTTCTTGAGTTCCAGCTTCACCTGCAGCAGCCGGTCGCGCGACGGCTTCTTGAGCGAAAGCTCGCCTTTTTTCTCAACCTCGGTTCCCTCGAAGAGAACCGCCATTCCTTCAAGAAGCCACTTTGGGGTCCCGTAATACGATTTTAAAAATAGATGCTGGAAGGCGTGCGTGCCCTCGTGCGCGAGGATGGTGAAAGTCGAGCCCGAGACGCCGAACAGCCCGTGATAGGTGTAAATCCGCTTGTCGCCCGGCCAGTAGAATCCGGCCGTGTATTCCCTCTTGTTCGCATGGCGTTTCTGGAACTCGCTTCTCGTGCTGTAGACCCACGCTTCCCACTTCATCTCCTTCGTGGCGAGGTTCGGGAACGTCTCGTTGTAGAGCACGAAAAGCTTCTCCAGAAGCTCGGCGTAGCGCTTGGTGATTTCCTTCGTCGAGTTGCATCTGACGGTGTAGTGCTCGGTCTGCTCGACGTGCGCCTTGTCCCACGGCAGTCCTTCATACTCCTTGCGCAGCTCCTCGTCCGACTTCTCCTGAGCGAAGATGGGCAAGCTCACAAGAACCACGACAACTGCCAGAATCATTCGCGTGAGATTGGTTGCTTTCATTTCATCCTGTTAGACAACTTGTGCCGCCTGTTATTCATCTTCATTGTACCGCATGCAATCCGGTTTCTCAACTTGCCGTATGCATACAATCTATGTAGAATGGGGCTTCCATGCTGAAATCGAAAGGGGCCGGTTTGGAAATCAACGTTGACATGCATTCGCACTCCGGCTATGCCGGCGGGGTCGGGGATATAGCACTCGGCGATATCGCCGTCAGCATGAAGAAGAAGGGCATCCACATCTTCGGCACCGGCGACTGCCTCCACCCCGGATGGAACGCGAAGCTGCAGGAAAGCCTCGAAGAGCGCGAAAACGGCCTTTTCGCGCTGCGCGGGACAAACGAAAACCCCGACGCCAGGTTCCTGCTGCAGACTGAAATCATAATCACAGCCGCCACGGCAGTCACGCCCGGCAGGAAGAACGTCCACTGCGTCTTCCTCTTTCCTTCATTCGAGGCCTGCGAAAGCGCCGTGGAGCTCCTCGAAAGCTGGGGAGTCAAGAACACTATCGGCCGGCCGTTCCTGAAATGCGAAGGACCCGACGATGTGGCGGCGAAGGTCGCGAAACTGCTTGACCTCAACCCCGGCATTGAGATGATACCCGCCCACGTAATGACGCCGCAGGGCGTTTTCGGCTCGGCCAATCCGGTGAACCGGCTCTCCGACTTCTTCGGCGAAGCGGTCGAGCGAATCAACGCGGTCGAGACAGGCCTTTCGGCAGATCCGGTCGTGCTCGACCTTATCCCCGAGCTTGACGAGATTGCGCTCGTGTCCTGTTCCGACTGCCATTCCGCCGCCAGCAACCGCCTTGGACGCGAATTCACGGCTTTCAAGGTCGAGGATTTCTCCTACCCGGCGCTGCTTGAGGCTATCAAGTTCCGCAAAGTAGCATGGACAGCCGAGTTCAACCCAGGCGAAGGAAAATACTTTCTCAGCGGCCACCGCGCCGGCAAGCAGGGCCACGACGACGGCTACTGCGTCTACTCGCCGGACAAGACGCCGGAGGATGGGCGCTGCCCCATCTGCGGCAAGGCGATTACGATAGGCGTGCTGGAGCGCGCGTTCCAGATTTCGAAGGCGCAAGGTGCCGACCGCGAACTGAAAAAGGAATCCAAACGTCGCTTTGTGCACATGGTGCCACTCTCGGAAGTCGTCGCTTACAGCCTCGGCGTCGCCAATCCCAACTCGAAGAAGGTTGCCCAGCTCTACGAGAAGGTCGTGGCTGCCTTCGGGACCGAGATAGAACTCTGGAAGGTCGAGCCGCACACTGTCCGCGAATTGCTCGAAGGCGTTGTGCCGCAGGATGTTACGGACACCATTGTCGAGATAAAGAGTGACAATTTCACGTTCGAGCCGCTGGGATTCGACGGGTCTTACGGCAAGCTGGTGGTGGGCCGCACCTCGCCCTGGTTCGGCGTCTCGACCGTCAAAATGCCCCAACCGCCTACTAAGGAACAACACTCCTTCTTTTAGCAGCTTACCTAGAGTCCTGTCAATTATCCTTTGCTCTCTGCCATAGAAAGGGATTGAAGGATTTCAACTCGCCCTGCTCTATAAGTCTGAGAAATCTTGGAAGGTCTATGTATTCATCAATTCTGGTCACTAAGTCTGGTCCATAATCTGAAATAGTCTCAAGTAGTTGCTGTTTCACGTCGTCTGGCGACAGCGTAGCATTATGCACTGCGGCACTCAGGAGAATAGAGAACTCAGCAAAGCGTAAGATCTGCTCTTCTCTCGAACTTCCTTCCTCTAAACGTCCAACCCACGACATCAAGTAAGCAGAGAGTTGCGTGTTCGGTACAACATAGACCTCGTCACGCACTACAACTACTGATTCTCCAGACAAACCATCAATCTTGACGTTTTTTCTGGGCACAAAAATATCAGTAATGGACCTAGTAATGCCGCTGCCAAGATAACCCCTTCGTTCGAAAATGTCATCCATGAGTTCGCGCTTGAAAAGAGACTTAATTTCCACCCAACGCGGCGACTCACTCACTAATTCCCATTTTAGGTCGGCACGCCTTTGACTCTTATAGACATTAATCTGGGCAACCTCTTTCCCTTTGAGGGCCGACCAGTAGAATCTCTTGCTGTTTGTATTCCAGCATACTACGGGAGCACGAGGAAGCTCTTTGATATCATGACCAAGCGCTGTTATGAGATGTGAAAGAGAGACTGGCCCTCGGACCTCTCGGAGAATTCTCTCAGCGTGCTCAAAAAGAGCACAACACGTAGTCCAGCATTCTTTAAATGCTCGCACATCGGCAACTGATAACACTCGCCTTTCACTTCCCTGCTCAACTAGTAGTACGGGAATAGAAAACAAGGACTCATAGAATAACTTATCATCTTGTGATTGAGCATGACCACGGCCTCTATACCCAAGAAGTGGATTAATGAGGAAGACTGCCTCTTCCGCGGCCCAAGTCAAAGGTAGATCTCTCTCATTGTAAATTGCCTCCACTTCCGAACTAACGTGGTCACTAAATATAGAGTATATTACTTCCAGCATTGTTTGGCGTTCTGGAGTCTCTTCTAGCCCTGAGCGCACAACATTTGTTCGTGGAGCCGATGGACCTTTGAGGTTGCATATAGCAACTATTGACTTTCCGTTGAACCCAGGCGTATCAAATTCTATTCTTACGCCTTCAATGCAAACACCCAGGCTTACAGCATTTGATCTCTCGCGACTGACTCTCTCAAAGTCTAAGAAGCTCCACTCTTTGAAAACATCGGACCATCTGAGTGCGTAGGCCAATGTTACGCAATCCTTTCGCACTTCTTTAATTTTGACACTGTCTTCGTCCGATATGCCAAGGTCATTCAAAACCTGCCGAAGAGCCTCCTTGGGAGAAGAAAACCCTATCGTGACAGGCGTCTGTTGGTCAACTATCAGCGTTACTTCACACCCCGGCACAACAACCCATTTTCTAAGAGCTTCAGCGATGTCTGGTATCTTCGCACTTGGCCTGATGTGGAGTCTCACGGATGTCCCATGAGGAAGTAGGCTCCTCATATCAGAGTCCGATGTTTTGTCAAGGTGTCGGAGAAGGTACTTTCCATGAACGGAACGAAGAGCCAATGAGATACCCTTCTGCTCTTCTTCGACGAAGGTTGCTATTTCTACTTTGTCCGCAACCATGAAAGTAGTTAGGATCCCAATCCCAAACCGACTGATAGGAGAAAACTCCGGAAAATCCTCTTTAAATCTCTTTTCTTGATACCTTGAGGCACCTATCTTCAACAAATGGTTCTCGACTATCTCTCGAGACATACCAGTTCCATTGTCCGAGACTGTCAATACGCGGTCTTCACCATTCCAGTGTATTTCCACTTTTCCCGAACTCTCATCACGGTGGCCACGTTTTTCGATAAGATTTTGGAGTCTTATGGCATCCAATGAATTTTGAACGAGTTCGCGAAGTACGACAGAGGTATCATTGTATAGGGTGTGCCCAGTCAACAGGTCGAGTATCTTGGCTTGGTCCAGAGTGAACTCAAACTGGTTTGGCAGAAAACCCTCTGCTTCAACATGGCTGTCGTCAATAAAGCGCCACGGGAATTCATGCCCCATTCCTGTCCTGCGTTTGGTCTGTTCACACCAAGTGTGACACCGAGAGATTTCGCTCCTCACATATGTTAGGTAGGTTGTTAGGCCAAAGAACCCCGTCTCATCCGTGAAATAAGCTTGTACTTCAATAGTGTCCCGGTGTGCCGCTTGGTCAGGTATACCTTCCTTGTTGAAACCGATCTTACTTCTAACGGTAGTTACTCCTTTTTGCCTGGCCCATTCCTCTTGGCTCTTGGGATCAGACAAACTGATGAGACGAAACTCCGTAGAAGGCGTCCTATCGGAAGTCATGTGCAGAAGGTCGGCAGCCCTAAGGAGAACTGCGACATACTGGAGATTCACCGTCTCCTGATTGCTGTCTCCGTAAGCTCGGGATGGCATATACTTCTCAATGTTATCCAAATCATTCAGGTGGTGACTCTCACATAACATGCCCAGATCTCGCCGGAATTGTTGCGGCAAAGGATTGAGGAGGTCATCAACCACAGAGATAGCATCGTGCGCGACACCTAGAAAGTCTGACTGAGCCCCAAGTACCCAGGCCTTGGCTCGAGTGGGATGAGAGCGACGTACAAACTCTTGATAGAGAAATCGTTCTCTGTCCTCATCCTTCATTCTGTCCAAGCTTGCCTTATAGTCTATCGCCTCATCTCCGTTGTGAAGCACTTCTTCCCTGAATTGTATGTAACCGATGCAGCTATTTCGTGACTCGTATTCTTTCGTAGTTACTAACATTCCAACATCATGAAAGTAGATAGCCAATACAGTTATAAGCCAATCTGCTGGACTGATTATCTCTTTAGTTCTGTCCGGCACTAACCATTCGAGAATGCCCAGCATCTTGTCTACATGCGAGATGTCGTGTCGTGTGTACTCATCGAAGACCCCGCCTCTTCCAATCAATCCTAGAATCTGTGCCAGTTGATTCTTAATATGCCTTAGCTTAATACCGCTGAAGGCTGGCAACTCTTCAGCTGCTAATGCACGTTTCTCTGCTTCGGTAAGATTTGGAGCAACCATGTCTGTCTCCATGATATATGTTCACTTACAACTCAGAAAATACCTTCTGACCATTCAGTTGTCAAGAATAACCACTCGCAGTTGCTCACTTGTATCTGTGGACTAACATTCCCGCAGTGCAAGTAGTAGTTGCACTTCCTTGATATCATCTCAAATAGAAATTTGTGTCCAAGTGCTCAAATTCATTAAGTAGCACTCACCCGCCCCGCTATCTCATCTGCGGGATAAGGGTGCGCAGCTTTTTGGCGTGCTCGGTGGTTATGTAGCGGTGGTCTATGTCCGACTCTATCCTGTCGTGGAACCGCCTGAGAGAGTCACGGATGTAGTCGAGGTCGCGACCCAAACGGGAGGCGGTCATGCTGCCTGTCAGCCTGAGCGGAGCTTTCCCTGCCCTGCCGCGCAGCGGCACGCTGCCGTTAAAATCGAAGCTTATTTCGTACGTCGCGCGAGTTTCCGCGCTTTCCGAGATATCGACCCAGCCTTTCGAGTATTCGTAGAAGACGCACGCCTCGTCCGAATATGACAGGTAGTAGGCCCTTTCTACGGGAAGCCTTGCGCCCGGGGCAGCATTGGCCGGCAGGTCGAAGGCGACCACGCGATATCCATCGTCCGGCACGCTCACTGTAATAACGCGCATCTTGCCGTCAACAGTCTTGACGTGGGCGGTGGCGTTGGAAACTATCTTCCGTGTCACCACTTCACCGGGGAGCGAAAGCTCGCGCAGGCTTACTGAAAGGCTGCACCCGCTTCCGGCAAGCAGGCAGAAAAGTATGACAAGCGCCATTACAGACCGTATATTTCTCATATCAGACATCCTTTGACTGTTCCGAGAAAAAGCGCTACCGCGCATCATAATCGGAATCCGGCTATACGTCAACCGAATCACTCAAATCAATAAAATAAGCCCGGCCGGGATGATTTCGCAGACACAGGTGCTTGCGGGCTCCTGCCTGGAAGGCCCGGTCGGGCTGTGCGATTCTTCTTTTTCTCCTCTTTTGTACCCCACAAACGGGAACCGGGGTCCGGCAAGCGCCGGCTACTTTCAAATTACCACATGTATACATGTTTGTCAAGAGAATTGTGCCGTAAACGCACTTGAGGTCTTGCAGTACATTACACGCGGGAAGCCGCGAAACGAATATGCTCAATGCCTGACTGCAATCTCGTGTAATTATATGGGCACATACTCACGTCAACCGAAAAAGGCGGAAGGTGTTGAACCGTGGAGGGTGCGGCGGTATCATTCCAGATATTAATGGGAGGACAATATGAAGATAGCTATCGTCGGTTACGGGCGGATGGGGCGCGAGATAGAGGCGCTGGCCCGGGCGCGCGGCCATGAGGTCGTCTCAATCATAGACCCGGTCGCCGAAGGCGCGCTGCACAAGGACATAACGGCCGAATCGCTCGCGGGCGCCGACGTCGCCATAGAGTTCACGAACCCGTCGTCCACCGTCCCGAATATCGAGAAGACGGCGAAGCTCGGCGTGAACATGGTGGTCGGCACGACGGGCTGGACCGATCACGTCAAAGAAGTGCGCAAGCTGGTTGAAGATTCCGGAATCGGCTTAGTCTACGCGCCGAACTTCTCGCTGGGCGTGAACGTCTTCTACGAGATTGTCAAGACGGCTTCGAGGCTGTTCGACAAGCTCGACGAATACGACGTCTTCTGCCACGAGTGGCACCACAAGGGCAAGGTGGACTCCCCCAGCGGCACGGCCAGGAAGATTGCCGACGCCGTCATATCCGAGATGGGGCGCAAGAAAGGCCCCGTGTACGAGTGCCTCAACAGGGGTCGCGACGAGTCGGAGCTTCACGTCAGCTCGACGCGCGGCGGCTGGGTGCCGGGCACGCACGAGGTCGTCTTCGACAGCGAGTTCGACTCGGTGGAGCTGGTACACCGCGCCCGCAACCGCGGCGGGCTGGCCGCAGGCACGCTGCGGGCCGCCGAGTGGGTCGCGGGGAAAAAGGGCTTCTTCGAGTTTGGCGACTACCTGAAGGAGACGCTCCAGCTTTGAGACCGGTGCTCCCGGCAAGCTTGAAACCAACCCGGATGGAAAAATGTAGATGATGTAGAGGAACCTGCGGGACGCAGCGCGGTTTAACTCTCAGAGTCAGGAAATTTACCCCGCAGTTTACAGGAGGGGAGAAATGGCGAAGAGGTTTTTCGTAGCGCTGGTTCTCGTGCTCGTCGGTGTCAGCCTTGCGGTCGCGGACTGGAAGCCGCCGCGCGCCAAGCCGCAGAGGAGAAAGGGAGGCGAGGCGTTCCCGCCGCTGCCGCTGCCCGCAACCCCGCAGCGCAGGACGGAGAAGAAGCGCGAGCCTTCACCGCCGACGCTCATATGCCGCGTGATTCACGGCAAGGAGCCCAGGCGAATCAAGCACGAGGGCGAAACCTACACTTTCTGGGACTGGAATACGAACCCCGGCGCCGAGAAGAACCTGCTTCGCAAGCTCGCCTCGCAGCTCGGGCAGCCCTACAATAGGGTCGCGGCGCCCCTCTCGAAGCTCTCCGGCGACCCCGCCGAGGTGCCCATCCTGTTCATCTCCGGCCACGGTGACTTCACGTTTTCGGCCAAGGAACTCGCTTTCCTGAAGAAATACGCCGAATCCGGCGGATACCTGTGGCTCGAAGCATGCTGCGGCGTGGACAAGGCTTACAAGGAATACCACGCCATGCTCAAGGCCATGTGGCCGGACAGGAAACTGTACGTTCTGCCCGAAGACCACCCGCTTTACCACAGCTATTACAACATAAGCAGCGTCAAGTACACCAAGGAAGCGACCGACCGGACGGACGGCAAGCCCTACATCGAGGGGCTCGACATAGGCTGCAGGACGGCCGTGCTGCTGTTCAAGTACGGGATAAGCAACGGCTGGGACCAGTTCCACGACCCGGGCGCAAAGGATTACGAGTATGCGGACTCGTTCAAGCTCGGAGTGAACATGGTCGCCTACAGCCTCGCGTATCACAACCTGGGCAAGTTCTTAAGCCGCGCGAAGCAGTACCACGAGCAGGCGAAGGAGGACAAGGGCGATTTCGTCTTCGGGCAGGTCGTCTACGAAGGCAACTGGGACCCGAACCCATCGTCCGCGATAAACCTGCTCACGGCGGTTGACGCGAAGTCGTCGGTCCGCGTGAAATTCAAGCGCGAAAAGATAGACTTGGACAAGACCGACCTGTTCGAGTGCCCGTTCCTCTACGTGACGGGACACAACGATTTCAAGCTGACGGACAAGCAGGTTACGAAGCTGCGCAACTACCTCAATGGCGGTGGCTTCCTGCTGGCCGACTCGTGCTGCGGGCGCGCCTCGTTCACGGCGGCTTTCGTAAGGGAGATAAAAAAGGTCCTGCCGGGCGCCGAACTCAAGCACCTGTCCGCCGAGCACGCGGTCTATTCCGCCCGGTTCAAGATAGCCTCGGTCAGCTATACAGAGTTCACGAAGAAAGCAGTCAAGGACCTGCCGCAGCTTCCGCTTTATGGCATCGAGGTGGCGGGCTCGACGCGCGTGATATTCTGCCCTTATGCGCTCGGCAACGGCTGGGAGAAGGAAGACCACCCGTTCACGAAGGCTATCGAGGCCGAGGACGCCCTGAAGCTGGGCGTCAATATTGTGGTTTATTCGCAGACTCACTGAGATATAAGTGAATAATTCTCGTTCAGACTGATAAGACAGGGGCATCCGCGGGTTTTCGCCCGCGGATGCTTTCCAACAGGTTCGTCTTGGGGCTCATACAATCCAGTTTTAACCGGGAGTAGAGATGGCGAAGCTTGTTATACAGTCGGGTACTTCGGCGGGAACTGAATTCCATCTTCACGAAGGGAAGGTGATTCTCGGGCGCGACCTTTCCGCCGAGGTGAGAATCTCGGACGACGAGGCATCCCGCGAGCACGCGGAGATACTGAAGGAAGGTGATAACTGGGTGCTGAAAGATCTCGGTTCCCGCAACGGGACGAAGGTCAACGGAACGAAGATAGAGGGCACATACACGCTCAAGGCCAAAGACGTCGTGCGTATCGGCAAGACCGAGCTTCAGTACATGGACGGCGGCGAGGAAGAGGTCCCGCCGAAGAAGGCGGCGAAGAAAAAGGCGCCGGTGGACCCGAAAAGAGCGGCCGCGCAGACCGCCGTCCACGTGCCACCTCCGCCCGGCGCGGGCGAGAAGATAACCGAGGAGGACCTCAAGACAATCCAGAAGCTGCGCGAGGCCCGCGAGGCGATACTGAGCGAGATTCGCAAGGTAATCATCGGCCAGGAGGACGTCGTCGAACAGCTTGTTGTCGCGCTCTTCTCCCGCGGGCACTGCCTGGTAGTCGGCGTGCCGGGACTGGCCAAGACCCTCATGGTGCGCACTATTTCGAGAGTGCTTGACCTCGAGTTCAAGCGCGTGCAGTTCACGCCCGACCTCATGCCCTCCGACATCACGGGAACCGACATCCTCCAGGAAGACTCGACCACGCACGAGCGCTCGTTCAAGTTCATAAAAGGCCCGATTTTCACAAACATGCTTCTCGCCGACGAGATTAACCGAACGCCGCCCAAGACACAGGCGGCGCTCTTGGAGGCGATGCAGGAGTACCGCGTCACGGCAGGCGGTGTCACCTATCAACTCCCGCTGCCGTTTTTCGTGCTCGCCACGCAGAACCCCATCGAGCAGGAAGGCACTTATCCTCTGCCGGAGGCGCAGCTCGACAGGTTCATGTTCATGGTGCTTATCGGCTATCCCCGGCGGGCCGAGGAGATACAGATAGTCAAGGCCACGACCTACGACTTCGAGCCGGACCTCAAGCCGGTCCTGTCCGCCGTGGACATCATGAATCTCCAGCATATCGTCAGAAGAGTGCCGATATCCGAGCACGTCGTGACCTACGCTACCGACCTGGCCCGCATGACGCGGCCCAAGGAGGAGACTTCTCCAGAGTTTATCAGGGACTGGGTATCATGGGGCGCGGGGCCGCGAGCGGCGCAGTATCTCGTAATCGGCGCCAAGGCGAGGGCAGTGATTAACGGGCGCTACAACGTCTCGGTGAGCGACATCAAGGCAATGGCTCACCCGGTCCTGCGTCACAGGGTCCTCACGAACTTCAACGCCGACTCCGAAGGCATCGACTCCGATGACATCATTGACAAGCTGCTCGAGACTGTGCCGGAGCCGCAGTACGAAGAGTAGCCGGGGGCGCAAGTGGCCGCTGTCCGACCCGGAAGACGTTATCTGGACCCGAAGGCGCTCTCGCGCCTGGCGAATATCAAGCTGATTGCCAGGACCGTCGTCGAAGGGTTCATATCGGGGTTGCACCAGAGCCCCTATCATGGATTCTCGGTCGAGTTTTCGGAGTACCGCGAGTACGTCCCGGGGGACGACCTTAAGCACTTCGACTGGCGCGTCCTGGCGCGCTGCGACAAGCACTACATAAAGCAATACCAGGAAGAGACCAACCTGCGGGCGACAATTCTAATTGACTGCTCGCGCTCGATGGCCTACTCCTCGAACGGGATATCGAAGTTTACCTACGGGTGCTATCTCGCGGCCTCGCTGGCGTATCTGATGGTGCGCCAGCAGGACTCGGTCGGCATGGTCATTTTCGACGACAAGATACGCCACCGGATACCGCCGAAATGCTCGCCGTCGCACCTGCGCGACATGCTGGTCGTCCTGGAGAACACCGAGCCGTCGAGCAGGACCGGCATCGCCGGCACGCTGCACGCGATGGCCGAGGCGGTTAAGAAGCGCGGGCTCGTCATTATCATCTCCGACCTTCTCGAAGAGCAGTCGGAAGTACTGCGCGGCATCAAGCACTTCAGGCACAACCGGCACGAAGTAATCATCTTCCACGTGCTCGACGAGGCGGAGCTGTCGTTCCCGTTTTCCGGGCTGACGACCTTCCGCGACATGGAAAGTGGCGAGAAGCTCATGATGGAGCCGCAGTTTTTCCGGGAGGAATACTCTAAACAGCTCGAAGCGTTCATCAGGCAGTACAGGCGGGAGTGCGCGGAAGGATTCGTTGACTACCTGCTCGCGGACACGTCTCGCCCATTCGACTTGATGCTTGCGAGATACCTTGCGAAACGCGCGAGGCTTGGATAGAAATGTTCGGATTTTCGCTGCTCAACGCTGCGTTCCTGCTGGGCCTGGCCGCCGCTGCCGTGCCCGTGATAATTCATCTTATCCAGAAACGCCATTCCCGCAGCGTGGATTTCCCCTCGCTCATGTTCCTGCGCCTCATAGACCTGCGCATGGCGAGCCGCCAGAAGCTGCGCGAGCTGCTGATTCTCGCGCTTCGCATCGCGGCGATTGCGCTTTTCGCATTTGCTCTGGCCAAGCCGATTCTGCGCACCCGGACAGCGAGCGCCGGAGCCAGGACCTCGACGACCGCAGCCATCATCGTGGACAACTCCTACTCGATGAGCTACAAGGAGTCGGGAGTGACCGGCCTCGAACGGGCGAAGGAAAAGGCCCTCGCGGTGCTCGGGACGCTCGCGCCCGGCGACGATGCGGCCATTATCCCCGTCGCGGGCTACGCCCCCGCGGATGCGCAGCTCAGCAAGGACCTGGCCGGGCTGGAGCGGCGCGTGAAGCTGCTCAAGGAGAACCCGACCGCCGGCTCGCTCGAAGGCGCGCTCAGCCTCGCGGTCAAGGCGCTGAAAAGCTCCACCGAGGTCAACAAGGAACTCTACATTATCAGCGACTACCAGCTTACGCTCTGGGAGCCCGTGCTCGAGGGAAGCTCCCTGCAGGAAGTGGACGCGAACGTCATCGTCGTTGATGTCGCGGCGGTCGAGCCGGTCAACATGGCGCTCACATCGGTAAAAGTAGGCCACAGGCGCGGCGAGGGTGGCGCGCTGGAAATCGAGACGGAGATCCGCAACTTCTCCGGCAGTGCCGCGAACGCCCGGGTCGCGCTCGTCCTCGACGGCAAGACCCGCAGCGAGAAGCCCGTAACGGTGCCCGCCGGCGGCAGCGCGTCAATCTCTTTCACGCGCAGCGCAGACGAGGGCAGGCTTCGTGGCCACGTCTTCCTGCAAACTGACGGGCTGGCAACGGATAACAAGCGTTTCTTCGCTTCCTCGGCAGGCGAGGCGGTCCCAGTCCTGGTCATAAACGGCGACCCTTCGGATATCTGGGACCTCGACGAGACGTACTACCTCACGGCCGCGCTGGCTCCCGCGCTCGCCGAGAATCTTGAAGAAGACGGCTCGGTTGGAGCTTCTTCACCGGTACGGCCTAAAGTGGTCTCCGAGGCAGGCCTTCGCGGCGAGAATCTCGACAACTACAGCGCCATTGTCCTCGCGAACGTGGGACAGCTCGATGATGTGCTTGTGGCCGACATTGACAAGTTCGTTCGCGGCGGCGGCGGCCTCGTCATGTTTGCCGGCGACCGTATGAGGCCCGAGACCTACAACAAGCTCATGGGCAGGAACTCGACGGCGCATCTGCTGCCCTGTGAACTCGTGGGAACCCGCGATTATCCCGATTCCGCCGCGGTTAGCCTGCCGGCAGGCGGGATTGACTGGGAGCACGGCGTCTTCTCCGCGTTGAAAGCGGTTCGCGAGGAGGGCTTCGAGACCACGCGCTTCACTAAAATCATGATATGCGAGCGAGACAGGGAGGACAAGGCCGTTTCCGTGCTGGCAAGGTTCTCGAACGGCTTCCCCGCCCTGAGCGAACGAAAGACAGGTGCCGGTTCGGTGCTCCTGTTCGCGGCGTCATGCGACCGCGACTGGACCAACATGCCTCTGAGGCCCATATACCTGCCGCTCGTGCACGAGATGATTCGTTACATTTCCTCCAGGCAGCAGCGCCTCAGGAGCTACCTGGTCGGCGAGCCTGTAAAGTACACCTTCCCTCCGGCGGAAGAGAATATCGAGGTTTCCGTGACCGACCCCGCCGGGCGCGCTTATGAGGCGGCGGTCGAGCCGGCGGGCGGAGCAATCACCGCAACGTTCGCGGAGACGGTAATGCCGGGAATTTATAACGCCGCCATAAGAAGCTCTTCGGGAAAACAGGGCGAATACTTCGCCGTGAACCTGGATATCTCGGAGAGCAATCTCCTGCGCGTCCCGCCGGCCGAAGCGAGGGAGGCGCTCGGGAGCAACGTGCTCCAGCTTAGAAGCGGCGACGACCTCGCCTCCGCTATCTGGCGCATGAGGACGGGCGTAAAACTGTGGGATTACTTCTTCTACCTCGCGCTCCTAGCGCTGCTTGTCGAGGGCTGGCTGGCGAACCGGCTGGTCCCGCACACCGCCAAACCGGGCGAGCAGAGCGCGCGGGAGAAATTGCTGGCTAAAGAGACCGAAAAGGCGACTGCGGTTCTGAGGTAAATGCATGGGACTCGAACTGGCAAGCGACTGGCACCCCGCCCTTGCGGTGCTTGCCATCCTGGGGCTGGCGGCCCTGGTCTATGCAGCCTACTTCCGAAACTTCCACGCGCTGCCGCGCAGGAAAGGCTGGATGCTTCTGGGCCTTCGAATCGGGGTTGTCATCTTCCTGTTTCTGTGCATTCTCAAGCCCGTCATCTCCTACCAGTCGATTGCGGGCGAGAAGACCAGGCTCGTGCTTCTCGTGGACAACTCCAGGTCCATGACGCTGCCCCTCAAGGATGCGAGGGGGCAGAGGAAGCGCATAGATGTCGCGCGCGACCTCGTCTACGGGTCGGACGGCGTCCTCGGGCCTCTCGGCAGGTATTTCGTCGTCCAGAATTTCTCCTTCGCCGGTTCCGCCGGCCAGTTGCCCTCGGACGGCACGGGCAAGATGCTCGACGCGCAGGGCGACTCCACTGCCATACTCAAGAGTCTGCGCGAGGCCGCGGCGAAGTCCGGCGCAACCGCGCCGGTCGCGGCTGTGCTCGTAAGCGATGGCGCGGATAATTCCGCAGCAGAGGCGAAGGGTCAGGAACTCGGCTTTCCCGTATTCGCCGTCGGCGTCGGGTCGAAACTTTCCGATGCGGGCGTGGCGGACCTCTCGGTCGGCGCACCCAAAGCGCCAGAACAGGCCTACAAAAACACAACCGTCCAGGTCGAGGTCGAGGTCAGGGCATTCGGTCTCAAGAACAGGACTGCAATCCCGGTAACGCTGACGGGCCCGGAGGGAGAAATGGTCACCGCCTCCGAGGTCAGCCTGTCAGGCGAGAAGCGCAGCGACACCGTGACTCTCACTTTCAGGCCCGAGTCCGCCGGCGTGTTCGAATACGCCGTCTCCGTGATTGAGCTTGAAAAGGAACTTGTCAAGGTGAACAACAGGCAGTCCTTCAACCTGCACGTGCTCGACTCGAAGATGAGAGTGCTCCTGGTGGACAGGGCACGCTGGGAATACAAGTACCTCAAGATGGTGCTCGAACAGGACCCCAACATCAGCTTCACCGGCGCCGTCCTTACTCAGGAGAACCTGTTCACGCTGCAGGGCGTGGGGCGCGCGGAGCTTGTGGCGCGCGGGCTGCCGGCAGACGTGCAGGGCTACGAGAACTGGGACATCGTGATACTCGGCGACCTCAAGAGCGAGGCGTTCGCCGCGGACCAGCTCGAAGCCCTCAAAAAGTTCGTCGAAGGCGGCGGCGGATTCTGCGCCCTCGGCGGCCGGGACGCGCTTGGCGCGGGCGGCTACGGCGGCACCGAGCTGGAGGAAATCCTTCCCGTATCGCTGGGTGGCCGCAGCTCCGGGCAGGAGCCGGACAGCTTCGTCATGCAGGTTACCGAAGAAGGCAAGCGACATCCCGTAATGCAGGGGACAGCCGACTATTTCGAAGGAGCCGGCGATGCCGCATGCGAGCTTTACGGGGCGAACGTGACGGGCAGGCGAAAGCCCGGTGCCATGGTCCTCGCGGAGCACCCGGAAGTGAGCATCGAGGGCGAACCGCTCGTCATCGTCGCAGTCCAGCGTTACGGCGAAGGCAAGACCATGATTATGACAGGGAGCACGACGTACAAGTGGCACCTGCGCCACAGGGGCCTCGGCCTCGATTCGCCGTACGTCCGGTTCTGGGGGCAGGCGGTCAGGTGGCTCGCGGGCGAAAAGAGCAGCACGGGGCCGCTCTCCCTGTGGACCGACAGGCGCAATTATCTGCCCGGCCAGACCGTTCACATAAAGGCGCGGGTCGATACGGAGCTTGTGAGGCAGCCGCTGCCCGAGACCCTGCCGGTGCAAGTCGAGACCGAGAAGATGCTCGAAACGGAGCATGTCAGAATCCAGCCCGACAAGAGGACTTACGAGGGCGAATTCATCCCGAAAGCCGGCGGGCGCTACAGGATTATGACCTCCGTTACGGACCGCGAGGACAAGACCGTCCAGGAATCCGTCGAGGTCGTGGTGGGCAGGAGCAACCTCGAATTCGAGAACGCGGACCTCAACGACGAGTTCCTGAGGCGCATCGCCGCGGAGAGCGGCGGCAAGTATTACAGCATGCACGAGGCGTCGAAGTTGGTCAGGGATATCGAGGCCATCGCCAGCGCGAGTTCCGAGGAGCGGGAAGTCTCCATCTGGGATACGCCGCTGTTTTTCCTGCTGTTTCTCGGCCTGGCCACCGCCGAGTGGATTTTAAGAAAACGAAATATGCTTGTTTAGTATAGCTACTGCGGCGCGTGCCGTGCGTTATATATATAGTGGAACGGAGCGCGATAATGCCGAAAGCATCAATTTTATTGCTTATCCTGCTGTTCGCTGCCCTCGCTGCGGGGCAGGAAGGCGATAAAGAGCAGGAAAAGCCGGAGAAACCCGCAGGAAACGAGGAAAAGCCCGCGAAGGAGGAAGCGGCCCGCCAGCTTCGCCAGGGCGAGGCGCACGGGACAGTCGTATTCTCGGACGGCTCCAGCATCGCCGGCATTGTCCACGCCACGGGCTTCAAGCCTATAAAGGTATACGACAGCCGGGAGAAGAAGTTTAAGCACCTGCCGCTCGAACACATTGCGAACCTGAAGGTCGTAATCACAAAGCAGGAAATGGTGCGCGAATGGCGTTTCAAGGAAGAGAGCAAGGACGAAAAGCTCTACACGGGCAAAACGTTCCCCCGCAAGGACTACGAACTCCACGTCACGCTTCGTAGCGGCCAGGAAGTGCACGGAACATGCAACGGTATTCTCTACGTTGAATCGGGCGACGAGAAGACCCGGTTCTGGCTGAAACACTACGACAGGGGTAAGATTGACGAGACGCTCGATGATATCGTCCACGTCAAGGAAATCAAGTTTGCCAATCCCAAGGAGAAGGCCGTGGACTGCCGGATATCCGGCACTATCAAGGCCGAGGGAGAAGTAGAGGATGTCATAGCGGTCCAGCACCGCTACAAGATGTTCGTCAAGGGCAAGGTCAAGAAAACCGGCGAGTACGTTGTCAAGGACCTCCTCCCCGGTTACTATGACCTCGTCATTGTAACGAAGGACTCCGTCTTCACATCCCCCGGCATGAAAGGCGAGGACTTCGCGGATAACAATCTTTCGGACCAGGACAAGGCCGACATTGCCAAGAGAGTCTGGGAAATCAAGGACTTCTTCGAAGAAAAGAAGGTTCTGCACGTCGTCGGCAACGTCAAGCGCGCGAAAGTGATTGTCAAGACCCAGAGAAAGAGCAAGACATCGCTCGAAAAGAAGGGTGACCTGCCTCTTATCTTCTTTCACATCGAGTACTGGGTGATGCACAAGGTAGGCGAGCGCTGGCTCGTTGACTGGCGAATACAGCTCCTGCGCGAAAAGGGCGACCAGGAGACCAAGAAGGACACCAAAACATTCGTCAACAGGCCCGAACTCGCCGACAGGAAAATGGAGACGACGGGCACGAAAATGCAACTCGACTTCAACGCGCTCGAAGCCGAAGGCGGCGACGAAGATGACGTAATCGGGAGGTAGCAGACAGTGAGTACGAGAGATTCCGACAAGTCGTATTTCAGGCTCCTTGAGAAGCTGGGCTCGCTGCGCGAGATGCTGCGCACGACAAGCGCGCTCGAAGGGCTGGGCCTCACGGCGGCCGTGTTCCTCGGAGCGCTGCTCGCGGGCTTCGCGCTCGACAACCTGCTGTGGCTATCGGCTGGCACGCGCCTGATTCTGCTCCTCGCGGGGATAGCAGCCGTGGGCACGCTGTTCTTCCTGCGCATTTTCAGGCCCCTCACCCGCAAGATATCAGACGAGCGCGCTGCCGTCGTCCTCGAAAAAGCCTACCCCGGCCTCGATAATGCCGTCATTAACGCCGTCCAACTCGGCAGGGACAAGCTCGACGACTATTCCCGGCTTGTCGCGGACGAGGTCGTCAAGGACGCAGACAGCGAAGTAACGAACCTCAAGCTGCCCGGGGCCGTCGAGAAGAGAAACCTCAAGCGCTACTCCATCGCCGCGGGGATTGCGTGCGCGGCAATCGTGCTCTACGTCGTCCTGTTCCCCGCCTACTTCGCCAACGCTTTCCAGCGCTACGCCAGTTTCATGGGCGACGATGTAATGCCTATTACCAAAACGAAGATAGACATAAAACCCGGCAACACCACCATCCGAAGCGGCGAAGACCTCGTAGTCACGTGTACGCCTTCCGGCAAGATACCGGACAGTGCAGAGGTCCAGTTCGGCGAAGGGTCACAACTATCCATGCAATATGATGCAGGCAAATTCCTCTACCGGCTGCCGGACGTGACCCAGGACGTGGAATACGTGGTGTACGCGGGCGACGCGCGCTCGCGCAGATTCAAGGTCAGTGTCATCTACGTCCCGACAATCGAGAGGGTTGATGTAACCTACAAGTTCCCGGAGTATGCCGGACTTGATGACAAGAAAGTCGAGAACACCACCGGCGACCTCGAAGCGGTCGAAGGCGCGATGGCGTTCGTCAGGGCCGAGTGCTCGAAGCCCGTGAGTTTCGCCACATACGACGAAGGCCGGGGACCCGTTCGCGTCACGGCGAACAGGAACGTCCTGACATGGACCATGCCCATCGGCGAGACCGGCACGTATACCCTGAAGCTCAGGGACGAGAACCACTACGAGAATTCCTACACCTACCACGTGACCGCGCTGAAGGACAAGGCGCCCAAGGTCGTCATAACGCGTCCAGGCAGGGACCTTACGTTCGCGGTCGGCAGCGGCAAGCACAGGCTGCCTATCAACTTCCGCGCAAGCGACGACCTCGGCGTGCGCGAGTGCGCGCTCCTGATGAGCTACGGCGGCGCGGAGCCAGTGACCATCCGGACCTGGAAGCACACAGGCGGCACCCGCGACGTCTCGACCGGGCACGTCTGGGAAATAGACACCGACAAGATGAAGGTCGGCGAGACGGTCGGCTACTGCGTAACCGCCACGGATGGCAGGCCCGGCGACGAGGGCAGCAGCGCCAGCAAAGCCTATAAAATCGCAATCGTCATGGAGCGCGACAAGAGACGCGAGACGATAAGCTCCCTCTACAACGTCCACTCGAAGCTGCGCGAGATGCTCAAGGAGCAGATTCGCAACCGCGACAGGACGGCGGACCTCGCCGGTCTCCTGGACAAGGCCGGCGCCACCGATGATGCCTCGAAAAAGTCGCTTGAGCGAATACACCGCAGGCAAAGGGAGATACGCGACCTCGGCGACGAAATTGCACGGCAGGTCTCTTCGGCCAGCGAGTACGAGCGCTCTCTAAAGGAGACGCTCCTGAGCCTCTCGGCGAACGAAATGCTCGAAGCGGTGCGCGAGCTGGAAAAGGCGCTCAAGGCCGACACGACCGGCAGGAGGGTCGAGAACCTGAAGACCGCTGTCCAGTGGGAAGAAAAGATAATCGCGGCGCTCCAGAAGCTCCTTACCGACGTCGCGGCCATTAGAAAACAGCTCAGAAAAGGTGAAGACACTACCGCCGAACTGGAAGAAGAAGACCTCAACCTCAAGAAAGACCTCGCCCGCAACTTCGTAGACGGCCTCGAAGAATTTCTCGAACAGCAGAAGAAGATTATCAAGATGAGCGAGGAACTCGAGAAGAAGGCTGTCGAGGACTGGACCTCCGGCGATGAGAAAATCCTCGCGGAACTCGAAAGAATCGAGCAGGACTGGTCGAAGTGGTTCAAGGACATGAAGGACGACCTCAGCCGCCTGCCCGCGCAGGATTTCTCCGACTCCTCGATATGCGACGAGATAATGGAGATATACGAGGAAATCGAACTCGCCAAGGACGCCCTCACGAGGCGTGATATCGAACTCGCCGTGCCCCACGAGCAGGCCGGGCTGGAGAAGGCCGAAGAGCTGACGACGAACCTTGAACGCTGGCTGCCCGACGTGCGCGACTATATCAAGTGGGTCATGGAAGATATCCCGGAAGACCAGGAGATACCGCTGACCGACCTGCCAGACGAGCTCGAGGACATTATCGGCGAGCTCATCGAGGAGGAGGACCAGCTCTCGGAAGACGCGGACGACGTATCGAGCGCGTGGGCCGACTCGCTCGACAAGGGCGCCGGATGGGGCACGAGCGACGGGCCCATCTCGAACATGAGCGCCAAGGGCGTCACCGGCAACACGCTGCCCAACACCAACGAGGTCGGCGGGCGAAGCGGCGAAGGCAGGTCCGGCAAGTCTTCCGGCCAGATGGTCGAGAAGACAGCCACAGGCAAGGGCGGACGCAAAACTCCGACCCGCCTGACCCCGGACCCGTTCGAGGAAGGCGCGGTCGAGGATACGTCCAAGGACCCGACCGGCGGCTCTACAGGCGGTGGCAAGCTCTCCGGCGGCGGCGAGGAAGGCCTCAGAGGCCCCACCGCACCGCAACTAAAAGAGCAGATGCAGCGCCTCGCCCGCCAGCAGGCCCAGATTATGTCAAAGTCCGAGCGTCTGAACCACAATCTCAAGAAGGCCAGCCTGCCTTCCGGCGACCTCGGCACTGCGGTCACCGCGATGCAGGGCGCCGAAAAGTGCCTGAAAAACCTCGACCTCAACGGCTTCGCCAAGTACAAAAAGATTGCCGTTGACCATCTCGAGGATGCCAAGAAGGTGGTGGCTTCCGAGGTCCGTGCCAAGCGCGAACGAGCACTGGCCATTCCCAAGGATGTCAGGGAAGAAATAATAAACGCGCAGAAGGAGAAATTCCCCGAAAAGTACAAGGGACTCCTGAGCGACTACTATAAAGTGCTGTCCAACGCCGGCTCGAACGATAAAAAATGACGGAGGACCACGGAATGCGTTTCAGTTATATCCTGTGCCTCGGTCTCGCCCTGACGCTGCTGATTCTGACCGTTTCAATGGCCCAGGAGAAGGAGCAGCCAAAGAAAACGGCTGAAGGCAAGCTCAAGGTTCCCGTTTCCATCTGCGGCAAGTGCGGCTGGTGGAAGGTCGGCACCGCGCCGCTGAAATGCCCCGGATGCAAGGCGACGCGCGACAGCTTCAAGGACGGCGAGAAGGAAATCAAGGTCGGGCCGGAACTCGTGCCCAACTTCGGCTTCGAGAAAGGCTCGGAAACGCCGGAGGGGTGGGACGACGTGGACGACCTAACGACTTTCTACGTCAAGCGCCCCGGCGGCAAGGGCAAATGCCTCAAGTGCGACTCCGACGTCTACGAGAAAGAAGTCGCCGTTCGTCGGGAAGAGATGAAGAAGCCCAGAGACAAGCGCCCGAAAGCGACGCCCAAGACCCCGACGAGCGGCAAGAAATACAACACCGTCGCCGGCGGCAAGGGCGCGCTGCTCTGGAGCAGCTACATAGACGTCGAACCCGGGGCCGACTACGTGCTCTCGGCAGAAGTGAACACTTACGCGCCGGAAGTTTTCGTATATATTAAAGGTTACACGGAGCACCGGGGCGAGCGCCGCATCATTTACAAGGGCAGGCTTGTCTGCAAGCCGGAAGACAAGAACGAACTCGGCCAGTGGAAGTTTCACTACAGGCAATTTACTCCCGAGAATCCTAACAACAAGAAGCTCCAGGTGAAATGGGTTAAGGTCATGCTGATGATTTTCTGGCCTCCCGGCGAAGCCTACATAGATAACATCAGCATAAGAAAGATACTCGAACCCGGCAAGAAAGAGGAAAAGCCGAAAGAGAAGGAAGAAAAACCCGGGAAAGACGAACAAGAGAAAAAGCCCGAAGGAAAGAAAGAATGACATCCATCAGAACGCTGTTCCTGATTGCAGCGGCGTGTGCCGCTGTCTTTTTGCTTCCGCCTTCCGAGTCGTCCGCCGGCTCCGACTGGTGGAACAAGTCGTGGCGCTATCGCAGGGCGGTCGAGGTCCCGCACTTCAGCCCGCAGAGCGGCGAGCAGTTCGTCTGGTGCTCGTTCGGCGCGGGGCAGGAGCTGGCCTCCGGCGGAAAAGATATCCGCGTGCTTGACGACGGTGGCAATCTGGCCCCCTATCACGTGGTCTACGCCGAGCCCAACAGGAAGTGCGAGGTTGTCTTCAAGGCGAGCGCATCCGGCACCTACTACGTCTACTACGGCAACAAGAAGGTCGGGGCAGGCTCGAAGCAGATGAAGCTCGAACGGGGGCTCGTCCTCGAGACGCGCAAGCGGCCCGACGGACCCTGCAACTCCTGGCGCGACTACCAGAGGCTGCTCAGGAGCAGCACCGAGGTCTACGGCCGCGGCATGCGCAGGAAAATTTTCGATGGCTTCAATCCCTACGGCCCGTCCGACAACTACCTGTCCATCTACACAGGCTACATCAATATCGAGCAGGCAGGCACTTACCGCTTCGCCACGAACTCGGACGAATCTTCCTTCGTTTTCATCGACGGCAAGAAGGTCATTGAATGGGCCGGGGCCCACGGGCCGGGCGGCGTCTACGGCGAGCACAACGGCGCAATCGACCTGACCAAAGGTTATCACAAGCTCGAATACTACCACGAGGAGAGCAGCGGAGGCCAGGCCTGCGTGCTCGGATGGTGGACTCCCGGCGCCAAGCAGGTCGCACTCGTTCCGGAGTCATCCTTTTCGGCCTTCCTGCGCGGCAGAACTTCCGCCGTGGAGAAGCAGGGGACCGACACGGCCTGCGATTTCGTGTACCAGTATTCGAGCGACCTCCACCTGCCCGGCAGGCTCTACTGCGAGGTCGCCTTCTACGACTATTCCAGGCCGAGCGATGGCATCAAGAGCTGGAGTTGGGATTTCGGAGACGGCCTCACCTCCGCGGAGCAGAAGCCGGTCCACATCTACCTGAGCCCGGGCTTCTATGCCGTCAATCTCACCGTCACGAGCCGGGACGGCAAGAAAGACTCGACCTCCCGCATGGTCTATGCCGGGCAGCTCTTCATCAATTCCCCTGACGACAAGCGCACGGCGAAGTACGCAAGGCAGATAAGAAGTTACAAGTGGAACAGGCTCGGCACGGAAAGCCTGCTGGCGGCCTCGTCGCTGCTGGAGTTCGTCGAAGACTACGATACGCAGGTTGATGTGCTCAGGGCGCTCGTCGCCCAGGCAGCGCGGCTATCATCTGCACAACGCTACGAAGCACTGCTGAAGCTCGGAGACCTGCTCAGAAAAGAGTCGAAAGACGCCGAGGGAGCTTTCAAGGCATACCAGCAGATTGTTGACGAATCGGTCAGCCGCAAGCGCACCATGATGGGCAAGATTGGCGTTGCAGACGTCCACTTCCAGCTCAAGCAGGAGTACGACAAAGCCCTCGAGATTTACGGGGAAGTCGTTGACAAGTACGGGGATGTAAGCCTCGCATACTGCAGGCTCGCACAGATACGGATAGGCGATATCCGGCGCGAGCAGGGCGACTACAAGAAGGCGCTCGAATCCTACGAAAAGGCTAACAAGATGCGCCGCCTCATCGGGCACCTCGACGAATCGCTCAAGCGGGGCGAGCTGGCTATGACCATCGAGGCGTACCTGCGACAGAACGAGCACGACGCGGCGCTCAAAAAGCTTGACCTCTGGGACTGGGAATACCCGGAGGACAAGCTCTCCGGTTATTCGACCATCCTGCGAGCGAAAGCCAACTACGGCCTGAAAAAGTTCGATGAGGTCATCAGGGATCTGACATCGCTCGTGAAAGTCAACTCCGGTCCGGATGTCCCCAAGCGCTCGAACTACCTCGCCGAAGCCAAGTATATGAACGGATATGCGCTCCTGCGCCAGAAAAAATACAAGGAAGCATCCGAGGCGCTCCAGCGCATGATTGACGAGCATCCCGAAAGCGACCTTCTCGACAAGGCCAAAGAAGTCCTCGACCAGTGCCGCAAGCAGTTAAACAAGTAGGCGTGAGTCAAATGTAGGTCTATTCGTAGTAGCGGCCGCACCCGAGGAATTTGATAAAATCAGCCCAGGAGACAGACCGCAACTCCGTTACAGGTCTTTCCACATCCCAGGGGTCCACGCTGAGGGCATCACCGCCTTCGGTGTTTTTAAGGACCTTGCCGGGCACAAAATGCCTGCCTGTGTCATCTTCCGGCTCCCAGCCGCCGAAGGCTCCCACGATTCCGCATTCCAGGTAGGTAGGCGGGTCGAAGTTATACCACGAATCTCCGTCCGGGGCCTGCATTCCGAAATACCGCTGCTCATGCTCCAGCGTACCGTCCGACTCCATTTCCCGCAGGAGAGCTATCTGAGAAAGAATTTCCCGTTCCCATTCCTCGAAACCGGCATCCTCGGGGATTTCGAAAGGCCTGGATTCCCAGCTTGCCGAGACAGACTCCGGCAATTCGGAGGTAAGCGCGGCTTCGAGCACGCGAGCGAAATCTTCAAGGGTGAACGCTTCGGAATTTTTGTAATGCCCGACCAGCGACCAGAGCGCCCGCAGGTACTCCTCGAGCGTCCGCGCGTTTTTTCTGTGGTTCTCCATGAACTGCAAGACGAATCTGTACAGGTCGCGGTTTGTGCGTAACTCTTCCAAGACTCTGCTTCCTATATCTGCTCCGTAAGTGCTTCCCGGATGTTATCACGGCGGGAAGCGCCGCGCAAGACGTCAAGCCTCGAATTGATTTGACTTCGCGGCGGCTGATGCTAAGATGCCTGTCTTCCCTGCAGGAGCGGCGCGTTGATAGTCATAGGCACCTCAGGTTACTACTACCAGGACTGGGTGGGCGTTTTCTATCCGGAAGGCACGAAGAAAAAGGACATGCTGGCGCTCTACGCGCAGAAATTCCCCGCTATCGAGCTGAACTTCACTTACTACGGCATTCCGAAACCATCATCTTTCGAGCGCATGCTCGATACTATGCCGCCGGAATTCGAGTTCGTGGTCAAGGCCAACAAGCAGATGACACACGAGTCGAAGGAAGAAGACGTATTCAAGCAATACCGCGATGCAATCGCCCCGCTTGTTGAGAGCGGCAAGCTCGGCGCCGTGCTGGCCCAGTTTCCGTGGGCGTTCAGGAACACGCCCGGCAATCGTAATTACCTTTACTATTTCAGGGAGAAGCTGCCCGGCGTGCCGCTCGTCGTCGAATTCAGGCACAACTCCTGGCAAAATCAGGAAGTATTCGACTTCCTGCAGCAGCAGGACATTTCCTGCTGCTGCGTGGACGAGCCTGTGCTTCGAGACCTGCCCGACCGACGGTCCGTATTTACCGCCGAGCCAGCCTACGTCCGATTCCACAGCCGCGATGCCGACAAATGGTACGCACAGGGAGGAAAAGACCGCTACAATTACCTCTACAAGGAAGAAGAACTCCTAGAGTGGGTGCCCAAGATTAAGGAGCTTTCCGGCAAGGCGAAAAAGGTCTACATGTTTTTCAACAACTGCCAGTTCGGCCAGGCCGCGCAGAACGCGCGCAGGATGGGCGAGCTGCTGGAACTCTGGTAGGGAATGAGCGAGACGCAGCCGATTGGCGTTGACACCGGCGGGACTTTCACCGATTTTGCCTATCTCGAAGGCGGACAGGTGCGAATCCTGAAAGTTCTCTCGACCGGGTCCAATCCTGCCGATGCCGTGCTCGAAGGCCTGCGCGCGCGCGCGCTGCCGCCGCGCGAGATGGTGCACGGCTCGACGGTCGCCACCAATGCTTTGCTCGAACGAAGGGGCGCGAGGACCGCGCTCGTAACGACGGCGGGCTTCGAGGACCTCATCGAGATAAGCAGGCAGGACCGCCCGGAATTATACAGCCTGAAAGTGAAAAAGCCCGAGCCGCTGGTTCCACGTAGCCTGCGCTTCGGCATTACCGACAGGGTGCTGCCGGGCGGCGAAGTGCTGGCCCAACCCTCGGACGACGAACTCGATGCGCTCGCCTCGAAACTCAAGGAAAAGAAGGTCGAGTCGGTCGCGCTCTGCCTGCTTTTCTCGTTCGTTAACCCCTCCAACGAGCAGAGAATCGCGCAGCACCTGCGCGGCGAAGGATTCAACGTCTCCGTCTCCAGCGAGCTTCTACCCGAGTTCAGGGAATACGAGCGCCTCTCGACCGCCGCGATAAACGCCTACACTTCGCCCGTGCTCGCGCGCCACGTGGACACGCTTCTTGCCGGCAAAACGCTTCCGTCGCTTCGGATAATGGCCTCGAACGGAGGCTCGCTTCCCGCCGAAGAAGCCCGTGCGGCGGCGGTTCACACAATCCTTTCTGGCCCGGCGGCGGGGGTAATTGCCGCCCGGCGCATCGCCGACCTCGCGGGCTACAAGCGCATAATCAGCTTTGACATGGGCGGTACTTCGACCGATGTCTGCCTTTCCACCGGCGAAATTCCGTTCACATCGACTTTCTCGGCCAGCGGGCTGCCGGTAAAAGTGCCCGTAATCGATATTCACACAATCGGCGCGGGCGGCGGCTCCATAGCGCACCTCGACGCCGGCGGCGCGCTACGTGTGGGACCGCAGAGCGCCGGCTCCGACCCCGGTCCCGCCTGCTACGGCAAAGGCAGGAAACCAACCCTTACCGACGCCAACATGCTGCTGGGCCGGCTACCGGCGGCGGGCTTGCTCGGCGGCGGCATGGCGCTTGACATCGAGGCATCCCGCCGGGCTGTCTCCAGGCTGGCCTCTTCAGCCGGGCTCGAGTCCGAAAAGCTCGCCGAAGGAATCGTCGCTGTGGCGGATGCGAACGTCGAGCGCGCGGTAAGACTCATATCCGTCGAGCGCGGACACAATCCGGGCGAGTTCCTGCTTGTCGCTTTCGGAGGCGCCGGACCCGTGCATGCTGCAAGCATAATGATGCGTCTCGGCCTCGGCGCCGTGCTCGTCCCGCCAGACCCGGGCGTGTTCTCCGCCTGCGGCCTGCTGTACGCCGACATCGTCCGCGATTATTCGCGTACCGTCTTCCAGCCGACCGGCGGACTGCGAGGCGGATACTTCTTCTACCTGTTCGACCCGCTCAAACGCAGGGCAGATTCCGACCTCGCCCGCGCCGGTGTTAAAAAAGAGGAGGCTCAATATATCATGACGGCCGATATGCGCTACGTCGGCCAGTCGTTCGAACTCAACGTGAAGATGCAGAAAGGCCTTGAGGATGCCTTCCACGAGGCGCACGAGCGCGAGTATGGCTACTGCGACCGCGGCCGCCCGGTCGAGATAGTCACGGTGAGGCTGCGCGCGCTCGTAAAAGGGTCAAGTCGCCGGCCGCGCCGCAAGACTCACATAATCGGCAGCAGCGCCGAGCACGCGCGAACCGGCACGCAGAAGACAGTCTGGAGCGGGAAGCGGCGCAGAGCTTATGTCTACGACCGCGCGCAACTCCAGCCGGGCAACAAGCTCGCCGGTCCGGCTCTCATCTCGGAATATTCCGCCACCACCGTCGTATCGCCGGACTGTGTCTGTCGGGTGGACGGATTCAACAACCTTCTGATCGAGAGAAGAAAGTGACCGACCCGGTAAAACTGCAGATATTCAAGAGCCTGCTCCAGGAAGCGGCGGAGGAGATGGGCATTGCTCTACGAAGGAGCGCGTTCTCGCCGAACATCAAGGAAAGATGCGACTTTTCCTGCGCCGTTTTCGATTCGAACGCGGACCTCGTCGCGCAGGCCGCGCACATCCCGGTCCACCTCGGCTCCATGCCGCGTTCCGTCCGAAGCGCGGTCGCCTTCCACCAGTTCGGGCCGGGCGATGTCGTGATACTCAACGACCCTTTCCACGGCGGCACTCATCTGCCCGATGTGACTCTCGTGGAAGGCGTCTTCATAGACGAGAAGAAGCCTTCCTTCTACGTCGCCAACCGCGCACACCACGCCGACATGGGGGGAATCGCGCCCGGCTCAATGGCGCTTGCGACGCGTATCAACCAGGAGGGGCTGGTAATCCCGCCCGTGCTGCTGTGCGAGCGCGGCCTGCAGAATACCGACCTTCTCGACATCATAACTGCGAACGTGCGCACGCCCGCCGAACGCAAAGGCGATATCATGGCCCAGCTCGCGGCGAGCAGCCGCGGCGCAAGGCGAGTCAAGGAGCTTGCGCGGCGTTTCGGCAAGAACGAGCTTGCACGCTACGGCAGGGAGCTAATCGACTATTCCGAGCGCATGATGCGCATGGCGATTTCTCGCATACCCGACGGGACCTATACTTTCGAAGATTATATGGATGACGACGGGATGGGCAGCGGGCCGCTGAAAATCGCCCTCAAGCTGACAATCCGCGGCGACGGCGCAGCGCTCGACTTCGATGGCACGAGCGCCCAGACCAAGGGGCCCATGAACTGCCCGCTCACGGTGGCCACCTCGGCAGTCTTCTACTGCTTCCTCGCCGTGGCGGGCACGTTCGAGGACATTCCCGACTTGCCCGCAAACGCCGGCGCAATGCGTCCGGTCGATGTTCGCGCACCCGTCGGCTCGCTCCTGAACGCCGTCTACCCGGCCGCTGTTTCGGCAGGCAACGTCGAGACATCCCAGAGAATCGTGGATATCGTGCTTGGCGCGCTCGCCCGGGCCATGCCGGACGTGATACCGGCCGCCTCGGCGGGCACGATGAGCAACCTGTCCGTGGGCGGAGTGAATCCGGCGACAAGCCGCGAGTTCACCTACTACGAGACTGTAGCGGGCGGCTCCGGCGCGTCGAAGGACGTAAAGGGCGAAAGCGCCGTCCAGACCCACATGACAAACACGCTCAACACCCCCGTCGAGGCGCTCGAACAGTCCTTCCCGCTGCGCGCGCGCTCTTATCGGATACGCAGGGGCTCCGGCGGCAGGGGCCGAAGGCGCGGCGGCGACGGGCTGGTGCGCGAGATAGAGCTGCTCGCCGACAGCCATGTGAGCATCCTGTCGGAACGCAGGACCGGGGCGCCCTACGGCCTCGCCGGCGGCTCGCCCGGCAAGCCGGGCAGGAATATGCTGATAAAACCGGACGGCAAGAAAGTCAGGCTTCCTGGAAAAACCAGCTTCGACGCGCCGGCGGGGTCGGTCGTCAGAATCGAGACGCCCGGGGCCGGCGGATACGGCAGCAGCCGCTGATGCTTGACAACGAGCCGCGCTTGTTGTATACCCGCTCGCAGCAATACATCACGCAAATCGAAAGGATTGCCGCCATGAAGAATATAATCAATGTTACCGTTATCGTCGTGACTGTCGCGGTCGCGCTCGGCTGCGCGAGTACGCGCGGCAGGGAACTGCCTCTCGGCAGCTCCCGGGAACTGGAATTCTCCCCGCTGCCGGAAGATGTCAAGCTTCTCTACGTTCTCAACGCCGGTGCAGTGCTGCGCAAACCTGAAATTTCGGTTATATATGGCTCTGGACTCATGGGGTTTGTAATAGCGGGAGTAGAACAGAAATACAAGGGTTCGACAAGAGGCGGCATGCTCTCAACAATAGTCAGCGAGGAACCCGGCAGCGACCTGGTTATATGGTTCTCGCCGAGACCGATACCGTTCGCATCTGAATTTAAAGGAGATGTTGACGACATCAGTGACGTTGACGGCGTCAAGGCATACGTCACGGAATCAGGCGACAGGCAGGAATGGAATTTCCTGCCATCCGAAAATGTGCTTGTATCCGCCGAGTCGGAAGAGGGCGCTCGCAAGGCTGCGCGTATGATATCTCATGTATATTCCGGTGGCGAATCAGCCGAGCCGTTGAAGAAATGGCGGAAACTCTTCCGGCCCCTTTCAGGAAAAAGGGTTATATGGGGCAGGCTCGCTGCTTCAAAACCGGAAGACCTTGCGCACTTCAAGAAATACTGCGAGGGGCTCTATCTGATAGCAGCCCCGCTGCTCAGGATTCTCAAACCGCAACACGTCTCCTTCGCGCTTGCCCTCGAAGGATTTGAAACAGTACTGAGCTTCGCGTTCGCCGAAAGTTCGGCGAGAGAACTCAAGAAAGCTGTCAGAGCGTGCAAATGCACCCCGGCGCTGAAAGAAACGCTCATGTCAGCCCCCGTTTCTTCGGACAAGAACGGAACAGTCCTGACAATCCGCTCGAACCTGAGAGACCTTTCAAGCCTTGTCGAAGACCTCTACGACGAGGGCGAGGATGATGAGGCGAAGCTCGAGTATCCCAAGGAAGTCCTGCGCTCCCCGCCTCACATGCCCAGAGTACCCGAGGATGATAAATAAGGAGATAAATTCCATGGAAAAGGTCAATATTCCGCAGAAGCTGTCGATGATTAAGGACCACTGGAACCCGCGGATAGCGGGCGAACTTAACGGCCAGTACGTCAAGCTCGTGAAGTTCGAGGGCGCGTTCGACTGGCACCACCACGAGAACGAGGACGAGATGTTCCTGACCGTGTCGGGCAGCTTCAGGCTCGAGACGCGCGACGAGTCATTCCAAGTGGATGCCGGCGAGTTCATTATAGTGCCGCGCGGCGTCGAGCATCGTCCCGTGGCCGACGAGCCTTGCAGCGTGCTACTCTTCGAGCCTGCAACGACGCTCAACACCGGCAACGTCCGGACTGATAAGACGCGCGAAAACCTCGACAGGATTTGACCGCCTCACGCAAGCTGCCGAGCGGAGAAAGGATGAGAGAGAAGCGCAGGGTGTTTCACGCGGAACTTGACGGGGAGAGCGCGACGCTTTCTCCCGAGGAGTCGCACCACCTGACGCGCGTGCTGCGGGCGAAGGTTGACGAGCATGTAGAACTCTTCGACGGCGCCGGTCACGTCCACGAAGGCCGCATCGAGGAAATACGAAGCGGCGCAGTGCAAGTCATCTTCACCGGTGAGAAGCATTCGCAAGAACGAATATCCCCGTGGATTACGCTTGCCGTCGCCCCGCCGAAGGGCCAGCGCATGGACACGCTCGTGCAAATGGCGCAGGAAATCGGCCTTGACGAACTGCTCCCGGTCGTCACGGAGCGCGCCATCGAGCGCAAGCTCAGCGGGAAACGCACCGAACGGTGGCGGCGCGTCGCTGTCGCGGCCGCAAAACAGTCAGGCGCAGATTTCCTTATTCAATTCAGTCCTGCGGCAAATCTCAAAACGCTGCTCGGTAAGTCACGGGAATGGGACCTTCGACTTATACTTCAAACCGGGCTGGACTGCGTGAATTTAAGCGAATTCCTCGAAGAGCAGCCGCAACCGAAACGCATTCTTCTTGCGGTCGGACCTGAAGGCGGCTTCACTGAAGAAGAAATCTCACTGGCGAGAGACTCGGGGTTTGCGGCGGTCAGCCTGCCGGCGCATACGCTGCGCGTGGAGACGGCGGCGGTTTTCGCGCTGTCCGCAGTCTGCTGCCGATTCAGGCTAACGCGGTAATACGAACCTGCCCTTTGGCGCCGTGCCGTTCCCGTTGCTGCCGGGCGGCGGGATTGGAACCGCTTTCGGCTTCACCGGGGGCGCTACAGCCTTCGGCTTGAGCGGCGGAGGCGCAATTGCTTTGGGCTTGTTCTTGCGGTCTTTCAGCAGCTTCGCTGCGGCTTCCTCGTCGGTGTAGTCTTTCTTCTGCGTGGCGGTGCCGGCCTTCGGGTCCGCGGGCTTGTCCTGCGCAGTCTTGACGGCCCTGGGCGGCCGCGATACCGGCTCCGACTCGTCGAGGTCGCCGCCGTTCGCAAACAGCGAGACGTGCAGAGGCACTTTCCCCGCGCTCAGCGCGTACCCGAAGAGGTCGCTCTGCGAGTCGCTTATTCTGTATTCCAGGTAGTCGGCATTGCCGGCTGACCCGTAGTCGGAGCGCGCGGCGCAGGCCAAGAATTCGCCGACCCCGGCCCGCATTCGGTCGCTGTCGGACTCGAAGTCCGCCGACTTCTTCGCGAGCACGGCCTCGACCGCGTAGGTTCGAACGAGCTGGTCGAAGTGGTCAACCAGCATGTCGTTGTTGACGAACAGGTCAGCGCCGACGACGCGCCCGTTAACGAGCACGGCAATCCCTATGGTATGCGGCTTGCCGCGCAGCTTGTCCTTCATGCCGGCGAAGGCCTTCTCGAACTCCTCGACCTGCTTCTTAATCGAGCGCTTCTCGTAAAGCTTGTGAATCGAGGAGCTGGAAGTGTGAACGCGCTGGGACTTCCTGAGTTCCTTGATTGTCTTCCAGATGCGGTCCTGCTTCTCGCTGTTGTAGCTTTCCCTGCGTAGCGCGGCGACAGCCATATACGGGGCCGGCGTGAAAGTCTTGTCGCCCTTCCAACGGCCTTTCTCGGCGCAGTACACTTCTATCTGCGCTTCCGTCACATCGCGGGACAGCACCACGTCGGGGCCTGTGAGCCTGTTCTGCCAGCCGCCTATCATTATGCCGCCGCCCGGGCTAATTATGGCGACGCCTTCCTTCTTCGTCACGCGCAGCCTGTTGACTTTCCCCGTTTCCTCGATGGTTGCCTGGCCCTGTGCGACGGCGTCGGCGAGCGTCATGTAATACTCACCTTTTCCCGCCCAGTCCTTTTCCTGCCTGGTCAGGGAGATGACTGTTACGCCGCTGTGAGTCTGGCTCTCATCCGGCAGAACGGTTGACAGGAAACTGGCCACGCTGTTTTCCGCAACCGGCCGCTCCATGAGCTTGGGCGCCTCGCTTTTCGGCTCTTTATGGGCCATATCGGGCCCTTCGGGCACTTTCTCCGCAGGCGCTTCCTCCGGCGGCCTCTCGTATTTTTCCTTCTCAAGGGCTGCTTTCGAGTCAGCAAGCGCCGTTGAAGCCTTCTCTTCGGAAAGGAGCTTGCGGGCAAGCTCCTCCGGCGTAAGCCAGGAATCCTCGTATCGAACCAGGCCCATTGCCAGATTCCCTGCATCTTCACTGGGGACAAGCCAGTCGCCCTGCTTCTCGAGGCCCTTCTCGCCCAGGAGCATTGACAGCGCTTCTTTCTTGTCCACCCATTGGCCGTTTATCCTGACCAGTCCCTCCTGCGTTGCTTCGGGAGTATAAATTTCTCCGGGCTTCGCCTTGCTCTCATCCGGAACTGCAGTGATAGTCTCGGGCTGGAGTTCCGCTGCGCGCGGCAGGCCCGCCGTAGCGAGGATTATAACGAACAGAACCGCCGCAGCCGCCGTGGCAAGAATAATCAGGCCGCCCTTGGCCGGACGAAGCCTCTCCGATACTACCTTCATGTCGCTTGCGACAATCTGGTGCCACCGGGCGGCCCGATTTTCCCTGCCAGCCGAGAGAGTCCGGCGCACCGACCTCGCAACGTGCGGCGCCTCGAACTCTCCGGCTATGCTCCTCAGTGCAGCCAGCGATTCCGTGAACCGTGCAAACTCTTCCTTGCACCGGGCGCACGAACGCAGGTGTTCCGTGAACTCTGTTGCCTGTGCCCCATGAAGCTCCCCATCGTAGTAAGGGGAAAACAGCTCTTCGCATCTGGCGCAATTCATAATACAGTCCTCTACTTCCTGACTCCCAGAAGCTGGTAATACACTTCCTTGAACTTCATCCTGGCCCGCGTTATCCTCGACTTGACCGTGCCGAGCGTGAGCCCCGTAATCTCCGCTATCTCGTCGTACCTGCGGCCCTGCACGTCGCGCAGTATCAGTATCTCCTTGAGGTCGGACCTCAGGCCTCCGAGCGCCCCGAGCACCATCCGCCGCTTCTCGGCCTGGCGCAGGCCTTCATCTGCCTGCAGGGCGCTGCGGCCCGAACGCTCGTCTCTCGCCACCTGCTCGGTCGTCAGCGGAGCCACCGGATGTCTCCTTGCGTACTTGTGATTGTCCTTTATCAGGTTGCTGGCAATCCGGTACAGCCAGGTCGTGAATTTCGCCTTGCGGCTGTACTCGCCCAGCTTCCTGTACACTCGCAGGAACGTCTCCTGGACGATATCCTCGGACTGATCCCGATTGCCAAGCCGGGCAAGCGCCAGCCCCATTATCAGCGAGCTGTGGCGCTTTACTATCGCCTCGAACGCCAGCCCGTCGCCTGCCGCACTCAACGTGACGAGGTCATTGTCGGAGAGCTTCGTATAGTTCATTTCCAAGAGCCCTCTCGGGCCTCCTGTAACCTTTACACGACGCAGGAAGCGTATGGTTCCAATAATTGTGCTGTCACAACCGGTTTTTTGCATAACCGTGACATTCCAAGCATAACACGTTCCGCCCGCATCATGCAATCCCCTTGCATCCTGCCCGATGTTGCCGCCTGCCACGGCTGCGTTGTATTATTACTGCAGGCAGTCTTTCCAACCATAGCTGACAGGTGATGTAAACATGCGTAATGGCACACAGGCCGGGATTTGCGCTCTCGTGCTCTTCCTGTGCAACTGCACACAGGTTGCGATGATACATGAGCCTCATACGGAATCCGCTTCCGCGGACATAACGAAACCCAAAGGAGAAGCGCTCGAAACAAAGATAAATGTACTTGTTGCCGGGATGCAGTCGGAGTCATACGACAAAAGGGAGGCGGCGGAGAAAGAACTGAGAAGCCTGCTTCCCGAAGATATGGAGAAGCTTAACGGATTCCTGACAACTCTGAAAGAGGCGGCAGCGAGAGAAGAAGACCCCGAGGCGAAAACCCGCATCGAGCGTATCATCGAACCTTACATGCGCATAGAAGCTTTCTGCCGAGAGAGCAAGCTCGTCGTTGTTGCGTGCCGGACAGGTTTCGGGAGCTGGGACAGCGTCGATGGTACCGGCAATCTCGCTGGTTACGGGCACAACATCAGCTTCAGTGTAGGAGTGACTCTAAAGGGCAAATCGGAAGAAGAAGTTTTTCTTCCGGAAGACGAAACGAGAATAGTAAACGGCAAGGAATCCACGCGGACGTTTCTGGTCATGCCAGACTCCGATGTAAACAGATATGTAATATTCATAAAAGACAGAGAGGACCTCAAGTCTCCAGGTGGTTTCGAAATCCTGCCGGCGACAAACAACAACATCATAACGAGATACGCTCTTTTCAAGCTCGATGCATCTTCAAGAGAAACTTTCGCTGAAGCTCTGAAGGGCAAAAGGCCCAAAGCGCGGGAGGCCGCAGTCTGGGCTCTGGGCGCGATGCGGCCGGAGGAACTCAACCTTCTCATCGAGGCTGTCAAAGACGAATACTGGGATGTGCGATTCGAGGCGCTCAAAGCGCTGACCGCGGCAACGGGACAGGATTTCGGCTTCGATTACAACAGGTGGAAGGAATGGCATCGGAAGAACAAGGGCAAATGATCACTCGTCCTTGAGCTTCGGATCCTGGGAGAGCTTCAGCTCGATGAGCTTCTTCGTCTCGGGGTCTTTTGCGTGCTTGAGGTATTCTCGCCAGGCTTCGGCGGCTTCCTCATACATTTCCAGCTCGTAGTATGCATAGCCCAGATAGTAGTTACACGCGGCAAGATGATAGGCATCCGGCTCGCTTTCGAGCGCGTTCTCGAAGTTGACAATCGCGTCCATGGGCTTCTTGTTTTCGAGCAGCAGCCTTCCAATCTCGAAATACGACTCCGCGACTTTTGTCTTGTGCTCGATTGACTTTCTGAAGAACTCGAAAGCTTTCGCAGCGTTTTGAGCTTTCAGCGCGGCCCGGGCGGCCATGAAGTGCACCGAAGGATACTGCGGGAATGCTTCGGCCGCGCTCACCAAGTCTTTCATCTCCTCTTCGAACGTTTCGAGGACTTCGTTCGCGCGGGCGCTGTGGACGTACAGCTCAGCCCTGTCAATCCCGGATGCAGCGGATTTCGCCGCCTCACGAAGGAGCGGCACCGCCCTGCGCAGGTGCATCGCAGCCTCTTCTTCCCTGTTCAGCTTCTGCAAGGCAAGCGCGAGCCAGTAGCTGCCTTCACCACGCGGGAAATCGGCGCCTTTGTCTGCCACGCCAGCAAGAACGTCCAGCCCCGCCTGCAGGTGCGTCACGGCATTATCGTACTCGCCCGCATCGAAGCGGATTCTGCCCAGAAGCAGCCTGACGTTTGAGAGCAGGAGCTTGAGCGCATTGTCTTTTTCGAGCTTGTGCGCGATTTCGAGCGCTTCCATGAGTTCCTGCTGCGCTTTCTTCCCCTCGCCAGTCTGGTAGCTGCGTATGGCCGCCTCGTAGAGCAGCCGCACCTTCTGCGGCCTCGGCTGCCTGCGCTCCTCGCGCTTGCGTTTCTTCTCTTCGACGACTTTCAGGTAGGCGAGCGCGTGGCTGTGCTCCGGTTCCGTCTTAAGTATCTCCCTGAACTGCTCCGCCGCGTTGTCGAGCCTGCCGAGCTTGTAGTACAGGTCGCCGAGGCCGAAGCGCGCCTCGATGAAATCGGGAGCGGCATCTATCGCCAGTTGATATTCCTTCAGCGCATCCTGGACCTTTTGCATCCTGTTGAGCGCCTCGGCCTTCATGTAATGCGCCTGCCGCTGCGCCCTGCCGATTCCGAGCACGATGGCTTGTTTGTCCGAGTCCGCAGCCTCCGGAGGGAGCACTTCGTACTTCCTGCAGAGCCCGAGCACTTTATCGAAGCTCCCGATGGCATCTTTGTCCTTGCTGAGCTGAAGCTGGAAAAGGCCCGCCTGGTACCAGAGCGACACTTCGTTGAACGTGCCTTCGGATTCCGCCGCGCCCTCGAGCAGGGCCTTAAGTCCCTGCGCAATCTTCCCTGCAGCGGCAGAGGCAAGTGCTTTCTTGAGATAACTTCTGGCAAGGTGGTCCCTGACGCTTTTCTCTTCCACAGGGTCGGGGTCTTCGAGAAGGCTATTTGCCATTTTGATAGCCGTGTCGTACATCGCGATTGCCCTGCCGAACTCCTGCTTCGCATAGTAGAGTTCGCCGAGGTTGAAGCGGACCTGCATGTACCGGGGGCTTTCTGCCAGCTTTTCGCCGAAGACGTCGCGCTCGCGAAGGATTTTCTCAAGGTCTGCCAGCGCTTTGTCGTACTCGCCGACAGTTCCGTAAGCCACGCCGCGGCCAGAAAGCGCGTTAAGCGCATAGCCCCTGCGCCAGCCTTCCCAGGTCTCTCGCGGGAGAGTGTCGAGCACGCGCGAGAAGTGATAGATTGCCTCGCGGTAGTCGCGTTCGGCCGAGGGTGTGAGAATGCCACCCGCAGCCGTCATTGTCTGCCCCGCCCTGATTGCATACTCCTCGGCGACGGCGAGGCGGCTGCGCGCGCAGTCGGGATGCCGGAGGATTACGCTGGTGTAAAGCGTCAGGGGGCTTTTCCAGTCCCCGTTCCGCATGAAAGTAAGAGGGAAAAACATCCCGACAAGCAGGCAGGTAGAGACGACCGCTGCAACCTTCTGCACGCGGCCCGCGCGCGCGAGCCGCGCGAGCGCGAGCGCCAGCAGAAGGATAAGACCCAGCGACGGCAGGTAGAGGAAACGCTCCGCGAGCCGCTCCGGAAGCGGCACAACCTGCAGCACCGGGATAAGCGAGACGAAGAAAAACAGCACCGCGAAACCGGCGAGAAAGCGTTTTCGCACAAGCAGGTAGACCCCGACCGCCACAAGGACGATTAAGAACAACAGTGACAAAAGCGTAGTTACGGGGTCGGTAAACGATTGCGAGACGGGGAACGCGTTGTACGAGTAGTCGGCGCTGAGTCCGACGGGAACGAACAAAAGCCATATGTAGTGAGCCACGCCCCTGAACATCGTCAGCAAGGCAATATAGAGCGAGCCGCCCCAGTAGCCGACCGACTCGCCCTCCATGCCGCCCGGATTCTTGATAAACAGCGCCATGACGGAGAAGAACGCCGCCAGCAGCACGACCGGCACGTAGATGCGAAGGCTGTCCTTCGAGAATATCATCTTCACGAAGCCGTTGGTCACATCTTCCCGAGCCTTGAGCCATCTGCCGAAGTCGTAGAGCAGCATCACGACCGGCAGGGTTACCGCCATTTCCTTCGCCAAGAACGCAAGAATAAAGAAGACGGGCAGCAGCACGGCGTAGCGCGTTTTCGGGCGCTCCCGATACTTAAGGAAGAACAGGAACGCAGCAAGGTAGAAAATGGCGCAGAGCACGTCTTTCCGGCCCGTGAGGTAGGCTACGGACTCGGTATGCACCGGGTGCACTACAAAGACGAGCGTCGCGCCCAGCGCAGCGGCGTAGTGGCCGGTCAGGCGCTTAAGGACCACGAATACAAGGATAGAGGCTATTATATGATAGATGATGTTGGAGATATGGTACCCGACGGGCAAGGGGCCGGTGAACTGGTAATCCACGGCGTAGCTGAGGATTCGCACCGGCCTGTAGGAAGGGTCTATCTTCATGGTCTGGCCTTTGAGCGGCCTGTAGACGAACATGTTGGCGAATATACGTGGAACGTTGGAGAAGCTGCGTATCGCGGTGTTGTCCCGGATTATCTTGATATCGTCGAAGACAAAGTCGTTGTAAAGCGTATTGCCGTACGCAAGCGCCGCGACGAAGGATATGAGCATGGCCGCGAGGACGAGTTTTCTTCTCTCGGCCTGCTTCTTCGCCGAATCTTCCGGCTGCCTCTTTTCAATCATGTTCATTGAATTCTACTTTCGGTTATCATCGCGGTCAAGCCCGGCGTTCTCCGGCGCAAGAAGGTACACGTTCGAGATTGCGAATGCTCCCGGCCAGAGCCTGCACAGCGCTTTGCGCAGCAGGCCGAAACCGGGCAGACGCGGCAGAACTGGAAGAGAAATGCGCCTCTCAACCCTCAGGCCCGTGCCGGCGAACAGTGCCGTTGCCCTGCCGTGGTTAAAACGATGGAGGTGGGTGGGATTAGGCGCGAACAGGTTCTTGAACAGGTGGTAGATGTTCCACTCGTTGGGCAGGGACACGACGAGGCGCCCTCCTTCCGCAAGCGCGCCGGCGAGCTTGCGTAGCACGGCCCCGGGCTCGCCGAGATGCTCGAGTACCTCCATACATATTACCGCATCGTATTTCCGCCCGATGGCATCCTTTTCAAGGTCGAGAACTTCTGCGTCAAGGTCTAATTCCTTTACACCGTTTACAGCAACGGTAGAGACATCAACGCCCTTCGCTTCGAGCCCGCAGGATGTCATCATCTGAAGCGTCTCGCCTCGTCCGCAACCGGCGTCGAGCACGCTGCGCGCGCGCTTCGGCAGCAAAGTCAGGGCGGCCCTGGCGCGTTCGCGCGCCCGCCTCTTGAAATGCCCGCGCCGGGCATCGAGCCAGAACCTGTCGTAATCGGGAGTCTCAATGACTTCTCCGAGCAGAGAAGGCAGAGGAGACTGCATTTGCTTCACACGCTGCATCGCTCCATCACGCAGCCGCTTCAGAAGCCCGGAGTCGGCGAGCAGTCGGTTAAGCTGCATGGTCAACTGCTTCTCGCTGCCGGGTTCGACAAGAACGCCGTTCTCGCCGTCGTCAATCATCTCCGGTACGTCGCCGACTCTTGAAGCAAGGACGGGAAGACCGGTCTGCATCGCTTCGAGTATGCTGACCGGCCTGCCCTCCGTCAGGCTGGGCAACACGAGCAGGTCGGCCGCTTTCATGTAGAGCGCGACTTCCCTGCTGGGGACCGCGCCGGGCAGCAGAATCGAATCGCATCGCGCGTTCTCTCTTAGAAGTCTCGGGCGCAGCGGGCCGTCGCCGAGCATGACGAAGCGCGCGGTCGCGAAAGACGCCCCTGCCTTCGCCGCAGCCTGGAAGAAAAGGCCCGCCCCCTTGGCGTCCGTAATATCCCCGACGAAGAGCACGAGCTTCGCATCTACGGGAATACCAAGCCTGCGGCGCGCTTCCGTCCCGGACCCTGGAGAAAAAGCAGAAGTGTCCACGACGGGAGAACTCCAGGCAGTCACGGCGGACGGGAGGCCGAACTCCACCTCGAGCGTTCGCAGCAGGTCATGCCCCACCGCGAGCACGCGCGAGGAACGCTTCAGAACCATCTTCGCGAGCTTGCGGAATGTCGGATTGGCGCGGGCGAACACGTTAACGTCGGAACCGTGCGCATGGACGACCAGGGGCACGCCGAGCCGTCTCGAAGCGACTGCCCCAATCAATCCCGTCGGCAGAATCCAGTTGGCATAGATAAGGTCGATTCGGCTTTTGCGCGCCGCTTTCATCACAACTGACAGACCGGAACTCAGATACGAGAGCAGCCGCATTACCGGCAGGCCGGAGTGGTGCTTGAGGATTCTTCCGTCGGTGTGATAGGGGAAGCGCACGACCTCGTAGCCTTCGCCGCGCTCGCTCTGGGGGTCAGCCCTGCGGACCGCCGGCGCCACGACGGTCACGCGGAACTTTTTCGAGAGCAGGCGCGCCGCATTCGCGACCGAGACGGCCCGGGACGGCTCGCAAGGCGAGGGAAAGGCCGCCGTTAAGAATAGAACGTGTTTCCTGCCGTTCGCGTCTTGTGAACTCATTTACCTGCAGAAGGATGTTCTGCCTTTTCGGGGGATTTCATGAGCTTCTTTATCGAGTATTCCGGCGAGGGCCGGCTTCGCGTGTGTACAATCAGCTCCGAGAGGAAGCCGGTCAGGACAAGCTGCACGCCGACCGCGAGGAGCACCACCCCGAGAATCAGCAGCGGGTAGCGATACTGGATGGTACCGGTCGAGACCTTCAGGTAGGTAATGTACCCGCAGATTACGAGGCCGGCGAGGGCCAGTATCGAGCCCACTGACGAGAACAGGTGGGACGGCCTCCTGTAGAACCGGGACAGCAGCAGCGCGGTGAAGATGTCGAAGATGGCATTGGGAAACCTCGAAGCGCCGTACTTGCTTTTTCCGCGCTGCCTGGGCCTGTGATTTACGACGACCTCGCCCACGCGGAAGCCCTGCCAGGAAGCGATAAGCGGTATGAGCCTGTGGCGCTCTCCGTAGAGCGGGATTTCCCTCGCCACCTCGGCGCGCATTGCCTTGAAGCCGCAGTTGATATCATGCACCACCCGGAATCCGGCGACCTTGAGCGCGAGGTTGTACATGCGCGACTGCAGACGCTTGTAGAGGGAGTCGCGCCGCGGCCTGCGCCAGCCGCATACGAGGTCGAGGCCGCCGCCGAGTTTCTCCAGGAACTTCGGGATATCCGCCGGGTCGTCCTGGAGGTCGGCGTCAATCGTAACAATAACCGCGCCGGACGCATGCTCGATTCCGACCGCCAGAGCGGCCGACTTTCCCCTGTTGCGGCGCAATGATACGAGCGTAGCGCTCGGGTACTTCGCGACGAGCTTCCCGGCTGTCTGCAGCGAGTCATCCACAGAGCCGTCATCCACGAGGACGACCTCGAAGGATTTACCGGTCTCTTCGAGGCCGGCGTAAAGCGTTTCCAGAAGCTCGGGCAGGGACTCTTTCTCGTTGTAGAAGGGAACTATGACGGATATGTCAGGCCCCGCGGTTCCGGCAGTGCTCGATTCATTGGCTTGACGGTCCGTGTCATACCTCCAGGTGAAAGTCCTCTCTCAGGATGTCGAGAAGGTCCCAGAAGTTGTGAATCTCGTAGTCCGGCTCGGTGTCGCTCTGATGGTCGAGATAACGGCTGGAGCGGTAGTTGCGGACCGTAACCATGCCTATCTGGTTGGGAGGGTCTATGTCGTGCCTGGGATTGTCTCCGATGTACATGGACTCGGACGGCCTTATGTTCAGGTCGCTGCAGGCGCGCTGGTAGAGCTTGACGTTGGGCTTCGAAATTCCTATCTGGTCGGAGATGAAGATGGCGCTGGGCGTCAGGTAGGGCATCACCTTGAGACGGACAAGCTTTTCCGACTGCTTGATGGTTATGCCTGCGGTGATAATGCCGAGGATGAGGTCTGAGTTGTATAGCAGCTTGAGCACCTCGACGGCATCGTCGTATGCGTTGAGGTGGCGGAACTTGGTGTCGTGATAGGCCACGACGCCCGCGGCTATGAGCACGGCCGGGTTTATGCCCTTGTAGAACCGGCGTGGTATGCGCATGAGAAGCTTGTCGAAGTGGTGCTCGTAGTTCGACGAGAACTCGTGCACAATCTCGTCGAGTTCCTGGCGCAGCTCCTCCTTCGACATCCTGAGACCCGCGTTTATCATGGCCTTTATGGCGTTCTCGCGGGCCATCTCGGAGAACTCGTAGGTGGAGTACAAGGTATCATCGATGTCGAAGAATATGGCTTTCAGACGTGCCACGGCTCTACCCTTTCCTGTTCAAAAGACCCGCCACTTCTCATAGAGGGCCCTTCGCCTACGTCAAGGGGACGCCTCCTGCGGCTTATTTCGTGCCGAACAGAACCTTTTCTTCCTCGCGCAGGATGACTATGCGGCCCGTAATCAGGATAACGAGGTTTCTACGCTCGTGGACGTAGCCCTTGCGCTTGAAGACCCAGTTGAATACGGGCAGCTTGTCGAAAATCGGAATCGAGGTGACGTACTTGCGCTCGGTGACTTCCTTGAGCCCGCCGAGAATCGCGGTCCCGCCGTCGGGTATCGTGACCGAAGTGAACGCCCTTTCGAGGAACACCTCGGGAATCTCGATAATGCCCGCGACGACCGACTGGGCAATCGTGCCCATGTTGACCGTAATGGTGGAGAGCGTCGGCGTAGTCAGAGCGGAGAACGTCGGGCGCACATCAATGGTGATGTACTTCCTGTCCGACGAGACGGTCGGCTTAACGTCGAGTACGATGCCTTCCTGGAAGTTCCGGATAATCGGGTCGCCCACTTCGAACGGCGCGAGACCGCCGGCGCCCGAAGTGTCGTAGTCGGCGATATAGGCGCGCTGGCGCAGGACGCTTATGAATACGCGCTGCCTGTTGTGCGCCGTCACCATGGCGCCGGTCAGGTCGTGCGTCCTGAGCGTTTCCTCGCGGGCGTGCAGAATCGCCTGTATCTGGAACGGGTCAATCCATGTCGAGTTCAGCCAGAGGCCGCTGTTGGTCGCCGGTGTAATCCGGGCGCCGGAGAGCAGGCCGGGGAAGGCGTCGAACACGTGCTGGATGCGTCCTGCGTAGTTTTCGGTCGCAGGCGTGGGAATCCTCTTCGTGACGCCGGCGTCCGTGCCGCCGGACTCGTTGGCGATAATCGTGAACGGCGTGCCGATAATCGAGCTCCCGTTGCCCAGCCCGCGGTAGTCAACTCCGATATCCTCGAGGAAGTCGTTCCTGACATCCACGAAGCGGACCTCGATTACCACGAATATGCCGGTATTGCGGCGCAGGTTTTCGAGAACCTTCTCGATTTCCTTGTGAACCTCGCGGGTGTTTATGACAATGAGCTGGCCGCGGTGGTGTTCTATGGTTCCGAAGCCTCCTTCGAGGTCCGGCCACGCCTCCTCGCCGGTGGCGGCCCTGATAAGCTCTATCAGCTCATCCGGCCCGAATGGCTCTTCCTCCGTCTCGCTGTCGTCGTCGAAGGAAATCCCGCCCGCAGCGCCGCCCGCAGCGCCGCCCGCTCCCGCCTCCGGGTCGAAGACCCTGATTTCCGGGCCGCCGAAGCTCGGTATCTTGGCGAGGATATCCGAAACGTTGTATATCTCGAAAATCCCCTGCCCCGGAACGGTTTCCTCGCTGGTTATGAATATCGTGTTCTCCTTGAACACGTATGCATACCCGGTCTGGTCCATAATCAGAGCCAGGGCGTTCTTCAGGACAATGTCCCTGAGCTGGAGCGTAAGCGTGACATCCGCGTCGATGGCGGGGTCAACGACTATGTTCAAGCCGGTTATGTCCTGCAGGAAGGAGATGACGTTCGCAAGGCTCGTCTCCCTGAAGTGCAGAGTCACCGTCCTGGTATCGAGGACGCGCTTCATGTGCTGAATCTCGAGCGGTTCCTGCTCTATCTCCGGCGCGACCCCGTGCTCGCGCTGGCAGACGACATCCCGCCAGAAATCCTCGTCCGGGAAGTTGGCGTGTTCCTGGCGCGCTACCTTCGCTTCCGCGAGTTCTTCGTACAGGCGCGTGAAGTGTTCTTCCTTGTCAACTTCTATCTGGGTCAGCGTAAGCGCGTGCCGCCCTCGAACCGCGTAGTCCTGCAGCTTCTTGGCCATGGGATTATGGGGGTCTTCCCTGAGCAGCTCCTTGCAGAGCTTCTCGGCGCGCTTGAACTCGCCCATATACAGTGCGTTTGTGATGCGCTTTAGCAGGAGTTCGCGCTTTCTAAGCAGCTTCTGCCTGACGCGATACTCTTCCTGCTCGACGTGCTTGAGGGCGATGGTTTCCTTGCGCTGCTTCTCCTTGACTATCTGGTCGCGGCGCCTGCGCTCGCACTCCCGAATCGCCTGCTTGCAAAGGTGCTCGTAGTCTCTGGCAGTGTCAAGAGGATAGGGAAACCAGCGGATGCTTTCGAGGCACTGCTCGAAGAGCTTGAGGGCCCTCTCGTACTCCGCCGCTTCGAAAAGGCGCTTGCCCGCGTTGTAGTCCCTCTCCAACTCCTTGCGCTTCTGGTCCACCAGCACCTGCTTCTTGCGCACAAGGTCCTGATGAGTCGTCTCGAAGGCCCCGTATCGCTCGTCGAGAATCCACTGCGTCCTGTAAAGATATTCCCGGGCGTCCTCGAAGTTCGGGTCGAGCTGGATCGCCATACTGAAATTAGTCTTGGCTTCCCTGTACTCGTTCCTGTCGAAGTATGCCTTTCCCACGAGATAGTAATGCCGGGAGAGTTCGTATCTCTCTCTTCCGCGCAGGTCGAGGTCTTTCTTGATTTCGTCGAGCGCAGGATGGCCGGTCGAGGGCTCTTCAGGCTGTTCTTCCGCAGCAGCAGCTTCGTCCCCGCCGGGCATGGGTTCGGGAGGAAGCGGCTCGCCGGGCCCTTCCGTGACCGGCTGTTCCGCAACCGGCATGGTCCTCACTTCGGCGCTTCCGCAGCCCATGATGCCCCAGCACGCCAGTACTGCAAGCGAGAGGCCAAAGAAGGCAACCCTGTTCATGCGTGTCTCCTTTCGCAGGCCTGTAATCTATTCGGGATATTATTGGACACCTACACGCTACCAGGGGGTTGTCACGGAATTGTCACAAGACCGAAATTTTTTAGGCGCGCGGGAATTGTTCCGAGAGGCTGATTGCGGGGAACATGCAGGCCCGGATTGTCGGGTAAAGAGAAGGGACGGTCCCTGCCGACCTAAGAGACCGCCCCAAACTCCCGTTACTTCGTCTCAATACTCGATTTCAGGCGCCGCAAACGTGATATCGGTTATCTTCGCCCTCACGCACTCGTTCATGGAGTAAATAATCTGCTTGAACGGCACGAGGGGCCTTGCATCGATTATCACCGGCAAACTCGAGTAGGACTTCGTCGGTGTAAAGTTCTTGCTCGCCTCGACAATATAATGGTAAAGCTTGTTGTAGTCGGGTATACGCTCGCCCATCTTGTTGGTCGTGAACGGGAAATACTGGTCCTTGACCTTAAGATAGGTCACCCCGTGCTCCGGGTCGGTCGTCTCCCGTCTGGAGTCGGTCCTGCACCAGAGCAGCTTTATCCTAACCTCCTGCAGAGTTATCGCAGGAGTGCCCGCCGTCCCCATGCCCCTGTTCTTGGGCAGGAAGGCGTGCATCTGTCCTTCTTCCGTCTTGAATCGGCATGCGAGCATGAAGAATATCAAGAGCTGGAAGATGATGTCTATCATAGGCATCATCGAGAGTTCCGGCTCCTCATCGACGGCTTCTTCCCGCATCTTTTTGCCTTCGCCAGCCATTCCATTCCCTCCTGTATGGGAAGCCACACATCCAGTTATTCCGTGGACGGCGAGGCCGCCAGGATAGTCTTATAGACGCCGTTCCTCGAACAGGCGTCAAAGACCCACTGCACGGTCTCGTACTTGGCTTCCCTGTCACAGCGGATGAGAACCCTGAGCTTGTGTATCACGATCTTGGCGAACTTGGGGTCGTGCTCCCTGCCGGATTTGATAGCTTCCTTGCGGATAAGCTCGGAGAGCTTCTCCTTGTTATATTGCCGGCCCTGGATTCTCACAAACCCTTTCCTCGCGTCATCCTTCTGGATGTTAATCACGACACGCCTGTCTGGGGGTTCCTGCTCGGGCGCCTTCGCCTGGTCGGCGTATGCCAGCGCCATGTTTTCCAGGTCGAGAGATGACATCTCCGAGACGATCATGAAAAAGACCAGCAGCAGAAATACGCAGTCAATCATGGGCGTCATGTTCATGTCAAGCGCCTGGTTGGAGGGGTCGAGTTCTTTACTCTTTCTGGCCATCTCCGCCTCCTAACTGCGGCCCGTGTTACGGGGCAACTTCTTCAGTAGGCCTGAACCTCTCCATGAGCTCCTCGGCTATCGTGCCGACTTCCATCACTATCCGGATGACCTTGTTGCGGAAGTAGAAGTACGCCGAAACCGTCGGAATGGCAACAAGAAGCCCGAGGAACGTCGTGACGAGCGCCACCTGAATACCGCTTGCCAGGTCGGCAGGCGAGGGCGCGCCCTGCGATTTCGCGATGACGTTGAACGCGACAATCATTCCGGTCACGGTTCCGAACAGCCCGAGCATAGGGCTGATATTGCCGATAAGCGACAGGTACGAAATCTTCTGGTGGAGCTTTACGGCTTCCTGCTCGCCGGCTTCCTGCATCGAGGCCTCGATCTGCTCGTAGGGCTGTCCAATCTTGGGCAGGCCCGCGGCAATGACGTTCGTGAGGAAGTTCGGAGCACTCTCGCACAGGGTCATTGCCTCCTCGTATTCCTCGTCCTCGAAGAGGCTTTCGAGGTGCCCCAGCAGTTCCGGCGGCACGAGCTGGTCGCGCTTGATTGTCATGAAATGCTCGATGGTCAGCGCGAGCGCCGCAATCGAAAGGCCAATGATAATGAACCCGATGACACCTCCCTGCATGATGGTGTCAAACCACGAAATCGTCTCCTTTACTGCTCTGCGCTCCTTGGACTCAGTAGACTGCGCGTAGACAGTCGTCGCCAGCATAGTGAGCGCCATGGCGAGCGCAACCAGCAGCAGTACCTTCTTGCCCATGCCTCAACTCCTTTCCTTAAAAACCCAACCTATTCACTTTTAGCCTTCTGTTCCTCTTTACGCAATTCCCCGGCGCGTTTCTTGTTCACGTCCCCGCCGATGTCTTCGAGAAGCGCAATCGCCTCCTTGAGCGCCCTCAGGTATTCGTCCTTCGCGCTTGCGTAGAGGACGATGACCTTCAAGTACTCGAACAGGGCCGACTTCTTTCCGTCATCGGTGGTATCCAGGTTCCTGTAGCAGTCGCCGAGGCCGTTGTGCGCTGCAGCCAGCACCTCCTTTCCTACTCCTTCAGGTTTCTTTGCGATTTCCTCGAACTTTTTCTTCGCTTCCCTGTACTTCTTCTGGTTCAGCAGAGCCTGGGCCAGGCCGAGCCTCGCGGCGCCGGCGATTTCGCCCATGCCCTTCGCATCGGCTTCGGTAATAATTCTCTCAAGCTCACTGGCGTTGCCCGTCATGCTCGCGACGCCGTAGCGGCCCACGATTCCCCATTTTCCGCCGTAGTTGCCGGAGCCGAGCTTGGTGAAAGATTCCCGTGCCTTGTCTTTCATGTTTGCCTTGTCTGCGGCCAGCGCCTTTCCGTAGAGCGCTTCCGGTACGAAGCGGTGGTCCGTGTACTTGCTCAGGAACACCTCGTATTCCTTCACGGCATCCTGGAGCTTGCTCGAGTCGCTCATTCCCCACATGCGGTAGCTTTCCGCCATGTAGTACTGGGCGTAGGCCTTGACCCAGTCCTTGCGGTCGTTCAGGAGTTTCTTGAATTCCTCGATTGCCTGGGACCAGTTCCCGTTCTTGCGGTTCTCGTCCGCGGTCCGGTAGCCGTGCGGCGCATCGCCGTGGACCACTTCGACCACTTCCTCCGTGTTGGCTGTCTGGCGGCTCACGCCCACTTTGTAGAGAACGCTGTTGTACGTCTCGCGGAGAATCTGACATCTTATCTCCTGCGTGCTGCCCGGGCCGAGACTTATGACAATCGTGTCCTCATCCTGGGCGAACGCGTAATCCGCCGCTGCGAGCGCTATAATCGCCACCGCCGCGGCAACCACCATCCTCACTCTGTGCATCAGGCATCTCCTTCCAATCTGGCGATGTCTCAAAGTTATCCTCCGGCTTTCTTTGCAGCCTCGAACGTCTCCCTTATCTTGGTCCGCCAAGGCTGGACGGGGAATTCCTTCTTCCAGTCCTCTTCGGTCGGGTTGCCCGGATCGGGGGCTCCTCCCATCAGGAAGATGTTCTTGATATCTCCTACTATTCTCTTGAAATCGCGTTTGTAGTACCAGCATTTGACAATGTTGTAGAGCACCTCGAAGAGTTTTGCTTTCCCTTCCTCGTTAAGAGTGCCTGCTGTCCTGACCATGCGGCCGTACATGCGCTGGTAAATGTCCTGGGCCTTGTTGAGACCGTCCATGTATGTCTTGTCCGCCTCGTAGGCCGCCAGGTAGCTCTTCGCCGCGCCTTCCTGTATCTGGAGATTGTGGTCGTAGGCCCTTTCCATCCTGCCCTCGTGGCACTTGGGGCATTCCTTCGGCTGCTTGTCGAAGTCCTTGGGGTCGATACGGTCCATGTAACCGCAGCCTTTCAGGGGCTTCGTCTGCGTGCCTTTTGTGCAGACGACCACGTGCCGGAGCAGGTCGAAGAGCCGGGCGGCATCCTTGTATTCGCCCATGCCGAACCTCGCCTCTGCGAGGAATATCTTGGCCGTGGTGGCATAATTTTCCTGTTCTTCGGTGCGTTCAGCCTGCTTGGGCAGGTTGCGCAGGTACTCGGTCAGCACCTCGGAGGCTTCCTTGAAATTCCTGCCCTCGTAAAGGGCGTTGCCCGCCCAGAGCAGGTGTTCCGGCTTGAGAGTGTCCTTCGAGACCTTGTACCAGGTGTAAATGTAGTAGCCGGCCATCTCGTAATAAGGCTGCGCGTTTTCCTTGCCGCCTATCTTCTCCATTTCCTTGCCGCGGACCTTCATGAGTTCGTATAGATTGTAGCCCGTCACGCCGAGCGTCTGGCTCTTGGGGAACTTCTTCTCGAGTTCCTTGAACGCCGCCATCATCTTGTCGAACTCTTCGAGCCTGTAATACGCGAGTGCGGTCGTGGCGAGCACTTCCGGCTGGTATTTCTTGGCGTTCTCGTTCTTGGCGTACTTGTCATTGAACGGCGCCAGCAGCTTCAGCGCTTCCCTGGCCATCTTCTTGGCTTCCTCGCCGGCCTTCCACATGTCTTCCACGTAGCATTTCGCAAGGTAGTACTTGCCCGTAATCTCACCCGAGACGCGCTCCGCCTCGGCAGCCTCGTTGATTGCGTTCTTGAGCAGCTCTACAGCCTTGTCGAAGTGCTCTTTCGCCTTCTGCGGATTGGGACTCTTGGATTTGCTATACTTAAGGTACAAAGTATGGTGGCAGTAACCCGCCTGGGCCTGCGCATCCGGATAGAACGGGACAGGCTTGTCAACTACCTGATTCTTGGTATCCCTGTCCTTGTAAGTCTTCGGGATGTCGCCGTAAACCTCCGCGGCGCGCTCGAAGTCCTTTGCCTTGACAAGGTCGCCGGCACGCCTGAGTTCTTCCTTGTACTTCTCCAGCGTGGCCGGCACAGCCTCCTGAGCCGTCTTGTTGGCCCAACTGTACAGGTCGTCGTCGAACTTGCTGTGCCTGCCCGCGTCCTTGGCCTGCTGGACGGCCTTGCGTGCGCTCGCGCGCAGCATTCCTGCCGCCTGGCTTATCTGCACGAAATCCTGGAACCGCAGGCAGATTTCGCCGAACGCGATAGCCGCCTCCCAGTAACGCTCCCCGTCATAGAGGAGCTTGGCCAGCTCGAACAGTGCCTTGGGCGCGTAACGGTTTATCTCCTTCTCCGAGCCGGGCGAGCCGTAGACCTTCTTGTAGGCGTATATGGCCTCGTCCCACTGCTGCTGGTAATAGAAGCCCTGCGCGACCGCGAATGCCGCTCCGATTGGGAACTTAACTTCCTTTATCTGCTTGGAGAGGTCGGCCATTGTCTTTGCAGCTTCGACCTCGAATGGGCTTACTTGCCCCCCCCTGCGTGTATCCTGCTCGATGACGAATATCTTGTAGACTTCCTCGATGCTCTCGTTGTACCTGCCGAGGGCCGTCAGCGCCTTGGCAAGCTGGAAAGAGGCGAGCTTGCCGAAGCGGTTCTCGCGGATATTCGGCATGTTCGCGACCTCGGGGCGGCCCTGCTCCTGCCAGAACTTGGCCATCTCCGGGCGCTCCGGCTGGACGGGCTTGCTCGACTGGCTGAACATGCCCACAGCCGGGTCTGTCAGGATTCTCACGGCCTCTTCGTGCTTCTTCGCCTGGTTGTACGTAAATGCTTCGAGGAAATACGCTTCGAGACGGATATCGACTATTCTCGCTATGTCCATCTCGCTCTTCTCGAGCCCATCCGGCAATTCCGCCTGAATCATCCAGTCGAAGCTCTGTGCCGCCTGCTCGTAGTTGCCCAGTTCGAGGTGGCACTGTCCCTTGCCGATTTCCGCCTTGAAGAGCAGCATGTTGAAGGAAGTACGCGAGGAAGGCTCTTGCGGGTCAGTCTGGCCCTTTGCCGGCGGGTCCCTGTCGCTATCGCTCTCCCTCTCGCCGTCAATAAACCGGGTGAACTTCTTCAAGCCACGCTGCAGTGTCTCGGACTTTTTGCCTTCCGGAACGACCTTGGCATAGAAAATAAACATCGTGGCGTAAAGATATTCGCCCAGATCCCTCTGCCAGACCTTATCGAGGAACCTTTCCCATTCCTTCGGCGCAAGCTCCTTGTTCAGCTTCCACCAGTCCTCCTCGGGAGGATACTTGGCCACTTCGAGGCGCAGGTCGTTGACAAGCGTCTTCCACTTGCCATCGAGGTCCTCGAAGACTTTCAGCGCCTCCTCCATTAGCGTGGCACGCTTCGCCTTGTCCATCTCCGTCTCGGCCTTGTTCGCGAGGTCCTGTCCCTTCTGCAAATCGCGCTGGAGTTCCGCGAATCTCGCTCCCGTGCCGCCCCAGGCAGGATGGTTGGAAAATCTCTTCTTGTAGACCTTCCGAAGTGCATCCGCCTTCTGACGGTAGGAATCATCCCCCGTCGCCCTCGACATGGTGTCCAAGATTGTGCAGTGCAGCTCCGCAGCCCAGCCCTTTATCTCAAAAGGCGTGCTTGCGGTTTCGACCAGGTCAACCGCGACATCCATCGCCCAGTCGTACCATTTCCTCTTGAACATCTCCTCGGCGAACCTGAGGTCCTCTCCCGTACCGGCGAAGACAACAGTGGTGCAGAGAAGAATTGCAGCAGCTACCGCTACCCCCAAGAATCTCTTCATTCCAATCCTCCCGCTTGCTGCTTCGGTTTCTTCATAGTATTACTCCCACTTTCTGATGCAACTCCTGTGCCGAAAACCGCCAAACGCGCAAAATGCCGTAAGCCTATTACCTGCATTGAGTTGCGCAAACACCTCAAATTCGAGTGGCCGTTACATTTCGTTAACAAAAGTTACGAGCTTTCACGAGAGTGTACGCAGGCGACAGGCCGGGCAACACCGACCCGGGCGCTTCGGTCGCCCCAACCTTTTGCCGAATAAGGGATTACAAACAAATAGCCCGTGAGAGGGCTCAGATGCAAGACGGAAACGGACATGACCGCCTGTAGGGCGCAAAGGGTGCGTGCAATGCCTAAGTTGCTGCCTACAAAGCCTTTATGCATATGATAGTTATGTCATCCTGCTGTTCTTTAATCTGCGAGAACTCGGTTGCATCCTTGTAGATATTGGCCACCAGAGCCGCCGCGGGCAGTTGTGCATTGGTCCTGACCGCCTCCAGCAGCCTAGGCACGCCGTATTCCTCGCCCTGCGGGCTTGCGGCCTCGGTTACACCGTCGGTGTAGATTATAAAAACATCGCCCGGGACGAGCCTGATGGTGCTCTCTTCTATCATGCGGTTGAAAAGTTTGCCGGCGTCAAGCCCGATTGACATGCCTTTGGAAGCGAGCACCTGCGGCTTGTCGCTTCTTCGCTCGTTGAAGAGCACCGGATGAGGGTGTCCCGCCCTGCCATAGGTGAAATCCATGGTGGCCTCTTCCAGAACGCCGTAAATCGCGGTTATGAAAGTGTTTGCGTCGAGGTCTGGGTATATTTCCTTGTTGGACTGGGACAAAACCCGCTTCGGCGTGATAAGAATCTTGGAATAGATGTCGAAGACTTTTTTGGCCATTCCGACGACGACGGCGGCCTCGATGCCGTGGCCGGAGACATCGCCGAGAAAAATCCCGTGGCGGCCGTGTTCAAGATTGACGAAGTCGTAGACGTCGCCGCCGATTTTATCAGCAGGCCTGTAAACGGACCCTATTTCCACGCGCGGTATCTTGGGCGCCACCTGGGGCAGCATCTTTATCAGCCGGGAGCGCGCTATTTCGAGGCTTTTTTCCCGCTCCTCGGTCTTGATAACCTCCCGCCTCAGGCTGGACACCCGGCGCCTTACATCCGCGGCAAGCCCATCCTGCTGGGGACGTGGTACGGCCTGCTGCGGCGCCGCGCCGGTCTTCCTGGACCTGCCGGCGACCTGGGTTTCATCCGTCATTATGTCGAACTCGCCTGGACCGTAGCACATGTTAAGCATGTCCACAATCCTGGAGGGCGGTCTCAGAAGTATGAATGAATCCTTGTGGCTGTGAACGTGCTGTTGCAGGGTGCGCAGGAAACTCGCAAACGACAGGTCAATCGGCGAGACGCCCTTGACCTCGAGAGCGACGTCGCCCTTGAGCGCCTTTACCATTGTCAGCGCGTTCGACTTGAGTTTGGTCGTAAACCTGCCGCTCATGGTGAGTATCGTCACATCGCCCTTGCGATAGCGTTCTATGGTAGAGTACTCGTCGGAATATGCAACTTTCCTGATTTCGCGGTGTTCTTCGGAATCCAACCGCATTCTCCCGGCTATTCGAGGTCCTTGAGCCCTTCGACAGCTTTCTTGTTGCCCGGGTCGAGTTCGAGGCACTTTTCGAAAGCCTTGCGCGCGCCCCCGGTATCTCCCGCCGCGGCCAGTGTCGAGCCGAGCTTGCACAGGTACTCCGGGTTTTTAGGCGCCAGCTTCGACGCCTCTTCGAGGCAGCCCGCCGCCTTCTGCCACTCCAACTGCAGGCCGTACGAGTCGGCCAGCATGTCGCAGACCTGGGCCTTTCTGTCCGAAAGGGCTTTCCTTATGGCAGTCTCCTGCTCAACCCGCGAAGGCCCTTCCGCCTTTGTGCCCCGGCGCTCCTCCAAGTCGGTCTCTTCCTTGCGCCGCCTCTGGAGAAACTCCTTGTTCGAGTATATCCTGACCTGCTTGTCCAGGAGACTCAACCCTATTTCCAGCGCCCGAACTGATTTCCCGATGACTTCCTTGCGCATCTGCTCGAACTCGGCGCGCTCGGATTTCGGCAGAAGCAACAGCCTCTCCCGAGAAATCATGTCATCGGTTACGGCCTGGACGTAGTAAGTCTTGCCAAGGGCAATATAGCCATCCATGTACGATTCGTCAAGAGTAATAGCGCTCTGAAGGTTGTGGATGGCGTCACTCCAATTGCCTTCGGACAGGCTTATCATGGCGGCGTGGAACAGGGCCTGCTTGCGGACCATGGGGACAAGCTCATCCGAATATCTTCCAAGAATGGTCTTCAGCTCGGTCATCGCCTCCTTGCCCTTCCCGAGTTCGGTGTAGAGCATGATGGCCTTTGACAGCCTTGCAGTCAGATTCGACGGGTCGAGTTCTATCGACTTCCCGAAGCTTTCGAGAGCCTGCTTGAACTTGCCCGCGGCCCAGGCATCCTCGGCGCGCCTGTGGTAAATCCTGCTGAAGCTCCGGTCATCATCGGGAATCTGCTTGCTGCTTATCATCTTCAGCGCCTGCCGGAGCAGCTTGTCGCTGTTCTTGCTCCACCAGTCTTCCCACTTCTTGACGGCTGCGAGGCGCTCCTTCTCGGGGCTCGCCGGGTCGAAGCCGAAGTTCTCCCCGCTGGCCTGCCTGAGCTTCTCGACCGCGACCTTGCGGTACTTCTCCTCGCTCATTCCCAGCGCCGCAATGAAGTGGGGAACGCCCGCGTAGATTCCGTTGTCTGCCAGGTGAAGCGCGGCCGCCAGCCTGAGCCAGCCATCTTCTTCCGTCATGAGATTCAGCAGGTCCCTGTTGTGCTCGGTCTGCGCCAGCCTGTGAAGGCAGTAAGTGCGCACTTTCGCGCCTTCCTTCTTTCGCCGTGCGAGGTGGACCAGCAGCGGCGCAATCTCGCCCTCTTCAATCAGGTCGAGTTCCTTCAAGGTCTTCAGCTTCAAATCCTCGTCCGAAGATGTAAGGCGCTCGTAGATGTTTTTCTCTCCGGTCTTGATGAAGGCTTTCATCGCCTCCGCCGAGATGTAGCTCTTTATCTCGTTTATCTCGAGTATTTCAGCCACCCTCTTTGCTGGGGCGCCTTCGAGTCCGGGCAGCTTCTCCTTGAGATGGCCCACCGCGAAAACGCCCAGGGCGATGAGCTTCTCCGCGGCAGCGGCGGATATCTTCTCGTCCGGCGAGGCCAGCTCGGCGAGTTTCTTGTCTATTACTTCGACGAGCGAATCCTTTAGGCCGGACATCTCCTCGTTCTTCGCCGCGTATTCTATCCGTAACACCTCCGAATGGGGGAAGGTCACGGTCTGCTCCTCGCCCTCCTTCTTTATGGTCACTGATACCGTGCGGCCATCCTCGCTGACCTGCGCGCGGCCGCGCAGCTCCTGTCCGCCCGCGAGATGAACGACATCCTCGCGAAGGAGATTCGCGCCCGGGTCGGACCGCAGGCGAAGCTCCTTGATGTCCCTCTTGAGAATCGACACGGACCCGCGCGTAGCCCCGGACTCGCGAATAACCTTGATTGCGGGCCCTCCCGGGTCAATCACCCGGCCCCTTATCTTCGTGCCGTCCAGAAGTATGACCTCGTCAAGCTTCTCATCCTCTTTTTTGCCGGATTCGGCCTCTTTCAGGGCGGCTTTCTCCTCCGGGCTCTGCGGGACCACGACCGGCCCGTCCTTGCGCGTATCCGGAGGTGCCGCGGGCGTCTCCTGCCCGTCCTGGCAGTACGCCCGGTCCGCGGGCAGCAGCGGAACCGCCGCAACGGCAGCCGCACAGGCCAACAGCGCCGAGAGAACACCGGGGCATCCGAGACCGCGTTTCAATGCGCCCAAGTCGCTTCCTCCTCAACTTCCGGAACAGGGCATGAAGAAATCCCCTTTTATATTTACCGGCTGGATGTCATGGAATTGTCACAGGGCGTGATTTCGCTGACCGGTGCTACAGGCGCCTGGTCTTCAGCGCGGCCTCTATTCTCGCCACGCTGTCCCCGATTGCCCGGTCAACCGCTATGAGTTGCGCAATCCGTTTTCTCGCCGACGAAACGGCCGAATGGCTCCGGTCCCCGAAGTGTTTCCCGATTTCCTTCAGTGTGCACGCGGTAAGGCACGTCGCCAGGTACATGCATATCTGCCGGGGAAGGGCGACCGACTTGCGCCTCGATTTCGAGAGAATCGCCGAGGCGCTCAGGCCGAAGAACTCGGCCGTCTGCTCGCATATCTCGCTGAGACTTACCTGCGCCGGCTGGTCGTTTCCGAGGTCCGCCAGGGCCTTCTCGACCCCCCGCAGCGTCAACCTCGTCGCCGGCCCCTTGCCTGAAAGCAGCGAGACATACGCGGCAAGCTTGATGAACGCGCCTACCAGGTCGCGGACGTTCCCCGAAAATTTCTCCGCGAGATGCTCGTATACTCTCTGGGAAAAGGCCCTCTGCGTCGGCTCCGCGAGTTCCTCGCCGAGCTTGCGTATTATGCTGATTCGCGTAGCCTTGTCCGGTAGCTTCAGCTCCGCCACCATGCCCGTCAGGAGCCTGCCGGCAAGCCGCCTGCGCAGCTTCAACTGCCCCGGATGGTCGCTCGCGGCCGCCACCACGCGATGCCCGCTGTTAAGAACGTGGTCCATGCTGTGCAGGAACTCTTCCTGGGCTGCCTTTTTTGTCTGAAGCATGTCGATGTTGTCCACGATAAGCCAGTCGGCTTCCCTGAACGTGTTCCTGAAATCCGGCAGCTTCTTGTTCCTCAGCGCCCAGACGAACTGGCTGGCGAACTTCTCGCCGGAAGTGTAGACGACCTTGCCTTCCGGCTCGCGCTTCTGCAGCAGCAGGGCTATTCCCTGCAGAAGGTGCGTCTTGCCGCAGCTCGGCGGGCCGTAAATAAGCAGCACGTTGTTCAGCTCCTCGGGTGATTCCACGAACTTCGTCGCTGCCAGGTACGCCATCGAGTTGCACCTGCCCGTTGCGAAGCGCTCGATGTCATACTTGTCGTTGAGCTGCGAACGTGCCAGCGCGTGCGCCTTGCGCTCGAACTCCTGGACCTGCCTTGTCGTGCGCCTTCTCATCCGCCGGTACAGCGTGCCATCGACGCCGAATTGTATCGACACGTGCTTTCCAAGGACTTCCGAGGCGGCAGAGGTAAGCTCGTTCAGAAGGCGCTCCTCGAGCCACGTCGCGACGAAGAGGTTCGGCACGCCGACCTTCGCCTTGCTCCCGCTTAATTCGAGGAGCCGGGTGTTGTGAAGCCAGAGGTTGTACCTCTCCTTCCCGACCCGCTCATACATATTCTGCTGAATGCTCGACCATATGGCATCGAGCGATGTTTCCGTTGTCAACTCTCTTCCCTTCAACGTGCGCGGACAGATTCCACGCACAACTCGCGACAGGTGTCTTGAAGGTGAGTTACCGCCGGTAAAGCGACTGGAATATTATTGCGCGACCCCGCGCCTGTCAAATCATAATCCGGGAATTTCTTTCGCGAGAATTTTACATCCCGGCTACCTTGTTGCGCGTGAACGCCTTGCGGCGACATCTTTTTTTTCGCCATTTACGCTTGAGTCCCACTCTGGTATATTTTCCGCGCATTGCACCGCCCCCGAACCCCTGCATTCTCCGCGACCGCAGGCCTGACATCCGCCGGAACCCACGATTCGCGCGCTCTCCGCCGGAACCCCTCACCGGGAAATTCGTCCATCACGCGCGCAACGCGCTGCGGCGACCCGGTATCCACACTGTTATTTCCCGATGCACGAACCGGGACGCACCGCGATATTTTCAGGTTTTATTTTGTCACGCTCTCAGGCGACGGTTATAATCCGCAGTCTCAACAAAAGATGTTCCCCATAAGGCGTTTTGTTTTTAAGGAGGCTACCATGAGAAACCTGGTTTTGGCCGGCCTGCTCTGCGCGGCCATATTGCTAATCATTAGCTGCGGCGGTGGCGGCGGTGGCGGCGTCATCATTATACCATGGTACCATTCGCCGGCCAACAAGGAAACAGGCGTGCCCGTGACGACCAACCTCGTATGGGGCGAGGTCAAGGACGCTGTCTCGTACGACGTCTACTTCGGCACGAACGAGACGGCCGTCGAAGACGCAGACACCCTCGACCCGGAGTTCATGGGCAACCAGACCGCGCTCTTTTATGACCCGGCGGGCAATCTCACATACGACACGACATATTACTGGCGAATCGACGTGCACAAAGCCACAAAGACTGTCGAGGGCAAGGTCTGGTGGTTCGAGACAGAAAGCGCGCCCGCAACCCTGCCCGCCCTGGCATACGACCCCGACCCGGCCGACGGCGCCGGAAATGTTCCGGTTGACCAGGTTCTCGGATGGGGTGCTGCGGGCGGAGCAGTTTCCTACGACGTCTATCTCGGTACGAACCAGCTGGATGTCACCAACGCCACGACCGTGGACGCCGAATTCATGGGCAACCAGGCCGGACTGACTTATACTCCCGGCGCTAACTTCGACTTCACGACGACCTACTACTGGCGCATAGACAGCAGGAACGGCATCGGAGCCACCCAGGGCAACACCTGGAGCTTCACCACGACTTCCCTGCCACCCCTTCCGGAAGCGTATCACAGCGGCACCATAAGCTCCGACGTCACCTGGACCTCGGACTACCTTCATATCGTGGAAGATGATGTCTACGTCGAGGGAACAGGCTCCGCGACCCTGACTATCGAAGCCGGAACGTTTGTCGTCTTCGACAGCCACTGCTTCATCTACGTCGGCTACTACGACCCCGGCTGCCTGAGAGCAGTCGGAACGGCAAGCGACAAAATTTCCTTTTCGGCCAACACGCCATCGCCGACCAAGGGATTCTGGGGTGGAATCTACTTCGGCGACCAGGCTTACGATTACGACGGCAATCCCGCCACCGGCTGCATCATGGATTACTGTAACGTGGCCTGGGCGGGCTATGACAGCGGCTGGGGACGCGGCGACGGCGCCATCCTGGTGGAGGGAGCAGGCACCGGCCCGTCCGTAAGAATCTCCAACTGCAGCATCTCGAACAGCCTCGCTCACGGCATCCTCATGGCAGACGGCGGCATGTTCGGAACAGGCTCTTCCGGAAACACCATCACAGGGTGCAACACCTACCCGGTGGGAATCGACGCCAACGAAGCAGGCACGCTCCACGCCGGGACGTATACCGGCAACACCATCGATGCCATTGAAATCGACTCTTACTGGCCGGTAGACACGACGGCCACATGGGCAAATCCAACCGTGCCGTACGTGATTACCTACAGCCTCTACGTTGAAGGAGCCGGCATGCCGGTGCTGACTATTCAGCCCGGCACGACGCTCAAGTTCGACAGCGACTGTTACCTGCTCGTAGGCTACAACGACGTCGGTACACTCATAGCAAACGGAAGCGCCGGCCAGGAGATTACCTTTACCGCGAATTCCCCGTCGCCGACCAAGGGATTCTGGGTCGGCGTATATTTCGACGAGTATTCCACTGACTACGTGAATCCCAGCACCGGCTGCCAGATGGACTACTGCATCGTCCAGTGGGCCGGCGGCGACTCCGGCTGGGGCGAGGGCGACGGCGCCATTATTGCAGAGGGCGGAGGCAACGGCCCTTCGGTCCTGGTGTCAAACTGCACCATCACCAGCAGCCTGACACACGGCATTCTCATGGGTGACGGCGGCCAGTTCGCAGCCGGGTCTAACGGCAACACAATCTACGGCTGCGACAGCTATCCCATCGGGATTGACGCCGAGGAAACCGGAACCCTCGAGGCGGGAGCTTACACGGGGAACGCAATCGACGCCATAAACGTCAATTCCTACTGGGCCGTCGAGACGAGCGCGACGTGGGTGAACCCCGGCGTGCCCTACTACCTGCCCTACAGCCTGTATGTGGAGGGCGACGGCACTAACCCGATGCTGACGCTTTCGAGCGGCTCGACCCTGAAGTTCGCTTCGCAGTGCAGCCTGCTTGTTGGCTACAACTACCCCGGCGGACTCACGGCAAACAACGTGACCTTCACCGCCAGCGTCGCCGGGGACGACTACTGGGTCGGCATCATATTCGAAGACCTCCTGACGACCGGCAGCCTGACCAACTGCACCGTCGAGTACGGCGGATACGACTCCGGCTATTCCGGCTACAGCGGCGGCGCCCGCGACGACGGCAACATAATAATCATAGACAGCGCACGCGGCAATACGACCATCACCGGCTGCGATATTCAGTATACGACCGGTTACGGAATCGTCAGCGGCTGGGCGACCACAGCCACCGATTTTACCGCTGGAAACACTTTTACCAACTGCCTCCTCGGCGACCAGTCAGCACCGAGGTAATTGCTGATTCTATTCAAGCCGCTCCGGGCAGCAGTGCCCGGAGCGGTTTTCTTTTTGCATGAAGCCTTGATGGCGCCCGCCCCCTGCAATAGGATGGATACATGGCCGAGACCGAATTCAGGGCGAAAGTCGCGGAAATCTTCTCGAGCATCCAGGGCGAGGGCCGCTGGGTCGGACGCAGGCAGGTGTTCGTGCGCTTCGCCGGGTGCAACCTCCACTGCGCCTACTGCGATACGCGCACCAACGTCATCACGCGCGCCGCCGTGGAGCGCCCACCCGGCAGCAGCATAATAGAATACATCGATGGCGACCTCACGCCGGACCAGACAGCGGAAGCGGTCAAATCGCTTCTCTCGCCGGAGCGCTCGTACCACAGCGTCTCCCTCACCGGCGGCGAGCCCCTGCTCGCCGGGGCCGACTTCATAAACGCCTTCGCCGAAGGAATTTCGGACACGGGCCTGCCGGTTCATCTCGAAACGAACGGCACGCTGCCCGATGTCCTGGCGCAGGTAATCGAATCGGTCGGGCTCGTCTCGATGGATATAAAAATCCCCTCCGCGACGGGCGAGCCGCCGCGCTATGAGGTCAATCGCGAGTTCCTGTCGATTGCGGCGCGGAAGGAGTGCTGCGTCAAGGTCGTTTTCGTGCCCGAAACGCAGAGAAAGGAGATAGAAGCGGCAATCGATATCGTCGCGCAGGTTGACCCGTCGATTCCCTTCATCCTGCAGCCCGCGACGCCGGGCGGCCCCGTGAAGCGCTATCCCATGCCGGTGCTCATGTTTTCGTTCTACGATTTGGCTTCAAGCCGCCTGAAAGATGTGAAGATTATCCCGCAGACGCACCGGTTTCTCCGGCTCCGGTAGGAACGCCCTTATTTCTCGATTGTCGCCTTCACCGCGACGACGAGTGCGTCCTTCGCATCCTTGCGGTCGGTCCCGCCGATGACGGTGAGATGGCCCGCGTCGGCCGATATCGTGGTGCGAATCGTGAACACGGAGTTGCCCTTGCCCGCCCTGTCAACCAGCCGGGATACTTCGAGCCCCTCGAGCTTCACCTTCTTTGCCTTCGCGTCGTAGAGGCAGCGCTTCACGCTCACCTTCGTCCGGGTGGCTGTATCCTCGACGCCGGCGCCGTGCCCCTGCTCCACCTTGACTATGGGCGCTTCGAGCGCCTTGTAGCTCGTAAAGCCGGTCGTCTTCTTGAGTTCCTCCGCCACGTCTTTTATGCTCTCATCGACCTCGTTGCCCTTGTCCGAAGCGTAAATTATCCTGAAATCGAGCACGACCGTGGCAAGCTGGGTATCGAATTCATCTATTACTTTCCTGACAATATCGTGGTTCTTCTTCGTCTCCCTGACAATGAGCGAGTTTGTGACGTCATCTACCGCCACGCCGGTTCCGGGGGCGGCGACAAGGTGAAGCTTCACGATTTCGGCCAGGCCCGCCGCGCTGCGGTTCTTTATCTTGTACACGCTCGTCTCGACCTCGGCCCCGAACTTCTCCTCCAGCGCATCCACTATTATCCTGGCCTTTTCGAGCTGCGCGGGTGTTCCCGTCAGCACCAGCGTGGACGTCTGGTCGGAATGGCTCATCTTGAGCCCGGCAAGCTCCTTGTCCTTCGCGGCGGCGGCTTCGAGTTCCATTTTAGCGACCGAAGCCTTCACGCCGGCAAGTCGCCGGGTCACCGTCGTCGCCGTGGTCTCTTCCTTGCTCTTCACATCGAGCTTCGCGATGAGCGTCGCCACCTCGTTCTGCTTCGCCTGGGTGTCCCTGACGAACACCGAGTTTGAGCGCTCGTCAAGATGCCATCGCCCGCTCTTGCTGACGACTTTGCTCAGCCCGGCCTCCACCTTCTGCCGGGCCTCCGGGTCGCTGAGCTTCAGGTGCTTGAGGTTGTAATTCTTGAAAACTATTTCCTGTTCCTGCGCCGCCGCCAGCCCGGCCAGCAGCACTGCCACAAACGCCAGAATCGCACAGGTTCGCATTGCGGTCTACCTCCGCGGAAGTTTCCTTGTCGTCGGATGCCCGAGTGATGCTACATTCATGCGACCTGAATTGCAAGGATTGCTTTGCCCGAACCGGCGGCCCTCGAAGGACCGCCGGCGGACATAATCTCTTTCGTGCAGCCTGCTCGACAACTCAGGGCCGTACCGCCGCCCTGCCGGCGCGCCCCACCCCGACCTTGACCTCGATGCCCCGGTAGCGCGCCGTGATTTCTTCCTCGCTAATGCTCGTGACCTTGAACTCGCCGAGAACATCCACCGAATCGCTCACTGCGACTGCCAGCTTCCTGACTCCCTCCTGCGTGCTCACTTCGAGGAACGCCACCGGCCTGCCCTGCGTAAGCCTGCCCGTGATGGTCCCGCTGATAGTCAGCCGAGGCCTCACGTTCGCCTCGAAATCCTCGAATACCTCGACGACCAGGTACTGCTTCGCCCGCTCGGCGTCGATGCGTGCAAGGCCGGTTTTGAGTTCCTTGTCGTTTTCCGTGTCTGCGTCACCGGCGAGCTTGAGGAACTCGGCGTTGAGCCTCCGGGCCTCCTTCATGTCGCGCCTGTCCACCGCTTTGGCCAGCTCCCGGACAAGCTCCCTCGCCCTGCGCAGCGTCCGCTCCCGCAGTATAGCCTGTATCCTCGGGTACAGTATCTTTTTCGCCAGCTCGCAAATCTCCTCAAGCGCCTTTTTATACTTCTCTTCCGTGAAGTGCTCCCTGGCGGAGCAGTATTCCTGTATCTTCTCGTATTCCCTGAACGCCATCTCGACTTCGCCGCGTGCCAGTGCGCTCTGCGCCCTTTCGAGTAACGATTTCGCGGATGTCACAATCTGCTTCTGCACCTTCAAGGGCAGCAATTTCTCCTCCGGCCTGGGCGTCGCAGGCCCCGGTGTCGTAACTTCCCTCTTGCGCAGCGGATTCTTGAAAGGGTCCCTGTCCATCGTCATCCTCGGCCTGTCCGCTTCGAGCAGCCTCAGCACGAACTCGTGCTCCCTGAAATACTTGCCGAGTTCCTTCTTCTTCATCATGAGAGACACCGTGTAGCCTCTCCCGGCCGCCCGCAGCATCTCGACCCTCGCGGCCCTGTCCGCACCATCCAGTGCGTAGGTCCTCGCGACCCCTATGTTTGCCTCGACGAACTCCGGCTCTATTTCGAGCACCCGGTCGAACTCCAGCCTCGCCTCCTTGATCCTGCGCGCCGAAAGAAGCTCCTCGGCGAGCTTGAGGTACCACTCCGAGCGTTTCCGTTTCGGCGCGACTTTCGCCGCCTCGCGCAGGATTTCGTAGCATTTCTCTTTTTCGCCATTCGCCTTCGCGCAGCGGTACTCGACCTCCAGCACCGCAAGGCGCTCGGGGTCGCCCTCATCCGGCTGCTGTGCGTATGCGAGTGCGCAGAAAAGGAATGTTCCGGCAAGCAGGACTGCTCGCAGCATCTCACACCTCCCGTTTCGTCAATCGGACGCTCTGATTCGCCCCGGCAGGTGTAATGCGCTCTACAGTTCCTTTCAGTTGCTCTCCGACACCACTTCGTCGGACACTATCCAGACAATCGTCATCGGCTTGTCGCTCACGGGCTTTATCGTGACTACCGCCTCGCTGTAGCCGACCCTCTCGACCTCAACCGGCGCTGCGGCCGCAACATCGCCCTCCGGCGCCTCAGTCCCGAACCACGGGACAAGAAGCAGCCCGACGGCCAGCGCCACAACCACTACTGCCGCCACAGCCGAGTACTTCAGAACCAGGCTCCTGAGCAGCCGCCCGCGCTTCGCCCGCACCCCGGCAAGAAACTCCTGCGCCGCCGGCACACGCGGGGCGAAGCCCGACACGAAGCTGACAGCCTTGCGCAGCCTCTCAAGCTCGGCCCGGCACTCCTCGCACTGCGCGAGGTGCTCCTCGACGCCGGCACGCTCCTCCGGCGCAAGGTCGCCCCCGGCGTGCAGCGCAAGCTTCGCTTTCCACTCTTCACAGGCCATGCGTCAGCTCCAGTCCGTATACTCGGGAAACCGCCTGACGAGCACCTCTTTCAGCCGCAGGCGCCCTTCGGCGAGAATTGTCCTGAACCCCGACGGCGTTATGCCCAGCGCCTCGGCCGCCTCCTCCGTGCCCATCCCCTGGATATCGCGCAGCGTGACTGCGGCCCGCTGGCGCGCGGGCAGCTCCGAAAGCGCCGTCCGCACCACCTCCACCGCCTCGGGGTCGCTTTCCGCGGCGTCGGGCGAGGCAAGCGGCATTTCCTCCGGCTGCGCGACTTCCGCGCGGCGCCTGTGCCTTCGCAGCTCGTCTATCGCCGCGTTCACGGCGACCCGGCAGAGGTAGCTGGACAGCGCGGACCTGCCGTCGTAGTGCTTGAGTACGCGCCTGAGCCGCGCGAACACCCCCTGCGCCACGTCCAGCGCGCCGTGATGCTCGCAGAGCACCCCGTACGCCACGCGGTAAACCCTCGCGTAGTGACGGGTTACAAGCTCTTCCTCGGCCTGCAGGTCTCCCCGCAAGACGAGTTTGGCAAGGGCGCCGTCGTTCTGCACCGGATAGAATCTCCGAAGGAGGTTGAATCTGTATCGAAGTTTCAGTGCCAGCGCTTCCATGAGGCTCCCTCGCCGTAACCATCTTCATTACGACCGGGAAGCCCCGCGCGTCCGGATAATTATATTCCCACTCCACGCCAAAATCCAGCCGCGGTATCGGTCAGAAGCTGTGAAATGGAGAAGAGTTGCGTTAAGGTGGCTTACTTGCCTTCTTCCCGGAGTTCCTTGCCGGTTTTGGCACCGTGGGCGCGGAGCAGTTCTATAATCTCCGGTGAGGTGTTTTTCGGCGTGACGAAGTCCATGACCGTTCCTCCGAACGACCCACCACTTGCATTGGGGTCAGCGCCATAGTTTAGAAGTAGTCTGATTATTTCTTTCTGCTCACACTCAACCGCGGTGTGAAGGAGACTCAATTTGGATGAACACCCTGTATTGGGGTCTGCTCCGTGTTCAAGAAGAAGTTTCACAATCTTAACATGACCCGAATAAACAGCTTGATATAAAGGAATATAGCCTTTGATGAACTTAGTATTGGCATTTGCACCGTTATTGATGGCTTCATTTACCTTTTCAAGATCTCCTCGCGATATAGCTTCCACAAGGGCAACTCTATAAGGTTCCCCGGATACTGCACCATGCTTGCGGAGCGGTTCCATTAATTCGCGACATTGGAGCCATGCCCAATCCAATGGCGTTAAGCCATTCTTGGCTATCACACTGACATCAGCACCAGCATCAATCAGTATTTTCCCAATCTCTGCTTCTTTCCTATAAACTGCTTCGTGAAGAGCTGTTCTACCCAACTTATCTCTTGTATCAATATATGCGCCATTTTCTATCAACAACTGCACCAAGTCTTTACGACCGCTTGAAACAGCCTTATGAAGAGGCGTGTCACCCCATTCGTCCTGGGCATTAATATTCACTCCGGCATCAAGAAGCTTTTCAACCTCTTTGGTGTCATCACTCCGATGTATTGACCGAAAAAGACGAGACTCCGCTTCTTTAGCGGTTTCTGCAACTGATGTCTCCGTATCAGGTGGCTTTTCGCTCTTTTCCTGCCCGCAAGCAGACAGGAAAAGAAGGACTAATGGGATACAAAGTGCTTTTCTCATACAAAATGTATTATACCACACTTTACGCTCAGAATCAAGTTTGCCGTGTATTATTGCGGTGAGGTTACAGCCTGCTGTTGAGGGGGTTTGAGTCTCAGGTCGTCGTCGGCTATGTCGGCGCCGAACCATCCGAGCAGGAAGTCCAGGAACTGGCCCGGGCTGAAGCCGAAATGTACGCTCACCCCGCCCGCCGCTAAAATACAGCCACTGCACGTACCCGGTTGATTTGCCTTTAGTGCTTAAATGTGGTATTATTAGCATAGAATCGGCCAGGATAGTATTATGAAGCTATTAAAATTCTTCGCAGTTATGCTCTGCAGTCTTATTTTCGCAGGTCTCCCCGGCTGCAAACACCCGCCTGAAAAACAGTTGCATAAACAAAAATCACGGAAAAATGCGACTGAAGAATCAGAAAAGCCAGATGCATTACAAGCAGCACCAAAACAGCCCGTCGCCGAAACGTCGTTAGGGTCCAAGGAAGCTGTTAGTGATGTTGAGTTGAAACCGTGGAAGTACTACAAGAAGCTGCATTCTCTTAAAGGGCATAAGAGCTGGGTCTGGTCGCTTGCTTTCTCACCGGATGGAAAAATACTTGCCTCTGGAGGGCAGGATAAAGCCATACGTCTCTGGAACACGTCCGAGGGAAAATGCGAAGATAAGCTCGAAGAGCATAAGGATGTCGTTCACAGCCTTGCTTTCAGCCCGGACGGCAGAATGCTGGCATCGGGATGCAGAAGCGGCGAAATCCTGCTGTGGAACATCAACACATGCAAATGCCTGCGAAAGCTCAAAGGACACAACCACTGGGTTTACTCAGTCACCTTTAGCCCGGATGGGAAACTGCTTGCGTCATCGGCAGGCGATGGGACTGTCAAACTCTGGAATCCGAAAACCGGTCGGTGCGTGCACACAATCCAAGCCCACGAGAAGACTGTCTGGGAAGTTGCATTCAGCCATGATGGCAAATATCTGGCATCCTGCGGGGATGATAAGTTAGTCTGTATCTGGAAAACTGAGACATTCAGGCCGGTAACAAGGCTGAAAGCTCATAACAATCCGGTGCTTTCGGTTGCTTTCAATCACAACAGCAAGCTGCTGGCAACTGCCGGACAGAATGACCCGATTCTGATCTGGGACATGGCTAAAGACGAAGTGAAGCATTCACAACCGGAAGCTCCGGCCTATGCGTATTCGGTCAGGTTCTACCCGAAACGGAATGTCCTGGCGTACGCATGCGGGGGTTGCGTCAAGATACTGGATGCAGATTCGGGGAAACGCCTTCGCACTCTCATTGATTGCGCAACATATGGTCAGTTGCCTTCAGACATGGAAGGTTTTCGATACTCAGTGGCTGTCTCGCCGGATGGCAGGTCGCTCGCGGCGGTTGGTCCGGGGGGCACAATAAACGTCTGGGGCGTTCCGCCGAAAGAGCAAATGGAGGAAATGGTCAAGCTCAGAAAAAAGATAGACGATTTACTCGGCCAATCCGCGAAAAGAGAACATTCGGAGATTATCAGAAGTCTCGACAGTCTCATTGAAAAAGCTGAAGATAAAGAGGATACGCTGACATATATACTTGAAAAAATGCCGAATGTGGGAGATTTCCTGCTGCGCCGCGATATCCGTACCCTGCTCTGCAGGCACTCCCCTGCAATCAGGACGGCCGGGGGGACGGTCATAAGAATTAAAGGCAATACGCTGGCAGAGATTGAGTTCGGTATTGCGGAAGCAACTGAAGGCCATCCCAATACATCCAAGCAACAGGCGGCAGATGCTTATCGCAAGATTTTCGAGAAATACCCCGACACAGATGCTGCGAAGAAGGCAAAAGAACGTTACGATAAGCTAATCAAAGAAATAGAATCAGAACACAAATCCAAAAAGTAGTCACATTGAGCCAGGAAGTTCAATCTCGGGTTTGAATCTGAGGTCGTCGTCGGCTATGTCGGCGCCGAACCATCCGAGCAGGAAGTCCAGGAACTGGCCCGGGCTGAAGCCGAAATGCACGCTCACCCCGCCCGCCATAATCCCGGCCTCGATATCGAACATCTCCATAGGCGGGCATTCATACCATCGGGGCTGCCCTTCCGGGTCATGAGGTGCCAGGAGAAGGACATTTATGCCGAAAACGCTGTGCGTGGCGAAGCCGCCCGGGAAATAATCATATTCCCAGGCCACCGTATCCTCTCCCGTTTCTCTCGGCATGCGGCCAATGGCGGCGTGGTTCATGGGAATGAGCATTATCAGCCAGAAGACCACATCGCTGCCGTTGTTGCCGATTGTCGTGCCCGAGGACATTTCGGGAATCACGTTGAAGGCAAAAAGAACGTTGGCAAAGGGCCAGCCGACCAGGGCATCCGTCCATTCGCCCGTTTCCCTGCCCTTGAAGCCGTATTTCCACATGTACCCGGCCCCGGCTCCGACCGAGAGCAGTTCCGTCGCCCTCACGTGCGCGCCCAGCCCGAATCCGTAGCCGACATCGCCCTTGAAGCAGTCCGCGAAGTCGTTCCCCCGGTCCCTCATGAAAGCGCCGAAATCAGCGCACCCCGCACCCGCCGCGAGCAGGAGCACCAATCCGGCAGTGATAACAAGCTTCCTCATAACCGCACCACTCTACCTCAACCAGCACCCCGAAGCAAGCGGAACATCCTGAATGCCTGCTCTCCTGCTTCCTGACCTTCAACATTGGACCTTGAGCATTCAACTCTTTGCCGGTACACTGTTCGCAGGAATAAGACCCGGCCTTTCCGTTTCGGGACGGGAGGTGTTTGTATGGCTGAAGACGAAAAGACAGGGGAAACGCAACCCGGCCCGCAGGCGCCGCGGCCCGTGCCGCCGCACGTCCTGAGGCGGCGATACGGCGAGTTCAGCACCTCAGGCGCCTTCGTTCTGCTTCACATAAAGAACAGGGAAACCGGCGAGTGCGCGCACGCGGTCTGCGAAAACATGGACTGGTATCTCATCGCGAGAGACGAAGGAATCTTCACCGGCAAAGCAGACGAAGAATACGTTGACTTCATGGTGAAGAACCACGACCGCCTGTTCGAGGTCAGCGGCACATCCTACGGGGAGCTGCTCAAGCTCGACGCGCCTGAGAGAGAGGCGTACGCCCAACTGAAGTCGAAGGGCATTCCGTATCTGGCGGACAATTTCCTGACCAGATGGTACTGGAACGCGCCGCAGAATACCGGCCCCTACATGTACAACATCACCGAAGAAAAGCACGCATACGACGAAAGCTTCCTGAGGGTGCTTCTGGAAATGGGGCTGGTGGTCCGGCGCGAATGCGAAAGTGGCCAGAGGTACGTCGAGCCGGAGGAAATAGACGGGGCCGGCGCCTGAGAAGCCTTCATAGTAAAAACTGCTATCATTTTACAAGAACCCGCCCTACTCTATCCGGCAGCCCGTAACGCGCAAGTTGTTCAATACCAATATGTTAGGTAATTAAAATATATTGCGTGGCACACTGCAGAGGGGGCTTCTGAAGAAGTTTATTGTAAAAATTCGTCGTAAGTCCTTTGACAGCAACGACCGGATTTACAAACGGGAATCTCGATTTGACTCATCGCCTGTCGTATGTTCCATCTTCGATGGGAACATACTTGTGGCGATGTGGCGCTTGACAGGAACTGCGCCAGTGCTCAAGTCTCATGCCTGTATTCTGGTTTCTTGCCAACGTTGCGGCGGCTCAACCGTTACAGTATTGTGGGAAGAGGAATAATGGAGAACTGCAGGGGGGTGCAATGAGATATGCAGCTTGTGTGATTGTGCTGGCGTGTCTGGCGGGGCTGGTGGCGCTGCCGGAGCTTACAGCGGCGGCGACCAAGTGGGCGAAGGTCAAGAGCCCGGCGGACGGGGCGCTGCGGGCGGTCTATTTCGGGGATGACAAGAACGTCTTCGCAGTAGGCGACGGCGGCACGGTGCTCGTCAGCACCAACGCCGGCAAGACGTGGAAGGCGCTCAAGTCGGGGTCGAAGGCGACGCTGCGGGGAGTGCACTTCACGGACAAGAAACACGGCTGGGCCTGCGGCGAGGGCGACCCGGACGCGCCCCGGCCGAGGGGCCACGTGGTAATGGGCAGGCCGATGACAGCCGGCACGTGCCTGATAACGGCAGACGGCGGGAAGAAGTGGGAACGAGTCTGGGTGCAGACCAACTTCACGCTGACCTCGGTATTCATGGCCTCGGAGAAGCGCGGGCAGATATGCAACCACGGCGGCTCGGACCACGCCGACGGCGACAGGATGATAACGACCGATGGCGGCAAGACGTGGAGCCAGAAGCGCGTGTACCGCGCGTTGAACGACTGCTGCTGGCTGAGCGAGAAGGAAGCCTGGGCGGTAGGCAGCCGCGTCTCGGTGGGCTTCATGCCGACGCCGACCTCCCCTCTATACACTCACAAAACGGCGCGCATAATCCACTCGACCGACGGCGGCGAGAACTGGGAGCCCGTTGACACCGACGATATCGGCGGGGCGAAAGAGCTTCGCAGCATTTCGTTCGCCGATGGCAAGCACGGCTGCGCGGTCGGCGACGGGGGCGCGATACTGGTCACCTCCGACGGCGGCAAGAAGTGGACGCTGTGCAAGAAGGTTACTGACAAGGCGCTCTACGGGGTCTGCCTGGTTGACAAGAAGAAGGGCTGGGCCGTCGGCGAGGGCGGGACGATTCTCAAGACGACCGACGGCGGCAAGACCTGGAAGAAGGACTCCTCGCCGGTGAAGGAGACGCTCTACGGGCTGCACGCGGACAAGAAAGGCAAGACTCTCATAGCGGTGGGAGACAAGGGCTCCATTTTACGGCTCGGACAGTAGGGAATGCAGAAAGCGACAGGCTTTGACTTCGGGCCGGGCTCGTGCTAATATCGGGGGCATGAACACGTTGAGGGCACTGAGCTGGTGGGGTCTTGCGCTCGCCATGGCGACCGCGGCCTGCTGCGGATGCGGGCTGGTGCGGACCTACCGGTGCACATCGCCCACCGAGCAGGAAGCGTTCAACAGGGCCGCCCGCAACATCTACCCCGACGACGTGCGCATAACGCCGGAAGGTTACACAGACCGGAGCCTCGTGGCGTGGGCGGGCATTATCCTCGAGAGCGACCGCGCCGAGGGGAAGGAAGACGTGGTGGTGGACCTGCTTATCGAACACCACCATTTCGACTGGCTCGAGGACTTCAAGCTTGGGGACAATATCTTCATCCTTTCACGCAAGGGTGAAGGCCGCTTTCGCGCGCAATGGATACTCAGCGCGTCGTACGGCATCGAAGCCATCAGGGAATGGACCGCGCCGAACAACATGGTTATCGTGTACGGCAAGCCGGTTGGAGTCAGCAGCGGCATCATAGAGCTGGCCCCGATGCATATCCGCTTCATCCTGCCGCGCCGGTACAAGTTCTCCGAATATCCCTACGGTCGTCACGCAGGATACCATTACTAAGCAGAAACACCTTCCCGGGAGAAAGACATGGCCGAAACTGAACGCTTCGAGTTTCCAGAGCCGGGCCCCATGCTGCCGCCCGTGCCTGCGATTGTCCTGGGCGTCGAAGGCGACTCGGAGGTCAGGGATGACCTGACGATTGTCTGGACGTTCGTCCTCAACGGGAAGCCGCCGCAGATCGGCGTAAGCGTTGCTGACGCGAGCGCGATAAGCGGCGAGACACAGGTAGCCCTTCAATTCCTCAAGCAACACGGCGAGTTCACGCTCAACGTGCCCGAGGCCTCATGGGTAGAGGCTTTCGACATAATCGACATGTGCGCCTCCGAGCGGGATGACAAGTTCGCCCGGTCCGGGCTTACGAGGCTGCCATCGAAGATGATAGGCGCGCCCGGAATCGCGGAGGCTCCGATTGTGCTGGAGTGCCGGGTAATCGACTCCCACCGCCTGCCGCCCGCGAGGACGGTCTTCTTCGCCGAAGTCCTGCGAACGACAGTCCTGCCCGGAGTAACGGACGAAGACGGCAGGCTGATTCCCGGCTCGCGCGAGTTTTTCGGGATGGCCACAGGCTGCGGCGAGTTCTGGACGCTCGGGCGCAGGGTCGGCCGCATAGGCCAGACCAAGGGCCGCGAAGACATCAGGTACTGACCGGACTACAGGTCAATTAGTGAGATTGAATCCCTTCACCCAGTTCCAGCCGTCCGCGCGCTTGTGGTAGCTTTCAGAGATGTAGTGTCCGCAGCCGGCCACCACATCGCAACGCGTCGTATAGCCCTGGCTGCTGCGGTAATTCGCCTCGGTTACGCAGCCGTCGTAGTATCCTGTCGCTGTATCCTGGTCGCCGACGGCGTAGTAGTACTTCGCGCCGTTGGGCCTGCCTGCAGGCTTGGAGGAAGGCGCCGCGCCGCCCGAGCCGGGGAACACCAGCGCCGCCGCCACAAACTCCTGGTTGCCATCCGTGAGCATGATTGCGATATTGCCACCCGCGCTCCAGCCTGCGAAATAGTAGCGAGCCATATCCACGTTGTACTCGTCTTCGAGCTTGGTTGCTGCGAAGTTTATTTTGTCCACATAGGCCGCCGTATCGTTGTACTCGTCGAGGTCCATCAGGATGATTGCGTTAGCATCGGCGATGGCCTTCCAGTCGGAAATCTGTTCATTGAAAAGCCAGACAACAGGCGACGCAAGTGTTCCCGGGTTGTACGACGTCGGGATATAGACATAGACATGACCCGAGCCGAAAGCGCAGGCCCAGTCGCCCGTAGTGCCGGCAGTGATAGTCCCGCCGGAGCCGCCCGAAGGGTCAACGCCTGTCCCGCCGCCTCCGCCGCTTGTAACCTCGATGTAGGCTACCTTGGTCTCGGAGTCGGTGCCGTTGTCGTCGGTCGCGGTGAGTGTGACGTCGTAGGTGCCGGGAGTGTTATAGATGTACTCGGGGCTCTGCTCGTCGGACGTGCCGCCGTCGCCGAAATCCCACGCCCAGGTGTGAACGTTGACGCCCGCCGTGAGGTCAGTGAACTGGACGGTCAGGGCTGCATCGCCGGACGTCGTGTCTGCCTCGAAGTCTACGTTCGGCCCCGGAGGCGTTCCGCAGATGACATAGGATGTCTTGATTTCCGTGTCCGACCCGCCGGGCCCCGTGACCGCAAGCGTGACGGTGTATGCGCCGTCCGTGGTGTAGGTGTGCATTGGATTCACTTCGGTGGATGTTCCGCCATCCCCGAAGTCCCAGAACCAGGATGTGATGTTCCCGATGCTCTTGTCGGTGAAGTACACATCGAGCGACGGGTCTCCCGAAAGCGGCGCGCCTGTGAAATCGGCTTTCAGAGTTGGAAGAGCCGGACTGTCATCGCTCTTCGATGAAGAACACGAGCAGCAGACCAGACCGAGAAACAAAAGCACAAACAGACTAACACACAGTTTCCGCATTGCCTTTACCCCCAAGACAGTTGCAGTCCTTATGAAGGAATATACACGCCAACGGATTGGAACGCCCGTTCTATTTCGTAAAACGAATGCAACACTTGGCTCATCATTATGTAAAGGAAAAGTCACGGTAATGTATGAGCAGCCTCGATGCGATGCTACTCATTGCAGGTGGCAAGTACAACGCTTGGACAACATCACGCATTGCCCACAGCAGGGCTGCGTCCGGTCTTTACTTTCTGGATTTGCCCGGGAAGAATTTCAGCGCCTCCATGAACTGGGTCATGTCGCCGTGAACATTGCAGCCGGTGCTGCTGTATGGCGCATCCGCGGGTAGCCTGTACCCGGCGGCACTCATTCCGTTGACAATTGCATTGGCATCGGGCCAGTCGCCGCCGGGACCGGCGTTGCCGTGCGGCGCGAAGCCAAGCTCGGAGGCGTTCTTCTGCGGCGTATAGGAGCAGTTGACATCGTTAGCCCAGTAGGCCGCGAAGTATGACTGCCTCGCGTCGAAGCCCAGCACAAGCCCCGATGCAGTGCCCGCCGACTCGCTCATGAGGCAGGTCTTGTCATTGTCGATGTTGTACTTCGAGCGCACATCGTCAATGACGGCAGCGCCGTCGCCACTGCTGGCGCTTCGACCGTCGAGCACCGCGATTATGAAGCTGCTCAGGCCCGAAATCATCTGGCGCATCTGCAGCAGGTTGCTTGTCATGGTCGAGCGGCCTTCGGTGCCGCTGTAGACCACGAGGAACGGCGCTGGGTCTGGAGGACTCGATGGGACTATCAGGTTATAGGTAGCCCCGCCCGCAGTCACCGTTGCGCCGCCGAGCCCGGTCTGGCCACCCGAGCCACCTGAAGAACTGCCCAGCGGCGGAACAACACCACCACCACCGCCACCGCTGCTGCCGCCACCTGTAGGAGGCGTCGTGCCCGCTGGAATATTATCTGCGCTTCTCTCCGAAGAGCCGGTCCCTCCCGCACATCCAGCAATCGCACCGACGAAAACGACTGTTGCCAGTACGGCCAGCAACCTAAGCAATGCGGACTTCTTCAACATACTTCTTCCCTCCATCACTAAATCAGGCGCTTTTGTTTGTGCAATGGAACGCAACTTGCCGTTTTCGCCGTGCTATTGCACAGAAGTGCTATTTTTAGGCCGCATTTCGGATACGCAAAGCCTATTGTGCCGCTGTCTTTGAGGGAAAGATACGGGAAGCAAGGAAGGAATGCTGCCAATAGAATGGCACACGGTTGCCGCATTGCCTCTACCCCCAAGACGCTCGCGGTCCTTATGCGAAAATATACAATACGATTCACAAACGCGCCTGTTTTGTTTCGTAAAACGATTGCAAGACTTTTTTCATCATTGCGTATATGTTGTGTAACAGTTGTGTATGGCAAAAAGTTGTGCAAACCTGCCTGTTGCATGCCGAGGGCAAGGACTTTATAATATCGCAATTCGCTTTTCTCATGCGAACAGGAGCATTCGGGTCATGGAGAGCGTTCTCGGGATTCTGCTCGTCCTGCTCATAATCGCCGGCGTCGCCGGCGCGGTTTGGCTCTACTACTACCTGCAGAAGATAAGACGCCAGAAGCTCGCCGCAGTCGCGCGCGAACTCGGCCTGACCTACTATCCCGGCGGGCGCTACGATTTCCAGGACAAGTATGGTTTTTTCGAACTGTTCCAGCGCGGAGATAGCCGCCGCTCCTACGACCTTATCGCGGGATATCGGGATGGCATCGAGGTCATGATGTTCGACTTCTCGTACATGACCGGTTCCGGCAAGAACAGGACCAGGCACGTCAAGACCGCATGCATATTCGAGTTTCAAACGGAGCGTTATTTCCCTTATGTTCACATCAGGCCGGAAGGCTTTTTCGACAAGATTGCGAGCGCCATCGGTTTCAACGACATCGACTTCGAGTCGGCAGAGTTCAGCAGGAAGTACTACGTGAAGGGGCAGGACAGGCGTTTCGCTTACGACCTTGTCCACCCGAGGATGATGGAATACCTGCTGGCCATAGGCTCAATCTGCATCGAGACGGCCAACACCGCGATGCTCGCGCACCACGACAAAAAACTGTCACCCGAGGATTGGATTGGCCTTTTCAAGAGAGCCGAAGGTTTCTTCGGTCGAATTCCGGAACGCCTGTTTTCGCATGACTGATTGAAAGGACTACGTGGAGAATGTGAAATGACAATTGCGCTGATTGCGACTCCGCTCATCATCATCATTATTATTATTGCGCTTATTTATAACTCCCTGGTCGGGCTGCGCAATCATGTGAAGGAGTCATGGTCCGATGTCGATACGGAGCTCAAGCGGAGGTACGACCTGATTCCACGGCTGGTGGCAACGGTGAAGGGCTACGCGGCCCACGAGAAGGCCGTGCTCGAGCAGGTGACCGAGGCGCGCACCCGCGCGCTGCGCTCTACGGGCACGCCGAGAAACCAGGCCGTGGATGAGAATGAACTTGTCAGAAACCTCAAGAGCCTTTTCGCCGTGGTCGAGAAATACCCAGACCTGAAGGCAAACGAGAACTTCCTCGAGTTGCAGAAAGAGCTTGTGGACACCGAGGACAGAATCCAGGCTGCAAGGCGCTTCTACAACGGCAACGTCCGCGAATACAACAACCGCGTCCAGATGTTTCCCTCGACCATAATAGCTTCGATGTTCAGCTTCAGGGAAGCGGAGTTCTTCGAGATAGATGAAATGCAGAGAGCAGCGCCAGCGGTGGGCCTATAACACTATGCGCGCAAACTTATATCTGACATAGGCATTACCTATGGGGAGCCCGGCGTTCTGCGCAGTCTATCCCTGTGGAGGACAGCCTGCTGAAACTTCGAGAAGGATCGTGCGCGTGAGATTCTGCCAGATTATTGTTACCGCAGTGATTACCCTCGGGTCGGCATATCCTGTCTTCGCGGATGCAGTGGTCTTTCGCGACGGGCGCAAGCTCGAAGGAAAGATAGTCAAGGAGACGGAAGAGTCTCTTACTCTCCGCGTGAAGTACGGCGAAGTCGTCGTTCCGAAACGGGATATCGCCTCCGTCGAGAGGGGGCCGACCGCGCTGGAAGAATACAGGAAGAAGGCAGCGGAGGCGGGGGAGACGGCGAAGGCGCGATACGAGCTCGGACAGTGGTGCCGGCAGAAAGGGCTCGACGAGGAGGCGAAGAAGGAGTACGGGAAAGCGCTTGAAATCGATTCCTCATACGCGCCTGCCGGCAAGGCGCTCGGATACGAGAAGGTCGAGGGCAGATGGTTATCGCCCGATGAAGCGAAGAGAGCCCGCGGCCTGGTCAAGTTCGAAGGGAAATGGGTTTCGAAGGAGGACCGCGACGGCATCCTCGCCGAACGCGACTCGAAGAAGCAGGTCGAACTCCGGAAGAAATATAACGTCGGACCGGAATTTTTTGTGTCGGAGCGCAAGGTCTGCGTCCTGATTACCGACCTGCCGGAGGATGAGAGAAAGAAGCTGCTGGCGGCAGCACAGGCCGTCTACGCCGACATGAAGGAACGGTTCGAGAAATTCTTCATCAAGAAGCACGACTGGCCCCTTGTCACTTACGCGTTCGGCAAGCGAGACGACTTCCGCAAGAGGCTTAAAGATGACGGCATCGAGGAGGGCGCCGAGGCCTACGGGTATTACTCCGGGGCTAAGCGGACGTCGTACGTGTTCAAGTGCTTCTCGCCCACCACGGAGCGGATGCTCCAGCACGAGTTCACGCACCAGGTCCATATCGAGCGCATGATGAAGCCGGGGCGAAGCAGCCGTTCGAGGGCGTGGCTGTTCGAGGGGCTTGCCGAGTTCAACGAAGGCAGGACGTTCAAGGATGGAAAGCTCGGCAAGCCGGAGCCGCACCACGGCAATCTCGCATACGCCAGGAAGGCGCTCCAGGACGGCAATATGATACCACTCGAGAAGCTGCTGGCAGCGGAAAAGTTCACGGACCTCCACGGCACCGATTTCAACAGCGAAGAGTGCTTCAGGGCTTACGGACAGGCGTGGGCACTTGTCTACTACCTGCTCGAAGGCGACGGAGGCAGGCACAGGACGAAGTTCGAGCGATTCATGAAGAAGGACATCGAGGGTGAAGGCTCGCTCGAAGAGTTCAAGCGCATCTTCGGCAGCGACCTGGCCAAGTTTCAGAAGAACTTCGAGAAGTTTATCCGGAGTCTTAAGTAGAAGGGAATCTGCCCCGCAACCGCATCATCGCCCGGTAAGCACGTTCTGGATAAACGGGACAGCTTCCGCGGCGACCTTCCCGGCGAGTTCGGACAGCGTGTTGGTAATCGCCTCCACCTTACCCGTACCCGTGCCTTCCGCTGTAGTCTCGCGGCTGAGCAGCGAGCGATACCCGTCGCCGATAAGCAACTGCCAGTCGGCCTGCGCGCCGTAACTGTGGTGGTCAAGCCCGAGTCGGCTGGTGGTCTGCTGCAGCCGAAGACGCACGGTCCCGTGCAGGATTATCTCCGCCTCTTCTTTTTTTGGAACAAGCATTATCTTCGCATCGGCCAGGGCCTTTTCCAGGCGGGGCGACACCACCTTGCCTGTTATATCAATGTCGTCGCCGACCTCGCTGAGGCTGATGTACACATGCCCCTTGCGAATCCTGGGTACGACCGGGTTCGAGACGGGATTATTTGCTGCAGTCCTGACCACCGGAGGCGCATTCCCTCCCCCGCAGGAGGAAATGAGCATTAGAGCCAGAGCCAGCAAGACAATGATTCGCTCTTTCCCGGCGAGATTGCCCTTTCGGGACGGCGTATTTAGTAGCCACGGGCGCGTGAGCATAGGGTCGAGTTCCTTCGACAGCGTTGCAAAGCAGGTTAAATTCCGGCCGGGACATTATATCAGCCCCCCGGCACACGGGCAATACATTTCCGTAAAATGCACGCACGGCTATCGCGCCGGAGGCCATCGCAGGCAAGGCCTCCGCCCGGCGGCTTTACTTGAGCTTCAGCAAGGCCTTTCCCGAAACGTCCTTGCCGCCGAGCAGGACAGGCTTCTGCGACTGCCCGACGGTGTGGTCGCGCACGTAGCGCTCGACGGGCCATTCCATGAACGTCACGGCCTCTTCCGCGCTTACGGTCTTGTCTTCGTTTATGTCGCCCTGGCCAGCAAGGGCTTCGAGCAGCCTGGCAGTGAATATGCCGTGGCCGAGTTCCTTGAACTCGTACCCGCCCTGGTCGGGACCGCAGCAGCAGAGAGTAACCACCGAAGAGCTTTCCTTGAGAGACTTCTTGAAAGCGGTGGCTTCCTCGCCGCTCAGGACCACTCCCCTGCTCTTCTCGCCGGAGAATCCCGTGTCCAGCAGCAGCACGCGGTTCTGCGCCTTGACGCCGTCTACAAGCGAATAAAGCTCTTCCAGCGAGAGCATTGACTTGGCGTCCTTGCTGTTGGAGAAGGCGAGAAGGTGCTTTCCATCCGCGGTCGCGCCCGGTCCGGCAAAGTAAACGAGGAAGTCCGTTATCTCCGTGAACTCGCGCGTGGCGAAGTCCTCGATGGCGCTGCGCAGAGCTTCCGCCGTGGCCTCATCGCCCTTTAGCACCTTGATTTCCGAGAATGATTTGGCCAGGAGCTTCTCCATGCCATCCGCATCAGCCTCGGCGTATTCGAGCTTTGGCATGAACGTAATCTGCACCTGGTTGAGCCCCACCACGATGGCGAAGGACCTCTTGTCCGGAGGCGGCTGGGGAAGCTTATAAAATTCTCCGAGCATCTTGAGCTGCAGCTTCTGCATAGCGTGCGGTCCCACCACGTTAGCTACCTTGGCAAAGTTATTGCCGTCAAAGGAGCCCGGACCGGTAAAGATGCTCCCGAAGATGTACTCGTGCGCCTTGAGGCCCCTCTGAAGGTCATCAAGCTCCACCGTGGCCTTGCCGTCCACGGTATTCTGCCACAGGACCGAGCCGTCCGAGACCTTCTTGAGCACCATCTGCAGGCCTATGTCCGCCGAGTACACCTCGTCAGCGACGAACCATGTCACCCACGGGCTGAAAAGCCAGAGCACAACGTTCCCCGCCCCGCGGACCCCGCGCTCGTATGTCACGTCGTAGCGCACGAGGCTCGACGTCAGCAGAAGGTCGGCCCCCTTCTCCCTGGCAAGCTCCATGGCCTCCACTTCGCTGCCGCCTCCGACCGTCTCGACCGCATCGAACACCTTGAACTCGCGCAGCGTACTGGCGAGCTCGTTGCGCATGGCGGTCACATCCGTGTTGACTGCCGCGCTGAACTCTCCCTTCGGCTTTGGGCGTTTCGGCGTGGCAATGGGCGCGAACGCGACATTGTACCTCAGCGGCCGCTCATGGCCCTTCTTGAGCTGGACCGCTTCCGGTAGCCCCGCCAGCTTCGCGGGCGCCGAAGTCCCGCAACCCAGCGCGACAAAAATGACCGCTAACGCCAGAACAAGGGCCAAGCTTTTTCGTGCCAACTTCAACCCTCCTGAAGACAAGTAATGACTGTTTTTTCTCGGAGCCTTCCTGTATATCACAAATCAGCTACGGTGTAAAGGCTCCTTCTTGCCACTCGGTATATCCGTCCGTGAAGTTATCGAAGACATCTCCCGCCCACGACGACAAGTCGAGGCCGGGAACGGTGTTCGACTGAATCATGTACTGCTGCTCCACCCCGAGCTCCGGCCCTGCGAAGCCGGACGGGAGCGCGGGAACGGTAATGCTGGCTTCCGCGCCCGTCTCGGGAATCGGCGTCAGAAGCACCCAGTCAAAGCCGGGCAGGCCGCTCGGGTCGCGGTGGAGCATGACCATGTAATAGCCCTGTTTTCCCATCGCGACGTTGTTCCACCTGAGTTCCGGAGTGACGCCGACGCCGATGTCGCCCGACACGGGCGATATCGGATAAGGGATGTCGGGCAGCGTCGCATCAAGCCTGCGGGGATACGCCGCCATCCTGCGAAACGCCAGCTCGCTGCTCCATTTGGTGCCATCCCCGTTGTCGCCTCTCGCATAGAGCATCAACCCGAGCTCATCGAGCTGGAAGTTGGGCGGGACGGCGAAAGTGATGCCGTAATGGTAGAGGAAGGGGTCGCCCCCGTCTTCGGTTGCCCTCCCCCGGCCTATCTTCACCCTGGTCGCTTCCTGTGTCAGATTCGCCGTCGTGCTGCCCATAGGCTCGGCATTGCACTCGCTTGTGTCCACCGTGGCGCTGAGCAGGAGATTGGCAGGCATGTACAGGTCGCTCGGGTCGATTACGCGGCGCATGGGGGTAATACCCGTGGCGCTGTTCGCGCTGAAATCGATGGTCGGGGCCTGCATGTAAGGCGGACTCCCGGATGGAACGACCGCGAAAACATCCGAGAAGTATGCATAGTCGAATATCGGGTCTCCCGTGGTCTCCTGGTAGAAACCCGTGACTACCTGGTAATTGTACCTGTCCGAGAGAATGAGAGAATAGTTTTCCGGGTCGGGGCCGTTGAAAGGAGAATTCGCCGGTATGTGGTCGTCCGTCAAGCCGGAAGCCGAGTCGTCGGATACATTGAACCACTGGTCTCTGTGCTCGCTGGCCGTGACCCAGCCGGTGTTGCCGCTCGGCAGGTTATTGATTTCCCCGTAGAGCGTCAATTTGTTGCCTTCCCAGCCGGCCTGAAGCGGGAGAGTCACGTAGGCCGATTTCACCTGGTCGAAAGTCATGTACGGGTAGCCGGGATAGCAGAGGGTCACCTTCGCCGGAACCGGCGGGCTGTTGAAAACCACCTGCCCGCGGTAATCCGTGGTCTGTACGGCGGACGGCGTATCGCCGAGATAGACGCTCACGCCCTGCACGGGCGCGTCGGTAGTCTCGTCAACCACGGTAACCGTCAGCGTGCCCCCCGGTTCCCCGGCCAGGCCGAAACCGGGCACCCGCCCCGCGGGCGTTCTGCTGGGGTTCCACACGAAGAACGGACTAAACTCGCTCCTGAGAGAAAAATCCACCCCTTCCTCGAACTCGTCGGCAAAAGAGAAATCGCCGTAATTCACGGGAGACGAGCAATGATCGGATTCCACCATCCATACGAGCTGAGCCGCCGGATTGCCGTAATCGACCACCTTGAACGGAGCCGCCGCCGGTATCTCCGGAAGAGTCGCCGAGAAGACGCCGGCCTGCCTGGCAACCAGCCACATCGTGCCGTCATCCACGTTCATTATCATCAACATGTGCATCCCGTTGACGTTCGAGTCGGACCATTCGAACGTCGGCGTGAGGGTAGTCACCACGCCGCAGATTCCCGGCTTCTCCAGCTTGGGCATTTCCGGGAATACGAAATCAGGCAGAGGGCCTCCCGGCGGGAACGCCATGGACGCGGATATCTCGCGGTAATAGATATCTCTGTAACTAATCGACATCCAGTAATCCCCGGAGGGCGTGTCGAAATATCCCGGCTGGATTGAGGAGTAGTCGAAAGGCCCGCCGGTCACCGGCGTAGTCGGCACAATCCCGTAACCACAGATGAACCGCTCCGACTCCGCCCGGGACCTGCTCATTACGACGCACCTGCCCCGCTCGCCCAGGAGCGCGGCAGGCAGGTAAAAACCGTCCGGCAGCGTCACGGTACCGGAATCCAGTCTTGTGGCTGCCGGAGGTGTCGCGACATCGAAAGAGAGGTCTTCGCTCAAGTAGGAAGCACCGGGGCTCAAAGGGCCTATGCCGTCCTTTATAACGAAGTTCGAAAACGGGAGGATGTGATTGTTGATAATCGCAACCGTGACATCCCTGTTCGGCTTGACCCGTACCTGGTAATCGCCGTCATCGGTGTTGCTGTCCTCGGACTCCCATTCCACGTCGCAGGTTACGTCTATCATACCGTTGTTCGTATTAGGGGATACAGTACCGCCAAGCGTCGCGAACTCGGAAGTCATGCCCTCGAAATCGTCTATCAGCGGTATGCTTACGCGTCGGGCATCCACGTCCAGAACGGAAAACATCGGGTAGCCGCTGCGAATGACCGTGATGGCCTGCGGTCCCGTGATATTATCAAATGTCACCTCGCCACTGGCATTGGTGTAGCGGACCTCGGTGTTATACCCGCGAATGACCATGGCCCCGCTGACGGGCATCAGGCTGCTCTGATAGTAGACGTTAACCGTCAGAGTGCTGTTCGTCAGCGCGCCGCCGCCCACTCCCCCGCGATGGTATATTGTCTGGGTGTATTCCATCGACCGGTTGAGCGAGCCGTCGAAAGCGTATATCTGGACGTTATTGATGCCCGCGAGGTTGAGTTCGTAATCCACCTCGTTGGCGCCCGCCACTATCCCGGTGGCGACCGAGCTGAGTCCCCCGTTCATCTGCAGCGTGCAGTTCGAATCGGCCGTAACGTCGAGTTCGAGCATTCGCCTCTCGTAATACATGGGGAGAGGGTCGGGTTTCGAGAGGCTGATGCTCGGGGCGATGGTATCCTTCCATATGCTCGCCGCCTCGATTCGCGACATTACATCGCAGCGGATGAGCCACGCTTCCAGCGTAATAGAACCCTCCGACAGCGACGAGGCGTTAATGCCCTGTATGTTCACATTGCCCGCGCCATCCTGCCCCGCGAGCCTGTCGGCGTATACGTGGTTGACGCTGTCCGTAAGGTGAACCTGGACCGTGTCGTTGCATTCGGTATTCGCATTCAGCCCGATGGTAACCGTGACGCTGGCTACCGTGCCGGCATTTATCTCGTCCATGAGATTGGCGGACGAGGATGGAATCATCACGAGCGTCGGCTTGAGATCCACCGTGTTGAAGCAGCTTTCGAAATCGCTCGCCATTGACACTCCGGCCGACGAAGTTACAGTCAACAGGACGTGTATCTCGTAATTATTCAAGTCCACCAGGGCTGTCGAAGGCGTGAAGGTGAACTCCCGGTTTTGCGAGTCGGCGGATATGCTGCCGCTGAGCACGCCGCTGCCTTCCACATGATAGACATAAAAGGTTGCGTTGGTGATAGTGCCCGCGTTCATCGGCTCGGAGAAAAGAACCCTCACCGGCATGTAGGGCTGAAGGGGCACGGTGCTGCAATCGGCAGGAACGACGCTTACGACGTAGGGAGCCTGCGGAGAACTCGTCCCCGTCTTGAAGGAGGACTTGAAGTTCGTTATGACCTTCGCTGGGTCGGAAGCCTGGCTGACATTGTTGATTTCGACCTCAATCTCGGTATGAGCCGGGAAGGCTGAGTCTGCCGTGAATGTGACTTCCTTATTCTGTTCACGGAAGTGATAAACACCCGTCACCGGGCCAGAAGGCGTTTTGACAATGAAGTTGGTTCCCGTAACGGTCAACGGGTCCACGGCTGCGCTGAAGCATACGGTTATGGGATAATAGATGTATACATCCTGCTCGTTCCTGGTGGGGTCAATCCACTCGACCCTGAAGCTGGCAGCCGGAGGCGCTTCGCCGCCGCCGCCACCGCCGCCGCCACCGCCTGCAGCCGCGGCTCCCAGCGGTATTATGCCGAACGGCCCGCAGGAGCAGAGCGACAACAGAAAACCGGCAATGAGCAGGTATAAAGCCAGTCTGCAGGATTTCATCTCTTCTTACCTCCGGGTGAGCAGTAATCGCGCCTGAACAAGCATCATATATAGGACGAATACGGAAAGCCCGATATTGACAAAAACCAGAATAACCGAGCCCTGCCTATTCCTCTCTTACGCATCTGAACCCGACGCCCGCTGCGCCTCTGGTGATTTCCGTCTTGTGCCTGTAAGATGTGCGCGCCGTCTGGGAACTGCCGGCATCTTTCATGGAGCCGCCCCGGATGATGTACTTGCCGCCATCGTCGGTGATCGTCCATTCCGCCACGTTGCCGGCCATGTCACATATCCCCAGGGGACTCTTGTCGTCCTTGTTCGATGCGACTTCCTGGGTCGTGCCGCTGCTTAAGTTGGCAAGTGACTTGTCGAACTCGTCGCCCCAGGGATAGACGAACTTCTTCTTTTTTCCCGGGTCGTAGGACGCGGCGTATTCCCACTCGGACTCCGTCGGCAGGCGATACGTCGCGCCTTCTTTCTTCGAGCGCCACTCGCAGAAGGCTTTTGCATCCTCGTGGGTCACCCTCGTCACAGGGTGGTTCTCTTTTCCCGCCGGCGGGCGTCCGTGGGTCCAGTTAAGCGGAGCCCCGTGTCCAGTCTCCCGCACGAATTCCCTGTACTGGGCGTTGGTGACTTCGGTTCGGTCCATGTAGAAAGGCTTTACATCCACGGTCCTGGACTCGTTCCTGTCGGCCGGGTCGTTCGAGCCGACGGGGATTTTGCCCCCCTCAGCGTAGACGAGGTTAATGCGCTTGTAGCGCTCCGTGAGAATCAGCTTGACTTTTGCGCTACCCTTGTCGGAGAAGTCCTTGTTTGTGCTCTGGGCGTACCTGCGGGCGATTACGAGAGCCTGGTCGTAGCGGTGCGCATCCCTGAGCCTGTCAACTTCCGCCATCTCGGTAATGAGGTCCTGGTAGGTCCTGATTTTCTGGTCAAGCTCGGCAGCGGGCTTGGAGAACTCCTCCTCGGGATGATTCACGTACGGTTCGAGCGCCTTGCGCGCCTCGGCGTATCTCTCTTTCACGAAGTATTCTTGGGCGGCGGTCATGGAAACATCGAACTGGGTCTTGTTGTACTTGCCCCAGTCGCCCTCGATTTTCTCTATCTTCGCCAACGCATCCTCGCGAATCTCGGCCATGTAACCGGAGCCTGTAAAAGGCACATACTTCGCCTTCGCCTCGCCGTATCTCTGGACCTCGAGGAGCGCTTTCGCCTGCTCTTCGGCCGTACGGTATTCCGTCCACTGCTGGTCCTTGGCAGCCAGAAGCGTATCAATCTCGGCCACGCGCTCGCCCGCCTTTTGCTTTATCTGCTCAACCTCGCTGCCAACGTACTCGGGGTCGTAGATGTCCCTGGCGGCTTTCAGTTTCCCTTCATTCTTCAGGACCTGCGCGCGCCCGTCGGCCTCTTCGAACTCCTTGAGCTTGCGGGCAAGCGTTTCCTCGGAGGACTCCATGCCCTTGAGCTTCTGGTCCGCTGCGGTTATTATGGCTTGAAGCTCCGCATTGGGCTGCAGCTTGTGCAGGGCGCGGGCCTCTTTCAGCGCGTTCTCGATGTCTTCCTTCCTGTCGCTGGCAAGCAGCTCGTTGAGCCGCTCCAGCGCCCTCTTGAGTATCAGGGCACGCTGGACATCCACCTTGTCCTGCCACGGGTCCTTGCCCCATTTGGGCACGAAGCCTTCCCATTTCGCCATTGCTTCGGCGAACCTGTCCTCATCTGCAAGCTTGTCGGCATCCATCTTCGTGGCTTCGAAGGCGATTTCGGCATCCTTGCTCGAGACCGCAGGCTTCGGTTCGTCGGGTTTTTCCCCGTTATTCTTGCCACCGAGAAACACGAACGCGAGCACCGCGGCCAGTACCGCTATAATCGCAATGGGCACGAGTATCACAAGGGCGCTCTTCTTCGGCTTCTCCTCGGCACCCGGCGGCACGGGAGGCGTCTTCTTGCCGACTACCTCTGGAACGTCCGCCTGCATCGTGGGGCCGAGTTCGTCATCCTCGACGATTATGAAGTCTTCCGTGGCTATTGTGCCATCCTCGAATCCGCCCATTATCCTGTTTATATCGGACGTGATTTCATCGCAGTTCTGGTAGCGCTGCTCCCTGTCCCGGGCCATCATCTTGCGGACAAGTTGCGAAACTGCGGGGTATATCTCCTCAGATAGGTTTGTGGGGTCTACGAATTCCTGCTGCAGGTGCCCCTGCATAATCTGGTACGGGGTCGTCCCGTCGTAGGGCTTATGCCCGGTGAGCATGTAGTAGAGCGTGACCCCGAGTGAGTATATGTCGGTCCGGTGGTCGATAATCTTGCCTTCGAACTGCTCCGGGGACATGTAATGCGGCGTGCCCATGAGCATTGACTGGCTCATGCCGGTGAGGTCCTTCTCTATTTCCGTGCTCTTGACAAGGCCGAAATCCGCGACTTTTACCGTCCGGTCGGATGTCAGCATTATGTTGTCGGGCTTTATGTCCCGGTGTATCATGTGCCGCTTGTGGGCAAAACCGAGCGCATCCGCCGCGTCCTTGATTACTCTCAGGGCTTCTTTCTGCTCGAACTTGCCCTCTCTCGTCAGCATTCTCTGGATGCTTTCGCCGTCGATAAACTGCATCACAATGTAGTTGAAGCCTTCAGCCACCCCGGTGTCGTGCACTTGGATTATGTTCACGTGCTCGAGTTGTGCCGCAGCCCGCGCCTCGCGGAGGAACCGCTTGCGGTGTATCTCTCCCATGAGAGCGCTCGACATGACCTTGACCGCGACAATCTTGTTGAGGGTTATATGGCGCGCCTTGTATACCGCGCCCATGCCGCCCTCGCCGAGCTTCTCGAGTATCTCGCAGCCGCCTATCTCGGTGCCGACGAACTTGTCATCCATGCTCTGCTTCACCGTCTGCGAGTCCACGGCCGTGCCCTGCACGTCGAGAGACGAGACCGCCTCCGGCGCGGAAAGGGGACCCCCGCAGTTCAAGCACGTATATTCCTTGGTCGCGTTGAATTCCTTGACGTTGTACTGGTGCCCGCACTCGGCGCACTTGAGTATCATCTTGCCCTGCGATTCCAGTATCTCCTTCGCCTGCGTAATCTCGAGAGTGCCCCGCTCGACGAGTATCTGCCCGAGCCGGCCTTCGGCACCCTGAACGCTCCGGCCGGCCTGCTCCTCTATGGCTTCCCATATATCGACGTTCTTCGCAAGCCCGCGCTGGACCACGGCTTCGCCGAAGCCTATCGAGCCGGGGTCGGAGTCCTCCGGCAGCGCTTCGCCGATAGATGCCTTGTAATCCCTCAGAATCTCGCCAAGCTGCTCATCAGAAATGTAACCCTTCTCGAACAGAACCCGGGCGAGGGATTTGGGCGGGGTAGATTTCTGGCGAAACCCCTTGCACTCCTCGAGCTGCTCCGGAGTAATCAGACCTTTCTGCAAGGCGGCGTTGCCTACGTAGTTCTCGTCATACATGTTGGTCATTTAACAGCGTCTCCCACAATACGTGGCTGAACAAACCCGCTGGACAAACGGACTGCAAAAGCATTGCCGCTGCCATCTTGCGTCACGCGGGCGGTTATACGGGGCTATAAGATACGGCTGGGCACGATTCATGTCAAGCTTTTTTGGCGTGCGCACGGTCTCTCCATCCGCTCCAGTCCACGCTCCTTCCGCCTTTCTTTCCCGGCTTTTTGCAATTCTGCGCAACGATGCGCATTCTTCCAACCGTCCCGTTTAGTGGGCAGACTGTTGTTGACGGGTCTGCCGCGTGACTGTATACTTCCCTGGTCGTTGTAACCGGGAGTTCCAATTGCCTGTCGTATCGAGATACTGCAACATCTGCAACCGCCTAATAACGGCCCGTGAAATCGAGTCGGGCGACGCCATCGTCTACCAGACCTACTATTACTGCCCCAAGTGCAAAGAAGAGGCTATGCCCATTATCGAAGCAATCCGGAGAAGGCGCGGCGACCTGGAGGAAGAGGAAAGCGAAGAAAAGCATAAGAAGTCCTCCACACGCATCGGACCGCCTCCAAAGCACAAGCCCTCATCCAGCACGCACAAGCTCCGAAAGACCCGCAGCGGGCTTTTCCTTGGCCCCAAGACGCATCACGGGACGAAAAAGCCGCCCGCCCCGTTGCATGGCCACTCCCACAGGCCATCTTCCGAATTCAAGGATGTGATAAAAAAAGCTTCCGGACCGCACGAGCCCTCGAAACCGTCGCCCGCGGAGCGCGAAACACGCGAAAGAAGGCCGGATTCGGAAAGAATTGAAGTAATAGACGAACCCGGGGCCGACATCGGCGCGGCACAGGGAATGTCGCTCGAAGAAGTGGTCGAAGCGGCGGAACCGGCCGCAAAGGACCCGGGCGTCGAGGACAGGCTCGCAGCCAGCGGCATAACTTTCGATGAAGTCGAGCCCGTCATCCCGGATGCCGCAGCGCAGGCTCCGATACAGCCCGGAGCTGTCGAAGACGATGGAGTATTAGTGGCGAAGCTGGCCGAGGACGCCGTCGAGCCGGAGATTGTCGGCATAGGCGAAGCATCGAAGCATGCCTCCGCTCAGGCGGTCGAACTCAAGCCCGTCGAACCCTCAGCTCCGGACCAGGCCGCCGATAAGCCGCGCACGAAACCCGTCACCCCGCACGCGAGAAAGAGCTTAACGAAATTCAAGAAGCACGTCCACCCCGGCAAGAGGCACAGCGCGCTCCAGCCGCCGCAGAAAAAAAAACCGTGGCTGTTCATCGTCGTGATACTTCTCATGGCGCTGGGAGGCGGAGGCCTGATTGCCTACAAGCAGTTCTTCATGAAGCCAGCCGAGCAGCCTTCGGCAAAAAAACAGAAGGAAGAGGAAGAAAAGCACTACAAGGAGCTTGAAGACAAGCTGAGCGCCCTTCTGACAAGGGCGAGGAACATTACGGAGAAACCGGAAGACTTCAAGCCTCTTACAAAAGAATATGCATTCTTCGACACGACGGTCCTGTCGTCGAAACTGCGGGAAAAGCTCGCCAACGTGAAGAAGACCGCCGCGGACATGTTCCAGGCTGCTGTGGACCTTGCGGCCGCCCGCGTAAGAAGCGAATACGAGCAGGCGCTCGACCAGAAAAACCTGAAAGCCGCGGTTGAAGCCCTCGGCAAGCTCCCGAAGGTCTTCGAAGAGACGAAGTTCGCCACCGAGGAAATCCCTCCACTCAGGGCGCCCGTCGAAAAAACAATTGCCGTTCTCGAACAATTCGACGGCATGAAGGACAAAATCGCGCAGCTCGAAAGGGAGTGCCGTTTCGACGATGCCGTGAAGCTGGTCGCCGGAATCTCATACAAGCCCGAAGAGGTTAAGACCGAGTATCTTCTCGACGTCGGGAAAGAGATTGCCAGGCTCCGCGACCTGGCCGCCAAAGAGAAGAAGCGAATCGAAGAGGAAGAGGCGAAACTGCAGGCGGCTTTCGACAAGGCGAGGGAAGAAGCGCGAAAGCTCGCCGACAAGGAGAATTTCCAGGAAGCTATCGACCGGCTGCTGGCTTTCATCAAGGGATTTCCCATGTCCAAGTTCGGCAGCGAGACGACGGCCCTCATTGAAGACATCAAAAGAGCGCGCAGCCGCGCGACGCTCAAGAAATTCTTCAACGGAACCGACCTCTCGGACTGGTCCGCGAACGGGCAGTGGACAGTGGACAACTCCGAGATAACAGGCGTTGCGGCCGGCGAGAAGGCATGGCTCCTCAAGGGCGACCCGGCCTGGACAGACTATACCTTCGAGTTCGACTTCAACCTGAAGCAAGGCGCCGTCGTTCTCTGCGCGCGGGCAGCCGAGGGACAGCCGGAATCGGGATTCACCGTCCGGTTCGCTGAAAAGCCCTTCCTGCTGGACAAGTGGTTCCATGTCAAGTGCCGGCTCTCCGGGACCAGGGTGCTTGTGACGACCAGCCTCAACGACCAGACAATGGAATTTCGCGCGGACCGTTCTTCAGGAATCGTGGGCTTTCTTCTCGAACCCGAGTCACGCGTCAGGGTAAAGAACGTCTCGATGCAGGTGCCTTAGCCGCCCTTTTCAGCCGCTGCTTCCTCGTAGAGTTCGGCCACTTCGCGCGCGTTCCGCTCGACGGTGAAATCCTTCACGCTCTCGACGGCGGCCTCGGACATCTCGCGGCGCGCGGACGGGTCGAGCAGATGCAGGATGCGCTTCGCCATCAACTCGGTGTCGTCCGCCTCCGGCAGCACGAAGCCATTTCTGCCTTCCTCGATTATCTCGCTGCCGCCAGCCGAGGATGTCGTGATTACCGGCAGCCCCGAGGCGAGAGCCTCGAGATGGACGTTCGCGAACGGGTCGTAAAGCGTGGGAAACACGAAGATGTCGGCCGCGCCGTAAATGCAATGGACGTCGGGAGTGGCCCGCGAGAAAGTCATCGCCCCGTCAACGCCGGCTTTCTGCGCCTGCTGGATGTATTTCTTCGGATTGTCGTTGCTGACGACGAGGCAGTGTGCGCCTTTCAGCCCGCCGCCGACCCGCTCCAGCGCGTCAACCAGGTGTCTGAGCCCCTTCCTCTTGAAATCCATGCCCACGAACAGGAGCACTGTCTTGTTCTTGTCTATGCCGAACTTTTCCAGCACTTCTCCCCGGAACCTCCGGTTGCCGGGATTGAACCTGTCGTGGCGGACGCCGTTGTAGATAACGCGAATTTTCTGTCTTGGAACATCGTAATACTTCTGCAGTAACTCGCGGTCGAGTCTGCTTATGGCGATAATCCTGCGCAGCATGGGCGACCGGAAAATTTTTTTCTCGATTGAGAGCATTGTGCGCTGCTTGGGGTTGAGCGGCCCGAACACGCGGTCGATGAGGTTCGGGGGGTGCGAGCGCAGCCAGTGCGCATAAAGCGGGTCGCCCACGCGGTAGACATCCTGGTACCATATTCGCGACAGGCCGTTGATTACATCGTAATCATCCTCCCGGAGCTTTTTCTCAGCCCGCTTGGCGAACCACACGTGCCGCAGGAACGTCCGAATCTTCGGTACGGGCACTTCGTGGAAGGTGATTCCCCCGACGTCTTCGGCATCTATCCGGTTGGCAAAGACGTGGACCTCATGGCCCATGGCGGCGAGTTGCGTCGAGAGGGTGACAACGTATCCTTCCGCGCCGCCCTTTCTCCGCGTGTAATCTTTTCGTACAAGCGCTATTTTCACCGTCAGTGCAGCTCTTTTCTCAGCTTCAGTTCCAGGTCGGGGTCGTGATACAGGCACGCCGGCGGTATGGTCTCCCTGTCGAACCTGTCGGACGACCAGCACAGCTTGACTGCCGCCACGCCCCCGTTCTCGTAGAAATCCAGGCGGAGTGAGTGATAGCCTTCCTTCAGATAAACGTCTCCCGAGTTCCACGTCGCGGAGTGGTCTCCCCAGTTGTCGATAACGGGCCGCCCGGCCACCCACAGCCGGACCCCATCGTCGCTCAGAGTCTGGAAGCTGTACGTTCCTGCCCGGTCAATCCTGATGTAGCCTGTCCACCGTATCGAGAAATTGTCCTCGCCGAGCATCGCATCCGGAGACTGGTCGGCGAAGTCGAAATCGACGTCGTAGTCCGTAAGAACCAGCTTGAGGTCCTCGAAATGCCTGCCCTTGTGGTAAAGCCCTATCAACCCCGCGCTGTAGCTCTTTTCGGCGGCGTTCCTCTCCGCCTGCTTTTCATTGCCTGTCCCCGAAGCGCCGCCGTCTTTCGTCCTTGTGTTTTTCGAGCGGGCCGCCAAAGCTCCGTTTTGTGCAGGGTCACCGGCATTGGAGGCTTTCCATCCTCTCTCCCGGTCAGCCTGGCTCCCCGGAACGGCCCCCCTGTAAGCGCCGGAACGGGGAGAGTTCCGGAATCCCTCCCGCCGGGTGCCAGACTGCAGCCTGCCCCGGAAGTACTCGGGCACCATGCCCTCGAGGCATGAACGTTCCCACTGGGCCACCCTGCCCTCCGACTCGTCCAGGCGCGCCTCAAGCTCTCGTGCATGCTCTTCGAGTTCCATAATGCGCAGTTCCGAATTCCCGCCGCCGGTGCTAAAATCACGAGAAGGGATGTCGAACGAACGCTCGATGGTGAAGAGGTAGGCGCCGAGCAGCATGAGCGCGGCCACTGCGGCGACGATACTCACTTCGAGCAGTAGGTGCTTCATGACTCTCTGGTTATCTTCAATGCCAGCTCAATGGCTTCCTGCCTGTCGGCAATTTCACCGTTTAGCTGGGCGTCATATACGCCATCAATGATTACGGAAAAAAGTTCCGAAGGTTTGAGACCCATCTCTATCAGATCGGTCCCGCTGAGAAGTGGCTCCGGCTGGATTTCCTCGCTGCTTAGCTTCGACTTGAGACCAGCGGCGAAATCGAAGTCGCCCATGTCCGCGCAGCCCGTTTCCGCCTTGGCCTTGACAAGCGCAAGCAGCACGTCGAAATCCCTGTGTACAAAGAGCCTCTTCATGTATGAGAGCCTGCGTTCCTTCGCATCCTGCAACGCATACTGGTTGAGCACGAGCCACGCCGCCGAGGAGCGTTCGCTGTTGGAGCACTTCAGCCGCCTCGCCGCGACCGAGACCAGCCGTGCGCTCTCATGCACCTGTTCCTTCTCGTCGGCCCCGCCGGAGCAGTGCAGGAGCGCCGCAAGGGCGAGTTCGAAAGATGGCTCTTTGAGCCTGCCGAGAACGGCCAGCGCGTGGTCGAGCAGACTCTCCGTGGCAAGCCTGACTTGCGCAATTGCCTCCGCTTCCGGCAGCACGGGCCTCAGCAGCCCCAGATCGCGCATCTCGATAATACCGCGCACTGCGGCGGCCGACGTCAGGATAAGCTCCAGCTCGGTCTTGATGCGCTCCTGGCTTACAACCGTTATTTGCGGCGCAAGCCGCAGAATCGCCTCGCGCGTCGCCGGCTCTATCTCGAATCCGAGCCTCGAAGAGAACCTGACGGCCCGGAGCATTCGCAGCTTGTCCTCGGCGAGCCTGTGCTCCGGCTCGCCTATGCACCTGACGACCTTCTTCTTCAGGTCTTTCTGCCCATCGACATAGTCGACGACTTTGTCTTTCTTAGGGTCGTAAAGCATGCCGTTTATGGTGAAATCGCGGCGCATGACGTCCGCGCGGGCATCGCCGAACTCGACCGCATCGGGGTGCCTGCCGTCCGAATAGTCAGAGTCCACCCGGTAAGTCGCAACCTCGAACTGGTGCCCTGCGTGAAGGACGACCACCACGCCGAACTGCGCACCGACCGCAAACGTCTTTGGGAAGAGTTCCTGAACAGACTGGGGCGTCGCGCTCGTGGCGATGTCGAAGTCCCTCGGCTCTCTGCCCGTGAGCATATCGCGGACACAGCCGCCGGCGAAAACCGCCTCGAAGCCCGCCTTCGCAAGTTTCGCCGCGACCTCGTCGGCAGCCTTTCTAAGCGCCGACTTGCTGCTTTTGGAAGTCTTCCTTTTTACAGGTTTCCTGCTCGCCGTCTTTTTCGCTGTCCTGGCCAAAGAATTCTCCTCCTGAGACTTGGGGGAATCGTACCACACTGCCCGTTGCGATTCAAGCGGCTTGCTAAAAGTGATGGGGGCAAAGCCCCTGGCTGAGAGGGGAGAGACCAAGAGCCTTGCCCATCACACTGAAACTATCGTCGCCGCAGAGGCGTTTCTTGACACTGAAAAGGAGTTTGGCCGCAGAAAAGCAAATATATAACCCGATACGGCCAGTAGGCTTAGGTCAACAGGCCCGGAACGCGCGAAACGTGTCGGCTACGAGGCGTCAATCTGGGCCACCGACTCGCTTATGAGCGTCCTGTTCTCGCCGAATATCTCGATGGTAAGCTGCTTGTTAACAGAAGCCAGTTCGACGAGCCTGCCCTTGAAAAACGTCTTGTGCGCCGGCTTTGACTTGTCCGGATTCGCCTCGCGCTGCTCTTTGGCGGCGTCGCGCTCGGAGTTGGTCATTATGACGGACCCGCCTCTTTCGCGGCCCGCCATCACCCTGCGTATCGTCCTGTAGCCGAGCGCGTCCGGCGCGGAAAGTTTGTAAATCGTCCCGCTTACAGTCGTAACCGTAAACGCCCTGTCGTCGTCCGGCTTGAAGCTCTTAACCGCCATGATGCTCCTCCTGGTGTTTATGCGCGTAACTATACACGCGCCGGATATTCTTGTCAAGCCCTCCTGTGTCATTCATAAACCCCTTGACTTCCGAAGCGTCGTAAACTACATAAGGCGGACAGTGAAATTCGAACTGACAGGACAGGCGGGAGCCGCCCGGCGCGGCAGGATTAGCACGGCGCACGGAACCGTGGAGACACCCGCTTTCATGCCCGTTGCGACACTGGCAACCGTCAAGGCGCTCACGCCGGAGCAGCTCGAATCGACGGGAGCGCGGGGCATCCTCGCCAACGCCTATCATCTTCACCTGCGGCCTGGCGAAACCGCCGTCGAAGCCGCGGGCGGCTTGCACGAGTTCATGAAATGGGAGCATCCCATCCTGACCGATTCCGGCGGTTTCCAGGTCTTCTCGCTTGCCACGCTCGTAAAGGTGGAAGAGGAAGGCGTGCGGTTCCGCTCGCACATCGACGGCTCGGAGCGCTTCATAGGCCCAGTGGAGGCTGCCGAAATCCAGCGCCGCCTCGGCGCCGACATGGTGACCTGTTTCGACCAGTGCACATCCTACCCGTGCACGCGGGAAGAAGCCGCCGAGGCGGTCGAGCGCACGGTGCGGTGGGCTCGGGTGTGCCGCGAGGAAGTCGATGACTCTATGCAGGCCATGTTCGGGATTGTGCAGGGCTCCACTTACGCCGACCTGCGCGCCGAGTGTGCCGAGCGGCTCGTCGAGATGAACTTTCCCGGCTGCGCCATCGGCGGTCTTTCCGTCGGCGAGCCGGAAGAAGACAGGCTCGCGGCCCTTGAGCGGACGCTCTGCCATCTCCCCTCCGACAGGCCGCGTTATTTCATGGGCGTGGGAACGCCGCACGACATTGTTAAAGCGGTTATGCTCGGCGTAGACATGTTCGACTGCGTCCTGCCGACGAGGAATGCCCGCAACGGGACCCTGTTTACCCGCGAAGGGCGGCTGCGCATCCTGCAGGAAAGGTTCAAGGACGATTTCGGCCCCGTTGACTCCGGGTGCAACTGTTACCTCTGCGCCAACTTTTCCCGGGCGTACCTGCGTCACCTGTTCGTCGCGAGGGAGCTGCTGGCATACACTCTTGCCACTCTGCACAACGTCGCCTACTACCAGGACCTGATGAGCGCCCTGCGCTCATGGCTCGAAGGCGGCGAGGGCGGCTTCGCGTTCGGCGGCGTGGAGTAATTTTGCGCCGGCGGCGCAATTTGAGTTGCATTGCCGGATGCTGCGCAATAGAATTTCCAGATTGTTGTATCGAGCCGGTCCGACCGTGATGCGGCCGGTGCGGCACGCTTCAACACGGGGGTACGAGAGGCACGCTCGAACAGACAAGGGAGGCCGCCGTGGTCAAGCTATCAGAATTCCTGACAAATTCCCGGATATGCCTCGAGCTTCAAGCCGGAGACAAGGAAGGCGTGATAAACGAGCTTGCGGAGTATATAAAAGACGCCGAAGGCATGAAGAATTTCAAAACCTACCTCAAGGACGTATTCAAGCGCGAGGAGGTCGCCACCACGGGCATCGGCGGCGGCGTGGCCATCCCGCACGCGCGCACCGACGCGGTCGAGTCGTTCGTAATCGCCTTCGGGCGCTCTTCAGAAGGAGTGAACTTCAAGGCGCTCGATTCCGAGCCGTGCAAGCTCTTCTTCATGCTCGGCACCCCGAAGGACCAGGTTCCCCAGTACCTCCAGATTCTCGCTCATCTCACGAGGCTTCTCAAGAACCAGGCGTTCTGCAACGAGCTTCTCGCGGCAAAGACGCCCGAGACGGTAATTCACGTTTTCGAGGATGCCGAAAAGTAGCCTGTCGGACACAGATGGGCAAATGCAGGAAATTTCTCCCCTGCCGCCATGCGCGAATCTGCGTTTTCCGCGCCCGACGTGCCCATGCATTGCTTGACGGGTGGCCGGGCCGGGGTTAGAATCACGCCATGGCTGCAAACGACTATCCCGAAGAGCGCACAATCTACGACGAGCGCATGATACCCATCGAGCTTCCCGGGGAGATGTTCGGCCCCGCCGGCGCGCGGTACAGGCTCTGCTTCTTCAGGCACCTGGCGCAGTGCGAGTTCATGGCGACGCTTCTGCAGCCCGGGAACAGGATGCTGGACCTCGGGTGCGACACCGGCCATGGCAGCGCGTTGTTCTGCGCAGAAGCGACCACGTGGGATACTATCTGGTAAAGGACTGAACTCTTGGGCGACGTTCGCGTCAGCGTGATAATTCCGACATACAACGCGCCCCGCTTCCTCGTCGAAGCGGTCGAGTCGGTCCTCGCGCAGACGTACGCGGACTACGAGCTGATAGTAATCGATGACGGCTCCGGGCCTGAAACCCGGAAAGCGCTCGAACCTTTCATGGACCGCATCAAATACATATACCAGGACAACGCCGGCATCGCGGGCGCACGCAACAGAGGAATAGACGAGGCGCGGGGCGAATACATTGCCTTCCTCGACCACGACGACCTGTGGCTACCCGAAAAGCTGGAAAAACAGATGGCGAGGGCTGCGGAACGCCCGAAGGCCGGCGTAATCTACTGCGACTATGTGAATTTCCTCGACATCCCCGGCGAGAAGAAGGAACTCGGCGACCCGTTCGCCAAAAAAAAGAAACCCGAGGGAAACGTGCTCGCAGCGCTGTTCGAGAGCAACTTCATTAACACGCTGGTCATGCTTTTCAAGAGGGAGTGCTTCGACAGGGTGGGCAGGTTCGACCCGGACTTCAGGCTGATTATCGAATACGAAATGGTGCTGCGGGTCGCGGGCGAGTATGATTTCGCCCGCGTGCCGGAAGTGCTCGCGAGATACCGCGTCCACCAGGGCAACACCTCCGGCGGCAGGGCGCTCTCGACGACCGCAGAGAGGCTGCTCGCACTTCAGAAGACTTACGGGAATCCCGGGTCGCGCACCGTGCCGCGCAGGGTCTACCGCCGGGAGATTGCCTCCGTACACCTCAAGCTCGCAGAGCACGCGCACCAGCTCGGCCGCAAAAAGAAAGCCCGCTATCACCTCTGGACAGCCATCAAGTACAGGCCGTTCACGCTGTTGCGCATCAAGAAGATACTGCATGCTTTCCGCAGGATTGAGTACAACGACCTATACAGGGAACCCGGCTCAGGAGAGTCTGGCCCGCAGCCAGAATAGCCAGCGCCTCGGCTCGACCGGCCGGTGGCTGATTGACTTGCCTATCAGCTCGCGTGCCTTCTCGACGTTGCCTTCCTTCAAGTACATCTTCGCGAGCTTGAACGCAACGGAAGAAATCTCGCGGCGGTAGAGCCTGCGGGGTACTCTGCCGGCCGCAGCGGGGTCCGAGTATATGCGCTCGCGCGTAATCATCTTCTCCGTGAAGTGCCTTATCTGGTTCTCCCAGGACAGGTTGGCTTCGTGGAACCTGTACTTGCCCAGAACCCTGTCTACATAGCCGAAGTCGAAATGCAGCGCCATGCGAAGCCAGATTTCATAGTCCTGCGCGAAGCGCAGCTCCTCGTCGAACCAACCCGCCTTCTCGAAGCACTCCCGCCGGCACATGACGGCGAGCGTAATCAGGAAGATTCTCTTGAACAGCGGAGCCAGCACATCGCCCGCAGGCCCCTCGCGCACGGGGAAGTCCAGCACTCTGTCTCCCGTGAAGTAGTCTACCCGGTGATAACTCAGCGGGAATTCAGGATGAGTATCCATAAATTGGACCTGCGCTTCGAGCTTCTCCGGCAGCCACAGGTCATCGTGGTCGAGGAACGCGACAAGCTCCCCGGTCGATTCCTTTATCCCACGGTTGCGGGCGGCGGACGGGCCGGCGTTGTCCTGGTATATGTACCTGATGCGGTCCATGAAAGGTTCGAGCGCCTTCCGGGTTTCAGGCCCGGAGCCGTCGTCCACTACCAGAACCTCGAAGTCGCGGTAAGTCTGGGCGAGCGCAGATTCCACCGCCTCGACCAGCATGGGAGGGTTGTTGTAGGTCGGGATTATCGCCGAAACCCGGGGCACCTGCTACCCACCTCCCGGACGCGCGGGCTTGACGGCTTCCAGCTCGACGGTTACGGAAAATATCACGTTCCATAGAACCCGCCCGAGCATCTTCCGCACGAGCCAACGCAGGCCCCTGCCGATAAGGGGTATCTTCTTGAGGGTCTTGCCCTTGAGGTAGCGAAAGCCGACAGAGACTATTTTGAAATCCACATCGAACCGGTAGAGCTTCCAGGCGTCCCTGCCCCGGTCGAAGTACTCCCACGTGTATTCCGTGAACGCCCTTTTATGCGTCGGGTCCGCGAACGCGCCGTCCGAGCGCGCGTAGGGAACCTCGACGGTGATTTTCGCTCCCGGGGCGCAGATGCGGTATATCTCGCGCATGAGCCCGACGGTGTCCGGCACGTGCTCGAAGAGATGCATCGCGCGAAGCTCGCTGACGGAGCCATCCCTGAAGGGCAGTTCCTTGCCCGCGTCGGCGACGACATCGACGCTTTCGCAGGCCTCGATATCGACGCCTATGAAGCCTTCTTTCTTCGCCCTGCCGCAGCCAAGTTCGACCTTCAATTCTCACCTCCCGCTCCGGCGCAGATTGTAATTCACGGCGCCGCAGGTGTCAAGGAAGAGAGGCTTCGCATTGACCGGGGCACGGCGCCGGATTGTTTTACCTTGACTCTTGACTCGACCGAATTAAAATTTCTCCGACCTGACAGGGGGCAAACATGATTATAATGAAGTTCGGCGGAACATCCCTCGGCAGCGCATCGAGGATTCTCAGGGCCGCCGCCATAGTGAAGAGGCGCCTGCGCAGAAAGCCGGTGGTCGTCGTGTCAGCCGTGGGCGGCATAACCGACCGGCTCGAAAAGCTCGGCGCGGCCGCCGCTTCGGGAGGACCCTGGAAAAAGCAGCTCGACGAGATTCTCGCGGACCACGCTGCAATCGCCGCCCGGCTGGGGCTCGGCAAGGAACTGTTGAGGAAAGAGATCTCTTTCCTTCGTGGAACTGCCCGTCGCATAGCCAAGGCGGGACGGCTCACGGAAGCCGTCAGGGCGAGGCTCCTCTCGTTCGGCGAGCGCTGCTCGGTAAAGATTTTCTCGGGCGCGCTGAGGTCGCTCGGAATCGAATCCTCGGCGCACAACGCCTTCGACATCGGTATGCTCACGGACCGCAGCTACCGCGAGGCGAAAATCCTGAGCGAGACGCCCGGGCTGCTCAGGTCCTCCATAAGCAAGCTCGGCGGCGTGCCCGTCATAACCGGCTTCCTGGGCAAAACCGGGACCGGAAGCATCACAACGCTGGGCCGCGGCGGGAGCGACGTGACGGCCTCCGTGGTCGGGGCGGCGCTCGGAGCCGGTGAAATCGAGATATGGACTGATGTCTCCGGCGTGATGACGGCCGACCCGCACGCCGTTCCCGGAGCCTGGCCCGTGCGCAAGCTGTCGTTCCACGAAGCGGCCGAGCTCGCCTATTTCGGCGCGAAAGTCCTGCACCCCAAGACAATCGCGCCGGCAATCGAAAAGGCGATACCCGTGCGCGTGCTCAACACGTTCGACCCCGAAGACCCCGGCACGCTCATCCTGCCCGGCAGCAGAGAAACGGGGATTGTCGCCAAGGCCATCGCATGCAAGAAGAACGTCTCGGCGGTCGTCGTCGATTCCCTGCGCATGCTCGAGGCACACGGATTCCTCGCCAGGGTTTTCAGGGCTTTCGAGAAGCACAGAATAAGCGTGGACATGATTACCACCAGCGAGGTTTCGATTTCGCTCACGATAGACGACACGAAGAACCTGGAGTCCGCCGTCGAGGAGCTGAAAGAGTTCTCGAGCGTTTCCATCATGCGCCGCCGCGCCATCGTCTGCGTCGTCGGTGAAGGGATGAAGCGCATCAGGGCCATGGCGGGCAGAATCTTCTCGTGCCTCGGCAGGGAAGACATCAACGTCGAGATGATAAGCCAGGGCGCAAGCGAGATAAACATCTCCTTTCTCGTACACGAGCGCGATGTGAAACGGGCGGTTCGCGCGCTCCACAGGGATTTCTTCGGCAAGTAGAGGTGCTGCATGGAATTCAGGGATGGCGGGTGCTTCACGGGCGGCGTAAGCGTTTCGGAGCTTGCCGGTGAGCACGGCACGCCGCTCTACGTCTACGAGGAAGACGTTATCAGGGAGCGCTTCAGGGCGTTCCGCGACGCCATCCTCTACAAGCCGCTGCGCCTGATGTTCGCCTGCAAGGCGAACTCGAACCTCGAGGTGATGCGCATCCTGTTAAGCGAGGGCTGCGGTATCGACGCGACAAGTCCGGGCGAGGTCTTCTTCGCCGTCGAGGCGGGCTGCAGGCCGGAAGATATCATGCTCTCCGGTTCGAACATTACCGACGCCGAAATGGCGATGGTCAGGCATTACGACGTCCTCATAAACATGGATTCGGTCAGGCAGCTCGAACGCTACGGGGAATCCTACCCGGGAACCGAGTGCTCGCTCAGGATTAATCCCGAGATAGGGGCCGGCGGTCACGAGCACGTGGTGACGGGCGGGCCCGACGTCAAGTTCGGCATCATGCACGACAGGATTCCGGAGGCACTCGGCATCGCGAAGCTGCACGGCCTGAAGGTCGTCGGGGCGCACATGCACATCGGTTCGAACATCCTCGACCACAAGCCCTACCTGGAGGCGGTCAAGGTGTTTCTCGAAAGCGTCCGGCTCCTGCCGGACCTGAGGTTCGTGGACCTCGGAGGCGGATTCGGCGTGCCCTACACCCCGGACCAGGAACCGGCCAACCTCGATGCTTTCGGGCGGGCCGTGACCAAGCTGTTCACCGACTTCTGCGCCGGTTACGGCAGGAAGCTCGAGCTTGTCTTCGAGAACGGGCGCTTCTACGTCGCCGAAGCGGGTCATCTCCTCGTCAGGGTGGTCGATGTAAAGAAGACCAGAACCCACATCTTCGTAGGTACCGACTCCGGCTTCACGCACCTCTTGCGCCCGGCGCTCTACGGCGCCTACCACGGGATTGTCAACTGCACCCGGCGGGACACCCCCGAAATCGAGGTTTCGGTGGTGGGCAATATCTGCGAGACGAGCGACTATTTCGCCCGGCACAGGATGCTGATCGAACCGCTGCCGGGAGACATCCTCTCCATCGAGAACGCCGGGGCCTACGCCTACTCGATGGCATCCACGTACAACGCGCGCCCGCGCCCGGCGGAGGTGATTGTCTCGGCCGGAAAGACTCGCCTCGTGCGAAGCCGCGAAAGCTACGAAGACCTGCTGCGCGGGCAGCGAATTATTGTAAAAATTGCGCACCCGTGGCAGAAGTAGCCCTCGTTTTTTCTTTGAGTACAAGCGGCGGATATGATATTATTTATTCTTCGCGGACGCATCGAGAGTGGAGAATATCCTCGGTGGAACAGGACGACAGACGAAAATATAGCAGGCTGAAGGCCGAGGTCCAGGTCGAGATATCCTACACCGACCCCGAGAAGGACATCACGAGCCTGTCCACGGACCCTGTCTCGCGCGACATAAGCGCGGGCGGCCTGCTTATCAGGCACCGGAGCGCTCTGCCCATCGGCTCCGAGGTCGTCGTCAAGTTCATCCTGCCTTCCGAGAAGCGTTATGTCATGACATTCGCCAGGGTCGTGCGCGTGGACGTGGTCGAGGAGAGAAAGCTCTACGATATCGGCCTGTGCTTCGTCAACACCCGCGACCAGGACATAGAGCGCATTAACAAGTACGTCGTCGATTCACTCGAACAGTAGCGCCTGAAGCGCTCCCATCCGAAAACCGTTTCAGCAACCGGGCAGCACTCCAGTTTTTGGGCTTGATGTCGCCGTGGCGTCTGTTAAAATTCAGGCTCTCCGATACACAGGGAGGATGAAGATGAGGAAAGCGCCCGTTCTTGTTTTCGTGATGGCGGCAGCCGCCTTCGCCGCCGGCTGTTCGCACCTCGGGCCGGTCTATTACAAGGCTTCGCAGGAATATTCGTTCCACCCGCCTGCCGGGTGGCGCTACAACCCGCCCAACGAGGAACTTGCCATCTTCCAGTCGCACAGCGTAAGCGGCTCGGCATTCAGGCCGGTGATGACCGTCGTCGTGGAGAACACGCAACTCGATGCGGTCGAGGACTACATGGAGAAACAGGTCGTCGAGCTGCAGAAACTCCCCGGCTTCCAGAAAGGCGGAGAAGACATTATCGGCATGTTCGAGGGCCGGCGACTGGAATACGCCTATTTCAATCCCCACTACAAGCTGCCGCTGAGAGCCATCCTCCAAGTTTTCCTGCGCGGCGGAAGGGTGTACGCGATTACCTGCGTGTCCCCCGCATCCCACTGGAAGAAGTTCAAGGGCCTTTTCTACGACTCGCTCGATACGTTCAAGTTCGGCGAAGAGGCCGTGCCGATTGGCGAAAAGGAAAGCACGTACGGGAAGCCGGAACAGCCGGCTCCCAGGTAATGACTGAACCCCGGGAGACAAGCAACATGAACGAGAAGATGATTCTGGCCGGATTCGGAGGCCAGGGCCTGATGCTGCTGGGGAAGCTGTTCTGCTTTTTCGAGATGCATAAGGGCTGCCACGTGACTTACATACCATCTTACGGCGCGGAGATGCGCGGCGGAACGGCCAACTGCAGCGTGAGGCTCTCCGACGACCCCATTGCCTCGCCCATGGTTCCCATGGCTTCGACCCTGGTGGTGATGAACCAGCCCTCGTACGAGAAATTCAAGAACAGGGTGGAGCCGGGCGGATATCTCTTTGTCAACTCGTCGCTGGTCGAGGCGACCGACCCTCCCGAGAACGTGAAGATAATCGAGATACCGGCGACGCAACTGGCATCCGAAATGGGAGATGTGCGAAACGCCAACATGATAATTCTCGGCGTGATGAATTATATCAAGAATTACGCGGACAACGAGTTTATATGGGCTCAGTTCCCGGATTTCCTGGGCGCAGCCAAGATCAAGCTGATTGACTCGCTCAAGGCGGGCATGCTGAAGGGCGAGGAATACGCCAGGGAACATTTTAAGCCGGCGGCGGCATGACCCGCCTTCCCGGAGGACGACCTCGCAGGGTGATGTTGTGAAATCGGCCACCGAATGCTGCAGCGGGAAGCTTGCCAGCAAGCTCCCCCTTCACGATGTGCATGAGTCCGCCGGCGCCCGCTTCACCGAGTACGGCGGATGGATGCTCCCGCTCATGTACATAAGCATAATCGCGGAGCACCAGCAGGTCCGCATGTGGGCCGGCCTGAGCGACCTTTCGTACATGGGCAAGATGGAGATAACCGGGGCCGACCGGCACAGGCTGCTTGAAAAACAGACATCCCGCGCGATAGACCCCGGCCGCCCGGGAAAGGCCTATTACTCGCTCATGCTCACGCCCGAGGCCGGCATATTCGCCGACGTGCTGGTTTTCGTACGCGAAAATTCCTACCTCGTCACCGCCAACCCTCTCACGACGTCGAAAGTGCTCGAACGCTTCAGGGAAGGCGCCGTCGGCCTGGATGTCCAAATCGCGGACCGGACGCTAGAGCTTGCGATTTTCTCGATTCAGGGGCGAAAAGCCCCGATAATCCTGCAGAGGGTGACGGACGCGGTCCTGTCGGATATCGTGACCAACTGTTTCTCCGAGGCCTACGTCGCGGGCGAGGAAGCCCTCGTTTCGCGCACGAGCTACACCGGCGAGGATGGCTTCGAGATTTTCTTCAAATCCTCGTTTTCCAACGACCTGTGGTACAACCTCCTGGAGACCGGCCAGACCGAAAGGCTTGTTCCCACCGGCGTGGGCGCGCGCAGCACGCTTCGCCTGGAAGCCTCGTTCCCCCTCTACGGCAGCGAGCTTTCGGGCGAGATTAACCCGCTCGAAGCAGACCTGGCCTTCGCGGCCAACTCGGAGGCCGACTTCGTGGGAAAAGAGGCTCTCGAAGCGTTGCGCAAGAAGGGCGTCAAAAGGAAGCTTTGCGGGCTTGTTGTCGATTCCCGTGCCGTCGCGCGCTCGGGATTCGAGGTGCTTGCCGACGACGGGAAAGTCGGAGAAATCACCCGCGGAATCCCCAGCCCCACGATGAGGCGGAACATTGCTCTGGCGTACCTGCCTATCGAGCTTTCCGTTCCGGGCAGCAGGGTAGGCGTGAAGATACGTGACACGGTTTACCCGGCGGTTGTTACTCGCAAGCCTTTCTATCTCAAGAGAGAGCCAATGAGGCGGCTTTGAGGAAGGCTACGGAAAGCTGGCGGCTCATTGACAGCGGCCCACGCCACCCGTTCTACAACATGGCTCTGGACGAGGCGCTGATGAGGACAATCGGAGAGGGGGGCACGGTCCGGTTCTACTCCTGGGAACCGCCAGCCCTGTCGCTCGGTTACTTCCAGAGCACGAGCGACTTCGACCTGGATGAGCTGGCCAGCCGCGGCACCATCGTGGTGCGCAGGCCCACCGGCGGAGGCGCTATTTACCATTACCGCGAACTGACATTCGCCGTCATCGCCGGACCAAGCAGGAGTTCGGCGCTCGGACCGGACATAGAGAGCCGCTACGCGCGCATCCACGGCGCCGTGATTGACGCGCTGCGCCAATTCGGCGTCGAGTCGGAAATGCGTGGCGGCGGGCTCGACCCGCCTTTCTCGCCATCCGACCACAGGCTGTGCTTTAACCGGACGATTGGCTGCGATATCGTCGCGGGCGGGCGCAAGCTTGTCGGCAGCGCACAGAGGAAAACTCCCCGCGGCTTCCTCCAGCACGGGTCGATTCCGCTCCGGGAGAATCCGATGAGCCCGGACGCAGCCTGGGTAAATGCTGTCTCCGAGTCCGAAGTCGGCTACGAATCGCTGGCGGAGGCGCTGGCACGCTCTTTCGAGAAAATGCTTGGCGCCGGCCTCGTCCCTGGCGAAGTTACGCCCGAAGAGGAGCAGGAGGCGCAGGAACTCGCGCAGAACAAATATTCCACGGAAGAATGGAACCTGAAAAGATAATGGGCAAAGGAGCAGCAAGACTGAGACTCGCCGTTCTTATCGGCCTTCTCGCGGTGGCCGGGGGGGTCGCCATCTTCTGGATGCGGCCCGGCACTCGCGGCGCAATCGAGTACCACCTCCAGAGACTCGGTCACGAGGACCGCGAAATCGCCCGCGAAAGTGAAATCGCTCTACTCTCGCTGGGTGGGATGGGCAGGCAGGCACTGTTCGATTTCCTCGTGAGAAAGCACAATATCAGCCTCGTACCTCTGTCGTTCAAGAGCGAAGAAAAGACGCAGGCCCGGAAAATACTCGCCGTTTCCGCATCCGGGGACGTCGAGGTCAGGGGGCCCGTGGGACCGGCTAGGGAAATCGTGCTTCTCGCGGATGCGTCCACACCCGCGGAGAAGATTTTTCACGCGCTGTCGTGCTTCGCCGCGAGCGGAACCGTCGAGGTCGCCGCCGCGGCTTTCGCGCCCGGCTCCGAGACGACCACCCTTGCGCTCGACCTGACTTACCTGAACCGCGGCGTGCTTAACAGCTTTGTAACATTGAGACTCGGAAAAAAGAGAGCAAACCTCGCCGGCGAAGCCGTCGCCCAGCCCGGGGACGTGGCCGGCATCCTGAAAGGGAAAACCGTCGATTCCGTAAGGGTCGTGCCGAGACCGGGCGTGCGCTACGCGCGGCTTCTCAGGTACGTCTACTGCCTGCGCGCCGCCGGCAAGCGCGCCCTGCTCGTCTTCGGCGACCCGGAGGTATTCTGCCCAACCTCCCCCGAACGCCTCGAACAGCTCGGCCGCAGCCTCGAATCCGCAGACTCGACCGAGAGCGGGCGGGCCGCAAGCGCCATAAAGGCCGCCGTCGGAGACCTGTTCGCCTACGACGTCTCGAAGCCGCCGGCCGGGAACAAGACCGCCGTCGAGGACTGGCTGAAATGGTTCCGGCGCAACAGGGACTACCTTTACTACGATACGGTCGCGGGAAAATACGTCTACGACGCCGGCGCATCCGCCACGGGCATCGAGCACGACAGGTACTGGCTTGACAAGCTGGAAATCATAGGGAATGAATCAGGCAGCAGCAAACACAACGAAGAGGGGGGACGCTGATGGGAAAAATCGCCAGGGCGCTTGTCAGTGTGTCTGACAAGGCGGGCATAGTCGAGTTCGCCAGAGGGCTCAAGGAGTTCGACGTCGAGATTATCTCGACCGGAGGCACGGCGAGAATGCTCCAGAAGGCGGGAATCGAAGTCATCGAGATTTCCGACTATACCGGCTTCCCGGAGATGATGGATGGCCGCGTCAAGACGCTTCACCCGAAGGTGCACGGTGGGCTGCTCGGTATCCGCGACAACGCCGGCCACGCGGGCGCAATGGAGCAGCACGGCATTAAGCCCATAGACATGGTCGTCGTGAACCTGTACCCGTTCGAGGCGACAATCGCGAAGGAAGGCGTATCGCTCGCCGAGGCCATAGAGAACATCGACATCGGCGGGCCGTCCATGGTCCGCAGCGCCGCGAAAAACAACAGGTACGTCGCCGTCGTGACCAACCCCGCCCGCTACGACGGAATTCTCAACGAGATGAAGGACTCCGGCGGCGAACTCTCGCAGGAGACGCTCTTCGCGCTCGCCTCCGAGGCTTTCGCGCTGACCGCCCACTACGACTCGGCCATCGCCGACTACTTCGAAAAACAGCTCGACGAGGACTTCCCGCCGAGAACGTTGAGGCTTGGGTTCCGGCTCGCCCAGAAGCTGCGCTACGGCGAGAATCCCCACCAGCGGGCCGCCTTCTACAAGCAGTCGAAACAGCTCGAACCCTCAATCTCTTCGGCGGAACAGCTTTCCGGCAAGGAACTCTCATATAACAATATAATGGATGCGGATGGCGCGCTCGAGATTGTCAAGAACTTCGACAAAATCGCCGTCGCCGTCATAAAGCACGCCAACCCCTGCGGCTGCGCGGTCGCCGACACGCTCAAGGATGCCTACGTCAGGGCCCACGCCTGCGACCCCGTGAGTGCATTCGGCTCCATCGTCGCCGTGAACAGGCCGCTCGACATGGACGCGGCGAAGGAAATGGCCGATCCCGAGAAGTTCATCGAGGTCGTCATTGCGCCCGAATTCGAGGAAGGCACCTTCGAGGTACTGACGACCTCGACCAAATGGGGCAAGAACGTCAGGCTGCTGCGAACCGGCAAGCTGCCCGCACCTTCGGAGCGAAACCGCCTCGAATTCGACCTGCGCAAGGTCGTCGGCGGCGTGCTGCTGCAGGATCGCGACCTCGACGAAATTTCAGGCGAAGGCCTGAAGGTCGTCTCGAAGCGCCAGCCGACCGAGGCGGAACTGGAAGAACTAAAGTTCGCCTGGACCGTCGTCAAGTGCGTCAAGTCCAATGCGATAGTAATTTCCAAAGACTTCGCCGGCGTCGGCGTCGGTGCGGGTCAGATGAGCCGCGTGGACTCCTCGAAGATTGCGGCAATAAAGGCGGGTGACAGGGCCAAAGGTGGCGTGCTCGCATCGGATGCGTTCTTCCCGTTCCCAGACGCGGTAGAGGCCGCGGCAGAGGCCGGCGTCACCGCGATTATCGAGCCGGGCGGCGCGATGCGCGACAAGGAAGTCATCGCGGCATGCGACAAGCATGACATCGCGCTCGTCTTCTCCGGCATGCGGCATTTCAAGCACTGAAGTGCTCGATTATTGGCAGCGAACGAAGTGAGCTGATTGGCTGTTGGCTAAAATGTCCATACCCGTAATCGCAATAGTAGGCAGGCCGAACGTCGGCAAATCGACGCTGTTCAACTGCCTGCTTAAAAAACGCATCGCGATTGTCGAGCGCTTCAGCGGCGTTACGCGCGACCGCATATCCTCCCTGCTGCGCCTCGGGGACAGGACCGTCGAGCTCGTTGACACGGGCGGCATGGGCATCCCCGCAGAATCCTCCATTGCCGGCAAGGTGCAGGCCCAGATCGAGACCGCCGTAAGCGACGCCGACCTGCTGCTTTTCGTCGTTGACGCGGCGGAAGGCCTCGTGCCGCTCGACGGGGAGGCCGCAGACTTCCTGCGAAAGTCGGGCAAGCCCGCCGTCCTGATTGCCAACAAGGCGGACAATGAAAAGCTCGCCGGAGAAGCCGCATCGTTCCACAAGCTCGGCATGGGCGAATCTTTCGCCATGAGCGCCAAGAACAACATCGGCAGGGACGAGCTGCTCAAGATGCTTGCGGACCGGGTCTCCGACCTCGCGCCTGGCGAAGACTCGGAAAAGCCCGAGATGCGCATTGCCGTCGTCGGGAAGCGAAACGTCGGCAAGTCCACGCTCGTGAACGCGCTCGCAGGCGCGGAGCGAGTCGTCGTCAGCCCCGTACCCGGCACGACCCGCGACGCCGTGGATGTCCCGTTCCACGCCGGCGCGAAGTTCGTCGTCGCGGTAGACACCGCCGGCGTGCGAAAGAAGGGCAAGCTGGACGACTCGGTCGAGTTCTTCAGCCGCGTTCGCACCGAGTCGGCCATACGCACCGCCGGCGTCGTCCTGCTCCTCCTCGATGTTACGACCGACATCTCGCGCGTGGACAAGAAGCTCGCCTCATACATCGTGGAGCACGGGCGCCCGTGCGTCATCGTGGCCAATAAGTGGGACCTCGCCGGGGAGACCCCTATCGAAAAGTTCGGCGATTACATAAGGAAGATGTTCCCCAACCTGCACTACGCGCCAATCGTCTTCACTTCCGCCCTGAACGGCATGAACATCCAGGCCCCTGTCGCGCTCGCCATGCAGCTTTACGAGCAGGCTTCATACCGCGTGGGAACGGGAATGCTGAACAGGCTGGTCGAAGAGGCTGTCACGCGGCGCTCGCCGCGCAGCCGCAAGGGCCCCTCGCCGAAGATATTCTACGCCACGCAGGCCAGGACGAACCCGCCGACAATCGTGCTTTTCGTCAACAACCCCAAGCTTCTGACAAAGCGCTACCTTCGCTACCTCGAGAATTTCCTCCGCGACCGCCTGCCCTTCGCCGAAATCCCGCTCGTCTTCAAGCTCAAACCCCGCGGCTCCCACTGACGTGAACTGCGTGTCGCTCAGGGACATTCGCGTATCGGATTGCTCACGGATTTACTTGATTAACACGAATTCCAATGCCTCGGCGAACAGCCTTCCAATGTCATCGTTACGAAACTCCAAGATGTCGTAGCCTGTCGAGTCTACTTTATGGGAAAGATTGAACTGAACTCCCTTTGTGCTCACAGAATGATACCTGTAATACAACTCAATAATGATGCCGTCTTGAGTATGAATCGTCGCATGACCATCATAATAGTCGCCAGAGTCCATACTCCTAATCGGCTTCGACTGTGCTATGGCTGCCGAGAAATGCTCCAGTGCAGGTTGGTCTTTGATAGTTGCATAACGCTTCCCAACTTCACCGCCGCCGGAGAGGGCTATTCGCGTTACACCTCGCTGCATGCCCTCCAGATAGCTCCTGGTGATTTCAGCAACCTCATCCGGGGTTGGTCCAGCAAAGGTCAGCACCACGACCAAAACCGCGAAACACACCATTCCTATCGAGCCGACCTTCATGATAGTCTTGTGTTTCTGTGGAGAGCCGAGGCCAAGCTTAAGCCACCATGGAACCTTCTGTACTAAGCTTGCGTAAAGGAACCATCCAATCCCGACAGCAGCAAAGATTATACTGAAGATGATTGCCGTTGTTCGGTCTGAGGAATTATGAGTGACTGCATACTGCACCAATTTTTCAATAGACATGAGAAACATATTGATGCCTTTCTCGATTTGGCAGTGAATCTGCAGTCTGAAAAATCTTTTACACTGCTAACCGCCAAATGCCTACACAAGTATACTGCACGCAACCGCGATG
>CAZXNM010000007.1:0-212450 GCA_964641955.1 uncultured Planctomycetota bacterium
TACAGAACGCAGATCCTCTCATTGCAGTTGGTACATAAAACGGGGGTAAGTCAGACTGTGTTCGCTTAGCAAGCACAGCAGTAGCGGATAACACAGAAACTCCTCTCGATGTAAATGAAGGTGAGAAGTTGATGAGTGTACCGTGGCTCCTCCTGGCCTTTTTTATAGGAATTGTGGCGGTTTCCACACTTATAAGAAAAATGGGATGGAGGAATCAGACAGAAATGACTTGGATATGGGGAGTAATTCTTCCCGACATTTTCGGAATAGGAACGCTTCTGTTTGTAGTAAACTGGATGAGCAAATGATAAGAATAGACCCAAAGGTTGTTCTGCATAAAGCCATTATAACGGCATGGACCTCAGCTATGGCCATAACACTGTTCGTGCTTCTGCGAAGCTTCATGGACTCATGGGATACGTTCTTCATGTTTCTTACGGGCGCGATGGCTGCAGCAGTTGGTGTCTTAATATCCATTGTCCTGTTTTCTCTAATAACACGGTTTGGGCGGCTTATCATATTTCTCTCTTTTGTGACAGAAGATAAGGAATTTGCTGACGAGCTGGCCATGGAGTTGCGCGACATAGACTTCCTTGTCAAGACTGCTGACGATTCCGTGCTTATCGGCCAGAGGGTTTCGGAAGGCTTACAGAAAGCTGTCAGTAATTCTGACTTTGTGGTACTTGTACTGTCCAAGAACGCCGTTGATTCACAGTGTATTAGAAATGAACTTGTCTGGGCGAAGAAAACTGGGAAGACTATTTTCCCTGTGGTCATCGAGGACATTAAAATGCCGGAAGAACTGGCTGATGTAAAGTTCGCAGATTTCAGAAAGAACCGAGAAGAAGCTACAAAGCAACTCATCTCATCTTTGCGGAAGAGTCACCGCTCTCAGCATTCTAATGTGTAACAGGCAACACGGGGTTTCTGCCAATGTTTTGGAGATGGAAAAGGTGATAAGAAAGTGGAGCCTGTGTCGCCGCGCTGTCAGCACTGCAAGAAGGTCTGCAAGCCGAGCGACCTCAAGAAGGTCGAGCTTCGGGATTCCTTCGACAAGGAGAAGGCCGTCTGGTCTAAGCCGAAGGAAATATGCCTGAACTGCTTACGCAAGAACCCCATCAACGGCAACTACCGCGTCGTAATGGAAAGAGGGAAGAGTCTTTGCATATCCACATCAAGGAACTTGCGCCAAGGTATGTTAGATAGTCCTAAACTGAGATGCCACACATTACAGAATTGAGGCTTGACTTCTTAAGTATGCGTGGTAGTATCTATGTGTATTGAAAGGAGAGGCAATGCGAGACTATGAATATCTGCGGCGACTGGCAAAGGCTTCGTTGGAGGAGAAGAAATGGATGCCTCTACCGCCAGATACCCTCAATCGGACCCTCAAGGACGTGTTAGGAAACACAGTAGGCGAGTATTGTCCTATGACAAAGACAATAAAGCCTATTATGGGGCCAACTTTGCACGTAGATGCTATTGGCAATATCAAGAATCCTTGGGGTGATACAATAGGAGCAATAGGTCCTGCAGGCACAGTCGAACCGCCGCCTCGACTTCCGGTGCCTCCTCCCCATTTCCCATGAATCTCTATAGCCAAGCTTGTTTCATGTATTGAAAGAAAAGGTCTTGGGTGCTGAGGAGGCTTTGATAGTGGTTCCATCCACCAAACAAATACACAATAACATTTGAATCGTCTTATGAAAAAACCTATATTTCGATTCTTAGTAGCAGATATCACCACGATGACTACTATCCGAGTTCTGGAAGCTTGCATCCAAATAAATGGGAGAGGCCAACGATGAAAGTGAAGGTTTTCGTAGCTTACTGCCATAATGATGGCGAATACCTTGACGATAACTCTCTGCTTGGCCATCTTCGAGGATTAGAACGCGACAACCACGCGGAATTCTGGTTCGACGAGAGAATTGCGGCTGGCGAGATATGGGATGATGAAATTAAGGATAAGATTCAGCAAAGCCATATTGCGCTTGTGCTTGTTAGTGAGTTATTCCTTACCTCCGCATACGTGAGACGGACTGAAATCCCTCTTTTCCTGAAGAAGAGGCGTGAAGATGGAATGATAATATTCCCTGTGATTCTCTCGGCGTGCGACTGGAATGAACACGAATGGCTAAGCGAAACGCAATTCTTACCCCGAGACGACAAGACTATAGAGGAGCATTTCTGTGATGCAGGGCCGCGGAAGAAGCTGTTTCTTCAGATTAAGCGAGACCTCATGCGACACATAAGCCGCATTGAAGGAGGAGACTCAGGCAACGGTTTCTCAACTGTTGTCGCGGGAAGAACCCAGCAAGAGACGACTATGCCAAGGGAAGATGAAGAAGAAGATACAGAAGGAGAAGGACAAGAAGTGCAACATCGGGAGTGGCAAAACCCCTTTGATTTGGTTGCTGCAAACGAGTTGGACTATGATGAGATACCACCTCTGTTTGTTGGAGAGTACACGAATTTCAATACAATCAACAAACACTTTGACACAATTGTCGAAGGCCAAAGGGGAACTGGGAAGACCATGATTCTTAGGTACTTGGCTTTCGAGACTCAAATGAAGATATGGGTTGACGACGCCGAACGTAATCCCATGCAGTTCTTCGAGGAGAAGAGTAACCACATGGGTGTGTACTGTCGCCTGGAACAGGGAGTGTTTGATAGAAGCGACCTTGATGCGGTTCACGACGAAGACCGTAAGACACGTCTCTTTGAACACCGTCTATGCCTTTTCTGTCTATCGCATCTCTTAAGCACACTCAAATCAATCTTCCAGTATCGCCCCGCACAAGCAAATGAACTCAGAAGTATGCGGAACCGTCTGGCGAATTTACTTATGGAAGAAGGCATCAAGGACTGCACTAACTGGACGGAAGTTTGCTTCTTTGCTAATGAGACAATAAGTTCGCTTGTTGCTGAAGAGGATTTGCATTTAGGCTCTATTCTGCCTGGGGGTACACCAACGCAGTTTAATCCTTGGTTAACGCTGTCTGGACAGTTTTTACCATTGCTTGAGTTTCTCAGAGAAATTCTGAACATAGCTTGTCCTTTCTTTGTTATGTTTGACGATTTTGATGTCCTAAGACCTTCTCAACAAGCAGTTGTGTTTGGTACGGCTTCAGCCCGCAATCTACAAGTTGTGTGCTTCAAGTACGGTATCATGACTCTTGGCAAGAAGGAGATGATGTCTGGAACAGAACGAACCTACCGTGAGGGTGATGATTATGACTTCGTAAGTCTTGACTGGATTGACAAGGGGCTTCGTAGTGACTATCACAAAGCTGTAGAGTTAATAACTGAGAAGAGACTCATATCCAAAAACTGGCCCAAAGGTCTGGTATTCAAGAGAATCGTATCAACTTGGGAACACGGCGTCAGGCTTCGAGAGCGAGTGCAAGAACTTGCGAAGACAGAGTACGACTCGCTACCGGATAAGAACAGGCCTAAGACTTTCACAAATTTCTGGTCAAAATACGGAAATGCGCGATATTTTCAGTATTTGGCAAAGAAGAAGATACATCACACTTACGCTGGATACGACGCCATTATTGATATCTCTTCTGGAATTTACAGACAGTATCTTGAGATATGTGGTCGCATAGTCGCAAAAGCGTTAGCTTCAGGTTGGCGTCCTAATACCAACGACAAAATCGAAGCGACTGTCCAGGATGACGCAATACGAGAGTACTCAGGAGCTATGAAAAAAAGCTTATCTGTAACCGCCGGAGATACAAGTTTCCTACTGTCAGGAGACTTGGCCGTCACCAGTAAGCAAATGGTGAAATTGATTGAGAGCTTGTGTGCCCTTTTCAAGAAGCGTCTTCATTCCCAGAGTCGTGAACCTGAGATATTCTCAATATCCATAAAAGATAGCATTCAGGAGAATCCTAACGCGAAAGCAATCTTGGATGTTGCCGTGCGAGAGTCGATAATGCAAAGACGAAAAGAGGACTATCCGCCAAAGACCTCTGGCGGCCCAGCGTTGCCAACATTTATGCTTAACAGGCGCTTGGCTCCTCACCAAGGTTTGGGAGTAAGAATGCAAGGTCGGATTGAGATTAGAGCTTCTGACGTGGTGCTTGCCGCCACTGACACTGATACCTTTGTGAAGAAGTTTCTCAAGGATAGTGACGAAGGCGATACTCTATGGTCAAGAGCTCAAGAGGAAGGGTAGTTAACCCGAAGCTCATAGATAGCAATATTACTACCATTTGCGACACACGCGACTCTTTGTTCTTAGCCTGTGCAAGCTACGAGGAACGCACGGCGTTGGGTGTTAAACGTCTTCACAAGGACTACCAGACTGACCTCGCAATTATTCTCCGTTCTGAAGAATACAAAGACAAAGGAGAAGCCCCTAAGTACTTCGCTGAAATGCAGAAGCGATTAAGTTCTTGTTCAGATGGCAATGTGCATGAACTATCCTTCCCAATAGAGTCACCGGTGGCGCTTGTTGAGGCCTTCCATGCGCAGTTGGCTTCGTTCAATACAGCAGAATCGCTCAAGAACGTTACTGTAGACATCAGTACTCTTCCACGTCAAGAACTGCTTGTGCTTCTGAGATACTTGGACGCGCATCCGCTGAGAGGCAACTTGCGCCTGCTTTATGTGGAACCTCGGAAGTACGCGACGGAGTCCACAGAAGAGGATATCCGTTGGCTGACGAGAGGGGTCAAATCTGTACATGCTGTGCCAGGATTCTGTGGAGTACAGTTTCCTCAACTCGCCAAGCTGCTTCTCGTAATCCTCGGTCACGAAGGGGAGCGAACCCATATCACTCTTCGCAGACATCAACCCGACAAGGTGATATTCATTCATCAAGGCAGAGAGCAGTATCACGAAGGTTTAGACAAGATAGTAGAGCGCGAGAATCAAGATTTGATTGCACACTTCGGTTCAGAGTGCTTCTGGCAAACAGCTCTGCCTGCGCATGGTGTTGCCGAGACGCAAAGGGCTATAGAGTCAGTGTTCACGCAATTTAGATATACACACAATCTGTTCGTGGCGGCAAATGGCACTAAGCTACAAATGCTCGGTACGTATCTGGCTGCCAGAAAGTATCAAGAAATACAAATTACTTACGCAACACCTGCCGTCTATAATTGGAAGAGCTATTCCAAAGGATATGATAAGATGTGGGAAATAAATTTCGCCGACGATTGGAATGAATAGATAATGGCTGAAGACCTTATCACAACGATTACACGCCAGCTTGAAACAGAATACGGCAGTCCATCACTCGGAAACAAGAGTTTCCCTATTGACGAGATTGTGTTCGTTACATTGACCGAGAAGACCGACGAACTGAAATACACAGCGGCATACACACAGCTTAGATTTCGGTTTCCCGAATGGGAAATGCTTCTTTCCGCTCCCCTTCGCAGTATTGAATCAGCTATTAGAGTGGCTGGGATGGGTAAGCGAAGGGCCAAGCTTCTCAAACACATGCTCCGTGCAATTGTGGCAAGATTCGGCTCTCTTTCCTTATCACAGTTAGCCTCCTTGCAGCCGGAAGAAGCAGAAGAAGAACTGCTTGCTTTTCCTGGTATCGGACGGAAAACAGCGAGGTGCGTGCTCTTATACTGCTTCGATTTCCCTGTGCTGCCGGTTGATGTGCACACTTACAGGCTGGCAGTTAGGCTTGGGATTCTCTGTCGGCGCGTTTCTTATGAAAGGTCACATACGCTATTACATAAGGCGATTCCCGAAGAACTTCGTCGTAGCTTTCACGTTAACGCTGTAGCGCACGGGAGAGCGCGTTGTCTCGCAAGGAATCCCAAATGCGCTGATTGCCCGGTCAAAGGTTTTTGTCTTCACCCGAAGGCCACAACGCCTTTGCCAATAGTAGTTAGGCCAAAGCCAATTGCCATAGACCTATTTGCGGGTGCCGGCGGACTCAGTTGTGGTTTGCGAAATGCTGGGTTCATGATTGCTCAGGCCGTTGAAATAGACACTCATGCCGCAACTACGTACAAGAGAAACAACCCGGAGACTGATGTCATAGCAGATGATATTCGACGCCTTGACCCTGTGTCGTGTCTAAAGAGAGTTGCGTTGCGTCCTGGAGATGTGACTGTACTGGCAGGTGGCCCTCCTTGCCAAGGATTTTCTGAATCAAACCGTCGCACAAGGAATCTCAATAACCACAAAAATCATCTCTATAAAGAGTACTTACGTTTCTTAGAGAAAGTTGAGCCCATGTGGTTTGTGATTGAGAACGTTGCGGGCTTGTGTACTCTCTCTGAAGGGGCCATATTGAAGCGCATTATCAAGCGATGCCAAGCACTTGGCTACACCGTCAAGTGGAAGCTGCTCAACGCAGCAGATTACGGGGTGCCTCAATTTCGCCGCCGTATTTTCATCATTGGCAACAGATTGAATCTACCAATTCAATTCCCTAAGCCAACTCATGGCCAGCAAGGAAAGCCCTATGTAACAGTACGCCAAGCCCTGAACGACCTACCAAGTCTTGAAAACGGCGCTTACCTGGACTGCCTCCCTTATAGAAAAAGCCTGAGTAGAGCGACTGTATACCAAAAAGCCATGCGCATGCATAGTAATGGTGCGAAGATAGTGCAGGGCAATTTGGTGACTCAGAACAGTAGTAAAATCCTTAAACGGTATGCTCACATAGGACAAGGACAGAATTGGGAGGCAATTCCCTCTAAACTCATGACAGACTACCGGAATACTTCTCTTTGTCATACCGGTATCTACTATCGTCTTGAGTGGGACAAGCCTTCAAAGGTCATCGGTAACTTTCGGAAGAACATGCTGATTCATCCCGAGCAAGACAGGGGCCTCTCCGTGAGAGAAGCTGCAAGATTGCAGTCATTTCCAGATAAGAACGTGTTTCTCGGCTCAATAGGTTTCCAGCAACAGCAGGTTGCCGATGCGGTGCCCCCCCTGCTTGCTGAGAAGATTGCCTATTGCATAAAACGCCTTTACCACCTTTGACTATCATCCAGTTTGGACAGCCTCGAAAGCATGGTAAGCCCGGCATTGGAAACGCCCGGGCAATTCCAAATGTGGAATTCTTCGAGATTCTCCAGCGCAGCAAGTGCTTCAATGCCTTTGTCGGTAAAACAAGGGCAGACTGCGAGCTTCAGGCTGCGGAGAGTCCTAATCTTCGCCAAGGAGAGCAGAGCCTTGTCCGTAAGATTGATGCAGTTCTGCAGCATTAAGGATTCAAGCGCCAGACCTGCAAGATGCGCCGCGATGCCATCATCGGTTAGTTGCGTCGAGCCCAGAACAAGCGATTTGAGTCCTTTCAGCTTGGATATGTGCAAAAGACTCTTATCTGTTAGGTTAGGATTGTAAAGGGACAGTGCTTCCAAGCTGTTGGAGCGGCAGAGTGCTCCAATCCCCTTATCTGTGACGTTCGCGCACTCGAAAACACCGAGTTCACGAAGGGTAGGTGTTCTCCCCAGATAAGCCAGCCCAGCGTCTGTGACGCGTTCTATCGCCATGTCAGGATAGTACTGCAGATGAACATCCAAAGAAAAGGGCTTCGCCGCGGCTGCAACATATACCAAGCTTGATAAGAAGTCATCGGTAACATCTTCCCAGAACCAGCATGTTACCTCGTGATTCGCAGGAAAGGCTATTCTTGCGGGCGAAGCTCCAAGATGGAAATGGTCGTCGTCTATGCCGCCTGCACATCGTGCGTACCAATCGGCAGGAAATCTAACATCCACCTTTGCCGCATCGGCATATGTTGACATAGAGACTCCTCTTAAAGCCCTGCAAGGGCACCAATATTAAGAAATCAAACCTGCAAGAAATGACTTGCGCTGCCTATCTCATATTATCATGCATTCCCTGGAATTGCAACCGGAAAGAGCTGGTTTGTTGCCAATAGCAGGAAAACATCCCTAAATTTAGTGAGTGGTGGGTAGAAAAGATGGCGATAAAGACTCCAAGAAGGGCTAAATTTAGCGCCAGGGCGTGAGATTTGACGTAAAAGAGCCTCTCTCTGGCATAGAGCCATCATGGCTTTTGTTGCGCGTTAAGCGGATTTGTGTTGCACCAGGTCATCAAGAGTGAAGTGGATTTTCTTCAATACGTGGAATCGGGGCGACTGGATTCGAACCAGCGACCTCTTGCACCCCATGCAAGCGCGCTAAGCCAAGCTGCGCCACGCCCCGTCTGTCAATCCAGACGCGCCCGTGAGACGCGTCCCGACCCGAATTACTCCAGGTCTTCGATTTCCTGCTTCTTGCCGCGCGTCATAAGGTCTACCACCGCCTGCCTCGGGTCCTTACCCTCGAACAGTACCTCGTGGACCTGCTCCGTTATCGGTACGGGAACCTGCAGCTTCCCGGCAAGTTCCCTCGCCGAAACGGTCGTCCAGACGCCCTCGGCTACCTTCTCGGTCGATTCGAGCACCTGCCTCAGCGTCTTGCCCGCCCCTATCATCTCTCCGACCGCGCGGTTCCTGCCGTGCGGCGAGAAAGACGTCGTTATCAGGTCGCCGATGCCCGAAAGCCCCGTGAAGGTCAGGCGCTTCCCGCCGACCGCGACGCCGAGCCGCGATATCTCCACCAGCCCGCGCGCCAGCAGCGCGCTCTTGGTGTTATCGCCGAAGCCCAGCCCGTCGCACATGCCCGCCGCAAGCGCAATCACGTTCTTGAGCGCCCCGCCGAGTTCCACGCCGGTTATGTCGTCCTGCGTGTAGACCCGGAAGGCCTGCGCCATGAAGACATCCTGCAGCGTGCGCGCAAGCTCCGCATCCACGGACGCGACGACCACGGCCGTCGGCACCCCGCGCGCGACCTCTTCCGCGTGCGAAGGCCCGCTCAGCGCGGCAAGCGGCGCTCCGTCGAGCAGCTCGTCGAGCACCCCGGTGCAGCGCTTGAGCGTCTTCTGCTCGATGCCCTTTGCGACCGAGACGACCGGCACTCCCTTCGGGTAGTGCGCGGCGAATCTTTCAAAGACCCCGCGGATATGCTGCGTCGGAACCGCGCAGACAAAAAGCTCGGCCCCGGCCGCGGCCTCCGCCAAATCGGACGTATAGTTTATGCCCTCGGGTATCTCGATTCCAGGCAAAAATTTGTAATTCTCTCTCTTCGCGCGCTGCTCCTCGACGTAGTCGGGGAAGTTGCCCCAGATGGTGACCTGCGCGCCCTTCGAGTGCAGAAGCAGCGCCAGCGCCGTCCCCCACCCGCCGTCGCCTATCACGCTTACCTTTTTCATGACTCCTCCGCGGCCTCTTCGGGCCGGGTCGGCTTCTCCGCTTCCTCGACGGCGGAAATCGCGTCGTCCTGCACCTGCTCGATATCCTCCGCCAGCACCTTGTGCCCCACCTTGTTCTCCGTGCCGGCCAGAAGCCTCTTGATGTTCGCCCTGTGGGCGAACGCAACAAGCGCGCAGAGTATCAGGCAAAGCTCCGTTATCGCGATATGCTTGCCGAACGCGGTCTCGAGGTTCGACAATATGAACGAGATGGGCAGGGCAACCGCCGCGCTCAAAGACCCCAGCGAGACGTACTTGCTCACCCCGACCACCATGACCCACACAAGAATCGATATCGCCAGCGCAAGCGGCGCAAGCGCGGCCAGCATGCCCGCGGCCGTCGCCACGCCCTTGCCGCCCTTGAACTTCAGGTACACCGGGAACATGTGCCCCAGCACGGTCGCAAGCCCCGCCATGACCGCCACGCCAAGCCTCATGTCCGTCCACTCGACGATTAAGTATACCAGTATCGTCGGTACGAACCCCTTGGCGAAATCGAGCCCGAAGACCAGCAGCGCGACCTTCTTCCCCGCGGCCCGCGCGACGTTCGTGGCGCCTATGTTGCCGCTGCCGACCGTGCGGATATCCACGCCCTTGAGCTTCTTTACGATTATCAGCCCGAAGGGCACCGCCCCTGCGGCGTAGCAGGCGACTATCATAAATACGGCGAGAAACGTATCCAACCGGCACCTCCCCGACCGCTCATTATACCCCGGCACCGTTTCCCCGGCAAGTCTAACATTAGAATAGGCTTGAGACTTGAGACTTGAGCAGCAATACCACCTCTGCGTCTCTGCGGTGAGATTACAGCTTGTAAACGGAGTTGGTACTATCAAAGGACTTACGTCATATTTTTACAAGAAGTTCCCCAAAAACACCCATCTGCAGTGTGGATGATAATCATCCGGAATAACATAACACTAAGCTGTTAAAGGAGATACATTCTCAGGGCAACCGGTTGGAGTCATGCGGGGATTTACAAATCGTAGTAAAATGACACGAAAACTTGCGTCTCAAGCCTGTTTCTTCGGGCTTCTTTTGTGCTTGATTCCAGGTCGCGGTCTGTTGTAAAGAAGCAATACAACTTAGACAGGCAAAAAGATTTATGCCTCAACAAGAAAGCCAGCAATGGGATGACAGCGTATGCTGGTTCTGTAAAAAGCGGCCAGCAGACGAGGATGCGGCGCACGAGGTCGAGTTCTTCAGGGTGCTGGAACGCGAAGAGAAATACATCGTTGTCGAGACCGATGTCCGGCAAACTTACACGACCACAAAGGTTTCCGTACCCCGGTGCCGGCAGTGCAGGTTGTTTCATGATACGGTGGGAACCTTTTCCGGTTATATATGGCTTGCACTTGCATTCGGAAGTGTCTTCTTCCATGTGATAATTGCTATGACCAGGCATTATCTTCACATAATGAATGTCTTTGGTGTCACTGTGGTATTGTTTCCAATCTATTTCGCGACTGCCTTCATGACTATAACAGCGCTGTGGTATCTCAGTAGGCTCTGGGGGTGGCAAGACAAAGTGGCAGAGCATCCCCGTGTGAAGGCACTGACAGAAGAAGGCTGGCACATCGGAAGGACACCGCCGTTCAAGTAGGACGCGGAGCTTACTTTACCTCCCGGCGCGAGAATATCATGCATGCTGCGGTGAGGGCGGCGGAAGTGTAGGCGAGCGCGTAAACGAGGCTCCAGGCGAAGGAGGCGGCGGGGAGCGGTTTGCCTCCGGAGATGGTGTTGGTGAGGTTCAGAAGGTCGAAGTCGGGCACGACCACCAGGAAGCCCCGGATAAGACCCGCCCCGAGGCCGCCTGCCAGCGAGACGAGATAACCCGACAGCGAGCCCAGCGCGAAAACGCACAGCGAGATAAGCACAGTCGCGCTGAACGGCATCATCGAGGCCAGCAGGAAAGTAATAGCGCCCGCTGCAGCGCACGCGCCGAGTGCAAGCAGGACAGCCTGCAGTGTCAGCAAATCGAACGAAGACCCGTCGATTGCGAGAGTTATCAGGAAGATAATCGTGAGGTCCGCGAGCGCTATGGCGCATGTAACAAACACGCCCGTAAACTTGGCGAGCAGGACGCCGGGCCGCGAGACGGGGCGCGAGAGTATGATTTCGAGCGTGCCTGCCTCGATTTCGCCCGCGAGCGACGAGGCGCTCAGGAACACGGCCATGAGCACACCGCAGAGGAATATGGACGAGACGCCGACCTCGCGGACCATGGAGGTCGGCTCGCCCAGCGTAAAAAGCGTGAAGAAGTGCGACAGGAATATCAGGATGCAGAAGATGACGACAGTGAGGTAGAGTCCGGGCTTTCGCAGGTTGTTTGCTATGGTGAGCTTAGCTATTGTGGGGAACGCCATCGGGGTGCCTCTTTCGCCGCTTGGCCGCGGCTCCGGTATAGACGGGCTCCTCGCCGGGCGGGCGCCTGCGCCATCTGCGGTGAATCCAGAGCCACTGCTCCGGGTATTTTCTGACGTAACGCTCGAGCACCGCGAGGTACCGGCGCGTGTTGTGCACGAGGTTTTCCTCCTGGGTGCCGACATCCTCGAACTCAATAGGCTCGCCGACGAAGGCACGGTGTTTGTAACGTGATTCGCGCACCAGCAGGGCAGGGACGACGGGCGTGTCGCGCTTCTCGGAGAGCACCGCGGGGGCCGAGAGGGTCGAGGCCTTGACGCCGAAGAACTCGACGAAGATGCCGCCCTCCTTGGGCTTGGTGTCCTGGTCGAGGACCAGCCCCACAAGCTGGTTCTGACGCAGCAGGCGGACAATCTCCCGGCTTGCTTCCTTTTTGAAGATGGGGTGTACACCACCGAGCGCGCGCCATTTCATCCAGAAGTCGGTTATAACCTTGGAACGCATGTATTTCGTTATCAGGTGCACGCGGAAGCCGCTCATCGTGCAGGCGAGCGCGAGCAGGTCCCAGTTGCCGAAATGAGCCGTCGCGATAATTATACCGTTGCCGCGTTTGTGGACTTCTTCGAGATAGTGCTGATTCTCCCAGGTGATGTAGTCGCTTATGTTGTCTTTCGTGTAGCGCGGGAAACGGGCGAACTCGATGGCGTTGCGACCGAAGTTTATCCACATCTCTTTGAGAATCCGGCGGAACTGGCCCTTGTACTGCTCGTGACCGAAGACGAGGCGCAGGTTGGTCATGCCTATGCGATTGCGGCCAATGAGCCATGCGACCTGGTGCGCAATTCGGCCGAAAGTCTCGCCAATGGTAAACGCGACGCTGCGGGGCAGGCGGGCGATAAAGGCAAACAGGGCCGAGAGAAACATGACGCCAAGCGAACTCACTCGCGGAAATCCTCCTACATGCTTCGCAGCCTTTCGACTCTCTCCTGGATGGGCGGGTGGGTCGAGAAGAGTGACTTCGCGCGCTTCTCGAAGGACTTGATGGGATTTACTATGTAGAGATGCTGGGTGGCGCGATTGGCGACCTCGAGCACTTCCTTATCCCCGGAAATCTTCAGCAGGGCTCTGGCAAGGCCTTCGGGATAGCGCGTAAGCTCGGCTGCGGACGCGTCTGCGAGAAACTCGCGCCTGCGCGAGACGGCGAGCTGGATGAGTTTGGAGATAATAGGGGCGAGGATGGCCAGCACGAGCGCGAGAATTAGCAACGGCCACGCGCCGCTACCCTTGCCGCGGCGTCGGCTGCCGCCGCCCCAGAAGAATCCGCGCAGCACGAAATCGCACAGCAGCGCGACGACCCCGACGAGCACGCCCATGAGCATCATGTAGCGGATGTCGTAGTTCCTGACGTGCGACATTTCATGGGCGATGACGCCGGTAAGCTCGTCGCGGTCGAGCTTGTCCAGGAGGCCGGTCGTGACGGCGACGGCGGAGTGCTGCGGGTCGCGGCCCGTGGCGAAGGCGTTGGGCGCGGAGTCGTTGACGACGTAAACCTCCGGCATGGGCAGGCCGGAGGCGATGGACATTTCCTCGACGATGTTGAAGAGCTGCTGGTTGTAGCGGCGGTCGATTCGCTTGGCGTGGCTTGCGGCGAGGACGATTTTCTTGCCGCCGTAGTAGCTGCTCAGGGTCATTACCAGCGCGAGAACGAACGCGATTGCGACGCCGATGAGGCCGACATCGGCGCGGCCCCAGAGGCCGTAGCCGAAAATGAAGCCGAGCCCGATAATGAAAAGCGAAAACAGGAAGATTATCAGGAACGTCAGCCGCTTGTTGCGGATTATGTGGTCTTCGAAGGTCACGCGCGAAATCACCTCCTGCAATAGATTCTACCGGCGCGGGAGATGTGTTCAAGCGCTTTTGGGAAGATAATTGCCGCGAGCGGGCCTTTCGGCGGGTGCCCCGTCTTGTACTGGTTGCCGGTATTCAAAAGCTTGAACAGCGCAGGAAAGAGTGTTATCATAATGGCCATAGCTTCTTGAGGAGCATGCGGATACGGTGGATGAACGAGACTCAATGAAGGTTGTCGGGCTTGGCGCCGGCGGGCACGCGAAGGTGATAATAGAGATGCTCCGGCTTGCAGGCGAGTATGAGATTGCCGGGCTTCTGGATTCCAGGGAAGAACTCCGGGGCAGAAGCGTGCTCGGCGTTCCAGTTCTGGGCGGCGATGAGAAGCTTCTCGAACTTTGGGACCAGGGCATCCGGCATGTTTTCATAGGGGTCGGGCCGGTGGCCAGACCCGGGGTGAGGGCCGTCCTGTTCGACAAAGCCGTGCAGTTCGGGTTCGAGGTGATAAATGCAATTCATCCCAGGGCCATAGTCTCCCCTTCGGCTCAGGTAGGCCGCGGGCTGACGATGATGACCGCAGCGGTCATGAACGCTTCCGTCTTGGTTGGAGACAACGTGATTATCGGCACGGGCGCGATTGTGGAGCATGACTGCATGCTCGGCAACCACGTGCATGTGGACACGGGCGCGATTCTGGCCGCGGGCGTGCGAGTTGGCCACGGCGCTCACATTGGAGCAGGAGCCACGGTCTGCCAGGGTGTCAAAATCGGGCGAAACGTGGCGATAGCTGCCGGATCAGCAGTCATTGGGAATGTACCTGACACTGTTGTCGGATGCAGGGAACAGAGTAGACATGCCTGAAGGAACGTACCAGGAAGGTGCCGATGATGGGCAGGTAGGTAGCCTTCGGGGCAAAGTAATGCGCGGCGGCCTGTGGGTCTTCGCTATCCGAATCCTCTCGCAAGTCCTGCGCCTCGTTGCGCTGATAATCCTCGCACGCCTGCTTGTGCCGGAAGACTTCGGCTTGCTCGGCATCACCCTGCTGGCGATCGCCGTGCTCGAGGTCTTCTCCGAGACTGGCTTCCGCCAGGCACTTATCCAGAAGAAGGGGGACCCGGAGCCGTTCATGAACACCGCGTGGACCGTGCAGGCGGTCCGTGGTCTGCTGCTGTTTGGCATTCTTTATCTTGCCGCGCCGCTGGTGGCTCGCTTCTTCAACTCCCCGGCAGCTGTGCCCCTGCTGCGTGTCGCAGGCCTTACGCTTGTCCTTCGCGGCCTTGCCAATATCCGCGTGCTCTACTTCCAGAAGAGACTGGAGTTCGGCAAGGAGTTCGTTTACCAGGTCACTGGTTCAATTGCCCAGGTTGTCGTTTCGGTATCATTGGCAATTGCCTACTGTAGCGTTTGGGCGCTTGTGCTGGGTTATATCTCCGGTGATATGGTTCGCCTTGTCTTTTCGTATATCCTGATTCCGCGCTTCCCGCGTCCGCAGCTCACCCCTACCCATTTCAAGAAGATGTTCGCTTTCGGCAGGTGGATTTTCGCCTCAGGCATACTCATGTTCTTGGCTACGCAAGGCGACGATACATTCGTTGGTAAAATGCTCGGCGCTACAGCCCTTGGCTTCTACCAACTAGCATATCGTATGTCCAACCTTCCAGCGACGGAGATAACTCACGCCGTGTCGCAAGTGACCTTCCCCGCATACGCCAAAATGCAGGATGACATTCCCCGCTTGCGCGAGGCGTATTTGAGAGTGCTCCAACTTACCACGTTCTTCGCATTTCCGATAGCTGGTATGATACTTGTGCTTGGCAGCGACTTCACCCGCCTCTTCTTGGGCGAGAAATGGCTCCCCATGATTCCCGCCATGATGGCTCTGGCCCTGTGGGGAGGTATTCGGTCCATAGGAGCGACGCAGGGCTCAGTATTTCAGGCAGCGGGCAAACCGGAATTCCTAGTCAAAACATTGCTTATAGCCGTGCTCCTGCTGGCAGTTTTGATATACCCTCTATCTTCGCGATGGGGAATATTGGGAACATCTTGGGCTGTGGTTCTTTCCACGTTGGTTGCAACCCTGGTGTCATCTTGCGTGTTAGTCAGGCTCCTAGACTGCAAAGCACTGGCTTTCTGTCGGATAATAGCTTTTCCTCTGGCAGCTACGGTGATTACAGTTGTGTCAATATCTGTTATGAGCAACTATCTGACAGGCGACCATGGGTTGGTGATATTCTTTGTCTCTACTGGGATTGCAGTTTTGCTCTACCTTAGCGTAATCTATCTGTTTGACAGGTGGTTCAGTAGCCGAATACTGTATATGGTAGGAAGTAGTCTTGCTCTGACATGGAGAAGACAAGAGTGACCCGCAGCGAAGACATCATATTTATCGTCCCCCCATCCCGGTGGCACGACCCGAGATGTTCTCTTGGGGTCATGTATGTGTCAAGCTACCTGAGGCAATATGGACATGACAATGTGATTCTGGATGACAGAATCATGGAGGGCCACTCTCTTGGTGGAGGTACTCCCATAACAACAATTGCCGAGTTCATTCGGAGGACACAACCCACAATTGTTGGGATAACATGTCTGATAAACGAAATACGCGAGACGGTGGATTTGAACAACGCAATCAAAGAAGTATCACCTGAAACCAAGACTTTGGTAGGAGGTACGCAGGCGTTTGACACCCCCGAGATATTCCTGCGAAATGGTGTTGATTATGTTGTGAGAGGTGAAGGTGAGCTAACTACTCATGAATTGGTAGAAACTTTGTGTCAGGGTGAGGAAGTCGGCAGAGTCAAGGGGATTTCATGGATGAAGAACGGAGCAGTTACCCATAACCGACCTCGCCCCCCAATAATGCACTTGGATGACCTTCCCTATCCATCATACGATTTGGTGAACATGAGGAGGCATACTGCAATCCATAGTTGGGTAATTAGAGGGATGCCACTCAAGACTGCTACAGTATTGAGCTCCCGAGGTTGTCCGTACTCGTGCTCTTTCTGTGAGTGTAACGCCATATTTGGCAAGAAAGTGAGGTATAGAAGCCGCGATGACATCCGCGGGGAAGTGAGATTGCTGAGAGACAATTACGGTGCCGAGGCAATATGGTTTGTGGATGATGCCTTGACCATGAACAAAGAACATCTCAACAACGTATGTGATGTCATGAAGGAACTTGGAATGTGGTGGGGTTGCCAAGGGCGTGTCAACAATGTGAACACTAGAATGATAAAGCGGATGAGGGAGACGGGATGCATTCAAATAGATCTTGGCGTCGAATCCGGCTCGAACAGGATTCTAAGAGAAGTCATCGACAAACGGATCACAGTTGAGCAAACCAAGATTGCCTTTAGAATATGTCACAAGCATAATATGAGAACACTGGCAAACCTGATGATTGGTTTGCCGACAGAGACCAAAGAGGAAATGCTACAAACCTTACGGCTGGGCAAAGAGATAGATGCTGACTCCTATGTCTTGTCAATAGCAACGCCCATGCCAAACACGAAGCTATGGGATATGGTCAACCCAAACATAGATGAAGATAAACTCTATAAGATAAACTTCTTCGATAGCGAGGTTCTGGACAAGTTCAATAAGTCAGAAGTCAAAGATCTACTGGCGCTTAGAAGAGAATTCCTGTTTGAACTGGATTATCAGCACCTACTTAGGAAGAAGCTGTCTGATATGAAGTGGTTCATGAGAATACTACTCAAGACGAGACACAAGAAAGAGTACTTTTCTTGCCACATATTTAGCTTCCGCAGTGTTGCCAAGACAGTTCTTCTGTTATTGGATAGCCTCTTCGGAACTAATCTGCGAGTGACGGCACATGCGCTTGGTAGGGCCTATTACGCCTCGAAATTCCTGAATGTGATTCGGCGTATAGTGGGTCCAACCATCACCAGAATCAGATACAGGCTTGGAATAGGGTGGAAGAGTCCTCTTAGATTGCATTTGGGTTGTGGGGACAAGAGCTTTCAGGATTATGTGAACATAGATCTGAGAAAGACAAAAGCAACAGATCTAGTTTGTGGCATAACGAGATTGCCCTACCCAGACAATTCGGTAGAGGTAATTGAAGCGTATCATGTTATTGAGCATCTATCCAGACACGACTTGCCGAAGGCGTTGCGAGAATGGCATAGAATCTTGAAACCACAAGGTAAACTAATTGTTGAATGTCCGGACTTTGATAAAATTGCAGGGAGATATTTGGCGGGAGATGAGAAACAGCTAGATGGTATTTTCGCGCTACAGAGATTCGAAGGAGACTATCATTTCTTTGGCTATAATTTTGAAAGACTAAGTCGCGCATTGACAAATACTGGCTTCACAGAGGTTGTGAGTAAAACGGCACGAGACTACCACACTAAGACCTGGCCTTGTATAAGGGCAGAGTGCATGAAAGAGGAGAGCGAGCCATCCCTGTGAGTGGGAACGGGAATACAGTGTTTACAGGAGAAAGAATTGTCGAGGGGGGCACGCCAGAGAGAATATGGCTCGACCACATTGCACGCTACGATTTTGCCGCTGGGTATGTCAGGGATTGTATAGTTCTGGATGTAGCCTGCGGTACTGGCTACGGTTCACTGAGATTGTGCGATGGTGGAGCTAGGAGAGTTATAGGCGTGGATTTTTCAACTGAAGCAATAGAGTTCGCACGTGCCAAGTACAAGAGAAATGGAGTCGAATTTGGCGTGGGCGATATAGCAGATATAGATTTCCCGAATGGCTCCTTCGATGTGGTAGTCTCTTTTGAAACGATTGAACATATCAGCAGCCGAGAAGAAGCCCTGTTAGAGCTTCGTAGAGTGCTAAGACCTGGTGGTACATTGATAATATCCAGCCCCAATCGGAAAATGACATCACCCTTCACATCATTCAAACAACCTCCTCAGAATGTCTTTCACGTAGCAGAGTACACAATGAAGGAGCTTACGCGGTGTTTGCAGACCTTCTTTGAGGTGTTGGAGGTTTATGGACAGAGGGCAGTGAGCAAGATCTTCCTGCTACCCCTTCTTGAGCGAGTAACAAGAAGAACCTTGCCGACCGTCTATGATCCGAGTCGAGGAAAACCGGAATTGGAGAAGGTGTCATGGAGAAAGGAATATCGCTACATTACGGTAGTATGCAGGAAAGCAAACAGTGACAAGCCATGAGAATCTCGATCCTCACCCCCGATGTCTCCCAGAACTGCTTTGGCAGGGCCTATCTGCTCGCAAGGATTCTCCAGAAACACTATGAAGTCGAGATCGTTGGACCAGCTTTTGGCAGGGGTATCTGGCCTCCTCTGGCCAATGACACGAGTATCAGCTGCAAGTATGTCAGGATTTCCGGCAGGATCGAGGCGTACTGGGAACTGTCCAGACTTCTGGGGCTTGCAGAGGGAGAAGTTGTCTACGCATCCAAGCCTCTCATCACAAGCTTCGGCATAGGTTTGCTTAAGAAGATGATCCAGGAGAAGCCACTTCTGCTTGACATTGACGATTGGCAGGCAGGCTTGGTGATGGACATGCGTAGTAGGTTATCTCTTCCGCGTCGTCTGAAACTCCTGACAGATTCTGCTCTCTTCCCCTTTGAAGTGAGTTCCTATTGGAACAACCTGCTCTGCGAGAAACTGGCTGGTCTGGCGGACGGCATCACGGTTTCAAATCGGTTCTTGCAGCATAAGTTTGGCGGTGAGTTAGTCTGGCATGCGAGGGATACCGGAGCATTCAGTCCTGACAGGTATGACAGTCAGTCTGTCAGGAGAGATTTCGGAATAGCGGAAGACAAGAAAGTCGTCATGTTCTTTGGCACACCGAGACCCCATAAGGGGATTGAGGACCTCATAGCAGCGGTCAGATCCATTGGGAACAGAAGTACCATACTGATGGTAGTTGGCATTGACTATGAGAGTAGCTACTGCCGGACGCTGCTGAGGAAAGCCATGAATGATTTGAGTCACACGAACTTCCTTCACTACGGGCTGCAGTCATTCGACAAGATCCCAGAACTCCTCGCAATGGCAGACGTTGCGGCAATACCTCAAAGAAGCGGGCCAGCGGCTAAGGGCCAACTTCCTGCGAAAGTCTTCGATGCCATGGCCATGGCAAGACCCATTGTTGCCACAAGAGTGTCGGATCACGCTGAGATTCTTGCAGAATGCGGTTGGCTGGTTGAACCAGAGCAACCGGTGCAGTTGGCTGACGCCATTCAGTATGTGTTTGACCACCCTCAGGAAGCCGCGCGACGCGGTTCTCTGGCGCGGGCCAAATGTATGAAGGAATACAGCTACGAGTCAATGAGCCGAGTCTTGCGGGAAGTGTTCAAGAAGTACGAGTAGGAGGGCAGGTCGGAAGCTTGCTGAAAAAAGGTACGACGTACGGAAACTGAACAGGCGGCTCGGCATTCTACTTGTGACAAGCTTCTACGGGTCAGATGCGTACCTCTTGCCACATGTAGACCATTCTTGGCGCGAGAGATACGCGAAGCTATTCCAACAAGGTCAGTTGTTTCTCGCCGAAGGTCCGGCCATGCGCGAGAAACTCATCGGGCTGGGCTGCCTCCCGGACAAGGTCGTTGTTCACCACATAGGAATTGACCCCGGCAAGTACGAATATGGGGAGAGGAAGCCGGACGATGAAATCCGCTTGATGGTCTGCGGGCGGTTTGTGGAGAAGAAGGGAATACCACTAGCCATTGCGGCATTATCTACAAGTCGCTGATACGGGACACGAAGGTGGAACCAGCGTAAAAACGCTTGCTCGCAATGAACTCCAAGGCGCAATTGCCCCTCTCCGCAGCGGTCTCGAATATTGCTCTCTGCTTCTCGCAACCCGGTCTTGCAACGGCAATGGTTAGGCCTTGGTACGGCCTTGATACGGACTTTCTACCACCCGCGTGGGATCAAGGCCGTATCAAGGCCGTACCAAGGTCGTATTGAGGCTGCATGGGCGTCGTATCGGGGCCGAAATGCATATTGGCATCTACTTCCCACTTTTCGGGAGACTTGATGAGGGTGGTCAAGGGGGGGCAACGGAGTTCGAAGGAGACTTGGTGAATCTGGGGACAGGTCCATCAGAAGAGCCGGCATCTTAACGCGGGAAAGGTCTCGCAGCGGGGCGCTTTTCATGTATAATACGATAGTCCCGGCTGCAGAGAAGCTGCAACGGGTAGTCTGGGGCGTGAACAGTTGTCTTGGAGGAATTCGAGCTAGCATTTGACTGTTGTTGTGCAACCCTCGGCACGGCGTGTGGGTCGGCAATTTGTGAAAGGAAACTGTGAAAGCAGGAGACCGGACGGGAGGCTGGTAGTAATCTACAAGTCTATTCTGCAAGGCTTCAGGTTAAGGTTCGTAGAAACAACGGGGTTGGCTTGAAATCGCTTCTGAAGAAACTGCTGCCCAAGAGATGCTATGACCATCTGAGGAAGTCATACTTGGCTCTAAGGTCGTTCTATTACGTGGGCTTGCGGTACAAGTGCCCGTGCTGCGGCGGTCACTTCCGGAAATTCCTGCCTGGCGGCACGAGGCAAAGAGAGAATGCTCAGTGCCCAAGATGCTTTTCGCTGGAGAGGCATCGCGCCGCCTGGTTGTATCTGCAAGACAAGACAAACCTGTTCAAAGAGGACCTTCGCATGTTGCATTTGGCGCCGACAGCGCAATTCCGGCGTAGATTCACGAAGATGGCAAATATAACGTATATCAGCACTGATATCGAATCGCCCCTGGCCATGGTGAGAGCTGACATACAGTCTATGTCATTTGCCGACAAGACATTCGACTGCATAATATGCTATCACGTTCTCGAACACGTCCCCGACGATCGCAAAGCAATGAAAGAGCTCTTTAGAGTGCTCAAACCGCATGGTTGGGCATTGATACAGTCGCCGGTGGATATCGGCTTGGAGCATACCTTTGAAGATCCTAGCATAGTGTCGCCTGAAGAAAGAGTTCGTCTTTTCGGTCAAGACGATCATGTTAGAATGTACGGAAGAGACTTCAAACGCAGACTTGAAGATGCCGGTTTCACAGTATCAGTGGAAGATTACGGCCGACAACTGAGGGAGGCGAGAGCAGAGCAATACGGCTTGGTCGAGGGAGAGCTTATCTACTTCTGTTTGAGGAACGAACAATAACCTGGAGGCTAGTTGCAGGAGCATAACTGGTTAAACAGTGTGTTTTCGTAGTCTAGAGGCGGAGGAGCAGCAAGAAATACAGGAATAGCAGCAGGCAGGGAAATTGCCAGATGCTGAAAAGGACAAGGAGCTTGTTCTTATTACCGACACACTTCATCTGAAAAGTCTCAGCTCATTTGAGACGGCCGTGAGTTTCGGAGATGTGAGTTGTTCAATAACTTCATAAATGCAGAGGATTTTCGCCGCTTTGCAAGCAGCCACATCTTTTCAAAAGCGATGCGTATCCTGCTACGAGTTGCTATTCGCGGTAAGGCCTGGACAGCTAGAGCCTGGGCTCGTACGCAGAATCCACCATGCAACTGGGTAGACATCCCCGAAGTTAAACAACGCATCAATCGCATGATATCGGGAGATCCGAATGTTGACTACCAGGAATACATCGCACGGAAGTACCTTGGTCAAATCGCACCGAGTAAGGGCCTTTCGCTTTGCTGCGGGACGGGTCACCGTGAGATTGGTTGGGCTCGGCTTGGTGTCTTCAAAACCATAAACGCCTATGACATCTCTTCTCCAAGAATCGAATATGCGAAAGCTCAGGCTCGGAGATATGGCCTTGACAAGACACTGGACTTCCAAGTAGGCGACGTTATCTCACTGAATGTGCCAAAGGGTTCTTATGATGTAGTATTGGCAGAATCCAGCTTACACCATCTATCACCGCTTGAGTCAGTGCTGCGTAATGTTGAACGCTCTCTGCGCGCTGGTGGCTTTCTTATCGTAAACGAGTTCATGGGTCCAACAAGATTCCAGTGGACAACCTCGCAGCTTGCTGAGATTAACCGTCTTCTTGCTGTCCTCCCGAGGAAGTATCTGACAGAGTGGGGGAGGCGCACCAGAAAAAGCAAGGTCTGGCGACCTTCTAGGCTCAAGATGATACTCACTGATCCCTCGGAGGCCATAGAATCTTCCATGATTATGCCTTTGCTAAACTCCCTCTTTGATGTCGAGGAAAAGCGAGGTTTCGGTGGGAACGTATTGCATCAGCTTCTTGCCCAGATTGCGCACAACTTCCTCTCGCAAGACGAGGAAACTCGTCACCAGCTTCGGATGTGCTTCAAGGCGGAGGATAATTTCTTAACGCGCCCAGGTATCGAGAGTGACTTCGTGGTCATGATATGTCGTAAGAGGCACGCAGGCATCTCGTGGTGAATGCCTCTACTGATATCTTGGAAGAGTAATACACAATAAAGTTGGCGTCACAGAAAATGGAGTAAATGAGTGTATTGTGCAAGATAGTAGATAATATGGGAGGTGTCTTTTGCGGCATTGGGGTTCTTTCTGTGTCACTTCCGCAAGATTCGGAATCTTGATGAACGCGAGGTAATAGAATGCCCACGGTAAGCGTTGTAATCCCCACCTACAACCGGGCATCCACTGTAGCCCGTGCTATCAGTAGCGTACTGTCACAGTCTTACAAGGAGTTTGAAGTTATCGTGGTGGATGACGCCTCAACTGACAACACAAGAGAAGTTGTGAGTTCATTCGGGGATGAACGAGTCAAATACCTGCGCCATGTCACAAATGAAGGAGGGGGGGCAGCGAGAAATACAGGCATAAGAGCAAGCAAAGGAGAGTACATAGCATTCCAGGACAGTGACGATGAGTGGTTGCCGGGGAAGCTGGAAAAGCAGATGAAAGCGTTTGAAGAGGCTCCTGCATCGCTCGGCGTAGTTTACACAGGTTTCTGGAGAATATCCGGAGGCAGCAGAGAATACATACCGTCGGGCCACATCAGGAGGAAGGAAGGTGCTGTTCACTCTGAGCTTCTCAAGCGCAACTTCGTAACCACCCCGGCGGCTGTTGTCAGGAAGGAGTGCTTCCAAGAAGCTGGTTACTTCGACGAGGCTCTACCCCGATTTCAGGATTGGGAGTTGTTCATCAGGATATCGGAATCCTATGATTTCATGTGTATTGACGAACCTCTTCTGGTTTCGTACATGATTCCAGGATGCATCACGACTAACCAAGAGGCGGCTATTGTTGCCAATAAGATCATTCTGAAGAAGCACTATGAGAGCCTCAAGAAGAACAGGAAGACACTGGCCACACATTACTATGCAATCGGTACGCTTCTGTGCCAGAAGGGCAGAATGGTGGAAGGCAGGAATTACCTGATGAGAGCGCTGGCATTGCATAGGCAGAACGTGCAATACTGGCTGGCTCTTTTGATTTCACTACTTGGTGGGAAATTCTATTCCAGAGCAACTGCGATAAGACACGGGATTTTTTCTATAAAAGTGTTTCATTGACGGATTTTGCGTATCGGCATGGATATGCAGACAAATGTAGCTGTTATTGTCATCAACTGGAACGGGTGGCGGGATACCGTCGAGTGCCTGGAATCCCTGGATAGCCTGGAGTATCGGAACTTCAGCGTTGTGCTGGTTGACAACGGCTCCAGCGATGGGTCGGCGGAGAAACTTCTGGAATGGGCCACCGCCAGGTACGGCGCGGAAGGCCGAGTGGCAGATAAGAAATGGCAGGCGCGGGATACGGGTGGGAAGCTCTTGTTCGAGACGGCGCAGTTCACTCTCATCGCAACCTCCGAGAACCTTGGTTTCAGTGGAGGCTCGAACATCGCAATCGAGTATGCGCTCTCACGCGCGAATGCACCGGATTATGTATTCTTTCTGAACAATGACGCTGTTCCCGAACCTGATTGCCTCAATGTGTGCCTCGACGTATCTCTCAAGCAGGACGCCACGATTGTAGGTACTCTGGTAAAGAGCAAGGATGGGAGCAGAATCCTTCACACAGGCACGAAGTTCCCGAGAGACCTTTTCATTAGCACTCGTGTGAGGCTGCCGGAAGACGCCGAGGAGTCGTGGGCAGTAGACAGCCCCCAGGGGTGCGCGATGCTCATACGCAGAGACCTGCTTGCAGAGAGAAAGAAAGAAGCCGGGTACTACCTTGACCCTGAAATCTTCATGTACGGCGAAGAGATGGAGCTAAGCATCTACACCGCGAGGAAAGGGCACAAGGTGCTGCTGGCGAGGGACGCCGTGGTGTATCACGGTGTCGCCCAGTCTTCGGGGGGCAAGATTAGTCCCATTGTATACTACTATTCCACACGCAACAGGGTCTACCTTGCGAGGAGACTCCTGCGCTGGTGGCAGAAGTTGCTTTTTCATGTATGGTACCTACCGACGCGAGTTATCCGAGTTATCCACAGACTGCTCCAGGGAAACCTGCGTGCGTGCGGCGCGCTCCTTGCAGGACTCTTTGACGGGTACATAGGAGTAGGCGGCAGGTGGCGCAGGCACCCTCGGTAGACCGTGCGGGAGTGCCTGTTCCGGTCATGGTCATGTATCCGCAATCACACGGCCTGCATCATTCTCTCGAGTTCTACGACGATTTTGTCCCAAGTGTACTTCCTCTCAACCACGGCTCTTCCCGCGAGGGCAATTTTCCGAGCGCAATCAGGATTCTTGAGGAAGTGTGATACTTTGGAGGCAAAATCGGCGGGCTCATTGCCCACGTCGAAATCGCGGCCGGGTTTTGCGTCGAACCCGTCTGCGGCTGCGGGTGTTATGACTGAGGATATGCCACACGCCATGGCTTCGAGGACCTTGAACTGGCTGCCGCCTGCCTTTCTCAGCGGCGCGACGCTGACCGCTGCGCGCCACAGATAGGGCCGCACGTCGGGGACCTCGCCCGTTACTTCTAATTGTGGCCTTTCGGCAAGGGCGAGGACCTTCGGCGAGGGGTTCATGCCGACAACAACGAATCTCGCGGACGGAACTCGTTCACATACGAGAGGAAAAATATCATTCGCAAACCACAGCACAGCATCCTCATTTGGAGGGTAACCCAGGTTGCCTACGAAGACGATTGAGTGGTCTTTCTCGACTTCTTTCGGCGTGAAGTAGTCAGTGTCTACTCCATTTGGCAGGATTTCAATCCGACCGCTCGTATAGTACGGCGAGTTCCTGACAGCGTCTACATCCCTGCCGGACGCCGCAAACGAAAGGGCGACGCGTGCGACACACTCGCATTCGTACCTTGCCATCTTCTTGGTCTCGATTCTCATGAGTAGGGGGCTGTGCATCGCACCCAGGCCGGCATAGGACCCTACGTGAAGTGAAAAGGAGTCTACAAGGTCCAATACGACAGGAATGTGGTCAAGCTCCCGGGCATACTGGGCCATTCTCGCCATATGCACGAATACAAGGTCCGGCTTGAACGATTCGACTTCCTCGCGGACGGCGCGGCGCATTGCTCTCGAGGAAAGGAAAGCGACTTGAGCAGGTGTAGCTGTCGGCAAGCTCAGAAAACTCTTGAATATGGCCAGAGTTCTCCTGAATGGTGCTAGTCGCACGCTGCCCATCCTGTTCAACTGCCGCTGGACCTCACCTGAATTATGGCAGTCTCTGTCGAAGCAGAGTAGGGACACCTCGTGTCTTTCAGCAAGTCTCATGAGTATTTGGTAGGCACGCAGAGTCTCGCCGTATAGCGGTTTCACCATGGGTCTGGATGTGAGCGCGAGTATCTTCAATCCGGGTCTTTCGGAAATTCCAGTGCCTCGAACAGCCTGCGATGCCCGACAAGACTAACCGCGCCGGTTGGGCGAGTCAAACCAAAAAAAGCGCGCGAAGGCCCACACAAACTTGAGGGGTGAACTCTTTCGCACTTTTCGCAAGGTATTGACTGAGAAGATGTTGGAAGGCTATAATAGGCGGGTGTATGCGACGGAGGACCGCTTGAACGGACCGAGAAACATACTCTTCGTCAGGCTGAGTGCTATCGGGGATGTTGCGAACTGTCTGCCCGCGCTCAGGCTGCTCAAGAAGAACTTCCCCGAAGCCCGCATTACTTGGGCGGCGGAGCAGCCGTCCGCGGGCCTTCTCAGGGGCGACCCCGACATAGACGAGGTCTTCGTGGTCAGGCGCAGGGAATGGACCTACGGCCTCGTGAACCCGGTCAACGCGGCCGGCATGGCCGCAGGCTTCGGTTACCTGAGGAGCAGGCGATTCGATGTGACGCTCGACTTCCAGGGAAACCTGCGAAGCGGTGTCGTGACAATCGCAAGCGGCGCGAGGGTCAGGATTGGATTCACCTGCGGGCGGGTCAAGGAATATTCCCATGTTTTCTGCACCAGGCACGTCCCTCTGACCAGGACAGCCATGCACAGGATTCGCAAGAATCTTACGCTGCTCGGCGCACTTGGGATAGAGCCGGAAGAAATGCCCGCAGGCTTGAGAGTGGGCGCTGACGAGGCCGGGACAGCCGGGGACTTCCTGCAAAGACAGGGTCTCGGCGGGAAACGGCTGGTCGTACTGCATCCGGGCGTCAGCAAGTTCGGGGCGTTTAAGCAGTGGTCGCCGGAAGGATTCGGCGAGGTGGCCCGCAGGCTCGCCGACAGCAAAGGCACGGCAGTGGTCGTAAGCTGGGGACCGGGGGAGAGGAAGCTTGCCGAAAAGGTCGTGGAGTTGTCCGGCGGGGCCGCGCTGCTCGGGCCGAAGCCTCACGGGCTGCGCGAGCTTGCCTACCTGCTGGGCGAATGCACCATGTTCGTGGGCGGCGATACCGGGCCGCTGCATATTGCCGCGGCCACAGGGACCCCTGTCGTGGCGATATTCGGGCCCAAGGACCCTGATATTTACGGCCCGGCGGGCAACGGCCACCAGGTGGTCAGAAAAGAGCTGGAATGCAGTCCGTGCGTTCTGAGAACCTGTCCGAACCCGCGCTGCATGAAACTGATAACTGCCGACGAGGTTTACGATGCCTGCATGCGAATTCTCGGCTAATCAGGAATCTTTGAGACGGGGTATGTCTTCATCGTCGGGGCTTTCCGGTGCGGCGCCGGGTTTGCGGGGGCCGGGACGCGACTCGTCGATTATCATGTCGCCTTCGAGATTTTCGAGTTCCTCGAGGAATTTTTCTCCCACCTCAAGTGTTTCCATGCTGATTGCTTCTATCTCGTTCTTGCACTTGGGGCAGGGGATTAGCTGATAATGATACTTGTCCGGAACTTTCAGCAGCGTATCGCAATGCGGACAGCGGACGGTAAACGCCATATCTGCCTCCGGACATTATCTTCCAGAACGAATAGTAACATCCCCGGCAATTGCTGTCAAGATTCATGGAGGAGGGACGACAGGTGACGGTAAGAATATTGTGCGCGGCGATTTTCCTGTTTCTCGCGATTGTGCCTGCATACGCGCAGCACCAGGGAGTGGCCTGGGAAAAGTCCTATGCCGATGCGACCGCGAAATCAAAAGCTACGGGCAAGCTGCTGTTTGCGGATTTCACGAGCGAGATAAACTGACCGGAGTGCGACCGTCTCCGGTCGGAGACGTATCCCTCCTCGGCGGTTATCGCCGTTCTGAAAGACTACGTGAGCGTGGAAGTGCTGTATGAGAACGAACCCGAGGCATTCAAGAAACACGATGTGAAATACCTGCCGACGATGCTGGTGCTGACGCCAGAAGGGAAGGAGTTAGGGAGATTCGGGGGATTCTTTCCGCCGGACAAGTTCGTCGAGACGATAAAGGAATGCACCGCGTCCGACAACAACCTGGAGAAGGCTGGAAAGCTGCTTGAAAAGGATTCCGGGAGCGCCGAAGGGCTCTATCTGAGAGCCCTGGGCAACATATACAAGAAGGACAAGCTGAACGAGGCCTTTGCAGACCTGGACAAACTTGCAGCGAAAGAAATTATCGAAAAGAACAGGATATATGTATGCGGCGCCCTGTGGAAGCTGGCGGAAAAGGCGAGTCAGCGATATGACGCGAAAACGCGACAGAAGCGCAAGACTGATTACCTCGAGAAACTGGTTAAGGCGGACCCGAAGAACGAAAGTGGCAGGGTTCCGGAGGCTCTGTACCTGCTGGGCGTGGCCAGCCTGAGAACGCCCGACAAGATGAAGGAGTATTTCGACAGGCTCAAGAAGCTCGACCCGAACGATAAATCAGGGCTGGCGGACGATGCCGCGTTTGCGCAGTCACTGGCGCCTTACTACGAGAGAGAGTACGCAAAGGCGGCAGGCAACCTGGAACAGTTCATAAAGGAGCACGCGGACAGCGAACTGGCGCCCCAGGCTTACAGCAAGATGGCAGTATGCCACTATCGTGCCAAGGATGTGGATAAGACGATTGCAACGCTGGAGAAGCTGATTGAGAAGTATCCGAAGAGCAAGGAAGCCGAGTCAGCGGCGAAATGGCTCGAACAGCTTAAAAAGCGGAAGTGACGCGGAACGGCACTTGTGCGATTTGAGTAATTATCAGGTTGACAGTCAAGATATTCTGTGATAAGATTATTTGTTTGAGAGGACTCTCTGTGCCATAGGGGGGCTTTATTTTGAGAGAAAGCAAGCTTCTTAAGGTCATTAAAGACAAGAAGTTACTTCCCGAAGACAAGCTCCGCCAGGCACTCGAACACAAGAAGAAGCTCGGGCCGGATACAAAGCTGGCCGATGTCATGCTCAGGCTGGGGCTTATCGACGAGAAGCAGATAAGCGAGCTTGTCGCTGAGAGCGAATCGATTCATGTAATCGAGCTTGACAAGCACGATGTTGACTTTGAAGCCCTCGACAAGCTTCCCCGGGAACTGCTCGAGAAGAACATGGTGGTGCCGCTTGCCGACGAGAAGGGCAAGATTCTTCTGGCAATGGCGGAGCCGATTGACTTCGAGACGGTGGATGAGATACAGTTCATGACAAACTGCCTGGTAGAGACTGTCCTCGCACCCCGCAATCAGATTAAAAAGACGCTGGAAGAGGCATACGGCCTGTCAACCCACGAGAGGAAAGCCCGCGCAAGAGAAGTTGCGCACACGGTTCCGACGGCCCCGAAGCCCCTGCCGGAAAGCCCTCACCTGGCGGACGTTCTTGCGGAGATACTTGTCGAGAGAGGACTGGTTACCAAGGAGGAGATAATCGCCCGTCTCAAGGCCCGGGAGCTGTAATCGGGCCGGCGGCCGCCGGAGACGAGATTTTGCGGGAAGTGGAATGGACGTGCTGGGTAAAGACGACCTTGTAGCCAGTCTTATCAAGAACGGGAAACTGTCCAGGGAAGCCGCGGACGAAGCTCTTAAAAGCGCGATTCATGCACTCCGACAGGGTCTCATAGATGGCAAGCGGGTAGTTCTCCCCGATTTTGCAACCCTGCAGATTGCCGAACAGAGAGCCCGCATTGTGCGTGACCCCAAGACCGGCCACCAGTACATATCTCCCGCATCAAAGTTCGTATCGATAATCCCGGACAGCAGTTTCCAGGAGCAGATAGACCAGACCAAGCTGGCTGCAATTCTGCTTGCAGTACCTCTAAACGACTCTTTCGCAAAGGTCATTGACTTCCATTTCTCGCGCGTCGGATGGAAGGTGCTTGTTGTTGACACGGTCGAGAAATGCAGGAAGATTCTGGAGGATGGGGCCGCCTATCTCTGCATAGTGGACTATGCCATGCCGGGGGCGCAGGAACTCGTGCGGCTCGTCAAGGTGCAGCGAAAAACGAGCCCGATGCCGATGATAGTGCTTTTCCCGAAAGGGCGCGACCCCGAGCGGGCCGACGAGTTCAGGGTGTGCGGCGACGAGCACCTCGTCGAGCCGTTCGAGGTGTACACCCTGCTCATGCTGGCCGAGAGTGAGCTGGCGCGCTCTTCGGAAGAGGAGGTCATCTTCGACCAGCAGGTCTGCCTCCAGTTCCCGACGACGGAGGAGAACCTGACGGCTGCGGGCCAGTTCATCGCCGAGCTGCTTTCGTCCTCGGGGCTCGACGACGAGAAGCAGGTCGCCCTCAACGCAGCCTTCCGCGAGGCGATTCTCAACGCGGCCCAGCACGGCAACAGGTACAATCCCAAAATGCAGGTCAAGGTGCTTTACCTGCTCGACAAGCACAAGGTGACTCTCGTCGTGACCGACGAAGGTCGGGGATTCAACCACAAGATGTACATGCAGCGGTCGGAAGCGGGAGACGCCGTCTCGGCCGCGCGGGAACGCTACGAACAGGGAAGGCTCGGCGGCCTCGGCATCATGCTCATGCTGCGCTGCACGGATGGCCTCGAATACAACGACAAGGGCAACCAGATAACACTCACCAAGCTCCGCTGATGTTCCCGGTGCAGCGCGGGCGTGGATTTTTCTTTGTTTTATCCCGCGCCGAAGCTAAACTCTATCGGACATTTAGGAGGCTGGAAAATGTTCAGGAGGCTGTTCGGCATCTGGGGGGGCAAGAGCCTGCTCGGAGAGGCGTTTGACGACTTCAACAGCATCCTCGAAGAAGCGAAGGGCCTGTTCGACAAGGTGACTGACATTCTCCTCGGCAAAATCGAGGCGGGCGCGTTCGCCGATGAGCTGCGTGCGCGCGACAGCAAGATTAACGACATCGAGCGCGCGGTGCGAGCCAAGATAATCGAGTACCTGGCCTTCGAGCCGGAAGGGGATACGCCTGCGGCCCTCGTTCTGTTTTCAGTCGTCAAGGATGCCGAGCGCCTCGGCGATTTCTGCAAGGACATAATGGACCTCGTGGGCCACTTCTGCGCAAAAACGAAGCACGGCGTCTACAGGGAGCCCATGCTGAAGATGGAATCGCAGCTCGAGGACATGTTCGCCAAGGCGCAGCGGGCTTTTCTCGAATCAGACGATCGGCTCGCCAGGGAAGTTGTCGAGACGCGCAGCCAAGTCAAGCGGGAATGCAAGGACCTGCTCGCCCGGATAATGGCGGACAAGGACCTCGACTCTGAGGCGGCCGCTTCCTGCGCGCTCCTGGTTTATTACTTCAAGCGGGTGGGGGCGCACCTCTTCAACATTGCTTCCTCGGTGCTTGTGCCCCTGACGGATATCGGGCACTACAAGGTGGATTAGCGGGTCTCCCCGTCAGAATCCCTCGCTGAGTATCGCCCACTGCTCGTACTCGCGCACGAGTAGCATGGTGACAGGCATCTCCACCGTGCGGCCGTCCAGCGTCAGCCTGAGCCTTAGCTTGGCGGTCGCCCTGCGCTCCCCGGGATTTATGGTGACTGAGAGGACCTGCGGCTCTATCCGGTAAGCACTGAATTCCCTGAACTCGGCTGCGAGCCTGCCGCGCTCCTCGTCGCTGCCTTCCTCGAAGCACTTCCTGTGCCTGTTGTTTTCGGCGTAGAACTTCATCAGGACGTCCAGCTTGCCCGTAGCGTGAGCCTGTGCCCATTCGGCAATTGTATTCTCGGGGGAGCTGTAGCGCCTGCGCGCCTCCTGCTCGCTCTTCAGGTCTTCCTGCAGCTTCATCCGGTCCTTCCCCAGGCGCAGCAGGTCCATGCGCAGGTCGTTCATCTGGTCGAGTATGTTCTTGTCTCCTTTGACCACCGTGTGGATGTCTTCTATCTGTTCTTCGAGCTGCTTGGACCATTTTTCCATCATCTCTATCCTGCTGTTTTTCTTGCGCATGTCATCGAGCAGCCTTGCATATTCGCTCGCGCTTATTTTCGGCGTAAGGCCCCTGCCGGTAAGGCTGTCGATTTCTTCCTGCAGCTCATTAAGGCGCCGGTCGCGCTGCCGGATGTCGTCGTTGAGCTTCTTGATGCTCGTGCCGCGCAGGGTGTTGCTGTTTTCCAGGGTAAGGATGTTCTTCCGGGTCTCTTCAAGCTCGGCTCCCAGGCGGTCTATGGATGAATCCCTGTCCTCAAGCTGCTTTTCGAGTACGGGAATCTTCTGGTTGAGCAGTTTCGTCTCTTCCATGTTTCTGACCGCGTCGTTCTTTGCTTTCTCCAGGTCGTCCACCTGCGCCAGCCTGTCCCTGACGCTGTCCTTGTAGGATTGGAATTCGGTCTTCAGCCCGTTCAGCTTGCCTTCCAGATCTTTCCTGGCCGTCTCGGTCTGGTCAATTTTGATCTCCAGCGAGTTCTTGAGCTGCAGCCGTTCGGAGTTGGCCTGCTGCGCGAACTCCTGGTGTAATTTCTTTCTTTTTTCGATGTCAAGATATTCGTATACGGCCGCCGCGGCCGCCGCGGCAAAGAGCAGAACGAGAACTACGATTATTACGACCCATTTTTTCTTTGATTTTTTAACTTCTTCGAGAGCGGTGACAGCATCCTTGCGTTTCGACGTGCGGTCCAGCAACTGCGCAATTTCTGGAGAGACGCCTTTCTTCCTGCCGGACGGCGTAATGACAACGTATCCGGACGGGGAATCGGGCACTCCTTCCCCTTCCATGTCCGGCACCAGCGGAGGTACCGGCGGCGTCGGCGGCTGCTCGCCGGGTATCTGAAATCCAGGAGTGGGGGGGTATTGCTCCGCGACGGGCGGGGAGGGCTCCTCCCTGCTTTCCCAGTCCAGCTTGCTGTCGCTGTTGAAGCCGTCGTCGGGGAACATCTTGTCGAGCTGCGAATCGTACGAGATTTCTGCCGGCTTTTCCTTGGGCGAGGAAGGATGCTGGATGAGCGTTTCCTGGTGGGCCAAATCCTGAACCGAGCCGGCCATGTCGGCGAATTGCGGTTCCTCGGGCTCCTCGGGATAGCCTATCGATTCCGTCAGGAAAACGCTGTCATCTTCCACGCTGGCTGACCCGGCCGGGTCGAAGAATTCCTGCCCATCCTGGCCGTATTCGACGACGGCGTCTTCGGGCACGTATTCCGCGTGGGGCTTCCCCTCGTCGTAGTCTCGCGAGGAGGATGGGAGCACCTCCTCCTGCTCGAACGGGTTCTCCTCGTCCCCTGTTCCCGGTGCGAACGCGGAATCGTCCCCGGAGACTCTCTCATCGCTGTCAGAAGTCATAAGTTTAATCTCCCGGTCAGTAACGTGCGGTTATGCCTGCGCGTAAACTATATTATACAATACAATTCGCGCGCTCGCCAGCAAAAACAGCGGAGTCTGGCCTGGCGCAGAGGATAATAAGAATGTGGAGTTTTACTTCTTCCCCGGCTTTGGCAGGGCTTTCCGGCCGGGAGGCTGGTTATCGCGCGGTCTTGGACGCGAGGGCGGTCCGGACTTTCCTCCCTGCTTGTCGTTGGCTTTCTTCTTGTCGCTGGATTTGATAGACTCCCGGAGTTTCTTTGCCGTTTGCTCGATTTCTTTCTTTTCCTGCTTGTAGTTCTGTTCGATCTTGCGCTCTTCCTGCTCGAACTTCCTTTTAAGCTTGCTGAGTTCTTCGCTAAGTATCCTTTCCAGCTTTCCTTCTTCCTCCTGCTCGCCCTGCCGCCGCTTGTTTACAACGAGCCTCTCGTTGCCAATTTTGTCGGCGAGTTTCTTCGTTTGTTCTTTCTGTTTCTCGGCGAGTTCGGCGAGTTCCTGCAGTTTCAGCCCTTCTATGAACGAAAGGGACTTGCTTTCCCATTCCTCAATTTCCTCTTCGAGCTTTTTCCTGTCGTGGGGTTCGGGCCGTGGCGGCGTCGCCCTGTCGGGCGCCTGTACCTCGGCCGGGCCCGCACCGGCCCTCTTGACTACCTGCTTCGCAAGCAGTTCCAGGACTCTCCGAACAAGCGCATGCTCGAGCACGCGCACTTCTTCCTGCGCGGCGGCGTCGCTTGCTGCCTGCGTTTCCTGGTTCTTGTCTTCGGGTGTGTTTTCCTGGGCGGGCAGGCGCTGCGCGCAAAAGATGAACCCGGAAAGGAGAACAAGCAGAAGTATCCGTCTCATTTTTTTCCCTCGTATTGTGCGCGTGTGACGGGCAGGTGAAAGACATCCATCGGCGTAAGCGGCGCCCTCGGCCCGTCTCCGCGTTGCCAGAACAACTGGACGATAGGACGCTTGCCTTTCGAGCACGTGACTTCGAAGAGTATCTCGTTCAGGCCCTGGTGCAGCTTCTCTTCGGTCGAGAAGATTTCGAGTTCGCCCGAGGCCTTTTTTCTCAGAGCCCAGCGGCTGCCCAGCTTCAGGCGAACGGGACCGCTTGTCATGACGTAAAATCTGTATTCCCCGTCGGCGGGCGCCTTCAGCAGGCCTTCCCATCGCACGTATATAGTGCCCCTCTCCGGGACGGCCTCCACCTTCATGGTGAAGGACGGGAACAGGTCTACGTCGGTCGCGGCGGATTCCCTGAAGGAGGCGGACTTCGAATGTGTCCTTACAAGTCCCTGCTGGGGCACGAACTTTCCAAGCCGCCCCGCGTTCTCGATAAGAAAGTCGGTATGAGCGTACTTGTCGAAAAGCTCCCCGGCACAGGTCGCCGCGCTGGCGATTCGGTTCGCCTTGTAGGCGCTTTCCATCTTGGACGCGAGGGCCCGTGCAGCCTTGTCGTCCTGCATCGACCTGAGTACGTGGAGCTTCACGGCAATCCTGTTAAGCCCGGTGAAATTGGCGGGCAGCTTCCCGTACACGTCGTAGGCTTCCTTGATACTGCCTCTCAGCGCGCAGAAGAGGAGCTTGCTCATGTTTGAGGGGCGCACCTTGCCGAATGCCGTGAGGTTGAGAATCTGCCTGTCGTCGAGTTCTTCTATCCTGATGACGGCATTTCTCTTCTCGTTGCCTTCGGGAGCTATTGTCGCGACGCCGCTTTCCACCAACACGATTTTACCCCAGATAGAGCCTCCATTCCTGTAGACGAGCTGCTCCCTGGCTCCCATCCTGGTTCGGAGGCCCTCTTCGGCGGCTCTAAGAACGGACGCCGCGTTGCGCGTATCCTCTTCCTCGTGTTCCAGAAGGTCGGCTATGAGCTTGTATCTGCGCTCTTTCTTCGCAGCAATGACCCGCTGCAGCGCCTTGTCAAGGTTGCCGCTCTGCGCCGTCTCGGACAGTTCGAGCAGGATTTCCTTGTAAAGGCTGCTGCGCTCGTCGGCCTTTTTCCGGGCGAGGGATGCTCTTTCCTGCTGGCTCAGCAGGGCGAGCTTCTGGGCGATTATGGAATCGAGTTCGGCGATGCCCGTGCCCCGCAGCGATTCGAGTGTTTTACGCGCGCCGGCAAAGTCGTTCTGTCCGGCGAGCTGGTCCGCTTTCGCGCAACTGTCCGAAAAGTGCCTCGCAGCCGTGCCGACAAACTGCCTTGCCAGCGCCAGCGCCCTCTTGGCGGAGGAAGTTTCCGGGTATCGCGCGGCGAACCGCGTCAACGCAAGGAAGGCTTCGCGGTATTTCTTTGCTTCGAGCAGGGACACGGCCGCGGCTTGCGCCGCTGCGAACTCCTGCGCCTCTTTCGCCTGCCGCTCGTCGAGCGTTTTCTCGAGTTCCTGTGCGCGCGCCAGGGCCTTTTCGCCCCATGTCGTGCCTGGATATATCTGGGAGACCATGCGGTATTCGGAGACTATTTCCTCTGTGCTTGCAGCGGGGTCTTTCTCGAGCGCCGCCGCCGCTTCGTATGCAAGCTGTGCTTCCGAGGGGATTTCGTCAGGCTTGCTACCGAGCGGCTGCCCCTTCGATGGCGGCTCTATGACCGGCGTTTTCCTGTCGGGTTCCTTTTTCCTGCCATCGGGCCTTCTGCTGCCGGGTCTGGTCGTAATCGGTCCTTTCTTCTTGTTCGCGGGAGCGGGCTTCTGAGAGGAAGGCGACGGGACGAGAACCGCGAGGAGCACGATTGCGACGACCGCGGCGGCTGCGGCGCATACTACAACCTTCAGATGCTTACGCAGGACCTTGACGAGCGTGTCAAGCGGCCTTGCCGCGACCATTTTGGGCTTGCTTGCACGGCCTCCCGCCATGACCGTCTCTATGTCTGTTATGAGTTCCTTCGCCCCCTGCTGGCGAAGCGAGGGGTTCTTCGACATCATTTTCTCGATGAGTTCGCGGATGTTGGAATCGAGCCGGGGCTCCGCGGGGAACTCGACCGGGCTGTCAATGTGGGCTCTCATGATGTGGGCCGGCGTGGGACCGTCGAAAGGCGGCTTCCCCGTCAGCGCGTGAAACAGCGTCGCGCCCAGCGAGTAGATGTCCGTTCGTATGTCAAGCTCGCTCAGGCCCCGGGCCTGTTCGGGCGCAATGTAGTCCGGCGTTCCCATGGCGACGCCGGTCGCCGTGAGTTCCGAACTCGAACCGGAACGGCGCGCAAGCCCCAGGTCGCACAGCTTGCAGGTGTTTTCTTCGGAGAACAGGATATTCTCCGGCTTGATGTCCCGGTGAATCAGGTGGTGGTCCTCGGCGTGTTGCAGCGCCTTCGCGACGTCCCGGATAATGGCCAGCGCTTCCTGCTGGGGCAGGTGTTTCTTCTCGTCTATGAGGTCGGCGAGGGTCTTGCCGGGAACAAGTTCCATGATGAGGTAGTAGTGCTCGCCGGCGCGCCCGACGTCGATTACCGTAACGACGTTGGGGTGATTGAGCTTGGCCAGGGCTCTTGCTTCCCTGACGAACCTCTCGACGTAGTTGCCGTCGCGCGCCAGGGCGGGAGAAAGCAGCTTGAGCGCTACCATCTTGTCGAGAGAGGTCTGGCGGGCCTTGAAAACTGTACCCATTCCTCCGGAAGCGATGACTTCCATGAGCTCATAACCGGGTATCTGGCGCCTGCTTATCTTCATTTTCACCCGCGCGGAACCGCTTGCTCGGCAATCCCTGTGCCCGTAAAAACACCCCATTATATAATACGAGTTCCGATGCGCCGCTGTCACGCCAATTCGCGTCTTTCGGAGCTTTTTTCCGGAGTGCGCAATTTTTTATTGACTCGGAAGAGGGGCGTTGCTGTAATAACAAGACTGTATCGGCCCGGTACTGCCGGTGGCCGGTTTGGGAGAATTGGGGAGATTATCTGACTCGACTCGCCTTTCCGGAGGAAACCATGTTAAGGCGCTTTGCAGGCGCATTGTTTACAGCCGGGTTATGTGTGCTTTTATGTACGGGCAGTGTCTACGCCCAGGAGAAAGTCAGGCTGGGCACGTGGACCCATTTCTCCGGCGAGGCCAAGGTCAAGGAAGAGGGCGCCACGGGCGCCTTTACCCAACTCAAGGATACTTGGGAAGACCGGGGCATTTACAAGGGCGATGAATTCCTGACCGGGCAGGACTCGAAGGTCGAACTCATGTTCGAGTCCACTAAGGTCGTCCTGCAGGAGAGAAGCCGAATTACCGTGGACAAGACGGACGAGGGGCTCTACGTCGTCGAGCTTGTCAAGGGCAGCATCGAGGCCCACATAGAGACGGTCATCTTCCAGCTGCGGGTGTCCAACCAGCTCATCTACGGCAGGGATGCTGCGGTCAAGGCTTCGATGGAGCCGAACACCGACGTTATCGTCAAGGGCATTTCCGGCGCCACTTACGTGGAAAACGAGTTCGGACCCACGGTCATAGTGCTCGAGGGACAAGTAGTCACAATCGGCTACGACCGGCTAAAGAGACAGTATACGTTCTCTCCCTCCATTGAGAACACGGTCAGCATCTACGTCCTGCCCAAGGGCGCCGCCAAGCCGGTGGAGTTTCCGGAAGAGAAAGAATACATCGTGTCCGAGGAAGGGAAAGGCGAGTTCCGGGATATCCCGCGCGGACCGAGCATTCCGGTCGGAGTAGGTAAGCCGCCGAAGTTCGAGCGGCTGTTTTCCATTGACGTTCTGGTCCGCTACGACTGTTTCGAACATTACGACGACGTGTTCTTCTACGAAGGCGAGCGGGAATCGTTCAAGACGGGCCGGGCGGCGCTCAGCATAGACACCAGGCACAAGTTCACACAATTATACATCGGCTTGGATGCGAGCCGCGATGGGAATCCGCTCGAAGACCTGTGGGTGCGCCTATTCCCCCCGAAGAACGAGAAAGCTTTCAGTTTCAAGTTCGGCCAGATGCGCATTCCGTTCGGCGCCCAGGCGCAGGCCTATCCGGAAGACCTGCCCGCGCTCGAATATTCCCAGGCGATTAAGTACGCTTTTGCCACGACCCAGGGCGACCCCGCCGCAAGCGACCTCGACTACCTCTACGATGTCGGTGGCCAGATTTGCGGCGAGTTCGAGCTTTTCAGCGGGCTCAGGCTCCAGTACAACGCCGGCATTTTCAACGGCGAGAAGCGCAATACCGCTGACACCAACGAGTACCTGGCGGTAATCGGGAGGATCGGCCTCAACTTCAGTGACAGCTTCATGCTCGGCGCATCGGTCTACGACGGCGACGTCAAGCTCGACGTCGGCGGGCCGCGACTCGTTCGCTTTGCGCGCCTGAGAAACGGCGCCGACCTGCGGATAAAGGCGGAGCAGTTCGAGCTTCTGGCCGAATATATCTGGGCCTACGACAACATGAGCGTCGGCAAGAAGAGCGACATCGCCGAGGGCTGGTTCGTCGAGGTGGGCTTCGGCCTCGGGCTGGTGAAGGCCGGTTGGGAGAAGCTGAAGCTTGTCGGCAGGTACGATGTCCTGCTGCCTCCCTTCGGCATGGTTGACCCCACGACCACGTCCCTGGAGCGGCACCCGGCATCCGTCCAGACTTCGTTCGGCCTGGCATGGCAAATATCGAACGAGGTGAAGTTCAGCGCCATATTCCAGACCACAAAGCAGGGCGAGGAACGCTTCGGCGTTGATTACCTGGGCCGCCCGCTCACCGAGTCCGACGCAGACCAGAGGGTTATCTTACAGTTCAACGTTTCATTCTAACTCGCGGACCATTACCGCCCTGCATGACAGCCGGGCAGCGCACGGTCAAGGAGGTTCCTCGTGGTTAGCTTTGATGAGTTCAAGAAGCTCGAATTCAAAGTCGGAAAAATCATCTCCGTCGCGGACCACCCGAACGCGGACAAGCTGTACGTCATGAAAGTCGATGTTGGCGGCGAGACGCGCCAGAGCGTCGCCGGCTTGAAAGCCTATTACAAGCCCGAAGAGCTTGAGGGCATGGTCTGCGTGGTTGTCACCAACCTTGAGCCGGCCAAGCTGCGCGGGGTCGAGTCCACTGCGATGCTCCTTGCCGCGCAGGAGGGGGATATCGTTTCCTGCCTGCAGCCCGACCCGAGAAAGCCGGTTTCGCCGGGGTCGAAAGTTCTCTGAGACAGCGGGTGTCGCGCGGACGAAGAGGTTTGTCTAAGGGTTTACGGCGCGATAACCTTGTCGAGCTTGACCGAGGCGAGAACGCCCGTCCCCGCCGACCGGAAATCGATACCCCGGTCTAGCAGCAGCTTGTCGAGTTCGTCCACCGTCGCGCCGGGCAGAAGCGGCGCCATTATCAGCGTCTTTTTTTCCTTGCCCCCATCGAGCATCTGGCGCAGGCCCGCGAATATAGGGACGTCGGTGGCGAGTATCTTTTCCAGCCCCTCGGCTTCGACCACGGCCGCTTCGTACGCGCCCACCTCGGCGACGGCTGAGAGCACGTCGTCGAGCAGTTCAAGCTTGCCCAGTATCAGTACTACAAGCTCCATCCGCGGGGCCTCCGAATTCTTGCAGCCACCGGAATTCTACACGCTGGCGCATCTCATTTCAAGTGCACAGCATACGAATAACCGTGACATTCGCCGGACAGCCTTGAGCAAGCAGTATAGCCCCGTCAGCGTTTCCCGACGGGCGGGGGCAGGTTATCAACCTTGAATTTGGGGTTTCTTCCCGCTTCGCCGATATTCTTATGCGCTTCCTTGACGGCCTCGACAATGTCCTTGTACGGCTTGTTGAGGTCATCAACGAGACCGCAGCTTCTTGGGTCCAGCATTGTCCTGTTGCCGTAGCCGTATCCGTTGGACCATTTGAACCAGTGAGCCCCCACGACGAATGGAAGCTTGTAGTAGGTATAAACCATCTTCATGTAAGATTCGCCGCGCTGCTTGTCGGTGTCCAGCGTGCGGGGGCGCCATCGTCTTACGGGCACACCGGAATCGCGCGCCGCCGTGCCGAACTCGCCGATGAGCACGGGCTTTCCGGTCAACTCGGAAAGTTTCTGCAGCCAGTCGAGCTGCCCGCGATAGTTGAAATCCGCGACGGGGCTGACGCTTCCGGGTTCCGGGTGGGGGTACAGGTTCGCCGCCGATACGTCGAACCGGTTGAATTCGGGCAGGAGATGACTGATTCTGTGCAGGGAACGGGAGTCCAGCGTTCCCCATCTCTGCCCGAATACAAGGTGGTTCTTGTCGTGCTTATTCACCGCCTTGACGACCACATCCACGTACTGCATGACGAGTATCCGCTCGAATTCCTTGAGGTCCTTCCTCATGGCCGTCGAGCCGCTTCCGTATAGCGGTGGGACGCGTTTGAACTCCGGCCCGGATATGTCCGTGTAATCGAAGGAGAGCTTGTCTGTGCTCCAGGCGATGTTCAGCTTCGCCGCCGTGGAATATTTCGTGACGAGGAACTGCACGAAAGATGCCATCGCGTGCTTCGAGTATATGTACCTGGTCAGGCCGAACATGTTAATCTCGTTGTCGGTGAAGATGCCGATGCAGTCCGGGTCATCTTTGTATTTCCGGAGGTGCTTCGCACAGTGCAGGTCGAGTGCTTTCTGCCATTCCGGATTGAAGGGGTCGCACATCCTGTGGCCTTGGGCAGTGTCGCCGCCCTGCGTTTTCCCCCCGGCGTCCAGCAGGAAGAAGCCCTTTGAAACGGCATCCTTGTCGCCGAGGCCCGCGTTGCAGCAGTTGAGAGTAACGAAGTAGTACAGGGGTTCCTTGCCCTCGGCCCGTCTCGCCTTGTTCCACTCCATGATATCGAAGCCGTATTTCTCGAGGGCGCTCCAGGCACCCAGGCTGTTGAAGCCCCATTCCGATATTCGTTCCATAGAGGTGCGAATGAACGCGGACGCCGTTTCCTCCAGCTTGCTTTCGTCCTTGACGATGTTTTTCTGCATCACCGGATTCCCGTAGCCCGCCGAACACGGCCCGGTGCTCCAGAAAAGCGTCCCGTCCGGTTTCACCAGCCACCATACGCCGTCCCGCCGGGTCACACGGAAGAAGCCGGTAGCCTTGAGCTTTTCCCCTGACCTGGAACCCTTAAGTTTCGGTACAGGATAGGGGCTCTTGAAAGGCTTGACACTGGTCTCGCAGAGGGCCACGTCGTCAATCCAGGCTTCCCCGCGCGAGTTCTCTCGCAACTGGATTACGATGACCGCAGTGGGCGACTCGGGAGGGAGGTCCCGCACGAGCATCGAAAATTCCCGCCATTCCTTGCTCGCCGTACACCGGATTATGAAGTGCTCCGGCTCCATTTTCTTGTCTTTCGAGCCGATAATCGCGCGCACCCAGACACTGGCGTCCCTCAGCTTCTTCGTCCTGACCAATACCGACAGCCTGTACGATTTTTTGGGGTCGAGAGCTATCTCCTTCCCGGCGAATGATATCCTTGCCCTGGCGTTGGCAAGGTAAATGCACTTGCCGCTGTTGCGACCTTCGCCGTCGGCCCACTTGTATTCGACCTTGTCCATGCTGCCCCAGTTGGACCAGCCATCGGGCATGCCGGAAAGGTTGAACTCGCCTTCTTCAAACCCGGGATTTGCGACCAGGTTCTTCTCCGGGGGATTCGGGTCGGCGGGCAGGGGCACCGTCGGCAAAAGCAGAAATGCCAACAGCATAAAAAGCTGTCTCACATGCGGCCAGTTCATATTTTTTAAATCCGCGGTTCCTATGGTCTGCAAGGTAAAGTATAACGAAAAAATCCGACGAGTGCAAGGAAAGCAAACTGATGTTCTTACAGTTCTACTGGGCGAGGATTTGGATGTCGAACGAGCCGTTGACGTCGATTAGGTAAATTCTAATGCGCCAGTACCCCGGCTCGCCCGGAGCGGATATCAGTGTTTCGGAAAATTCGCCTTCTCCCTCGAACCGCTCGCTGAAAACGAGGTAGTCGTCATCGTCATATATGCGAACGCTGACTTCCCCCTCGAAGTCGCGCTCGGCCGTGAACGTGACTTCCGCCAGGTCCGTGTCGCATCGCCAGGAGTAGCCGGCGCTCCAGTCTTCCCACCACAGGTCCTTGGCCTCGAAGGAGAAATCGTTGCGGTCGTTATCAACGTCGATGTCCCAGCCCCACCCGTGCCAGCCGCGGTAGTAGCAGCCTGCGCAAAGGATTATTGCGCCGAAAACGATTGACAGAAAGATTCGTTTTCCGGTCACAGTGCGGTCCTCTCGGCTGCCGCCATAGTATAGCACATAAATTCCGTTCGGGCAAGCGGAATGGAGAGATGGACAGTGCCGGCGCGGGTAAATCGAGCAAGAATTCCGGTCATGCGCCCACGAGTTGCACCACGAGTTCGCGGCGGCGCGGGCGGACATCAAAATCTATGAATACTATAGACTGCCACGTGCCGAGAATCGGCGTGCCGACGGAAAACGGCAATGCAAGAGATGGTCCGACGAGCGAGGCACGCAGGTGGCTGTGGCCGTTGCTGTCGTGCTCGTAACGCTGATGCTCGTAATCTCCTTCCGGCACGTGCTTGGCGAACCAGTTCTGGATGTCCCGGATGCATCCGGGTTCATACTCGGTAGTAGTAACCGCGCCCGTTGCGCCGGGACAGAATACTGTCAGCATGCCTTCAGTGAGGCTGCTTTCCCTGATTGCGCCGGCTACCTGCCGCGTGATATTCACGACATCACAGTTGCCCTGGGTTGAGAAGGATATTCTCTTTGACTGGACGGTAACGCTTGTCATGACTGATCCCCTCACGGAAGACGACGACCTGTGTTAATTGCCCCGTACAATACTACCGGTGGCACGGCTCGGACGCAAGCTCTGTGTTGCCGCTGCAATCTTGCCTAAGCGAATAGCGTGCAGCGCTGAGAATTTCCTAAACACCTGGAACCGTTCTGCCGAAGTTAAGGCAGGAACACTTCAGAAATGGGAGGGGGATATGGTTACGGCGGTAATCAGGTCAGGTATTTCCAGTGTCAAATCCACCCGCGGCTTTTCAGGCGGGAAGTTCTCGCGAATGGGTAGGAATTTCGAGATAGTGGCCCTGCTTATGGCGGCGGCCCTGCTGACGGCGGCGGCGTTGTGGGGCTGCAGCGGTAGCGCTTCGGCGCACCCGGGAGATATGGAGTGCGAGCCCGCGCAGGACACCGACGCCATCTTTACCGGAGGTCAGTTCGATGTTCTGGAAGATGGGTGCGAACTCAAGGTTGACGGCCCGCTGACGCAGACCGAGCCGGGCGAGCTGACTGTGTTGAATCTGCAGACTTCCGGCAACTACGACGTGGTCATCTACGATGGACCGGGCGACTTCGAGACTGTCGAGATTCTCAAGGACGACGAGGTCGTGTACTCCTACGAGGGATTCAGGCTCTACACGGGCAGCTTCGAGGACATGTGCCGCGCCGATTCACAGACCGCCATGGGCATGGACATAACCGGCGACGGCATTTCGAACCTGGTTATTTCGGAATGGACAGGCGGAACCGAGGGTTGCTATCTTTCACATATTTTCGAGCTGGGCAACTGCCTGCGCAAGATTGCGACGATTGACGGAGTCCGCGAGTGCCCGAGATTTGTCAATCTGGACGGCGATTCTTCGCTGGAAGTGGTCGTGCGCGACTGGGCCTTCCTGGGAGCTCCTCTTCTCGGAGAGGAAGATTACGCGCCGGAGGTTGTGCTCAAGTATCGCGACGGCGCATACTGGGTCGCGGATAACCTGATGTTCAGGCGGATATCGGATGCGGGCGAGCTGACGCTTCGCGCCGCGAACATGAGGGCCGACATGGGCTGGATTTTCGGCGAGGCTCCGACGCAGGCGCTCTGCAGGCACATGCTGGAGATGATTTACAGCGGAAACGCCGAAACAGCGTGGAATTACTGCAGGGCGGCTTGGAACCCGGCGGTGGCCGGCATGGATGAATTCATCGCGCAGTTTCGCGCGCAGCTTGCCGAGAGCGTCTATCTGGAAGATATCGACATGCTCAACAACGGCAGGGTTCTCTGCCCCGAATCAGGCGACAAGTAGCACTATAACGAAAAAAATACAGCCCGCTGCATAAGGCAGCGGGCTTTTTATTTTCAGTTCGGCGTATCCGAAGAGCCGTGAGCAATCAAAATTCGCAAGACTCCCCGGGCTCAAGAATTATAACCTCGGATGTCGAGCCCACAAGCTCCACGAACTCCCGCGGGTCCTGCTCGATAACGGGGAAGGTGTTGTAGTGCATGGGAATGACTTTCTCCGTGTGGAGCAGCTCGACGGCACGGGCCGCGGAAGCGGGACCCATTGTATACCGGTCGCCGATTGGAATCAGGGACAAATTGATTTTGAAGAAATCGGCGATAATTTTCATATCCCCGAACAACCCGGTGTCACCGGAGTGGTAAATGCACTTGCCATCCATTATAAGGACGAAGCCCACCGTGTCGCCGGTGGTGGTCGAGTGCTGGGCCGCGACCATGTTTATCTCGGCGTCCCCGTGCGTGAGCGTTCCGCCTATATTCATGCCTTCCGTCTTGAGCCCTTCCTTTTCGGCCAGCATTGTGGCAAGCTCGTGGGTCGTGTAGAGAGTGGCTCCGGTAGCTTTGCAGATGGCTGGCGCATCGGCCATGTGGTCTGCGTGGTCGTGCGTCAGCAGCATGATATCGCACTTGCCTATGTCTTCGGGCTTCGTCGCAGCTTTCGGATTTCCCGTGAGGAACGGGTCGATTACGACGGTCTGCGAGCCTTCAATCAGAAATCCGCTGTGCCCGAGCCAGGTTAATTTCATTGGCGGTCTCCGGTTTTTTTCTCCTTGAGTCGCAGCAGGATAATGTTCCTGCCGCTTTCCTTGCCTACCGTTATCTCTACGTGCCGCGGCCCCTTCTCGAATATAAGGTGGCCTTCGCCGGCGGGCGTTCCCGTTTCTCTCAGCATCCTGTATTCCCTGTCGGTCGCGAGTTCCTTTCTGAAGAAGTAGTGGATTTCTCCCGGGGCGAGTTCTGTGACGAACTTGACGACGAAATAATCTCCCCGGCTCCAATCGAGTTTCTTCGGCGAGCCCTCAACGTAGAAACCGGCGTGCAGCGGGAAATCCGCGGGAAATCCTTCAGGCAGGCCGCGCGTCCGGTGCCTGGGGATGGGTGTCTCCGGCTGTGTGCATCCGGTCAGTACGAAAAGGAGAACAAGCGCCAGGACGGCGGACAATCCCGCGAAACTCCGCGTTCGGACGGTTCGGAAGCTCACTCTCTTCTCCTGCCGGTGCTGTGCAGGTTGCCTTAAGGCCTCTTGCCGAGCGTCACTTCGAGTTCCTGGGTCTCTCCCTCCCTCAGGACTTCGACTTTCACCTTGTCGCCCGGTTTCTTGTCTTGGAGAATCTTTCGTATGTCTTCCTGGTTCTCGACCTTTTTTCCGTCAAACTGCGTAATGACATCGCCGGCCTTCATCCCGGCCTTGTCCGATGGGCCTCCTGGTACGACCATATCGACGGCCACCCCGTCGGTGTTGGGCACGGTTGAAAATCTCAGTCCGAGATACGCGCCTCCCGCCTGGGGGGTGGGCCTGCGGATATTTTGGCCGCGTCCTGCGCCCACGCGGTCAAGCTTGACTGACAGCTTTTTCTCCTCATTATCGCGAAGGACCACCACTTCGACCGTGCTCTTTTCTGGATACGTGCCGACTACGCCGTGGAAGCGGATGTGGCTGAATATCTTGTACCCGTCAACGCGGACGACGAGGTCGTTAACCTTGAAGCCGGCTTTTTCCGCGGTTGAGCCCGACGCGACCTGCTCGACAAGGGCGCCTTCGGTGGCGGCGTCGTCTTTCTTGAGCGTGAGGCCGTTGACTTGCCCGTGGTAGACGACGCTGCCATCCTTGACGTCCTTGAAGGCATCGATGAACCTTTTTATCTGGTTCGTGGGAATGGCAAGGCCGATTCCCGTATTCACGCGGTAGGGGAATCTTACCCTTATCTGGCCGTTGATGCCAAGGAGCTTGCCCTCGAGGTTGATAAGAGGGCCGCCCGAGTTCCCCGGATTCACGGGCGCATCAGTCTGAATCGCGTCGGAATATCCGCCGAAGTTGCGATGAATCGCGCTTACCACCCCGAAGGTCACGGTGGGGACCGAATCCTCGTTCGCCGTCATGAAAGGCGTTCCGAGGGCTATGGAGAACTCGCCTACCTTGACCTTGTCCGTGTCGCCCAGTTCGATGTAAGGCACCTGCTCGCCCTTCGTGTCGAGTTGAAGGAAAGCGATATCCCCTCGGGGGTCCTTCCAGAGCATCTTGGCCTTGAAGCTTTTTCCCCTTGTGCCGCCGGGCATGCGGACCGTCCAGTTGTTGGAGCGGCCGGCTACGTGGTTGTTGGTGACCACGAGGCCGTCCGGCGAGATGCAGATACCGGAGCCTCCGCCGAAATTGACAAACGCCGGCGACACTTTTGCCGCCACCGCAGCGATGGATTCCTGCACCTTCTTGGCGTATTCGGTCGCATCTTCCTTGTCCTGCGCGTAGGCTGCACAAGAGAATAAGACCGCTAAGAAAAGGGCAGACATGAAGCAAATCTTGCGCATTAACAGGCTCCTTTCGAATCAGGGCCTCTCACCCATTGTTACTTCGAGTTCGACTTCCTTGTCGGCGCGCTTGACCTTTACCTTGACCTTGTCGCCGACCTTGGTCTTCGCAATCTCGTCGCGAAGCCCGTCCCAGTTCTTTATCTTGACGCCGTTGAACTCGATGATGATATCGCCGTCCTGCATGCCCGCCTCGGCCGCGGGAGTATTGTCCACGACGCGCGAGACGTGCGCGCCCTCCACGTCAGCGGCACCTTCGGAGGCGGCTACGCCGAGGAAAGGCTTCTTCTCCTTCAGGATAACCTTGCCCTTCTTCAGTTCGGGAATTATTTCTTTGAGCTTTTCGGTCGGAGTCATGAATCCGACTCCCGAATTCTGACCGGTAACGGCACGGTCGGAGACGTGGCAGGCTATCCCAATCAATTTTCCCTCGACATCTACGACGGCGCCGCCGGTATTGCCGTAGTTGAGCGCGCTGTCAATCTGCATCGCTCTTCCTTCGAGCCTCTTTGTCGCGGAGATTATTCCCGAGTTTACCGTCAGGCACAGTCTGTCTTCGCCTCTACCCACCACGATTGCGAAATGACCCGCCTTGAGGTGCGTTGTGGGTGAGAACTCAATGTGTTTCAGGTCGAGGGCGTGAACCTTGAGCAGCGCGATATCGGTGTTCTCATCGTATCCCACGAGGCGCGCTCCGAGGCGGAAACCGGCGGGAAAAGTCACCTTTATGGATTTGACATTCTTGCCGCGTACGTTGAAGTAGGAAGTAAGAACATAACCGTCGGAGGAGATGGTTACGCCGCTGACCGGGCCTTTCGGCCGATGGTAATATTTTCCCGGTCTCCCGCGCGCCTCCCGGCCGAGCACCGGCTTGAGCCTCTCCTTTTCTTCTTTCTCCGTTTCCGGGATATCCGGGTCGCGCTCGACATCGATGCTTACCACGACCTCCTTCACTTTCTCGGCCGCTTTCTGGAAAGCCTCCTCGAGCTTGGCAAGAGGGTTCGGCTTCTCCTTCTCGGTTTCCTGAGCATCCGCGGGGATGGCGAGCAGGAGCAGCAGGACTGCGGCGAAACCAGGCAGTACTCTCATCTTGTCCCCCATGTATGAGTCTCTATTTCTTTTTCAGCGTCAGCGTTATCTTCTTGGTCCAGCCATCGCGTTCGGCGAGAATTTCCAGCTTGTCACCAGCGTACAGGTCCTTGAAGATGGCCTGAAGGTCCTCGATAGTCTTGACTTTCTTGCCGTTGGCCTCGATAATTTTGTCTCCCGGCTTGAGGCCGGCTTCATCAGCGGCTCCGTCTTTGACGATGTCCTCTATGACGAGGCCATCATTTTCTACCGTTATTTTCGCTCCCATTGTCCCGCGTTCCTTTGTCTCAGTCTGGGTGACTGGTTCCGGTTCCGGCTTTTCCTGCTTGATGACCTGCTTGCCGGAGGTCAGCTTGACGACAAGCTCCGAATCACCACGGCGGACGAGCAGCGACATTTCGCTGCCGGGCGGCAGGATGGCCATCTCTCGGCTGAGCTGCTCTGGGCGGTCGATTTTTAACCCGTCCACTTCGAGAATCACATCGCCCCTGTTCAGGCCGGCCTTGTAGGCGGGGCCCCGTCTCTTGACCTGGCTCAATGCGACGCCGCCGTCCGGCTCGGTCTCTTCCGCGGGCGTCATGCCGTAGTGCGGGTATATCTGGGAGCCTTCCTTGAGGTCTTTCATTATCAGCTTAATCTGGTCCACGGGCACGGCCACGTTTAGCCACTTGGAGTAGGAGTAGCTGAGGTTGAGCACACCTATTACTTCGCCTTTTGCGTTGACAAGCGGGCCGCCATCACTGCCATCGTTCAGGGCGGCGTCAGTCTCGATTACCCTGCCTGTGTAGTCCCCGTCCCCTCTCAGGCGATAGATGCCGCTTATTACGCCCATCGAGAAGGCAACCTGGCGGTCCCGGAGGATGCTCTGATGGGGTGCGCCGAGCGTGAAGGCAAGCTGCCCGGTCCTGACGTTTTTAGAAGAGCCGAGCTTCAGCACGGGAAGCCCGGAGGCTTCGATTTTAATCAGTGATACGTTGTTGCGCTCTTCGTATCCGATAAGCTTTGCCTCGTAGCATTTGCCTTTGCCCATGTAGACCTTGATATCCTCGCCCTTGGGGGGCACGACGCTCGTCGATGTCAGGATATATCCATCCGAGCTTATTATGGCGCCGCTGCCGTAATACGAGCCGCCCCCGCGCGGCTGTCTGTTCCGGCCGGGTATCGTGGGTCTCGTGGGCCTTTCCGTCTTGGCCTTGCAGTGGATTGACACAGTGCCCTTTTCGACTTTCTTCAGCAGGTCGAGCATCTGCGCCTGGAGATTGTCGAGAGCTTCTTTCTCCTGCGCGAGAACGGGCGCGCCAGCCATGGACATGCAAACCGCCAGCACAAGCACAATCAACGAAATCCTTGCCAACATAGCTGCTCCCATGTTTATCTGAAATGCCTGATACGTGTCTTCACATTTCATATACGAAGCGAGGCGTTCGCGAGTTTGAGCAGGAAACCGCGGCCGTGCCGGTTTGAGGGCATCAACGCCGCAAACGGCGGTGCAGTCTCCAAGCCTTCTACGCGGACTCCGTCCGCTTGGCCTCTATCACGGCGGCGCAAATGCGTTCAAAGGCCTCGCAAGCCCTATCGACACTGCCCCCGAACTGCGGGCCCATCTCGGTTACAACGTCCCGCGCCAGCATCTTTGCTTCCTCATCATCGAATCTGGAGACGACGGAAAGGATTTTCTGGTAGGCTACGGCGGCCAGGCGGCCGTCGCCGTTGAACGAGGGCGAGATGGACTTGACTATGTCTTTTGTAACGAACAGGTTCACTTTCACGGCGTGTTCTCCAGTTAAATTTGGACAAGAAGAACCCGGGGGATATGTAACACGGAATATACCCCCGGCTGATTATAGAATGCGAGGGATTTGCGCGCAAGACCGAGCGGCTGATTTCGTCAAAAAAACAGTTGACTGCGCTACGGGCGCATCTACAATTACGGTCAGCAAGCGGGTGTAGCTCAGCTGGTAGAGCGTCACGTTGCCAACGTGGCTGTCGTGGGTTCGAGTCCCATCACCCGCTCTTTTAATGCTTACCTGAAGTAGGACCCTCCGATTCCAGGCCTGTGCTTGAGGGCTGTCTTGCTGAAGAAGTAAATGCCCTGCTTTGCATCGAACTGAACGCCGTGATGTTTCTTCGCATGGTCAAGTTCGGCCTGCTGTTCCTCGTTGGGTTTGCCGCCTTCCAGCAGTATCTGGTTGACCTTTTCGATGAACTTTTCGGTTTCGCGCTGATGCTTGCCTTGGGCGGCGAAGCATTCGGCGGTAAAGGGGCAGGTGTCCTTGCCGCACGTGTAAATGAAGCAGCCTTCCCAGAAGTGGGGCGGAAAATAGGTGCCCGGCTTGGCCTTGGGCTTTGCAGCCGCTTTCTCTTCAGCTTCCAGGGGCTCGGCCTTCGGGGCGGTCCTGGGCGGACCGGCCTCCCTGACCTTCGCCGGTGCAGCGCCGAGCGCCTTGTTCAGAAGGGCCAGCGCCTCGTCCAGATTACCGCTCTTCAGAAGGCTTCTGGTCTCTTCGAGAACCGATGGGAGAATTTCAGAGCTGTCTTCGGTGCTGCTTTTTGCCGATGTTTCCGTCGGCGCGCTGCCGGAGACTATCTTGGGCTTCCCGACCCATTTCGCGACCGATTTCTCGAGCTGCTCCGGCTCGAAAGGCTTGACTATGTAATCAACGGCGCCATCCTTGAGAGCCTGCACGGCAGTCTCTACGCTTGCATACGCGGTGATGATAATAACCTTGATGCCGGGGTTTGTCGCATGAATCTGCTTGAGGACTGTCAGGCCGTCCATTCCCGGCATTTTCATATCAAGAACGACGACCTCGTAGTCCTTATTCTTGACCTTGTCGAGCGCGCGCAGCCCGTCTTCCGCGCTGTCAACCTCGTATCCCTCGCTCTTGAGCCAGTCCGTCACCGACTCGCGAACTATCTCCTCGTCGTCAACCACGAGCACCGGCTTGTTCTCTGCTGCCATGTCTCTTCCTCCCTGACTCTAAGTTTGTTGTTTCAATCTGCCACCGGCATACTTAATAGCAATGATTGTGCCAAATAATAATTGTGTTTTGTAACCTACTGTGGTTAAAGGCTTTAGAAATTATATCGCGCTTTTAGGTGTATTTACAGCAGTCGCTGTAGTGTTTAATATATTGACAGGATGTTGAAAAATACTACATCAAGCCGTAGGATTTCAGTTTATTGTAAAGAGTTGTTCGCTCGATGCCAAGTATGCGTGCCGTCTGTGAGCGATTTCCTCCGGTTTGCTCCAGCGTTTTAAGAATGTGCATTCTCTCGAGTTCTTTCAGGGGGAGGTTTTCGTAAGTGGTTGCAGGGGCCTGCCCTTCTCTTTTTTGCTGTATTGGCAGGTCTTCGAATTCGACGACGGAGTTCTTGGCGAGAAGGACCGCATGTTCAATAATATTCGCCAGCTCGCGGACATTGCCTGGGTAGTCGTGTGCCAGAAGCGCTTTCATTGCCCCGGGAGCGAACTGGCAAACCTCCGGTTTGTCCTGCTCGACGGCGAATTTTTTGAGGAAATGCTGTGCCAGAAGCGGTATGTCTTCCTGACGCGCCCTGAGCGGCGGGAGTTCGATTGCGACTACTTTGAGCCTGTAGAAAAGGTCTTCACGGAAGTCTCCCCTTTCCACGAGGGTGGGCAGGTCGCGATTTGTGGCGGATATGACGCGCACGTCCGTTTTAAGCGTTTCGCTGCCGCCCACGCGCATGAATTCTTTCGTCTCGATTACTCGCAGGAGCGAAAGCTGGGTCTTTATTGAGATATCCCCGATTTCGTCCAGGAAGATAGTACCGGTGTTTGCGGCCTCGAATCTCCCTTTTCGACGTGAGACGGCACCCGTGAACGCGCCCCGCTCGTGGCCGAACAGCTCGCTTTCGAGCAGTGAGTCCGGCAGCGCTGTGCACGCGACGGGCACAAAGGGATTGTCCTTCCGGCTGCTGAGATTATGCAGGGCCCTGGCGACGAGTTCCTTGCCGGTGCCGCTCTGGCCGGTTATGAGCACTGTCGCGTTCGACGGCGCCACCGCTTGAATTGTCTCCGCGACGCGCTGCATTATGGGGCTCTTGTATATGAGCTGGTCGAGGCGGTTCTTCTGGTCCAGGACGCGTCGCAGCCGCTCGTTTTCTTCTATCAGTTCCTGATGCTCGCTGAGATTGGCGACGAGCAGTTCCACCGCTTCCGGGCAGAAAGGCTTCTGGATATAGTCGCAGGCGCCTTCTCTCATGGCGGTGATTGCAGTTTCTATCGTTGCATGTGCGGTTATTATCACGATGGAAATCTGGGGATAGAGATTCTTAGCCTCCCTGACGAAGGAGATGCCATCCATGACGGGCATGACAAGGTCCGCAAGGACCACGCGAACGGGAATCCTGGAAAGAACTTCCAGTGCCTCTCTGCCGTTTGCCGCCGTGTGAACCTCATAACCGCTGGATTCGAGCCATTGCGCAAGCGAGTCCCTGATTATCTCTTCGTCATCGACAATCAGGACTCGTTTGGGAATTTTCATTCGGAAGCTCTCAGGTATATGGTGAAAGTTGTTCCTTCGTTCACTTTACTCGATACTTCAATGCGCCCGTTGTGCCGCTGGATAATGCCATAGACGACAGCAAGTCCGAGACCGACTCCGCTGCCTTTCTCCTTGGTCGTGAAGAAGGGCGTGAACAGTTTGTCCATGTTCTCCGGAGGGATGCCGCGGCCCGTGTCACTAATCTCAACCTTCAGAACTTTCGCCACGCCAGGCAGGTCCCGCGGGCTGCCCTTCAAAAGGCGCAGTGTAATTTTGCCCCCTTCCTCCATTGCCTGCACTGAGTTGGTGAAGAGGTTGTTCAGCACTTGGCGCATCTGGTCGAAATCGGCTTCGATTTTCGGGGCATCCGGCGAATATTCCTTTGCCACATCTATATTTTGCAGGCTGGCCTGGTGTCCCAGCACTAGCAGGGCTTCCTCGATTACCTGGGCCACGTCCACTCTGCGTAACTGCGGCGGCGTCTGGCGCGAGAAATCGAGCAGGTTGCGGATAATGCGCGAGCAGCGCTGGACTTCCTGCTCTATCTTGGACAGGTTCTTCTCGGCGTCTTCGAGCACTAAATTGCCGCCTTTGAGCTGCTTGAGCATGAGCCGCGCGTAGACGAGTATGCCGGAAAGGGGATTGTTGATTTCGTGGACTATCCCGGCGGCCATCTGACCCAGCGACGCCAGCTTCTCCTGGCGCAGGACCTGATGCTGCTTCTCTTTGAGTTCCTTGGCCATGCGGTTGAACGACCGGGCAAGAAGTCCTATTTCCGTGTCATCGGCGAAAGGTATCTGGTAATCGAGGTCGCCGGACGCCACGCGCTGGGTTCCGGTAAACAAACGGCGCACCGGAACGCTGACGGTCCTGTAGAGATAGTAGCTTATAACGGCGCCCACAATGATAATCATGGCAATCGTGAATATTGCGCGCCGCCTTGCGCTGGTGCTGAGCATCTCGTTCACTTCGTCAATGGAGACTATAACATCGAGCACGCCCAGAACCTTCTTGTCTTCCGGGTGAGCGTGGCACGAGGCGTTCCAGCAGTCAGGCTCGTTATAAATGGGATCCACGATGCCGACGAAGCGATTTTCAAGGGTGCCGAAGATGCGCCAGCGCCGCGACATAGGCAGCCTTTCGAGGGGCTTGTCCACCTCGTGGCAGCCGTAGCACGCCTCCGCCTGCTTGTCCACGCGCTGGCCTGTCTCGTTCTGCAGGGTCGAGACTATTATGTTGCCTTCCTTGTTGAAAATGCGCACTCGCTCGACGTGCTCCTGCCTGCCGACAGCCCCGAGAATCTGGTGCATGGCCTCGCGGTCGAACTTGAGCATTGCGTATCTTGTCGAGCGTTTGATTCCCTCGCTGAAGCGCTGGGAACCGTTCACAACCTCGACCAGAAGCTCGTCGCGCTCGAACCGGGTCATCATGTAGCTGAACAGGCCTATAGCCGCCAAGAGAAACGCGCATACGAAAAATACGAGCCTGAAATTGAGGCTCCTGGTGATTCTGCGCTGATAGCCGGAATCTTCCATGCGGTTCTCCATAGCTTGCCGAAGCGGAAAACATGTTACCACCGGGCTCACAGCTTGGCAAGTCAGTAATTCGACAACCGCTGACCGCGCCGGGCATCGAATTTGCTTGACAGGGGTCGGCACGCTGATAGAATACGGTCTTCGATATTGGGACGGAATTGCCTATGGCGCTTCTGGTTACAGGCGGTGCGGGATACATAGGAAGCCATCTCGTCAAAGAGCTTGCGACTTCGGGCTACCACCCCATAGTCCTGGACAACCTTTCTGAGGGCCACCGCAAGGCTATGCACGGCGGACACCTCGTTGAGGGGGACCTGAAGAACTTCGAGGCTCTTCACAGGCTGTTCTCTTCCTATAAGATAGATGCCGTTTTCCACCTGGCGGCCTGCTGTTACGTCGGCGAGTCCATGGAAAACCCACAGAAATATTACCTGAACAACGTGCTGGGCACGCTCAATCTCATGCGCGCGATGCTCGAGTTCGGCGTTCATCGCATTATCTTTTCGAGTTCTGCGGCGATTTACGGCCTTCCCGAGCGTCTTCCCATTGACGAGAATCATGCCTGTGCGCCGATAAGCCCCTATGGCAAGTCCAAGTGGCACATTGAAGAAATCATGCTGGACTATGCTAACTCGCACGGCTTGCAGCCCGTCATATTGAGGTACTTCAACGCCGCCGGAGCCGACCCTGAGGGCGACCTCGGTGAAGCGCACCGCGTCGAGACGCATCTTATTCCTCTCGTGCTCAAAGTGGCTCTCGACCAGGCGAACAAAGTCGAAGTATTCGGCACCGACTATCCCACGAAGGACGGGACATGCATTCGCGATTACATCCACGTTACCGACCTGGCCAGGGCGCACGTACTGGCGTTCGAGAAACACTACACAAGGCCGGCTATATTCAATCTCGGCAGCGGCAAGGGCTTCAGCGTCCGGGAAGTCGTGGATGTATGCCGGCGGATTACGGGCGCCGAAATAAAAACCGCCGATGCGCCGAGGCGGGCAGGGGACCCGCCGGCGCTCGTGGCGGGTTCGGACAAGGCCATGGGCGAACTGGGCTGGGAACCCCGGCTCGGCAGCCTCGACATGATGGTCGAAACCGCCTGGAAGTGGCATCGCAAGCATCCCAACGGCTATACGGACGAGACCGAAGCCCAGAAGGAATTCTTCGGCGAAATCGCCATCAGGATGGGTTTCATAACCCATGAGCAGCTGGACGAGGCGCTCAAGCTGCAGAAGGAAATAGACAGGACCGGAACGCATAAGCTGCTCGGCATGCTTATGCTCCAGCAGGGTATGCTCTCGAACTCGCAGCTTATACAGATACTAAAGTACATGGAAACCAAGGCCAAGCAGAGCGCGAGCGCGTAGGCGAACAAGTCTCAAGAGAGGTGAGGGGTCAGGCATTGAGAATCATCGTTGTGCTGCTCGTTATCATCTGCGTTTTCCTATTCGCCGGTCTGGTGCAGGACGAGCCCGGGAAATGGACCGCGCTGCAGGACGGGAACCGGATAGCACTGAGGGTAAATGGCCAGGAGGTAACCCGTGCAGAGTTCCAGAAAATGCTGCTCGAATACAAGGAGCGGTCTTTTCTGGAAGAGTTGGTTGACCATCTCCTCCTCGAGCAGGCGGCTGCAAAGGCCGGCATCAGTATCTCGGACGAGAAAATCAGGAAGCAGGCCATAGACGCCATGATGGACGAGCTTGCTGACTGCGGGAACGATGTCGGCGAGTTCAAAGAAGCGCTCGCTCTCTACGGCTCAACCGTGGAAGAACGGGAAAAAGCCCTGGTAAAAGAGACTAAGTGGGAGCTGCTCGCGGAAGAGCTTGTTAAGAAGGAGCGCACTTCCGAGGCTAATATGAAGGCGCTATTCGAAAAGAGGTTTCCCGGCACTGCCGGCAGGATTGCAAAGGTTTATCACATCCTCATCTCGGCGGATGAGATGCGCAGGCAGCTAACAACGAGGCTTGGATATCTCGAACGCAGGTCGAAAATAGCCTCGGCGGATGAGAAGAAAGATGTCATTTCCGAGATAGCGCGGTTGAAAAAGAAGATGGAAGCCTGGAAAGACCGGAACTCGAAAGAAGCAGCCGACGAGGCAGTCAAGAAGCTGCGTTCGGGCGGGGATTTCGCTGCCGTAGCCGCTGAGTTCGGGGCCGGCTACACGGCCGAGAAATACGACATGGGCTGGGTTACGAGGCAGTGGGTCTTCAAGCTGCTCGCGCCGATTATCTTCGACCAGCTCAAGGCGGGCGAAATAGCCGAGCCGGTGCAGTCGCGCTACGGCTTTCACGTCGTAAAGCTCATTGATGTAAAGGATGTCTCGGAGCTGAAATACAAGGAGGTGCGGCCTTATCTCCAGGACGAGCTTATGACAACCGTTGCCAACCATCACGAAATTGTGGGCTTGAAGGCTAAGCTGCGAAAAGAAGCCAGCATAGAAAGGCCGCTTCTTCAGGCCGCGGAGCGGGATGAATCGGGCAAGTGAATACAAGCTGCTGCTTGGAAAGGTAGGCGGAGAAGTATCATGACCCATACTTTTGCCGGCGGAGTACATCCGGATGACAAGAAACACCTGAGCAAAGACAAGCCCATCGAGAAAGCGCCGACTCCGAAGGTCGTGCGGATTCCCATGTCCCAGCACCTCGGCGCTCCGTGCAAGCCGGTGGTCGAGAAGGGGGCTGCCGTTAAGAAGGGCCAGGTAGTAGGCGAGGCGGCCGGTTACGTCTCGGCCCCGGTGCACAGCTCGGTAAGCGGCAAGGTAAAAGAAGTCGGGCCTTACGAACACATCTTCGGCAACCTCGTCGCCAACGTCGTAATAGAGAACGACGGCGAGGACTCGTGGGCCGAAGGGGCCAACATCGAGACGCCCGACATCGATTCACTGAGCGTCGAGGAGCTGAAGAAAAAAATCACAAGCGCCGGGATTGTGGGCATGGGCGGCGCAACCTTTCCCCTGCATGTTAAAATCTCGCCACCCAAGGATAAGCACATCGACTCGTTCATTCTCAACGGCGTCGAGTGCGAGCCTTACCTGACCGCCGATGACAGGCTTATGCTCGAGAAGCCCGAGGGTATCATCCAGGGCCTCCAGATACTCTGCAAGGCGGTCGGGGCGAAGGACAAGTATATCGGGATCGAGAGCAACAAGCCCGACGCGATAAAGGTAATGACGGAAGCCGCGGCCAAGATTGACCCGTCTATCAAGGTCATGGAGCTTCACGTCAAGTATCCCCAGGGCGCAGAGAAGCAGTTGATAAAAGCGATACTCGACAGGGAGGTGCCTTCCGGCGGCCTGCCGATGGATGTGGGCGCGCTGGTCAACAACGTGGGCACGGCTTTCGCAACTTACGAGGCGGTGAAGTTAAACAAACCCCTGATAGACCGGGTCCTCACCGTGACGGGCGAGGCCGTCGTCAATCCGAAGAACTTCCTCGCGCTCGTGGGAACGCCCATCCAGGAGCTGCTCGACGTGTGCGGCACGAAGCCCGGCGCCAACAAGCTGGTCCTCGGCGGCCCCATGATGGGGCTGGCGCAGCATACGACGGACTTGGTCGTTATCAAGGGCACTTCGGGAATCCTGGTCCTGGAGTCGAAAGCGGTCGGAATGCATGGGCCATGCATTCGCTGCGGCCGCTGCGTCGAGGCCTGCCCGATGAGGCTGGTGCCCAGCAGGCTTTCCGTCCTGCTCGAAGCCAAGAACGTGGCCCTTGCGCAGGAGAACAACCTGCTTGACTGCATCGAGTGCGGCGCCTGTACTTACGTCTGCCCGGCGAAGCGCCCGATAGTACAGTACATCAAGTACGGCAAGGCTGAGATACGCGCCGTGCAGATGAGGGAGAAGGCCAAGGCGCAGGCTCAGAAGGCCGAAGAGGAAAAAAAGGAAGAGAAGGCCACTGCCTGAGTACGGCCTTGCTCTGAGGGAGAATTGAAGGGAGAGAAGAGGGCAATGGAAGAAAGGCTCCTGGTCAGCACTTCACCCCATGTAAGAAGCCACGAATCCATACGCTGGATTATGTGGACCGTCGTGATTGCGCTCGCGCCCGCGGCGGCCGCAGGATGCTGGTTCTTCGGCCCGAGAGCCATAGGCATCGTTCTGGGCTCCATTGGTGTCGCCGTGGCTACCGAAGCGGCCATTCTCGCGCTGCGCAAGAAGCCCGTGAGCCAGGCTCTGGACGGCTCCGCCGTGGTGACGGGACTGCTCTTCGCCATGGTCATTTCGTCGAACGCATCCTGGTACGTCGTTGTTATCGGCGCGTTCTTTTCCATCGCCGCAGCGAAGCACCTCTTCGGCGGGCTCGGGTACAATATCTGGAACCCGGCGCTCGCTGGCCGGGCCTTTGTCCTGGCTGCGTGGTCGCTCCAGATGACCGCGGGCTGGGCCTCGCCGCTGAACGCGGATGTCGTAAGCAAGGCGACGCCTCTCAACGCCGTCAAGATGCCCGTGGCGGGGGCGGGACCTTTTTCGATAGGCGACCTCTTCTTCGGTAACATCCCGGGCTCGCTGGGCGAAACTTCGGCCTTTCTGCTGCTTATAGGGGGGCTCCTCCTGATTGCGCGCAAGTACATCGACTGGCGCGTGCCAGTTTCGTTCATCGTCACGACGGTGGTCCTGTGTATGATTCTTCCCTTCAAGGGCGCCGACTCGGGCAAGCTCGGCTGGTACCAGAATTACAGTTTCTTCGAGCAGATTGCGTTCTGGACGTTCAGCGGCGGGCTGATGCTCGGGGCGTTCTTCATGGCCACAGACATGGTGACCTCGCCCATCACGAAGAAGGGAGCCCTGATATTCGGAATCGGGTGCGGTATACTGACCGCCGTAATCCGAAAGCTCGGAGGCTACCCGGAGGGCGTCTGCTATTCGATTCTGATTATGAACACGGCGGTTCCGCTGATAGACAGGTTCACGCTGCCGAAGAAATTCGGACAGGTTCAGCCCCAGAAGGCTTCGTAGTGGAGGCGTGCGAGTCAAAATGAAGAAAAGCATACACTATCCCCTGGTGCTCCTCATCATTGCAGCGGTGTGCGTGGCGGGAATCGATATCGTCTACACAAGCGTTGCAGAAAGCATCCGGGAAGCAGATGAGAAGAAGGCCCGCGGAGCGGTAGGCGTGATATTCAAGGATGTTGCCAGCGAACAGGTAGAGAAGATGGAATCCATCTACGAAGGTGACACCGTAACCTGGTTCAAGTGCCCCGCCGGGTATGCCGTAATCACGGGCGCCCAGGGTTTCGACGGGGAAGTAAAGCTCATGGCGGGCTGGGATATCGAACTGAAGAAACTCGTCGGTATATTTGTTTTGAGCCACACCGAGACACCGGGCCTCGGCGGCAACGTTGACCTCGTGAACTCGAAGAACACGTGGTATAACGTGCTGACCGGCACAATGGAAGACGAGACTGGCAAGCGGCCCGATTTCCAGGAGCAGTTCCGGAACATGGGCGCCGACGAGGCGAAGCTGAAGAAAAACGGTGGGAAAATCGATGCTTTGTTGGGGGCCACGATTACATCCGACGCGGTCACCAATGCCGTGAAGAAGTCCCTTAAAATCCTCAAGGCGATTCTCTCGGAGAGTGAGGCAAAGGCCGGGTAGGTTTCCAGGTTTCAGCCTTCATACCCATCGAGCAGGTCTTCTTCCTGCATCTTCCTGTGAGTGCGCTTCCTCTTGATGCGATACCTGATGTACGCGGCTATCGCGACGATTGAAAGCAGCGAGAAGAGTGTGAGCTGGCTGAAGAAGGTTCTGAGGAATGAATGCCGGCCTGCGATAGTGCTTCTCCAGGCTGATTCGAGACTGCGCAAATCGCCGCCCGTCGAGACGCGCAGCGCGGTATCGAAGTCCTGTCCGCCGCCGAGCGCCGAGAGAAGATTGCGAACGGTTCCGGGCCTGCGTTCCTCGAACCACTCGATAAACGAAAGTGACTGCGCGTACGCCTGTGTCGAGAGGCCCGTCTCCCAGGGGAAGTTCTCCGCAAGCGCGCTGAAGGGAATCAGGCTGTTACCCCGGGCCTTCGTCTGCAGAAGGTTCAGGACGGCGGGCTCTATTTCCTGCCTCGCAACCCACTGGGCGACCCCTTCATTGAACCACAGCGGAACGCTGACGCCCTTCTTGCGCATAAGCGTGCCGAGATATATGTGGAAGGTCTCGTGCACGAGCGTTTCGGGCAGGCTGCCGCTTCCGATTGCCCTGAGATGCGATGTTCGCACGAGAATCCTGTTTTGCGGCGTGAAAGCGACGGCGAGGGCGTTCGGCACGGGCGCAACGCCGGCTATGCCGCGGTACGCGGATTCGAACGCGAGATCCGACCTGGCAAGCTCTATCGTGACCCGGGCGGGGTGTGGGAGGCCCGTGACGGAGTTTACGTGCCGCTGCGCCCGGTGGTACAGGGCGAGCGTCGCTTCGGCCTGCTGTCTTCGGCCCGGCGGAAACTGGATTGTGACATCGCCGCTTGTCAGGGAGTCCTGCGCCTGCAGGCGGGCGCAGGCGAGAAGCGTCGCGAGGACCAGTACTGTGCGGAGGAGCTTCATGAGCCAAGCTTCAGTCGTTCGCCGAGGGAGTTGTCTATGTTCGGAATCCGCCTGATTTTCTCGATTGTTGCGTCAACGTCGTACTCGGCGCGCAGGTATTCGAGTTCGCCGCTGTCGGGGTCGAACAGCGTGTAACAAGCCCGCCAGTCACGGTCTCTCGGTTGCCCGACCGAACCGACGTTTACTATGTATTTGGCGTCCGGCTCGAATCTGAACCTGCCTTCTTCGATATCGCGGATGAGCAGGTAGCGGGCGTCTTCGGTTATGATACCCGGGGTGTGGCTGTGTCCCACGAAAGTTATCCAGTCGGTCTTCTCGAACGCATCTTTGACTTTCTGCGTGTTTTCCCTCAGCACCTCATCTACGTCCGAGCGCAGAATGTACTCGTCGATGGGTCCGCGCGGCGAGCCGTGGACGAAAAGGAGTCTTCCCTCGGTGTGCCGCGAGGGGCGCCTCTTGATGAACCGCCATCTCCGGACAGTCTTGCCGAGGCTGTACCAGCGCGGTCTGAGCCTTCCCGCGGTCCACAGCAGAGCCTCCTTGGCAGTTGCGTGGAAGCCCACGGGTTCGTTGATTATAGCCCACTCGTGGTTCCCGCAGAGCGAAATGTCAAAGCTGCTGCGCGCGATATCGACGCACTCCACCGGGTTGGGGCCGTAGCCGGCGACATCGCCGAGGCAGATTTTACGCTCGACACCAGCCTCCTCGATAGCCTTCATGACCGCCTGAAGGGCTTCGAGATTCCCGTGAATATCACTGAATATCGCTACCTTCGCCATTGTCTCAGTAAATAACCTTCACAAGATAAAGGCCGTGCGGCTTGAGAGACGGCCCGGCTTTCCCCCTGTCCCTCGATTCTATTATACCGTTTATTTCTTCCGGTTCAAATCTCCCTTTGCCCGCTTCGACAAGAGTTCCCGCGATTGTCCGAACCATCTTATAGAGGAACCTGCTTCCCCTGACTTCCATGCACAGGAGTTTCCCCGGGGCTTCCCCGAGCAGCATGCAGGGAATCTGAGACACCGTTACATACTCGATATCGCATACGGTGTTCTCCTTGTTCGCCGTTTGAGCGCCGAAGGAGCGGTAATCCCGTTCTCCGCGGATAAACTCCGCCGCCGCCATCATCCTTCCGATGTCGAGTTCGGGTCGAACGTGGAGAACCTGCCGGCCAAGTACGGGAAGCGCCGCCTGCGAGTTCAACACAAAGTACCGATATATTTTTCCCTTCGCGCTGAAGCGGCTGCTGAATTCCTCCGGAACATCCGACGCGTCGAGTACTGCCGTATCGGGCTTCAGCCTTGAATTGATGGCTGCGGCAAGTCTCTCGGCAGGCATGTCGCTTTCCGTTTTGAAGTTGGCGACCTGGCCGAGCGCATGGACGCCTGCATCGGTGCGCGAGGCGCCTTCGGTGAGGATGGGCGTGCGAAGCACCGATTCCAGCGCGCTCTCCAGGTCGCCCTGAACCGTCCTGACGCCCGGCTGGCGCTGCCACCCGTGAAAGCCGCTGCCATCGTACTGCAGAATCAGCTTCACGTTGCGAACGGGCATGGCAGCTACCAAAAGGAATCAGGTTGCCGGAGATTCGCGAACAGTGTCAAGAACGCGCCACATCCAGCGGTTGAAACTGCGCAGCCCGGGAAATACCACGAGCTTCGCGGCAAAGCCGATGCAGCTTGCAAGCAGTAGAAGCCAGAACTCGCCGTAAGCCACGAAATATGCGGCGCCGAACAGGTTGACCGTGCTCAGGATGCCGAAGACCATCCTGTAGGTCCTGCGGTAGTGGGCGTACGCGGATTCTATCGGTTCTACGGTTTGGATGCTGGTAGTGCGCTTGCCTCTTGGGATGTGAATGGCCAGCGCAAGCCCCCTGCCGTGCAGGACCATGGGCAGTGATACAATGGCGTATCCCAGCACGATATACCGCAGGAGGATGGGCGTAATAGTGTCCGCGCCGGTGGCAACCAGTCCGTGGAATCGCCAGATGGGCTCTCCGCTGAGGTTGGCGCACAGGTAACATCCGAAGAAATACAATACGTCGAGACCGAGAAGCAGCACAGCCGAGGTCCTGAGGGACCCGTAACGCGCATCGACAAGACCCTGCGTGCCTCCCCTCAAACAGCGGCCCCTTTCTTACTTGCCCTTGAGCTTTTTGAGAGCTTCGGCAGCCTTTTTAGCGTCAAGAGCGCCTTTATTGTCCGACTTCGCAATCTTCTCGATTACCGCTCTCACACCGGGGTCTGTAATTTTTTCCTCGGCAGCAAGCTGGATTGCCTCGATTCTTTCGAACATACGCTCGGACTTGAGGATTTCGATGACTTGCTTCGCACCCCGTTCATCGTTAAGCTTGACAAGCCCGCGGATGGCGAAGAGCCTCGGGCCGAATACTTTTTCGGCGAGACCGGTGCCGGCGAGGAAATCGGCTGCCTTTTTCTGCAGAGAGCCGTGCCGTCCGGCAATTTTCGCAATGGCTTCGTAGACCGACTCGCGGACCGTTGCGTCCTTGTCCTTTGCCGCTTCCTGCAGCGCCGGAAGCACCGAGGCGTCTCCTATCTTACCAAGCGAAAGCGCCGCTTCGGAACGGACGATATAGTACTTGTCGTTCAGGCTTTCGGCGAGCGGCTGCAAGGCTTTCGGGCTGCCGAGCACGCCCAGCGCCCGCGCGCAATTAAGCCTCACGTTCGACCAGCCGTCCTTGAGGCCCTTGATAAACAGCGGCTCCGCCTCCCTGTCCTTGAATTCGAGAAGCGCAAGAGCGGCGGGAGCCCGAACGGTCGAATAGGGGTCCTTGTCCAAAGCCTGGCGGAGCGCTTCCACACAGGACGGGTCGTCTATCTTTTCGAGCGAGTTGACGCACATGGCGCGCACCTTCGACCATTCATCCTTGAGCAGCCTCTCAATCAAGGCATCGACGACTTCCTTGTCTTTTGCCAGATCCGGCAGGAAACCTGCGCACTGCTCGCGCACGTCGCACTTCTTGTCTTCCTTCAGCGCCACAAGGAGGGCAGCCCTGGCTTTCTCGCGTTGCTTCTTCGAGGCTTCCTTTACCTGTTCCGGCGTCTCGTTGGCGGATTCCCCCGCCTTTATCTTTTCTTCGAGGTACTTGACCCTGACATTCTCGGTTTTTTCTTTGCATATCTTAGCGAGCGCTTCGGGGCATTTCATGCGGACGATAAAGAAGAAATCAGCTTTGAGATAGGATATCAATGTCTCGACAGCATAATCCACGATAAAGACGCGGAGTCCTGCACGATAGCCCGATACGACTTCACCGACGGTAAAAACCTGCTCGGCACGCAAGCGTGGGTCGCTTTTGATTTTTTTAACATCATCGATGCGCTCGGTGGTCTTTTCTTCAATACTTTCGGGTTCCAGCTTGGGCCAGTCGGGATGGCCGAAAACTGCATCTTGCTTTTTCTCTTTCGGTTGTTTTCCCTCTTTCGACTGCTTGTCTTCTTTGTCCTTCTTCTCCTCGGCCGGTTTATCGGCGGGTTCGCCTTCCTTCTCCTGTGCGAATGCCGGAACGATAAGAAGAGCAGTTATCATTAAGGTGCAGAGCCATTTAATCATGTCTTCCCTCCGTAAAGCCGGTCCCGCCGACACGAGTTCGGTTATTCTATTTTACAAGCAGTTCCGCAATCTGTACCGCGTTAAGCGCGGCGCCCTTGAGAAGCTGGTCCGCCACTATCCACATCGCCAGTCCGTTCTCGAAGGCCGCGTCTTCCCTTATCCTTCCCACGTAAGTCAGATAGCTCCCCGTAGCATCGAGCGGCGTGGGATATTCGAGCTTGTCCGGGTCGTCAACCACCTTGACTCCCGGGGCTTGCGCGAGTATGCGGCGCGCATCGGCGGCTGTCAGCTTTTTCTCCGTCTCGACGAATGCCGCCTCGGAATGTGCGCGGTAGACAGGCACGCGCACGCAGGTCGCGGAAACGCGTATCGAATCGTCGTGGAGCATTTTCCTCGTTTCGTTGAGCATCTTGACTTCTTCGCGCGTATAGCCGCCGTCTTGGAACGTGTCTATATGCGGTATGAGGTTGAAGGCTATCTGGCGCGGGTAGACTTCCAGCGTGGGCTCTTTCCCGTTCTCTATCTGTGTTACCTGCCGTTCGAGTTCGTCTATGGCTTTCTTGCCGGTGCCGCTTACGGCCTGGTATGTGGCGACGAGTATTCTCAGAATCCGTGCCGCCCGGTGAATCGGGGCGAGCGCAACGACCATCTGAATTGTCGAGCAGTTGGGATTGGCTATGATTCCCTTGTGGGTCTTCGTGTCTTCGGGATTGACTTCAGGCACGACGAGAGGGACTTCCGGGTCCATCCTGAAGGCGCTGGAGTTGTCAATGACAGTTGCTCCGGCAGCGGCGGCCTGAGGCGCAAGCTCTTTGCTCAAGGCTCCACCGGCGCTGAAGAACGCGATATCGATTCCTTTGAACGAGTCTTTCGAGAGCAGGCCGACCTCCACCTTGCCGCCGGCGAATTCGAGAGTCGAGCCGGCGGAGCGCTCCGAAGCCAGTGGCCTGAGTTCGGTCACGGGGAACTTCCGGTCCGCGAGCACCTTGAGGATTTCGCGCCCCACGGCTCCTGTTGCGCCTGCTACCGCGACCTTCAATATTCAGCCTCCTCTGTGGATGGCAAGTTCTCGATGGTGTCTCCGACCTTTATACCGTGCTTCCTGAACCAGCCCACGTTCACCTCGAGCACGTACTGCGCGGGCGCAGTCGATTCATGGCCCGTCTCATCGTGGGGCTTCATGTCAACGAACTGGAAGATTTTCCCCGTCTCGTCTATGTAGGCGAGGGACAGTGGGATTTCCGTGTTCTTCATCCAGAAGCTCAGCATGTCGGGCTCCGGGTAGACGAAAATCATGCCCTCGTTCTCCGGCATACTTTTTCTGTACATGAGGCCTTGCTGCCTGGCCGCGTCGGTCTGTGCTACATCCACGTAGACCATAGCGTCCCGGATGGTGAGTTTGTGCAGGCCGGAACGGGGCGGGGGCTGAGGCTGTTTCGCCACCTTCTCAGGCGGGGAATCCTGCGGCTTGGGGAGATGCTCTCCCTGGCAGCACGCGAACAGAAGCAGCGTGCATAAAACCACAGCCCTGTATCTGAGCAGACCCATTCAGAATTCCTTTGAAAGCCTCCAGATTGCGGGACGCACCCGTCCCCACTTGAATTGTACTTCCGTGATGGCGCGCAAGTCAAACCAAAACCAGGTGGCTACGCTTCCCGGCCTCTGGTCAGGATGTCGCACAGGCGCCGCATCTCCTCGATTTCGTTTCCGTCGGGGAATCTCTTGATGTATTCCCGCGCGGTGGCGAGCGCTTGCTCGGGTTTCCCGAGCCTGTGGTGGGCGATTGCCAGGCAGACGTAGGACGAGGGCAGGGGATTGTCAGCCGAAGTGGCCTTGAGGGCATATTCGAGACCTGTCTGCGTGTCGCCCGTTTCGAGATGGGATGTGGCGAGCTGGGAATAGACCTCTGGGAGGCCGAGCGCTTCGACGTCGAAACCCGAGTAAATGTTTATGATGTCCTGGTAGCGCTTGCTGATAAGCAGGATGGAGGCGAGGACGAAAGCCGCGAAAACATACTTGGAATTGACTGCGAGAGCTTCCCGCAGGTGGGACTCGGCTTCTTCGAGCTTACCGGTTTCGGTCAGGAGGGTGGCGAGCTGAAGACGCACATCGGGATACCTCGGGGCCAGTTCGACGGCCTTGCGAAGCTTCTCTTCTGCTTCCGCGAGGTCTCCGTCGGCGCCGAGCTGGAAGGCGAGGTTGACCAGGGCGGTGATGCTGCCCGGGTCGAAGGTGAGCGCGCGGCGGAAGTGCAGTTTCGCTTCCTCGCCGTAATCCCGGGCCATTGCCACGAGACCGAGGCCGTTCTCTATCGCTGCCGAGTCCGCCTCGATGCCGCGGGCACGCTCGAACTGCGCGGCCGCCTCGTCGAAGAGCCCTTCGGAGGCGAGCAGTTTGGCCGTACTCAGAAAGACTTTGACGGTGTTGGGATTGTCTCTGAGCTGTCTGGCAAAGGTTTCCGCGGCTTTTTTCGTGAGCTTTATCTTTCCCTTCCTGTAAATGTGGTGCGAGTCATACAGTGCGATGTAGGCCGTGCCGAGTGAGGCGGCCTGCTCGAACTGCGCGGCCGCTTCTTCGAGATTCTCCTCTAGCATTACAAGACCGAGGTAGTGGCATGCGGCAGGCGAGTTCGGCCTGAGAATTTTCGCCCGCTGCAGGAGTTCCCGGGCGCGGTCTCGCTCACCGAGCCACCCGAAGAGCTTGGCGACTGCTATGATGCCGTCGCAGTTTTCAGGCGCTTCCGCTGCAACCAAGCCGGCTACTTTCAGCGCTTCCCCGCTCCTGCCCAGCATGGCAAGGGCAAAGGCACGGTTTATCCTGCATTCGAGATAGCCGGGATTTATACTCAGAGCCCTTTCGTATTCTCCCAGCGCGTCCTCGTGGCGCCCTTCCACCGCAAGAAGCAGCCCGAGGAGGTTCGCTAGGTCCGGATACCCGGGATGGAGTTCTATCTCCCTCCGGATATTCTCTTCCAGTGTCTCAAGAGGTTTCATGCGTCTCGTCCTTCTCGTATCCGGCACGCTTAGTCATGTCATCCGCGTGTTTCTTGTCTTCCTGTGCTTCTTTCGTTTTTCTCAGAGAAATGAATTTTCCCGCCTCTTTTCGCCAATCTTCAAGGCGGTAGGTGATGCGCTTGACATCCCTGATTCTCTTGATTTCGAAGTCGATGGTTTCCATGAGTTCTTCGTTTATCTCGACGTGGCGGCTGACCGCCGAGAGCTTCTTGACCGTGCCGCCGACGTAGACGTTGCCTTTGATTGTAACGATGGACAACTGCGATGTGTCGAGCCAGTGCTTGGCGAATATACCTCTCACCCGCGAGTTAATCTGGAAGTCGCCTACCGCCAATCAAATATCTCCGGTGCCGAACATCATCATGCCGTGCAGCAGGGAGCCGGGAAGCTCGGCCTGAATCCCGGTATGCTACTTTTCTGCAGTTTTCTTTTCCAGAAGCTCGATGTACGTCTCCTGGTGAATTCTCGATTTCTCGGGATTCCCGAGCCTTTCGTATATCCGGGCGAGCGCGTGATGGGCTTCGGGGAATTCCGGTTTCAGCTCGATTGCCCTGGTCAGCAGCTTCAGGGCATCGGCATCGTTGCCCCTGCTTGCTCTTATTCTCGCCAGTTCGTAATACGCGCCGGCAGAGTCGGGCGACAGCTCGATGATTGTCGCGAATTCCATTTCCGCGCCATCGAGATTCATTCGCATGAGGTGCGCCTTTGCAAGCAGGTAATGCGGGGCGGGGTCGGACGGGTTTTCGCGGATGGCCGCCCGCGCTTTGGCTATCTGGCTGTTGAGACCGCGCCCGTAAGTCAGTGACCTGTCGATAGTTATCGCGCTGTCGGCAGTGTGTTCGCTGGTTCGGACACACCCGGCGGCGGCCAGCAGCAGAAATGCGAGCGCTGCCCTGGGAAAGTTATTCTTCACTAAAAACATAGTTCTGCAGCAATGGCGAAGAAGCCACGATAATCTTCACTGGCTGTTCGAGAGCGCGGCAGGAATGTGAGACATTGCTCTTAACGGAATAGATATCCCCGGGGCGCAGGGTCTTGCTGCTTGCGCTTACAGTTGCCTCCACCTCGCCTTCCAGTATGTAGGAAATCTGTTCGTGGAGATGCTTGTGCTCGGGCAGCAGGCTCCCCGGCTTCATTTCAAGTATGGCCAGGCACGTGGAATGAAGATAAAAAGCCCTTACGGACACGCCTTCGGCGATATCCTGTGCCTGGCTCGACTTTTCGTTACAGAAATCGAACAGCTTTCTGTGCTTTGGTGCTATTGGGGCACCCTTCTAACGTTTTCCGCCTGGAGGCCCTTTGTCCCTTCGACCACCTCGAACTCTACAAGCTCGCCCTTCTCAAGCGTCTTGTAACCCTCGATGGAAATATTGGAGTAGTGAACGAAGATATCTTCTCCCTCGTCGTTTTCAATAAAACCGTAACCCTTCTTGTTGTCAAACCACTTGACCTGACCCTTAGCCATGCTCCGTCCTCTCATCACACAAAGGTACTGATTCAGCCTTCGAGGCTGTGCTTCCTCTTTCTTTTCTATACTTCAATTATCGGTTACCGTCTTGCGAGGGTTCCCGTTGGTTGTCGCTGTTGTGGTCGTTTCTTTTTCTGTTTCCCCCGTCTCTGCTCCTGTTGTCAGAGTCGCGGTGCCTACCGCGCCTTCCCCTGGATGAACCGGAGTTATTCCTGTCGGAGGGCCGCCTCGAGTCGTTTTCCCTCCGTTCGGACGAGCCTTCGGAACCTCCCGGTTTCGTGGCCTTGTGGCTCAGCCTGATACGGTCCTGGTCATCAATAGATATTACCTTTACGGCAATCGTATCGCCGACCTTCACGACGTCGGAGACCGAGGCGACGTAGTCATCCGATATCTCCGATACGTGCAGCAGGCCCTCTTTGCCCCTGAATATTTCGACGAAGGCCCCGAAATCGCGGATTGAAACGACCTTGCCTTCATAAGTCTTGCCTACTTCGGCTTCCTGCGTGATGGCTTCCACTTCCTGCTTGGCGGCCATTACGTTTTCCGTGCTGGACCCGGATATCGTCACGCGGCCGTCTTCCTCGATTTCAATGGAGGTTTCCGTGCGCTCCTGTATTCCTTTTATAGTCTTGCCCTGCGGGCCGATAACCAGGCCTATTTTGTCAGGGTCGATAAGCACCTGGACCAGCTTGGGCGCATAAGGCGAAAGCTCTTCGCGGGGCTTCTGCAGTCCGCTGCTTGTGAGCATCTCCCTGAGGATGTGGTCGAGCCCTTCGCGAGCCTGCTTGAGCGCGGCTGAAATGATGTCCTCGCCGATTCCCGGCACCTTAATGTCCATCTGCAGGGCCGTTAAACCGTTCTGCGTGCCTGCAATCTTGAAATCCATGTCTCCATAATGGTCTTCGGCGCCGCAGATATCGGAGAGAATCTTGAACTCGCCGTCTCTCGTGCAGAGCCCCATCGCTATTCCGCCGACGGGCTGGCGTATCGGGACGCCTGCGTCCATGAGAGAAAGCGTGCCGCCCGAGACGGTCGCCATTGAGGAAGAGCCGTCCGATTCCATAATGTCGCTTACAATTCTTATCGTGTAGGGGAATTTTTCCGGGACTGGCAGCACGGGGAACAGCGCGCGCTCGGCGAGTGCGCCGTGACCAATCTCCCTGCGCTTGGGACCGCGTGCAGGCCAGGTCTCGCCGACGCAGAACGCCGGGAAATTGTAGTGGAGCATGAACTTCTGGTGGAATTCAGGAATGAGCCCTTCGACAAGCTGCGCATCACTGACAGTCCCGAGCGTGACCACGCTGAGCGCCTGCGTCCCGCCACGGGTGAAGAGCGCGCTGCCGTGGGTTCGGGGCAGGGTGCCGACCCGGGCGTCAATCTCGCGCACCTGGTTGTGGCTCCTGCCGTCAAGCCGCTGGTCGGAGAAAATTATCTCTCGCACGGCGTCGCGTTCGACCGTGGTAAAGGCCGCCCGTATCTGGCCGGTCATGTCCGCGTCTTCGTCGGGATTCAAGTCGAGATTGATGTCTGCGAGCAGTTTCTGCAGGTTCATCCCGCGGGTCAATTTCGTGCCCCTGCTTGCTTCCTTTATCCTGTCGTAATATTTCTCGCGAATCGTACCGGCGAGCTGCTCGTCGGGATTGGCGTAAACAAGCTCGACGCCGCCCTCGAAACTCTTTCTCGTGAGTTCCTCCTGCATATCGATGAGTTCCTGCAGGGCTTTGTGGCCGAAGAAAATCGCCTCCAGAACCACCTGATCGGGAGCTTCATTGGCACCCGCCTCCACCATCACGACGTTTTCCCTGGTGCCAACGACGACGAGGTCGAGTTCCGAGACTTTCATCTGTGTGTGGGTGGGATTGACGACGAACTCCGTACCGACCTTCCCCACGCGCACCGCTGCAAGGGGCTTGTCGAACGGTCCGCCCGCGATTACCAGCGCGGCCGAGGCCGCCGTGACCGCGAGAACGTCCGGTTCGTTTTCCTCGTCTGCGCTGAGCACGATGGAAGTTATGGATATGTCGTTGACGAGCCCTTTGGGGAACATGGGCCTAATGGGCCTGTCGGTCAGCCTCGCGGTGAGAATTTCCTTGGTCGTGGGCCGGCCTTCTCTCTTGAAGAAGCCACCGGGGAACTTGCCAGCGGCGTAGGTCTTTTCCCTGTATTCTACCGACAGGGGCAGGAAGTCTATGCCGGGCCTCGGAGGGCCATATACCGCAGATGTCAGCACAACGGTATCGCCGAACCGTATGGTCACGGAGCCGCTTGCCTGCTTGGCGAGATGGCCGGTTTCAATCGTCAGAGTTCTGCCGCCAAATTCTCTTTCAACTACCTGATGCAACTGGTCACTCCTCTCAGGCCCAGATGATATTTTCTCCGCGCCGTTTTTGCTCATGGGGATAACTGCGGGGCAGGTTCATTAAGCTACCTGCGAAGTCCAAGCCGCTGTATCACAGACTGGTACCTCTTGGGGTCTTTCCTGTTGAGGTACTTCAACAAGGTATTGCGCCTGTTTACCAACACCAGAAGTCCTCTCCGGGAAGCATGGTCTTTCTTATGGCTCTGCAGATGAGAAGTTATCTCATTGATTCGCTCGGTCAAAAGGGCGATCTGAACCTCGGGGCTTCCCGTGTCCACCTCGTGCAACTTGTACTCTCCGATTAGCTCCTGTTTCCTCTCGGTACTGCTCATACGAAACTTTCTCCCGAATCCGAAAGGCCTAACGTGTTCATTGGCACTGAATTGTACTTGGCGGCGAGCAAAATGCAATAGGCATTACCAAATTTTCTCATGCATCCTGTTCGTTCGCGGCAGCGTGCCTTCTGTCAAGGTAAGTCTGCAGAATAAGCTGCGCTGCCATCCTGTCAAGCTTTTTCTTTCGTGCCCGGGGATTTTCGCCGAGTGCCGCCAGTGCCCTGTCGGCCATCATGGTGGTCAAACGCTCATCCTCGACCTTTACCGGACAGTCCGTTGCCGCTTCGAGCTTGTGCACGAACTCCATCACCTTTTCTCCCGAACCACCCATAGTTCCGTTCATGTTGCGGGGCAGGCCAACTACGATTTCTTCTACTTCCTTCTCAAGAGCTATTTCCGCGATTTTCCCGATAAGCTCTTCTGCGGATAGCCCCTGGACGGTGGGCAGGGGCTGGGCGGTAATGCCGAGAGGGTCGCTGATGGCGAAACCCGTGCGCTTTTCTCCGTAATCTATTCCGAGTATTCTCATGACAACATCCGGAAATCCGTGACTGAATAAGCGGAAAAAAATCATACAAAAAGCGCTCGGCCAATACAAGGATGGTACTGAAAAGTAATAGCAAGGGCACATGTGCCACGATGTATCAGAAATGTCATGAATTTACTTGACGGCACAACTGGAGTATGTATTATTTTTTGTTGGTTCGGGTCCTGCATTTCCGGGGGGGGTAAGGTTGACCAAAACAAGTCTCTCCAAGCAGAAGCTCTTCGGGATGGTTGCTCTGAGCATGGGGTTTATCACGAAGGCGCAGTTGCAGGAGTGCCTTGATGTACAGCGCGATTCACTCCTGCCGCGGCAGCTCGGCGGCGTGATAATGTCCCGGGGTTATATGACCGAGACACAGGTGCGCGAGGTACTTGCCGCGCAGGGCAAGACGGGTGAAACAACCAGCCTGCCTGGTTCCAAGAGCGAGAGAAAGAGGTTCCTGGGGCAGATACTGGTTGAGCGCGGGTACATAGACCAGCATACGCTTACCGCCGTTCTGAAGCGCCAGGCGTTACTGCGCAAGAGCGGCATCAGCCCCCGGCTCGGCGAGCTGCTGATAGCCATTGGCAAGCTCACGCAGAATCAATTGTCGGAAGCCCTTCAGATGCAGGAAACGGCTTGAGCCGCCTGCCCGATCCGGACACCGGATTCTGTCTTGCTATGATATTGAAAGACATCCCCGTGTTGATTGCCGCATTTGCATGGATTATTCTTGCAGGCTGCGATTTCCCCGGCGAACAGCAGGATAACCAGCAGACTTACGAATCACGCATGAAAAGCGCTCAGGATCTTAAGGACAAAGCCGAGAAACTGTATCTTGACGCCATGAGCCACGAGGCGGCTACGGACCAGCGCAACTTGCTTCTTAAAAGGGCTTATAATGCGGGCGAAAAGGCGATGAACATATTCAACAAGCTCGACGAGCAGTTCGGGCAGAGAGTTGTTCCGGACGGCGAAGTTCTCGCGCACAAGCCTGTTATGGAAGAGTTGAGCGAGCTGATGGACCACATTGTAAGGGCGATGTCCGCCATTGACTGAGACTCGCAAGCCACTGCAGGCGCACCGCCGAGGTGCGTCTTATTGCTTCTCGGTAACTTCCCTGATGGTCAATTCGATTGGAATGACCTTGAGGGACTCACGGGCGTGCCAGAAGAACTCCGCACTGAGTTCGTCGAACTTGTCTCTTGGAGCATAGCAGATAAGCACAATGGGACTCGGATACCTGTCCACGACGGAGACGGTGGCCTGGTACTCCTCGCCGGGCTTGCCGCAGATGTAATCGCTAATCCGCAGCTTGCCTCTCCACCTGATGCTGAAAACATAGCCGGGCACGTCGTCGAAGTGCTGGTATTTTTTCCAAGCTACGAGGAATGCCTCCTTGTCCTCATATTCCCTGAGCATCTCCACGTGTTCCAACAGGTCGGGCACAGTGCCGCCCTCTTTTACCTCGATGATAATGCCAGCATCCGTTTTCCTTGACAGAACCTTGACTTCCGTGGGCCTGATTTCGGAATTGACGCTTCGTTTCCACTTGCCGGGTACGAAGAGATGGTAGCCGTACCTAATGTTTCCCAGTCTCGCCATCTTTCCTCGTATGGATTCGGTATACATGTAGGAGCATCCTGCGAGCACTAACAGCGCGAGAACCGCCAATATGCATCTTTTTTTCGTCATTTTTCTCCCTCCTGAATGCAGGGTTGGATTGTAGTCCGGGATGCGACGCTGTGCAAGTGATTTCTAAAAAATGTCGGCGGCGCAGGGAGATGAAAAAGGCGGCGTTTTTCACCACGCCGCCTTTTATCGCGCATAATATGTCAGGATGTCAGTTGACGGAAAGCAGAAATACTTTTGCTACCGTGTCACTGTCGGCATCCGTAACCTGGATTGAAAACGAGAACTCCGTCCCGGATGAAACCGAAGGAGTTCCCGAAAGCAGTCCGGTGGTGGGATTAAGCGACAGACCCGCCGGCAGCGGCGCCGAGCCGGTCTCAAGCGCCCATGTGTAGGATGCGCTGTTCCCGCCCGATGCCTTGAACTGAATCTCGTAGTAAGTACCTGATGTGGCGGCCGGGAGATTCTTGTTCGTAAGAATGGAGAGTTCTTCAGTAGGCTGATAGACGGTAACGATTATCTCTCTCTGTTCTGTTTTCGCCGCCGGGGAAGAGCTGTCTGTGACCTCCACCTCTACAGGATATACGCCTTCTGTGGTGGGCGTGCCCGTAACCAGTCCCGAGTCGGACAGGTATAAGCCCAAGCCTGTAGTAAGTTCCGTTCCCCCTCCGACGAGTGTCCACGTGTACGGCAGGATGCCGCCAACTGCTTCGAGGGTGCCTTCGTATGCCTGGCCCACGTAGGCCGGTGGAAGCGCTGCGGTGACAATGGTAACATCATCCCTTTTGTACACTTCGATGCCAAGATTCTTGGTCTGCCATCGAGTATAGTTGTCAGAGTCGCTGACCTTGACTGTAAACGAATATGAGCCTTCCGTAGAAGGTGTTCCGGTAATGTTGCCGCTTTCGGACATGTAGAGTCCTGGCGGCAGGCCGGAGCCTCCTGTTTCCACAGTCCATTTATAGGGCGGCGTGCCTCCAATCGCCTCCAGCGTGTAAACGTACGCCGCACCCGCCTGTCCCGGCGGCAGTGACTTGGTGGTAATCGTCAGAGGCGTGTCATCGTGTTCACCCTTGATGCACCCCGAGATGGCATACGCCGTGAGTACACACGCCACTGCGCAGAAGGTAAGCAGGACCTTCTTTGACATCATACTAACCCCTCCTCGAAAACTCGATTTCGGAAATCTAATCTTCTCCGGTTCACACAAATTCTTCAAGACACGAAATTCTAATTCGCCGACAAGCTCCGGTCAATCGTTTTTTCTTTTTTTCCGCACCATTTTCACCTCAATAAATAAGGCGCACGCGGCTTCAATTGCGTGCGCTGCTTCGATTTACAGAGTTATTGACGACGGCTTTCGAACCATTATAATGAAGTGGCCGGATTAGAGGAGGACTATATGAAGCGTTTTCTTTCAATCGCGTCAGTGTATGCCTGCTTCTTCGCGCTCATCGCCGTGTGTGCGCAGGAAAACGAGCAGGATGTGGTGCTTGCCAGAATAAACGGCAGCGTGATTACCCGTACGGACGTCGAAAAGCTTCTCGCTGTTACCGGCGATTTGGAGCTGCTCGAAAGGCGATTTCACGGGCCGGTTCTCGAAGAGGAGAAAGACAAGCTTTTCAAACAGGTGCTCGGCGGGTTGATTGAAGAAGCAGTGATTAGATTAAATGCGAATAGGGACGGCGTCCAGCTTGAAGAAGCGGACAGGAAGAGAGCACAGGAGCGGATACAGCGGTTTGCCGGGCAGTATGGCAGTGAAGCGAACTGCGAGCTTGTCCTGAACAGGAGGGGATGCTCCCTGAAGGACGCCAGAGAGAGATTGGCCAAATCAATACTTGCGGAAAAGTACGTCAAAACCAAACTCAAGATTACGCATTTTGTTGCACCGAAGGAGACGAGGCAGTTCTTTGTCAACAACCAGAAACTGCTCAAGGAGGTTGTCGAGAGGCAAAAAGTCGTAATCAGGCAGATTGTCATAAAACATGGCCGGGGCAGGAGAACCAAATCTGAAGCCTCTGAGCTGGTGTTGCAGATAAGGGAAGCTGTCCAGGCCGGAGAGGATTTTGCAACACTGGCCAGAAAATATTCTGAGGGGCCCAGGCGGGACGAAGATGGTCTTTGGGAACCGGTAGCTATTTCGGATTTTCGTGAGAAAGTGGCGGAAGAGATTTCCAGGCTGGCCGAGGGTGAGGTCTCCGAAGTAATCGACCGGGGAGACGACTTCGCTCTCGTGAAAGTCGAGAAGAAAGACGATTCCTTCGAGACGGCGCTCGACCCCATCACCCGGGCCTTGTCAGCCGCCAGGGAACAGAAGAAGCTCCGGGAGCTGATGTGCGAGCTTTATTCCTGTGTCGAGATAGAACTCTACATCGACGGAGTCGAGCTTGCCGATATCTGCCCTAATTACTGCGTGGCGCAAGAAAAAGAGCCCCGGGAGATGCTTGAGGAGATTTCTCCGTGAATGCGGCCGGGATTGCGGCGGGAAATGTTTGCCGAATACAAACTGCTCGCGGACCGGGGCTCGCAGTGCAGTGTTTATTGCTTATCGGAGTTCTGAGCGGGTGCTTTGGCCCGTTTCGCGGTAAGCACGGCAGCGGCTTCGAGAACACCGTTATCGAGCACGCGAGGATGATGGTTCTGATTGAACGCGCGGGCGTGAGGGATTCTCGCGTTCTCGAAGCCATGAGGACGGTCCCGAGGCACAGGTTCGTGCCTGTAAAATTTCACAGCCAGGCTTACATTGATGCCGCCATTCCACTGAATGGCGGGTCCCGCATTCCTTCTCCCGTGCTTACTGCGCGGATGATGGAGCTGCTCGAACTCAAGGGGAACGAGAAGGTTCTCAATGTAAGCACCGTAACAGGCTACGAAGCCGCCGTTCTTTCCCGGATTGCCGGTCGAGTCTACTCCGTCGAGATGCTCCAGGAACTCGCTTCGCTGGCCGGGCGCAAGGTTTCCGGGCAAGGCTGCTCGAACGTGATGATAAAATGCGGCGATCCTATGGCCGGCTGGGAGGAGCATGCCCCGTTCGATGCGATACTCGTGACAGATTGCGTTCCCAGCATCCCTAACGCCCTCGTCAACCAGCTCAAGGAGGGCGGGCGGATGGTGATATGCCTCGGCGAAAAGCTTTCCCGCAGTTCGGTGAGGGTTATCGTAAAAGAAGACGGCAGGATTCAGATTGAGCAGATTCCGACCGTGCCCATACAGCAGCCTGAAGAGCCAACTGAAAGACAGGGACGGAAGCCCGGCAAATGAAATTAGCGCTTTACCAGTTTGCACCGGAGTTCGGAGAATGGGAGAAAAACGCCGCGAAAGTCCGGAGTGCGGTTTCCGGCGTTGACTGCGACCTTCTTGTGCTGCCGGAACTCGCCTTTACGGGATACCAGTTTGTCTCTTCCGAAGAAGTATCGAACTTCGCCGAGCCGATTCCTGATGGAGCCACGTGCCGGGCTCTGATTGAGCTGGCGCGCGAGGCAGGCTGCCACATAGTCTGCGGGCTGCCGGAAAGAGCGGGGGGCAGGTTTTACAACAGCGCCGTTCTCGTCGGCCCGGAAGGCTTTGTTGGCAGGTACAGGAAGGCCCATCTCTTCTGCGACGAGAAGCTCTGGTTTGCTCCCGGTGACACGGGTTTCAACGTTTTTAAGGCCGGCGGCGCCAGAGTGGGCATCATTATATGCTTTGACTGGCTATTCCCGGAGGCGACCAGGATTCTCGCGCTGAAGGGTGCCCAGATAGTGCTGCAGCCGGCCAATCTGGTGCTGCCGTGGTGCCAGAAGATAGCCCTGGCGCGAGCTTGGGAAAACAGGATTTTTTTCGTTACAGCCAACAGGACCGGCGTCGAGGAGCGCGGTGGACTGGAGGCGCTCAGGTTCACCGGCCAGAGTCAGGTTGCCGCCCCGGACGGGGAAGTGCTTTTCAGGCTCGGCGAAGACGAGGAGGCACTGAAGGTCGCGGATATTGACCCGGCCCGTGCCGACGCGAAGGAAGTGACCCGGAGAAACGATATTCTGGGCGACAGGCGGCCGGAACTCTATTCCCCTCTCACCGAGTAACGCCGATAATCTGCTTGACTTTCGCGCGAACCGCACCCATAATCCAATGTTGTCAGCTTGCCGGAAAAGCGCGAAAATGGAGGTCATCTGACCGATGATAGAGAAACTGATTATCTGCTGTGCCTGCTGCGTGACGCTCCTGCTCTGCAGTTGCGTTGCTCCCGAAAGCGAAGATGAGATGACCGGTGTCACGGCCGACATCCAGGAGTTCATGCTCAGGTACGATGACCTGAGCCCGGATTACTTCGACACCGTCGTCGAGCTTGAAAAGACGCTTGCCAAGGGGAGAAGCCTGCATGATTACTACTTCAGGAAGAAAGAAAAAACCGGGGCTCCAGACGTACAGACGAGAATGCGCGCGGAACAGATATTGATGGAAGTGGGTAATACCGCCATGCGAATCCGCAGAGAAGCGCGCGCGAATTCGGTGCTCTACATACAGCGTGAAGCAAGCAGCCTGCTGCAGGACCTGCTTAGAGAGAGAGAACTGCCTGTCAAGTAGACCGGGTCAGGCGAATTGAATGGCGTTCGGGAGGCGTAATGAGACATTTCCTGTTTTTCGTGATTGCTGTTTCCCTTTTTATCTGCCTGGGATGTTCTTCGGGCCCCGAAGTCAAGGAAGGCGAAAAACCTGAAGAGAAATCGACAGAAACCGGGAAGAAAGATAACGAGCCTACTGAAGAGCAGATAGCCAAGATTATGCATGACTTCGAGGGCATAGCTGCCGAGCACGCCGTGGATGTCTGGCGCGCATCGGAAAAGGCGGAAGATGCCAAGTACGAATTCCGCGCCTTCTATCTGCTGCCTTACGAGGAAAAGAAGAAGAACCTCGTGCTGCTCGATGCGGCAATAAGGACGCACATGGATGCAAAGAAGCTTCTCGAACCGCTCTGCAAGCTCTATCCGCATAACGCGCTCCTCGATGACACGGCTGCTTTCGTTACCCAGGGCCTGCGTTCGCTCGAACGGCAGAAGAGCGTTCTGGCAGAGGAAAGCAACAAGCCCTGAGAGAGCTTGAACAGACCTCGCGGCAATCACCGGCGGATTGAAGCCGGGCATCTTGGCGGGAATGGCCGGAATTGAGTGACCTTTTCGACACGCGCAGCGACCCTTTCGAGTTGGACCCCAACGCTCCTCTTGCCGACAGGATGCGTCCAGGTGATTTCGGCGAGTTCGTCGGGCAGGAAGATGTCGTCGGAGCGGAAAGCCCGCTGAGAAAGATGATAGGCCTGGGCAGGCTTCCATCGATGATTCTCTGGGGCCCGCCCGGAAGCGGAAAAACCACCCTAGCCCATATAATCGCCCGCAAGACGAAGCACCACTTCGTGCCGTTGAGCGCAGTCTCCTCGACGGTGGCCGACGTGCGACGGGTCGTAACCGAGGCCAGGAATGCCCGCGCGCTGCAGGGCCAGGGCACCATACTCTTCATCGACGAGATTCACCGATTCAACAAGGCCCAGCAGGATGCGTTCCTGCCGCACGTCGAGCGCGGAACGATTACACTTATGGGAGCGACGACCGAGAACCCATCATTCGAGGTCATAGGGCCGCTTCTCTCCAGGTGCCGGGTATTCGTGCTTGACAGGCTGTCCCGCGAGGATGTTGAAAAGATAATCATGCGGGCCCTTAAGGACAAGAAGCGCGGGCTGGGCGGTTCAGTCAGGCTTGACAGGGAAGCCCGGGATTTCCTACTCGATTTTGCGGATGGCGACGCCCGCAGTGCGCTCAACCTGCTCGAAATGGCTTCAATTACAGCCCCGAAAGGAAAGAAAACGCGCAAAGTGACCCGCAAGCTACTCGAACAGGCCGCCCAGAAGCGGATGACGCGCTATGACAAAGACAGGGAGTGGCACTTCAACATAATCTCGGCCCTGCACAAGTCCATTCGTGGCAGCGACCCCGACGCCGGCCTGTACTGGCTGGCCAGAATGCTCGAGGGAGGCGAGGACCCTCTGTACGTCGCGCGCCGGCTTGTCAGGGCCGCAAGCGAAGATATCGGCAACGCCGACCCGGATGCCCTGAGAGTGGCGGTCAGTGCATACAATGCCTGCCACTACCTCGGCATGCCCGAGTGTAACCTTGCGCTTGCACAGACAGTCATTTACCTGGCGACGGCTCCCAAGTCAAACTCGACCTACAGGGCCTATCTCAGAGCTGCGGCAGCAGCCAAAGAAAGCGGCGACTTGCCCGTCCCGCTTCATATACGCAACGCTCCGACGCGCCTCATGAAGGAACTCGGCTACGGGAAGGAATACAAGTATCCCCACAATGAAGAAGAGCACTTTGTGGCGGAGGAGTACCTGCCCGAGGAGCTGCGCGGCAGCAAGTTCTATGAGCCGGGCAAGTTCGGCTTCGAAAAAGACATCGCCCGGCGCATGGAATACTGGCGGCGCCTGCGAAAAAAACTTAAAGACGGCGGTAAGTGCGAGTAACACGCCTTCGATTGCGGATTGCGCATATCATAAGGAGCACGGCGAACAACGCAAAAAGCGATACGTCGGCTTCCCGCGAGCTTGAAATGTTGCATCCGTTATCCTTCTTCTTCACGGGGATATATGTACCCGAGTTGAATACGAACTCCACCGTGCTCGAAGGAGATGCCACGTTTCCGACTGAATCTGTGACGCTGGTCTTCACCGTATATCGCGTGAAGTCCTTCCAGGGCACGCCGGAGGTGTCGAGATGCCATTCGCGGGTGCCGGTTGCGGGCACCCAGACGGGGCTCCACGTGAACTTCTCACCGTCCCAGTAGGAAACCCCGTTTGTAATCTGGACTTCGACGCTTTCGACGTATCCCCCGCCGCTGTCCGACGCCCGTCCGAGAATAGCCTGCATGTCGGAATACGTATGGTTGTTTATGGGGTAGGTAATGTTTGCCAGGGGCGGTGTCTGGTCGTCCGTGAGGATGGTTCCCGCCGAGCCCGTGATTGCCGCTGCAGTGACGAAGATGTAAACCGTGCTCGCTGCGTTGTCCGCAAGATCGCTCTCGTTGACGACCGAATCCACCTGAACGCCCGCGGTGCAGCTTCCGTTTTCCACCTCGGTGCCACTGCCGGGCGTTCCTGTCCCGCCGATACGGACCGAATACGCGCCGCTTATGTCCGAATGCCACGTAAGTGTCGCCGAGTCGCCTGAACCGAGCACGGTCTGCGAGATGGAATCTATGATTATAGTCGGTGCTCCCGCGAGGTAGGTGAATATCGAACTGCCCGGGGTGCTCGACATGTTGCCGACGGAATCTTCCGCTTCGACGTAGATTGTGTACGTCGTGCCGTCCTGCCACGATATGCCGGAGGTGTCGAAAGACCACGACTCCGTGCCCGTGGCACTGAGATAGATCGGCGTCAGCGAGGCGAACGCGCCTCCGTCGTAGTAAGAGACGCCATCGTACAGCGCCACGCCCACGCTCGAAACGGAAGCGCCTCCCTCATCCTCGGCCGAGCCCGATATCTGGCTGAGGGCGCCAAGAGTGCTGTCCGGCGTCGGGTAATCTGTCTGCGAAGTCGGGGCAGTGTGGTCGTCGTGCAGCGTAACGGTGGCAAATCCGGCACAGACCGCCTGGGCTACAATGATATAGACCGGGCTCGCCTGGTTGTCGGGAAGGTCCGACTCGAAGACATCGGTGTAGAATTGGTCGTCAACGCTGCATGCGCCACTTGCTACCACGTCGCCGGAGCCGGCGGTCCCATCGCCGCCGACCTCAACGGTATATGTGCCATCGTGCTTGCATGTCCATGTTATGGTCGTCGTCTGCTGTCCCGGTCCCAGAACATAATGCGAAACGGAATCCACAATTACCGCGGGCTGGCCGTGGCTGAGAGCGTTGTATGCGTTGAGCATCCCCGAGCTTACGCACTTGCCGAGCAGTCCGTCGAGGCGGCTGGAGCAAGTGATAAGCCTTGAGCACACGTCGACACAGGAAATTCCCGGATTCGCATCAATTACGAGGGCCGCAACCCCCGATACGAACGGGGCGGCGGCCGAAGTGCCGGAGCAGTAAGCGTCGTAGGTTCCATCCGTCGCGAAAATATCCACGCCGGGAGCCGCGAGGTCAACGGAAGTTGCGCCGTAATTGGAAAATTCCGCGAGGGCGCCGTTGGAATCGACGGCGGCGACCGATACAATGTTGTCGAGCGCGTACGAAGCGGGGTAGTACGGGGAGGTGTCATTGTTCGATGAGTTGTTGCCTGCCGCGGCCACGAACACGATATTTGCGGACCTGGCGTCTTCTATCGCGTCTCGCAGACTCTTGGAATAGCTCGAAGTGCCCCAGCTCGCGTTGATTACGGACGCTCCGTTGTCAATCGCATACTGTATCGCATTGATTATCTGGGCGATGGAGCTGTCCTCGCCGAGAGCCACTCGAATCGGCATTATCGATGTGTTCCAGCAGGTCCCGGAGGTGCCCAGCGAGTTGTTGCCCACCGCGCCGGCGATTGCTGCGACGCTCGTGCCGTGGCCGTCCGGGTCGGAAGGGTCGTTGTTTCCTTCGCTGAAATTCCATCCGCGCACATCATCCACGAATCCATTCGAGTCGTCATCCACCGAGTTGCCTGCTATTTCTCCCGGGTTGGACCAGATATTTGCCGAGATATCGGGGTGAGTGCGGTTTACGCCCGTGTCAATAACGGCAATTATGGCAGAGCCGGTGCCTGCAGTCAGGTCCCAGGCTTCGGGGGCGTCGATGTCGATGTCGTCGGTGCCTGAACGCCTCGGGGTTCTGCGGTATCTTTGTCCCGTGTTGTGCAATCCCCAGGAACGGTAGAATTCGGGGTCATCGGGCAGGGTTGCCGGCTCGACCCTGTAGTTCGGCTCGACGTAGAGAATGTCCGTCCTTTTACTGAGCGCGCGAAGCGCCCAGCCGCTCTGCGCACCCTTGTCGAATCTGACAAGCATCAGGTCTCTCAGGTTTCCGCCGAACGTGAGTTTGACAAGTCCTCCATGCTCCTTGAGAAATCCGGTAACATCTTTCGCGCCACCGGGGCGGACCCGCACGAGCAACTCTCCTTCCACGAACTTTTTTTGCGCAGCGCTCGGGCACGCTGCAGCCGGAGGTGAGATGCCTGTGCCCTGTGCCGCCTCTATCCCCGAAACTGCGACGGATAGAAGCGAAATAAGTGCGAAGGCCGTAAACATCCGGACAAGATTTTTTGCGTTCATTGTCGTGGCTCCGAGAAGTAACCGACTGTAATGTATTACCTGCAGGGAACCCGCAGAGTGCGAAAAAACCGAAAAAGATTTCAGGCGGCAGCTTGAACTGTCGGAGATAATCAGTCGAGGGCCTTTGAAATGGCCGCCGCGATATTTTCCGCAAACCCCGTTACTGTTTCAATGTCGGACCCCTCGACCATTACTCTTGCCAGCGGCTCCGTACCTGAGTATCTGAGAACCACTCGGCCCTTCTCGCCAAGCTGTTTCTCTACGTCCGCGACGGCGTCTTTTACGCCGGACAGCGAGTCGAGCGGCGGCTTCGACTTGACCTTCACGTTCAGAAGTACTTGGGGCATTTTAGCCATGCAGGTGGAAAGTTCGGAAAGCGTTTTGCCCGTTTCGGCCATGATTTCGAGAAGCATGAGGGCCGTCCAGATACCGTCCCCGGTAGGTGACTTGTCAAAGAAGAGTATGTGCCCTGACTGCTCGCCGCCCAGCACGGCACCGCAGTGCACCAGCTCTTCGGTCACGAACCTGTCTCCAACCCGGGTCCTGACGACCTCGATTCCGTGCTCCTTGAGAGACAATTCCAGGCCGAGATTGGCCATTATCGTGGTCACGACGGTATTTGCTCTCAGGCGGCCGGTTTCCTTCAGATGCCTTCCGCATATTGCCATGACGTAATCGCCGTCGCGCTGGGCGCCCGTTTCATCCACGGGGATAACCCTGTCTCCATCCCCGTCGAACGAAAAGCCGATATCCGCCTTCATTCTGACGACCGCTTCGGAAGTGGCCCCGGGATGCATTGCGCCGGAATCGACGTTGATATTGGTGCCGTCGGGCTCGGCGTTTATGGAGTAGACCTCGGCGCCGAGATTGCTGAATATTTCCGGGGCGACGGTTGTAACGGCGCCGTGGGCGCAATCGATGACGATCTTCCTGCCTCTGAGGTCAAGCCCGTCTATAAGGCGGGCCACGGTGTCATCGACATATAGCTCGTGGGCATGGTGCAGCTCCTCGAGCGTCCCTACCGTCGGCGCGCAGATAGCATCGGACGCCTCAGCATCCCCCGCCAGCTCCTCAATACGTCCTTCTAACGCTGCTGATGCCTTGAATCCTTCGGCATCGAAGAGCTTGATTCCATTGTACTCGTTGGGGTTATGTGACGCGGACACGACAACACCGCAGGTGCATTTCACCGCATCGACGAGGAAGGAACATGCGGGAGTGGGAAGGACGTCGGCGGCTATGATATCAACCCCGGCGCTCAGCAGTCCCGCCCGAAGCGCTCCCTCAATCATATATCCTGACGCTCTCGTGTCGCGCATCATGACGACCCGCTCCTCGCCGTGTCCGGGTTTCTCCGAGTGCGGCCAGAAGAGACCGGGCTCGCTGCGAATCAGGTATCCGATAGCCTTGCCGATTCTCAGCACAAGTTCGGGGCTCAGGTTGCCCCGGCCGGCTATATCCCGGATTCCGTCAGTTCCAAAGAGCCGGGGAGGGGACATTATACAGTTTCCTTCCTTACATGCGTCCTCATCCGCGAGTGCGCTGTGCCGCAGGCCGGAACGCGCCCTTGGACTTCGGGCGGTCTCAGCGTCATTTGGGAAGCGGGGCCTCCTCGCTTGTCTTTTTCTTCTCCTTTATCTCCACTTCTATCAGGTGTTCGCCGGCGAGTTTCAGCTCCTTGAGTTCAGGTGGCAGGAAGAGGTGCGCCGGAACGGAATAGGGAATGCCTTCTCTCGCCTTCATCTCAGCAGTAATCACGACGAAGGCGGAGAGCTTCCCGGGAGTTGAGGGGTTGTCTAGCAACAGCTTGGAACCCCTTATCTGGAAGTCGACTCTGCCGCCTTTGGTTACTCTCGGGAGAATGACTTCGTGCAAGAAGGCTGGAGGAGTATTGATGGATACTGGCAGCTTCATGGTTCGCACGACCTGGACCGACCGTATGTTGACGCGCACTCTCACTTTCGTAGAAACCTGCACGGGACTCTCGCCGAGGCTTTCCGAGAGCGCATAGTCCGAAGTAAACGAACTCGACCGGCTGGCGACATCCACCGGTTCGGTTGCAATGGCATCCGCGGCATCCAGCACTTCCTTGGGCCCGCGCACGGAGACTTCGGTCGGCTCGACCTGTGGCTCGCCGACAAGCTCGTAACCTTCGGCGGGCTGGCCGACGGTACGCACCTGGACCCGCAGCTTCCTCGTTACAATGCGTCGCAGAACAACGCTGAAGCTCTTGGGTTTTACCTGCTTGAGCTTTACGTCGTATGGCAGGTCGAAATCCTCTCGGCTCAGCTTGACGGGGATTGACTCTCCAATGGGGGGATTCTCTATGCGGTAAACTGCTCGGACCTTGGCGGCCGGGGCGAGATACTGCTGGCCGATACGCTGTGGCGCGTCGAAAGTCGCTTTGACAGTAATGTGAGCCGGGTCAACCGCAAGGTTCTTCATGATGGCCCCATCCTGCATGGGCACGATTTCTACTATGACATCGCTTCGTTCGTATTCGCCCGAGACCTCGAAAGAGACCACCAGCCAAATCGCCGCCGCCAGCACAAGGGCTGTGACCTTGTTCCTGAGATTTGTTACGAACAGCGCCTTGAGGAGTCGCTTCACTTGGGTTCTATCTCCGTGCTTTCCTGTTCGAGATAATACTCTCGCAGCAGTTTCGAGAGCTTGGGAAAGTCAAGTCCCCGCATTATGGCCCCGTCCACGGCAAGAGATACTCTGCCTGTTTCTTCGCTGACTATGATTGCGATGGCGTCCGTCTCTTCCGTAAGCCCCACGCCCGCTCGATGTCTGGTGCCCAGCCCCAGCGTGGGATTCTCGGAAAGTGGCAGCAGGCAGGCGGCGGCGCTTATCCTGCTTCCCTGCACAATGACGGCGCCGTCGTGCAGCGAACTGCCCGGGTAGAATATAGAATCGAGCAATTCGCTCCTCACATCCGCGTCAATCTTGACGCCTCCCTCGACGTAAGTGCCGAGACCGACGGTCCTTTCAATGGCAATCAGGGCACCTACGCGGTTCTTGGACAGCCTTGCAATCGCCTTCTCAATCTCGTCGATTATATCCAGCTCGCCTTTCATGAACCGCCCGAACAGGGGGGTCTGGCCCAGCCTCACAAGGCCGCGCCTGAGTTCGGGCTGGAAAATGATTATCAGCGCGAAGACGGCGCCCTCCAGAAATCTGGCGAGCAGGAAGTTAATGCGTTCGAGGTAGAATCTCTGGGAGACATAGTAGAGAGCCAGGAAGACGATGACCAGCAGCATTGCGAGGCCCTTGAGAATTCCGGCGCCGCGGGTACCCTGCATGAAGCGCAGGGCCATGTAAATTATGGTGAAGATTATTCCTATCTCCACCGCCGGCTTAATCAGCGATTGTACCGACTGATACACGCGCTACGCCTCCGTTGGCAGCCTGCCCGCCGCTATCGCATCGGCGACTCTGACCGCCTCGACGGTCTCACGAACGTCATGCACCCTGACAATCCTGGCGCCTGCCCTTACGGCGATAATGTTGGCCGCGAGGCTGCCGATGAGCCGCTTCTTAGGCTCGGTTATGCCGAGGGTGGCCCCGAGAAAAGATTTGCGGCTGACGCCTATGCATATCGGAACGCCCAGGCTTCTGAATTCGTGCAGCCTGTCAAGGATGACCAGGTTGTCTTCAAAGGTCTTTCCGAATCCGATGCCGGGGTCGATAATAATCCTGTCTCGTGAGATTCCCGCCTTGAGGGCCGTGTCCACGCTTCCCGACAGGCTTGCGTATATCTCGGAGACTAGGTCTTCGTAGACCGGATTCTCCTGCATTGTCCTGGGGCTGCCTTTCATGTGCATGAGGATAACGGGGACTTCCTCAGAAGCGGCGAGTTCCGCCATGCCGCTGTTTTCGCGCAGGCCGCTCACGTCGTTGATTATCCCGGCTCCGGCTGCGAGGGCCTCGCGGGCCACTTCAGGCTTGTACGTGTCAATCGAGACCGGTACCGGAGAACTCGCTACGACAGCCTCAATGACCGGCAGGACTCTCTTGATTTCTTCTGCATGGCCGACCGGTTTGCTCCCGGGACGCGTGGATTCCCCGCCGATATCGATGATGTCCGCACCGGCCTCGACCAGCCTGAGCGCATGTTCCGCCGCGGTCTCGGCCGAGAAAAAGTCGCCTCCATCGGAAAACGAATCTGGCGTAACATTAACGACGCCCATTATGGCAGTCCTGCGGGCGAGGTCGAGTTCTCCGCCGGGGTAGGTTACCTTGAAACCGTCCCGTAAATAGCTGTCCAGGGCGGTCCGGCATTTTCGGAGCACGCCGGCCAGCCGGGGAATCATCTCGTGGCTCTCGGAAGTAACTTTATCGAGCCTGTCGCATGAACCCGAAACGATAAGAGGGCGCCCGTTCGAAGGCGCGTTCTGAGCCGTAATGTGCATGCCGCCGGCTTCGAACACTGACCTGAGTGCCGAAATCTCGGGATCGCCGAGCCCCAGCAGTTTCAGGACGAAGCTCTGAGAAGATTTCTCGGCTGCCGATACTTCTCGCTGCGGCAGTCCAAGCCGCTGGAGTTCCTCGCGCAGGTGTCTCGAACAGGTCACGCAGAGGACACGCACGGTGCAGGCTGGTTCAATGTTTGCAGGGGAATCCTGGTTGTGCGTGTGTGTCATTCCTTCTTGTCGTCCTCGTCTGCGTTCTTTGAAGCGGTGGGCACGCCGTTTCCGGGGCTTCCGGCTTCCTCGCGCTCATCCAGCGTGCCGCCTTCGATGAGCTTCTTGACATCCTCGCCCGTCAGGCTTTCGTGCTTCAGAAGCGCTTCCGCCAGCTTCCTGGCCTTTTCCCTGTTATCAAGTATCAGGGAACGGGCTTCATCGTATTGCTGTGTTATTATTTTTTTCACTTCCTCGTCGATTTTCTGGGCCGTGGCCTCAGAATAGTTCTTCGGGCCCGTGAATTCCCTGCCGAGGAAAACCGTGTCATGGCTGATGCCGTAGTTAATCGGACCTACTTCGCTGCTCATGCCCAGTTCGCAGACCATGAGCCTCACCAGCTCTGTTGCGTTCTTGATGTCATTCTGCGAGCCTGAGCTCACATCGTCGCAGAATATCTGCTCCGCGACGAAACCGCCCAGCAGCATCTTGACGTTGCCGAGGAGATGACGGCGCCGTATGGTGTAGCGGTCCTTCTTAGGGAGCTGCATGGTGGCCCCGAGCGCTACGCCGCGCGGGATAATCGTGACTTTGTGAAGAGGGTCAAGGTCCGGCAGCATGTTGGCGAGCAGTGCGTGTCCGGCCTCGTGGTAGGCGGTTATTTTTTTGTCCTCTTCCGACATTATCCGGCTTCGCTTCTCGCGTCCCCACCGCAGTTTGTCGCGCGCCTCTTCGAGGCAGGCCATGTCTACCTTCTTCTTGCTCCGCAAAACGGCGAGCAGCGCGGCCTCGTTTATCAGGGCTTCCAGCTCGGCGCCGCTGAACATCGGGGTCATGCGGGCGATGACGGAGAAATCCACGTCGTCTTCGAACTGGACGTTTCTCGCGTGGACCTTCAGGATGGCCTCCCGGCCCTTCAGATCCGGCAGGTCAATGACTATCTCGCGGTCGAATCTTCCGGGCCGCAGCAGGGCGGGGTCGAGTACGTCGGGGCGATTCGTCGCCGCTATCATTATGATTCCAACGTCCGTGTCGAACCCGTCCATTTCGACGAGAATCGCGTTCAGCGTCTGCTCGCGCTCGTCGTGTCCTCCGCCGAGGCCGCTGCCCCTGCGTCTTCCGACGGCGTCAATCTCGTCGAGGAACACGATGCACGGGGCGTTCTCCTTGGCCTGCTTGAAAAGGTCCCTGACCCTGCTTGCACCGACTCCTACGAACATCTCGACGAAATCGCTACCTGAAATCGTGAAGAACGGCACGCCCGCCTCGCCGGCAATGGCTTTTGCCAGCAGCGTCTTGCCCGTGCCGGGCGGCCCCACGAGCAAAATACCTCTTGGTATTCGCGCGCCGATGCTCTTGAACTTGCCGGGATTCTTCAGGAACTCGATTATCTCCTGAACTTCTTCTTCCGCTTCATCTATGCCCGCTACGTCATCGAACGTAATTTTGTTCCTGCCGTCATCCGAGAGCTTGGCTCTGCTCCTGCCGAAAGACAGTATCGACCCCGAGCCCATGGGCCCGCGCACCTGCCTGAACAGGAAAAACCACAGCAGGATAAAAAGAATCAGCGGCAGCCCGAACATTGAAAGCAGGGACAGGAGAAACCCACTGCCGGTGTCGAACTTGAGCTTGGGGGGATGTGGGTTGACAAGGACTTTCGCGGATTTCTTCTGCTCCTCCGTAAGGCCGGGCATGGATTCCGTCTTGCCAGTGAGCAGGTCGGCTCTCTCGATAAAGTAGCGCTCCGATATCTCGAGCACCATCTCCTTGGTGCCGTCAATTGCCTCGCGCAGTATGACCCGGGTCTCATCTTTCGATACCTGCAGCTCCTCAACTTTGCCTTCGGCCAGCAGGTCATGGAATTCTTTCAGCGTGACATCGCCGGTCTTGCTGCCGATGGTCTGTTGTCCAATAATGAAAAGCACTACAAAGAACGCGAGGATAAGAAGAGGTGTAATCACCGCGCGGGCGCCGCGGGGCTTTTGAGGAGGCTCTCCCTTTGGTACGGGCGGCAGGCCATCTTCCGGCCGGTCCGGCTTCTTGTTTTCCGGCCCGTCATGCAGCGCTTTGCGCTCGCGCTCTTCCTGAGACTTGTCTTCCCTGTTATCCGGATTATCCACGGTACCCGCTCCGAAGATGCATCAGCACAACGACCCCGTGGCAAGCCTGCACAGCCACACGCCCATCATCGCGAACACCAGGCCCCAGAGCACCGGCAGTCTCGCCCTGTCCTCCAGCCGCGCGAACAGTCTCCTGCGCAGCAGTGCCTCGGCTGCCCACTTCGCCATGTATACGGCCATGCCCACGTAGATAACTGCTCCGAGCGGATGAGCCCTGAGTGCATCCGCCAGCTGCCCGTGCGAAATCGCGGCGAACGACCGCGTCAGTCCGCACCCCGGACACGGTATGCCGAAGGTGTTCCTGAAAGCACACGTTGACACCCCGAGTCCCGAGGGAGGCAGTATGAAGCTTGCGGCGAACACGACCGCCAGCCCGGCGGCGCCGAGTACTCGCATCGCGTGCGCCGTCCCGTAAAGGGCATCCCGGACGCTCGACCGTTCAGGCTGCAAACACGAGTCTTCAATGCGTATTTTATTCATGTATACAGCGTTGTCAACCTGTTTGCGACGGGCATATGATGACGCCTTCGTCACCATTCTTCGATTAACGATACGATTTTACGCGCGATTTCCCTTGCCGCCTCGCGTCTGGCATCCATTTCCGTTATTCCCGTTCGGGTGTCGTAATCCTGCGTCTCGGTTTCGCTGCTCTGGACAATCGGCTGTTCGTCGGCGTGCCTGACAAGCCTGAACGACACAGTCAGCGTGATGCGGCCGGCTATGACCTCGCCGCCGCTTTCATACACGGGAATCTTCCTGTACGCGGCGACCGAGCCCGAAAGCACTGCATCCGCCCCGCTGTCCACCAGTCTTGCGGAAGTCCTGCTCTTCAACTCACGAGTCATTGCCTCGGTAATTTCGAACTCTATGCCCCTTATGAGCGTGCCGTTGGCGAAAATCGGCACTTGGAGGGTGGCAATATCCTCCGGCAGCCTGGCGCCGAAATGGTATCCGCATCCCGAGAGAAGACACGCGGTCAACCCGATGTATAAAAATCGCTGATACAAACCCTACTTCTCCGGTTCAGTCATCACCTTGAGCATTTTTTGCGCTTTCTTGCCGTACTGCGTGTCTGGAAATTCTCTGGCGACGGAATCCAGGTACAGCCTGGCGCTTCCACGTTTGCCGTGTCTCCTGTAGTACAGGGCGAGACGATAGTCGCGTCTGGAGAGTTCTTCTCTTATGGCTTTGATTCGGCTGTTCGCGCGCTTGGTGAATGCCCCCATGGGAAAGCGGTTGATAAGCAGCTTGAATTGCTCGTCGGCGTGACGCAGGGGCATGCTTTCGTAATCCGCTCCGTGATACTGCGTATAATAAGCCTCGCCCGTCAGGAAAATGGCAGCCTCGACCCGCTCGCTTTCCGGGTAGTCACTGACGAGAGACTTAAGCGTGATAATAGCTTCTTCGAATTCACTGTATTTGCACTGATACTCCCCTATTTTGAACTTGGCTTCCGCGGCGAGCGGGGCTGCAGGAAAATTTTCAACAAGGTCCTTGAGATGGCGGTTGCCCCAGGACGAATCCCACCTCTTCAGCGCTTCCTGATACACGCACTGCAGCGCTTCATCCGCGAGCCCCGAGTCCGGCAGTTCCGAGAGCAGTATTCTCAGCCGCTTGTATGCCCATGAAGTGTCTTTTTCGAAGCGTTCCAGCGCTATCCCATACGCCTTGTCTATGGCTTCCTGGGTATGTTTGGAGTCGGGATATCTCGTCGCAAACGCCACGTAGAAGCGAAATGCTGTTCTGTGATTTTTGGCCTTTTCGAGGTGGCGTGCGGCCTGCAGGTGCTTCTGCGGGTCCGCCGGGATGGGAAGCGAACAGGCGGCCAGGCAGGTCAATAACGCCATCATCGCCAGCAATCGTGCTGTCTTATACCTTTTTATATTCATTGGTTAGTACTTTAGCATCCGGAATGGCCGTTCAAAAGTAAATTCACAGTAACGCCTCAAAAAAGCCCTGGCATCGCGGGCTGCACGGGGTTCGAGGCCGTGGTCGGCAGCCTCACCGGGCTTCATGCCTGAAAGTTGTCTAAGCGCTTCGAATGCTTCGCGGCTCAGCCACATCTCTACTTTGCGGCCTCGGCCGCACTTCATGCACAGTGCGCCCCCTTCCCCGAACGAGATTGCTGTCCTCGCCTTTGGACCGTGCGGGAACGAGTCGCTGCCGCACGAAGCGCAGGTATCCAGGGATGGCGCGAAACCCGATTCCCTGAGCCCTCCGAGCAGGAAAGCATAGACGCCGTTCCAGGCCTCTTTGCCGGTGGAGCATGCTTCTAGGGCATTGCAGAACAGGTCGAACAGCCCCGGTGCGGGCTGGTTCTCCATTCCCGTCTGGCGCACAAAGTCCAGGCAGGCTAGCGCCGACTCATAGCGGCTGATATCCCCGCGCAGGGCCAGGTACTCGCTGCGGACTGAAAACTGCTTCAATATGTTCAATCCGCTTGAGCGTTCGTAAAACATCATTTCGCCGAGTGCCAGCAGGTCAATTGAGCTTTCATACGCCTTCGACTTGCGACGAGCGCCCTTGCAGATTGCGCGCACGAGTCCGTACTGGCGGGTAAAGAAGTCGGCGACAATGCTTGTCTCGCTGTAATCGCTTATCCGAACCGGTATCGCTTCGCTCTTGAGTACGGCCATGGCATCCTCGCACGTGTCGCGGTAATGTTACTTGAGTGCACGGTTTGTGTCAAGCAGAGCAGGGAACTGCCTGATGCCGGCTTGAAGTATACTTACCGTCTATCTCTGTACGACGTGATAGATGGCATCCTCTGCAAGCCGAATCACAAGCGGCTTCGTGGTTCCAGTACCTTCAGTCTTGACCTTGGTTTTTCGTGAGTAGCCGTTTTCATCAAGAGAGACAACTCTTAACTGTTCCGTGCCTTTCAGCTTCAGAGTGACTTCGGCGTTTACCTTCCTGATGCCGAAAGGTGTGCCGCCAAGGTCGGTTATCCTTCCGTTTTCGGCCTTGAAACCGTACGGCTTCTCTTCAGTCATTGCTTGAATCAGTATCTTTTTCGCTTTTGCAATCGGCTCATTATCGAGCGAGACGACAATTATCGAAGCATACTCGTTCGAGCATTCAATCGTAACGTTCTTGAGTTCTATTTTGCCTGCCTTGCCAAGGTATCCGGCGGCACCCTGGCTGAATGCCGTATCGACTGTGACTACACCGGTGCCGTAATCCCACGAAAGCTCTCCGGTAAGGCTATTTACCTTCTTCTTTGTTCGATTTATATACTTGGTCAGGTTCTTATTCTCTGATTTCATACCCGAAAATGTTCGCGCTACCCGTCCGACGTAGAAACTGAGTTCGTCGAACATTGCCGTTGTCTTGCCTGTCTGCCTGCCGGATGGAGTATCCTTCTCTCTGAGCTTGTCAAGGGCCGCGGCGCTGGCTGCAGCGCTGCCTCGGAGCGCGTACAGTTCTTCAAGTTTCAGTGATTCAAGGAACACATCATCCGCTTCGATTACGTCGCCCCGGCGGTACATGAGCGCCGCTGCTGGAAATGAAGCCGATATTACCGGCGAAGTGGCGGTGAACTTGGCCATTGTCGTGTCCCTGATGAAATTGCTCGCCGTGCTGAAGAAATACAAGCCGTCAATTCCCTGAAGGGATGCGTAAGCGGACGAAAGGAACGTGCAGTCTGCACGAAAACGGTTTGGATTTGTCCATCCTATCTCACTGATTATCTGAGGATAGCCCTGGACCTGGATTACCTGCAGAGGAAGGCGTTCAGGTACTGTCATCGCTGCGAGGTCCTTGTAGTTATGCCCGACCCGGACCGAGTAGCTCGAGCCTTCGCCCTCGTGCTTCCCGCCGAAGTAGCCGTGCCTGTCAATCACGTCTGTAGCTGTATATGTATATCTCTCCAGTGCATCCAGGCGCTGCGCATCCGCAGTTTTCCAGTTACTTGCTGAAAGCAGGCATTTCACGCCCAGCTTCTTCTTGAAGTATTTCACCATTGATGCGTAGAAGCCCCGCTGTTGTTCCGTGAGGAAGCGCACCTGGTCGCTTATACGGCGCGACTTGGCCGAATCCTCCGCTTTCGTTCCATTGCTTGTCATATGCCATGCGTCGAAAAGCCCCACTCGCCCCCCTGCGGCGTCATCATTCTTGTGCGCAGTCCTGCCCCATGCGGCGAAAGCTTTTTGGATAGAGCCGAAGCGACTTTCAAGCCAACTGCTGAAAAGGCGTTCGAGTTTCTCCCAGTGTACGGGCGGGATGTTCTTCTCGCTAAACGTCCAGAAGAAGAAGCTGTCTTCGTTCATTATCTCGATAATCGCGACTGCCGGGTCCTTGCCGAGGGGCATGCCGGTGTAAGGATTCCTGGTCGCGAGTAGCTTTTTCGCCCAGGATTTATAGATTTCCTGCATCCGCGCATCGAAGAACAGCAGCGCGAACGGCCTCTTGTTCTGCGCGTTCTCGTAGCCCGGTATGCCGTAGTGCGGCTTAATATCGAACCACAGAGGGAAATAGAAACTGAGAGTAGTGTAAATTCCCTCTTTCTTGAGAGCGCTGACAAGGTAGAAGATGTTATCGATCGTCTGCTCGTTCACGTTTGCAGGGTCCTTCGCGCCATCGAAAATCGGCCCGTGGTAGCGAACCATGTTCACTCCAAGTTTAGCCAACCGTCTGGCCAAATAGTCGATTGAAGAGCGGTCCTGCGCGATATTGTTTGGTCCCACATTGACGGCCCAGAATTTTACCTTCTTACCGCTTCCCAGCTTGAAATCGTTGCCGTCGCGCTTGATAAAACCGCTCTCGCCGGCTGCTTTTTCATTCAGGTAACGCAGGTCAAGAACCGCGTCGGTCCCGAAATGGTCGAGCGGTGGCTCGAACGCGAAATACCCCTCGTCCGCCAGTCCCGACCTTTCGCCCGGCTTGAGACTGCCGTTCGGCAGAAACGGACCAGTTGTCAAAAGAAAGCAATCGAACCCACAGGTCAGGTTCTCGCCTTTCTCTGCAAGCAGGCGCAGCTCGAAGACCTGCTTCCCCTTCTTCATCTTGACCTTGCCCAGAGACACCCAGTTCGCGCAGACGTGTTTCTTCAGGTAGGTGTTATCCGCAAGCGCGATATCCCTGCCGCAGGTACACCATTTGTCTTGTCCGAAACGCCACTTGAAGGGCCCGTGTTTCCAGAACTTGCGCACCCAGAAGCTGTATTCTCCGGCTGTAGGAACGGTAACCGAGTACTTCGCGTAAGCTTCTTCGCCGTCGCGCTTGCTGCTGTTTGAAAGCCAGTCGCCGCCAGAGAGCAGGTGCGCATTTTCCTTGAAGGTCGAGGGCGAGAACCAACTCTGCTTGGGGAAGTTCGTCTCGGCAGGAACCTCGCCTTCCCACCAGATATAATTCTGCTTGCTCTCGTTACCGCCAAACGCAAGCAGGGCAGTGCTTACCAGTACCAGACATGCAATCGTTAGTTTCATGGAATTACTTCTCCTTGCGTTTCATCAATTTGATTTCGAGATAGCTTACATGCATCGAGGCAGAAGTCAACAGCAACATGCGCTGCAGTTCTGCGCACAGCAACACTTTGTAATAGCTCAATAAACACGACGAATTCTCCGGATTTTGGCAATCCCGGGGCGAAAAACTACAGTGTGGTTTGTACGGCAGAGGCATTGCTAACCACATTTTGTAGTACCTGATAGCAAGCATTAACACAACAGATTGATAACCCCTTGCCAATAAACAGGTTATGAAAAAATTTTTAAAAAGCGCTTGACATTTATTTTATAGTTTGTAAAATATAAAGTAAAGATGAGAGCAGTTCAGTTTTTTGAGAGGGGAAACAAGAATGGCAAAAAAACCGCCGAAGCTTTACAAAATTGGCGAGGTCATCCAATACTCAGGTGTAAGCCGCCAGACCATCCACAACTACACCACAATGGGCCTTATACAGGAGGAGACCCGGACGGTTCCGGGCAATCACCGCCTGTATCCCGAGTCCGTATTCGATGACCTTGAGAAAATCCATAATCTCAAGGAATCCGGCAAATCGCTGATGGAAATTCGAGAAATCTTGGAGGAAATCCGCCGCATGCGCGCAGAGGAATCGCGCTCACCGGAAGAGGATTAGTTTTTTCAACCGCCTGCCCGAAGGAGAGGGGAGATATGAAAGCAAGAACCAGCAGTGTCGAAACGCCGACCCACATGCCAATGACCGGCGAGGAGAAGGAAGTCCTCTGGAGCGACTATCTCGCTTCCGGAGACCCGTTCCTGCGAAACAAGCTCGTAGTCGAGTACATGCCCGTCGTCAGGTACATAGCCGAGAGCATAAGCTCCCGCCTGCCCAACTCGGTCATGGTGGAAGACCTTGTCTCTTACGGCACATTCGGACTGCTCGACGCAATCGAAAGCTTCGACGTCACCCGCGGCGTCAAGTTCGAGACCTTCTGCGCGCCCCGCGTCAGGGGCGCAATCCTCGACGGCCTGCGCTCCCAGGACTGGGTACCGCGCATCACCCGCTCGCGCATGCGCAAGGTACGCCGCGCACAGGACCAGCTCGAAAGCGAACTCGGCCGCCAGCCAACTCCGCGCGAGCTTGCGGCCCGCCTCGACGTGGATGCCGCCCAGCTTCAGGACCTGCTCAAGGAGGTCTCCTCCGTCACTGTCTTCAGCCTGTCCGACTCGACCAGCGACCCAACCAGCGACTGCGCCCTGCGCAATATCGACTACATCCAGGACGCCACCATTAACGACCCGCTCGAAACCCTTACCAAGCAAGAGATTATGGACGTCGCCCGCAGCTACCTCGACGAGCGCGAGTTCACCATAATAGACTCCTACTACAACGCCGAGATGACCATGCGCGACATTGGCGACTCCCTCGGAATGAGTGAATCAAGGGTCTCGCAGATACACTCCCGCGCAATCGAGCGCCTGCGCCACTATCTGGAGACGACGGAGAAACCAAGCCACGCAGCTACCGCTTAAGCGTGGCATCGCCGCAAGTAAGCCCGCGAAGCGGGGTTACGACAGGCGATAATGAAATCAGATCACGCAATGGTAGACCAGTAGACGGTAGACCAAACCTGAAACTCGCAACTGTCGTTGTAAAACGAGTTGGTACTGTCAAAGGACTTACGCCAAGTTTTTACAAGAAGTTCCCCAAAAAGACCTCTCTGCAGTGTGCCACGCAGAACGCTCTTTAGGCTGCAACCCCTTAGCATTAAAGAAGTTGCAGCTTCACAGTGGCCAGCCGAACACGCGCGGAGTCTTGTAAAATGGTGTAAAAACCTGTCCAAAATCACTACACTTCAAGCGCTATATCAGAACTCAGAATACAGGACACAGAACACAGGTAGTGCGCAAGATGCGGTGTAGTAAGGCCTTAAGGCGATTTCGCGGTGTTTGTAAATCACGCGGGGCATTTGCAAACCCAGGCCCCAATTATAAAGCTCAAATGTCAAAGGAAGGCGCGGCAGCCGCGAGTTTTGGGCTTTGGATTTTGGGCTTGATTTGAACTTTGGATTTTGAGCTTTGAACTTCGCGTGAGTCTGCTGTTCAACTGCTCGACTGGTCTACTCACTCGGCGCAGCCGCGCCGACCAGCTTCTTGAACTCCGGGTCGTCGCGGTAGGCCTTGAATGCTTCGTCGTCTTTCAGAGCCTCGACAACACCCGGGGCATCAATAATCTCGCCAAGCTTCTCGTACATCCCCTTCTTATCGCCCATTTTGCCAAGTGTCCTCGCCCAGCAGTAGTAAGGCAGCGCAAACTGACGATTTATGAATACCGACCCCTTGTAATTCTCGACAGCCGTCTCATACTCGCCTTTCATCTCCCACGCCATGCCGCGGTTGCAGTATGCCAGCTCCTGGTCGTTCTGCAGCCGTATGGACTCCGTGAAGTCCTGGATAGCCCCGTTATAATCCTTCATCTGCAGCCGCGCAACGCCGCAGTTGTTATAGACTTCCGTTAAACGCGTGCCCATCTCTATCGCCCGCTCGAAGTCCTTTACCGCATCGTCATAGTACTTCATCTCGAGCTTGACTGTCCCGCGGTTGTAGAGCGCCACGGTGTATTCCGGGTCCTTCTCCAGCGCCTTGTCCAAATCCTCCAGTGCACCCTCGAGATCGCCTGCCCTCTCCTTGTCTGCAGCCCTGTTGACGAGCGATTCCTTCGTCTCGCCGCCGCCGGGAAACAGGCACGAGCACGGCCCCGGCCCCACCAACACCATGAGTATCACGAATATCACGATAATCGGCGTGAGCATCTTCAGCCACCACGGCATCCCGGAGAATCCGCCGAATCCGACCGGTACCGCGCCCTTTCCCGCCATTTTCGAAGGCTGCATCATTGAATCACCTGCGGTCTACTTGCCCGGCTGCCCCGCAGCCGTGCCGACCAGCTTCCTGAACTCCGGGTCGTCGCGGTAGGCCTTGAAATCCTCGTGTGTCTTCAGGATTTCGGCATTGGCGGGATCAAGCTCGACGACCTTCGCGAGCATCTCGTACATCGCTTTCCTGTCGCCCTTCTTGCCCATCACCCTCGCCAGGCTGCAGAATGCATCCGCCTTGTCGGCCCCGAATGTCGCCGCCAGGCGGTAATCGTTGGCCGCCGCGTCGAGTTCGCCCTTCTTCTCCCTTGCGATTGCGCGATTGAAGTATGCATTGACGTGGTCGAATGCCAGCCTGATGGCCTCGCTGAAATCCCGGATAGCCCCGTCGTAGTCGCCCGTCTTGAGCCGCGCATAGCCGCAGTTGTTGTACAGCGCGGGAAGACTCACGCCCAGTTCTATCGCCTTCTCGAAATCCCCTATCGAGCCCCTGTAATCCTCCATGTACACCTTGATTGTGCCGCGCACGTAATGCGCCCGCCCGTGGCCCGGGTACTGCTCCAGCACCCCGTTTATCTCCTCAAGCGCGCCTGCCGGGTCGCCCAGCTCAGCCTTCATCGCGGCAGCGTCAACGGCCGACGCCATCGGCTCGGTGCTCTCGAACAGGCGCGTCCCCCGGCCGACAAGGACGAAAAGTATCAGAAAGACCAGAATCCCCGGCAGCAGCAGCCTGTACCACCTGGGCAGCCGCACCCCTCCCGCCGGTTCCGCGCCTTCCCCAGCCGTTTTCGATGGCTTCGTCATTGCGGCAGCACTATACTGCATCCCGCGCCGGGATGCAAGAAGGCTGCAGGCTTCAGGCCCGTTCTCCGTAGCAGAATTACTGCGAAGGGTGAACTTGAGACGTGAGGGGGCGCAATCGCGCCACTATATTCTTTATTCTGTATTTCGAGCGCTTTTCGCGCCGTGTCAGGCAACTGAGCGAATCGCCATGATATATGCTATCACGAAAATGACAGGTGGTACTGCACCGGCAATTCCAACAATTACTTTCATGTATTTTGGAATATTCATGGCAACGACGGCGGCATAGGCCAACATAGGGCTGACCACTGTACTTAGCAGAACAACACCAGCAAAAACCATGCTTAGCAAAGTAACTTCACCACGGAACGGATAAGCAATTCCAATGACCCAGAATGCTGCAGTACAGCAGCAGTAAACAAGGCTTATGACCGCGAACTTCATCCCGGCAGAGGATTTCTGCTCTTTCTTCTCTTCGTCTTCCAATGCAGTCTGCTTCCTACCTGCCGGTCATTGCCATAGCCAACCAGAACATGCCAAGAAGGAACAGAGCAAACAAGATTAGTATAATCAGGCATGTCCAGATAGTCGGCGCATCCTTGACTGTCGCACCGCAGACAGGACAGAGTATCTTCCTGTCCGGGTCCGGTATTTCAATCGGTGCGCCGCACTTCGGACATTTCCTGACTTCACGCAACGATTAACTCCATTTCATTCGACCGCCACCCATTATGAACACGCGGCTGCCACATTACAAGTGTTTTAACCACAGAGACACAGAGCGCCAGAAGCCGTGCTTCCGGCTTCCACAGAGGAAAGGCAAAAACCTCTTTCTTGTTTTTAAAACCAAAGATACTCTCTTGTTTTTTTCTTCTCTGTGACCTCTGTGTCTCTGTGGTGAGGTCGAAGCTCTTCCCACCCTTCATTGCAGGAAAAGATTGCGGTGGGAAGCGCAGGGCAGTACAATCCCGGCATGATGAAGTTTCAGGAACCCTTCAAGCCGCAGCGGCGGCCGGTATCACTCGTCGCCAGCCTGGTCATTTCGGGCCTGGGTACTGCTTTGATGGTTGCATCGTGGATGGATTTTCACCAGATTATACAGGGTCTCTTCTGGGTTTGTGCGCTGCTGCTTGTGCTTGCGAACCTGCCGCTTCTAATCCGCGTGGTGGAGTCTGATGCGCCGAAAATTCTGCGGGGGGTCGCTGCGTTTGGCGTCTTCCTGCCGCTGATTATCTGGCTGGGGCCTGTAGTTATGGGTGTTTCATGGCAGGTCGGCGAGCACCTGCGCGACGCACTGTTCAGATAGGAAACGTCACGTGACTGACCCTGACAGGACTGAAACTAACGGACTTTTTGAAAAGTGTAAGGCAGTGTGGCCTGCATTCATATCCCTGTTGTGCTCTATCACAGCTATCTTTTTCTTCATTGAATGGGATTTCGGAGACGTGCCGTATATTTTCGGCGGTGTGAGTGCTGGCCTTGCCTTTGGGTTTGCCATTGCCGCGCTCTTTACACATCTTCATCTCGTGGTCAAGATTTTCGTCATGCTGTTCGCGGCAGCGGCGGTCTTGCCCTGTGTCGTGGTGCTATGTAGGTAAAGTGTAACTGGATTGGTATGGGTAGTAGGACAATGGCTGACCCTGACAAGCATAAAGCGGGCGGGCCGTTCGGCATGGGTGCGGGAGCGTGGCTTGTGCTGGCGTCGCTGTTTCTTTCCCTGATGGCTGTCGCGTTATTCATGGTGTGGCTGGATTCCCCGGAGGATTCCGGAGATACGCTGCTTGTGCTCTGCGCGGTGTGCGGGCTGGCAGCAGTTGTGGCCGGTATTGCCGGGCTTTACACGCAGGTTCCGACAGCAGCCAAGGTTATCGTCATGGTGGTTGCTACAATCGTAGCAATGCTCTACATCATTGTGCATTTATTTAGAAGCATCGCGGCAGGATTGGGCTAATCCCACGGCTGCGATGAAGTACTATCCATCGTATTCCGACTTCCATGGATACGGTGGCTCCAACGGCGGGCGCAGCGGCGGGGTTATGAACGGGTCGGGCGGCAGAGACGGGAGGGGAGGCCAGGGCGGTTCCCTGTCGTGGTCTCTGTAGTACTTCTCGATTTGCTTCACTATCTCCATCGCTTCTTCACACTTCTGGTAGGCCACTTTCAGCAGTCCCTCGCGTTCGGGGCTGTCCGTATCGAACTTCATTGCTTCTTTGTAGGTTTCTGAGGCTTCAACGTAAAGCTCGTCCACATCTCCTCTGAGGCTGGCGACGAAGTTCTCATCGAACCCCTGCGGCTCTTCGGTGCGCTCCGCAAACATCAGGCACACGGCGACCACTATCACAGCCCCGAAGGTCAGGACAACCGCAACAGGCACGAGATACGGGTGCTTCGTGTCATTCTTGCGATTCATCTCATTAGTCCAAACCGGGAGTGATGTGGGGCGGGTAAAGATTCATTTCTATACCCCGCAGAAGTTGGTCCGCTTTGGTACCCTCCACCTCCAGGCCGTGTTCCTCCCTGTACGTGACAATTTTCCACAGCAGCGCGTGCGCTTTCTCGAATGTATTGTAAGCTTTTTCCATTAATGCATGGGATTTCTCTCTTTGTTCCGGGCCTTCGTCAAGAAGCTTTCTGCCCTCTTCGAATTGTTCTCCGCCTTCCCGAATAAGCTCCTCAGCCTCGGCGAGAAGCCTGTCCTCGTCGTATTCCGGTGGAAAGACCGGAGTGACCTTGGGCTTATCCAGCAGGACATACAGGAATGCCAGTGCAACGCACGCCAAAATGCACATCAGCAGCGGGAGATACGTATGCTTCCTGTCATTCTCGGGATTCATATCTGTAGTCCGGACTCCAGAAGTACCAGTCACATCAATATACAACGGAATTGCGGGAGAAACCACTAATTAACCACAGAGGCACTCGTCCGCCGCAATGCTATGGAGAGCGGGCAGAGGTCACAGAGGAAAGGCAAAATCCATTCTTTTGGTTTTAAGACAAGAAGAATGTCTTTCTCTTGCTTATCTTCTCTGTGTACTCTGTGTCTCTGTGGTGAGAACACATTATGCCCGGAGCAGTGGTGAGTGATTAGCTTCTGCCGGTGAGTTCGTTTGCGATTTCGAGCAGGCGCTCATTGTCGAACGGCTTGTTGATGTAGTAGTTCGCGCCCCAGTTGTAGCCTTCGAGGATGTCTTTCTCGGCCGTGCTGGCCGTGACAATGACGGCGGGAATCCTGATTTCGCTTTCGCGCATGTTCCGCAGTAGCTGGATGCCGTCCATATTGGGCATGTAGATGTCGGAGATGACGAGGTCGAACTCGCTTTCCTTGAGCTTGTTGAAGGCGATTTCGCCATCCTGGGCTTCTTCGACGTCGAAGCCGCTCATGCTCAGGAATGCGCGTATGAGCATTCTTATGTCGGCCTCGTCGTCCACGACGAGGATTTTCGGCTTCGCGGAGGCCGGTACCGGCTGCGGTTCGGCGAATGCGCGCCTCTCTTCCTTCGCGACCGGGGCGGCCTCCTCGGGCACGGAGACCTTGCCCTTGAGCGCCTGGAAGAACTCTTTCGCGCTGTTCCACCTGTTTTCGGGGTGTTTGCTTATGGCGCGCATGATGGATTTGTTTATGTGGTCGGGCACATCGAGCAGCTCGGGCGCTTTCTTGAGCATAATCTGCGTTTCGACCGAGCCCTCGAAGAACGGCGGCGTGCCGTTGAAGCACTCGTACATGACGATTCCGAACGAGTAGATGTCGGAGCGGTGGTCCATGTACTCGCCCATGAGCTGCTCCGGCGACATGTACGGCGGCGTGCCGAGTCGCAGGCTCTGGGTCAGCTTGTGCATCTGGTTGCGCATTTTGCGGGCTATGCCGAAGTCGGCGATTTTGAGAATCTCGTTGTTGTGCATCATGAGGTTGGAGGGCTTTATGTCGCGGTGGAGGACTCCCCTTTCGTGGGCGTACTGCAGCCCTTCGGCGACGCCTTCGGCCCACCTGAGCGCTTCCTCCTCGTTCAACTGGCCCCTGCGCTCGAGCACGTCGTCCATGTTCGGGCCGTCCACGTACTCCATGACAAGGTACTTGACGTCCGGCTCGTCCACGAAGTTGTAGAGGCGGACTATGTTGGGGTGGGCGAGCGCCATGGTGATGCGGGCCTCGCGCTTGAGGTCTTCGACCGACTTCTTCATCCGGGCGAGTTCGGACGGCAGTACCTTGAGCGCGACATCCTGTTCGAGCACGTTGTCGCGGGCGAGGTAGATGATTGCCATGCCGCCGCGGGAAATCTCGTGGGAGATCTTGTACCTTCCGCTGACCAGCGTGCCGGAAGGCAGCTCCGTGCCGAAGTCATCTTCTTTGGGGAAAAGGCCCATGCGCCGTTAAGCTCCGACCCGCAAGACTTGCACCGCGCAGCAAAATGTATCACCGGCGTGGCTGCTTGTCAAATTGCTTTTGTCACGGCGCGGCGAGCTCTGCGCAAATTGGGTTGACTTGCGCGTCCGGTTGGGCTTATCATGCTGGTGCGTTGGATATTGCGGGAGGGGAGCGGTTGCAGCAGGAGGCGGGCGGCTTCACGGTGTCGGGGCTGAACTGGCGGCTCGACCCCCAGGCCGGTGACAGCGAGGTCGGGCGCATGCTGCAGGAGGGCAGGGACCCCCGCGAGGCCAGGCACAGCATGGTCAAGGCCAACCCCCACCGCAGCGTCATGCGAATCGAGCTGAACGGTTCGGTCTTTTACCTGAAGCAGCACGTCTGCGCGACGCGGGCCGACAGGCTCCGGGCGCTTTTCCTGACTTCGCGTGCGCGGGCCGAGTGGGACATGCTTCGCAGGATGCGGGCGATGGGCTTCGAGACGGCGCAGCGCGTCGCTTACGCTGACGGGGACGGCGCGGACGGGCGCACGAGCCTGATAGTCACGAGAGCGCTGGAAGGCGCGCGCAGCCTGACCGAAACGGCCGGAACGCTGCCGCCGGAGCGCAGGGCCGGCCTGCTCAAGGGGCTCGGCGCGCAGATTCGTATTCTCCACGACAGGGGAATCCACCACCGCGACATGCAGCCGGGCAACTTCTTCGTCGAGGCGGTCGGGAGCGGTTTCAAGTTCTACTTCCTCGACCTGCACAGGGCGAGGTTCACGGTGAGCGTGCCGGAGAGGCGCCGGGTGAACGACCTCGGGCAGCTCGTGTTCAACCTGGACACTTTCTGCAGCCGGGCGGAGGCGGACGCCCTGCTGCTGGGCTACTGCGGCATGGGACCGGACCCGCGTTTCGCCATGCTTGTGAGGCGCAGGGCTGGGAAGCTGGCGGGCGTGCGCAAGCGCTCGCGGTCGAAGCGCTGCCTGAGAAACTCGACGCACTTCGCGGTCGAGCGGCGGGGCGGGCTGAGAATCTACCGGCGCAGGGAGATTCCCGTCGAGACGATTCTCGAAGCGGTCGGCGGCGGGGGCGGGTCGTCGCTGCACGTGAAGCGAATCGAGTCGCCCGGGCTGTGGCAGAATTTCAAGGACCTTTTCCAGAAGCCGCGCGGGCGCAGGGCGTGGCACGCGGCGAACGCGCTCGCCGTGCGGGGAATCCCGACGCCCAAGCCGCTGGCGCTCGTCGAGGAGACGTTCCTGGGCCTTGTCAGGCGAAGCTGGCTCGTGACCGAGCGCCTGGAGCAGGCGCCGACGCTCGCACAGTACGTACACGACAGATTCGTCATGCGCGGGCCGGACCACGCCGCTGCAGGCGCTCTCCTGAGAGGACTCGCCGGGGCGCTGGCCGCGCTCTACCGAGAGGAAATCTATCACGGCGATTTGAAAGCATCGAATATTCTCGTGAAAACGGGGGAGGACGGCGGGCCGGAGTTCTTTTTCACCGACTTCGACGGTATTCAGCTATGGCGGAAACCCCGAGCCTGGCGTGTGGTAAAGAATCTGGTGCAGCTTTACTGCAGCCTGCCGCTGTGCGTCGCGCGTCCGGCGGCGGTCCGGTTTTTCGTACGATTTCTTCGCGAGACCGGACTGAGGGAGGAGTTGGGGCACAGGCTGCCCGAAATTGCGCGAAAAGCCCGGGCGAGACTGGACAGGTGGATTGCGGTCGTGAGAAAATACGGGAAAATATTGTAGGTTAACGTGAAAATCCTGCATCTTTTCAGCAACGTGAAGCTTACCGGCCCGGCGGAGCCGGCGCTGAACCTCGTGGCCGGGCTCAAGCGCCGGGGCCTCGATGTCATCTTCGCCTGCGGCCAGTTCCACCCCGGCAGGCGCTCGTCGATAGAGGAGCGCGCCGAGGAGCTTGGCGTCTATCCCGTGACCGACTTCCGCCTGAAGAAGCACTTTTCCGTTGCTGACAATGCGCGCGACCTGCCGGCGCTCGCCGGCTTCATCGCCGAGCAGGAGGTGGATATAGTTCACACGCACCTTCTCAACGACCACCTTCTCGGCGGCTGGGCGGCGCGCCACTGCGACAGGCCGGTGCTTATTGTGCGCACGGTGCATTCGCTGGGCCGGCTCTGGACGAGGATGCGCACGCGCTACCTCACGCGCAACCTGACCGACGCGCTCATAGCGGGCAGCGCCCACCACTACGAAAGTTCGCGCAAGCTTTTCGACCTGCCCCAAGACAGGATGTGGCGCATAGAGCCTGCGGTGGACCTCTCGCGGTTCGACCCGGGCCGCGTCGTGCCCGACCTGCGCGCCGAACTCGGAATCGACGAGGGCGATTTCGTCGTGGGCGTCGTCGCGAGAATCCAGAAGAGGCGGCGGTTCAACGTGCTGCTGCAGGCTGTCCGCGACGCGCGCGAGCAGGTGCCGCATCTCAAGGCGCTCATCGTGGGCCGGGGCACCCATCGCGAGAAGGTAGCGGAAAAGCCCGCGCTCAAGCTCGGAATCGAGGAGTCGGTCGTTTTCAGCGGCTACCGCACCGGCGACGAGTACGTCGGCGCGCTCAAGGCAATGGATGTCAAGGCGTTCCTCATGCCCGGCACGGACGAGACATGCCGCGCCATCCGCGAGGCAATGGCGATGGGCCGGCCCGTAATTGGCGCGCAGCGCGGCATAATACCCGAAATCATAGACGACGGCGTGAACGGATTCGTTGTCAAGGACACGGTGTCCAACCTCACGCAGGCTTTCGTCCGGCTCGCGCGCGACCGGGACATGCTTGAGCGCTTCTCGCAGGCTGCGCTGGCGAAGGCGAGGGAGAAGTTCGACCTCGAAAGCTACATTGACGAGGTGGCGGGCGTCTACGAGGCTATCTCGGGCAGGCCGCCGATGTCCGACGACGAAACGGTAATCGACCGGGAACCTCCCACCGATGAAGACCAGGGGCAGGACGGATAACCTCTCGACACGCGAGCTTCGCCGCTACTACGACGAGCGTTTCGCGGGGCGGCCGCTGCGCGCGCGCGAAGGCTTCTACGAGTGGCTCGCGCGCGAGATTCGCCCGCCCGATAGCGGCAGGATTCTCGACATAGCCTGCGGCGGCGGGTACCTGCTGAAAGCGCTGCAGGGCGGGGGCTGCGAGCTGCACGGCTGCGATATCTCTGCCGAAGCGCTGCGAATCGCGGCAGGCGAAGCGCCGGAAGCGCGCTTCGCCGTCGTCGATGCCGAGAACCTGCCTTATTCGGACGGTTCGTTCGACATGGCCTGCAACCTCGGCAGCCTCGAACACTTCCTTGACATGGCGGCTGCGCTGCGGGAGATGCGCCGGATTCTCAGGCCGGAGGGCAGGGCGGTCGTGATGGTGCCGAACAGCCGCTACATAGGCGACCTGTGGCGGAAAGCGACGTTTCGCGGTGGGGCGGACCACCACCAGCTCCTCGAGCGCTACGGGACGCGCGGCGAGTGGAAAAGCCTGCTCGAAGCGTGCGGATTCATCGTCGAGCGTACATTTCCCTACAACAAGTTCAAGGCATGGCTTCGGCTCGTGCCGCTTGCGTTCGCCTACTGCTTCGTGTTCGTGTGTTTGAGGGATTGAGCCGTGTACACGGTTTATGTGGATGACAATTCGCACTACCAGGACGAGTCGGAGCGGCGCACGCTGGGCGAGTTCGAGACCTACGAGGAAGCGCTCGCAGCCGCGAAGAAGGTCGTGGACGACTACCTCGATTCAGCCTACCAGAGGGGGATGTCGGCGCAGTCGCTCCTGAGTTCGTACAAGATGTACGGCGAAGACCCGTTCATCGTGCCGGACATGGAAGACGACAAATTCTCCGCCTGGAGCTACGCCGAACAACGCTGCCAAGCCCTCTGCGGCAAGTAGTATTTGTCTGCGCGGCGGTCTCATCTCTTTTCACCACAGAGGCACAGAGGACACAGAGAAGAAAAAAAAGAGGCCATGAAATGGCTTTTGATTTGGAAAACAAGAAAAAGGTTTTACCTTTCCTCTGTAACCTCAGTGTTCTCGGTGATGGAATCACGGTTTCATTGACAGAACTTCCACACGAGGTTTGAGGTCAGGTAGGATTAGCAGATTACTTCTGTTGTTGATTTGGTCTACTTCTCTCGTTGTCTTACTATTTCGTATCTCATTTCTTCCGTGTTCCAGCGTATCTCGACGCCCATTTTGGCGAATTCTTCTTTGTGCATCAGAATCCATCCTGCTGTTTCGCCGCTGTCCGCGTAATTCGGGTACGCTTCGGGGCGTTCACACATATCAAGAACCTTCCTGTCCCATGAATTGAGATGGTCCAGCAAACCGTTTGGTGTCTTTGGCCATCCTTCAATGATATAAGTGTCCTTATTCTTTTCATACCTGCCTTCAATCCTTTTGATATATTCCTCTTGGAGTTCTTTCGGGTAGGTGGCATGGCGTCCTTTCATTGACTCAAGAGTATACTGTCCGTATTCCGGGCTTCGCAGAGCAGAAAGCAGCAGTTCGCAGTCGCTGGAAGTCCTCTCTTCGGCAAGCAGCACGAGCGTACCAATAACGTTGTGCGACAAGTCCTCGCTGACAGGGTTATTGAGCAATTCGGTAAGTCTTGCCTTGAACTTGGTATAGGCGGTTCGGTCCTTGCGGGCAAGCCACGGCAGCACTACGATGCAGTTGTTCATAACTCTCTCATCCCGGGTTGAGCTTAGCTCTTCAGACACATAGTCTGTGGATTCAGGTGCAAGTTCGGCCAGGATGTAGCAGTAATTATGCGGGTCTGCGTAATCTCGATGGGGGTCTTCGCCGATTCCGGTTCTCCAGCGTTTTACGATGAGGTCGCATATTTCCTCGTCTTCTTTTCCAAGCGCGATAATTGCCTTTGCGCACGCTTTCCGCACGCGCCACTGTTCGTAACCATGTTTCCTTTCTATCAGCCATATGTTGCGGTCTTCGATTCCGTAGAAGTAAAGGCGGAGGTCGAGGATATCCGGATATTGAGCCGCTTTGAGGATGTAGTCCAGAAAATACGCCTCACGGGGCCGGGAAGACTGCTTGTAGAGTACCATCGCCAGGACAAGCACAAATAGCGATAGAAAAGCAATAATGCTTACAAGGACCGATTTACCGACGCTTATCTTCATAGCCTGTCTCTCCCGGATTAATCATGTCTACTAAAATTATATGCTATTGCTGTTGGGTACTGCCACATCCGTCAATATATGTGCCGATCTGTGGTTGCGGGTTTCGGGTTCTGGGCGCAGATTAAATGACATTTCTGATACACTGGTGAATTTTTGGGGGCCGGGCGGGTATACTATTATGAATGCTGCGAACCAACACGGAATCGGGGGATGGACAATGCGTTCGATAGTGATTGCATCTTTTCTGGTAGCGCTGGTCTTCACCGGGGTCGGGTACGCCCAGGAAGTCAAGGAAGTGCCGCGCAAGGACATCGACGAGATGGTCAAACGCGGCGTCGAGTGGCTCAAGAAGGCCCAAGCTGCCGATGGTTCATGGGACTTCCTTGACAAGCCGTTCTCGTGCGGCGTCCACGCTTCGGGCGGCGGGCTCGGCGAGGGCTGCACCGCGTTCTGCACGTTCGCGCTTATCAAGGCGGGCGTGAGCAAGAAGGACGCGGCGGTCCAGAAGGGGCTGCAGAACGCGATTTCGCGAATCAACAAGGGCAACGGCGAGTTCTGCCACTGCTACTGCGCCGCATGCCTGATTCTACTGCTGGAAGCGCTCTACACGGAGGAACCTGAAAAGGAAGAGAAAAAGAAGGAAGAGAGCAAGGGCTGGGTCACGGAAGTGACCAAAAAGGAGGAGGACCCGGCGCGCAAGTTCCGCAAGAAGGCGAACCCGGCGCACGTGAAGATGGTCGAGGAGCTGGTGAAGTGGCTCATCGCCAAGCAGGAGCAGGAAAAGCTTGTCTGGCGCTATCCCGGCGGCTCGGGCGACATAGCGGATGCGTCGAACACGCAGTATGTCATGCTTGCGCTCGCGGCGGCGCGGCGGCTGAAAATACCGGTGCCTCAGGAATGCCACATGAAGGTGGTCAAGTACTGCCTCGAAAAGCAGGAGAAGCAGGGGCCGGAGGTCGAGTGGTTCCCCGTGCCGGCCGCCGACCACGACTTCAAGGACCTCAAGAAAATCCAGAAGCAGATGGTCAAGGACATGCGAAAGCTCGACAGGGAATTGACCCGCCAGGAGAGGAAAAACCCGGACGCGGTGCCCCCGAAGAACGAGTGGGGTACGTCGGTCGTCGAGGAGGCACAGAAGAAGATATTCGGGGGCGAGAAGCACAAGATGTACGCGCGCGGCTGGGCTTACATGCCGGAAGACTCGATGAACCGTGACTGGTGCAAGGCAATAACCGGCTCGATGACGACCTCGGGGTGCGTGTCTCTGATAATCGCGAAGCACACGCTCGAGGAGATGGGCGCGCTTTCCGGCAGCCTGAAGAAGCAGGTAAACAAGGGCATCCGCGACGGCTGCGCGTGGCTCGCGCACCACTGGCGCACCGACCGCAATCCCTCGAACGGAGGCGGGGCCAGCCACCTGCACTACTACTGGTACGGGCTGGAGCGAGTCGGGATTCTCGGCCTCGTGCCGAAGTTAGGGAAGCACGAGTGGTACAGGGAAGGCGTCAACTTCTTCAAGGGGTCGCAGAAGGGTGACGGCTCGTGGGATGCGGGCAACCTCGGCACGAGCGGACCCGTTCCCGACACGGCGTGGGCCATCCTGTTCCTGAAGCGCGCAACGACCCCGCTTATCCAGATACCGGAGCGTCCGCTTACGGGCGAGGGGCTGTTCGGGCCGCCGAAGAAAGACAAGTAGCGCGGCTTACGCTCAGAGCTCGTTTGCCAGCAATCCCGCGTATTCTGCCACGATTGTGTCGAAGAGTTTGCGCCCTTTCTCCACCGTTGCTTTACGGGCATCTCCGAGCACTCCGGCCGGGGCTATTTCATGCAGGCGGCCCTCCTTGCGCGCGGGAATGACTGCGAACCCGGTGTTCGGGCCGTGGGCGCGGTGCAGGTGATTCCTGCGGACGAGCTTTCTTTCCAGGTTCTCCTCGATTGCCATGACGGCGGAGGTCTCGAGTTCCGAGGCGTGGGTGCCGACCCAGTCCTTGGGGTCGCCGCCGCAATCCACGTACGCCATGTACGACTCGTCGATGTCCCTGACCGGGAGCAGGTGCCACCAGCGGGGCAGGTAGATTATATTATCCTCGCGGTCGGCGAGGCCGGCGATGCACTGGTCGTTGCCGCCGCACCCGTTTACGACTATAATCCTGCGGTATCCGGACTTGATAAGGTTCTTGCAGAGCTGTTCGAGATAGGCTTCGAGCGTCGCGCCGACCGAGAAGCCGCCGCGCGTGCCGAACTCGGTTACGTTGCCCACCGAGAGGGTCGGGGCGACCAGAAACTCGGCATCGGGATATTCCCTGGCGAGGATGGCGGCGAGCCTGTAGGAGACCTCCTCGGCGATGAGCGAGTCGGTCGCCAGCGGCAGATGCGGGCCGTGGTCCTCGATATTGCCCACGGGCTGGACGACGTGGACGGGGCAGGACTGCAGCATGCCCCGGAGTTCCTCCGCTGTAAGGTCCATGGCTGTGTGTACCGGCATCTATTCTCCTTCTTTTTCCTTCTGGCCGTCGGCACCGGAACCGCCTGCCGATAGAATCTTCTTAACCTGCTTGATAATGTCGTCGAGGAGCGGCAGCTCGCTGCCGTACATCTTGTAGCATTCGTCCCGCGCCACGCGACCCGTTTGACGGGTTTCTTCGAGGAAGTGGTACATGGCGTACGCGTCGGGGTCGGCGCCATCAACGTCGCGCACCCAGCGCGAGTTGACGACGATTATCCTGTCGGTCTTGCCTTCCTTCTTGGCGATAAAGCGGTAGGAGTAGCAGCGCCTCGGGTCTATCTGGGGCATGCCCTTGTAGACGATGACCTCCCACTGGCCCGCCTTGAACTTGTCAACATAGAGGGAGTCATCTTCGAGGTAAAGCTCGGCGAAGCACAGCACGTCGCCCACGGCCCTCGTGCTGCCGGTCACCTGGTAGGTGCGCTTCGCGTACGCGAGTGCTTCCTTGTACTTCTTTTCCCTGAACGAGAGGATGGACATGTAGGTGTTTGCGTCGGCGCTGAACGGGTCGAGCACGAGGACTTTCTGCAGCTTGGCCTTGGCGGCGTCGGCCTTGTTTTCGTGCAGGTCGAGAAGCGCGAGATACATGACCGGCGCCGGGTAGTCGGGGTTCAACTCGATGGCCTTCTCGAACTCGGCGACCGCCTCCTTCTTCTTGCCGAGGGCGAGAAGCGTGCGCCCGAGCATCTGGCGGACTGCCTCGGAGTTGCCGGCCTCCTTCGCCAGGTCCGTAAGCGCGGCATGCGCCTCGGCGGGCTTCGAGGGCTCGCCCTCGAGCAATGCAACGGCCTTGGCGAGCTTCTCCTTCTGGGCATCGTTAAGGTCGGACAGCGGGTCGGACCAGCTCAGAATCACCTGTTCGAGGTGCGCGAAATCCTGCGGCCCGGCGTTGGTGAGGAGGAACTTCTCCAACACCTTCACGGCCTCTTTCTTTTTACCGATGCCGTAGCATGACTGAGCCCACTCGACGAGGAAATCTATGTCCAGAAGTCCCTTCTCCCAGGCTTTCTCGAAGTGCTTGACCGCCTCGTTGTGCTTGCCTTCGTATGCGTACGACCTGCCTATCGCGTAGGGAACCAGCTTGGGGAAGTCCTTTTCGAGCTTCTTGTAGCACTCGCGCGCCTTCTCGTACTTGCCCAGCTTCAGGTGAACATCGGCGGTGCGAAGCTCCGTGAACGGGTCGCCCGGCTTGAGCTTGCTGCACTCCTCGAACTGTTCGAGGGCTTTCTTGTACTGCTTGCCCGCGAGGTATGAGACGCCCAGGGCGAACCGCGCGTCGAAGAACTTCGGGTCGAGTTCGACGGCCTTCTTGAGGTATTGCTGCTGCAGGTCGAGGTCGGAATTGTAGAGTCGCCCGTAGAGGAAGTTGAACAGTGCCGATTTGGGCTTAATCTGGATGAACTCGCGGTAATCGGCGAGCAGCTTGTCGCGCTGCCCGTTGTCGAGGAGTATGTCTTGGTAGCGCTTGTGCGCCTCGATGCACTTGATATCTACGTCGAGCGCCTTCTTGAACTTTTCAAGCGCCTCCTCGATGCGCCTCTGCAGGATAAGGGCCTCGCCTTCGGCGCACAGCTTGAGGGCTTGCTCCCTTTTGCTTTCCTGTGCCCAGAGCGGCAGAACAATGACTGCGACCAGTGCCACTGCTATCGTCAGCTTTTTCACAACAACCTCCGTGAAAGCTGTAAACGCATCATCAATTCGGGATAGGCGACTGCTTCAGCCGGATGTCCGATATACCGGCCCTTGCAGCCGCCTCGATGACTTTCCTCACATCTTCGAACGGCACGAACGCCATCGGAATCAACAGGACGGAGATACTTTTTCCGCTATCCGACTGCTTCCGTATCTCGAGCGCCGCCAGCACGGCGGCGAGCAATTCGTAGTCCGTGCCCGTCTTGTCCGCGTTGTCGAAATCCACGGACTTCAGCCCGGCAATGTAGAGCCGGGTCCGGCCTTTCTTCTTGTCGGTCGTGGCGACGCCTTCCGCTTCGAGGTTCATATGCAGCGTCACCGTCTCATTCGGGAACGGCAGCTCGCGGTCGGAAGGGATGACTTCGGTAAGCTTGCCTTTTTTAGCTGTTTCGAGAATCTCGTCCCTCGCCGCATCGAACTCTTCGGCCATCTTCCTGGCCGCTTCTTCCATGTCTCTGAGCAGAGTGGCCGATTGCTTCGAGCGCCATTTCTGAGGACTCCGGTTACTCTGTTTTCCGAGGAAATCCTCCAGTACGCCGCGCTCGACGCTGCCGGAACTTGCATACGGGTTTGGATAGGGCCAGACGTAGAACATGACCATTACCGCGACCGAGCCCACTGCCGCGAATATCAGCCACTCGTTCCTGGTCATGAGCGCCACGGCACTCTCCTATCCAGCGTATACGCCGGGGGATTACTTCTGTTTGGGGATATTCTTCTCGCGCACAAGCTGCTCAATCTCCTCCGCGATGGGGATGGGCGCCGAATCGAAGCGAATATTCGTCACGCCCGCCTTCTCGCACACTTTCAGAACGGCGAGGACGAACTTGAAATCGACACCCTTGCCTTGGCGCACCAGCACGCGAAAGGCCTGTACATCCTCCATCGGCACGAACTCTTTCTTGCTGCGGGTAAGAAAGTCCTCAAGGTCGCTGAAACCTGTATTTTCCTTGCTTGCACTGAAGACTTTTCCTTCGACCCTGACCTGTACCGCGCCCATTTCGCCTTCGACAATCTCCATGAGAACGGCATCTTTTTCCGGCGCAGTCATCGACGCGCCCATACTTTGAGAATCGGGACTCTCATTTTGTGGTTTGAGAGGCTCTTCGCCGCCGTTCTCTCGGGCGCAGGATGCAGCCATCGAAACGCCCGCGAACAGCAAAAATGCGGTTGCGATAAGCTTGATTCTTCTCATGTAGCTAATCATCCACACCGGGTATCGAGGGAGTGGCGAATTCCACATCCTTCACACCCGCCCTCACGCACTCGTTCAGCGCGTGGACTACGTGCTTCGTTTCGACATCCTCCGCACTGTTAATGACGACTTTGAGCGCGGGCGCGTTCGGTTTATCTGCAAGCTCTTTCATACTCCTGGCAATATAGTCGTATAAAGCGTGGTAGTCCGGCAGATTCTCTCCTCGTTTATTCGTAACGTTTCCGAATGTCCTTTCGCCGGCCTTCAATATTATCCGTCCCGATGTGTCCTTCACGAGCTTCAGTTCGACGAGCGCACCCATCTCCTTGAGTTTTTGTGTTTTCTCCTTCTTAGCGCGCTCTTCGAGCACGCGTTGCCGACGCGAATCCTCTACAAGAGGTGCACATGCTTCCTCATACTCCTCATACTGGCGGCGTGTAAGGATAATTGCGCCTGCTATTACGGCGGCGGCCAGCAGCGCTGCAATTACCGTCAGGGCTGCGGATTTAGGCATCCTAATCTCGCGCTACAGGGTGAGTACTATCTTCCCGCACTCGCGCTTCGGACTCTTCATTACCTTCATCGCTTCGTCGATACGCTCCAGTTCGAAGGTGTGCGTTATGACGGGGCGCGGGTCGAGCCTGCCCGAAGAGAGAAGCGCGGACATCTTCGTCCACGTCTTGAACATCAGCCTGCCGTTTATGCCGAGGAGGTTGGCGCCCTTGAAGACGAGCGATGCGAGGTCGATTGTTATCGGCTGCGAGGGGATGCCGAAGGCGGTGAAGCGGCCACCCTTGCGCACGACGGCTATACCCTGCTCGATGGCGGTCGGGTTGCCGGTCATCTCCATGACGATATCGACGCCGACGCTGCCGGTTCTCTCCATTATTGCGCCGATAATGTCGTCCTTCGTCACGTTTAAAACGAGGTCCGAGCCGAGCTTTTCCATGATGGGCCTGCGAAATTCGTGCTTGATGACGCTTATGACCGGGTAGGCGCTGGCTGCGTGGGAGACGGCCGTCGAGAACATGCCCGCCGACCCGCACCCGAAGACGGCGACCGCCCTGCCCGCGACATCCTCTTCTGCGAGGACGGCGTAGACTGAGTTGCCGAGAGGCTCCTGAACCGCCGCCACGTCCTCGTCCATGCCGGGCGGATTCTTCCAGGCAACGACCGCGGGAATCCTGACATATTCGGCGAAGCAGCCGTCCGTGTCCACGCCCAGTATTTGCAGGTTGCCGCATATATGCTGCTGGTCGTTGTTGCACTGGTAGCAGTAGCCGCAGGGGATGTGGCTTTCGGCGGACACGTAGTCGCCGACCTTGTATCCCTTCACGCTTGAGCCGACCTCGACCACGTCCCCGCAGAACTCGTGTCCGACTGTAAGCGGAGGCTTGATGCGGCCCTGCGACCATGCGTCCCACGAGTAGATATGTGCGTCCGTGCCGCAGATGGCGGCCCTGCGGACCTTTACGAGCAGGTCGCCAGGGCCTACCGAAGGAATATCGACGTCTTCAACGACGAAACCGGGTTTCGGCTTCGCCTTCAGCACAGCTTTCATCCTGCCTTTCATGCGCGCTTCCCCTGTAGCAAAAGGCTGCGTTGCGTCAAGAAACAGATTCTCCCATCGCGCGGCGCGATTTTCAAGCATATCTGCGCGTCATGTTTCCTGTCAGGACATGGAGCTAACGCCGGTATTTCATGGCGGCGAGGATTCTCTCTCTCGCCATTTCGAGCCCGGCTTGTCGCGGGTATTGCTTGCGCTCCTCGACGCGGTGCAGCATCTCTTCCACGTTGCGGCGGATTTTGTTCGTAATCGTCGGGAACACTTCGGATTCGTTTCCGCCGTAATATTCCACCGCACCGCAGATTACCCCGCCGGCGTTTGCGATGAAGCAGGGGATTAAGAGAATGCCCTTGTCATGCAGTTTCTTTTCCGCGTCGAAAGTAATCGGCACGTTTGCGCCCTGAACGATGAGCTTTGCCTTTACCTGGTCGAAGTTGCCATCGTGTATGCAGTCCGGCCGCGCGCAGGGAACGAGTATGTCACAGTCGGCCAGCAGGCACGCTTCGAGCGACTCCTTGTTACCTCCGTCGGCGTTGGAGACGGAGCCCGTAGCGTCTTTGACTTCGCAAAGCTCGGCGCATGAGAGCCCGGCGGATTTGCATACGGTGCCCTTGCTGTCGCTTGCCGCGACGACGACGGCGCCGCGCTCCTCGAAGAACTGCGCGGCCATGCGGCCGACGTTGCCGAAGCCTTCGATGGCGACCCTCGCGCCGTCGAGCTTGAGACCTGCGCGGGGAGCGGCCACCTCGGCGGCCTCGACGACACCCCATGCGGTCGCGCCGATTTCATCGAGGGGGATTCCACCCATGACCCTCGGCCTGCACGCGCCGCGGCCTATCTCGTCCCAGATATACCCTATCGTCTCCTCGTTGGTGCCCATGTCGGGCCCGGGGATGTACTCGGTTATGCCCTCGATTGCCCTCGCGAACGCCCTGAATATCTTTTCGCGCTCCTCTTCCGGCTGGTCGGGATTTGCGATTATGCCGCTCTTGCCGCCGCCGAGATGGAGGTCGGCCGCGGCCGTCTTGAGGGACATGCCGCGGGCGAGGCGGATAACCTCGATGGTGGTCACGTCCGGTTCCATGCGGATGCCGCCCATCGCCGGCCCGCGGGCGGTCGAATCGACGACCACTATTGCCCTGAGCTTGCTCTTGGGCTCGTAGATATGGACGATTTTGGTGGGGCCGATGTCGTCGCAGAATTCCTCCGAGAGGAAAAGCGTGCCTTCCTTGGAAAACGCCGACCCCGATTTGTGTTCGCTTCCGGGCCCGAGGGGCCCGCGCATGCCCATGGCTATTTGCTCCTTGCTTTGCTTCATTTCAACCTCCTTCTATATCTTGAGCTTTTTAATCTTCTCAAGCTCTTCTTCAGGTATGCTGAATTCGTGCTCCTTCGCCGGGAATACCTTTTCCTTGCAGTCTTTGATGTATTCTTCGATGGCCTTCTGCATATCGGCGCCGAGGGTCGCATACTGCTTCACGAACTTGGGCTGGAAGATTGGATAAAGGCCGACGATGTCGTGGATAATCAGGAGCTGCCCGTCGCAGTGCGGGCCCGCCCCGATGCCGAAAGTCAGGACCTCCAGCTTTTCATGGATAATCTGGGTGACTGGGGTGGGCACGCACTCGAGGAGAACGGCGAACGCCCCGGCTTCCTGCAGTGCGAGCGCATCCTCGACCATTGACCTGGCGCTCTCGGCTGTCTTGCCCTGTACCTTGAAACCGCCGAGCATGGCGGAGGACTGCGGCGTAAGGCCGATATGCCCACAGACGGGTATGCCGGCGTCAACTATTGCGCGCACCTTTTCCTTGATGCGGACGCCGCCCTCGAGCTTGATGGCATCGCAGTTGGCTTCCTTAAGGAACCGGCCGGCGTTGTACACGGCGTCCTCGACCGACTTGTGATACGACAGGAACGGCATGTCGCCGAGGACGAATGCGTTCGGCGCGCCCTTGCGGACGGCCTGGCAGTGTCCGATGCACGTGTCCATCGTAATGGGGAGGGTGCTCTCGTTACCGTAGATTGTCATGCTGGCGGAATCGCCGACGAGAATCATTTCAATTCCGGCCATTTCCATGTAATGCGCGGTCGGGAAGGTGTAAGCGGTCAGCCAGGTAATGGTCTCGCCCTTCCTCTTCATCTCATAGAGGTCAGGTATTACAATCTTCTTGCGCTTTGCCACAACATGCCTCCTTTGTCAAAATGCCTGTCTTGCCATGCAGGCTGGCTATTCTAACTCATGGTCTCGCGCGGTCAACTTCAATTGCCGGATTTTAAGCATGCTAAGCGCAGCCTTGCGCAAAAAATGCTTCCCGGTGAAAGAACCTCTTGTCAAAACAAGCCTGTTTATAGTAACTTACCGGACACGTACGATGGAAAAAAGCTTCGACAAGGAGGGAACAGATGGCTGACCAGGCGAAGATGCTGGCGATAACGGAGAAAGACCTCAAGGTTGTCAACGACTACCTGACCGACCCCGACAGCCTCGTGGTAAAGGACTTTTTTGCCGTAATCGAGAAATACGGCGGGGTTGAGGAAATCGAGAGAAAGGCGGCCGAGGCGGGCAGGCTCGAAACGCGTCTCGGGAAGCTGAAAGAGGTCGGCTCACCCTTCCTCAAGGATGTGGAATGGCTGAAAGGGAAGGTGGAAGCGGGCGCATTCATCTCGGTGGCCGACTACCGGCGCAAGGTTCTCGGCGATAAGGCGGACTCGACCACCTTCGCCGACGACTACGCCGTGACGCTCGAAATCAGCGCGGCGCAGTATTTCCCCTTCGTAATAGCCCAGGCGAAACAGGCACTCGAAAAGGGCGAGTTGATGCCGGGACGATTCATCCGCGTCAGGTCGATGAAGGAGCAGGAAAGCGAAAACAACGCGGAGCTGGCCGCATTCGGTGCCGCCATGGACATCCTCGGTGCAAGCTACGTCGAGACGCTCGACACGAAAGGCACGGATGGGTCGAACATCCACCTCGGGGGACCGGAGACCATAACCGGCTATTTCGGCGGAGTCGGCCAGCCCAACGAGCACGCGGTCCAGTGGCTGGATGAATACCTGAACTACTACACGAAGCACGGCGTCAGGCAAGTGCTGAACGTGAACGCCGGCACCATCCTGCTCGGGTACTTCATGAGGAAGATAGGCATCGGAAACGAGTTCAAGATATCGGTCTACATGGGCAACGACAACCCGTACGCGGTTCTCTGGACGCTTATGACTGCCAGGCTGTTCGCGGACGCGCAGGGCGGAACGTCGCTGATAGGCTTCAACTTCGCCAACTCCGTCAACAACGAGACTATCCTCGCCGCAGCGGAAATCAGGCGCGCGCTCGGCATCGAGGACATCGTTCGCTTCGAGCACCACATCACCGAGACGTACAAGTCCATCGTAGTGCAGCCGTACAACCGCAGGGACGAACTACTCGAAATTGCGGACAAGGTCAAGAACGTAAGCGCCAAGCACGAGGGAGGCGAGATTGACCGCGAGACCACGAGGGAGCATCCGACCGATATCCTCGACTACTTCATTCCGAAAGAGGACATTCTCAAGCAGGAAGGTCTGATGGAACAGCTTCAGACTAACTACTTCGACAAGCACGAGGCAGTGAATATAACGGCAAGAAAGCTGACGGAGAAAGACTGCTCCTTCATTGCGGCCCGGAATGCGCATAAATAAAGAACGGGCTCCAGACGGAAAATAAAAAGGGCGCGGCAGCGAGCCGCGCCCTTCGCTTATTCGCGGAAGGCTACTTATCCTGCTTCGGCTTCCCTCCGCCGAAAAGGTCCGAGCCCGTGTAGGGGTCCTCGGGTATCTTGACGACGGGCGCCGTGGCGCGTTTCAGGAAGAGAATGGCGAAGCACGTGTTGACCATGGAGTCCAGGTTGGCGCCGCGGATGAAGGCGCCCTGCTGGCCCGGCATCGGGTGGTTCTGCCTGCCGAGTTCCTCCGGCCAGGAGCCGTCGCTCTTCTGCTGCCCGAGAAGGTAGTTGCCGCCCTCGGCGTACCAGTTGTGCTTGCCGAACTCGCGAACGAGCGAGAGAATCCCGGCACGTTCGAGGCCGTACAGGTAATAGTAGTGCCATTCCTGCGGGCTTCCGGGGTTGTTCTGAACGGTGAAGTTATGCGCCAGCCAGCCGCAGCCGTCGCGTATGCCCTTGTTCAGCGCTTTCTTGTTCTTCGAATACCAGCCGCTTCCCTCGATGTTGGCCTTGGCCACGCACAGGGCGGCGACCCCGGAACAGGTCATCGAGCCGATAGCCTTGTGCACGACGCTGTCGCCGGGCATACTCGGGTAGATTGTCTGCGGCACGTAGCCCCAGCCGCGCGCCTTCATCTTCTGCAGCTCGACGCCGAATTTCTTGTACGGGTCTTCGAGTTCGACCGTCGTGGTCATCTTCTTGAGCTTCTCTGGGGTCACCTCTTCGCCCTGGTCTTTCAGGGTCTGGGCCTGCTTGCGCATGTTTTCGAGAAACTCCTTTTCCATCTCCTTGAGTTTCTTTATGTCGAAGTCTGCCACCGGGACGGGGAAGCCTTCGATTTCCGGCCCGTCTTTTTCCTGCTGTATCAGCATGTACTGGGCCAGGCCGCCGAACCGGTTCGCGGATATCTTCATGCCGCAACGGCTCGCCGCGTGGAGCGCGAGCACGACGTATTGGGTATTGGACGCGTCCGTCCGGGCCTCGGTGCCCATGCCGTAGCCCCATCCGCCGTCCTGGTTCTGCTTTTGAAGCAGCCAGTCCACCGCGTCGGTGAACCACTTCTTCACCGCGCCAGGGGCCTGCTTGAAGTTTTTCTTCTGTTTCTTTTCGGGCGGGTCGAACAGGGTGGTCCTGTTGAGGTCCTTCTTGCCGAGTTCTTTCTTGACTTCCTCTTCCGCAGGCTCCTCGTCGGGCTCGTACCGGGCGGCAAGCGCCAGGATGAGCACGGCCACCTCGTAGACCAGCCTGTACTTGGGATTGTTCTGGGAATAGATGTAGTTGAATCCCTTCTTGATGCACTCGGCATCCGGGTCTTCGCCGCCTTTGAGCAGCGTGAGCAGCACAAGCGCCGTCGTGCCCCTGTCGAAGAACGTCGCACGGCAGTCCTTGCCGGTCGTCTTCCACGAGCCGTCCGCGTTCTGCTTGCTCCTGAGCAGGTCGCAGCCTTTCTTCACGGCAGCCTTGACCGCTTCCGCATCTATCTTCGCCCCGGCTATAAGGGCCCTCTCGCGCGCCTTATCCTGCGCATAGGCGGCGCACGTGACCAGGACAAGCGCCGCGGCCAGCATAATTATCAATAGCTTCTTGTGAATCATTCCAACCTCCCGTTTAGAAAGTGGCATCACTCGACGTAATCCTACCATAGCTCATTACCCGCAGACAACCATTTTTATTCCGGAATTCTTAATGTCATGTCAAGTGCGGCCGCATTTCCCGGTTTTCGCTTGCCCCGGCGGGAGAATTGGGATAAACTTGCGCCCGGAATCACGTTGGGCATGGCAGGCTTGCGGAGGTTGAAGAACGCATGGAATTCCAGCTTGTACACATAGTGGCGACCGTAATAGCAGTCGGTGCAATGGCTATGGCATTCGGCATTATCCTGGCAATAGCAGCGCAGAAGTTCGCCGTCAAGGTGGACCCGAGAATAACCCAGATATCCGAAGCCCTGCCGGGCGCGAACTGCGGCGGGTGCGGGTATCCTGGGTGCTCCGGCTACGCCGCGGCAATCGTAACCTCGGGCGCGGCAATAAATCTCTGCGCACCCGGCGGCGCGGACGCGGCATCGAAGATAGCCGAAATCATGGGGGTCGAGGCCTCGACCGCCGAGCCTAAAGTGGCCGTTGTCATGTGCCGCGGCACGCTCGCGGTGTCGGGCAGGAAATTCGACTACGATGGAATTCGCGACTGCCGCGCCGCTGTCCTCGTCAACGCGGGCCCCAAGGGCTGCAGGTACGGCTGCCTGGGTCTCGGGTCCTGCATGGAGGCGTGCCCGTTCGGCGCCATTGTCCTGACGGAGAGCAGGATACCGGTCGTAATCGAGGAAAAGTGCGTCGGCTGCGGCAAGTGCGTCGAGACATGTCCCAAGAACATCATCGAGCTTGTGCCGAAATCCATGCACGTCCATGTCTTCTGCAGGAACGAGGAAAAGGGCGGCAAAGCCAAGAAGAGTTGCAAGGCCGCGTGCATCGCCTGCAAGAAGTGCGAGAAGGAGTGCAAGTTCGACGCGATTCACGTCGTGAACAACCTCGCGCGCATCGACTACGACAAGTGCAAGGCGTGCGCCAAGTGCGTTCTTGTCTGCCCGCAGGATGCGCTCGCCAACCTGCGCCCCGTGCGAAAAATCCTCGAGAAACAGGACAAGAAGGGCGGGGAAAAAGCCAAAAAGGATGCCGCGGCGGCGGCGTAGCAGCCATCAAGACTTGCCGGCGTTGCGCGCGGCGGGTCCGCGCCTCCTGATTCTCTTGAGCCGTTCTCCTATTCTCTCCTTGCGTCTAGGCAGGAACCTCCCGAGCATGAAGAGAACGCCGCAGAGTATCCCGCGCGGCGTTGCGAGGCCCAGCCGGAGCATCTTTAAGCCTATCCTGGCGAGCTGCCGGGGCGAGTAGAACCGCAACACCACCTGCCTGCCGATTTTCCGGAGTTCCTTCGGCGAATAGTCGTCCGAGTAGACTATGCCCATCTCGCCCGGCCTTATGTGATATTCCGGGTTCGATTCCACGACCTGTTTGAGAACGGAATATTTCTCGCAGCGCAGGCGCTGGACGCTTATACCATCGGCGCCTATCTCCCTCGCGAATCCGGCGATATCGAGCATCTCCTCGCGCGTCTCGCCTATATTGCCCACGATGAAGCAGCAGTGAAGGAAGAACCTGTAGCGGCGCAGGACGGAAAACGCCTCGCGTATTATTTCCACAGTGAATCCCTTGGAAATCGCCCGCAGCGTCTTGTCGTGGCACGACTCGACCCCGATGAGGGGCACGCACATGCCGGCTCGCTCCATGAGCCGCAGGACGTCGGGCCGCCTGTACATCTCCAGCCGGGCGTTGAACAGGTAGGTCTTGCGGATGCCCGCGGAGAGGAGCTTCTCGCAGAGTTCGCCCACGCGGTCCATGTCCCAGGTGAAGATATCGTCCGTAAAGCCGACCACGCCGGCCTTTACTTCCTTGATTTCGGCGAGCAGTGAGTCAGCACTGCGCCCGCTCCACGCTCTCTTCTGGCCGAACGGATTGGTGTTGAACGTGCAGAACTTGCAGTTGAAGGGGCAGCCGCGCGAACTCGCCACCGTGTCCACCGGCATGCCGGAATCGAATCCTCCCGGTGCAATGGTGTACCTGTACCTGCGCAGCGACCTGTCGGGCCACAGCCGCTCGTCAACCGGCGGCAGGGGCGCGTTCGGGTTGTGCACTACTCCGCCGTTTTTCCTGTACGAGACCCTTGCCACGCCTTCCGGCGTGCCCCTGCGAAGGAGTTCGCGGACAGTCTCCTCGCCGTCCCCGCGGACGACCGCGTCGAGATTCGGATTCTCATCCAGCAGCGATTCGACCTCCTGCGTCGCATAGCGCCCGCCGGCTATCTTCGTGACGCTCCGGGGAAGCGAATTGATAAGCCTGCGGTGGACTTCCCGTTCCGAACGCCAGTTTATCGACAGGAGCACCAGGTCGGTGTCGCGCCTGAGAAAGTCGCTAACCGGCCTCGGCTCGAAACGCATATCCACGATTGTCAGGCTGCGCACAAGCGGCTTGATTGATGCCGCAATGTGTTCGAGCCCTATGGGGGGCAGGAAGTTGGTGTGTATTTTCTCCCGCAGGTAGGGATAGACAAGCAGCGCATGTCTGTATTCGGCCATTAAAAAGCCCTTTCCTCGCGGCAGTATATCCATATCCCCCTGCCGTGACAAGGGTTTTACTGTCGCGGGCTCTTGCAGAAGCGGCCTGTTACGGCGCTATTTACTGTTGACGAAAGGCTTGTTTGGCTGTATATTCTAACAATTGCCGAAACAGCGGAGAGCCGCCCGCGCACTGCTGGCGTATGGAATACTAAGCTGCCGAAATCCGGGAGATAAAGAATGGTGAGTAGCCGCCTGTTGCCTGCGCTTAGTTTCAGTTTGCTTGTTATTGCTGCATGCTCCTGCGGGGTGGTAGGTCCCGCGGGCGCCGTTATCATCGGCGTCGGAGCAGCCAGCGGCGGTGGCGGCGGCGGCGGAGGAGGAGCTATTGCGCCGCCTTCTGCGCTGAAAGTCTCGCTCGGGCCGCTCAACCCGTCCAGCGCTTCAATCATGTACAATGCCGTGAACACCGTCGTCCTGCAGCTCGAACTCGAAGCAAACAAGGTAGACGTGGATGTCAGCCAGATAATTGTTTCCGCTAGGGGTAGTGTGGATGATGCGACTGATATCTCGGCTGTGAGGCTTTATGCCGACAATGACTGGAGCGGAACAGTAAGCGTAGGCGACGTGCAGGTTGGGGGCGACCAGGTCTTCGACGCGGATGACGGGAGCGCCACGTTCACTTTTGCGTCGGCAGTGACAATAACGACAGGGAATTCGAGAATGTATATCGTGGAAGTTGACCTCGCGGGTACGGCAGACCACGGCGAGAGCTTCCGGCTCGGCGTGGCCAGCAGGAACGATATAACCGCAATCGAGACTGTTTCGCTCGACTCGGTCAGTCCTTCCGGACTCCCGCTATGGGGCAGCACGTTCACCATTCAGGGCGTTGCTCAGCTCGAGGTGGCCGAGGGCACCAACAGCCCCGCAAGCGGCGGCGTGTACGATGGCACGCCGAATGTCACCATGCTGCAGCTTCGGGTCACGGCGGGCAGCGCCGAACCTGTCAATCTCAGCAGCGTGACGTTCACCGCCTCGGGCACGATGAACGATTCAACCGACATTACTGGCGTCTCCCTGTACCGCGACGCAAATGGTGATGGGGCGATTGGCGGGTTAGATACCCTGATTGACAGCACAAAACCGTTCAGCGGCGACAACGGCACCGTGACCTTCGACCTGACGGGAAAAACCCTCGGGGCCGGCAGTACGGAATACTGGCTCGTTATATACAGCCTTACGACGCCGCTTACCACGAACGACACATTCCAGGTGCGGCTGGCTGCAGCCGGCGACATATCAGGTACGGGCGCAGTGACTTTCGTTGCGGCGAACATAGTCGGCGCGCCGGTCAACGGGCCTGTCATGCACGTTCAGGGCATTGGCTCAATCACGGACGTTGGCAGTGCGACCCCGCCATCGGCTTCCAACGTGCCTTTTGTCGGCGAGTGGCCGATACTGCATCTTAGAATCTCTACGGGACCCAACGAGCCTGTGGATGTCACTTCAATCACAATACATCACGGCGCCGCGACCGCGAACCCCGCAAGCGACGTGACTCAAGCACGGCTCTACCACGATGTGAACGCCAACGGGTGTTACGACTGCTGGGCCGACACCTTCCTGGCTTCAGGTACGTATTCCGCAAACAGCGTAACCTTCAACTCATTCACGCTGGTATGTACCGCCTCCGCCGATACACACGCCCTGGTTCAGTACGTCATGGCCGGCGAGGAATTGGGTGCTTCGGGCCGGACGCACCAGGTGACGCTTGACCCGACCGCCGACATGACGGCCAGGGGGCACGATACCCTGCAGCCCATAACCATAACCGGCATTCCTGTAGTGACGGGTCCGACGATGACTGTGATGCGTGACACGTGGGTTGCCGTCGCCGCGACGACGCTCGCGGCGCGATACTGCCACACTGCCGTAACAGACGGATCGAGAGTCTATATCTGGGGCGGTCAAAGCAGCGCCGTTTCTTACTTCGGCGATGGAAGCATTTATGACCCTCTTTCCAACAACTGGAGTTCGATGACGACGACGGGCGCACCGAGTGCCCGCACCCAGCACGTATCGGTATGGGCGGGTGACAAGCTCTTCGTCTGGGGTGGCTACGACGGGTCAACCTACCTCGGAGATGGGGCGCTGTACGACCCGGCGGACAATTCCTGGACTCCCATAAGCTCGAACAACGCGCCGGCGAGCCGGATGGATGCGGTCGCGGTCTGGACTGGCAGCAGGGTTGTCGTATGGGGCGGATACGCCGGCGGCTACCTGCAGACGGGAGCATCGTACGATCCCTCAACTGATACATGGGTATCGACTTCGACGGGTTCCGGCTGCCCGGACGGCAGACGAAGCACCGCGGCCGACTGGAGCGGAACTTACATGATGGTCTGGGGCGGCTACGCCCTTACGTATTTCAATGATGGCGGCAGGTTCAACCCGTCCGGCAATAGCTGGTCCAGCTTGCCGACATCGGGCGCACCGACCGAAAGGCGTCTGCATACATGCAGATGGTGCGCCGACAGGCTCGTCGTCTGGGGCGGCTACGACGGCGCGACTTATCTGAGTACGGGAGCCTACTATCTGGGCGCTGGATGGACCGATATAGACTTGGGCGCGCCGGCGGGCAGGTGCGACCATACGGCCATCTGGGACGGTAAGTACATGACGGTCTGGGGAGGCCAGACGGGCAGCGGGGCCTCCGATGTCACGCAGACGGGGAGCAGGTTCGACCCATCCGGCCCATCATGGTCTGTCACCACGACGACCGGGGCACCGGCCGCCCGGAGGCTGCATACCGGGGTCTGGACCGGGGCCGGCATGATAATCTGGGGGGGTGGCACGAGCACGAGCTTTACACCTCCCGCGATTAATAATGGGGGGCGGTACCTGCCGTAGCCACCCGGCTCGGCAGTCACAATAGAACGAAGCATGGTGCTCGAGAGGTCAGGAATGAAACGACTGGTTGTGATTGCATTTGTGTTCATCCTTGCCGCCGCGGCTGCCGGCTGCGGCGCCACCTCGCCGGTCATGCTCACCAGCAGGCCCGAGGTGCAGAGGCTGCTTCCGAGCCTGCCGAAATTCAAATGGTCGGTGGCGGTTAGCCCTGTCGTGCTGCAGCAGGTGGACCTGTACGCGCGCGAGGGAGTGTACGCCGCCACGGTCGAGCCGGACGCCGCGCACATACAGAGCAGCTTCGCGTCGATGCTTAGCGACCTCGAAATATTCAGGGAAGTCAAGCAGGTCGAGGGACATGCCACCAGGTCTTCGGATGCCGCACTGAGAGCGGCGCGGGCCGCCGGGTCGGACATAATACTCGTACCCAAGGTCAAGCAGTTCGATGTGACTTACGTGCGGCACAACGGCGCTCATATACCAAAGCTAATCGTCTGGTCCCTCTTCGAGTGGATGAGCTGGTTCATGGCCGACGAGATATACCGCGTGGACATGACGTGCGAATTCGACTTCCGCTACGGCGCCGACGGGAACCGCATCAGAAACTTCCTGCGAGCCAAGTCCGCCGAGAGGCCCGTGAGCGACTTCCAGCGAGGAATAAAGATATGGGGCATGGTGCGCATTCCCGGCTCGCTGCACGAGGGGAACTTCAAGAAGGTCGCAACCGTTCTCGGCCCGCACGCGGTCCAGGAGATGCAGGTGGACTTCCTCACCAGCGTGCTGCCGGCATTCCAGCGGATAACGCGCACGACGGATTTCGCGCAGAAGGTCGGGGGCACGATTGTGGCCGGCGGGGACACGTCGGACGACACGAACGGCACCGATATTGTCGTACCGGTCGAGAAAGAGCCGGAGCGATGCATCGCGTACATTTTCGGGGTTGACAACTACGACGAACTGACAATCAGCCCTCTCAAGTACGCCGCTTCCGACGCGAAGTCGTTCAGGGACATGCTCGGCAAGTCCGCCGAGCCGAAGTTCAAGTACGATGATGTTCACCTTGTCTCGAACGAGTGGGCGAGCCTGAGCGCCATGAAGCGCGCGCTCGATGACGCGGTCGCCACATCAAAGGAGAAGCTGCACACGGCGGTATTTTACTTCGCCGGCAGGGGCGCAGTCGCCGAGGACGAGAGCGGCGGGCCGGTGTTCTATCTCCTGCCGCAGGATGCGGACATTACGAACCTCGCAGGCTCGGCGCTTTCGCTCGGCCAGCTTGCCAATTCGCTTCGCTCGATAAACGCCAAGTACGTGATAATCATTCTCGACTGCGGCTTCGACCCCGCCGGAGGGGGCCGCTCCGCGCCCACGGGCGCCGGGTTCCTCAGCGCCATCAACTACCCCTCGGCGCTGCACACGCGCCCCGGCTACTCGCTGCTGACCGCTGCAGCCGCTGGCGCGCCCGCGTACGAGTCGGAGAACACCAAGTCGGGCCTGCTGACCAGCCTGCTCGCCAGGGCCGCCGAAAGCAGCGATGCCCTCGGCAGCGATAATTCGCTCGAGATGCGCGAGGCTTACAAGTACCTCGGAACGGCGGTGCCTTCGCAGGCCAACAAGCTTGGCCTGAGACAGAATCCCGGGCTTTTCGGCACCGGCACTTCGAGCGTCCTGGTGGGCCGGAAGAGACGGTAAGACGGGACGGTGGCCGCCGTGCTATTGCTTCAGCAGTTCGAGCACGCGTTTTGCGATTGACAGCGAGCAGGTCAACCCCGGAGAGTCGATTCCCACAAGCTGCACGCAGCCGTCGTGCTTTGCGTCCCGCTTGATAATGAAATCGTTTTCCTCGCGCAGGTTCGCCATGATGCCGGTATAGTCAATCTGCAGGTCTTCGAGCTTCAGGTCGGGGAAGAACCTATTCGCGCGCCGCAGGAAGAAATCCGCCGGCTTGCGCCCGCTTTCGTAGTCCTCCCTGTCGGCCACGGCGACGAACTCCGGCCCGACAGTCACGGTGTCGCCGACCCGGACCTTACCATCGCGCGCCATGTCGAAAGTCGGCGTCAGGTGTACCCCGACCACGCCAACCTCGCGCCCGCCGATATCAACTTTTTCCGGCACGGGGTAGATATTCAGGCCGTTCAGCCATATCTTGGGCCGCTTCTTCCGGCTGAACTTGAAGTACTCGCCCCGCAGCGGCGCGATTTCCCATTCGGCCTCCGGGTTGACCATGCGCGCGATTACGTCCGAATACAGCCCGGCCGAGTTCACCAGCACTTCTGCTTCGAAAACTTCCTCGGTCTCGCCGCGCCTGCCCGTCAACTCGAACCCGCCGCCCTTCGGCTCGATACGTGTAATCTCGAAGCCCGTCAGAACCTGCGCGCCCTCGATTTGAGCGAGTTTCGCAAGTGTCCGCGTATAGCCGGCCGCATCCACGATTCCAGTGGTCGGGCAGTGCATCGCGGCGGGCACTTCCACGTTGGGCTCGAACTCTTTCGCTTCGTCGCGCGTTAGCATTTTGACGCCGGGCGCCCCGTTTTCCACCGCCTGCGCGTAAAGCTTCTCGAGCGCTTTAATTTCTTCGTCGGAGGACGCGACCACCAGCTTGCCGACGTTCTCGACCAGCACATCGTGCTTCGCGCAGAACTCATACATGAGCGCGTTCGCCTCGACGCAGAGCCGGGCCTTCTGCGAGCCGGTCGCGTAATAGATGCCGGCGTGGATGACCCCGGAATTGCGGCCCGACTGCGCCTCACCGACGTAAGGAAGCTTCTCGAACACGAACAGGTCGCGTATCCCCGCCTTTGCAAGCTCGTACGCGACCGCACAGCCTACCGACCCGCCTCCAACGACCGCAACGCTTATCTTCTCCACGGCTCCTCTCCGCAATCAGTTTGCGGATGTCATCATCGGCAGAAACCCTCGCATGTCAAGGCCTAACGTCCCCGGGCCGAGGGTTAGTCAATGTTGAAGGGCGTGATGACGACGGTTCGGGTGATTGAGGCATCCTCGCTGCGTTCACTATCGCCGGTGGTGGTGGTGAGTGTGATAGTGACGGTTCTGGCCTCGGTGTCGAGAACGGGCGTGAAGGCGGTGATGGTGGAGGCGAGTGCATGGGGCGCCGGGTTGGAAAGAAGCGTGCCGGAAAGGTCGCGGTAGCGCTTGTAGAGAACGTCCTTGCTTGTGTCGAGATAGTAGCAGGTGTAAAAGTTCTCGTAGGTGGCCCGGCCAGTCTGGGCGCTGAAGCTTTCAATCTTCCTGAACCGCAGTTCGGTCGAATCTGTGTCAATGAAGGGCGCATAGTTCCCGGCGAAGTTGCGGGAGGTCTGGAGGAGGTCTTCGCGCATGTGGGCGAGCGCCTGCGAGCTTCGGGCGCTCACCATCATGGTGTTGTCCGCGAGCGCGGCGGCCCTGTAGAAGTAAGTAATAGTCCCGAGGATGATTCCGGTTATGATTGCCATAATCGCCACCGAGACCGCTACTTCCACAACAGTGAAGCCTCTTTCGCCGGTTTTCATTTCGTCACCTCCAGCGCGCTGTAGAGGGGCGTTTCGACTTCCAGGAAATATGGCGGCGGTATGGACTTGACGTTGTCGTCGTAGAGGAAGACGGAGTTATTGTAGCCGCCGTGGCCGCCCCCTCCGAGAGACCAGCCTTTGTAGTGCGCCCAGCCGTTCGAGGAGCCGTCGCAAATCATCGCACCGAGCAGGCGCAGGTCGCGCTGAGCATCGTCCCACGAGACGCCCTCGCTGCTGGTGTAGGAGTCGAGCCAGCGGCACCCGCCGTCGTTTGCCGCGCCGCCGATGCCCGAGGCCAGGACCGCGCTTATGCACAGGTCGTGGTCGTTCGTCTGGTCGCCGTCCTGGTTGAGGAAAATGACATCCTTCTTCGCCACGATTGCCATTACCCTGGGCTCACCGGACTCGTCCTTCATGTAGTCGGGATTGAGAGTGAAGTTATCCTCGGATTCGGGGTGCTGGGTGTCGTAGTTGTAGACAGGGCGGCCATGGTCGTCCACGTACCTGATGTCATCCGAGATGTTTACGTAGCCGGTTTCGCTGACCACTGTCACTCGCGAGTTCACATCGCCCTTGATGCCGTCAATGTTGCCTTCGACATGCACTATCGACTCCCAGGGCAGAGTGAAGCTCTTGTTGAAGACGGTCTGCGAGCCGTACTTGCGGACGACCTTGACCACCCTGTGCTCCTGCGCCGTGTCCTTGAACTCGAGATAGGTCTTGACGTCGTTGCCGTAAGAACCCAGTTGTATGGAAATCCCGTTGGGGCCCTCCCATGCCTTGCCGTGCAGGTCTTCATCATAAGGGTTGCCGTGCGTGACCTGGGACGCGCCGTTCCTCGCCGTGTTTCCGAGTTCGGAGAGCGCGGTCGCTTCCGGCAGCTCGACCCAGCCGTAGGGGTGCCCCTCGTCGTCCACCGGGCCTTCATCCTTCATGTTGAATCGCTCGCTGACGATGAAGCCGCCGTTGTTCTTTGTCTCGAGGTAGCCGCCGTTCTCCGAGTAGTCCACCGCAGGCTCGCAGCTCGTGACCGCGCCGTAAAACTTGGCGTAGGTTCCCATGATGCGGTTCCGGAACCTGATTTCCCTGTTGACGTGTACGTCTCCGTGCCACCGGTTGGTGTCATCCACGACGACGTGCCCGTTTTCGGCGAACAGGGAGAATTTCGAGAAGTAGTCCCGCTCCCTGACGCGCAGCCTGATCTCGCGCTCGTCCTCTCCGACGGTGCTGGTCGAGACAAGCTCAAACCACAGGTTGCCGAGGTTGCTGACGCGAACTTTGTAGGTGCCATTATCCACGATGCAGGAGCCGGGCTGGCCATCCTCGGTGCCGTCCGCGTTGTACAGCACTGCATTCCTGTCCCCGTTCGGTCCCGCGGAGTATTCGGCTGTTCCTATCTGGACCATTGCGATGTCCAAGCCCCCGAGGGCGATGTTGAGGCCCTTGATCCGGTTAACCCTTTCGCGCTGGAACTTCAGCTCGGCGTGCGCCCGCACAAGAAGGGTGCCCGCCAGACCGCCGAACATTATCGAGAAGACCAGCGTCATAATCAGGGCCGTCCCTTTTCTATTTCTGTCTGACATCTCAGACCTCCAGGATTACTTGTAGTATTCGTACTTGTCTATCTTCCAGCCTATGCGGGTTCCCCACGAGTTCGTGTTGAATCTTATCTTAATTGTGTCTCCATCGACTTCCGGGCTTGTGAAGCTGCCCTGGTTACCGTAATAGGAGGCCACGGTGGAGCCTGCGCCGTTTTTAACATAAACCGTGTCGTAGCTGTGCCGCGTATTGAAGGACGAGAAATGCACTTTCATCTTCAGGGCGCCCGGTTCGGCTATCGTCCAGGTATGGTCGTAGTTGTTCGAGTAGTTGTTCGGGTAGGACGGCGATGTGACTGTGTGATTCACAGTGTGCCACTCCGGCTCTGGTGGAGGGTCTTCTCCTCCGTCCCCTCCGCCGCTCTCGCCGCCGGCGGCCGTCATGGCGGCGTTGCCAAACGCCCGCTCCAGAACGGGTTCGCCTTCCCAGTAGAGAACCACGTTGGCAACATCGTCAAGGCCGAGATACGGCCTTGTCACTGCAATAGTTCCCGAGCCTTGAACGCCGGTCACTGTGAACGGAAGACCATTCTGGGCCGCCAGGTCTGGAATGCTCATGGATGCAAGCTGGCGCACCATGTCCTCGCAGGATTCTACTACTGCTGAGTATTCGGCCATTCCCCGGCTCGCCTTCTGCCCGGAAATCAGAGCCTGCCCGACTCCGACAGACACGATTGCCAGCAGCAATATCGATATCGCCACTTCGACAAGAGTGAAACCGGCTCGATTGTTCATCCTTTTCATTAGATTGCCTCCCGTCGGCACGGCCTACATTACGCCGTTGTTTTTCTTGTCGGCCGGCTTGACGACTTTTTTATCCTTTTCATAAGTCGAGAGCACCTTCTTGACCGGATGCTCGACCTTCCTTGCTCTCCACTTCATCTCACTACCGGGCAGCTTGCTTTCAGCCGCTTCTTCCTCTTCTGCGCTTTGCAGAAGCTGCGCGGAAGGGATGCTGCTCCCGATATGAATAGTCTCTTCGTGGTCTGCGGAGAGGGGGGGCTCCACTTCGGCCTTGCCCGTCGATGAGTTCGAGCGAGTGGCTGCGTAGATGCACATGGCCAGCACGACCACTCCGATAAGCACGATGGCGGCGAATATGAGGTCCTGTCCCTTCTTGCTGCGCTGCGGTGTTTTGTCTGGCTTGTCCATTTTCAGCTCCTCCCCAGTCTATTCGCTGTATAATGATGCAACTTGTGTGCCGTGATTTTCATGTATGGTGTATCGTTTTGCAAGTTCTTGTGTTATAACAGGTTACGCTAAAAGCCTGAAGTGACGTCACAAGGTGATTGAGGCATTGCTGTCCCGCGGGCCAGCACATGTGCCATCTCTGTAAGTTACTGGCAATTAAGAAGATAAAGTGCCGGGACATCTATGTCCTTCCAGGGGATGATTGTGGGACATCGAGCAGCTTGAAGGGCAGGCAATGAGGCCTTTCTCTAAATGCCTGGTTTGCGTAGCACAGCGTGAATAGACAGGCCGAAGGGCAGAGAGATGCAGGAGGCGGCGTGGCGTTCAAGAGAGAGGATTGCTGCAAGCATGGAATTTATCGGGCTTGGCAGCATATAGAAGTCATCCTTCGGTTGGCGCTTGCGGAATATCCGGTGCGAGATTAAGCGCCACGCTGCCGCAAGAGGGAACAAAGTCACGTTGAAATGTCCGCTCTTGACAACATCGAATCCCGCGGACTCGCACAGTTCCAGCAGTTCCCTGCGCCTGTAGCGCCTGAAATGCATCTCTGCCTCGTCGTGGGACGACCAGAGAAAGGGGAAGGCCGGCGCTGTGACAAGTGCTGCGCCGCCCGGCCTGAGCACGCGCTGCGCCTCTGCGAGGGCCAGCCAGTCATCCTGCACGTGTTCGAGGACATCGAGCATCGTAATGGATGAGAAGGACTCGTCGGCGAACGGAAGGCGCTGCATATCGGCCCGAATGGCGGGCGAGCCGGAGCGCCTTGAGAAGCTGGCGAGCTTGGCCGGGTCGAGGTCTATGCCGACGTTTAACGGTGAACCGGGAGAAATGACAAGCCCGCCGCCGTAGCCGCAGCCGACGTCGAGTCGCGGGCCTTCAGGCAGCGATTTTGCCAGTTCAGACAGGATGGCACGTCTGCCGACGAACCACCAGTGCCTTTCCTCGACTTCCTCCCTGCCGGCTCGAAAAGCCAAATTGCCCACCTCCCGGTGACATGATACCAATCCGAAGACAAATTGTCCAAGCCGATATAGCTGCACGACGGCATTGACAACCGGGCGATGTGGTTGTACACTGTATCATCTAAATAGTCCATGAGCGGTGTGAGCCTTAGATGAACTTCGTGCTTGATTTCTTTGTGGACAAGGATACGCACCCCTTCGACATCGCCGAGATGAGGCTGCTATTTGCCTCGTCATACCACCTCTATGAGAAGCTGCAGTCGCACAAGTCGCCGACGTGGCGCGAGGCGAGAGAATTTGTCTACGACAACGGCATCACCGGCGTGCATTATACGCTGCGCTATAACAGGCTGGGCAAGATCGACCTGACCGCGGGCAAATACAGTTACAGCGGGCTTTGCCTCGAGATGGACCTCCCGAAGCCGAGCTTTTTCGGGTACGAGGCGATGAAGGTCGTGGAAGCAACAATGAAGAGTCTGAACCTCCTCGCCGCGTGCTCATCGCACATGTCGGATAAGCCGGAGCCGCCCCAGAGGTACAGCTATGACCAGCTTGTCGGACTCTGGCTGAGGGCGAACGAGCAGGAAGCTAACGAGGAAGCATCGGGGAACAACAAATTCCACTACGCCGAGAAGAACAAGCTGCTCTACTGGTGGCGTTATACCATGGCGCACAGGGAGCTGCACGCGAAGATGAAGAAGAACAACATCTCCGCGCCGGAAATAACTATTCTCGTGGATAGTGAAACCGGCAAGGCGGTTACCACGTGCGAGTGGCGGGGCACTATTAAATCGGTGCTGCCGGTGGTTGACTACGTGTTTCTGGAGCGGCGCAAGCCGGAGTCGCGACGTTTGACGCGGCCGGGACAGCGCAAGTCGGGTCGAATGGCTCCCACGCCGCGCAAGTTCGAGCAGGGCATGGCGCCTTTCAAGGATGTCCTGCGAGCGGTCAGGAAGTACGTCGTCGAGGTTACGGAACCGCTGCCGTACGTGGTATATTCGAGGAGCTACGCCGCCGCATCCATGAAGCAGGAACTCCAGGCCATCAAGCTCGAGAACCCGAAGCGCTTCGAACCCGTGACGCCGGACAGCGTGATTGATGTTGAAATCACCGCCGCGGAACGAAGCGGGGATGGATAGCGCGCCTGTCTCGTTGCGATTTTGTATCCGCCTTTCCTTGACAAACGCACTCGCCGGTGCTCTAATACTCCGCTTCATGTTGTGGAAATTGGAGGCGACGTGAAAACTAAGACAAGAAAAAGCAACGTCAAGGAAAAGGTCCACGGGTTCCGTGCGCGCATGTCTACCAAGGGCGGACGCAAGATAATCAAGAACAGGCGCCGCAAAGGCAAGAAGAAACTCACGCACTGAGGCGGAGAGGTTCCGCCCCGGCAACCCTGCAGTCACGCCTGCATACTGCACCGGGACGAATGCGATGAAGGATGATGATGGCAATCCCGGCCCGGAGACCACGCCGGTTATTGACTTCCACGTGCACATCCTGGCCTCCCGCGACGACTGGACGGACGAGGCCCACAGGCTGATTCGCAGGTACAATCCAGCCTTCTACGATAATCTCGAAGAGAACATGTCCCTCGAAGGCGTTCTGCGGGACATGGACGAGTCGGGCGTGAATTATGCCGTCGTGCTGCCCGAGTACGCGCCGCTCACGCACGGCACTATTACAAACGAGTTCGTGGCCGAACTCTGCGGTCGGTCGGAGAGGCTGGTTCCATTCTGCAATATCAACCCCCACATGGTCGCACGGCCCGAACGGGAGCTTGCGCATCTCGCCGACGGGTTCGGCATAAAGGGCGTGAAGCTGATTCCCACGTACAATCACTTCTATCCGAACGAGCAGAGGCTCTATCCCCTTTATGGAGAAGCCGAGAGGCGAGGCCTGCCGGTGCTCGTTCATACCGGCTCGTCCGTCTTCCGGGGGGCGAAGCTCAAGTTCGGAGACCCGCTGCTGCTGGACGAAGTGGCGGTCGATTTCCCCGACCTCAAGCTCGTTATGGCTCATGGCGGCAGGGGATTCTGGTACGACCGGGCGGCTTTTCTTTGCAGGCTGCACGAAAATGTCTATATCGACCTGGCGGGCCTTCCGCCGGCCAATTACCTGAAGTACTACCCGGAGCTGGAGAAGATTGCCGGCAAGCTGGTCTTCGGCTCCGACTGGCCGACTGCACCGAGCAGGAAAAAGAACATTGAGACCGTGCGCGCCCTGCCTATCCGGGAAGATGCCAAAAGGATGATTCTCGGCGCGACGGCGGCGAAACTGCTCGGAATCGAGTAGCGCTAAACTAATGGGGCGCATGTTCCGCAGGCTTTCAGGATTGCCCATGCTTACTTTCGCGATAGTTACTCTCGGATGCAAGACTAACCAGTACGAGTCACAGTTGCTTGGGGAGCAGCTCGTCTCGCTGGGCATGCGCGAGGCGGGGCGGGACGAGAAGGCGGGCCTCTGCATCGTCAACACATGCGCAGTAACGGCGACCGCGCAGGGCAAGTCGGTCCGGGCGCTGAAGAAGATGCGCCGTAAGCATGCGGGGGCAAAATGTGCCGCAATCGGCTGCGGCGTAACTGATGCTCCCGAACGTTACGGCGATGCCGATATCCTGGTCGGGCAGAAAGACAAACCGGACGCGGCCCGGCTCATTCTCGGGCGCGGCTGCGAAATAAATTCCATCAGTTCGTTCGAAGGGCATTCCAGGGCGTTCCTGAAAGTGCAGGATGGGTGCGATTCGTTCTGCTCTTACTGCATTGTGCCGTACCTGCGCGGCGAGTCACGTTCAAAAACTGTTAAGGATGTAGTGGCTGAGGCGCGCGCGCTGGCTTCGAGCGGATACAGGGAGCTTGTCCTGACGGGTATCCATCTCGGTTGCTACGGGAAGGATTTGCAGGGCGGGCCGTGCCTTGCGGACCTCGTGGAGAAGCTGCTCGAAGCGGACCTTTTCCCGAGGCTGCGGCTCTCCGGGGTGGAAGTGAACGAGGTTAGCGACAGGCTTGTCAGACTCACCGCCGGCGACAATGCGCTCTGCCCGCACCTTCACATCCCGCTGCAGAGCGGCTCCGGCGAAGTGCTCGTGGACATGGGGCGCTCGTATACGCCGGATGAGTACATGGAGACAATTGACCGCATACGCGGCGAGGACCCTTTAATCGCCGTTACTACCGACGTTATCGTGGGTTTTCCGACGGAGCGGCAGCGCCACTTCGAGGAGACTGTCGAGTTGTGTCGCAGGGCGGGTTTCAGCCGCCTGCACGTTTTCACCTACAGCAGGCGGAAGGGAACTGCCGCCGCCCGGAAGTGGAAATCCGGCCTGGCCGGGGATGCCGGGAGCAGGTCGAAGGCGCTCAGGGAACTCGGCGGCGAGCTTGCGGCGGAGTATACCCGGCAGTTCGTCGGGCGCGGCGTCAGAATAATTGCGGAGTCCCGGTCGGCGCGCGGGACGGCAGAGGGCTACACGGACCATTATGTCAGGGCCTGCATCGAAGGCGCCAACCCCGGCCCGGGCGGGATGGTGGAGGGGGAAGCAGTCAGCAGCGACGAGGAAATACTAACAGTTCGCGCATTTCAAACAGCCCGCAGGAGGGATGAGTGAATCGGGGAAAGAATAGAGGAAAAAAGCCGTGGCGCGAAGCCGACATGCTGCTTAATGCAATCAGAGAGCGCGGCCGGTTCCTGATAACGAGCCACGTCTCGCTTGACGGCGACGCTGTCTGCAGCGAGCTGGCCCTGGCGCGCGTGCTCGAGAAATTGGGCAAGCAGTCATGGATTGTGAACGAGGGGGTGATACCTCACACGCTGAACTTCCTCCCGGATATCGAGAAGGTCAGGCGCTGGCCGGACATGCCCGGGGAGGAGTGGGACGCAGTATTCATTCTCGACCTCGGCAAATGGTCGAGAATGGGCAAGCTGCAGGAGGCTATCTCGGCCGACAGGGATTTCGTGATTGACATCGACCACCACCGCTCGAATACAGGCTGCGGCCGCATCTCGCTTATTGACCCCGATATTAGCTCTACTGGCGAGCTGTTATACGAGTTTTTCAAGTACGCCGGCATGGAGATTGACAGCGAGACTGCTCTAATGCTCTACGTGGCGATTGCGACGGATACGGGCCGCTTCTCGTTCGATAATACTACGGCCCGGACTCACCGGAACGCGGCGGAGCTTATAGAGTACGGCGTCGATGCGCAGCTTGTGTGCAACATGGTGTACCGGCGGCAGACCATGCAGCAGCTTCTGCTTTTCAGGAGGGCGCTTGACAGCCTGAGCACGAACGGCGACGGGACGATTTCGTGGATTATGCTGAAACGCCGGGACTTCGAAGAGACGGGCACAAGCGCCTTGCTGACACAGGAGTTCGTCGAGACGCCGCGGTCGATAAACGGCGTGAGAATCGGGATATTTTTCAGGGAAATGGAAGAGCCCGGCAAGGTCAAGGTCTCCATGCGCTCGAACGGCAGCCTGGACCTTAACCGATTCGCCATGGCTTACGGCGGCGGCGGGCATGCGGCTGCGGCGGGGATTACTCTCAAGAGCACCATAGGGGATGCGGTGTCACTTATTGTGCCCGCGCTCGAGGTGGAACTGTCCAAACTGTAAAATCTTAACGGGCTTCTTACAATTCGCCGGTAAAGACGTATTAAGATGTGTAAATCACCTCGGCGCGGATTCCAGTGCGAAGGAGCGACCATGCGCAAGTTCCTTTCCGGAGTGGCTCTCCTGCTCGTTCTCATCTCGGCCGGCGCCGCGTTCGCCGGCGTCGTTAAGCTCAAGAACGGCGACGAAATCACCGGCAGGATTGTCGAGCGGACAGACTCCCACATCAAACTCAAGACGGAATACGGGCCCATGGAAATTCCACTGGAAAGGGTGGAGTCGGTGCTCGACCAGGTCCGGGTTCACCTCAAGAACGAGAGCGTCATCACGGGCGAGATTGTCGCCCGGACGGACAAAGAGATGAAGCTTGAAACTCCTCTTGCCGAGAAACCGATAGCCATCCCGACAAAGGACATCGTAAAGATAGAGCCTGTCGAGGAAAAGAAGACGGAGAAAAAAGAGGAACCGGAAAAGAAACCCGCCCCGGCCGCGGATGCCGAGACACTTCAGCGCAGAGCAATAGAGCACCTGCACAAGAAGGAGTACGACAAGTCGATAGAAGCATACAGGAAATACCTCGAACTCGAGCCCGGCGATGAGATTGCACTGTACAATCTCGCCTGTGCATATTCGCTCGCGGGCAAGAAGGCGGAAGCGGTCGAATGCCTGCGCAAGGCAATTGAAGCCGGATACACCAACTTCGACCATATCCAGCGCGACACCGACCTCGACAACATCCGCGGGGAGGAAGGCTATAAGAAGCTCTTCGAGGACAAGGACAAGCTCATCGGGGCCGCGGCGGAAGGAATAATCGAGCGATACAAAAAGAAGCTCGGCGATGAATACAACTACATAAAGGATGAAAAATACAAGCTGGTCGTCATCTCGAACGTTGATAAACAGAGGCTCGACGGCCTGGTCGGGGCGCTTCAGGCATACGCTGACTGCCACTGGAAGGATTTTTTCAAAAACAAGCCCAAATACTACATCACCGTGCTTATTCCCAACAGCACCGAGGAGTACCGCAGGAAGTTCGGCGGGAGGCAGGGCGCCGCGGGCTTTTACAATCCAGGCACGAGAATACTCACGGTTAACCTTGCCACTGGCGGCGGGACGATGATACACGAGTTCACCCACGCCCTTCACTATGCGGACATGGAAGGTTTGAGCCAGAGACACCCGATATGGATTATCGAGGGGTTCGGTTCTCTGTACGAGCAGTGTACGCGGCGCGAGGGAAGCGGATACGGCATGCTCAACTGGCGCCTGCCGGGGCTCAAGCAGGCAATCGCGGGGGACAAGTGCTACAACCTGAAAAAATTCATCGGGAACAGCGGAAGCTACTTCAGCCAGAACGCAGGACTTTCATACGCCATCAGCAGGTACATTTTCTACTTCCTGCAGGAAAAGAAAATGCTTCGCAAGTGGTACGCTAAGTATCGCGAGAACTACGAAAAAGACAAGACCGGCCTGAAAATGCTCGAGGAAGTCTACGGAAAAAGCATTGATGAGTTCGAGAAGGACTGGCTGGCGTTCCTGAAGCCTCTGAACTACGGCCGCAGCGGGATTGCGGACGACAGACCCTTTATCGGCGTGGGCCTCGAAGACTCGGATACGGGTCTAAAGGTAACGAATGTGGTCGGAGGCAGCCCGGCGGAGAAGGGCGGCCTTAAGAGCGGCGACATTATCCTGAAAATGGGGAACAAGGACATAAAGGACCGCTCCGACTTGCAGAAAGTGATCGGGAAGCACAAGATAGGGGATGAGGTCAAGTTCGTTGTCAAACGAGATGGCGAAGAAAAGGAAGTAACAGTCAAGCTCGGAAAGAGGCAATAGTCCAACTGTTTCGATTGGAGGTGCTGTTGTGAGACGCTTTGTGATTTCGGTGCTGCTCGCGCTGTTTATCGCACTGGCGTCGGCGGCGTACGCCGACACCATTGTAACGAAGGACGGCAAGAAGCTCGAAGGCAGAATTACCGAGCAGACCGACGAATACGTGCGCCTGCGCACGGGCTACGGAGACCTGACCATCCCGCGCTCCGACATCCAGTCGATTGCGCTGAGCGCCACGAAGGTCCACTTGAAAGATGGCAGAATCATGGAGGGCATAATAAGCGGGGAAAGCTCCGATGCCGTGACTCTGCGGACGAAATATGGCGAGCTTAAAATCCCGCGCAACGATATTGAGAAAATAGACAGGCCGAAGGAATACACTGCGAAGAGCACCGAAAAGACACCGAAACCCGTCAAGAAGGAACCTCCCGCCAAGAAGCTCACGGCCCAGGAACTGCAGCAGATGCACAGCAGGGCAATCAAGCTGCTGCAGGACGGAAACTACGACGAGTCGATTGAACTGTATAAGCAGATAATCGCGGGCGGCCCGGACGACCCGAGGGTCAGCATTGCCTACTACAATCTCGCGTGCGCTTATTCCCTGAAGGGAAACAAGGACGCCGCCCTCGATGCTCTTGAGGCTTCGATAGAAAAGGGCTACGCGGATTTCGCGCACATGGAGAAAGACAAGGACCTCGACAACATCCGCAGCGAGTCGCGCTACAAGTCGCTGCTTGCGCGCAGGGAGGAAATCCAGAAGCGCGGCGCAGAGAAAACGATCGAGCAGCTGAAGAAACTGTTCAACGAAAGGTACAAATTTGCCCATGAGTGCATGTTCGACATAGACGAAGAGCGCAAGATAATCTACGCGACCAACCAGTCGGCGGCCGTGCTCGAGCAGCTCAAGGAAGCGCTCAACGAGTATGCCGATGCCCAGTGGAAGACGCTCTTCGAACACAAGCCGACCTACTATATAACCATTGTCTGCCCCAGCCAGGAGGACTTCCGCAAGATGGTGCCCAACAGGGGCGTCGGCGGGTATTACAACCACCAGCAGAAGATACTCGTCTGCGGCGGGATAGGCATGGTGCTTCGCCACGAGTTCACGCACGCGCTTCACTTCGGCGACCTTGACGCACGCGGGCAGGGCCACCCGATATGGCTCGTCGAGGGACTGGCGACATGCTTCGAGGAGTCGTCGCTGATTGACGGCGTACCCACGCCGCTGCCGAACGGCAGGCTTAACGTGGTGCGCATTGCCCTCGCAACGGGCAAATATCTGCCATGGGACAAACTGTACAAGTACTCGCACAGGCAGTACATGGGCAACGCCAGCATATGCTACGCCGAGTCGCGCTACATTGTCTACTACTTCTGGCAGATGGGCAAGTTGAAGGAATTCTACGACACCTTCTGCGAGACTTTCGAGGAAGACAGGACCGGGCAGAAAGCTGTGGAGAAGGTGTTCGGCAAGTCGCTGAGCGAAGTCGAGGCCGACTTCAGGAAATGGATAGCGGACGCACCTGAGCCGGTCGGCGCTACCCCTAAGGGCGCGCCTTTCTTCGGCGTAGGCACGCAGGGGACCGCGGCCGGGATGCAGGTCGTCCAGATTGTGCCCGGCTCTTCCGCCGATGCGGCCGGCATGAAGGTAGGCGATATCATTGTAGAGTTCGCGGGCAAGAAGTACACCAGCAGGGACCGGTTCGCCACCGCAATCCGCGAGCAGAAGGTTGGTGAAACTATCAAGGTAAAGGTGCTTCGGGGCGAAGAGATTATTGAGCTTGATGTTAAGCTCAAACCCCGGGAGTAAGCTCGACTGTACATAAAAAAAGAGGGCCGCGTTCAGCGCGGCCCTCTCGATTTGTCAGAGCTGCGGGCGGCTCAGTCTCTGGTCTGCGGCCCGAGCAGGAAAAGGCAGGCTTTGCCTTTGCTGTCTTTCATTAAGACGTGTTTCACGCCGAAGTTCCTGTCGAGTTCCGAGAGGATTCGCGAGTATGGCACTATACCACCCTTGGAGAGCACGGCGGGCTGGCGTTGCCATGCATCCCTGTCCGCGACAACCTTCATCTTCATATCGCCGCCTTCCATATACTTCAAGAGCGCATGAAAAGGCAGTGGCACCTCGTTATTCACCAGGGCAAGGCAGTTGTCGAGGAACTTATCCGCCTTTTTATCATCCAGGATTCGTTCTGTCGGTACGCCTTCGCTGAGTGCGCGCCTCGCAGTTTCGATATCTGCCAGCAAATCATTGTCAGTCTCATTCCACGGGTACTCGGGGACAGCGCGAACAATCGTCTTGGGTTTCGCGTTCTGCCTGTGCTTCTGCGGCTTGACAAGATACCAGTCATCCTGTACGGTGAAGCGCGCACCCGAGTTATCTGACACCTGGGCCTGCCTGTTGGAAAGCTCCATGTAGAAAAACAGCAGTATGGCCGTGCAGAATGTCATCAGGAAATAGGTCCTTGCGCTTTTTTCGCTAATCAATGTTTTCTTCTCTTTCACGGCTTGCACCTCTCGATGGCCTGACTGCTATTGGGGTTTCTTGAAAATGTATAGCTGTTCCTGCCTCGTCTGTTCGTTGGTCATCAGGATACTGGCGAACCCGGCCTCCTCGAGCACTTCGAGTATGTCGCGCATCTTGGCAGTCTCTCCCTCGTCGAACGGTATCAGCTCCTCGTATTTCCAGGCCTCCTCGTCAACGACGACCTGCGCGCCGGTTTTCTCTTTGATTATGCCGGCAAGCTGGTAGAGCTGCATGCCGGCGACCTCTGCTTCGAGCCGCTTAGCGCGGAAATCGTTCCGGGCGTAGGCGTAGTCTTCGAGCCTTCGGTCCCATTCGGCCACTTCCTCGGTGGTCCCGACAAGCTTCAGGGGATACTCGGCCCTTCCCCTGGGCATTCCGAGGTTGAGGTTCTGCTGCAGGAAGCTGACGATATCTTCGCTCGCAGAGGCAGACAGTTCCAGGGAGTCCTTCATTTTGGCGGCGGCGGCGAGTGCCTTCTTCGAGGGGATAACTCCTCTTTTCTTCATGAGTTTTTGGAGTATTTCTAAGGGTGTACCTGATATCGTAAACTCTTCGGTCAACCATTCCGCGTTCTGCATCTTTTCACGGAGGTACTGTTCCCTTGCCATGTCGAGCTGAAACAGCGGGTCCTTGTCTGCGGGCACAACCAGCAGATAATCATGAGGAACTATCTCGACCACGCCATCTTTTCCCCACCTGTAGTTAGCTCCGGTAGTCGCGAGGATGTCGCGCAGTATCTGCCTGAGGGGTGTCTTATTCGACATGTAAGAAATCGGGAAAGCCTCGTCAAGAACACTCGAATCCACCTTAATTTCTATGCCGCCGACTGTTTCTATCTCCTCAAGTGCTTCCCGTAGCGATAAGCTGTCAGCCGCATAGATAATAATGCTTTCGAGCTTCTTGATGAGCGTGGCCGTCTCCTCGTCAAGCTTGTACGGATAATCCGGCACGGGCGGCGGCCCGGCGGGTTCGGGCTCTTCCTCTTCTTCTTCCTGCTCTTCTTGCGCCTGCTTTTGCTGGCGTTTGGCCGTTTTGGAGCCTTTCTGCTCTATGCTGCCGCCGGCCATGTCCGGTCCCTTCAGGCCCGACGCCGCCTTCTCGGACCAGACGCCGGCGAAATATGTAAGAATAAGGAGCAGGGCGACCCCCGCTATCACTCCGATAACGTACTTGGTCATCTTCGCCTCCCGGCCTATTGCTATTCGAAGAGTGCCTCGACGAACGCGCGCGCGTCGAACTGCTCAATGTCATCGAGCTGTTCGCCCACGCCTATGAACTTGACGGGTATGCCGAGCTGGTTCTTTATCGCAAGAATGACCCCGCCCTTGGCCGTTCCGTCGAGCTTGGCGACGAACAGCCCCGTTATGCTGATTGCCTCCTTGAACATCTTTGCCTGGTTTATGGCGTTCTGACCCGTGGTCGCGTCGAGCACGAGCAGCACCTCGTGCGGCGCACCGGGAATCTTTTTCTCCAGCACCCTGCGAATCTTGCTAAGCTCCTCCATGAGGTTGCGCTGGGTGTGCAGCCGACCGGCAGTGTCAACTATGAGAATATCGGAGCCCCTCGCCAGCGCCGCATCAGCCGCATCGAAGGTGACCGCGGCGGGGTCCGCGCCGCGCTGATGCCTCACGATGTCGCAGCCTATCCGCTCGGACCATATCGTGAGCTGCTCGACCGCCGCCGCGCGGAAAGTGTCGCTCGCCGCGAGCAAGACTTTGTTTCCGCTATCGACGTAGTGCTTGGCAATCTTCGCAATCGAGGTCGTCTTGCCCGACCCGTTGACTCCGGCGACCAGGATGACCGTTGGCGGTGCCCCGGCCATGATTATGTCGTTGCTCTCCTCGGTGAGCCGGCGCTGGAGTTCGCCCTTGAGGTAGTTGAGTACCTCGCCCGACTCCTTGATTTCCCTGTTGCGGTAGGCCTCCTTGAGCATGCCCACGATTTCCATCGTGGTCTCGACCCCCATGTCGGCCGCGATCATCGCCTCTTCGAGTTCTTCGAGGAAGTCGGCGTCTATTTTACGCCCTATGGTGAAAAGGGCCTTGACCTTGGATGTGAACGCGCTGCGGGTCTTGGAAAGCCCGCTCTTTATCTTCTCTACAGCCTTGCCGAACAACCGCCAGACCATGCTGTGCTCCAGTTTCCTGAGGCGGTTACGCCCCGTCCTCGTCTTCCGGCCCGGGTTGGTCCCTGTTTATCCTGTCCAGAATCGCGTTGACGAACCGACCGGAGTCTGCGCTGCCGAACTTCTTGGCCAGCTCGACCGCCTCGTTTATCGCCACCTTCGGCGGCACGCCCTCGCCGTATAGAAGCTCGTAGGCCCCTATGCGAAGTACGTTGCGGTCCACGACCGGCATCCTCGGCACGGCCCAGTTGTCGGAGAGCTTCCCGAAAATCCCGTCGAACTCTTCCTTGTGCTCGACGACTCCGACAATCAGCGTGCGCGCGTACTCGCGCGTCTCATCCGACTTGGAAGCCCCTTCCACGAACGATTCGACCCGTTCCTGCTTTATCTCTCCGGTGGTGTCGTACTCGTAGAGAAGCTGAAGCGCTATTTCCCGGGCCTTCGTCCTCTTTCTCAATACCGTCTCCCCGGCGGCGCCGCTTTATAACTGGCCGAACAGGTTAGCCATCTCGATTGCGCTCGCGGCGGCCATGGCGCCCTTGTTACCCGCCTTGGTACCTGCGCGCTCGATGGCCTGTTCGAGCGTGTCAGCCGTTATCACTCCGAAGATGGTCGGCACGCCCGACTGCAGCGAGACCTGCGCGACTCCCTTGGCGACCTCACCCGCAACGTACTCGAAGTGCGGCGTCTCGCCCCGTATTACCGCGCCGAGGCAGACGACCGCGTCGTACTTGCCCGACTCGGCCAGCCTGCGTGCCGTAACCGGTATTTCGAACGAGCCCGGCACCCAGACAACGGTGATATCCCCGTCCTCGACGCCGTGGCGCGTCAGCGCGTCGGTCGCGCCGTCAAGCAGCCGCTTCGAGATGAATTCGTTGAACCTGCTGACAAGCAGCGCGAACTTCTTGCCCTTGCCAATCAGGTTGCCTTCGACCGTATTTGCCATTTGCCAGTCCTTTCTCAATCGGGTTTTATCGCGAGCAGCCGAAGCTGCGTCATCTCTTCAATTGCGTACCGCAGGCCCTCGCGCCCGAGCCCGGAGTCTTTCTCGCCGCCGTACGGCATGTGGTCAACGCGCCAGGTGGGAATGTCCCCTACTATTACGCCGCCCACCTCGAGCGACTCGAAAGCCCTGTTTACAAGCGAGATATCCCTCGTGAACACGCCCGCCTGCAGGCCGTAACGCGAGTCGTTGACCTTGGCGAGCGCCTCATCGAACCCGGCGTATTTCTCAATTATCACGACCGGTGCGAACACCTCATCGCTTACTACCTTCATCTCGCGCGTCGTGTTCGTAAGAACCGTCGGGTGCAGGAAATTCCCGTTGACGGCGTTCCCGGAGAGCGCCTGCGCGCCGGCCCGCAGCGCCTCGTCAATCCAGCTTTTCGCCCGCAGGACCGCTTCCGGCTCTATCATCGGCCCGACGTTGGTCTTCGCATCGAGCGGGTCGCCCATTACCAGCGCCTCGGTGCGCTCCAGGAAATCCTTCACGAATTCCTCGAAGAGTTCCTCGTGCACGTAAATGCGCTGCAGGTGGATGCAGACCTGGCCCGCGTGTGCGAACGCGCCGAACACGCATCGCGGCAGAGCCTTCTTCAGGTCGGCGTCGGCGTGGACAATCGCGGCCGCGTTCCCGCCCAGCTCAAGAGTCACGCGCTTCTTGCCCGCGAGGCTCTTGAGCCGCCACCCGACCGCCGCGCTCCCCGTGAACGAGAACATCCTGAATCTGTCGTCGGGAACGTAGGACTGGGCCACGGGGCTCTTCGACGGCAGGACCGAGAGCGCTCCCGCCGGCAGCCCGCACGAGTAGAGTATCTCACCGAGTAGCAGCGCGCTCACCGGAGTCGCGGACGCGGGTTTCAGGACAATCGGGCAGCCCGCCGCGATTGCGGGCGCGACCTTGTGGGCTACGAGGTTCAGTGGAAAGTTGAACGGTGTTATGCCCAGAGTGGGCCCAATCGGGAACCTCTTCGTCAATCCCCACCTGCGGTCCGCGTTCTTCACCCAGTCGAGCGAAAGTACTTCGCCGCCTATGCGCTTCGCCTCTTCGGCCGCGACGGTCAGCGTGTTGACGCAGCGCGCTACCTCCGCCTCGGCGAGCCGGATGACCTTGCCGCCTTCGAGCGCGATAGTACCGGCGAGTTCGTTTGAGCGCTTCGCCACCTGACCAGCGGCCCGCGAGAGTATTTCGTACCTGTCGTAGGAACTCAGCCTCGCAAGGATGGAGGCCGCATCCTGCGCCTTTTTTATCGCCTTCTCGTAGACTTGTTCATCGGCAAGGCAGACGAACGCCGCAGTCTCGCCGGAGTAGGGGCTCTTGATCTCGAGCTTTTCGCCCCCGGCTATCTCTTCGTCGCCGAGCAGGTATCCGTATGTCTTCAAGTTGACCTCGCAGATAACGCTACAGGGCACTCATTGTAGATTGGCCGCTTCGCAGTGTCAAGACAAGCCCGGTGTTTTGCATGTTGCCGATAAATCGCATTTCTGCTGACGCATTGAATTATATTTCGTTCTCATTCCTTGAAATTGCGTGACGCTTGCAGAGATAAGAGGATGACGATATAATTTTACGTGGGACGAGAGATAAAGGAAGAAAAGTAATGGCGGTCGAATTTCCACCGATTGACCTGGTGCTTGGAATCGTGCGCATGGCGCTTACCGAGGACCTTGGCGACGACCATGACGTTACCGGCGCTACTTTCATACCGGAAGGCGAAAAAGCCGAGGGACACCTGCTGGCCAAGGATGATTTCGTGCTCTGCGGCCTGCCCGTGGCGGAGCTGGTTTTTCGCGAACTCGACCACGATTGCGGCCTGCTTGCAAGCGCCGCCGACGGCGACAGGATTAAGAAAGGCGCGGTATTCGCCACGGTGACGGGCGGGGCGCAGGCAATTCTCGCCGCAGAGCGAACGGCGCTCAACTTCCTGCAGCGCCTCAGCGGCATTGCGACCCTCACGGGCGAATACGTTAAGCGCGTCAAGCCCACGGCCGCGCTCATTTACGACACCCGCAAGACGACGCCGGGCCTTCGCGAGCTGGAAAAGTACGCCGTGCGCGCAGGCGGCGGGCGCAACCACCGCATGGGGCTTTTCGACCAGATACTCATCAAGGACAATCACCTGGCCATCCTGAAAAAAGCGGGAATCGACGTCTTCGAATTTCTCGATGGCCTCGACCGCATGAGGCTCCCGGAAATCGAGGTCGAGGTCACGAACATAGAGGATGCGGTACGCGCGTTCGAGGCGGGCGCCGACATCATCATGCTCGACAACATGGCCGTCGGGCAGATGCGCGAAGCGGTGCATGCCGTGAGCGAAAAGGCGGCGGAGCTGAACCTGCCCGTGCCCGAACTCGAAGCGAGCGGTGGGATCACCCTCGAAACGGTGGCCGACATTGCGGCGACGGGCGTGCACAGAATAAGCGTCGGCTCGCTTACCCACTCGGCGAAGGCGATGGATATTTCGCTCGAGATTGTGTAGGAGAAGCATCGGTAAAATTGCCGGCACTTTTTTGGATTGACGCGGCGTTTTCCGGTGTTTAATATGATAGGGAATTCGACGAACAAGGAGGCTGTTTCTTCACATAGGAGGTGGGCCATGCGTGCGACGTGGGCGATGCTGGCGGCTTTTCTGGCTGTAGGGCTCTTTGCCGCGGGCTGCGGCGGCGGAGGTGGAAGCGATACCGGATACGATGAAGAGGGGGAGACAGGTTCCGGAACTGCGACAACAGGCACGGGGGACCCGGCGGCCGGGACAGGAACGCCGCCGGACGAAAACCCGAATCCCGAGGGATGGGCAAAGAGGATTACCAAGGGCTCCGGACAGGAGTCACTGGGAACAGAGGAGATGACCCAGGCCGAATACAAGGATATGGAGCAGATAGGCAAGGACATAACTAGAGCAGAAGTTCTCTACAAGCAGTACATGGAAAAGAAGGAAAAGGACGGCACGCAGGATGAGGGAACCAAGAACAGTGCCTTGTCCCTGTACGACAGTATTTTGCAGAGGCTGAACGCGCTCATGGAGAAGTATCCCAACAGCCCTACGCTGCAGCAGTATCACAATACGGCAAGCTACAACCACCATGCACTGGCTTGGGAATAAGGTTCCGCACGAAATACAGGAGGCGTCCGCTTTCGCGGGCGCCTTTTTTATTTTGGAAAGGCGGGAGTCGAAGAGCACGGAATTGGAGCCCGGAGACGGTATGCCGCCATAGAATCTGCGCAGTTTGACCATTTTGTAAACTGATTGTTGTCAAAATCGGCGTCATAATGTATAAGAGAAATGCCCGGTCACGTTACTAACGAGTCTCGGGAAAACTACACAGGCTATTCCGAGAGGAGAAGATTATGATGAGACTTGTCGGGGGAAAGCGCGTAGCGCTGTTTCTGCTTCTGTCGGGGCTCCTTGTCGCCGTGGGCTGCGCTGGCAAGAAGAGCAGTGGCGGGGGTTTAAGTGGCACCGAGGCGGCTGCAATCCAACTCGCGCAGCTTATTAATGATGAGCGTGAAGTCAGAGGTACTGGACGGCTGACGTGGAATGCGACGATTGCCGCGGTTGAGACCGCCCACGCCCAGTGGCTTGCCGACAAGCTCTCGCCGGGCAAGTACCAGTACCCCTATTACGAAGATGAGGATGGCACCCGATATTTCCCCGAGAGGCTCGACGATGCCGGTTACCCCGCTCGAACTGCCGAGCAGGAGTGGGGTATTTCGACCACAACCCTGACCAATGCGGGACTCGTGTTCAGCAGCCTTCCCGACTGGGTATTCGAGGCTCAATGGGACTATATCGGCATCGGCTACGTAAAGCCGCCAAAACGTGAGACAGGCTTCCAATACTGGGTTGTGGGTCTGGTGGATAAGTAACAGACACGAGGCAGTCTGTGAGATACCACGAGGCGGCGCACCTGCGCCGCCTCGTTCTTTTCATCATCAATTCCGCACCTGCCGTAGCTAAGGTGAGGCGATTGCCTGCACACCAGTCGAGAACGTGCCTCCCGATGTATAAGTGAACGCGGTGTACCGATAGGTGTTTCCGCCACTGACATCCCGGTCGATGTAGCTCGTGGTGCGGCCGGGCAGGAGCGGCACTACTCCACGCGTGATGCCGGGCCCGGTCTGGTAGAGGTGGGCCTCGCAGTTGCCGTAGTAGTGTATGTATTCCATGACGACTGTATGTCGGCCGATTCCGAGCATCTTATAGCCGCAGTACTCATGAACAGACTGTGCAACGAATCGGTCCACGACCAGGTCACCGTCAATGAACAGTCTGGCCCCGTCCTCCGACACAGTGTAAAAGTTCCAAGGCCCTGCTTCCGCCGTATCGAAAGTTGCGGTCCAGCGCGCGCTGAAGAGGTCGTCGGGAATCAGCGGGTCGGGCGAGCCGGGGTCGCCCCAACTGAAGTCGATCTGCGCATCCTGTCTGACAAGAACAGGCACGCCATTTATGTGCGTGGTGTCGTAGTAGGTGCCTGTGAGGTTCGAGTCGTAGACGATGTCCCCGTCGGTCGGGTGGGACGGATAAGCCCCGTCGTCGCGGCGGACTATTCGGATGCCATCGAGGCTCGGCGCCGTCGGGTTGTTCCATGTCAGTTCCACGTTCCCGCCGTTGATTGCGGCGGCAAAGCCCGAAAGCTCGCCGGCGTGAGCCGTGTTGTCAATGGCGAAATCCGTTGTCTGGGCGTCAGTGCCCGGTAGAGTGTCGAACGGTATGAGACGCAGCCTGACGGTCGGCTCGCTGTTCTCGCCGATATCGCGCCACGCGTTCCACGTTACGGTGAACGGCCCGGTCGCGCCCGAGTCCAGACCGGTCACAAAGCTCCCATCAATCGTTCCGGTCGAGACGCTCTTGATGGTCGCGTCGTTCCAGGTGGTGCCGTTGGTGGAGTATTTCAGGTTGACCCAGCAGATGTCGTCGGTGGGGTCGGAGAGATAGAATTCGAGCGGCACCTCGTAGCTCAGCGTGCCGGCCGGGTCTGTCAGGCTCACCGACGGCGTGCCGGAGTGCTCTACCGTGAACGGCTCCGAATAGGAATAGCTGGCGTAACCTCCGCCGTATGCGCGTATTCGCACGATGTAGTCGGTGCCGGAGGAAATCGTGCTCGTGTCCCAAATGTAGGAGCCCGTTCCGCCTGAAGTCCCCACGCCGTCCGTCGTCGTGACGAGAGACGTCCAGATGGGCTTTCGCCTGCAGAGGAAAACATCGTCGAGGTAGTACGCCCGGCCATCGTGGTGGCGCGCGCCGAATCCGAACCGCAGGCTGCTCATGTCCGGGGTTTCTATCCAGTAGCCCAGCACGTTGCTGCCGTCGAGGTCTATGAGGATTGTGCCGTCCTTGTATGATATCTCGGCGGTGTGCCACGAGCCGTCCGAGAAGTCGTTCTGCGGGGCGTAGCAGAGGTGCTGGCCCGTGCCGTCGAGGAGCGCGACATGCCTCACGTTGTACGGGTCCGTGCCGCTGTTGTAGTTGGCGTCGAACTCGACGGTGTAGCCGTCGGGGGGGGTCTGCGAGGTGGTGGGCAGCGAGTAGAACGAGAAGTAGAGGCCCCGGGCGCGCGGCCCGCCAGTTATGCGGAACCGGAAGGAGCAGTACCACTCGGTGGCCGGGATGTCGCCGGTGAACCACAGACCGCCCGCGTTGCCCGCGTTGCGGTCAAGGACCATGACCTGCCTGCTCTCGTCCCAGTACGTGTCTCCTGTGGTCTCCCAGTCGGCGGAGTCCGGCCTCATCCTGAAGTCGTTGTAGAAATACACGGTGCCTGCACCGCGCGCATAGTCTATCTCGTAGACCAGGTTCTCCTCGGGCTGGCCCGCGGTGGAATCCCAGAACCATGTAATGCCGCAGGTCGCATCGCAGGTGTCCGAAGAAGTGGGCGAATCCACGTAGAGCCCCACGTTGTTGATGACAAGCCCCGTCAGCAGAGCTGAAGTGCCATCCGCTTCCGAGTCGTTGGGCGTCACGCGCATCCAGACGTCGGAGACGGCGGCGATGCCTATGTCCGTCCGGCTGTCCCACTCGAAACTATAGTCATTTCCGGAGGCGAGGGCAGCAAGGCCGCTTATTACGTTTCCGGCGATAACTCCATCCTCGCAGGAAATTACCGTGGCAGGCAGCCAGTTGGTGCCGGTGTTGATCGAGTACTCGATAGTCAGCGAGCAGGATTCGCTGTCCGGGTCGGAAATAACGCCAAGGAACGTAATGTCGTTGGCGTGGGGCGGGTCTTCCACATTGAGGGTGACCGAAGGCGGCGAGTTGGATGCCGTGTTGTCAACGGTGAAGATGTTCGTGATGGCCGGGTCGCCGTAGATAACGTCAGGTACGTAAGGCACCACTCTCAGCGCAACGTTGGTCGCGCCGACAGTCCCGAGGTCCGTCAGGCTGTCCCAGAGGAAGTAATGCGGCGCTGGCTCGGCCGTTGCGTAGACCGAGCCTATGACGCTGCCTGATATGACGCCCTCGTCGGCGCCGGCGATTGTCGCGGCGTGCCAGACAAGCCCGTCGTAGGTGTACTCAACAGAAATCGAGACCAGCCCGGTCGTAGGGCAGCTAAGGTCGTAATCGACGTAAACATCGCGGCTCCACGTGCCAGGCACGGCCTGGAGCGTCACGTGCGGCGCCTCCGAGGCAGGCATGACATGGACGAGGTTCCAGGTCTCGTGCTGACCGCCGCTGCCGTCATCCACGACCAAAACGACACGGTGTGTGCCGGTCCTGTTGAAGGTGTGGGTCGGCGTCGGCTCCGTTGAAGTGTGGTCGTCCCCGAAATCCCAGAAGTAGGTCAGGCTGTCGCCATCCTCGTCTGTCGAGCCCGTTGCATCGAAGAAGACCGTGGTGCCCACCTGGAATTTCGTGAGGCTCGAAGTGAAGCTTGCAGTAGGCCTGTGGTTGTTGCCCGGGGCTTCCTTCACAAGCTGCACGTCCAGCTCGTAAGGCGCGCCAGCTATTGTGACGCCGCTGAATATCTGGGTTTCGTATCCCTCGCAGGTGACGGTTATGTCGAACGTCCCGTTCTGCCATAGCCAGTAGAAGCTGCCGTAAGCCGGCTCGCTGCGCCTGATTTCGCCGTTGGGGTTGTCGAAGGGCGTGATTTCGATATCCGCCTCGATAGGCTCGCCCGTGCCGTCTTCGGTCACGTGGCCATAGATGGCGCCTCTGTTCATGTAGCGGAACAGCTCCACCACGCCACCACGCACGCCGTGCACCTGCGAGTCGTGGTAGGTCGCGTAGTCGGGGTGGAATCCGTTGAGCCCGCCTCCCAGGGAATCGCCGACCTCGATGAGCATGCAGAAAGTGCCCACGTCGCGATACATCCAGTCGAACGTTACGCCTGAAGCGTCGTACCACAGAGCGTGCTCGGCCACATACGGACCGCCGATGTCGCGTGTCATGCCGGCCGCCATGTCTTCCGCGACCAGCCGGATATAATCTTCCTGGGATGTCTGGGTCAGTCCGGGAGAGCTGTAGGGATACAGCACGATATTCGAGTAGCTGTGGAAAGTAATGCCTGCGGACGGGCGCGTCCTGAAAGCGTGGGCCATGACTGTTTGGACTTCAGGTTCGGATGCGGGGAAGGGGCCGCGGTACGTTTCGGAGCCGGGATTGCCGCTCGAGCCGGCGGGGTTGCCCCAGTCGGCGGGGTAGTTGCGGTTGAGGTCCACGCCGTTGGCATTCTTGCGGATGCTCCAGTCGCTCGTGAAGACCGCGACGCTTCCATCCGGGTTCACGCACGGAATCAGGTAAATCTCATAATCATCCACCCAGCCCTTAACCTCGGGCGAGGCCGGGCTGTAGTTGGTGACGAGCTGCTCTGCAATGTCAATCATAATCTCGGGCATCATGACTTCGCGGGCATGGTGCTCTCCATCGAAGTGAAGCGTCGGCTCGTCCTCGTCCACCGTCACGTTGTCGGATATCTTGACAGCGTATATCTCCCTGCCCATGACCGAATATCCGATGTTGTACACCATCATGATATCCGGGTATGCATCGGCAAGCTGTTCGAGGACCGCTCGCGTCTCCGAGTAGTTGCGGTACGGCTCTAACTCGGTGCGGTAGTCCGTAATGAGTTCGGTGATCTTGACAGGCTGCATGGCAGTATCGTAGAGTCCGGCGGTATCCGTGACGGTGAGCATGACGTTGAACACGCCATCGCCTGTCTGAAAGGCGTGGACGGGCTCTGTCGCGGAGGAGTAAGAGCCATCGCCGAAGCTCCAGTGAAACGTCGTCGGGCTGCCGGTAGAACTCATTGCGCTGAACTGGATGTCTTCGCCCGTCTGCGCCGAGAGCTTGTCGGCCGTAATTACGGCAGTCGGGCCACCCGCGGGCGGGGTGTTGTCAACCGCGAAGTCACCCGTCTCGACCCAGGTACCTTGGACCCCCGAATCAGTCTTTGCGCGCAGGCGCACGGCGTAGTTTGCGGTAAACCCTATGTCGGCGGCCGAGTCCCAGATAACGTGGTGAATTACGGGCGTCGGCAGGCAGGGGACGTCGATTACGATGTTGTCCACGCGTTGCCCCGCATCGCAGTAGACCAGCGCGAGCGCCTGCCAGTTCCCGCCGCCATCGAGGCTCAGCTCGAAGAGCATGTCGGCGTACTCGGCGTTGTTGTCCGAAATCTCGTACTCCATCGTGACGAGCCCTCTCGAAGGGCTTGCGGGGGTAGTCAGCGTCACAAGCGGCGGCACAGGCACGGGCGTATTGTCAACGTGAAAGATGCCTGTATCAGCGGGCGCGCCGGGCTGGGCATCGTGCCCGATAATCCTGAGTTGCACCTCGTGCGCGTAGTTCTGGCCGATGTCGGTCAGGCTGTCCCAGACTACGCTCCTGAATGCAGGCGGGATAGGGCAGGTCATGTTGACGACGAAGTTGCCTTCCACCGTGCCGCCTGTCCCGGAAACAAGCGTTGCAGGCTCCCAGTCGGTCATGCTTTCGGTTTTGTAGAGCACTTCAATGTAGCCATCGTCAACTTCTGCGTCGGTTATCGAGTAGCCTGCCGTGACATCGCCGCTCTGGATGCCTGTCGGTGAAGAGGTTATCTCAACCACGGGCGGGTTGTTGGCGGTAGTATTGTCCACGCTGAATTCGTCCGACTTGCCGGCGCGGCCTTTTATTGGCAGCCCACCGGCGCTCGTTGCCACGGGCGTTACGCGAATTATCACCGTGTCAACCTGCGAGGTCAGCGCCACAGAGTCGGCGACCGAGTTCCACCTGAAGGTGTACGATATCCCGGTGGTGTCCGTGGCGAGGCCCGACACGGGCTGGCCGCCGGGCGCCCGGGTGCACGAGGCGAACCCGGAGCCGCTTTCGGAGAACTCGACAATCACATCGACAGGCCTCTCCTTGCGGTCGTAGAGCGTGTAAGAAACCTCGAACACACCCTCCTGGACGCCTGCAGGCGTCGTGACTGAGGCGCTCGGCACTACAACCGGAAAGGTATCTTTCGAACGCTTCTTGCATCCGGCTGAGGTGGTGGCCATTGCAGCCATCATCAGCACGGCGCAGACAATGAAAAGGACTCTACCGGGACGCATCGGCCTTCGGGTTGCAGTGCTCATAGACCTCACCCCCGTAAACTGACAGCCAAATGAATTGATGTATTATACACCGGAGAACCTGGCTGCGCAAACACGACTATTTCTTTCCATCCGGCTGCCCGAAAGACGACCCGCGTCCGAAAACGTCATGCTGCGCGGAAATTATGTAACAACTCAATCCAACGTGATATCCAAGATGAGCAAAATGGGAAGGGGTGGTTACTTGTCGTTTTCCTGGAGTTCCTTGCCGGTCTTGGCGCCGTAGGAGCGCAAGAGATGATTCATCTTCTCGGTCTGTGCGTAATCGAGAGGCGTTTTACCATTGTCATCCCGCGCGTTGATATCCGCCTGCCACGATAAGAGAAGTCGAGCAATATCTATATTGAGAGACTCAACCTCCTCTTTGTCCTCCTCCGGAAACACATCTCCCGCTTTTTCCGCTGCCAAGTGGAGTGCGGTACGTCCAAACAGGTTGCGAGCAGAGACGTCAGCGCCCTTATCCAGCAGGAAGTCGGTCATCTCCCTGTGGCTGTTCTTAACGGCGTAGATAAGTGGCGTGCTGCTGTAAAAACGGTCATGAGCCTCCAAGTCGGCACCAGCGTCAAGGAGGATTTCGACGATTTCAATCGTGTTCTTTGCGGCGGCATCATGGAGCGGAGTACCGCAGTAATTTCCGTGTCGGGAGCGGCGACTTGTATTGGGGTCGGCGCCTTTCTCAACCAGCTCGCGTACATTATTCAGGATTCCTCTCTTCATTCCGCGCTTCAAGTCAGGCTCTATGTCCTCACAATTCAGCAGGTTTGCGCTTGACAGTACGAAATAATGCAGCAGTGAGCAGCCGTTCCGGTCCACCGTGTTAATATCGGCGCCTCTGTCAAGCTGCTCTCTGATTTTCGGGATATTGTGGCCAACACTCAGAATCTCGTATTCTTCTCCGGGCTCGGCACCATGTTCGACCAGGAGGTCGTCGCAGCAGAATGCATAATAAGCACGTGCCCAGTCAAGTGGCGTATACCCATCTTTGTCTCTTGCGTTGATATCAGCCCCCGCTTCAATAAGGGCTTCGACAACGTCACTATCATTCATGCGTACGGCAGAGTGCAGCGGCGACCCTCCAAAGCTTCCGGATGTGGAATTAATGTTCGCGCCCTTGCTCAGTAATTCCTTAATCTTGTCCCTGTCAGACGTCATAGCCGCCACAATCAGGGCTCTATCAAGTCCTTCCTGGCGCGCCCTTGCCGCCGCCTCCCCCCAAGCCCGCAGTTGGTATAGAGCATCTTCGCTGCTGTCCTTCTTTCCGCCGCAGGCGGACAACAGCATACAAACCGTCAGAATGCACATAACCTTTTTCATATCGTCTCCAGAGTGTATCTAACTGAAATGTACTGCACTCTACCGGCCCCGGCCATTACAAATTGCCGCTATCTTTGTAATGCCCTAAGTCTATAGGTATCAACCACATTCCCGCAGGACAATCTCTTCGTAGAGCAATTGCTCGAAATGAGCTCATGCGGCCGGGTTCAGGACAGCCATCGTAGGACCTTAAGGAGCTTCTGCGCAGGCGTGGTGCGGTGCATGGAGGTGGATGCTCCATCGCCGGCCGGTGCGCTGGCATACGTGTCGTACGCTTCGATAAGCATCTCCTCGTTACTGTAGCGCGGACGCCATCCGAGTCTCTCCGTCGCCCTCGAAATATCGAAATAGAACGGCTTGTGGTAGGTCAGGTAGTGCCACGGGGCAAGAGGGCTGAGCTTCATAATATCGAGCAGTCGCAACGCCAGAATCGACGGCCAGACGGGAAGACCTTTCACGCGGGCGCCCGTGCCTGCGTGCCGGCAGAGGGCGGTAAGGTCCTCTCTCAGCGACGAGTAGCGTGCTGCGCCTATGTTGTAGACTTCGTGCTTGTCGCGCAATGATGCAAGGAGCATGGAATCTACAAGGTCGTCAATGTGTACAAGCTGCAGAGGGCTGTCTCCCGCACCGATTGTGTAGACGTTCCTGCCGGCGCGTATCCACGAGAAGAGAATCTGGAAAATGCCCAGCCTGCCGGTTCCGACGATGGTACGGGGCCGGATAAGCGTCACGAACGGTCGCCCGGAGCCGAACGGTGAGAGCATGACGCGCTCGGCTTCGAGCTTCGAGCGCCCGTAGGATTCGACGGGATGGGGTGGTGTTGACTCGTTGATGGGGCAGTGCTCCGGCGCGCCGTAGATAGCCGAGGATGACGAATGGACTATCTTGCGCACACCCTGCTTTTTCGCCGCTTCGAGCACGTTCGCCGTGCCGCGGACATTAACTTCCCGGAAGGCTTTGCCCGCTTTGGTAAGCGGCACGAGGGCGGCATTGTGATAGATGACATCAGCGTCCCGGCAGGCTTTCCGGAGTGCGTTCAGGTCGCGCACATCTCCCCGGAAGAACTCGGCGGAATCGGGCCGGTCGGGCGAATCGGAGATGTCGAAGACGCGCACGCTGCGGCCTTCGGAGCAGAGCCTGCGCACGAGCGCGCTGCCGAGATAGCCAGAGCCGCCCGTGACGAGGTTGACATCCAAGAATGCCCCCGGTTCAGATTTCTATTCCGTTCTGCCGGCACCAATCGACCGAGATGCGCACGCACTCTTCGAGAGTCATTTTCGGCTTATAACCAAGTTCACGTTTTGCCTTGTCCACGGAGCAGGCTATACTCCGGTTCATCTCGCCGGCGACGTGAATCTTGGAATGATAGAGGCCGAAGAACTGAAACATCCCGTCGGCGATGCGGCACATGGCCGAGGCGAAGTTCGGCAGGCGCTTCGGCGCGAGTTCCTGCACTTCGAGCACCTGGGCGATGGTTTCGTAGACTTCGTTGATTGTATAGGGGTGTTCGTCAGCTATCCAGTATGTCTCGCCCACCGCCTTCTCCGATTCTTCCGCCAGCATTATCGCATCTACGAGGTTTGGGAGGCAGGTTATCGAGCGCAGGTTCTCACCGCTGCCGAAAACGGGGGGGCTGCCGCCCTTTATCATCCTGAAGAACGTCGTCTGGCGCTCCGGCTGGTATTTCCCATAGTACCAGCACGGGCGCAGGATTACAGTCTCCAGCTTTCCGGCCGCCTGCGCTTCCTGGACGGCAAGTTCGGCGAGGTACTTGCTGCGTCCATACTTTTTGTAAGGCCTGCAGGGCATGTCTTCGGTGAAGAGATTCTCGCGCGAGTTGTTGAAACCCATCACGGAGTTGGAGCTAATGTGGATAATTCTTCGTGCGCCATGCGCCGCGGCGGCCTCGAGCACGTTCCTCGTTCCGAGCGTGTTTATGCGGAAGAGCCGGCTCGTCCTGCCGGCGTGGATGATTCCCGCGCAGTGAAAGATGGTGTGTGCATCCTCGAATACTCCATTGAGAGTATCGCCGTCGGTTATGTCGCACTCCCGGACGTCGATATCGGCGCTTAAGGTTGTTATGGGTTGAGCAGGAGTATCTTTCAGAATAAGCGCCCTCGTGCGGGAAGCGCGTCCGGCACCCGTGAGCGTTTCGAGCAGGTTCAGGCCCAGCCAGCCGTTCGCCCCTGTTACCACCGCGAGTCTTTCAGACATGGTCTCTCCCTGTATAAGGAGAATTATAGCAATCGGCGAACTCCGGTCAATCAGAATGCTGCATCGCGCGGCACGCGCGGTTTCTGCCGAAACCGGAATCGAATATGATGAAGTCGGGCGAGTCTATCAGATTTAGGGAGTCAACGCGGCGGCAGCGTCGTATATTATATATCAGGCAGAAGTGCAGGAGGTCATCATGAAGGTTGAGGTTCTTCTCGGTTTCAAGAACGGAAACGAGCAGAAGACCACGTTCGAGGTCGAGCTGCCCAAGAAAGAAGGCGAGGGGCAGGAGGGCGCCGGCAGGGCCTTCGCAAAGATTGCGCGCATGATAATGCACAAGGACATGCGCAGAGGATTCATAAATACGGGCTCGTTCGCATTCCGAGTCGAGGATGTGAGCTACGTGAAGCTCACGTACTAAAAAAAAGAAGCCCGGGCGATGCTGCCCGGGCTTCTTCTTGATTCTCGGTATTAGACTGAATCCTTCAGAGCTTTGCCGGGCTTGAATCCGACAGTCCTGGAAGCGGCGATTCTTATTTTCGCGCCGGTCTGCGGGTTGCGGCCCATCCTGGCCTTGCGCTTCTTAACGCTGAACGAGCCAAACCCTACGAGTTGGACGGACTTGTCCTTCTTGAGGCCTTTCTTGATGCCATCAAGAACCGCGTTGACGCCTCTCTCAGCGTCGGCTTTGGAAGACCCCGTCACCTTCCGGACAGCTTCGACAAGCTGCGCCTTGTTCACAACAACACCTCCTTAAAAGTGATTCGGAATAGTTGGGACCAATGCCCTGTACACCCCATAATATTAGGGTTTGGGCGTTATGTGTCAATAGTATTTCCGCGAAATAACGCAAAAATGCAGAAAAATAGCGCCTTTCAGGCCGGTTGGGGCATCCGGTAACTTCATCTGCACGTGTGAAAGTCGCAAAAACACTGGGATACAGGACGAATGGTAAGGTTATAATTCAGTTCTTCAGAAGCCGGTTTTGGCTATACCAATCGCTATCGAAGCCCCACACAAGCGAGTTTAAGCGCGCGGATTCTGCCCGCAAGCAAGGCTCGTGCAATTTGTTCCGCTGGCCTACTGATATGTTTAATCAGGTCGAGGTTCGTGTCCCGTCGATGCGGGATGTCATCGGCTAAGAGCGCTTTGCAGACCGCATGGCGCGGACACCGCGTCTGATATCGTCCATGGCCGCCTGCATCGCTTCGCCGTCGCCGAGGTCCAGCTTTCTTCCTCCGAAACGAACTTCGAGGAACTTGGCCGTGATTACACAGGCGGGCTGCGCAAGGGTCGAAGCGGTTGCCGCGATGACCCGGGCAAATTCCGACGGCGTCTGAGAGTAGCTTCGCCTGAGCCCGGCCTTTTCGAGGAGCTTGAGAAAATCGCGATAGAACTTAACGGACGCATGGCCGGGTTTCGCGGCTTTCTTCGACTTGCGACGGTGCTTCTTCTGGCCGCGCAGGAACACGACGAGCGCGAGAAAGACGAAGACCGGCACGATGAAGATGACAAAGAGGCGCAGCACCTTGCCCCGAGCATCCTCGGCTGGTTCTGAGAAGAAATTCTTAATCGAATTGAAGAGGCGCGTAAGCCAGCCGCGCATCTGGCGGCCGCGGCTTCGCATCTCGAAGGCTATCTTGCGCTGCTCGACTGCGGAGTAGGAGATGACGTAGTCTATCCACTTGTGCCTCAGGTACGAGAAGAAGTTCGTTACCGGTGACAGGAAGCCTCCCTCGTCAACCGAGTAGGGAGGGGTCGGGTCGAATCTCACCCAGCCGAAGTCGTTGTTGTTGTAAGGGTCCCTGTCCCGGTCGAAGAAGACCTCGACCCAGCAGTGGGCGTGCTTCTGTCGAACGACGTAGAACTCGCCGTAGGAGTTCCATTCGCCGCCCACGTAGCCGTTCGCGACGCGCGCGGGGATGCCGATAGTGCGAAGGAGCACCGCCATCGACGAGGCGAAAAGCTCGCAGTGGCCGGCCCTCGTGTTGAACAGGAAGTCGTAGACCGGCTCCGTCTCGGGAGTGTGGGTTATGTTCCTGGTGTAGTTGATGTTGCTCTTGAGATAGCGCTCGATTGCGGTGACTTTCTCGTAAGGGGTGTCGGCGCCCGCCTTGCGAACGATTGACTGCGCGAGTTCCCTGAGGTCGTGGAAGCGGAACTCGCGGCCCGGCGCGGGAAGCTGTGTGTAGTCGATGTCATCCACCACCGGGTACGTTGCGGCCTTCTTCAGTTCGGGGGACTCGGGGTCGATGTGCCTGGAGTAAGCGAAGTAGCTTATGTAGCCGTACTGTGACACCTGATTGTAGACCGAGCCGAGCTGGTCAACCTCGATTGCAATCGGCGCCTCGCGGCTGCGAAACTCCACGCGGTAGATGGGGTGAATGCCGAACAGCACCTGCGTATCGAGCGGCGACTGGAGTATCTTCTGGATTATAGTGTCCTTCGAATCGCGTTCGTGCTTGAAAATGTCATAGACCCTTTTCCCGTCATGCAGCGTCATGGTATATTTCTTGCGCTTCGGGTTAAGGACGGCGATGTCCTCGATGGTGACGGGGTCAACCTCCTCGGGCGTGAATTTGCGCCACGTCCTTCCGTCGTAATGGCTCAGGCCCACGCCGCGGAAGTACGCCAGGTGGTGGGCGGGTCCTGTCACGTTTACGAGTTCGACGGTCATCACCTGCGAGTCGCTAAGAGCAATCTCGCCCGAGATGCCAAGGTCTATGCTTTCGCTGAAGCCGGAGACGCGTTGCGGCCGGAACTGCGAGCCCCACAGCAGGCCGGCCGAGATTCTCGGCATCGCCACGAAGAAGATGGATGTCAGAATCAAGGTAAGCACGCAAATGGATGTAGAGCCGGTGAAGAAGGAAAAAGTCACGACCCCCCTGGTTTTTTCGGCCTTGACATCGTCGGGCAGATTCTCCTCGCCGGAGAGGCGCAGCGACCTCTCGAACTCGCGCTTCAGGTGGAACAGGATGAGCGTCCATGTAGAGAACACGAGGTACAGGACGAAAGGTATCGAATAGAAGAAGTGAATGGTCAGCGCCGCCGCGACGGTGAGCTGTATGAGGCTGATAAGGAACATCTGCAGGTAATCCCTGTTCTTCTTGACCATCAGCAGCTTGACGACCTGCAGCAGTACGAGCACGTGACCGAGGGCCACGATTACATCGAGGCTGACGAAGTGCCAGTCTATCACGAACAGGGGAACGCAGAGCAGGGCCGCAGCCGTGCCGGTCGGCCTGCTCATTACGGGGTTGCTTTCATACTTCCAGCCGAGCACGACGCCCGCGAATGCAATCGCGAGAAAGAAGACCGAGCCTTCCGCCATGGCGACCGAGAGCAGGCCGACAGCTATCATCAGCGTGGACGACACCTTGAATGCCTTGTATAGATTCATTCCGCCTTCGCAGCCGTCTTCATGTCTTCCGGCAGAGATACAAACCGTGAGAAGCTCTCATCCGTGACGCATACGGTCTTTACGACCGGGCAGTATCGCGACAGGATTTGCAGGGCCTTTGCGTTCCTGAGAGTATCCTTGAGCGAAACGACGAAAACCATCGAGTCGTGCAGCTCGCGCGCGTCGAGCCGGTCAATGAGTTCATCGAGCCCGCGCGAACCGGGGTCGAGCCTGGCCAGCGCCTCCATGATGCCGAAGTAGTGGCGCTTTCCCGAGTCGGGCCTGATGCGCAACAGCCTGGGCGCGAACGCGGCGAGGCTCGTCTGGTAGTTCCTGCGGCTGAAGAACGTTATGAGGGAAGCCGCCGTGGACACGGCGTGCTCGAGCGATTCAAGCTTCGCGGGCGAGCCGACGGGCAGGTAAGTGTCCAGGATGACAAGCGCCCTGTTGGCACGCTGCTTCTCGAATTCCATGAGCATGAGCTTCCTGTGCTTGGCCGAGGAGACCCAGTGAATCCTGCGCGGATTGTCGCCCTCGCGGAACTCCTTCAGGCCGCGAAAGTCCTCTTCGCCCTGTACGTGCAGGCTCAGCTTGCGGAGGGCGTCGGCGCGTTCGCCGCCCGCGAGGACCTCCGTGTGGTCGAGTTCGTAGAGACGGGGATAGACCAGGACGGAGTTCACCCCCGGAATGCGCATCGTCTTGCTGAAAAAGTTGAACGGGTAGCCACTGTGCACCCGGTATCCGTTGAAGGTAAAAGGGCCGCGCTTCATCAGGCGGGCAGGATACGTGATGGTCTTTCGATGATGAGCCGGGACTTTCAGGGCATAGCATGCCTTGAGCCTCTCCAGCTCCGGGCCGGAGCCGGGCGAATCCTCGACGAACAGGCTGAACGAAGGAAAGAGCCTCTTGCCGTTCGTCAGGTGTATCGTCGCATCGAACAGGTCTCCCGCGAAGACGGAATAGGGCATCGAGCGCGAAAGTTTCAGCTTGCGGAAAGTAATCTCGGAGAGAATACCGCTTATCACGATGGATGAGAGCATCATGGCCAGAATCAGGTAGAGGAGGTTCACGCCCGTATTTATCGCCGCCGTTCCTATTGCCACGGTGAGGATTACGAACCACCAGCCCTCGTTCGTCAGATGAAGGCGCCTCGCCTTGAACAGCTTGCGGAACATGCGGGTGTGGGTAACGAAGAGATAGATTCTGCCGACGACTCTGAGGGCGAGCAGTACGATAAAGAGCGCGGCGAGAACCTTGTTCCACAATGCCCATGCCAGCAGCGCCGTGCCCAGCGTGACCGCGTTGCGCGCCCAGCTCCTCTTGTGGTGAAAGAGCCATTCGAGTCCTTTCTGGAGCCTGGACTTGTCTTCTGCGTCGAGCGCGTACTCGTCGGACGGCTTCTCTTCCTCTTTGCTGGAGTGGAGCGGCCTTATCACGGGTCTTTCCCCGAAAAGCGCTGCCGGTGGCTGCGGGCCGTCTACACCGGTACTGGCAGCTCTTCCAAAATGTCCCTTATGACGGCGGCCGCGCGCCGGGCATCCTGGCGGGCGGTCGCGCGAACTATCACGCGGTGGCTGAGTACGGGAATGGCGAGCTTTTTTACATCCTCGGGCACGACGTAATCCCGGCTCTCGACCACGGCGTACGCCTGCACGGCGCGCCGCAGCATCAGCGAACCACGCGGGCTTACGCCTATCTCCAGCTTCGAGTTGCTGCGCGTCTTGCGGGTTATCTCCAGCATGTACTCGATTATGCTCTCGTCAACCCGGACGTCCCGGACCTTTGCCTGAATGTCGATAATAGTCTGCCTGTTGAGCACGGGCGAGAGCGAGGTCAGCGGGTGGCTGTGTGCCTGCGAGGACAGGACTTCCTTCTCGTGGTCGAGGTCGGGATATCCTATCTCGATTCGCATGAGGAACCTGTCGAGCTGCGACTCCGGCAGGGGATAGGTGCCCTCGAACTCGTAGGGGTTCTGAGTCGCAAGCACGATAAACGGCAGCTCCAGCGCGTGCGTCTTCCCATCTACAGACACCTGGAAGTCGTTCATCGCCTCCAGCAGCGAGGACTGCGTGCGCGGCGTCGTGCGGTTTATCTCGTCGGCGAGGATGACGTGCGCGAAAATCGGGCCCGGCTTAAACACAAACTGGTCGGCCTTCGGCGTGTAAATCGAGACGCCCACTATGTCCGAGGGCAAAAGGTCGGGCGTGAACTGTATCCTCTGAAACGTGCAGTCGATCGACCGCGCCAGAGCGCGCGCAAGAACCGTCTTGCCCACGCCGGGGACGTCCTCTATCAGTATGTGCCCCCCGGCGAACAGGCCGGTCAGCACGAGCTTGACAGCCTCCTCCTTGCCGATAAACACTGTCTCGATGTTGTTGACAAGCTTCTGAATCTCGCCAGCAGTCTCCATGGAAGTCTCCCGCCAGGGTTGGTCTGTTCTTCCTGAATACTACCACGCCCGGCGCTCGGAGTCAAGTTGCCGGCAGCAGGGCGCGTTACTATTAGTGTTGCCAGCACTTAAAAAAATCATCCGCCTCGCTGATTTTTGGAAAAAAGGATTACATCCGCGTGGTGGAGGCTGTCCTGAGCACCAAATCATGATAGTTAAGGCCCCCCAAATATCCGCCAGATGCCTCCCGGTGGTGGTTGTTACTCCTCGTAGATGGGGGCGGATTTGACGATGTTGGCCAGCCAGGAGAAAGCGACCCACCCTATGACGAAGTACATGATAAGCGAATCGATAAGGTCGTGCTGTGCCTGCCGGGTGTCATCCCACTCCTTGCGCAGGACGAGCGTTCGGGCAAGCTTGTCTGGTGGAAAATCGTTCGCCCTGTTGAAATAAATCGCCTCCTCTGCGTCGTCGGTGAGGCCAAGTTCTCGAAGCTGCGCGATATAGCTCCGGAAATCGTGCGACTGGTAGACGGTGTATGCGCCGAGAGCGGCCAGTATCAGCGTGTAGCCGCCGAGAATCAGGATGGGGCGAGCGCCCGTCTTGCGCACGGTCGTTACGACCGGAATAATCATCATCGCCGAGAACACGGTCGCCATGCCCATCGCGGGCATGCCCCAGAGATAGAGTACGAGAAAGAACGCAACGACGGCGAGATTGCCGGTGAGCCAGTTGGTCTGGTATATGTCCTTGCGGGAGAGAGCGTGCCTGCCCACCTTGTCGAAGCGCAGCAGCAGGTTGAACACGGGCACGGCAACCCAGGTCATCAGGACGAAACCGACCATGAAGTAGAAAACGGGCCAGACAACAGGCGCGACCGCGGGCACGGATTCGGCCAGCCGCAGCAGCATCTGGCGCACGATAATCGAGCCTATCATTATCGCGAACACCCAGCGCGCCTTTATCCGCGTCAGCAGGATGAAATACTTGAGTACGGCCCGGTAGAGGAAGTTTCGGGCCTTGAGCGATTCGACGAGCCCGCTGCGGGCCATTTCGGAGGTCGGGTCAAGCTTGAGCGCCTCGCTGTAATGCTCCACTGCCTCGCCCGCCCGTCCCTTGTGGAGGGTTGACCAGCCCATGAGCGCGTGCGCCTCGGCATCTTCGGGATTCTTACGCAGCGCGCTCTCCATTGCAAGGTCGGCCTCTTCGGCGCGTCCGAGCTGTATGAGAGCCATGGCGCGGGAACTGGCGCAAGATTCGTCTTCAGGATCGAGTTCGAGCCCTTCCTCGGCTGCTTCGAGCGCTTCCTTCCAGCGCTTTTGGTGGCCGAGTATATCCGAGAGAAAGCCGCGGTAGTGCGCGATATCGGGGTCCAGCTCGATAGCTTCTCTCGCAGCGGCCTCGGCCTGCTTGAGCTTGCCCAGGCCGAGCAGCGCGACGGCGCGCACGAAGTATGGCAGGTCCCATTCCGGGTCCAGGCCGATGGCGTTCTCGGCTTCTGCGACGGCGTCGCGGTACTTGTCAAGCTGGGCGAGGCAAAGCGCGAGCCGTGCGCGGCAGTCCGCGTCTTCCGGGTCAACTGCGACTGCCTGGCGAAGCTCCGGCTCCGCTTTCTCCGGCCGGTTGCGTTCGAGCCAGAGTAGGCCCCTGTCAAGATGCGGGTTCTCGCTCATCTTATCTTCAAGTAGGTCAGAATGTCGTTGTACAGTCCATCTTCATTCGCGTAGAGGGCATAATTCTTTGCGGTTGTGAACCATCCCCTGGTCGTGGGCTTAATGGCCTTGGTCGTTTTCAGCAGATGCTTCGTGGTGAGCGGCTCAGGCTTGCCAGACTTGAGGGCATCCTTGAGCCTGCCTTCGACCGCCATGTCAACGAGCGACCTTAAGTCCGCGCCGGAGAAGTCCTTCGTTTTCCTTGCGAGCGCGGGCAGGTCCGCATCGCCTGCCGGCTTTCCCTTCAGGAGCAGCGCGAGAATCGCCTCCCTGGCCTTCTCGTCGGGCGGCGGGACGAATATTATCCGGTCGAACCGCCCGGGCCGCCTGAAAGCGCTGTCGAGGTGCCAGGGCGCGTTGGTGGCGGCGAGTATGAGCACACCCTCGTTGTCGCTGTCGATTCCGTCGAGTTCGGCGAGGAACTGGTTGATGACCTGGCGGCTCGCCGAACGGCGCATGTCCCGCCGGCTCGCGCCGAGAGCGTCAACCTCGTCGAAGAACAGGACGGATGGTCTGTTCTCGCGCGCGTTCTCGAATATGTCGTGGAGGTTGCGCTCGCTCTGGCCCGTGTACATGTCGAGGACGTCGCTTATGGATACGCTTATGAAAGTGGCATTGACTTCGCCCGCGGTGGCGCGCGCTAGGTAAGTCTTGCCGCAGCCGGGCGGGCCGTACATGAGGATTCCGCCGCCGATTTTCTTGCCGTAGGCGGCGAAGAGTTCCGGCTTCGTTAAGGGATGGATGATTTTCAGGCGGATTTCTTCCTTGAGGTCTTCCATGCCGCCGACGTCCGCGAAGGTTATGGATGACCTTTCGTGATAAGGAACGAAACGCCCTTCGGGGTCACCTTCGGCATATTCGAGCGAGAGGCCGGGCGCCTTTTGCGGTTTCTTGGCGCGCTGCGATATCAGGCTTTCGAGATACTCGTCGGTGAGCTTGTCATCGAGTTCCTTCGCCCGCCCATACATCTCGGCCGCCCTGGCGTAGTCCTCGCGCTGGTGCAGCGCCCTGGCATAAATGAAGAAGGTCTGCGCCGTTCCTTGGCCGTTTTCTATGAGTTCCTCGCAGATTACAAGCGCCGCGGAGAACTTGCCCTGCGCGTAGAAGACCTGCGCCAGCCCCGTCTTGAGGTTAACATCGTTGGGTTCATGCGTGAGGCCCGTCCTGTACTCGGCCTCAGCCTCGTCGTAACGGTGGTTCTCGAACAGCACGTGCGCCAGCGAGAGGCGCAGCGCCGTATTGCCGGGATTCTGTGCGAGCGCCTGGCGCAGCGTTTCTATCAGATTGTTATCCCTGCCCAATCTCGACTCCTGGATAAGTGCATAAATCGCCGGATGCTTCGAGGCATGCTATCAGAACGCCACATGTGTTTCAAGAGCAGTCTTTACCGGTAAAAGCGCTGCCGGTTACTGGCTTTTTAAAATGATGCCGCTTGCGCCGCAGGCCCAGACGTTAGAGGCATCCACGGCGCTGACATCGGTAAGCGTGCTTGTCGTTCCCGAGTCGGTCGGCGTCCAGGTCGTGCCACCGTTTGTGGTGACGAGGATTTTCCCGCCGCCGCCCACGCACCAGCCGTTGTTGGCGTCTATGAAGTCTATGCCCCAGAGGTCTTCGGTGACGCCGCTGGTCTGAGAATCCCAGGTAGTGCCGTTGGTTGTATAAATAATCTTGCCGTCCGTGCTGCAGGCCCATGCGCATGTCGCGCTTATGGCGCATATATCGAGGATAGTGCCCGTGCCGGAAGGCTTGGAGATTTCGGACCAGGAAGTTCCGCCATTTGTGGACTTGTAAAAGTCCTGCCCGCCGGTCCAACCGGTACTGGCATCGCCGAAGCCAATGGCGTAGAGTCCGCCCCAGGTGACGGGGAAGTGGTCGGTGCAGTAGCCACCCTCGATAATAAAGACATCGCTATCGGGATGACCGGCAGAGCCGATTGTAGCGACGCGGGCAGAGCTGCCGTCGAAGGCGTGTATGGCCCATTCCTGGAAGTTGGTTGCGGTAATTACGCAGGTCCAGGTGGAGCCGCCATTCGTCGTGACGAAGCACGGTGTGAGGTCCAGGCCGTGGCAGGGACCGTAGGAACTGACCCAGGCGGTCGTCGTGCTTGTCGCGTGGACATCCATGAGATGGGAGTTGCCGGGGTTTGGTGTCATTGAGCCCAGTATGTGTGCGTTGAGGTCTTTAGTATATCGCACCGAGGAGGAGATGTTTCCGAACTGGCTGGTCCATGAGCTGCCGCCGTTATCGGTGTAGAGCAGGGTATCGTTAGTGCCGACGGCCCAGCCGACGGTCGCGCTGGCGAAGCTTATGCCGTAAAGGTCCTCGCCCGTACCGGAAGTCAGCGCTGCCCAGTCGCCTGTTCCGGTGGGCGTGTCGTTGACCACTATGTAGTCCGTCTTCGTCTCGGTATCGTCGGTGACGCCATCGGAGACGGTGAGACTTACGGTATAGGTTCCGGGCACGGTGTACTCATAGGTTGGATTCTGTTCGATGCTCGACCCGCTGTCGCCGAAGTCCCACGACCAACTTATTATGCTTGTTGCCGGAGTTGATGTGTCTATGAAATCGACCTCGAGCGGCGCGACGCCGGAAGTGGGGTTTGCGGTGAAGTTGGCGTCGAGAATTCCCGGTCCGGGCCCTCCTGAGCCTACAGTTATGTAAGCAGTTTTAACCTCGTTGTCGGTCCCGCGCGGTCCGGAGACGGCAAGGACGACGGTGTAGGTGCCGTCCGCTGCGTATGTGTGGAAGGGATTGGCGGCCATGGAAGTCTCGCCGTCGCCGAAATCCCAGAAGTATGTGTCAACCGTTCCCGTCGAGAGGTCGGTGAACGTGACGTCGAGCGGTGCGGGGCCGGAGGTCGGCGTCCCTGAGAAGTCGGCCTTGAGCCCTGCGCCTATCGGTGCCGGCGAGTCGCTCTTGGACTCGGAGCACGCAGTGCAGAGAAAAGAGATGACACAGACCATGAAGAAACAGTTACAGAATCCGCGCATCGTCCTTTCCCTCCAATTCCTATGCCGCTTAGAAGTAGTATACACTTGATAACCGGTATTGACCTGCGCAAGTTTGTAAAGGTATTGTACAATTTACCGGTGCTGTTTCAGGGGTGAAAGGATAGGTGCGTTCGAGTATTTCTGCTTGATGGGTACTTAGTGATGGCTATAATGAGCGTTCCAGCCGAAGGATGGTGAGCGGGGAATTCATGAAGAAAGCAGCCTTAAAGACTACCGTCTCAGCAAGACCTCGGTTCGACTATTTCAAGCCGGGCTCGGTCCAGGAAGCCATGAAGCTCTTCGGCAAATACAAGGGCAAGGCCGCGTTCCTGGCAGGCGGGACCGACCTGCTCGTCAAGATGCGCTCGGGCAAGGCTGCGCTGGACGCCCTTATCGATGTGAAGGGAATTGAGCAGCTTCGCGGCATTAAGAATGCCAGGACGCAAATCACCATAGGGCCGCTGACGACGCTCGCCGAGACTGCCGAGAGCGATGTTCTGACGAAGGTCCTGCCCGTGCTGCCGGAGACGGCGATGCAGATGGCCTCTCCGCAGGTGCGAAACCGTGGCACTGTCGGCGGAAACCTCTGCAACGCCGCGCCTTCGGCTGACATGGCGCCGCCGCTTCTGGTTCTGGGCGCGAAGGCGAAATTAATGACGAAGCAGGGCACGAAAACTGTCAAGCTCGAGGACTTTTTCACAGGCCCGGGTGAGACGGTCGTTACCGGGAAAGGACTGCTCACGGCGATAATCGTGCCCGTTCCGAAGAAGGGCGCGAAGGTCGGATATGAGACGCTGACGCTGCGCGAGGCGATGGACCTGTCGATTGTCTCTGCCGCGGCTATGATCCGCAAAGAACGCGGCAAGGTCAGGGAAGCGAAGATAGCGCTCGGCGCTGTCGCGCCAGTTCCGATGAGAGCCGCGAAAGCGGAGAAGATTCTAATCGGCACAAAGGGTGCGCCCGAAGATATCGCGAAGGCGGCTGCCGCAGCAGTAGCGGAGTGTGCCCCCATTGGCGATGTGCGTGCATCGCAGAATTACCGCCGTGATATGGTCGAAGTGGTGACCCGGCGTGTTCTCGAGGAGGTGCTTGGCTGAAAGTACCGGTAACAGTCTCGATTAACGGTGACTCATACAGCCTCGAAGTGGAGCCGGAACTCTCGCTTCTCGAGTTACTGCGCGAGAGGCTCGACCTCAAAGGCACAAACTGTGGATGCAACAAGGGCGACTGCGGGGCGTGTACGGTTATCATGGATGGCAGGGCGGTGAATTCGTGCCTCGTGCTGGCGGCCGAGTGCGACGGATCGCACGTGCTGACAATCGAGGGGCTTTCGCGCGAGGGGAAGCTGCACCCCGTACAGGAAGCGTTTATCGAGGAGGGGGCGGTACAGTGCGGATTCTGCACGCCGGGAATGGTCATGCAGACGGTGGCATTTCTGGCGTCCAACCCCGACCCGACCGAAGAGGATGCGCGCAGGGCTATTGAAGGAAATATCTGCAGGTGCACGGGCTACGAGCGCATCATAGTGGCCATCCTGAACGCTGCCAGGAAACTGAAATCAGGAAAGTAGCATGGACGGGCAGTTCAAATACATAGGAAAAAACGTCCCCAAGCTCGACGCCTTCGAGAAGGTAACAGGCATAGCAGAGTACGGGCACGACATGAAGCTGCCCGGCATGCTGCACGGGCGGATTCTGCGCTCGGAGCACGCTCACGCGAAGATAATCGAGATGGACACGAGCAAAGCCCGGAAGCTGCCGGGAGTCAAGGCGGTAATCACCGCCGCCGATGTGAAGTGCGGCCATCTCGGATTCACGCAGGACCATCCCGTCCTCAAGGGCGGCAAGGTGCGCTCGTACCGAGACGAAGTGGCCGCAGTCGCGGCCATCTCGGAGGAAATCGCCGAAGAGGCGTGCAGGCTTGTCAAGGTCAGGTATGAGCCGCTCCCGGCAGTCTTCGACCCGTTCGAGGCGATGCGGGAGGGCGCGCCGCTCATTCACAAGGACTGCCCGGGCAACAGGGTCAAGTTCGGCTATGAGTTCAGTCACGGAGACGTAGAGGCGGCGCTGGACCGCTGCGAGCACGTGGTTACGGGCGAGTACAGCACGCACTACGTGACTCACTGCTGCATGGAGCCGTGCTTCGCGCTGGCCGCATTCGGGCACGAAGACCAGCTTACGCTGTATTCCTCGACGCAGATACCCTATCTCATGCAGCACAGGCTCTCGGCGCTGCTGGGAATTCCGGGGCACAAGATACGCATCAAGCAGCCGGTAATCGGCGGGGCGTTCGGCTCCAAGCTGGACATCTATCCATACGAGGCGATAACCATCCTGCTTGCGAAAGCTGCAGGCAGGCCGGTGCGGCTGCTTTACAGCCGCGAGGAGGAGTTCGAGTGCGCGCCGACGCGCCAGCCGATGGAAATCGAGATGACAACCGGCTGCGACCGCGACGGCAGGCTGCTTGCGCGCAAGTGCCATGCGATTCTCGACAACGGCGCCTATACCTCGTGGGGAGTGACGACGCCTCATATCATGGTGACGGGCATTTCCTCGCTCTACAAGGTCGAGACTATCTACTTCAAAGCGTTCAGTATTTACACCAACAACCCTTACGCCGGCGCGTTCCGCGGGTACGGCAACCCCCAGGGCACTTTCGCCAATGAGCAGCAGATAGACGAGCTTGCAGATGCGGCGGGGATAGACAGAGTTGAGTTCCGGCTGATAAACGCCAACGAGCCCAACACGGTCACGCCGCAGAAGTTCAGGATAACGACCTGCGGGCTCAAGCAGTGCATCCAGGAGGCGGCAAGGCGAATCGGCTTCCGGGACAAGAAGGAGCCAAATGAGGGCGTGGGAATTGCGTGCATGTTCCACGTCGGCGGGGGCGGCCGGGTCTACAAGAGCGATGCCTGCGGCGTCATCGCCAGGCTCGACGACTTCGGGCGGCTCTCGCTCATGACGGGCGCGACCGAAATCGGCACCGGCTCCGACACGGCAATGGCGATGATTGCAGCCGAGGAACTCGGCTTGCCGCTCGACGCTGTATCGGTCATAAACAACGACACGGATATCGGGCCGTGGGATGTCGGGATACATGCGAGCCGCATGACGTTTATCGGCGGCAACGCAGTGTTTCGGGCGTGCCAAGAAATCAAGGCACAGCTCGCTGCATTCGCCGCGAAGAAGCTTGGCTCGAACCCGGAAGACCTGATATTCAAGGAAGGCAGGATTATCGACAGGACCGACACCGGCAAATCCATCGAGATAGACCGATGCGTGCGCTCCATGCACTTCAGGGAGCAGGGCGAGATGGTCGTGGGCAAGGCTTTCTACGACCCGCCCAACGAGTTCCAGGCCCGCGACCTGACGGGTAACGTCTCCTCGACATACGCTTTTGCGGCTCACGCGGTCCGCGTCAGGGTTGACCCCGAGACCGGCAAGGTCAAGGTCCTCAAGTTCGTCGCGGCTCACGATGTGGGTCGCATTATCAATCGACTTGGCCTGGTGGGTCAGATTGAAGGCGCCATCCAGCAGGGGCTCGGCTACGTCCTGACCGAGCAGATGCAGCTTGAGAAAGGGAAACTGCTTAACAGCTCATACACAGACTACAAGATGTTCCTCTCGCGCGACATGCCGCGCGACATGGAGCTTATATTCATCGAGACCAACGACCCGGAAGGCCCTTACGGAGCCAAGGGCGTGTCCGAAGCGGGTCTTATTCCAATCCCGGCGGCCGTGGCGAATGCAGTGGCCGACGCGACCGGCGTGCGCATGCACGAAATGCCCCTCACACCAGAGAGAGTCCTTCGAGCAATTCGTGGCAAGAACACCTAACGTTGCGAAGTGAGCCGGGCGGCTGAGCGCAGTTTCCTGCTGTACTCGCGGCGGCGGCATTTCGGGCAGGTCAAGAGCATTTCGCGGGATTCATCATCGGGAAGGAACTGGGCGAGCGCTTCCGCAACTTCCTTCGGCAAGTAAGGCATGCCGCAGCGGCTGCACTGCGCGAACCGGTCCGACATACCGGCCTCAAGCGCCAGCGTGCGCAGGTGCTCTACGAAGTCGCGGAACTTGACTCCCTGCGGACAGACATTGATGCACGCATCGCAGCTGAGGCAGAGCCACAGACCCCTGTCATCAATCAGTGCGGCGATTTCGCTATTGCCGTCGAGGGCGTCGGCAAGCCTAAGCCTCGCGATTGTGCTTCGCGGTGCGAAGCGGCGCGCGAAGTCGGGATAAACCTCGCGCATGGGGCAGACCGCGGCGCAGGAGCCGCACCTGTCGCAGCGCGTCAGCCCGAACCTGATCGCTGTTTCCGCCATAGTGCCGCTACGCATGCTTCTTCATAAGCTCCGAGAGGTTCCGACTTGCCTGGCGCTTCTTCTTCATGTTCGCCTTGTTGACATCGACGTACTGCAGCGCCCCCGGGTCGCAGAACTTGACGCAGACCGGGTCGCCGCCGCACAGGTCGCACTTGATAACCTGTCGCCCGATAACGTCATAACCTATGCCTCCGAAGGGACATACGGAGACGCACAGCTTGCAGCCTATGCACCTGTCATAATCAACGACGACTCTCGAAAGCTCCTCGTCGCGCGAAATCGCCTTGACCGGGCACGCGGCCGCACACGGTGCGTCCTCGCACTGCTGGCAGACCATGGGCAGGTAGTAGCCGTCTGCTTCCCACTTTACGACGCCGATACGAGCGCGCGCCGGGTTGGAAACTCCCTCGTGCTTGACGGAACAGACCATCTCGCACATGCGGCAACCCGTGCATTTCTCGCTGTCAACGATTATCATTTTCTCCATGCGCCTGTCTCCGTTCTCAGATTTTTTTTGACGGTTCGTTTTCGAGCCCCAGCCTCTGGAGCGTCTCCTTGGTCGGGATGCCGTCACTGTCCCAGCGGTGATGCCCGTAGTACTCGTCGAGCATCTTCTTGAATTTCTTGCGGTCAATGGACTTGCCCCTGACGAGCGCGAGCCCATCGGGCGTGGGCTCATCGAAGTACCTGTCAACGAGGGCATCCTCCTTGCGGGTGAAGCCTTCGCGGATGTTGAAGAGCTTCTCAAGGTTGTAGGCCCGCTCGGCAATTTCCCATATTTCCTCCGGCGTGAAGTCGAGGTCCGTGATGAGCTTGATAAGCTCGGGCCACTCCTTGAATGCGGGGTTGTTGGGCGACAGGAACTTGGTGTGATACTTGCAGATGCCCAGGCAGTCAACCGCCATGTAGCACATCTCCTGCCAGAAAACCTGCCAGGGCTTGCCCTCGTAGTCACGATAGTCGCTTGTGAGAGGACCGTCGTAAGGGACGGGATAGGAATAAATCTTGCGCAGGACCGGTTCGGGCAGGTGGTAAAGGTCGATGGCGGGCCTGCTTCGCAGGTGGTCGCTGCCGCGGGTTCCGGTGGCGATTCCCAGCGCAAGCGACGGGGTGGGGCGCTCGTCGGAATGGAGGTTCGACATGCCCTTGACGTGAATCAGATACTTGACGGAATCTTTACCGATTCTCTCCGCCGCGCGAAGCGGGCCTTCGGCGAGCGTGTCGCCTATGTCCTCGCGCTTGGCAATCTTTTCGATAAGCTTGATGACGGCATCGTCGCTGCCCCATTCGAGCTTGAGGCCGCCCGTGTCCTTGTTCGTGATTATGCCTTTCTCGTACAGTTCGAACGCCCAGGCCATCAGGGAGCCGGTTTCGAGAGTGTCGAGGCCGTAGTAGTTCACGAGGTGGTTGCCCGTGAGCACCGTGTTGAAGCTGCGACAGCCCACCTCGGCACCGAACGCGCCCTGCGAAGTGTACTCGGGCCCCTGCGCGTAGGTCCCGGCATAGGGGCCTTCCTTGATTATGTACTTGTGTCTGCAGTGCAGGGAGCATCCGAAGCAGCCCTCCGTTCCGAAAGAAAAGTCTTCAATGTTTTCACATTCTACATCTTCAGAATCGGGGAGTTGATTCGACTGGAAGTTGCGCACGCGCACCAGGCCGGTCGAGTTGGTGACGCCGTAGATAAACATGGTGCCCCACTTCTGCATGATGCGGCCGAACTTCGTGGAAGTAATGCCGTTTATCAGTTCGAGGTCGTATTCAAGCAGTTCCTCGGGATGCTTTATTTCAATGTCCTGCGTGCCGCGCACTGCGATGGCCTTGAGGTTCTTCGAGCCCATGACCGCGCCCATACCGGTTCGACCGCCTGCGTTCTTGAGGCCGGTCTCGACTATGGCAAATCGCACAAGGTTCTCGCCAGCGATGCCGATGGACATGACCTTGATTTCGTCATCGCTCAGTTCCTCGCGGACAGCCTGCTCGACCTGCGGCGGCGCAAGCCCCATGAGTGCGGATGCGTCGCGGAACTCCATCTTGCCGTCGCTTATCCACAGGTACGTCGGCTTTTCGGCCTTGCCCTTTATCACGAGGTGGTCGAAGCCGGCCCAGCGCATCTCCGGTGCGAAGAAGCCTCCCATGTTGGCGCTGCCGACGGCGCCCGTCAGAGGGCTCTTGGCCATGACATGGGTTCGCGCCGAGGCAGAGGCGGGCGTCCCGACAAGTAGGCCCGCGCTCACGAGCAGCACGTTCTCAGGCCCGAGCGGGTCTGCGTCTTTGGGGCAGTGGTTGTAAAGCAAGTACGCATCCAGACCGCGCCCGCCGAGGTAGAGCTTTCGCATCTCCAGCGGAATCTGCTCCGTCCGCACCGTCTGCGAAGTCAGGTCGATATATGCAATCTTCTTGTTCAGCGCCATCTTATTTCCTCGTTTCCTTCTTGACCTTGCTCCATACGGGGCCGCGAATCTTGGACATGCCATCGTCATGCCACGCGATTCGCCACTCCATCCCGCATTTCGGACATGCCTCCTTTTCGGCCCCTTTCTTCACTTCGAAACGCTCCAGGCAGTTGAGACATCTCACCTGCAGGTTCCTGTCCGCCTTCTTCGCCACGGTTTCATTCCTCCAGTCTTCTTAGAAGCACGAAGCAGGCTTCAAGCACGCCGCCTGCAATCGCGTTGCCTTTTTCCGAGATTGTGAATGCCCTCTTTACCTCGCCGGAAGAGTCAACATCGCCTGTTTTCATGCCTTTCACCGCCTTAACCCCGTCGTGCAGAAGCCCGCGCACGACGCCGGAGAGCTTCGTCGTGACAGGTTCACCGGCAACCATGCCAAGCACTGCGCCCTTCTCGACGAGGTCGCCTATCTTCGCTTTCGCCTCGAACACGCCTGCTCGCGGCGCACGCAGCACCATGTCCCGGAAGTCTGTCTGCGAACCGCCGCCGGGCACAAGATACGCCTCGGGTGGACCCGGGATGCCCGTATCTGCCGCAGCTTTCCCCTCGTTAATTACCCGGCCCATGTCATGTCCGGCAAGAGTTTCCACGACTGCATGGCAGTCCACGCCTGCTGTGAATCCGGGGCCAAGAGCTATAACCACGGGCGCATCAGTGATGCTCGTGCCCGTGTTCTTCTTCGCCATTATTCCATCGACAAGCACGTCGAACCTGCGCTCTCGCAGAATCGCGGCTCCAGGGTCAATGACGACCGGTACTTTTCCGGCTGCGAGAATCTCGTCTATTTCCTCTTTGGCGCATTTTACTGCTGTTACGCCCTCGACAGTATGCTCACCCGCGAAGACAGCCTCGGAGAATGCAACCATTCGCCGACAGGTGAGGGGAGCCTTGCGCTCGGTAGCAATGACCCGCGCGCCCGCAAGGTGCAGCCTGCGGATTGCGCCCGAGACAAAGTCGCCCGCCCCCTTGACGAGGATGTTCCTGCCCTCAAGCATCAAGCTTCTCCTTCATGCTTTCGGGAGAGAAGCCGCTTTTCCTGTATTGATGGATAATTTCCGCGAGGATGCTGACTGCAATCTCCTGCGGGGTTTCCGCGCCTATGTCAAGCCCGATTGGAGAGTGAACCAGGGCAAGCTTCTCGCTCAATCCTTCTTCCCGGAGCTTGTCGAATATGGTCTTGACCTTGTGTTTGCTGCCTATCATCCCGATGTAGCCCGAGTCGCGGCTCAGAAGATTCCTCAGCGCCGCAAGGTCGGACTCGTGGGTGTGGGTTGTGATGATCACGGAAGTATTCTCGTTAACAAGCGAGGCGACTTCCGAGGACGCCGGGTCTGCTGCCATGACCCGCACCATCGCCGGAAAACGGGCGGAATCCGCGAATTCCTCCCGGGAATCCACAATTGTCACAGGCATCCCGAGCTGGGACGCTGCGAGAGCGAGCGCCTGGCCGACGTGTCCGGCGCCACATATGAGAATCTGGTGCGGGGCTTTGTGAATCTCGATAAAGACGTCAACGTCACCGCCGCAGAACATGCCTATGCCGCCTTCGTGCTCGGCTTGGAGGGCGTAGTGTTTGAGCACGGATGCGCCGTCGGCCAGCGCGGCTGCTGCATCTTCGATGACAAGCTTTTCGAGCCTGCCGCCGCCCACGCTGCCGATAGTCTCTCCGCCGGGTATGATGAGCATCTTGACGCCTGCCTCCCGGGGCGAGGAGCCGCCGGTCGCGACAACCGTCGCCACGGCGAACTCGCGGCCGGCTTCGACAAGCTCCGCTATCCGCCTGTAGATTTCATTCACTTCACGTATCTCCTTCCGAGCGCGTAAGGTCTTCCGGTGCGTCGATATCAGTAACGCACGCCGGGTCCGGCATCTCGACAGTCGCCGCTTCGCCAAGGTGTCTCGCGAGCACTTCGCGACCTCCTATATCGCCGGTGACCTGCATGAGTTCCGGCCACAGGTCTTTGCGAAAAATAACTGGGTGAACGGCGCGACCGGCGTGCATTCCTGCAGCAAGCGGTGATGACGACGCCCGGTACGCTTCCACCACGCGGTTCATAGCGTCAGATGTGAGGCCGGGCATGTCGCCGAGCACGAACATGGCGGCGTCGAAACTCCCTGAACCGGCGAGGCCGGCTTTAACTGATGTTGACAGCCCGCCTCGGAAATCCGGATTCTCGATAAACTTCACATTAGAGAAATCAGCCAGGGCAGCAGTCATCTTTTCGAACTCGTGGCCGACAATTACAAGTATGGCATCAGCCGAGGTCGCTGATACTTGCCTGATAATTTTATAAATCATCGGCTTCCCGTCGATTTCTTCGAGCTGCTTGAGCCTGCCGAACCTGGTAGATTCGCCCGCAGCAAGCACGATTGCCGCAATCCGATGGTTGCTGTTGTCCGGCTTAAATTCAGTCATTATGCCTGCCGTTTGCTGACATTCCTGCAACGAACCGGCGCAGCAGGTTGCGCGCGAATCTCTCGATTTCGGACTTTTTCTTCATTCCGTAGTAGGGCGGGGTGAGCAATTCTGAGAGGGTGCTCAGGGTCTCTGCTGCCTTTCCCGGCGACTTCTCCGCGAAATACCCCGCAGCCACGCCTTCCCTTATGACCCGCTCGTAGAGCTTTTTCTGCTTCCTGAAGAACCACTCGAGGGACTCGACGATTGCCGGCTTGTGGGAGGCGATCACTTCTTCACCGTGCGGGTTTGCCTGCACCACATCGTATATCTCCATTGCACGAGACAGCACCATTTTCTCGATTTTCTTTTCTGGCGGCAGGCTCGAGACGGCTATCTTCTCCATCCCGTCGAGAATCCTGCGGTTTGTCTCGGAAACCAGCGCGATGAGTATCTCTTCCTTGCTGCGGAAGTAGAGATAGACAGTGCCTTTGGCGATTCCTGCATGGTCCGCGATTTCCCCGACTGTTGTCTTGGCGAATCCGTAGCGGCACATCATACTCCACGCGGCGCGCAGTATCGCCCCGCGCTTGTCATCCCTGCGATTGTTTCGCTCCAGCCTCACCACCGACTACTACTCCTGCGGCATCGTCATCTTCCTTAATGACCAAATGACCAAAATGGTCATACAGTCATTGTGCACTGAAAAGAACGCGGGGTCAAGAGATAAAATGAGAAAAATCCGGAATGCCCATCGATAGACTAAGAAGCAACGGCAGTCGCGGTCCTGCTACTTCCCCTCGTACTTGAATTCTATCCGGTTGCTCAGCCTGAGATGCGGGTTTTCAACATAGGCGTCGAGCCGTTCAAGTTTCTGCAGGCCTCTCACGCTCTGCCAGCCCCAGGGGCAGTAGAGTATCTGGAGAGATATCATGTCGCCGGGCTTCACGCCGAGTTTTGCGCCGTCAAATTCGAGAGTCCCCGTGATACTTGCAGTGGGTCTAAGGTCTTTTCTACCGTTCTCTTTGAGAAGTTCCGACAGCGGGGACGTCTCAACGACAGGCTTGCCGTTAATCCACCATCGCCACAGGAGATTTTCACGCGGCTCGCAATGCACAGGCGAGTCGAAGCTCATGGTCAGCTTTGAGCGTTCCAGAGAGATGCTGAAATCGCCAGTCGGCGCGGCATTGTCATCCAGCGGCAGCTTAGGAAGATGCTTCGGCCTGCAGATGCCATTATAGCCGTGAAAGCTTGGCCGTGCTGCACCTCCACCTGTAGGATAGAGAAAAACATACTTACCCCCTTCGTGCTTGCATTCTACAGGTACCCAGTGGTGAGTGGCTGTAAGCCGACCGGTTACGCTGACGGAACAGAGAAGCTCGCCATCGGTTGTCAGAAAGCGGATTTCGTATTTGCCTTTGAAATGGGTTCCGGCAAACTCACAGAACAGCACTTCGTCGGCCGACCATGCCGAAGGGCATCTGAGAACATCCTCCTTGGCCCGGAGCAACTCGATGGGCTGCTTTACTTCGTAGGTAATAGGCCCGAGAACATCGCGGTCGCCTTCTTGATTTACAATCAGCGGGACCCTCGCGGTGAGACAGTAGAGCAGCACGCCCTCGCCGATGCGGGCTTCGGTGCTGCTTACGCCCAGTCTCACGGTTACGCCGTTTGGCAGCTTGACTGGCGGCTGTTTGCGAAGCTCGTCGAGCGTACGCACGACGGCAACCAGGCTGCGCGGGCCTTCTTTCTCGCCAGTTTTATGGACCGTCCTGCAGCCGCAGACAGTCAGGACAGATAAACAGAATACAGCCGGAATCAGCGTCTCTTTCATATGAAGTGCCCTTCTGGATTCATGTACGGAATCTGTGACCAGTAGTTGGCGTGCGGGAGTTATGAAACAGGCTTGACCCGGGGCGGTATCGGGGGTAGTTTAGGCTGATTCAGGGTGATTCGGGAGACTGGCTGTGGCGGGTTCCGGCGCAAACCGGATGGAATTCATCTCGTTCGACGAGGCTCGTGAGCTTGTGCTCCAGAATATGCCCCTGCTCGGGGCTTCTGAGGTCGATTCAATCAAATCCGCGGGCTTCGTGACTGCTGCGGATATTGCAGCGAAAGTCAGCAGCCCTTCGGTTGATACAAGTCTCATGGACGGGTTCGCTGTCAATTCAGGCACCACTTCGGGCGCTTCGGACGAGAAGCCGGTCAGACTCCGAATTGCAGCGGAAATCGCAGCTGGAGGGCAGGGCGGCTCCGTTGGGGATGGCGAGTGCGCGAGGATTTTCACCGGCGCGCCTCTGCCGGACGGTGCTGACACTGTCGTTCCTATCGAAGAATGCGAGGAAAAAGGTGGCGGAATTGCCATAACTTCCCCGGTGAATCCCGGGTCGCACGTCCAGCCTGGGGGTGAGGATTTCCGTGAGGGTGATATCATTCTGAAGGAAGGTTCGCTTGTTACGCCCGGGGCGGTGGGGCTGCTTGTTTCCGCAGGCGCGGGGCGGGTTGACGTCGTTTCCAGGCCGCGGGTTGAGATTGTCGCGGTTGGCGACGAGCTTGTCGAGCAGGGTTCGCGACTGGAGCGTCAGCAGAGGTACGCAAGCAACCTTTTCATAATAAAGGCATGGCTGTCGCGATTCGGGATTGAGAACGAGACAGGCATTGCCCGGGACGATGCAGGCGAGATTGCCGGGCTGTTGACCGAGGCTGTCGAACGGGCTGATGCGGTGGTTACGACTGGCGGCGTGGGAGGAAGCGCCCGCGACCTTGTTCCGGGGGCGCTGGATTCCCTGGGCTGGGAGAAGATATTCTACGGCGTGAAGATGCGTCCCGGGAAGGGAACTGCTTTCGGACTGCTTAACGACAAACCGGTATTCTGCCTGCCTGGAGGGCCCACTTCGTGCGAGGCGGCGTTTCTTGAGCTTGCACTGCCCGGATTATTGCGCATGACTGGTAGGCCACAAGAGCCTTTTCACGCGGTAACGGCGACACTGTCCGAAAGCCTGAAGGCCGCTCCTGCCGGGTGGATAAGGTTTGTCTTCGGAATTTACTCTCCGGAATCCGGGGGTGGCATTTCGGTAAAGCCTCTGCTGGGCAGAAGCAGGCTGAAGTCCTCCGCGCAAGCTACATGCGTGATAGTGGTTCCCACCGACTCGACTGAATTAGGCGAACAACAAAAAATTGTAATTCAGGTTGTTGACCGCTGACCGGCGCGCGGCTATACTGCCAATGGAAAAAACAACGGGGTCGCCACCGCTGATGAAGTAGTATATTTGATATTAATTTTTACTTGACAAAAACAGCCATTTTGCGCATCAAATTTGCATAGAAATCAGTTTTTCTGGGGGGTCATAGCCTGCTTTCTGCAGGCGGATAGTGCACAGGAGGTGTCCAGTGCGTGTTGTTCTCTTTGCGATGCTTGTTTCTGTGGTTGCCCTGGGATGTGCCCAGATGCGTCAGGCGGGCAGATACCAGGAGGTGAAGATCGAATCCGAGCCCGAGGGCGCGGCGGTGCTCGTCGAGGGCAGCATCGAGGTTGCGCCGATGGCAATCAAGATGCAGGATGGGCTGCAGCTTGTTTACGCTTCGCCGCTACAGCTCAAGACGCCCGTGACGCTGATACTCGACAAGGAAAAAGAGTATCTTGTCAAAATAACGGCCGAAGGATATCCCGAGTACGAGAAGAAGCTCGAGACCCACTTTGCCTTCCATCCCTACCTGATTATCACGTTCCCGGTCGTTCCGTTCTGGTCGAACTACGAGATTAAGCGGTTCGACGATATAGCGGTTGACTTCGAGGCATATAAGGCCGAGCTGGAAGCCAAGAAGCAGGCCGAGGAAGAAGCCCGCAGGCTGGCCGAAGAAGAAGCCCGCAGGCTGGCCGAAGAAGAAGCCCGCAGGCTGGCCGAAGAAGAAGCCGTGGAAGAAGAACCTGCTGAGGAGGAACAGCCGGCAGAGGAAAGTGAGAAGAAGGCTCCCGAGGAACAGCCGGAAAAGGGTGAATGAGCATGGCAAATTCCGTTCTGTCACGGCTGTTTGAAGAGGTGGTACAATGAAGAAGATGCTTCTGTTTCTTGCGTTGCTTACGCTTGTTGCGGGCTGCGGGCACCCGGTCACTATAGGACTGATTGCCTGGCTCTCGCAGGGCGATGAGGATGACGATGGCGTTGTCATGCCGGCCAAGCTTTCGGTAAGGACGAGCACTCTGCCCTATGCCGTCAACGGCGTGGCGTACAATACAGGACTCAGCGCGGCCGGAGGCAAGGCGCCCTACAACTGGAGCGTGATTGCCGGTGCGCCGCCGGCGGGGATAACGCTGGATGCGGGCACGGGCGTCCTTTCGGGGACGCCGGGCGCTGCGGTCACCGACTACACGTTCACGGTCGAGGTGTTGGACAGCAAATCGGCGTCGGCGACCAGGCAATTGACTATTACGCTTTACGACCAGCTTACGTTCACGTTCACGCCGCCGCTGCCGGATGCCACGCTGAATACCCCTTACGGACCTGTTGCAATTACTGCGGCGGGCGGAACCGGCAACTATACATGGAGTATGGTATCCGGGGCTCTGCCGAGCGGGATGACGTTCAACACTGCCACAGGAGAGGTTGGCGGGACACCGAACGATGCCACCGGTACTTATGCATTCTCCGTGACGGTCAGCGATGATGCCGTTCCGCCGCAGACTGCTGGTCCGCTCAACCTGACACTGGACCTGTACGACGTTCTGACAATAACGACCCCTACGCCGCTGCCTTACGCAATCAACGGCGTGGCCTACAGCCAGACCCTGAGCGCGGGCGGTGGAAGCGCGCCTTACAGCAACTGGACCATAGTCAGCGGCACTCAGCCCAGCCCGTTGACGCTTAATACATCCACGGGCGAACTGTCTGGCACGCCGGTTGATACGGCGGGAATCTTCACGTTTACGGTCGAGGTCACTGATTCTGCGGTTGATACTGCGACGAAGCAGTTTACTATGACCCTTTACGACGAGCTTCAGATAACTTATGCGGGTCCGCTTCCCGACGGCATTAGCGGCCAGTCGTACGGGCCCGAAACAGTAACCGCCACAGGCGGTACTGGCAATATCACCTGGAGCCTGAGCGCGGGCGCGCTGCCGAGCGGCGTAACCCTGACGACGGACAGCGGGGATATTCAGGGAATCCCAACCGAAACGGGTGCGTTTCCGATTACAGTGATGGTCCAGGATGATGCCTCCCCGCCGCAGACGGACACGATTGACCTCACGCTGAACGTGTACGATACGCTATCAATAACGACGACAACACTGCCATATGCGATAAATGGCGTAGCATACAGCGAAGTCCTGAACGCGACCGGCGGAACAGGGACTTACAACTGGAGCGAGTCGGGCGGTCCGGCTCTGCCGACCGGGCTTAGCATCACGGCGGGCGGACTCGTGGACGGGACACCCGGGGCCACCACGGGATTGTATAACTTCACGGCCCAGGTGGATGACGACGCTACCCCGCCGCAGTCCGACACGCAGGGACTGTCTATCCAGGTTTACGACCAGCTTACGATAACCACGAGTTCTCCGCTGCCGAGCGCATTGCTGAATCAGGCTTACAATCAGACGCTTGTGGCTACCGGTGGTACGGGTATCTACTCCTGGACGGAGGTAACAACTGAACTCGCGACTTACGGGCTCAGCTTGAGCGCTGCAGGCGTGATAACCGGTACTGCGACCCAGGAGGGCACCTGCTCGTTCACCGTGGAGGTTCAGGATGACGAGAGCCCGGCGCAGGTGGTCCAGAAGGGCTTCACTCTGGTTGTCTCTGACCTCGTCGCCGACTTCACTGCCTCGCCAACTGTGGGTGAGATTTCGTTCGACGTGGATTTCACCAATCTGTCGCTTGGCAGCGTAACATCATGGGAGTGGGATTTCGGCGACGGCTCGCCGCTTGACACGACTAACTGGGACACATCCCACACCTATACCACCGCGGGATGGTACACGGTGACGCTGACTATCAACACTGCCACTGAGTCGGCCACATGCATCAAGGTGGACTATATACTGGCGGCGAACAACATCTGGTATGTTGATGACGCGATAGGAACATCTGTCGATGGCACGACCTGGACACAGGCCTTCTTGACCATCCAGGAGGGCCTCACGGCGGCTGCAGCTGGAGATTATAACCTAGTACTCGTCGCGGACGGGACATACGCCGGAGACGTCAACAACAGAGGTCTGGACTTCGGCGGTGCTGCCACGTACCTGAAAGCGGAAGACTATCACGGCTCATCAATTTGGATTATTGACTGTGGGGGCTTAGACAGAGGTTTCGACTTCCAGAACGGTGAAGGTAACGACAGCGTGGTCGATAGCTTCACCATACAGAACGGCCACGCCAACCCGGGCGGCGGCATCCGCTGTGATGGCGCCAGCCCGACAATAATCAACTGCACAATAACTAATAACACATGTGATGCCGGCGGCGGTCCGGGAGGAGCAGACCGCGGCGGCGGTGTTCACTGTCAGGGAGGTGCGGCGCCTGTTATTGTCAACTGCGTCATAACAGGCAACTTAACTGGTGGAGGCGGCAATGACTTAGGTGGTGGATGCTGTTGCACAGGGGGCGGTACTGCACCCATTATCACCAACTGCGACATATCGGGAAACACAGCCGGTGGGCAAGGAGGCGGCATATACTGCGCTGGCGGTGCCGACCCGGTAGTCACCAACTGCACTGTAACGGGCAACTCGGTGGATGATCTGGGAGGAGGCATATTCTGTGAAGGCAACGGCACTAATCCGGAGATAACCGGTTGTCTGATTGCGAACAACTCGGCTACCGCCGGTGCTTCAGCGGGCGGCGGCGTTTGCGTTCAGGGAGGTTCCGACCCTGTGGTCACTAACTGTACCATAGCCAACAACTCGTCTGACTGGGGTGGCGGGATTTACTTGCGGCAAAACGGCTCCAGTGTTGTACTGAACAACACCATTATTTGGGGCAACACCGCGGTGCCTGGGCAGGGTTTCCAAATCCGTGCCCGTGACAATACAACCCTGACGCTGGACCACTGCGACTACGCTGATGGTGCAAATGATACCCAAGTGGAAGTATCGGTTACGCTTAACCTCATTGCCTGCATAAACTCTAATCCGGCATTTGTAGCTGCCGGAAGCGGAGATTTCCGGCTCCAGGGCACGTCGCCGTGTATAAACACGGGCAGCGATGCGCTGGTTCCTGTCGGCGTTGATACCGACCTGGACGGCAACCCGCGGAAGGTAGGCACTGTTGACATGGGTGCCTACGAGTATCAGTAACGATGCATACGGCTACATGAGGAGCTTTTTCTGCTGAGGAAAAGCATTTGTCAATCAAGACCCTCGGCTCTGGTCGGGGGTCTTTTTCATCGCGGATTGCTGCCGAAAAATAAAATTCGTTTGACAAGCGATTTTTTCGCTGATAGAACGTGGCGCTAAATTCTTAAAAACCGAGGCAGCGTGCAAAGGGGATTATGGGCAAGCCGCTTGTCATAGTCGAATCGCCTGCGAAATCCAAGACGATAAACAGGTACCTAAGCGGCGAATACACCGTCCGAGCCTGCATGGGCCACGTACGGGACCTGCCCAAGGACGACCTCGGGATCGACATCGAGAACAATTTCGAGCCCACCTACAAGGCCCTCTCTTCACGGCGCAAGGTCATCATCTCCCTCAAGAAAGCGGCAGAGGATGCCGACCTTGTTTTTCTCGCTACAGACCTCGACCGTGAGGGCGAAGCGATAGCCTGGCACCTCGTGGAGGCGCTCGGCGTTCCAAAGGAAAAAGTAAGGCGGGTAACTTTCAATGAAATTACTAAATCCGCCATCACCAAGGCGTTCGCCAGCCCGGGAGAGCTGTCGATTGACAAGTTCAATGCGCAGCAGGCCAGAAGGATACTCGACCGAATCGTCGGCTACAAGCTGAGTCCGCTTCTCTGGGAAAAATTCAAGAGGGGCCTGAGCGCCGGCAGGGTGCAGTCGGTCGCGATGCGCCTGGTGGTTGACCGGGAACGAGAAATCGAGGGCTTCGAGCCGCAGGAGTACTGGGTAATCAGATGTAAGGTACACCCGGAAAACAGGGATGAAGAGAAGTTCTGGGTGACGCTGCAGAAATTCGACGGGGAAGACTGGAAGCCCGGCTCCGAGAAGGAAGCAGAAGAAGTCGCGACACGCCTCGAAAGCGCGGAGCTGAAAGTAGCTGATTTCCGGGTGGAAGAGGCGAAGGGCTATCCGTTCCCGCCGCTTATCACTTCCACAATGCAGCAGTCGGCATCCTATCAACTCAAGTTTCCCGCGAAGAAGACAATGCGCATTGCGCAGCAGCTCTACGAGGGCGTTGACCTCGGCGATAAGGGGCGTCATGGCATTATTACCTACCACAGAACCGACTCGGTGCGGGTCTCGTGGGCTGCCGTGGGCATGGTCCGGAAGTACATAGAGGAGAAATACGGCGATGCTTACCTGCCGGCGAAGCCGCGCGGGTACAGGCAGCGCGCTGGAGCCCAGGCCGCGCACGAGGCGATTCGGCCAACAAGCCTGAACTACGAACCCGAGAGCATCAGGAAACACCTCACTCCCGACCAGTACAGGCTCTACGAGCTTGTATGGAAGCGATTCGTGGCCTCACAGATGGAACCGGCGGTGTACTCCGAGCGAGTGGTGGAAGTCGAGGCGGGGAAATACCTCCTTGAAGGCAAGTCGAGGACTCTCGAATTCGACGGCCACTCGAAAGTTTCAGGGATAGTCCAGGATATCCTCGAGCCGGCGCTTCCAGACTTGGAGACGACGGAGATTCTGTTTCTTGACGATGTGGAAAAGGAGCAGAAGTTCACGAAGCCGCCGGCCCGCTTCACAGAGGGAACCCTTGTCAGAGCCCTCGAGAAGGAAGGAATAGGCAGGCCGAGCACTTACGCAACGATAATCTCGACAATACAGGACCGAGGGTACGTGGAGAAAAGGCGCACCAGCCTCCATGCAACGGATGTGGGCAAGGTCGTCACCGACAAGCTTGTCGAGTTCTTCCCGAAAATTATGGACCTGAAGTTCACCAGCGGGATAGAGGAGAAGCTCGACGAGGTTGAAGAGGCAAAAATAGACTGGCACGAAGTACTGCACTCGTTCTACGGGCCTTTTCAGGAGAACATGGAGAAGGCCAGAGAAGGGATGGCGCCCGGCAGCATGAGCGAGGAGACGGGCGAAACGTGCGATAAGTGCGGCCGGCCCATGGTGGTCAGGTTCAAGGGCAAGGATGCGTTTCTCGGCTGCAGCGGCTACCCGGAGTGCAAAAACTCGCGTCCTATAGGCGGCGTGCGCGAGAAGAAGCCTGTAATCGAGACGGACATCAAGTGCGACAAGTGCGGCGCGACGATGGTCATTAGAGAGGGCCGCTACGGGCGTTTCATAGCCTGCAGCGCCTTTCCGAAGTGCCGCAATACAAAGCCGATGAGCGCCGTCGATGGCGAAGAAGCTCCAACGTCCGGTGATAAGAAGACTACCTCGAAAAGGAAAAAGAAGCCGGCAGCCAAACCCAGCGGCGAGAAGTGCGAGAAGTGCGGCAAAGATATGGTCTGGCGAAAAAGCCGGTGGGGCAAATTCCTCGCCTGCAGCGGCTACCCTCAGTGCCGTAACACCAAGCGGGTCAAAGAAGCAGGCGACGGAAAGAAGAAGAACGGCTCGAAGAAGAAAAAGGCCACCGGCAAGAAGAAATCAGAGCCCAAACCAAGTGGCGAAAAGTGCGAGAAGTGTGGAAAAGACATGGTCTGGCGCAAGGGCCGGTGGGGCAAGTTCCTCGCCTGCAGCGGCTATCCACAGTGCCGCAACACCCGCAAGGCCCCGAAAGAATAACCCCACCTGACGTCACGCAGACGAAACATGTTGAAACCGCACAGCCTGCGGAGTTACAATGTCTTCTTGATCATGACCGCGGGAGACCCCCGGAATGCTGCGAGGCAGTTTCAAGATAGGTAAAATATTCGGCATACCCATTGAAATCAACGTTTCGTGGATACTTATTCTCGTTCTTGTCTCATGGACGGTCGCGTATAACTACTTCCCGGAAGAAACGTTCGGATATCTCGGCGGTTTGCAGCGCTGGCTCCTCGGTGCCGCGGCTGCGCTGATGCTGTTCGGGTCTATTCTGCTGCATGAGCTGATGCATTCTGTGGTGGCTGTGAAAAACGGCCTGCCTGTCAAGCGCATTACGCTATTCCTCTTCGGCGGGGTTGCGCAGATGAGCGACGAGCCGAGAACCGCCGGAGTCGAGTTCAAAATGGCCATCGCCGGGCCTCTGACAAGCCTCGTGCTGGGCGCCGTATTCGCGGGAATATATTACCTGTTCTACCGAACAGACGGGGGAAGCAGCTCGGTTGCGGCGATGCTGTTCTACTATGTAGCGCTTATCAATTTCCTTATCTTGATATTCAACATGGTTCCGGGCTTCCCGCTCGACGGTGGCAGGGTGCTGCGCTCAATGATATGGGGCATCACGGGGAGTATAACGAAAGCAACGTATGTAACCTCGAGAATAGGCAAGGCATTCGCAATAATGCTCATCGTCGTGGGGCTGTTTTTCGCAATTAGAGGAGATTTAATCGGCGGCATATGGTTCGTGTTTATCGGTTTCTTTCTTCAGCAGGCCGCCGACTCCGGCTACTATCATGTGCTTATGCGCAAAGGTCTCGAAGGACACGAAATCAGCGAAGTCATGCAGCGCAACGTGATAACCATCGAGGCTGGCACCCCTGTCGGGATTGCAGTGCAAGACTACTTCCTTAGATACAGATACAACTCGTTCCCCGTGTTGGACAACAGGCAGCTCGTGGGCATGCTCACGACGCACGACCTGAAGACAATACCGAGGGAAGAGTGGGATACGCGGGTGGTAAGGGAGATAATGGAAACGGAGCCTGTGGAGCATGCGCTTTCGCCGCATGAGCATGCATACAAGGCGCTTATAAAGATTGCCGAGGACGGCAGGGGCAGGCTGCCGGTCGTCGAGGATGGCGAGGTCGTCGGGATAGTGAGCAACCGGGACATAATGAAGCTTCTCAAATTCAAGATGGATATCGGCTAATGGCGGATTACATCGTGACGGGTGGCGCGGGTTTTATCGGCTCCAACCTGGTGCGCAGGCTGGCGCTGGACGGGCATCGCATAACTGTGCTCGACTCGCTCGTCACGGGCAGGCGCGAGAACCTTGAGGGCATCGAAGGCGAGGTCGAGTTCGTCAAAGGGGATGTGAGGGACACCTCCGTTCTGCTGGAGACCTTCGCCTCGCGCGGTTTCGAATGCGCATTCCACCTGGCAGCGCTGCCGTCCGTCCGGCTCTCGCTCGAGCGCCCGCAGGAGACTCACGACACCAACGCGACGGGCACGCTGAACGTGCTCGCAGCGGCACGCGCGGTGGGATGCCAGCGCCTCGTCTTTGCTTCTTCATGTGCGGTCTACGGTGACAGGAGCGGTCCGCCGGTGTCCGAAGAGTCGCTGCCCGACCCGCTTTCGCCTTATGCGGCGCAGAAGCTTCTCGGAGAAAATTACTGCTCGCTGTACTCGCGGTTCCTCGGCGTTCAAACAGTGAGCCTGAGATTCTTCAATGTCTACGGCCCGCGGCAGGATGCGGGTTCGGAGTACTCGGCAGTCGTGCCCAAGTTTATCGAACGGGCGCTTAAAGGCCTGGCCCCGGTAATCTACGGCGATGGGCAGCAGACCAGGGATTTCGTGTTCGTCGAGGATGCCGTGAACGCATGCATGCTCGCCGCCAGCAGCGATAGAGCGGCAGGCAGGATGGTCAATATCGGCAGCGGCATGGAAACTTCAGTAGCAGAACTCGCGGTAATTGTCTCGGAGCTTGCCGGGACCGATTTGAAACCGGCTCATGGCCCCGCAGTCGCAGGAGAAGTACGAAATTCCTGCGCCGACATAGCTCTTGCCGGCAGGCTGCTTGGCTACTCACCCGGATTCACGCTGCGCGAGGGCCTTGAGAAGACCGGAGATTTCTTCAAGGCTGCCGACAGGCAGTAGTTGAAGCCTGGCAAAGCAACCTTGACTCCGGCGCGCAAATCTGATAACGTCAAATTCTTCGTCAGATTCGACACTCATGCAATTGGAGGCGCACGATGGAAGTTGCTGATATCAAGGTGGCGGGCGTTATAGGCAGCGGGACCATGGGCAACGGGATAGCCCAGGTGTTCGCTCAGGCGGGCCGGGAAGTCGTCATGGTGGACGTGAAGGAGGAATTCCTCAAGAAGGCCCTGGCGACCATAGAGAAGAATCTGGGCCGGATGGTGAAGAAGGAGAAGATTACCGGCGAGCAGGCCAAAGAGGCGCTCGGCCGAATAAGAACCTCCACGAACATCACCGATGCGTCCGGGGCGCAGATCGTGGTCGAGGCGGTTTTCGAAGACATGGCGGTCAAGTCTGAGATATTCAAAAAGCTCGATGCAAATTGCCCGCCCGAGACCATCCTATCGAGCAACACAAGCTCAATCAGCATTACCGGGATTGCGGCCACGACTAACCGGCCGGACAGGGTGATAGGCATGCACTTCATGAATCCAGTGCCTATCATGAAGCTTGTCGAGGTAATCCGCGGTCTCGCCACGAGCGACGAGACGACCGGGCTCGTGAAGGCGCTCTCCGAAGACATTGGCAAGGTTCCGGTGGAAGCCAACGACTATCCGGGATTCGTGTCGAACCGCGTGTTGCTGCCTATGATAAACGAGGCGGTTTATTGCCTTATGGAAGGCGTGGCGCAAGTCGAGGCAATAGACACCGTCATGAAACTGGGCATGAATCACCCGATGGGCCCACTTGCCCTGGCGGACCTTATCGGCCTCGATGTCTGCCTCTCGATAATGAACGTGCTTCATGAGGGACTGGGCGATTCCAAGTATCGGCCCTGCCCGCTGCTCAAGAAGATGGTCGCGGCGGGCCATCTCGGCAGGAAGACCGGCAGGGGTTTCTACAATTACGATGAGTAGAAGATGCAGGCGTCGAAACCGGCGCCCCGAGACGTTTCAGGCGGACTAAATTCGGGAAAACAGGGTATTTTTCTTTACGCACCGGGTTCGCTTCTTATAATGATAATTCCCATTTGCCGGAAGCAATTCGCGTGATTCCGGCCTGTTTGCAGGTTATAGAGCAGGGGATGGCGGATTGGAGGATAAGGACGCCAGGGCTGTCAAAGTCATCGAAAAGGCCGTCAAGAAGATTGGCGGCAGGAAGCGGCTCGAGGGTATTCAGGACCTGAAGGTCGAGGCGCAGTACGCCACGTATACCGATACGATACTGTATCGCACGCCTGACAGAGTACGCAGAGATTCTAACTTTCCCTGGGGCCGGCTCCAGATGGGATTCGACGGAGTGCGGTCCTGGCACACCGTGGAATCAGGCAAAATAGTCGATGACGGCGAAAAGCGAACTTCAGCCATTCAGTGGCTGTTCCATTTCGTGGATACGCTCCTGCTGCATAGGCTGAAGGACGGCGATGCAAAGCTCAGTTTCGTCGGAACGCGGAAAATCGAAATAGTCCAGGAAGACGATATAGTCAAGTACAACACGGATATTGTCCAGATAGAATATCCGGATGACTGGGTCTTCATGGTGTATTTCAACCATAAGACAGGACTTCCCGTGAAGTTCGAGTGCTTCCACGGAACGGAAAAGACGCGCAAGCTTATCAGGTATATCAGGCATTACAGGTCGCATCACAAGATTATGCTTCCCAAGAGGATAGTCGAGATTAATCCTCACAGCAGGGAAAGAACGAAGACGAAAATAAAATATACGCTGAACGCGAAAGTGCGAAGGCGCGAATTCAGGGCTCCCGAATCGGCTGAGACTTCATCCGGGGCGAAGGCATCATAAGGGGCAGTTAGCATGGCGCGGGTCAAGGTGGGTATAACAAAGTCGCTCGAAAAGGTTTACACCGTACGCCAGGGAATGACTGTCGGCCGCGATCCCAAGAATCAGATACAGCTACTTGCGCAACCTGTCTCCCGCAACCATGCCCAGTTCATAGTGGACGGCGAATCGGTCAGGCTTCTCGACCTGGGTTCATCCAACGGCACTAAGGTCAACGGCGAGCGTATCTCCGAAGTCACTCTTGTAGAAGGTGATGTTGTGGACATCGGCGGCATCCTGATGACCTTCGAGAAGGAGGCCGCCCACGTCGCAGAGGAAAATGTCTTCAGCATCGAAAACGAGAACATGCCCGAAGACAGGATAAGAGAAATCGCCGACCGCAGCGAAGTCGGGCTTGTTTTCGGAACGACTCCCGGTCTTATCGACCTTGCCTACAACATCGGGCGCACTTACCTCGAAAGGGTGGGGCTTCCGGAAGATGACAACGTGAACGTGCTGACCGCGCTCTACGAGGCGATGGACAACGCGAAGCGCCACGGCAACGCCAACGACCCCATGGGAACCATCCGGTTGTACTTCATGGATTATCCCGACAAGCTTACGGTGACGGTCGAAGATGATGGCGAAGGCTTCGATTACGCCACGATACTCCAGAAGACCCAGGAGCAGGATGCACTGTCCGCGGCCCGCGAACGCTATATGGCCGGGGGCATGGGCGGACTCGGGATAAGGCTCATGCTCAAGTGTGTTGACAAAATTGAATACGAGCAGGAAGGCTCGAAGATTCTCCTGACCAAGTTCAAGCGGCCCCTCTCGCCCGAAGATACAGAGGAAAAGGTGCTTACAAAGGAAGAGCAGGTCTACAAGACCACGCTCTGGGACGAGATTGAAAACGTGAAGGAAAGACTACCCGAGCGCAAGGGAAAGCTCGCTGAACGGCTGGAAGAGGCCCAGTCGAACCTTGAGCCCCCCGAAGATGATAAGTCAGCCGGCAGACCGGAGGAGAGAGTCAAGCGATTCGAGGACAGGCTGTCCAAATTCTTCTTCCGCGACAGCCGCGAGGGCCTTAAGGCCATAGCTCCCGAGGACCTCGACAAGGAACTCGATAAGAGTGAGGAAGAAGGCGGAGGGCAGGAAGATACCGGCGACGAGTTCAAGATTAACATGCCAGAGCACATCCAGAGGGATGAAACTTCCGAGTCCAGCGACGGGGAATCCGACGCCTAAACACTTCCGCATGTCCGGACGTATCAGAGATTAGGATGTTCCGCGGTTGTCGATGCATCAGTATTTCGCGTTGGAAATTCGCTGTGCAAATCTGTAGAATCTCATCAGCGCTTAAGAAAATTTAGAGCAGGCATGAAGTTAAAACATCAAATTGCGTACGTCTTGGCAGTTGCGCTGGTCCTGACTCTTGCCGGTGCTGAAGTTTTCGGGCAGGACGAACAGGTCAGCAAGGAGACAATCGAAAAACTCATCGTGCAGCTGTCAGATAATAACTGGCACGTGCGCGAAGAGGCACAGAAGCGGCTTGCACTTATCGGGGCGCCCGTAGCTCCGTTTTTAAAGGAGCCTTCTCAGTCGGCGATATTCGAGGTGCGGTTCCGGGCAAAGGAAATCCTGCAGGGAATCCGCTTCGTAGCGCCCGATAATGCCGCGGCTGTCGAAAAGGCCATCAAGGAGTTCGACCCCAAGGCCGATAAGGACAAACTGTGGCGGCTGCTGATAACGCTGCGCAGAATCAAGAACGTTCGTTTTTACCTGCTTGAAAGAATGCTCAAAGCCAAGGGTGAGGAACGCGAGAAGGTTGCCTCTCTGCTGGCGCGGCTGGAATACGGAACCTCGGGAAGGCGAATAGACGGGAACGTCTCCTACGCCGCGGATATACTCCTGTCTCTTGTCAGGGATGAACTTGTCGGCGCGGAACTGAGACTGCGAACGCTACGCACGCTGAAGCGCCTTGACGACAAGGATTCCGTTGCCTCACTCATGGACTGGCTGTACAAGGAAGAGCGCGAGGCGGATATCGAGGCTCCGGTTGTCTCGACTCTTGAATCGCTGACGGGACAGCCGAAGGAAAGCGACGGCGAAGACAAAAAGGCAAGGCTCAAGACCTGGTGGTCGGAAAATGCGAACAAGCCTGAATTCGTCGTGGGCAGGAAGCATCTTGAAATACGCAGGAAGTTCGAGGAAAAAGAGGCGCAGCAGGAGCCTCCGTTCCTCGGGGTCGCCAAGGACCAGGATCATCCTGACCTCGGCGGCGCCCACGTGCTTTATCCTGTCGAGAAGTCTGGCGCCGGGAAAGCGGGCGTACAATCCGGGGATGTAATCGTAGAGTTCGACGGCAGGCCCGTGGACAACTGGGATGACATGGTTTACGGCCTGAAGCGTTCCCGCATAGGGCAGAAAATTCTCTTGAAAGTCAGGCGCGGCGAAAAAGAAATCGAGCTTCAGGCGGTGCTGACGCGCCGCCTTGAAGGTGAATGAAACTGGCCCGGAACTCGTCATGAGTTCACCGGGGCCGGAGGATTTTCGAATGAGAAGAAGCTTTTTTATAACAGCGGCGCTGCTTTTGTGTTTCGCAGTATGTTCGGGCTGCAGGGAAGAGGACGATGATTTCCTGCCGGGCCTGAGCTGGCAGATGAGCAGCGCCAATCCGGTGCTGAACCCCAGCGACGAGCCGACCACGGACCTCTGCGGATGGTATAACCAGGCCGTCTGGTATCCGTGGGTGGTAAAAGACGGCGCAGCCTTCAAGATGTGGTTTACAGGAACGAATACGGACGGGGAGGACAGAATCGGCTACGCCACAAGCTCCAACGGCGAGAGCTGGACAATCCAGCAAACCCCCGTATTCGAGCCCTCTTCTACGCCCGGCTCGTGGGATTACGGAGGCGTCTGGCACCATTGCATCGTTAAGGACGGAGCCGAATACAAGATGTTCTACACGGCCTATGAGACGACTGCGGGGTCGGATGACCGGATAGGACTCGCATACAGCCCGGACGGCCTCACATGGACGCGCGAGGCGGCGAATCCCATTGTAAGCACCGGAACTGCCGGGTCGTGGTACGAGGTGGCTGTTTACAGCGGAACTGTGCTCGCCACGGGCAGCAATTACGAGATGTGGTTCTCCGGCGTCGATGCCGGTGGGGTAATCAGGACCGGCTACACAGCCTCCAGTGACTGCATCACGTGGGATACGCCCCAGCTTGTGCTTAATGCCGGGCCGAAACTCTACGACATCTACGGTGCTCTCCTGCCATCGGTGGTTTTCGACGGCGAGAACTACCACATGTACTATACCGGCCTTGGGCCGAGTGGCACCGCCTGCTGCTATGCCACCAGCAAGAACGGCACGACGTGGCTCAAGCACGGCGCCGCAAGGCGCGCCGGAACTGAAGGAACATGGGAAAGCGGCGGATTCGTCAGCGCGTGCGTTATCAAAGATGCCTCGACTCTTCGTATGTGGTACGCGGCCATAAGCAGTGAGGACGGCAGGGCTCGAATAGGATACGGCATCAGCCCCGTGCCCGGGGCACCCTGATGCCTTAATCCCACACAACATCATGGCAGTAAAAATCTCTTTTTAAGACGAGACCACTTTTATTTTGACTTGTCGGAACCTGCTCCATAGAATCTCAACTTCTTGCTGGCCGGTGTACGACTGCAGTGCTGGACTGAGCACCTGACTGGGATGCAGGGATGAAAGAATACGCTTTTTTCTGGGGCTGCCAGATTCCCGCAAGATTCCCGTTTCTCGAGCTTTCCATCCGGAAGACTCTTGACGCGCTTGGGGTCCGCTACCGGGATATCGACGGTTTCACTTGCTGCCCGCAGGCGGCGACCGTGAAGCTGCTGGGTGACAGGCTCTGGCTCGCCGCCGCGGCGCGCAACCTCGCCGTCGCCGAAAGAAGCGGGCTGGACATCCTGACAATCTGCAACGGCTGCTACCAGACTCTCAAGACGGCCAACGCCCGTCTCACGACGAATCCTCAGCTTCTCGAAGAAGTCAACGGGATTCTTGCCCGGACGGGCCAGTCGTATCGCGGCGAGGTTGCCGTAAAGCACGCCCTCGAAGTCTTCCACGACGAGGTAAGCGCCGACGCGATTGCACGCAGGGTCGTGGAGCCATTGATAGGCATGAAAGTGGGTCTTCATTACGGCTGTCATGCTTTGAGGCCCAGCGACACGCTCAGGCTTGACGACCCGTTCGAACCCACCAAGTTCGAAAAGCTCGTCAGCGTCCTGGGCGCCGAGCCGATTGATTACGAGACGAAAATGCTCTGCTGCGGCGGGCTTCTGTCGGATACGGTCAGCCAGGACGGCGGGCTTGACCTCGCGCGAAAAAAACTCGCGGAAGTGCAGGGCCTCGGCCTTGATGCGCTGGTACTGGTCTGCCCGGCTTGCTTCATACAGTACGACGCCCGCCAGCCGCTGCTCAAATCTCGCGGGGAAGCTCTCGATGTACCCGTTATTTTCTACACCGAGCTTCTCGGCTTGGCGCTCGGAATGGAGCCGAAGGAACTCGGTCTTAATCGCCATGCAGTTAAGGCAGGCAAGTTCCTCGACAAGTGGAGAGGCAATCTCGAAAAAGTCAGCCGCGTGCGTGACCTGTTCGATGTGCAGTTTCTCGCGAAGTGCGCGCAGTGCAAGGCATGCGTCGAAGATTGCCCCGCAGCGCAGGCGCTCGATGGGTTTACGCCTACTGCCGTAATCGAGAAGCTTCTTGAAGGCGAACTCGACAAGCTGCTCTCGGGCGAGGAGATATGGTACTGCCTCGAATGCGAGACGTGCCACGAGCTTTGCCCGTGGAAGATAGGCATGTCCGAAATCATGCTCGAACTCAAGCGCATGGCGACCGAGCGGGGCAAGATGCCCCTCGGTCTCCGGCAGGCGGCTGCCGCATTCAAGGAGACGGGCGCCGTGGCGGAGGTCATCGAGGTCTCGCGCAAGCGCCTAGGTCTGCCACCTTCGAAAGCTACAGGGCTTGAAGGCCTGAAGAAGGTCCTTGAGGCTCTGGAGGGGAAATAAGAATGTTCGACAGGGACGAGCGCAACATATCCGGATGCGGCCTCAGCGGCATGATGAGTTCCGGCGGCACGCGCGTAAGCGGCGCGACCATAATAGACTCCATGTGCAACATGCGCGACAGGGGCAATGGGCTGGGCGCCGGATACGCCGCCTACGGCATCTATCCGGACCACGCTGACTGTTTCGCCCTCCACCTCATGTTCGATTTCCTGAAGGCCAGGGAAGACACCGAGCACCTGATAAACGGCGCGTTCGACGTGAAACTCTCCGAGCCCCTGCCTACCAGCAAGGTCAGCGGCATAAGCGACCCGCCCGAGTTCTGGCGATACTTCTGCCTCCCCGAGCCCGAAAGGTTCTCCCGCGAGGTTTTGACGCCGGAGGACTACGTGCTCAAGCGCGTGATGGAGATAAACACCGGCATTGAGGGAGCATTCGTCGTATCTTCAGGGAAAAACATGGGCGTCTTCAAGGGCGTCGGGTTCCCAGACGATATAGGGGACTTCTTTAAGCTGCCCGACTACGACGCGTGGACGTGGATAGGGCACACGCGCTTTCCCACGAATACTCCCGGCTGGTGGGGCGGGGCGCACCCCTTCACCATCCTCGACTGGTCGGTCGTCCACAACGGCGAGATTTCCTCTTACGGAATCAACAAGCGCTATCTCGAGATGTTCGGCTACCACTGCACCATGCAGACGGATTCCGAGGTCATTGCTTACCTTTTCGACCTGCTCATCCGACGCCACGGTGTTCCCCTCGAACTCGTGCCGAAGGCGCTGGCGAGCGAGTTCTGGAAGAATATAGACCTTATGGACGAGCGCGAGCGCGAGCTGAACACCGCAATACGTCAGGTTTACGCAAGCGCGCTCGTTAACGGGCCGTTCGCCGTCATACTCGGCCACAACGGCGGGATGATTGGCCTCTCGGACCGGGTCAAGCTCCGGCCAATGGTCGCCGCGACCAAGGACGACTGGCTCTACATATCGAGCGAAGAGGCCGGTATCAGGCAGATGTGCCCGGATGTTGACGAGGTCTGGTTCCCGCGGGCGGGCGAACTCGTGGTCGGGGAACTGAAGGGGGAAGGGCGTGAACCGAACGCTTCGGCAGCCTGACTTTGTCGTAAGCATCGACTACGACAGGTGCGAGGAGTGCAAGCGCTGCACCATACAGTGCGGATTCGGGGCACTTTCCTTCAAGGATAAAGTCGTGCCCGACCATTTCAAGTGCGTCGCGTGCCACAGGTGCGTGACCTATTGCCCGAACAAGGCTATAACCGTGTCGCGCAACCCGCTCGAATTCCGGCCGCACCCGCTGTGGACGGACCAGTCGCTCAAGAATATTTACAAGCAGTCGGAAACGGGAGGAGTACTCCTTACGGGAATGGGCAACGACCTGCCGTACAGGATTCTCTTCGACCATATCGTGGTCGATGCATGCCAGGTCACCAACCCGTCCATCGATCCGCTGCGCGAGCCCATGGAGCTGAGGACATACCTCGGCAGAAAGCCGGATACCCTCGAGTTCAAGAAGGACTCCGACGGTGGCCGCAGTCTTGAAACGAAACCCGACAAACTGATAAGGATAGACCTGCCAATAGTATTCGCCCCCATGAGCTACGGCTCCATCAGTTTCAACGCCCAGAAGGCAATATGCATGGCTGCCAAGCGCACCAACACCATCATGTACACCGGCGAAGGCGGTCTGGCGCGGGAACTCTACCCTTACGGAGGCCATATTATCCTCCAAGTCGCTTCCGGGCGGTTCGGAGTCACCGCCGAGTACCTGAACGTCGGAGTCGCCACGCAGATAAAGATAGGGCAGGGTGCAAAACCCGGCATCGGCGGGCACCTGCCGGGCGAGAAGATACCGGGGCCAATTTCCGAAACCCGCATGATTCCGGAAGGAACCGATGCACTATCGCCCGCGCCCCAGCACGATATCTATTCCATCGAAGACCTGCGCATGCTGATTTACTCACTCAAAGAAGCAACTGGTTACAAGCCGGTGTGCGTTAAGATTGCGGCGGTACATAACGTCGCGGCGATTGCCTCCGGCATCGTCCGTGCCGGTGCGGACCTCGTGTACCTCGACGGCTTCAGGGGCGGAACCGGCGCGGCGCCTAACATCGTGCGCGACCACCTCGGGATACCCATCGAGATTGCCATTGCCGTCGTTGACCGCAGGTTGCGCGAGGAGGGCATCCGCAACCAGGCGTCGGTAATAGCCGCCGGCGGTATACGCAGTGCCGCCGACGTGGTCAAGGCGGTCGGACTCGGCGCGGACGCATGCGCCATCGGCACGGCCGCGCTCGTTGCGATGGGATGCCACCTTTGCCAGAAGTGCTACACGGGGAACTGCTCGTGGGGCATCGCCACGCAGAAGCCGCACCTGACGAGAAGGCTCGACCCCGAGTGGGCAGCAGACCGGCTCGTAAACCTCCTGCGGGCATGGGAGCTGGAGATAAAGGAGGTTCTCGGAGCGCTTGGCGTTAACGCTATCGAGAGCCTGCGCGGCAACCTCGAAAGGCTGCGCGGAGTCGGGCTCGACCACACCGTCCTGGACGTGCTCGGCCTGAAACCCGCGGGCGTGGGGATGTAACGACGATGAAGATTGATGCGAAAAACGTATACTACAGGGACTTGAACGAGCAGGTGCGCAGGGCCGTCGCCGAGGGCGAGAAGAAGATCGAACTTCACAACGTCAACGGCCAGCGCTACATAGGCGATGGAATCTCGGCTCGGGGTGTCACAATCACGATAAACGGAGTTCCGGGAAACGACCTTGCCTCTTTCCTTAACGGACCGACCATAGTCGTCAACGGAAACGCGCAGGATGGCGTCGCCAACACGATGAACGATGGCGCAATCTATATCCACGGGTGCGCCGGCGACATCCTCGGCTACGGCATGCGCGGCGGTACAGTCTTCGTTAAAGAGAACGTTGGCTACCGCGTGGGAATCCACATGAAGGGGTACCGGGACCATGTTCCCAAAATCGTCGCCGGCGGGCATGCGGGCGACTTCTTCGGCGAATACATGGCCGGCGGCGTGCTCGTGCTTCTGGGCCTTGGCAGCGATGACGGCAGGGACATTGTCGGCGACTACTGCGGCACGGGTATCCACGGCGGTGTCATATTCGTCCGGGGGGAGGTCGAGCGCCACAAGCTCGGCGCGGAAGTCGGCATCGACGAGCCCGATGAAAACGACCGGGCAATGCTTGAGGAACTTGTCAGCGAGTACTGCCGTGCCTTCGGAGCGGACCGGGAAGAGATATTCTCCCGGCCCTTCCTGAAACTCTATCCGTTCTCCAGCCGGCCATACGGCAGGCTTTACGCCTATTAGACGGGACCTTACTTCGGGGTGAAGTCCGTCTTGCCGTCAACCATCAGGATGAATTCCGCGAACAGCTTCGCAGTGTTTTCGAGGTCCTTGAGCGCAAGTACCTCGACTGGCGAGTGCATGTAGCGCAGAGGTACAGAGATAAGCCCGGCCGCCACGCCAGCCCGTGTAAGCTGAATTGCGTTCGCGTCCGTGCCCGTGCCGCCGGGGATTCCCTGTATCTGGTAGGGGATTTTCTTCTTTTTAGCGGCCTTCACGAGCAGCTCATAGACCTTCGGGTTGATGTTGGCGCCGCGCGAGATGACCGGTCCCTTGCCGAGCGAGTATTCTCCGAAGCGCTTCTGGTCGCCGCCGGGGTGGTCGGTTGCAAAACCGACATCGACCGCGATGCCCACCAGCGGGTCGATTCCGTATGCCGCGGTCCTCGCACCGCGAAGGCCGACCTCTTCCTGGACGCTGGCGACGCTGTAGACGCCAACCTTGAGCTTGCTCTTCTGTGGCTTGAGCAGCCGCAGCGTCTCTGCCACGACGAATGCGCCTATCCTGTCGTCGAATCCGCGCCCCGAAACGAGGTCGCCCTGCAGCTTGTCAATTGTATCTACGAACGTGATCGGGTCGCCTAACTCGACAAGTTTCTTCGCCGCCTTGTCATCCTTGGCGCCTATGTCAATCCAGAACTGGTGAACCTGCCCGACTTTCTTCCTGTCTTCCGGCTCGGTGAGGTGAATGGCTCTGCGGCCAATGACGCCCAGCAGCTTGCCCTTGCTGGTATGGATATTAACCCGCTTGCCCGGCACGAGGTGCATGTCAACGCCGCCTATGGTCCGGAAGCTCAGGAAACCCTTCTTGTCGATGTTCGTTATCATGAATCCGATTTCATCGATATGCCCGGAAAGCATGACTTTCGGCTCGGCCTTCGGATTCAGCACGGCGATGGTCGAGCCCATGATGTCCGTCTTGACCTGGTCGGCGAAGCCCTTGCAGTAGTTCCTGTAGACCTTCGCGGCGGGCTGCTCGAAACCCGACGGGCTCGGTGCCACTATCAACTGTTCCAGAAACTTGTACGACTCGGCTCTCATCGCTTTCCTCCCCGTTCCGAAGATGTTCTGTCACGGAAGCCGTCATTTATCACTCAAACGGCACTCCTTTGCAAGCGTTTTCTCCAACTATCTGCCTGTGCGCTTTTTACCCGGTTATTTGCCATACTTGCGCCGTAACCGTTATCTAAGCTTCAGAGCCAACCGAAGAAACAGGATGAAAAGTTCCTTCCCTGTAAGGCGAAAATGCGGGAAGAGCTGGTTCATAAACGGGAGAAACCAGAAGAGGACAGCGGCTCAGAATAAAAACGCTATACGTAATCCATTGGTGTAAATTTCTTCCGTTTTGTGCTGTATATTTGTTGACTGACGAAGTATAATTTTTACCGACACTTGCCGGCGGAGTGCCGGATTTTTCTTTTTTTAAGGGGCATCTCTTTGAGAATTCTCCTGGTTTCCCCAAAGAGGGAGAGCTTCTCCGATACGACTCCTGGCTGGCTTCGAATACCGCAACTTCCACTCTCCATACTCGCCGCGCTGACGCCGCCGGAGCACGAAGTTGTAATGGCGGAGGAAGAGGACGGCAGCCTGCCCCTCGACGAGGACTGGGACGTCGTCGGCATCACCGCCATGACTTCGACTGCGCCGAGGGCCTACAAGCTGGCCTCGCACTTCAAGCGAAACGGCACGAAGGTGATACTCGGGGGCATACACCCTTCGGTCATGCCGCAGGAGGCGGTGCAGTACGCGGATGCCGTGGTCATAGGCGAAGCCGAGGGGCTGTGGAAAGAAGTGCTGCACGATGCGGAGCGCAACTGCCTGAAACGACTCTACCGCAACTGGCAGCCGGACATATCCGAATCGCCGCTCCCGCTGCGCAAGAAGAGGCGTTCGCTTCTTGGATTCCCGCCCTACGTGATGCCCGTCATGTTCTCGCGGGGCTGCCCGAACGACTGCGAATTCTGCTGCGTTCACAGGGTTTACGGCCGCAAGCAGAGGTTCCTGCCGGTCGAGCAGATTATCAGGGACATAGAGAAGTGCGGCACGAAACGCGTGATGTTTCTGGATGATAACATTGCGGGAAGACGGTCGTATGCGCTGAAACTTTTCGAGGCACTGCGTCCGCTCAAGATTGGCTGGCTCGGGCAGGCGTCCGTGCGCATGATACTCGATGACGAAGTGTTCGACGCGGCGCTGAAGTCAGGGCTCAAGGGGCTGTTTCTCGGCATGGAGAGCGTCGAGCCGGCCGCGCTCAAGAAGATGCGCAAATCGCTTTCCTCGATTGACCTTTACGAGGAGGCGATAAGACGCTGCCGCAGGGCGGGGGTCGCATTTCACGCATCGCTGATTTTCGGCCTGGATGAGCAGACGCCGCAGGTCTTCGAACATACGCTCGATTTCCTAATGCGAAACAAAGTGCCTTCCATTTCGGCCAATATCCTTACGCCGTACCCGGGAACGTACCTGTTTGACAGGCTCCTGCGGGAAGGGCGCATTCTGCACACGAACTGGTCCTACTACGACCATACGACGGTATGCTACCAGCCGAAAAACATGGAACCGGAGGAGCTTGCCGAGAAATACCTTGACTTCCGCAGAAGGTTTTTCTCGTACTCCTCGATACTCAGGCGCGCATGGTCCCAGTTGCGGGTTGCGCCGCTTGTCTACCTGGGGATGAATCTCGCGTACCGCAAGACGACCAGGCTTCTGGAAGCACACTATAGAGAATACTTCAACTGGCTGGGCAACAACAGGCATGCGCCTGCACCGGTAGCAATTCCGGCACCTGCCCCTTCTTAGTCACCTGCGGCGACGGGGCAGCACGCTTTCGGCTTTCCTGATGGAATGAAATCCTCCGGCACCGTTACGGGAACGTTCGGCGTCTTGGCGTAGACCCTTTTCCTGTATGTGCCATTCAGGACAAGCAGCGGCAATGACGCGAGGATAGACCTCTTGCCGAGGCTGAGAATGCGTTTGAGGATAGGCAGCCTGCCATAGAAACGCTTGTAAGCCCCCTCCCATCCCTCGCGGAGTTCGTCCGGGGACATCTGGCTGGGCTGGTATACGACGTTGCTCATGTTGTACTTCGACCAATCGTACGTGAGCATTCTGCCTTCCCGCTTGAGCCTCTCGAAGAGTTCCGTCCCGGGGAACGGGGTTAGCATGGCGAACTGCACCAGGTCGATTTTCGAGTCGAAGCAGAAATCGACCGTCTCGTCGAAGACGGAGTGGTCGTCGCTGTCGAATCCAAAGATGAACGCACCTTGCACGGTGATACCGTGGTCGTGCAGAATTTTAATAGCCTTTTTGTATTCTCCGGCCCTGTTTTGCGACTTGCCGGCCTCTTTGAGGCTTTTTTGCGAGACGCTTTCGAAGCCTATGAAAAGGCCCTTGCAGCCGCTCTTTCGCAGCAGCTTCAGGAGTGAGAGGTTGCGGACGATATTCACGGATGACTGGGCGCTCCAGTAAATCTTCTCCTTGACGAGCGCCTTGAGAAGCTCCGCGGCGTACTTGAGGTTTCCGATGATGTTGTCGTCCACGAAGCCGATGAACTTCGACTTGAGCAGGCGGACCTGCTCGATGACGTTTCTGACCGGACGCGCGCGGAAAGTCCCACCAAAGAAGCGTGTCACGGTGCAGAAGTTGCAGTTATAAGGGCATCCGCGCGTCGTCTGTACCATGCTTTTGACCCAGTATGACTTGCGCTGCAGCAGGTCATAGCGGGGGCACGGTATCGAGGAGGCAGCCGGAAAGACGTCGGACCTGTAGATGGGATCGAGCCCGCCGTTTTCTGCATCGGCGAGGATACGCGGCCACGTGCCCTCCGCCTCGCCTATTGCCACCGCATCTGCGTACTCGGATGCCTCTTCCGGCATCAGGGACGGGTGGATGCCGCCGAGCACAACTTTCACGCCGCGGTCCCTGTAATGCTTCGCAATTTCATAGCTGCGCGGCGCAGTGGAAGTCATGGCACTTATGCCCACCAAGTCGATTTCCTTGCTGAAATCTACCTGCGTGACGTTCTCGTCAACAATCCTGACCGAATGCTCCGGGGGTGTCATTGCCGCGACCGTCATAAGTCCCATCGGTGGGTAGAGAAATCCCTTGCCAATCTTGCGGCCATTGTAAAGGGAAGGTGCAATCAGCTTAATGCGCATGTGTTTTTCCTGATATTACGGGAAACATAAAGGTCTAATGAATAAAAAATACGACGATATGCCTGAACAGTCAACATAAATGCAGTGGGACAGGAAGAAAAGCGGCCAGCCATTTCTATAACAGCTCGGCGGCAAGGGAGGCGAGGGTGGAGCGTTCCGAACGCTCGAGACGAACCGCGCCGAACAGCTTCTGCTCCTTCATCCTTTCGATTACGTAGCTCAGGCCATTTGAAGCGCTGTCGAGGTACGGGTTGTCAATCTGATACGGGTCGCCCGTGAGGACGAGCTTCGACCCGTGACCGGCGCGGCTTATGACGGTCTTGACCTCGTGCGGGGTAAGGTTTTGCGCCTCATCCACGATGATAAACTGGTTGGGTATGGAGCGCCCGCGCATGTATGTCAGCGGCTCGAGGTCTATGACGCCGGCTTCAATCAGGTCATCCACCTTGGTCGCTTTCGCGCCGGGAGCGCGGCTGACCTGCAGGATGAACGACAGGTTGTCGTAGATGGGCTGCATCCACGATTCGAGCTTCTCCTCCTTGGACCCGGGCAGGTAGCCAATATCCCTGCCGAGCGGCATGATGGGCCGCGTTACAAGCATGAGTTCGAAGGTGTGCTGCGTGGCTACCTTCTGCAGCCCGGCCGCCAGCGCAATGAGCGTCTTGCCCGTTCCCGCGCGACCGACGAGTGCCACAAGCTGAACCTTGTCATCCAGCAGCAGGTCGAAAGACATGACCTGCTGTATGTTCCTGGGCGAGATGCCCATAACCTTCTTTTCCTGGAATCTTAGCTTCTGAATCTCGTCCGAGGCGCCATACGAGCGCATGAGAAGGCGCTTGTGGGGGTTATCTTTACCAATGAGAAGGACGAACTCGTTCGGCTTGACGGGATTTTCGAGCTTGTAGCTCTTGGCGCGGGATATCTTGTTAATCTCCTTCTCCGGCAGTTTCAACTCGCGCCAGCCCGTGTAAAGCGTGTCGAAATCCACCTTCTCTTTTTCGAAATCCTGTGCCTCGATGCCCAGGGCATCCGCCTTTACGCGGGCGTTTATGTCCTTCGATACGAAGATGACGGGCCTGTCCTTCTTCGTTTTCGTGTACTTGAACGCAGTTGCGAGTATGCGGTTGTCCGGCGTGTTTTCCTTGAGGGGAAAGTCCTTCGGCAGGCGGGTCTCGAAGTCCACCGCAAGGCGGCCTTCGGCCTCCCCGAGCGGGACCTCCTTCGCGAGTGTGCCACTTTCGCGCAGCTTGTCGAGAGAGCGAATAATGAAACGGGCGTTACGGCCCGCTTCGGTGTTCTCCTTCTTGAAGTGGTCGATTTCCTCGATGACGGCAATGGGGATAACTACCGTATTATCCGCGAAGGAATAAAGGGAATTGGGATTGTGGAGCAGGACATTAGTATCGAGGACGAAGAATTTTTTCATTGTCTCTCCGGCGCTATCTGTCAGAAGTCTGCTTCAACTTGGAGAATTTCTCGGCGACGCGACGCGCCATGAGTTCGACCAATATCTGCAGGTCGGCATCCCGGCTGATGCTCTCGGAGCAGGGGACGAGAATTGAGCCGTTCGAGACATCCAGCAAGCGGACGTTGAGTTGAAGGCGACCGCCCACCTTGGCGACGGAGCCTTGCAGCAGATAATCCACGCCGTGAAGCTTCGCCAGCGCGCGTGCCTCCGTCTTCTCTACCAAATCGGTCATGGTGAAGGCCCGCTCCGCCAAGACATCCTTGATGCGCTGGCGCTCCATGACCTTGAAGAAACCGGAGTTCTCGAACGCGGTTGCGAAAAGCTCCTCCGCCTGGCTGTCGTATCCCATGCGCTTGACGAATTCGCTGCCGGCGTCGAAGTCGGTGACGGCGATTACCTTACCCGGGGACTTTAGTCTGGTTCGATTTGCACTTGGCTTGTACGAAACGAGCATGTCGAGAATCAGCCTCGCTGCCTCGACGGCTGCGTTGTGCAGGCCGACCTTCTTTTCGAGTTCGACGTACCGGTCGTGCAGCGCGGTGACGCGGGTCAGGAAGCATATCGTAGTGTAGGCTTCCTCGCTGAACTTCCTGGACATAATCCGCTCTACATCATAGACGTCCAGCACGTGCAAGGTAAGCTCGACTTCTCCCTTGAGAGTGTAGTTGGGAGACCAGAGCGGGGCCAGGATGGCAAGACCCGGGATGTAGCTCGGGAGGGTCAGCCAGTTGAGGGTCAAGGAAGCGCGGTGGTTGACCTCGCCGTATATCACGAGGTCGGTGCCCTCCTTCCTGGCGAGGGAAACGCACGTAAGCTCCGTGGCATCTTTCGGAGTTTCGCTGTGGGGAATAATCCTGACCTTGTTGAAGCAGCCCGAGTCCTCGAGGAGGCTGCCAAGCTTGAGTTCGGCGGGCTCCGAGAGGTCTATGTCGTGTTCTTTGCGGTCCAGCAGGCCGGTGGTCACGGATTCTTCGCTGACGTCGCGCACGAACGCGATGGTAACGGACAGGCTGTTGTCGAACTGAACAGGCTCGAGTTCCTTCAGGGTTGTAGACCTTACGGCTGCGCAACTGGCACAGACCGCCAGCGCAACGGCGAGAGCGGACAGCTTGCAAGCAATACGTGGATAAGGTGTTGCGGTCATTAAGAAGCTATCTTACGTGAGCGTGGTGTCGTGTCAAGCAAAATCGGGCGGTCTGGTCTTTGGGGCGTCGCCGGGCTTTGTGTTGCTTGAAGAAACGGCGGGCGGGGAGTATAATGTGCAGCCGGAGGCAGCGGATGGCAGAAAATGAGTCCGGCGCGAAGGAAGGCATTGACGCTTTCTCCCATTCGGAATATCTCGAACAGATAGAGAGCGTCGTCGAGAGCATTGACCTCGCCATGTTCGCGCTGAACAGGCACGGCAACGTGATTGTCTGGAACGCGGCCATGGAGCGATACTTCATGACGCGCGAGGAAGCTCTCGGCAAGCACGTGCTGACGGTTTTTCCATCCTTCAAGACGGAGCAGCAGGGCGTGAACTGGGGCGATGTCATATTGCACAACGTAATCGGGGAGGGCAGGTCGATAGAGGTGCGCCGCTACAGGCTGGACACCAGGCTCATGGACGGCTACCCGTTCGACGTGAAAATATTCCCGCTCGCCGCGCGCGACGGCAAGACCAGCGGAGCGGTTGTGCTGCTCCACGACGTGAAAGAGCAGATGGAGCTTGAGGAGCAGCAGATACTCAACGCGCGCACGACCTCGCTCTCGAACCTGGGCGCTTCGCTGGCGCACGAAATCAGGAACCCGCTGAACTCGATATCGCTGAACGTGCAGCTCCTGCGCGAGAAGCTCTTGCAGCTCGAAGGCGAAAAGCGCGAGGAGCTTCTCAAGAATATCGATGTTCTTCTCGGGGAAATCGAGCGGCTTAACCTGATTATCAAGGATTTCCTGGAGTTCTCGCGCGCATCGGGCATGCGCAACGAGTTGCTCAACCCGAACGAGATTATCGGGTCGATGCTCGAACTCCTGCGCGAGGACGCGAGAAGGAAGGACATCGAGATTATAGTCGATTTCGGCGACCTGCCCGATGTGCTGCTTGACAGGAACCAGATAAAGCAGGTCTTTTACAACATATCGCTTAATGCCATACAGGCCATGGAGAAGGGCGGGCGGCTGGAAATCGTCTCCCGAAGGCGGGGTGACTGGGTCGTCGTGGAGTTTTCGGACAACGGGCCGGGAATACCGGAGAGCGACCTTTCGCGGGTATTCGACCTTTTCTACACAACGAAGGAAGGCGGGACCGGGCTTGGGCTTGCAATAGCGAGCAGGCTTGTGCAAAATCACCATGGGCATATAGTGGCAGACAGCAAGCCGGGCAAGGGCTCGACGTTCAGCGTGTTCCTGCCCGTCAAGATAGCATCAACGTAGACGGGGACCGGTGAGGGCATGGGAAGAATTCTCATTGTTGAGGACGACAGGGGGACGAGAGAGGCGCTCGGCAGCGCGCTTGCGGTCGAAGGGCATGACATCCTGCAGGCGGCCAATGGGCGCGAGGGCCTTCGGATGGCGGTCGAGGCCGACGTTGATGTCGTCGTATCCGACATGAAGATGCCGGAGATGGACGGCCTTGCGCTGCTGGAAGAGCTGAAGAAAGAAAAGCCCGATATCGAGGTGATAATGGTCACCGCCTACGGCACGGTCGAAACCGCGGTGACCGCGATGAAGAGGGGCGCATACGACTTCGTAGAGAAACCCATCAGGGACCTCGGCGAGATAAGGGAGCTTGTGCGCAAGGCTTTCGAGAAACGTACCCTCGTAAGGGAAAACGTCTCCCTGCGCGAGCAGCTCAGGGACAAATACAGGTTCGACAACATCATCGGCAACAGCCCCAGGATAGCCGAGATATTCCAGGTAATCGCGCAGGTCGCGCCGACGCAGGCTACGGTGCTCATTGCGGGGGAGAGCGGCACCGGCAAGGAGTTGATTGCGAACGCGATACACTACAACAGCCCGCGCGCGAACAAGCCCTTCATAAAGGTCAACTGCGCATCGCTCAGCGAGACCCTGCTCGAGAGCGAGCTTTTCGGGCACGAACGCGGAGCGTTTACGGGCGCCGTAGCCCAGCGGCGGGGGCGTTTCGAGATAGCCGACGGCGGTACGCTGTTCCTCGACGAGATAGGCACTCTGTCGCCGACGGTGCAGGTGAAACTTCTCAGGGTGCTTCAGGAGCGGGAGTTCGAGAGAGTAGGTGGAAACAAGCCGATAAAGGTCAACGTGCGGCTCATAGTCGCCACGAACCGGGACCTCAAAGCCGCGGTGGATGCAGGCGAATTCCGCGAAGACCTCTACTACAGGGTAAACGTCGTTAAGATAATCCTGCCGCCGCTGCGCGAGAGGAAAGAGGACATACCACTTCTCGTGGAGCACTTCATAAGGAAATATTCCGCGAAAAACGACAGAAACGTAACCAGTGTGGCGGACGAGGCACTAAAACTCCTGCTGGCCTACGACTATCCCGGTAACATCCGCGAACTCGAGAATATCATTGAGAACGCTGTTGTGCTGTCGGGCGAGCCGGAGATAGCTTCCCGGCTGCTGCCGCCGGGGCTTCGCAAGGATGCGGGAGAGTCGGACATAATCACCATTCCTGTCGGCACCGACTTCAAGGAAATAGAGAATCGGGTAATCAGGGCGACGCTCGCGCACACGAACAACAACAAGACCAGGGCGGCCGCCGTTCTCGGCATCGGCGTCAGGACGCTGCACCGCAAGATGGAACAGTACGGCCTGCGCGAGAAGGATGGCGATAACTGAGCGGTTTTAAGCCCGGAGGAGCACGGTATGACCACACTGAGGGAAGTCAGATTCACCTGTCCCGTTGACGGCGAGGTCTTCGAGGATTCGGTCATCATGTCAACCAACCAGATGGGGATGCATACCGACTTCAAGCCGGTGGTCGGCGGGCTGTTCCCGTTCCCGTTCTACGTTCACGCATGCCCGAAGTGCGGGTTTGCCGGCTCCGAGGAGGATTTCGCAGCGAGCTACGACGGGGATTTCAAGAAATGGGCCTTATCGGAGCTGAGCGGGGAGCTGTCGGGCAGAGAGCTGTACGGGGGGCTCAAGTACGTTCTCGCCGCGCGGTGTGCCGGGCGTTTGGGACGGCCGCTGCGCGAGGTTGCCGACCTCTACCTGCGCGGCGCATGGTGCGCTCAGGAAGAAGAGGAGCCCGACATTGAAAGACGATGCAGAATGGAAGCCGCGGCGCAGTTCGAGAAGGCGCTGGAGTCGGGCAGTCTGGAGGAAGCGGAGCGCGCGACGATTACCTATCTCGTGGGGGAGCTGCACCGCCGGCTCGGGAACGACGGCGAGGCCGCTGCATGGTTCGACAGGGTCGAAGGCGAGATTATGAACCCGAAAGAACAGGCGTGGGTTGTCCGCGCAGCCGGGATGCAGAGAGAGAATCCCGTCGAGGTGTTCCCCGAGGATTTCGGTCAGTAGTCTATCCCCTCGACTTCGGAAATGCCTTTCATGTAGTGATGCTTGACTTCCTTCATGGTCGTTACAAGGTCGGCCGTATCCAGAAGCTCCTGCGGCGTGCCCCTTCCGGTGACCACAATCTCGACGTTCGGATTGCGGCCTGAAATCAGTTCGACCACCTCGCCCGCTTTCAGCAGGCCGAAGGAAAGGGCGTAGTTGAGTTCGTCGAGAATCAGGACATCGCAGCTCCCGTCGGAGCTTTTGTGCCGCGCAAGCTCGAGCCCGCGCCGAGCCCACTCGAAGTCCTCTTCCGAGGGGCTTGCGGGGTCAACGTGGCATTTCATGCATCCGGTGCAGACGAAGTCCGGGGAGCCGTCGTCGGACCTGCAGGGCGCACCGGACTGAGTGATTTCGAGGAGAGGCGCGAGCTTCGCGGCGGTTTTTAGCTCGCCGTAGCGGTTCGAGCACTTCAGGAACTGGATGATGTGGACCTTGAGGCCGCGGCCCGCGGCCCGCAGGGCGAGCCCGAACGCGGCCGTGGTCTTGCCCTTGCCGTCGCCGTCGTAAACCTGTACCAGACCTGATGTTAGAGCCATAAATCCCGCTCAAATTGAACGGGCCCGGTCTGGCCGGGCCCGGAAATTGAACATTTGAGTGGCGAGCTTACTTCTCTTCTTCCTTCACCTTGGTCCACTTGTACTCGGGCTCCCGAATCTTCTGAATCCAGTCGATTACATCCTGGGCGACGTCGAGCACCTTGCGGCGCGAAAGCTCTATCGTTCTCTTTTTTGCTTCTTCGTCTTTCCACTTCCACAGGACTTCGGTGTTCTTGAGCATCTGCTCGATTCTGTCGAGGTCGTCGCGCTCCAGGATAACTTCCCTGTCCTCGACCCACGCCACGCCGGGCATCGTATGCTCGGCGTCGGCCTCGACGTCTTCCTTCTTGGGTTCCGGCTCGTGAATCCTCGGCTGGCGGTTGGGCGCGTAAGTCTTGTCCAGCTCGATATAGTCGTGCTTGCTCGAAGGGATTTTCTCGTAGACTTTGGGGTCCTTGAGGAACATGTCCACGAGCCAGATTTTCGAGTAGCCCGTGAGGTCGCACTGGTGCCCGTAGTGGAGCGCCCCCTTCTGCTCGTGGCCGAAATCGGCGACGTTCATCCTGCATCGGGGGCAGTACTTCGAGAAGTCCGGGTCGAAGAAATCGACGCCCACTTCCTGCTGGTAAAACCTGTCCCACCTCGTCTTGTCGGCTTCGTAGAGCGTGGGGTCTTTTTCGCGCAGCACGCTCTTGTTGTAGTCGAACTCGGTTTTCTTGAAGCAGTAGTCCGGTCCGACCTCGCGCTCGGCGTAGTAGGACCAGTGCGTGTGCTTGTCTTTATTTTCGCTGTCTTTCCAGTGGAGGTGGACTTTCTGCGGGTCGTTGGAGACTTCCGCCTCGCACTGCTTGCACCATCTCGTCTTTTTCGGGACGTGGCCGGGGCCGACGTTGAACTTCGTGATGGGGTCGTATCTCGTCAAGAACGGAGTGTGTTCCTTGTGCTTGTTGACATCCCGGTTGTCTCTGAGGTCGAGCCAGGTGTCCTCGTAGTCCTTGAACAGGCTGCCTTCGGGCAGCAGCTTGGTGACTTCGACCTGGTCCTGCAGGCTGTCGAAGTAGTTGTCAACGTCCGTTCGGAGTTCCTCGTCGTAGTCGGGCTTGGCGGTGCAGGAAGTCAGTATCAGGGCAGCCGCAACGACAATCAAGAAGCCAAAAGCTCGCGTGAGCATGCGGACTCTCCTTTCGTGGATTCTCTCATTCGAAATATTGTAGGATTGGACCCCCGTTTGTCAAGAAAAATCGCCCCCTCCCGTCGCCGCGAGCGAAGATATATTCACCACAGAGGCACAGAGGACACAGAGGAAATGCAAATACAAATCCTTTTTTTGTTCTTAAAACAAAGAGAAAGGTCTTCTCTGTTTTTTTCTTCTCTGTGTCCTCTGTGTCTCTGTGGTGAAAAACTCTTTTCTTCTCTGCGCTCTCTGCGGTGAGAACACGGGTTGTAAACGGAGTTGGTACTGTCAAAGGAGTTAGGGCGAATTTTTACAAATGATTCCACCGATGCCCTCATCGTCATTGCGAGGAGGGCGAAGCCCGACGCGGCAACCTGATTTCTTAATAAAAACATAGCATCCTCCCACCGCACTCCATCCGTCTCAAAATGTGAATTTCTCTCAGTTCATCCACCTTTCGGGGGGAAAGAGAAGTGAGCGGACCCTCCGCTCGGTTTCATTGCAGCGGCTTCAGGGCCCGCAGTTGGCGCAGGCCTCCGGCACCGCCGGGGCAGCAGGCCCGGCGGTTCCGTTGCGCTTCTCGAGACCGAGCACTGCCATGAAATCCCTGTCCCGCTC
>CAZXNM010000008.1:0-205311 GCA_964641955.1 uncultured Planctomycetota bacterium
ACAAGACCGACGTGGCAGTTGTCAGGTCGGTGCTCCGGAAGTACGAGGAGCGGTTTGAGGAAATCAGGAAGGATGACAATCTCAAGTATCTCGCAGGCCCGACTCTGACTGAACGGGACAGGGAGTTCATGGCAGTGCTGGGGTTCGAGAAGCGCAACGGAACCGGTGGGCCTGCTGCCCCGGCGCAGCCGGAGGCCTGCGCCAACTGCGGGCCCTGAAGCCGGGGCAAAAAGTCGAATTGCCACGGGTGGTCCTGGGATTCGGCATTCGGCCAACGGACAGGCGGAGCCTGTTTGAGGCAAATGAGGCATCTCAAGAAGATGTCTCTCACTAAGGCGCTGCGCGCCTTAGCTGGCGACGCGGTGATTTCCTGCGGAAATCACGGAAAGGTGGCTGCGTAACTGATTGAGATTTACATTTTGAGAAGGATGGAGTGCGATGGAGGATACTATGTCTGTAGAGAGAGATAAGGTTGCCACGTCGGGCTTCGCCCTCCCCGCAATGACAATGATGAGGCTGCATGAAGTTCTTGTAAAAACGTGTTGTAACCCCTTGGCATACAAGGAAGTCAGTTTACAAACAGGGCTGGAGATAGTAGAATGCCGGAGTGAGTGGAGAGGTAATAGATGAAGGCGGATGAGCTTAAAAAACTCGGGTACAGGCGCGCGAAAGGGCTTTTGAAGGCGCTCGAACCGGGCGATGTTCTGAAAGCGCCGGAGAGGGTGCTCGACGCTGTCCGGGCCGCCGCAAAGCTCGACCGGTGGTTCGAGCCGGAGACGGAAGAAATACTGCGAAAAGGGGCTAAAAAGCTTGCCAGAATCGGCCCGAGAAGGCTTAGGCTTCCATGGTCGAAACTGGCGTCCGCGGGGCTTGGAGGGGCAATTCTGGAGCTTCTTGACCGCCTTGGCGGGGTCGAGACGTTGCTGCCCGAAGTTTATGCGATGAAGGACGTTAAACAGCCCCCGAAATGGCATCCCACGAAGGATGTCTGGGTGCACACGGTGCGCTGCCTGGACCACCTGGGGCAGGCGGATGCGTTACTGGCGACGGCGACCATGCTGCACGACGTGGGCAAGCCGCCGACGTTCGTTGTTGCGGACAGGATACGATTCTCGCGTCATGACACCGTAGGCGGGCGCATGGCAGAAAAAATAGCCCGGAGGCTGGGATTCAGGAAGAAGGAGAGAGAAGATATCGCCTGGCTGGTACGTTCCCACATGAAATTCATGCACGTGAGGGACATGAGGCCGGGACGGCTGCGCAGTTTCGTGATGGACCGCCGTTTCGATATGCTTGCTGTCGTGGTTAGGGCGGACTGTCAGGCGAGCCACGGGGACAGCTCGGACGTGGATTTTGCTATTGAGGCTCGCGAGCGCTTCCTTGCCGAGAAACCGCGTCCCAGGCCGCTTCTGCGGGGCAGAGACCTCGTCGGGATGGGCTTTAAGCCGGGACCGGCTTTCGGCGAAGTGCTCGATAGAATCGAGTCTCTGAGAGGGCAGGGAAAACTCACCACCGTGGGGGATGCGAAAATTTTTGCAAAAATTTTTCTGGAAAATTCCGGGAAGGTTCCTTGTTGATGCAGTGCTCCAGCCCAGTAATTACAAGGGTTCCAGCACGAGCGGTCCTTCAGGCCCGTTCCGATGCGGCCTGCAACACTTTCCGCCGTGCAGGCCAGCAGCGGCAGGGGTTCCCGCCACGCCCAGCCTGTACCCCTTGCATTCTATGCGCTATGCGGCTGCAGCTTCCCGCATCCGGGGAATCTCGGGGGATACAGCCTGAGACCGACCTGCAGCCGTTATGCCGTAAGGCATTGAGCCTTGCCCCTGCGTCAAAACCGCATGAAACAAGGGATGCGGCATTTTGGCTTCTGTTATATGTTATAAAATATAAAGATGTTCACTTGTGCTTTTTTGTGAGCTTGAACCACTACATATAGTACCTCATTGATGCGCCCATGCATCATGCTGGGCACCACCACCATAACTCCCTTATCACTAAGAACTTGCGCCTGAAATAAATCCATCCCTGACTTGACAAACCCAGAATGTGGTGTATACTTACACGTCGTGGTGAGAAGTGGTTCGAAGTGGTGTGAGGCTGGCCCGTGTGGAATAAGATTCGCGCAAATGTGACGAGAGGGGAGCAGTTGTGCGACCGAGTTCATACTTTTCTGCACGGGCCTTCTCGCAATAGGCGGAAGTGGGGCGACTGATGCTGTTCGGCAAGTACAAACACGTCCTCGACAGCAAGAAGCGAGTGATTATCCCCTCAAGGCTGCGGGAGACGATTGGCGAGCAGACCGAAGGCCTGGTCTTCTACATCACTCCCGGGCAGGACAAGTGTCTGTACGTCTTCCCCGAGGACATCTTCAACGGGCTTACCGAGGATGTCGGATTCGGCCTTCTCGTGGGCGGCAAGAAGCGCGAGGCGTTCCGCAAGTTCTTCTCGAACGTTGCGCGCCGCGTCTGCGACAAGCAGGGAAGGATTCAGATTCCCGACGAGCTGATCGAGTTCGCGGGACTGAAGGGCGAGGTCGTCTTCGTCGGCTTCAAGGACCGCATCGAACTCTGGGACGCGGAGATTTTCGAGGATTTGGGACAAAGCAGCCTCAAGGACTTTGGAGAAGTTGCCGAAAAACTAATTGGAGATGATTGACAACCAAAGGGCATTCTTTACTGAGAGGGGAGGTGAACATGCCCGTAGCGTTGGAGGAACAGGTGGCCAAGACGGCGCTTGGCCACGGAGCACCGGATTCATACGCCAGAGTCAAGTCCGCAATGGACCAGGTCCTCGCCGGAGAGCGCACCCACAAGGGTCTTCTGAAGACACTGCTCGCTGACATAAAGAGCCTTATCGAGCGAGCGGAGCGCGTCCGGCGGCTTGCACCGGAACTCGCAGGAGTCGAGGTCTCGCCCTACATCTACAAGATGCTCAAGATGGCCGACGGCCTGAGCAGTTAGTAGATCGCATTTTGACGAAGAGCGGCCCGCAGTCCCTTCGGAGTCAGCAAGTGCACCAGCCGGTAATGCTCGAGGAGGCCATGCACTACCTCAAGCCAGGTAAAGGACAGACACAGGTTGACTGCACGACAGGCGAAGGCGGGCACAGCATCGAGCTTCTCAGGAGAATCGGTGAAGAGGGAATGCTGATAGGCATTGACAGGGACGAGGAGATACTGTCGCGGGCGAAAGAGCGCCTCGCGGGCTTCGGCAACGTCCGGCTCGTGCAGGGCGATTTCCGCTTCCTGCGCAGCATCCTGGACGAGCAGGATATCGACAGGGTGGACGGCGTCCTGTTCGACCTCGGTGTATCGTCCTATCACCTCGATAACCCGGACAGGGGCTTTTCATTCACCGGCGACGGACCGCTCGACATGAGACTCGACAGGAGCGAAGACAAGACTGCCGAAGACCTCGTCAACGAGCTGCCCGAAGAGGAGCTGGCGAAGATTATCAGGGATTACGGCGAGGAGCCGAAAGCGAGGCGCATAGCGCGCTTCGTCTGCGAGGCAAGGAAGAGGGAGAGGATTACCACGACGGGTCGGTTCAAGGAGCTTGTCGTGAAGGCGACCAGCGGCAGGCATGGCTCGACCCACACGGCGACACGCGCGTTCCAGGCTCTGCGAATCGCCGTCAACGATGAGCTGAACTCGTTCGCAGAAGCGGCGAGCCGGCTCCCGGAAGTGCTGAGGCCCGGAGGCAGGGCCGTAATTATCTCATTCCACTCGCTCGAGGACAGGATAGCCAAGAGGGCCTTCCGCGACCTGGCTGCGGCCGGGTCTGCGAAAGTCCTGACGAAGAAACCTGTTCTGCCTTCGGGGACGGAAGTGGAGCGTAATCCTCGTTCCCGCAGCGCGAAACTGCGAGCGCTGGAGGTGCTGTAATGATGAAGTTCATGCTTGTTCTGAGCGCCTTCGGCCTTATCGCAATGCTGACCGTGTGGCAGCACGTTCAGTCTGTGCACGCGGGATACGAGATTAGCAAAGTGCGAAAACATCGAAACGTTCTTGCCGAGGAGAACCGAAGGCTTGAGCTTGAAGCTGACAGGCTGAAGTCTCCGGAGAACCTGCTCATGAAGGTCAGGGAGCTTGGTCTCGGACTCAGGCCGGCGAAGCCCGGGGAAATCATCCGCATCGAGGACGGCGCAAATTCCGACGCGCGGATGGAGACCGGCCATCCTGCTCACTGAGCGGCGTAAGAACTGGTTGCGGGGGTAGTGTTGAAACGGGGACGGGTGAGAGGCGAAATCGTAGCATTCATCCTGAGCGTCCTTTTTCTGGCGCTTATGGGTCGCCTCTACAGAATCCAGCAAATCAACGAAGGCTACTACCAGGAACTCGCCGGTAAGCAGCATCGCGGAGTGGAATGCCTCGAACCAACCCGGGGCAGGATCTACACGTCGGACGGCCAGGTACTGGCCAGTAGTCTGCTGGTTGATTCCGTCTACGTTGACTCCCAGTTCGTCGGCAAGGAAGCTCAGACGGCGCTGGCGCTTAAGCGGGCGCTATGCCTCTCGCCCGAACAGGCCCGGCGGCTCTACAGCCGCATTCAGGAAGGCAAGCGTTTCATCTGGGTCAAGCGCAAGATATCCGAGAAAGAAAAGGAGATACTCAGCAGGCTCGACATACCGGGCGTCTTCTTCGCCAGGGAGCACAAGCGCCACTATCCCGAGTCGGGCTGCGCGGCCCATATCGTGGGGTTCTGCGATGTTGACGACAAGGGCCTGGCAGGCGTGGAGAGCATGTACGAGGAGTATCTCGTCGGCCAACAGGGCATGAGGGAGTTCGAGCGCGACGCGCTCGGCCACAGGATAACCAAGCCCGGCATGCTCGACCAGCCCGCGGTCGATGGAAATCACATCTATCTTACGATAGACAGCGTAATCCAGCATATAGTCGAGAAGGCGGTTGACGATGCCTACGATGAGTGGGAGCCGCTGTGGGCCGCGGCGATAGTGCTCAACGTCACGAACGGCGAAGTGCTCGGAATGGCCTGCAGGCCGACATACGACCCTAACAAGCCGCACCTCTACTCCGACATGAGAAGGCGCAATTACGCGATAACCGACATGTACGAACCCGGCTCGACGTTCAAGCCTATAACCTTCTCGGGACTGTTCGAGGAAAACCTCGTCACACTCGAAGACAAGGTTTTCTGCGAGGAAGGCATGTGGAAAGCCGGGAGGCGCAGGCTGCGCGACCACAAGCCCCACGGCTGGCTTACCGTCAGGGAGGTAATCGCCCTCTCGTCGAATATAGGCACCGCGAAGTGCGCCCGGAAGATGACGGATGCATCATTCGACAGCTACATGAGGAAATACGGTTTCTCGGCACGCACGGGGATTGACCTCCCCGGAGAGGCTTATGGCTTCCTTGCCAATGTGAATAGCTGGTCGGGATACTCGCACGACTCCCTCGCGATGGGGCAGGAAATCAACGTCACTGCAATGCAGGTAGTTACGGCCTTCTCCGCAATCGCCAACGGCGGAGAGCTCTGCAGGCCTCATGTTCTCAAGAAGGTCGCCGACCAGGATGGCAGCGTTATAGGCAGAACGGATAAGGAAATGGTCCGGAAAGTCATCTCGAAAGAGGCAGTCCGGAAGCTGACGGATGCAATGACCGAGGTCGTCGAAAACGGAACCGCCCCGAGGGCGAAAAGCAAGCTCTACATGATTGCAGGCAAAACGGGCACTGCCCAGAAGAAACTCGAAGGCGCGCGGGGATACGCCGACCACAAGTACGTGGCTTCATTCTGCGGATTTGCACCCGTTTCAAGACCTCGCATTTGCGTGCTCGTTGTCGTCAACGAGCCTCACGGCTGGTCTCACTTCGGCGGAACCGTATCGGGGCCGGTAGTTAAAGAAATCATCGAGCAGACGCTGATTTACATGAGAATTCCAGGGGACAGGAAGACAGAGGATGCAGGCACAGTTAGCCAGAACACGCAGGGCACAGGCGCAATGCACAGGTAGCCGCGGCATTCCGGTAATGGAAGTGCTGAGGCTGCTTGCGCCGCTCGGGGCAGGCGGGCCGCGCGACGGCTTCATCGCCGACGTGACCTGCGATTCGCGCATGGCCGTGCCGGGAAGCTGCTTCATAGCAATAGATGGCGAGAAGGTCGATGGCCATGCGTTCGTGCCAGCGGCTGTCAGAAACGGCGCGAGCACCATTATCCTTCAGCGCCCGTGCAGCATACCGAGCCATGTCACTGCCGTCCTCGTCGAAGATACGCGCAGGGCGGCGGCGCTGCTCGCCTGCGCATTTTACGGAAAGCCCTCTGAAAAGCTGGACCTCGTCGGGATTACCGGCACGCACGGGAAAACGACGACGGCCTACATGCTGCGCCATATAGCGGAGTTCTCGGGCAGGAAGGCCGGAATGCTCACGACTGTCGAGTATGACACCGGCGTGACCGTCGTCAGCGCTCCTCAGACCACGCCGGACCCCATATCGCTTAACAGGATGCTCGCGGAGGCCGCCGACAGCGGAGCCAGAGTAATGCCGATGGAGGTTTCCTCGCATTCTCTCTGCCAGCACAGGGTGACCGGCCTGAAGTTCCGGGCAGCAGTATTCACCAATCTTGCAAGCGACCATATGGATTACCACAAGACGCACGATGCCTACCGGGAAGCCAAGGCGAAGTTGTTCGACATGCTATCGCCCGAGGCATTCGGCATATTGAACGCGGATGATGCCAACTGGAAATTCTACGCAAGCCGCAGTCGCGGCAGAACAACTACATACTCTGCTCGCGATGAAGCGGATGTTCGCGGTTTCGTCAGGCATGCCGACATACGCGGAATCAGTTTCGACCTGGCGTGCAGGGGACGGGTCTATTGCGTTCAACTGCCTCTGCCGGGAATTCACAACGTCGAGAACGCGCTGGGCGCGGCTTCTGCCGCACTGGCTCTGGGTATTGAGCCGGAGGAGGTTGCAGCCGGACTCAGCTCGTTCGCGGGCGTGCCCGGCCGGCTGGAACGGATACGGACGGATAAGGATATAGATGTGTTCGTGGATTTCGCGCATACGGATGGCTCGCTTGCGACAGTGCTCGCAAGCATTCGTCCTTACGTCACCGGAGGGCTGATTGTCGTCTTCGGAGCCGGCGGCGACCGCGACCGCGGCAAGAGGCCGAGAATGGCGCGCACCGCGCAGACACACGCGGACTTCTGCATACTGACGAGCGACAACCCTCGCAGCGAAGACCCGATGCAAATCATTGCCGGAGTAGAGCAGGGATTTACAGCAAAAGACAAATACCTCGTCAGGCCCGACAGGCGCGAAGCAATTGCGACCGCTGTCAGAATGGCAATGCCGGGCGACGTGGTCGTGATAGCCGGGAAGGGACACGAAAACGGCCAGATATTCGCCGACAGAGTGGAGCAGTTCGATGACCGTGAAGTTGTGCGAGAAGCTCTCGCCAATTAAAAGCAGCGCAGCGTTTATGACACTCGGGGAAGCCGCCTCGATGACAGGAGCCGGCTGCGAAACGGCATGGGATGAGCTGCCTCTGGAGAGAGTCGCAACAGACTCGCGCGCGGACTGTGCAGGAGCGCTCTTCGTGGCGCTCAAGGGTGAGAGATTCGACGGTCATGAGCATGTCGCCGAGGCGTTCAGGAAAGGCGCCGTGGCGGCGATGGTCTCGGAGAGGCCGGTCGGCGTTAATGAGACCCGACCGCTGCTCATGGTTAATGACACTCTTGAAGCTCTTGCAGCGCTCGCTGCAGGCTATCGCTCAAGGCTTTCGATTCCGGTGGTGGCGATAACCGGTTCCTGCGGCAAGACCACCACGAAGGAGTTCCTCGCCGCGGTGCTGTCACCGAAATTACGAGTCGCAAGGCCAAAGGCGAGCTTCAACAACCTTATCGGCGTCTCTCTCACGATACTCGGAGTCAGACCGGTGCATGACGTGCTGATTCTCGAGATGGGCACCAACGCGCCGGGAGAGATTGAGACGCTCTGCCGGATTGGCAGGCCCACAATGGGCATTATAACGAACATAGGACACACGCACCTCGAAAAGCTGGGCTCGGTCGAGGGTGTCAAGAGAGAGAAAGCTGCGCTTGCACGATTCATCGGGGAAGGAGGCGTTCTCGTGACCAATGCAGACTGCCCGGAGTGTGTGGAAATAGCCGGGGAATTCGGAGGGCAGGTAGTTTCCGTCGCCGTCGAGGAAGAAGCCGACCACAAAGTCGCGCCGACAGGCCAGAGCGTGAACGGGCTGGCTTTCGAGTACGATGGAATGACAGCGACCGTGCCCGTCTTCGGAGAGCATAACGCGCTCAACGCGGGCCTTGCAGTCGCAGCGGCCGAGATTCTGGGCGTCGATAAGGACGAGGCGCTCTGCGCGATATCCACAGCTAAGCAGCCCGAAATGCGCATGCAGAGCGGGTTCGCTGCGGGCGTGTTCCTCATAAACGACGCTTACAACTCGAATTTCGAATCTATGAAGTCCGCGGTCGAAACGCTGGACAAAGCCCAGGTTACAGGCCGCAAGATACTCGTCTGCGGCGACATGCTCGAACTCGGCAAATCATCCGAATCCCTGCACAGGGCAATCGGCTGGCACATAGGCAGGAGTTCGATAGATCTGCTCGTGACCGTCGGAGCATTCAGCGAGCTGGTGGCCATGGAAGCTCATGAGGCGGGCACTCCTGTAGTCTACCTTCGGTCCTCGGTCGAAGAAGCGGGAGAGCTTCTCGAAAGTCTTGCGAAGGCGGGAGATGCGGTTCTGTTCAAGGCTTCGAGGGGAATGCGCCTCGAAAGAGCCGTGCAGCATCTTTTCCGTTCGCTCAGGGCAAGAGAAAGCGAAGAGGTGAAATAGAGTTCCATGCTGTACTACCTGCACCTGCTGAAGAACTCAGATTGGGGAATTTCAAAGGCCCTTAACGTGCTGCGCTACATATCCTTCAGGGGAGCGGCAGCGGCGCTGACAGCCTTCCTCATATCGGTTCTCGTGGGGCCGTGGCTCATTCGCAGACTGCGCAGAGACAGAATCGGCGAAAACACGGGTAAAAGCGACTCGGTGGAACTCAACAAGCTTCATGGAACGAAAAGCGGCACTCCGACCATGGGAGGAGTATTGATGCTCGTGGCCGTCGTGGCGGCCGCGGTGCTCTGGGCGAGGCCGGATATCCTTTATGTGCCGCTTATCCTCGGCACCATGGGCGCCCTTGCAGTGCTCGGCTACGCGGACGACTTCATAAAGCTCAAGAACCCTCGCAAGAAGGGTCTCAGCGCGCGCGCCAAGCTCGCCTGCCAGCTTGCCGTGGGGTTTGTCATAGGCGTCATGCTGTATGCTCACTTCTCGTGCACCTCGAACGTCATCGAGCCCGAGTCTCTGAGCCCGGTTTCGACGCTGGTGCCGTTTTCGGAGACTGCCCAGGCGGGTCAGCGTAACGCGACGTACGAGAAAGCCGCGGCAAGGTCCATGAAACCCCTGCGCGATAACGAGCAGTCCATGCAGGTGGAATATATAAGCTGCGTTAAGAGCCCCGGCACGGCGGTCTACTTCCCGTTCTTCAAGGACTTTCGGATACAACTGGGTCTGCTGTTTATCCTGTTTACGATGGTCGTGCTCACCGGCACCTCGAACGCCGTGAATCTAACGGACGGCCTCGATGGGTTGGCGATAGGCTGCCTTGTGATGGTTTCACTCTCCTTCGCCACCGTTTCATACATAGTCGGCAGGGCTGATTTCAGCGCATATCTCGGCATACCCTACGTTCCAGGGGCCGGTGAAATCTCCGTTATCTGCTGCGCAATGGTGGGGGCGTCGCTGGGCTTTATGTGGTTCAACTGCCACCCGGCCCAGATATTCATGGGCGACGTCGGCGCTCTCTCGTTCGGCGGCGCGGTCGGCCTGATTGCACTGATACTGAAGCAGGAGTTCCTGCTCTTCATAGTCGGCGGAATTTTCGTTCTCGAAGCACTCAGCGTGATTCTGCAGGTGGCCTCTTTCAGGCTTACCGGAAAGAGGGTCTTCAGAATCGCGCCGCTGCACCACCACTTCCAGTTCAAGGGGTGGCACGAGAACAAGGTTACGGTGAGGTTCTGGATTGTCGCCGCCATGCTGGCGGTGATGAGTATTGCCACGTTGAAATTGAGATAACCATCCTGCGGCTGGTGTACGGCTGCGAGACAGCCGTGCACCAGCTGCAGGGCCTTTTGAGGCCGGACAAGTGGAGAAATCCTGGCTCAAAGACGACCGAAAGACGCTGCTGGCGGTTGTAGCAACGCTTCTCGCCGTGGGCGTGATAATGATATACTCGACCACCGCCTTCAACCACGCCTCCGACCCGACCTACAAGCTGAGAAAGCAGCTTCTCTGGGTAACCATAGGCGTCGTGTGCATGATTCTTGCATGGCACACCGATTACCGACTTTACGCCCGTTATCGCAAGCTCATTCTCGCCGGCGCCGTGGCAATGCTCCTGTGCGTCTACATGCCGGGACTGGGCAGGGAGATAAACGGGGCCCACAGGTGGCTGCGAATCGGCTCGCTGAGCATACAGCCTTCGGAGTTAGCGAAGATTGCCGTGATTATCTACGTGTCCGCGACAATCCTGGAACTGGAAGACAGGGTGAAAAGCTTCACCAGGGGTTTCCTGCCTCTCGCCGCGGCAATAGGTTTCGTGGCGCTTCTCGTGCTTGTCGAGCCAGACTTCGGAACAGGGACATTCATTGCGTTCATCGGCGTAACCCTTATGTTCGTCGGCGGCGTGAGGATATTCCACATTGCGGCGTTCGGCACGGTCGCTCTCGTGCCTCTGCTCGCCGTGCTCGCCTTCATGTTCGAACACGTTATAGGCAGAATCAGGGTCTTCCTGAATACGGATGCGGACCCCCTTGGCAGGGGATATCAGATAAAACAGTCGCTGATAGCGTTGGGCTCGGGCGGACTGTTCGGCATGGGTCTGGGCGAGAGCAGACAGAAAATGATGTTCCTGCCGGAGCGAGACACAGACTTCATATTTGCGATACTCGGCGAAGAACTCGGTTTTATCGGCGTGGGCATTGTGGTGATTCTGTTTCTGCTGTTCATGAACTGCGGACTGCGCATTGCCCGCAGATGCACCGACATATACTCCTACCTTTTGGCGCTGGGGCTGACGGTGGCAATCTCCACGCAGGCCGCACTGAACATTGCAGTCGTATCGGGCTCGGTTCCGCCGAAGGGCATTGCACTGCCGTTTCTCAGTTTCGGCGGCAGCTCTCTCGTAGCGACCCTGATATGCGTCGGAATTCTTCTAAGCATAGCCGAGCGCAACAAGCCCGTTCAGGTGGAAAATATTAAAGGAGATTCAAGTGAGGAAGATTAAGGTCTTTTTTGCAGGCGGCGGGTCCGGCGGACACCTGTTTCCCGGTATCAGCCTCGCGCAGGCGCTGCGAAGGTCAGAGCCGCAGTCGCAGATAAGGTTTCTCATATCCAGCAAGAAGCTCGACGCGGCGCTGCTGGAGAACAGCGGTTTTGAATTTCAGAGAATAGAACAGCGCCATCTGCCGCAGCATCCTCGACAGCTCGGCGACTTCATGCTGACTAACGCACGGGCTTTCTGGCTGCTCACTCGACTCATGTTCCGGGAGCGTCCGGATGTCCTGGTTGGTCTCGGCGGCTATGCAAGCTTTTCGGCGGCCGCGGCGGCGAAGCTGTGCGCCGTGCCTCTCGTGCTGCTCGAACAGAACGTCATTCCAGGCAAGGCGAATCGCGCGCTGGCCCTTGCGGCAGACAGTGTTTTTTGCCAGTGGCACCGCTCGGCCAGGTATTTCGCAAGGAGAGACAACCTATCCTTCATGGGCAATCCAATCCGCGAGTCTCTGAGAAAAATCACGAGAGAAGCCGCAGCCGGTGAGCTTGGGCTTGACCCCGGCAAGCCGACCCTGCTCGTCCTCGGCGGCAGTCAGGGTGCAAGGGCGCTCAACGACGGAATGATGGATGCGCTGCCTTCGCTCAACGGTTTCACCGGAAAGTTCCAGGTAATTCATCTTGCGGGCCAGGCACAGGCCCAAAGAGTAACCGAGGCCTACAGAAAGGCGGAAGTCAGGGCGAGCATACACGGCTTCATGCGGGAAATGCAGCTTGCCTATTCAGCATCCGACCTCGTCTTCTGCCGCGCGGGTGGAACAACCATCGCCGAAATAACCGCCATGGGCCTGCCGAGCGTACTGGTCCCGCTGCCGACCGCAGCGGAAAATCACCAGATGGCAAACGCCCTGGAACTGGTTTCCGCGGGAGCCTCGAGGCTTCTCGAAGAGAAAAACCTGCGGCCGCAAAAGATACAGAAGGCAGTTTTCGAGCTGCTTCTCGACGCCGGCGAGCTGAAGCGCATGTCGGACAGGGCGCAGGAAAACGCCCGGCCCGACGCCGCGGACAGAATCGCCGGCACCATTGTACATCGCTTCAGACCACGAAGAGCTCAATCACTTGTAAGTCTTTTCAAGATTTGAGGAAGGAGGTGGAGTGTGGGAAATACCGCCAAGTTCATGTTGGTGGGTATTCTTGTCATGGTTATCGTGACCGCGGTGATATGGGACAGGCACAGCGGCGACCTGAAGGCGGCTTCAATCAACAAGGCGGGTAAGCGTTCAGCCGTGAAGGCCGGTCTATCCACTAGAATGGCCGACGGCAGCGAGCAGGCGAACGGGGCGATAAAGCTTCGCGAAAAGACTCCCGAGGAGCTTGCAGCCGAAGAGTTGATGGCCGCCATGAAGGGCCAAGCCGAAGCAAAGCGCGAGGTTCAGCCCCTGGTCAAGGTCCAGAACCCCGGGGAAACCCAGAAGAACATCCCGGCACCAAAGGAAGAACCGAAGCCGAGAACATATATCGTCAAGTCAGGCGATTCGTTCTGGACAATCGCCGAGGACCTCTACGGCGATTCTTCCCTGTGGAAGAAGCTGTGGCAGGCCAACATACAGAGGTTCCCGCGGCCCGACATGCTCAAGGAAGGCGCGACCATAATCGTACCGAATATCGATACGGGTAAGGTAAACCTTCCGCTGGCGAACACATCGAGACAGGCGTCTCCCGACGGAACACGCCGCTATGTCGTCCAACTCGGCGACTGCCTCGGGACGATATCGCAGGATTTCTACGGTACGGCGAAGAAATGGCGAAAAATTCTCGAAGCTAACAATCTCGAGGATGAAACCAGCCTTCGGGCGGGCATGGAAATAATCATACCGCCGGACAAATAACCGGTCTCGCTGCAATGGCAAGAATTGCAGGTGAGGTGAAGGGGGAAGTTATGAAAAAAAGTGAAAGATTCGCAGCGTTGCTCGACACGGTCGGAGCGGTCGTTTTCTTCATGGTCGCGTTCCTGTGCTACCTTGCATTGAGCGTTGCCTGGGGAGCGGGACTGCAGTAGCGAGGTGTCGCGTGAAAAGCACCACTATCAAGATTGTTGCGGCGCTTGTCTTCGCAATTTTCGTTGCTGTGCTCGGTGCTGCATCGTGGCGAGGCGACTCCGGCAATGAAGGATTCAACCGCCGCATGTCGCAGCAACGCTTCGAGACGGGGACTCGCGACGAAGTCATCTACGAAATCGAAAGATTCTATTCTGTCTGGAGGAACTATGACACGGGAACAGGTAGCGGAAAGGGTGCGCAGGGCAATTCCTGATTTCCTGCGCAGGCGAAAGCCCGGCCCTCCGAAAGTAGCGCCCCTGAACAGGGATGCAGAAAAAACCGGGAAGATAGACTGGGGCTATCTCTTCAGGCTGGCCGAAAGAAGCTCCGGGGATTAGAGAGGGGTATAGAGTTGGAGCTACGCGACCGGAAAATCCACATGATTGGAATCGGCGGCTCCGGCATGTCCTCGGCCGCAAGGTTGCTGCTGGCTCATGGGTGCAATATATCTGGCTCGGACAGCACGCCGTCAGATATTACGCGCGAGCTTGCGCTCCTGGGCGCAAGGGTGAGCATCGGGCACGATTCCGACAACGTACCGCATGACTGCGACCTCGTAGTCGCGACCGCGGCGGCAACAGCCGCAAATCCCGAGCTTGCAGAAGCAAGGCGCCGCAATATCGAGGTCGTAAAATATGCGAGGCTCGTCGGCCTTCTTATGCGCAGTTCTTTTGGCGTGTGCGTTGCGGGAACTCACGGCAAGACCACGACATCTTCAATGACAGCTCAGATACTGCGGAGCGCCGGTCTGCAGCCTTCGTACATAATCGGTGGAAGGCTGGTCGGACACGCCCCGGGCGACTGCGCTGGCAGGGGCGGATTCCTCGTGGCGGAAGCCTGCGAGTACGACAGGTCGTTTCTGAATCTGCACCCGGCGTACGCCGTTCTTACCAATCTCGAACCCGACCACCTCGACTACTACGGCAGCGAGGAGAACCTGCTCGATGCATTCCGCGAGTTCGTGGGACTTATTCCAAGATTCGGCCTGCTGCTTCTGAACGGCGACAGCCCGCGCGCGGTCGAAGTGGCGAAAGCGGCAAAATGCAGGATTGAGACTTACGGCGTGAGGAAAAGCTGCGCCTGGCAGGTCGCCACTGTCGAGAGGCGGGGACACGGCTATTCGTTTGAGCTGCAACGCGGGCCGGCAAGATACACGTTCAGAGTGCAGACTCCAGGATACCACAACGTAATCAACGCCGCTGCCGCAGTGGCAATATCGATAAACCTCGGCATCAGTCCGGAAGCGGTCGCGGATGGTCTTGCTTCGTTCCGGGGCGTCGAAAGGCGTTTTCAGATTCTCACGGCAGACCTCCCAACAACGATTATCGACGACTACGCGCACCATCCCACCGAGATTGCGGCGGTCCTTCGAGCGGCAAGGGAAACATACCCGGGCCGCAGGATATGGGCGGTCTTCCAAGCGCACCAGCACTCGCGCACGCGCGCATTCTTCGAGGAGTTCGCCCGCAGCCTTACGCATGCGGACCGAGTAACCATAGCAAAAATATACTCCGTAAGGGAAACCGACCTGGACAGGATGAGCGTCAACGGAGGGGATATAGCCGGGCGCCTTTTCCAGCTTTCCGTCGAGTCGGAGTATGTGCCGACGTTCGAAGGCATCGAGTCGCTGCTTCTAAGAGAAGCTGTCGATGGAGACGTGGTTATAGTCATGGGCGCAGGCGACATAGACAAGGTCGCCCATTCCGTCGCAAAAACTCTCGGAGAAAGGGTCAGGAGTGAGCTTACAAGCGCTAAGGCCGCCCTGTAGAACCTGGGTGAGGCTTTCCAAGTATACTTCGCTCGGCCTGGGAGGCGAGGCGGAACTCTTTTTCATTCCTGAGACAATCGAAGAGCTGCGCGAAGAAGTGCTCTGGTGCGGCATGGAACGATTGCCATTGAAATTACTCGGCGGCGGAACGAACGTGGCATGCAGGGACGAAACTTTGCAAGGAGCGATAATCTCGACAGGCTCGCTTAACAGGGCATGCCACAACGGCAGGAGAATCCGCGTCCAGGCGGGTTTCCCGCTGGCCGCGCTGGTGAAAAGGTGCTGCGAGCTGGGATTGAGCGGGCTGGAAGCACTGGCCGGAATACCAGGTACGGTGGGCGGTGCAATAGCTATGAATGCCGGTGGCAAGTACGGAAACATCGGGCCTCTTGCGGATGAGGTGAGGACTCTTACGATTCGAGGAGAGGAAAGGGTTTATCGCAAGCCTGCGGAACACTTCGGCTATCGAGGTTCTAACTTCCACGGGGAGATAATTACGGAAGCAGTCCTCTGTCTGGCGCTGTCAAGCACGGACGCGGTCGGGAAGCTTATGCGCACTATTTTGAGAGAGAAGCTCGGCACGCAGCCGCTCTCTCAGCGCAGCGCGGGATGCGTGTTCAAGAACCCATCGGGCGATTCGGCGGGCAGACTGATAGACGAATGCGGCCTTAAAGGCAGACGGATTGGAGGAATGCAGGTAAGCCAGGTGCATGCGAATTTCATAGTGAATGCCGGAGATGGAACTTTCGGCCAGTTCCGGGAACTCGTGCAACTGATTAAAAACGAAGTACGAGCCCGCTTCGGCGTCGAGCTGGAACTTGAAGTGTCGCTGTTTTGAGAGGGGAGGCAGTAAATGGGCATCTTGACGAAAGACACCAGAATAGGTGTATTCATGGGAGGGGCGTCCGAAGAGCGCGAGGTCTCTCTCAAATCAGGCGAAGCCGTCTGCAACGCCCTTACGGAGCTCGGATACCGGGTTCTTCCCGTCGTACTGAGCCAGGACAGTCTTGCCGAGCTTAATGGCGAGAAGCTCGATGTCGCTTTTATCGCCATGCATGGCAGGTTCGGCGAGGACGGGCAAATCACGCGCCTTCTGCGCAGACGGGGAATCTGCTGCACGGGTTCCAGTTCCGCAGCCAGCGCGATTGCCATGGACAAGGTCAAAACCAAGAAAATCCTCAAGAGACACGGAATACCGACTCCGCCGTATATAGTGCTGTGTGGTGATTTCACAACAATCGAGGCCGACTGGCTGGTCCGCGCGGACATTGGTTACCCATGCGTGGTGAAGCCGGTTGACGGCGGCTCCAGCATAGGCGTCTCGATTGCAGCGGACAGGGAAGGCCTGCACAGGGCACTGCAGATGATTTCAGGCAATGTTCCTCACGTCCTTATCGAACGATATATCCCTGGTCGAGAGCTGACCTGCGGAATCCTCGCGGGACGTGCGCTTTCTGTTATAGAAATCAAGCCCAGGACCAGGTTCTTCGACTTCGACGCCAAATACAAGAACAGTGGCACGGAATACATCCTGCAACCCAAACTGCCGAAATCCGTCATAGACAAGATGCGTAAACTCAGCGTCGCGGTGCATAACGCACTCGGCGCAGGCGCCATGAGCAGGATTGACCTCATCCTGTCCGAAGACAACGTGCCGTACGTTCTTGAGGCCAATCTGATACCCGGCCTGACGCAGAGGAGCCTGCTGCCGAAATCTGCTCGCAACCTCGGCATAACGTTTCCCCGTCTCTGCGAGATGATACTTGAGCTTGCTCTGGAGGAAAGCTCATCGTACAATTATCGCGGAGGGTGGAGTGACCAGGAAGCGGAAAGCAGGTGCGCAGTCGGTCAGGGGCGGCCAAAAGAAAAGGCCCGCGCCTCTTAAGTGGTACTATACGCTGTTCTCCCTTTGCTGCCTGGCGACCGGGCTGTTCCTGGCGGCATGGTACGTGGAGAAGCACGTTTCGACATCTCCCGAGTTCAGCCTTGCCATAAACGAGGTCGAGCTGGATGCAGGGTGCCTCTGGCTTCCGGAGGAGGCCCGCAAGAAGATAGAATCAAATGTCCTCAACCTGAAAAACCTCAATCTTCTATCCACCAATGTTCTAAGGGATATTGAAGACAGGCTTTCAAGTACGCCCTGGGTCAAGGAAGTAACCCGGGTTGAAAAAGTGTTTCCCGAGAACATCAAGTTTTCACTTGTGCTTCGAAGGCCGATAGCCTGGGTGTCCCACAGAAACGGCAGGTACCTCGTAGACATGGACGCATTCACGCTTCCGGTCAAGGACGAGAACGCGACCGAGATTGCACAGCTCCCGGTAATCGAAGGCGTTCCCGCAAAAGTCAAGACCCCTCCGCCGGGAGGCAGGTGGAATTCACGCCAGGTACGAGAAGGCATATACGTAGCGGCTTACCTGCAAGCTTCCAGGGACAAATTGTCCGACTTGCTGTGCAAGATACGGCATATAGACGTGCGCGAGGCAAAAGAGAAGGGCATGGGTGTTATGCTTGTTACGGATGAGAATGATAAACTTTATTGGGGCGAACTGTCGCGACAGGGCAAGATACCCCTTATCTCGGATGAGGAAAAAATCGCGAATCTCCGCCTGGTGCTTCAAGGAGCACTTAAAGACCGGGAATATTACCTGTTATGGACGACTCCTCTCACCGCCGGCCCGAAAAGGAAGGCTGCGGATAACCAGAAGTGAGCAAAAGCAACGACAATGCAACCGAAGAGCTTTTCGACAAGAGAACGTTCGCCTCGGTATGCGCATACCTTGCAATACTGCTCTCCGGAAGCTGCGCAGCCCTTCTTTCCAACGGCACGGCAGCAGCTCACTTTGCAGCTTTCGATGACATGTACTGCATCGTCGTAATCCTGCAGGCTCTCTTCGGCATATTTGTAATCCCTCATATTCTGCTTCCGGCTACAGACCACCGGACGGCTCTGGCAAACCTGACGCTCCTCTACGCTTCGGGGATGCCTCTCGTGGCGGTTGGTGCGTTCAGCAGCGCCGCGCTGTGGCATAAGATGATTTTCTCGCAGTTGGTGATATTCGGCCTGTGGCTTCTTGCGTTCTGGTTAAAAGATATTCTTCGGAGAAGATTAAACGCCGACTGTCTCTATATGCCCATCGCCGCCGTGCTATTTTTTGGCACAGCCCTGTCTGGAAGCGTGCTGGCCGGTCTAACAAATGCCGGCAGCACATATTCCGGTTTTTCCGTTCCGGGAGTGCTCTGTTCATGGGCAGCGGGCGATTACTTCGACGCCAATGGTTGGCTCGGAATGGCAGTCTGCCTCGGTGCGCTCGCAATCTGGTCGAAAAAACTCGTTGTGAGTCCGAACCCTTGAGATTAGCTGCAATCATTTTGCTGCTTGCGTCGATTCTGCTGTATCCAGCGGAGTTATTCGCAGCGGAAGCAGTGGGCGTTCATCTGCCGGCCGGGAACCACGTGCGCCTTGCGGAATATTTTCCCGTCGTAGTCTCTCTTGAAGAGCATGATGTCTCATCGGACACGGAAATTCTGATTTCTCTGGGCGAGTTGACCTTCCAGAAACGCGTCTTCATGTCAACAGGGACATCGAAGCGGCTTCTCATGTGGGTAATGACGCTCGACCAGAATCCGGAAGTAATTCTCGAGGTGCGGTCGATTCACCGACGCAGGCTCTATCCGGAATTCTCGCGAAGCCTTACGGAAAAGCTCAGCGTGCTGTCCCGAGAACATCATATTGCAGGCATACTTACCAATTCGTCGAATACTGAGCTGTTACAGATGTTCAGGCTGAACGATGTTACAACGGTCGAACTGAAACCCCGGCTCGAGTTTCCCTTCGAGACCTTCAGCACCCTGGACCTGGTAGCGTTCGACGGTTCTCTCTGGAACGAGATGCCCGAGTCTGCTCTAAAAGGGCTCGAGGCCTACCTTGAGAACGGCGGAAAAGTCTATATATCCAACAGGGAAGAAGTGCCCCCGCTTGCTCCCGACGGCTCGCATGACAAGGAACTGTGGGAGTCGAGCTGGGGTCTGGGAAAGCTGTATGTCCTGAATCCAGCCTTCTATGTTTCGGCAGGGCACCCGGGCTTTGCCGACCTGAAGGAAATAGTTGCGTCGGCCACCGGAATCACCTCGCGCCGCACGCCGTTGCTCGGGAGCCTGTTCGAAACTTCGGACATCTTCGAAGCACAGCCGAGATACCGCCAGTCAAGGTCCGTGTGGGCAGTGTACCTGGCAATCTGCTGCCTGATACTCTGTGCCGTCGGGATGTGCACATTGCTTCGTCTCTGGTCGCGCAGACTTGGCTATGTACTTGTGCTTGCGCTTTCTGCCGCATTGTCGGCAGGTTTCAGCTTCGTCGCGCCGTGCGGAGAAGCATCCTACGAGCGGATTACGGCAATTCTAACCGCATCGGGAAAGAGCAATTCGCCCTCCGATAAAAACACTGCAATCAGGCGCACCTATATCCATCTATGTGGTTTCTCTGATGTCAATGCGGCAGACTTCAAGCTTTACGCGGGTGGTCTCATACTACCATCAGGCACGGGCTGGAACGGCAGGCGCGACACCCGGCTCGTTCTGCACAACGGCGATGCAGGCGCATTGTCCGGATTGAGCCTGAAAAGAGGTGCATCGGCCGTTTTTGAACTTATAGGAACGTACGACCTCGAAGGCACCTTCGAGACGCGCAAACGAAAAGGCGCATTCACGGCAGTGAACAATACAGGCATCGACCTGCACGACTGTCTGCTCGTGTCTTCGGGTACGGGCCGGAACATCGGGACTTTCAGATTCGGAGAAAGCATTGAGCTTGCGCTTTCAGAGAGCCGGCCCCTTAAGGCACTTATCGGCGCAAGATATGAAACACAGACTCGGAAAGGCAGAATCCTCGCGTCATTTATTGACAAGGTGCTCGATAACGGGTTGCATTTCCGCAACACTTATCTTATCGGATGGAGCTTGTCTGAAGACCCCTTGCCGGAGGGATATGCCCAGGCATCCGACCTCGGAACGCTCTGGATTGTAGAACTCAGGAAGGAGAATTAGGATTCGCTGTCATCCTGACTCAACTGAACACGCCTGACGCCCGGAAGGCGCATTATCTCCATTTTCAGGTCGTGAAGCGTTTTTTCCGTTACCGGCATTACTTCCGCAAGCTGTCCCATACGACTAAAGCAGCCCAGTACTCTTACAACGCCCCTGGTGCAGGAAATATGCAGGTTATCCATGTCGAGAAAGTGCTTGCCGAGAACGCCCCTGACCCGGCCAATAATCTGCATGTCTTCTCTGCCCATTGCCTGAGCACCTCAACACTTCGGAAGGCCCGCTATCCAGTGGATATTTAACAGCCCAGCCCGCAATCCTCAAGAAAAATGCGCCTACCCGGAATAGAAACTTGAAAGGACGCCGAATAAGCCTTAACCTAGGGGAAACTTGGCAGGAGGGTATTATGTGTGAGTCCAATGTGTATATTCGCAGAGGCGATGAAGAAGAGAAAATACTTGAAGATGTAGAGATTATCAGGCCGGAGGGCGAAGGCGTTTTCTTTCTCTCCACAATCTACGGCGAGCAGAAACGCATTAAGGCCAGACTTGTGTCAATAGACTTCACGGAACACAAGGTCCTGCTCAATGAAGGTTAAGCTTCCGGTCCGTCGAGGCAAACGCGGGCCATTTAATGGTGTTCGATAAGGATACGCCGGGTGAGAATAGCTGTAGTGGACGGGCAGGGCGGCGGAATCGGCGTTCAGCTTGTCAAGGCGCTGGCCGCTCTTGAAAATAATAGAATCGAGATTATCGCTCTGGGCACCAATGCGGTGGCAACTGCGAACATGCTCAAAAGCGGGGCCAATCGAGGGGCTTCCGGCGAGAATGCCATATGCGTGACCCTCGAACACGTAGACTTGGTCACGGGGCCTGCGACGATTTGCTTTGCCGATTCCATGATGGGAGAAATCACTCCGGGAATAGCGGCGTCGGTCTCTTCCTGCCGCGCCGTGAAGCTGCTGCTGCCGCTGCGCATCCAGGGGGTGGTCCAGGTAGGCGTAGAACGCGAACCCCTCCCGCATCTCATAGAACACACCATATCATTGATAAAGGAACGGTTGTAAGCAAGGAGACGACCATGTGCGTGCCCGATGTCTATATCGTGAAGAACGGAGAGAAGGAAGTCGTTTTCAAAGAAGTTGAGAACATGGTGTTTAAAGACGGCGAGCTTGTTTTTACAAACATATCCGGCGAGGTTTACAGCACGAAAGCGAGCTTGCGCGAGGTAAATCTGGTCGAGCACGTTATCCTGCTCGAAGATAACAGCGGTTCGTGAGCGGGTGAATACAGCGCTTAATCAGGACTTTTCCGATTCCTTGGAGATAAATTTTTCGATTTCTTCGAACTCTCCCAGAATCATGCGCATGAACATGACACCGGCCTCGTAGGTCCCATCCGGCAGTTCTTCGATTCTTACGACCTTTGCGAGGAAGTCGCTTTTTTCTTTCTCGTCCGGCAGGTTGAACGAAGCGATTATGTAAGAAGGAACTTCAAGCGGCTTGTCATGATGAAGCAGCAAGCCTCCCGCGCTTATGTTTTTGGAGTTGCCTTCCTCATCCATGAAATCGCCCCCGTCAGGGTCATATTTTTGCACCGTAACCGAGACACGGGCGTCGATTCTTCTATACTGGCGTCGTTCTTTTTTTTCTTCTGCCACCTGCATTCCTCCTTCGCCTGATAAAGTAGCAAAGAATCATGTCGAAAGCAAGCAGCATGTTGGCCGCACAGGAATGGCACAAGCTGCTGCACTTTCCAGTTAAGCAGTTCGCCTGGTTACATGCTTGTACATGCCGATTGGAGGAAATTCCGTAGAATCGCAAGGCCGTTCGGAGTCATAAAGGATTCGGGATGGAACTGGACGCCCTCGCATGGAAAATCCCGGTGTCTGACAGCCATTACGACGTTGTCTTCTGTCCACGCAGTCACTTCCAGTTCTTCAGGGATTCCATCGGCAGTCAAAGAATGATACCTGGCCGCCGTGAAAGGCGAAGGTAGTCCCGAAAGCACGCCCTTTCCGGTGTGGTAGACCAATGATGTCTTTCCGTGCACTACGGCCGGTGCACGAACAGTCCTGGCGCCGTATTCTTCGCATATCGCTTGATGCCCGAGACAGACGCCGAGTATGGGTCTTTCCGATGCGAATTTCCTGATAATCTGCTTGGACAATCCGGCCTGTGCCGGCGCTTTCGGGCCCGGAGAGATGACTATGCAGTCGAAATCCACGGCGTCCGTGTCCCGAAGTTCGTTCACATCATTGCGAAATGTAATCACGTCGGCCCCGAGCATTCCGAGAAACTGATAGAGGTTGTACGTAAATGAGTCGTAATTATCAACCAGGAGAACTCTGCGACGCCTTGTCATTTGCCGAGGACCTTTTTTCTTCTGAGAATGTGATGGTATCGCTGGGCGAAGCGATGCGCTTCGTCTCGCACGTGCTGCAGTATCTTCAGAGCCGGGGAAGTCCGCTCAAGAATCAGCGGTGAAGCGCCTTCGCGAAAGACCTTTTCCTCGCGTTTAGCAAGGGAAATGACTGCTCCGACATTGTCCAATCCGCCGGCGCTTTCCAGCGCCGCTCTTGCCGAGCGCAGTTGCGTCACTCCGCCATCCACGAGGATTACGTGCGGCAAAGCGCCGGCTTCCCGTATCCTGCGTCGATAACGTCTCAGTACCACTTCGCCGACCATCGCAGGGTCATCGAGCGTCCTGGCGCTTTTGATTCTATAATGCCTGTAAGATGCCTTATGAGGCTCGCCATCGGCGAATACAACTGCGCTGCCGACCGCTTCCCTTCCCGATATTGCAGCGGCATCAATGCCATCTATCAATCGCGGCAGGCTTTTAAGCCCGAGACAGTCTTTGATGAGTTTCAGGCCTTCCCCTACATCCGGGTGAATCAGCTCATCCCGCAGGCTTTCCATTTGCGCAAGGTGATGCACCTGACGAATCGCCTGTATCTGGTCGCGAATGTCGGCGGCTTTCTCGAACTCGAGACTTATCGCCGCCTGATTCATCCGGCTGCTTAATTCCTCGATGAGCTTGCGCTTGCCGCCTCTTAGGAATTGCCTGAAATATCTTATCTGCGTGGCGTAAGCCTTCCTGGATACTTTTCCCGTACATGGACCAATGCATCGGTCTATGTAGAAGAGCAGGCAAGGGCGCCTTCGTCGTTTAGGGTCTGCGCTGATATTCAACCCGCAGGTACGAAACTTGAATATGCGCTGGAGTACTGGGAGCGCATGCTTCAAAGCGGAAGCTCCGACAAACGGACCTATATATACCGAATCCCTGTCTCTGTCACGGGTTATCGATACGCTCGGAAAGACTTCTTTGCTTATGGAAATCAGCGGGTAGGATTTATCGTCCTTGAGGTCGCTGTTGTATTTCGGGCGATACTCCTTAATCAGGAGCGATTCGAGCAGCAGCGCCTCTATGTCCGAATCCGTGTCAACGTGTTCGAGCACTTTGACGGCGGAAACAAGAGCCTGTGTCTTGGAGTCCCTATTACCGCGATGGAAATAGCTTGAAACGCGGCTGCGCAGGTTGACAGCTTTCCCCACGTAAATAACCCGGCCCCTGTCGTCCTTCATAAGATATACGCCGGGCGTAGTCGGAAGCGACCTGACCTGCTTCTCAAGGCTGTCTTTTCCCCTGTTTTTCACCGCTTACTCTCAGGTGCAGCATCAGCCTTTAATACTGTTGTAGAGCCGCAAGAGGTCTCTAAGATGCCTTTTCTCTTCTGCAATGACGCTGAGAATTATATCCTTGTCCTTTGGCTGGACCCACCGGGCTATCTCGGTATAGTAGAGGATTGAGTCTTTCTCCGCTCCCATGGCAAGCGTCAGAGCCTCGAATATATCCCTGGCACCCTTTGCAATATCCGCCACGCTCTTTCCGGGAGCAAATACCTGGGCTCCAGCAATCGCTTTGATGTAGGCGTCGGCTTCTTCGCTGTAGCCGGGAACAAGGCTGTAGCTATCCTCCGCTTTGAACAAAGATTGAAACGTATTTTTGTGTTCGACTTCGTCATCGGCGAGCTTCTTTAATGCCTTCGCCAGATTATCATCCTCTGCCCGTTCAGCCGCAGCCAGATAGAAAGCCTGTCCGCTCTCCTCTATCTTCACGGCTATGTCCACGATTTCGTTTCCCGAAAACAACATGCTCATGGCTTCCTCCTTTTTCCATAATTGTCAATATGGTAGAGCCTTTCCGTTGCAGGTGTCAAATCTATTCTCATTGAGAACTGATAAGCATCGGGCAGGAATGTATGTTTGTCACTTTGATTTGAGTGTTAATCTAACGGCTTTGACCTGAACCTCGGTGTTAGGGTCAAGCGAGATATAGGGGGCACCAGTTGTGAAGCGCGCGTTCCCGTTTGCCATAGCTTCGGGCTCGTTGTTGATTCTCATGTACATTGTGGCTCCCACGACTCTTATTCTCGCGCAAACCGGGATGTTAGGCTTAAGAGAAGGCCCCAGTTCCGATCCCGTAAACCTTCCCGAGCCATCCACGTTGGCATGGATGCCGATATAAACAGCCCCTCTTATCAGAGTCAGGTCAACCTCAATCTCGTAGTCTTTCCAGGAAGCTTGACCGGGGAAATTTGTCAGGAGTCTTGCTGGCTGCGTAGTGTTATTGAGCCCGACGACGGCACCATCTCTGACAGCCCAGGTTCCCGGTCCGTTCGTCTGCCATCCGGAGAGGTCCCTGCCGTTGAAAATTGAAACAGCCTGGTTGAGGACAATTGCTGGCGGCCATTGCTCTCTTGCTTTCTTGCCGTTGGTTTTATTTCGTTTCTCGCGTTCTTCTTTCAGAAGTTGCGCATGTAACTTTTTTCGTTCTGCGCTGGCGAGCGATTTTTCTTTCTTCATCTCGTCTTCGGGGAGCCACACTCTCAGTTCGACTTTCGACACGATGTATGTCGTATTACCTCCGATGATTTTGATTCCTATTGAGTTATCTCCCGCCTTCACCGTGCCGGAAACGTCAAACTCCTTCGATTCCGGCTTGACGACCTGAAGCCCCGCCGCCAGGCTGAGGCCATTGAACTGGATGCTTACACTGGCATTCTTGCCGGGTTTTTCGATAATTAAATGTGTAGTTGCGAGAAAAGCTATCTCGGGCTTGGTTTCAAGGGCAAATTTCAATTCCAGAGAACCACCTTTGTGAGCTTCGAAGACAAGTCCTCGCTTTCCTTCATGCTTGTCGTGCTCGCCTCCGACTGCTTTGGCTTCCATTGTCTGTACAAGCCGCGAACCCGTCCAGTCCGCGTAATGCAGAGGCTTCGAATCGCGAGTATCCGTAATGTTTTTTTGATGAGCAAGTTCGGCCTGCTTTGCCGCTTCCTTCTCAAGTTCAGCTATCCTGTCGATCTCCGCACGAGCAGACTTGCGGAGTTCTTTCACCTTGGCGGCGATATCGGGAGGCAGCTTCTTGTTTCCGCATTCTTTTCTGATTAAGCTGAGAACCTCTTGGTGCCTGCCCTTTGCTGCAAGTTCTTCGGCATTCGAAAGCGCGGATCGAGCCTTGTCAACCTGCTTAATTACCGCGTTGATTCTTTTAACTTCTTCTTCAATACGCGCGTCAATGCCTGCGGCTTTCAGCATCCTTTCCGGGAATGACTTCAAGTGGCTTACAGCATCCCTGAGTTTCCATTCATTCTCCAGTTTTCGAGCCTTGCGGATATATTCATCGCAGTCTTTGCCTGCTTTATCCTGCCAGGCTGAAGAAACAAGGGATATGCGCTCCGTAACGGTGTCCTTCCAGAAATCAGGCATTCCTCTGCCGCTCTGAAACTCTTTCAGCTTCTCGATATTCTTTTCAAATTCATCGGGATGCGATTCTATCTCTGCAAGAACCTTATCGTAAGCCTTCTTGATTTTTTCTATCTCTTCCTGGCTGAAGATTGGACTGGGATATTCTCGTTCTATTCTTTCAACCTTCTGTTCTTCCCAGTTCGAAACCTCATCGTGTGTAATCTCTTCAGCTCTTCTGTTTGCAGTCTGTCTTGTATTTCTGTTGTCTTCCTTTCCGGAGTTTGAAAGGGCAAATGCAATCCCGACAATAAGTAAAATAGCCGCAAGGATGCCGACCATTACAAGAGCCGGACTCCCTCTTTTTGGTTCTCCGGTTCCGTGCGCTGGAAAATACTCTGCACTTTGCCAGCTTGGAACTCTGTGATGTGTTGGCGCCTCAATCGATTCGTTTTGCGTTGTTTCCTGTTCTTCAAGCGCTTTTAACATAGGAAGAATCGCTTTGACACACTTCTTGCAGTATGACATTCCTCCCGCATAAATAGCGCTTCCATCCTCGAAGTCGCTTAGAGGTATGGTGTCACCGCACTTGCTGCAGATATACTTCACTTTCGCTGCCTCGGCCTGGCTATCTTCTTCCGCTCTAATTACTTAGACGTTTAATCGAAGTAGAAGTTTAGATAAAAATGCAATTTTGCAGACAGTTTTCCGGCACATGTTTCTTTAAGTTGCGATATCACAGCATATCTGCGAACTTGTCAAACAGAAATCCGGTGTCTGTCGGACCAGGTGTTGCTTCCGGATGAAACTGGACTGAGAAATACGGCTTTTGCTTGTGCTTGATTCCTTCAACCGTACCGTCATTGGCGTTCTCGAACCATACCTGCCAGGAACGCGGCGCTGAATCAGCATTTACGGCGTAACCGTGGTTCTGGCTCGTTATGTAGCAGTGTCCCGTCTCCCTGTCAACTGCCGGCTGATTTTGCGACCTGTGGCCGTATTTCAGCTTGTACGTGTCAAACCCGGCCGCAAGCGCCATTAACTGATTGCCGAGGCAGATGCCCAGAACAGGCTTGCCCAGACGGAAAGCGCGTTTCAGATTCTTCACTGCGTCCGGAACCATTTTCGGGTCGCCGGGACCGTTTGATAAGACAAGCCCGGCATGCGAATCCCCGAGAATAGACGGAAAATCGCAATCCCAGGGCACTTTCGTAACCTCAAGCCCGCGTTTGAGCAGCGCACGCACTATCGAGAGCTTCACGCCGCAGTCGAGCAGCACAACCTTTTTCTTCGACTCCCCGTAAGTCGTAGTTTGTTGCGATGAAACACTGTGAACCAGGTTCGTCCTGTTCGGGTCCCATAATGCCACCGTCCGCCGGCCGACCTCTATCTTGCCCAGCATGGTGCCTTTTTCGCGCAGCCGCTTGGTCAGTGCACGCGTGTCAATCCCCGTCACGCCCGGAATCCCCTCCGATTTGAGCCACTCCTCGAAGCTTCGCGTATGCTCGTGATGCTCGAAGCTCTCCGACAGGTCGCCGATTACGACTCCCAGCACATGTATCTTCTCGGATTCCAGCCCGAACGGCAGCCCGAACTCATCTTGCTTGCCGTCCGGCACGCCGTAATTGCCTATCATAGGCTGCGTGAAGACGAGTATCTGCCCGCTGTACGAGGGGTCGCTCAGCGACTCCGGATAGCCGACCATCCCCGTGTTGAATACCACCTCGCCGGCCTTCGATTCCTGCGCTCCGAACAGCTCGCCCTCGTATGATGTGCCATCCTCAAGTGTCAGCTTCGCCTTCTTGCGTGTTGCCAACTCAGCCTCTCCAGTATCCAAGCATGTCCTTTAATCAGCCCCGTAAAAGACCATCCAACACATGATACACAAATCACGCCCCATGTGAATTAATTTTTAACATTGAACCTGCAGCTTGGCGTCAGTATCCGGCAACCAATAGCGAGTATCAAGGTCCAATGGCCAATGCACTTGGACTGCTTCTGTGTCCTCTGCCTTCTCATTTTTCCCAAACAAAAGAGTGACTTCTCCGCGGTCCTCTGCGCCACCTCTGCGACTCCGCGGTGAGATTACAGCTTGTAAATGGAGTTGGTACTATCAAAGGACTTAGGACGAGTTTTTACAAGAAATTTCCTAAAAAGTCCTCTCTATAGTGTGCCACGCTAATCGGTCCACGGGTCGTAACTTAATACTGCCAAAGCAGATGCGGCAGCAGGCCTCCTCGACGGAGACGGGCCGGGTCTTGTGAAATGAGTACAAATCCGTAGACAGCACACCGCAGACCGCAGACAGGGGGCGCGCAAGATACAGCGTGTCAAGAGATTAAGGCGTTCTTGAATCTGGAACCTTCAACAGCGCGGAACGCGCTCTACTCACTACTCTTGAAAGCTGCACTCGGGAAGCAGCTTTCAATGTCCGTGGTTTAGGCTGCCGAAGGCCCCAAACTTGTCTGCAAGTTTGGCGCCCGCGCCTGGTACGACGCAAGTCGTACCGAGAGCGATTCTCACATCTCTTCAACGAAAGAACATGAAGAATAACCTTCAAGCTCTCGGTGCTTCAGCGCCGCGGCCCTTCCGGCGAGTCAGGAGAAAAACAACTGCGCCCGCAAGAACAATGGCAGCTATAATCAGGCCAGGCAGAACCCGGTTGATTTCCTTCTTTGCCCTTCCTGTCTCTTTAGCCTGTTTGGGTTCAACCTTCTCCAGCTCGCGAGTTTCCTTTTCAGCACGGAATCTCTGCGGCTCTTTGACTGCTGTTGGAGAGGGTTTTGACGTATCGTGAAAAAGCGCCAGCACAGTCAACGCACACGCCGAAATTATGCCGAATTGCCTCATTGACGCTAAACCCAGCGGCTGCCATTACAAGCTTTCGGTTTATCAAACTCTCTGCTTTTTCTCCCTCAGAAGCATCAAGGCCACGCAGACGACCGCAACGGAAATCACAAAGGCCAGCAGGTAGAAGTGCCACGGCCAGGTCGAATTCTGCAAGGGTATATCTTTTATGTTTGCTGTACCTTTCGGCTCAGTCGCAGGCTCTTCTTCCACAGTCGTTGTTTCTGCAGGAATATGTGCCGACTCTGAAGCAGAGGCTTCTTTTGCAGCGTCGGTTGGACTGCTCTCAGGGTCGAAACAGGCGCAAATCGTGTTTGACTCAAGGACTCCTTTATAACCTGTGTCTTCGAAAGGACTTCTCATGTAAAGAGTAATGAAGTACTGCCCGCCTGTCTCCGGCTTGAAGCCGCATTTCATGATGTCTATTGTGCCTTCGAAATATACTTCATTCTGCTTAGTCAGCATCTCCTTCTCAGGAACGGTATACGAGAGAAACGCATCCGGTAGAACCTGATATGAAGCTTCGCTGTCGCTTGTGCCTCCTCTTAATCTCACCGTTAGTGAATCTTGATTAAAGGATCGAGCCTTCAGCGGCTTTCGTTTGCGGTACTTCACCTCGAAATCCAAAAGAAACGATTCACCTTCAACAAGCGTGTTCGAATTGGTACTTATAAACAACTGAAGACCGCGGACTATTGCAGGCGCGTTGATAGCATCTATCAGTTGCTTGAAGGTAGGTGTCCATGGATCCTTCCAAAGCTCAAAACACCCCATGCAGGAACTTTCAAGAGCAACGTAACCATAAACCTCGTCGCCTCTGATTATCTTAACGGAACACCGGGGGGCATGTTCTCCAGTCAGCCGCCCTTGTCTGTCATACGAAGGATAGCCGACAAGCACCCACTTGTCATTGTCCTTTCTCAGCAGCAGGAGCACTTCTTCATTAGCCAGATTGGCGCTCTTGACCTCACCGGACCCGCGGCTTTCTTGCGTCGAGCCATTGTTGTATTCCTCAAGGCCGCTTACAGTTATTACTCTCTCAGAGTAAACGCCCTTGTATACATCCTGAACAGCTACTTCTTGCCTGCCGATGATTGTCCCCCTGATAATCAGGTCTGCAAACCTCGTGAGTTCCTCTATTCTGAACTCATTTGTCAAGTCCGCGTAGCTGTGTTGTACTATAAGCAGAACAAATAGAATCAAGCATATACTTGCTGCAAATACGCGCTTGAACAGACTACCTGCTTGCATATCTTTTGCCTTCAGCACCATTAAGGGTTGCCTACAATTACCGTCATCGTTCCTGGCGTTTCTACCAAATGGTTACCTGGTGCCCAACGATCCAAGCCACATGTGCCATCATGCGCCCAGACCTTAAACACCAAAGTACAATCCTGATTCGGTGCGTCGAAGGTCACAGTTTGACCGTTCCCACTGGAGGGATTGAGAGTAACGGTTGGACCACTTTCCTGCTCCCAGTCGAAGTAGCTACTTGGTATCTCATCCTGGTCTGGGTCTGAGCTTGTGGCTGTCATTGACACTCCCTGCTGGCCCTTGGTTACGTGAAGAGGATTGTCCCCCTGAATACCCACGCCATACGGAGGCTGATTAGGCGCTTTTTCACTTGTCTGTCCAGAACCTGTGCCATTCGGCTTCTCGGTATCCTTGGCACAATCCGGGAGCTTGCCCGTTATGTTTATGTGCCATGCACCGTAATCACTGCACAGAACCCAGCCTGACCAGCCATCGTACCACTGCAAAGATTCCACAAGATCCACACGATAGAATAGCTGCTTACGGGCACCAGCGTCTGTAAATGGAGCATCTATTCTGTATATCACGTTCTTGTCAGTAACTTGAGGACAAGTGGGATACTGAACGTCTCCATAGATTTCGGGCGTGTCCTTGGTGGCTGAACCATCTTGATCCCATTTGCTTCTATCATCCTGGTGCTCCTTGAAGTAGTGCTCAAGAACCCGGTAGGTATCGACACCAGTCAGTTGTTGAGAAATCACTCCTTGTTTTTGCCTCCAAGCCCTGCAGTTACCCTTGGACCCTGTTGTGGCATCACCATCCGTAAACGTTACACCTCTGGCAGTCCAGTCAATTCCCGTAGGTTGAATCGTAGCCTTGCATTCAATCTTTGCACATATATAATCCGACCCGGAGTCTCCATCCCAAAGGAGCTCACATGTTCTCGGATTATTCCCGAAAATTTGGCTAAATTCGAGCAAATTGGCATTATCGAGGCTGCCCGAATTCTTGAATGACCAGGTTGCCTTGAAAACGGTTCTGTAATGCGTAACGGGATTTCCCCCTGGTTTCTTTGCCTGAATTTGGACGGCATTTTCCTTTTGGTTATTGCTTGAGACCTCCCCGTAGCGCACTCTAATCTTCTTCTTCCCTTGTATTGATGTAACTGGAGATACTTCCTCGCCGTCCGCCCATACAATTACACCGTCCGGTGTCCCCTCGTCAACATCCCAGTCTAAGGCATCAATTGCCTTAAAACCAAAATCTGTATTTTTCAATTCTTCCAGGGGATTCATGGCATTGTTCTCATAACCTCCCGGCCATGCTCTCCACTCATCTTCCATGCAGTAGTATGTCTCGTTAAGGTTATAATCGTCAGAAAGTATAGTATAACATATTCCACTTGGCCATGTTATGTCGATACTGTAAATTGAATCTTTTGTCATTGTTCCGAGACCGAAACAGAGGGTGTTCGGGCCCTGTGAGCCCCAGCCGGAGCCTCCCGACACTGTCCGGGTCATTTTGTTGCCCCATTCGCCCGCGTCGAAGGTAATCTGTATCCTCGTTCCTATCCCGGATTTGTTGCTTACCGAAGGTTCGAGCGCAAACGAAATCCAGTTGTTGTCGTTCACGCGCTGCTCGTAGAGCTCGCTGTAGCTGTTGTTCCTGACGACGTAGAAACACTGCTTCCCATCGCCTAAAAGGTCGAGGCTGGCAACACCCCGCGCGTCCGCTGCAAACGTGCCGCCTTTATTCTGGTCGAATTTCGTGAACGAAGCCATGCCAGTGTTGCAATATATCTCGTGGTTCGCGTCACTGGCCGTGACGTAGAGGTCGAGGTCGCTGTCGTTGTCGAAGTCCACGAAGCAGCAGTCAACAGCGTACGTCGGGTCTGTCACGCCCGCAGACGAAGCCACATCGGTGAACGTCAGCGTCTCGTTCGGCACGAAATTGTTCCTGAGCAGGTAGTTGGACCCCCCGGATTTGGCCACGAAAATGTCGAAATCGCCGTCATTGTCGAAATCACCCGCCGTGGCAGCGCCGCCCTCGACGTTCGCGCCGCTCGAGCTGGATATGTCGGTGAACGTCCCATCTCCGTTATTATTGTAGAGCTTGGCGGAGTCCGTCACTGTCCCCACGACATACAGGTCGAGCAGGTTATCGTTGTTGATATCGCACCATATTGCGCTGGAGCCCGATGCCGGCCCTGAGACGCCTGCCGTCGAGGTGGTGTCGGTGAACGTCCCGTCGCCGTCGTTCTGGAAGAGCTTGCAGTTGCCCTGGGACTGTACCACGTAGAGGTCCAGATAGCCGTCGTTGTCGTAGTCGCCCCAGGTGGCCATGACCGAGTATGTGAAACCGGTCAATCCCGCCGAGGAAGCAACCTCCGAGAAGCCGTATTCCTCTATATAGTGGTAGAGATACAGGTTTCCGCCGTCGTTGCAGACAAGCAGGTCGAGGTGGCCGTCGTTGTCGTAGTCGGCGGCACAGGCGCCGCGCGAGTAGGTCGGCCCGCTGACGCCCATTGATGACGTGCAATCCGTAAAGGTATTGTCGCCGTCGTTTATGTACATGATGTTGCTGCCGCCGTCCTTCACGACGTAGGCATCCAGATGGCCGTCGCCGTTGAAATCGCCCCAGACGACGTTATCGGCTCCCGACGAAGGCCCTCTTACGCTCCTGTCGCTGGCCGTATCCTTGAACACGCCGTACTCGTAAGCGCCCTTATCGACTGTATCTCGGATTATACGCCAGTTGCCCTCTACATCATAGGTCTCTGTGACATAGTTGTTGTTCCCGGAGCCGTAGCACGGGGAATTGTATGCAAGCCTGTAGTCGTAAGGACTGCCGCCTACGAACGAAGGGTCTGATGTACTGCAGTTGTCGGTGGCGGTGAAGGTGCTGACATAGGTGTAGACATCGCCGGCCGAGTTGCCGTAGCAGGAGTAATGAAGAATTGCGGTCGCGCCGGAAAGGAAGAACTCATCGCCGTTCGTCGAGGCATCGTTGGACCAGACAATGGAATTGTTGACAGTTGCGTTGATATAAAGCCACAGGTACAGCCCTCCGCCGTTGACGGCCGAGTTGTCGGCAATTGTGCAATTCGTGATTGTCGGGTCGGAGTCGTAGTAGCAATAGATGCCGCCGCCGTTGTTGTCGGCCGTGTTGCCGGCAATCAGGCAGTTTATGAACGTCAGGTCCTGGGAGCCGCTGAAGAAGCATCCTCCACCGTGGTCGTCGGATGCTGTATTGTCCGTTATGCTGCAGCTCTTGATTGTCAGGTCGCACCCGGCAAAACCGTAAACGCCGCCTCCCGTGCCAGCCTCGTTGCCATTTATAGTGCAGCCGGTGATTGTCGCGTCGGCGTCGGAGTAACAATAGATTCCGCCGCCGCTGTCTGCTGAGTTGCCTGTCACGAGGCAGTTGGTGATTGTCGGGTCTGAGCTCCAGCACCAGATGCCGCCGCCCTGCACGCCGGCCTCGTTGTCCGTAACCGGGTGTATTTAATCTTTCGTTGTGTTTTTCTTCTCGTCTCCCGCAGGAGGAACAGGAGCCTTCTCCGCAGACCATTTGAATGTCTTGTCCCAAGCTGGGCGGTCTTTCGGATACCATATGTGGTAGACTTCAGGCATGAAGAACACGTTCGTCAGATTCGTTGGAATAGGGTTGAGCGGTTCGAGGGCAAGACCGATGCGCACATCCCATTCGAAATCCGCCTTCTCAGCGGACCAGTATTTCTGAGCCTGCTTCGGTATACTCTCAACCGGCATGTAGAACCTTACCTTATCTCCTTTGAATTCCAGGCTCAACTCCTTCTCTACCTTGAACTTGGAATCAAGCTTTGCAGATACTGCTTTCCCATCGTCGTTTACCAGAATATCAAGACCAGCGGTATCACCAGACAGAAGCAGCGCTTTATCCAGAGTGTCTGTGGTGACTATGCGGTAATCCCCGAGTGTGCGCGGCGGGTGTGCAAAAGTGATAAGTATCTGCATCCTTTTCCCATAGCACTTTTTCGCAATCTCAGCATCTCCATCCATTTGCACTTCGAAGATGTACTTGTCGCCCTGTGAAAGCAGTGCAATGCGAAGAGGTTTAAGTCCGCGATAAATTCTCGAATAGTGCCTCTTATATGTGACTCCGAAGTGCTGGCTAAAAAAGTATAAATTATCATGGGCCGGATTCAGAAGGTCCTTGTATTCTTCCTCGTCTTGTGCGATTCCGAAGATTGATGGTGGGTACTGCGACGGCAGTTTTACTGCTTCATGGAGTGTTTTCTCTGGTAAAACGGCAGGGCGCTTGTCGGGCGTACAGCCGAAGATGGCAGTCAATGCAGCCAAGCATATCAACCCCCTCACCTTCACCTCCAAGACTCAGAACGAGTTTTAATTATTCAGAAACTCAATTGTTTTCTCAATACTTGAGGTTAGGAGCCTCCTGCTCCCTCATTAATCTTAATGGTGAATTCCTTCTCACGGACTATGTTATCTGGCAGAGCGCTGCTCTCTGGCTTACTTTCATACGTCACTTTGGCCTTAAAAGTAAAATTGCCTTCCTGAGTAGGTCCTTGTTCATCCTTTGACTGCACCTTGCCTGCCGGCGTTATTTCCATGTTCGGAGGGAGTGTGCCGCCAGAGTGCTCCCAAGTGAACTTTGACGCAGGCTCCTTTGTTTCGTTATCTTCCAATTGTTTCTCATACGGCACGCCCACGGTTCCTTCTGGAAGTGGAGATTCAGTTGTAATTTCATACAACATTTCTTTTGACCAAATAATGTTTTTCCAGTCGTCCTTTAAACCTGTGAAAGTTTTGCTTGTCTGGGAGACGATTTTCGCATCGGCGTCCTTCTCAATGTTCGTAATCGTGACCTTATTAGTGCTCTTCATATAAGTGAAGTGATGTTCGTCCCATCTATTGTCGTTCTTAGCATCTGGGTCTTTTGAAACTGTCGTTGCGTTGTCAAACGGGTCAGTTTCTTTTTTCGGTTGGGTGACTGTTTGGTTGTGATTGCCTACACTGGGACATTTAGCACTCCATCCACCTGTATCTCCCGTGTCAAATTTGTTGTTGCCGTTATTATCTTTGTAAATTAGTGTTGCAACCGTGTCTGTGACTGTAGTACCGGTGGCTGAAGAACTTAGACGCCATACCTCTATCCGCCAGCCGTCAGAGTACTCAGTGTCGCCGTCTTCGAGCCAATCGTCCAAACCATTGCCGTCTACATCATAATCTCTGTCCTCATTGTCATCAAGCGGTATGTATACAATGTGTTCATTTGCCGCTTCAGGCGGATCATCATCTGTAAAATTAGTGTCCAACCAGGTCCCAATACCCAAAGTATGGACAATATCTACTGCGGGAGAGAGGTAAACGTTAGCCGCTGGTGTCTCGAATGCCTGCCCAGGAGAAAGCGCGTACCTTGCGCAGGCGGACCAGTAAAAGGTGCTGCTAATGGCTGTCTGCGAGACGGAAAGATAGATGCAATTTCCTGACACACATACTTGGGCTGATCCCTGTGACTGGAAGTCGCTGTCAAGCAGCACACCGGTTGATGAGGATGTGGTGAAGATCATTCGGTCACTGACATCATCTGCATTGGTATCAATATATACTGTAAATTGGACGTCAGTGCCATAGGTGTCAAATAAGTCTTGGATGGAATCTTCTGTCTCTATTAAAAACGTATAGCTGTTGCCATCCGGGTATACTCCAGCCTTCTGGATGTCCAGCCCGTCTGGGATAACGCTATTGTCTGTGTATTCCACTTCGTAATATTCTTCAAAAAGCGGATGAGAAAGCCAATAGTCGTCGGAGTCGTCGCTGATTCCGGCTCCGAACTCGTAGCATCCCATGTCTACCGTAGCCGAATCGTTGTTGTTTCCATCGTGCTTGCGCAGCCAGCCGTCCAGATCCTTGTCTATTCCCTGAGGAACAAGCGCGTCGCTACCTGTATCAATGCATGGAGAACCGTAATCAAGGCGGTAGTCGAACGGATCCCCAGCGATAAACGTCGGGTCATCAGTTATGCAGTTGTCGGTGGCGGTGAATGTGCTGACGTACTTGTAGACATCGCCGGCCGAATTGCCGTAGCAGGAGTAATGAAGAATTGCAGCCGCGCCGGACAGGCAGAACTCATCTCCGAGGTTGCTTGCGTCGTTGGACCAGATGATGGAATTATTCACCGTGGCATTCACAAGGTACCAAAGATACAGCCCGCCCCCGTCATGATCAGCCGAGTTGTCGGCAATGGTGCAGTTCGTGATGGTAGGGTCTGCATTGTAGTAGCAGTAGATTCCGCCGCCGTTGTCGTCGGCCGTGTTGCCGGCAATCAGGCAGTTGATTACTGTCGGCAGGCCATTTGAGTTAAAGCAGCATCCGCCGCCGTCGTTCCCCGCCTGGTTGCCGGTTATCTCGCAGCTCTTTATCGTGGGGTCGCAGGAACTCTGATAGTGAATGCCGCCGCCGCTGTTGCCGGCCTCATTACCTTTTATCACGCAATTTGTAATCGTGGGGTCGGAATACCAGTAGCACCAGATGCCGCCGCCGTCAGTGCCGGCGACGTTCTCTTCAATCAGGCAGTCTGTTATCTCGGGGCTGCAGTTGTTGTCGCATCCGATGGCTCCGCCTTTCTTATTGGCTGTGTTCTCACTGAACGTGCAGTTGAGAATCTTGGGGCTTGACCGCAGATAGCAGTGAATGGCGCCGCCATGACCGGTAAGACCAGTAGAGGAGTTGTTCTCGAAGATGCAGTTCTGTATTGTCGGACTGCAGTCGGTGTTACAGTATATTGCACCTCCCTTGGCAGCGCTTCCGTTTTTCATAGTGAAACCATCGACGACCGTGTTCTCGTCTTCGTCATCGCAGAAATAGATGGCGCGGTCGGAACTCTGGCAGTCAATGATGCAGCCGTCGGGCCCATTCTCGGACTTCAGCGTCACTTCCTTGCCGTCGAAGTCGAGCCCCCGGTTGTTGGCGCCCGTGTACGTGCCGTCGGCGACCATTATGGTGTCGCCGTTGCTTGCGGCGTTCAGGGCCGCCTGGATTGTGCCATACTGGTTCGGGACGTAGAGCGTGTCTGCTGCGAACGCAACGCTCAATAGATACGTCACGCCTACGCCCAACGCCAGCGCTAAAACAGCGATACAGACGACCTTCCTCATGACCTGCTCCTTCCCCGCCGTGCGGGAAAAACGGTGACGGAAATATCAGTTAAATGCAATTTTGCGGCGGGCGTGGAGTATTTACCCGGTTGAAAGAGCAAGGAGCCCGCATTTCACCTGTGCCATATTTGTTCCACCCGTACCTTAAAGATATGTCCTTTCGACAGATAGTCAAGTAAATTCTTTTAAGGAACCATTGGGGTTTTTGATATTTCGTCTTTCAGGGATTTAGTGACTAAGCTGTGGTGCTTAATCGGCGCGGGCTGCACTACTGCTCCACTCGGTAAGATAGGAGATATGTGTGTTGCACAGCATGTACGCGCTGCATCTCAAGCGGCGTGCGCGCTGCGGCACGTGCGATAGCGGAGGTAAGTTTAGATGAGCGGATAAAAATAATTTAAAAAAAGCCGTTTTCCAGAACACTGGGGTTTTTGACAAAAATCGGGCTTAATTTACCACAAACAAGTGACGGTTACACGTCAACTATATGAGAGGCAAATTTGCATAAAATGCCGAGCGCCGCTGCATCGAGATAGTCAAGCAGGACAGCAGTAAGCCAAGGCGGAGAAATCTGGAATCGGCAGTAATCGGCAGTGAGATAAGCACGGCGAGATACGTCAGTATGATGATATTAAAATGCTGGAATTCCGTATCGTCAGGCCGTAGTATAAGATGCGGTGCGTAGGTGAGCTACAGTGACTGTATCAATAAGCGGCTACAGCGTGGTATCCAGGCTCGGCGAAGGCGGCATGGGCTCCGTCTTCAAGGCCGTGCACGACATGACGGGCAGGGAAGTGGCCATCAAGGTCCTGCGGCCCGACCTCGCGAAGGATGAGCACTTCCGCAGGCGCTTCCTGCGCGAGGCGCGCGCATCGGCCGCGCTCAACCATCCCAACATCACCAAGGTCTACGACGCCGGCGAGCAGAGCGGAATCTACTACATCGTCATGGAATACATCGAGGGCGAAACCGTATCCAACATTATAAGGGCGACGAGACCGTTCAATCCCGAATACGCGCTGATAGTAACGCGCGAAGCGGCGACCGGGCTCGCCCATGCGCACGACAAAGGCATAATCCACCGCGACATCAAGCCCGACAACATCATGCTCAACCTCGAACGGGTCACCAAGATTACGGACATGGGTCTCGCCAAGAAAATGGAGGCGGACGACGAGGGCACGGACATCACTTTGACCGGGACGGTTCTCGGCACGCCCAAGTACATGTCGCCCGAGCAGGTGCTGCACCCCGACTCCATCGACCACAGGTCGGACATATACAGTCTCGGCGCCACGCTCTTCTACCTTCTGACGGGGAAACCCCCGTTCGACGGCGAGACTTCAGGGGAAGTAATCGTCAGAGTGTGCAAGGAAACGCCGAGCATCCCGAAGGACCTGCCGCGGCCCGTGGCGAAGCTGCTGCGCGCGCTGCTCGCGAAGGAGCGCAAGAAGCGCCCGCGCAGCGCCGGGGCGCTCGTCGAGATGATTGACGAAACGCTGGAGGAATTGCAGCGCCCGGAGCCGGAACACAGGCCGGGCACTCGCGAGCCTGTGCGCATGCCGCCTTCCGGCTCGAACAGGGGGCTTTTGCTGGCGCTGGCGGGCATTGCGGCGACTGCGGTGATTGTCATAGCGCTTGCCCTGGCATTCGGCAGGTCGAAAAAGCCGGACACGACTGAGCCGCCCGGCGGGGGAGCCGCGATAAAACCGTCAGACACCCCGGCGGACGCCGAGAAGACACGACTGTCCGTGCTTGGGACGCTGTATGAAGATATCCTCAAATACGCCAACAAGAATCCTGACGATTATGCGGGAATAGTGGGTAAATACGAGTCTCTTCTGCCCAAGGCGAGCGCGGACGTGGCACTTTCGAGCAAAATCAAGACTGACATCGCCTCGTGGAAACGACGCTGGGAAGATGCCGCGAGACGCGACTGGGACGAAGCGACCGAATCGGCGAAACGGCTGCTTGAAGCGGGCGACTACCAGAGCGGCGCGAGGCTCTGGGAGAGTTTCATCGCGAAATACAAGAATCTCGGCGACTACGGCGAAAGGGCTGAGAATCTGGCCGTACACTTCAGCGAGATTGGACGGGCGATGACGGCCATTGCGGATACGGTCAAGGCGACTGACAGGGACTTCAACGCCGAAAACATAGGCGAGGCGCAGGAAACGCTGAAGGCACTCAACGAGTTCGCCGAGAAGTACAAGACACTCGCGCCGGTTGTCGAGAAGGTCGAAGCGGCCAGCGCGAAACTCCGGCAGAAAATCGCCGGCCTGCAGAAACAGGACTCGCTCGAAGATTTCTTCGGAGCGGTCATACCGCCCCTGCGAAGATATGATGTCGCGGGCGCGTTCGATGCCTGCAAGGCTGCATACGAAAACCCGCGCCAGGAATCACTGAAGCCGTTTATCGAACAGGAAATAAAAGATATAGGCAAGCTCGCCGAGGCTCTCCAGGCTCTCAAGGAGAACATGGAGCAGGCTGTCTTGCAGAAAAAGACAATTTCACTGAAATTCCTCGATGGCACGACCGCGACAGGTCCGGTCAGCGCTGAGGGCAAGACGCTTATTATCACCTCCGACAAGTCCTACGCCGTGAAAATTCAGGTACTGCACCCGAATTCCATCGTCGAGCACGCGGACCTGTTAAACAAGGTTCCGGCCAGCACGGCGACCATTCTGCTGCTCTATGCCCACAGCTCGCTGCACGAGGAGGCCGGACGGCTGTTCCAGGCGGCAAAGGTCGTGTTTACCGATGAACAGATTCGATACTACGAAAGAAAGCTCGCTTACCTGAAGAAGAATTATCCTTTTCCGGAGCAGAGAGCGCCCGAGGCCGCGGAACGGCAGATACCGCAGGAGGCGCAGCTCTGGGCTGAAATCACGTACGACCTGAAATCCGTTCACAGGACCGGGGAATCATCCGAATCGCTCCTTAACGCGGTGAAACTCGCACCCGGAGACAGCCGGCTCGCCTACAAAGCCATAAATACAGTTACATGGCTCCACGACTACAAGCAGGCGCTCGAACTGGCGAAAAACGCTCTCGTCAGTCACCAGGATGACGCTGACCTGATTCGTTCCGAAGCGCTGGCCCTGCACTTCACGAAAAAGTACAGGAACGCTCTTCGGTGCGTTGATAAGGCTATCGAGAAGGATGAGAAGAGCGACTTGAGCTATCTCGTCAAGGCGGGCGTGCTGAACATGCTCAAGAAGAGCAGGGAAGCCCGCGAGACGGCCCTGAAGGTCTGGCGGCTCGAAGACCCCAATTTCTCTCCAGTCCACATGAGCGACAAGGAATTCGCCGAGCAGTTAGCTCAGGCGCGGGATTCGATAAGGACCGCGGAATACGAGAAGGCGGCTCTCTTGGGCCTGCGGCTCGTTGCCGCGCGCCCGGAAGATGCAGAGCCGTATTGTCTGCTGGGGCTCATTTCTGTCCACATGAACGAATATACCGACGCCCAGGAACTCTTTGTCGCCGCGGTCCTTCTCGACCCGAAGAATGCAAGGGCCTACATCAATCTCGCCTATGCATATCTGCGCCAGGGCGAACCCGACCTGGTCATTGCGACTCTTGATGCAGCAAAAAAACTCAGGCCATCCAAAGATGACAAGGACGCAATCGAGCAATACGTGGAATCGGCAGGACAGGCGATCCAGCAGCGCGAAGAGCTTTCGAAGAAGAGCTACGATGAAGGCAAAGCATTGTACTCGAGCGGCAGATTCGCCGAGGCGCTGCCGAAGTTCAAGGCTGCCGTGAAGCTGAAAGACTCCTCGCCATACTGGTGGCAGGGGCACTGCTGCTACAAGCTGCGGCGGCTGCCCGAGGCGCTGCGTGCTTTCGACAAGGCGATTCTCCTGAAGCCTACAGTCCACGACAACCATTACGGAAAGGCCCTGGTGCTCAGGGGTCTTAATCGACATGAAGACGCGATTGAAAGCTTCAAGAAGTGTTCCGAACTTTACAGGAAAGCAAACGGGAAAGACCATTACGAGTCCTGGGTCGGCATAGCGGACTGCTGCCGCCGTCTCGGCAAGACTGAGGAGGCCGCAGAAGCCCAGCGCAAAGCCCGGGCACTGGGTCCAAATAAATAGGCGGAGCAAATGAAGAAATTCGTAAGCGCCGTAACATTCCTTGTCGGGGTAATAGTCGGAGTGTTCCTGCTCTACATGACAATCCACAAGAACGTCACCGAAGAGTTCGACAGGAAGGAAAAAGACCACAAGGCAATCATCAAGCACTTGCAGGAGAACAAGTCGAGAACGAGCATAGCGCTGGAGGAGGCTCTTGACGAAAAAGAAGCCACGGAAACAAAGCTTGCCAATCTCCACAGGGAACTCGGCGACAAGGAAAACGAAATCAGGATGCTCCGCGAGGAAAACATGCGGCTTAAAACGATGATTGCCGAGCACGAGTCAGGGAGCGCATCGAGCATGGCGGAAGCTCCTGCAACGTCCCAGACCGAGGAGCCGAAAAAGGAGACGGATGATAACGCGGATGCGGCGCTCCTGAAGGAGATGAAAGACCTGCTCGCCCGGATTGAGCTAAACCCGGGCGACCGAAACCTTATTCGAGAGCTTCTGAACAAGGCGGAGCACATCAAGAACATAGGAAGCCTGAAAAGTTTTGTCGAGAAGCTCGGTAAAGTCCTGGGCGATGCAATTGCCGCGAATCCGGAGAATACAGACCTGCTCTTCAACAGGGGAAACGTGTATGGCCTGGAGCTGATTTACGTTCAGTCGAAGATGAACGAGAATCCCATGATCTATGGCCAGAAGATGGGCGAGATTGCGATTAAGGCTATCGAATGCTTCGACAAGGTAGTGAGCAAGAAGCCCAAGGATAATGAGGCGCTCCTGACCCGCGCATTCTGGCAATATCACATGCCTGGAAAAATAGATGACGCGCGAAAGGATTTCGATGAGCTTGTCAGGCGCGTGAAGGAGCAGAGCTTCGACCAGGACATGGGCGAGCAGGTATATGCGGGCCTGGCCATGACCTGCATCAAGTCGGGTAAGAAAGACGAAGCCAGAAAAGCGGTCGAAGAAGGGCTTGCGCTCTATCCCCGGAGCGAGCAACTGCGGCGTCTCCTCGAAAAAACACAGAAGTAGGCTGCGGCCGGTCATGCCGGTTGATTTAAGGGCACATACCTGTATAATTGCATCGATGGAATGTTCCGGCAGATTTCTGAGACGTCAGAGGCTCAGCCTGAAGAAGGACTATGACAGGGTCTTTGCCGAAGGCAAAAGCGCCGCCGACGGAAGCATCGTCGTTTACGTTCTAACGACGCACCTCGGATATCCGCGGCTCGGCATGGCCGTCGGGAAAAGGGTCGGTAATGCAACCGCGCGCAACAGGCTCAAGCGATTGATTCGCGAGGCGTTCAGACTGAACCGCGACAGGCTGCCGGAATCAGCCGATATCGTAGTAATTGCCCGGCAGGGCGCGGGTGCAAGCCTCGACGGGATAGCCCGGAGCCTCGTGAGGCTCGCGGGCAAAATGAAGCGAGAGAAAGATTGAAAACTGCGCTAATCTGGCTGATAAGGATGTATCAGAGAGGTATCAGCCCTATCCTGGGACAACACTGCCGGTTCACACCAACGTGCAGCCAGTACATGATAGATGCAATCAAAGCCAAGGGGCTCTTCAAAGGCGTCTGCCTCGGGATATGGCGGATATGCAGGTGCAACCCGTTTAACCCGGGCGGATACGACCCGGTGAAGTAGGAGGTTCGGGATGTTCAGGAAGTTTGGCATTCTTGCCGTACTGCTGCTGACACTGGGCATTGTATTCGCCCAGGATGCGGATTCTCTCGTAAAGCAGTTTACCGAGGTCACCGAGAAGGCTGCGGCGGCGACCGTGCTCGTCACAAGCGCCCCGGAGGGCTCCGTTCACAAAACATGCGGCAGCGGGGCGGTGATTTCAGCCGACGGGTTTATCATTACCTGCTCGCACGTGGTCCCGTTCAAGAAAGGCATCGAGGTAACGCTGTCGGACGGCAGCGTTCGCAAAGCGAAGCTCCTCGGGCAGAATTTTATTAACGATTACGCGCTGCTGAAGGTCGAAGCGAAGGACTTACAGCACTTCGAGATTGGAGATTCGGGCAGCCTCAAGAAAGGCGAGCCGGTCATGGCGCTCGGGTTCCCGGGCGGCCCGAACAAGGAGAACAAGCCGCACATCGCCTTCGGGAAGGTGGTCGGGCTCAATCGCAACCTGCCGGTGGATGGTTTCCAGAGATACTACGTCAACTCGATAAAGACGGATATCAAATCGAGGCCGGGCAACTCCGGCGGGCCGCTCGTCACCGCAGACGGCAAGCTCGTGGGAATCAACGGCGCGATAATAGTTTTCGTGGACAGGACGTACGCAATTCCTTCTGATGCAATCAAGAAGGCGCTGCCGGTCTTCAAGGAAGGCAAGGACATAGCCGGCACGCCAATGAAGAACTTTTCGGATATTCTCAAGGAACTGGGCGATGAGCTTACCCCGGAAGAGATGAAGAAGTTCTACGAGGAAGTCAGGAAATCCTTCGAGAATATCAAGCCGGACAAGATATGGGAGCAGTACAAGAAACTCTTCGGAAGCGAACTCGCCCCGGACGAGATATTCAAGCAACTCCGGGAGCTTTTCGACGGTTCGCATAAGGAACTCGAAAAGATGATGGAGGAACTGCTCGGCAAGAACGGGTTCGGGCAGATGAAGAAAGAAATCGAAAAGCTGTTCGAAGAGAAGAAAGCAATCGAAGAGCTTGCGAGGCAGGTCGAAAAATGGGCCAGGGAACTGGAAAAGCTTTTCGGCGAAGAAGGGCCGGAGAAAAAGAAAGAACAGCCCGACTCGGGCGGTATCGACGAGCAGATAGACAAAATGCTGGAACAATTACGAAAGCAACTCGACGGCGGAAAAGAGGGAAATGGCGGGATTGAGGATATTACGAAAAAGGTGGACAGGCTTCTCGATGAATTGATGGGCAGAAAGCCCGAGGACAGGAAGGAATCCGGAGAGAAAAAAAGCCCGTACATGGGATTGAGACTCGCCGTGCTGCCCGAAGCGCTGCAGCTCCAGCTCGGCCTGAAGCACGGCCTGTACGTCGAGAAGGTAGAAAACAACTCTCCCGCCGAAAAGGCAGGTCTTAAAACGGGCGACATAATTCTTAAAGCTGACGGGAAGAACGTATCGAACTTCGACGATGTCGCCGGCGCTCTTAAAGGACGGAAAACAGGAGACGCAATCAAGCTCACTGTTCTCTCGAATGGCAAGGAAACAGAACTCGAATTGAAGCTGGGAGCGAAGTAGTTGAGCATTACACCGTTTCTGCTGGAGCCGCTTCTGAAGCCCAAGCCCTGGGGAGGGCGAAGCCTCGAAAGGCTTTTCAACCGCAAACTGCCGGAAGGCGCGAAGATAGGCGAGTCATGGGAAGTCTCCGCGCGGCCCGGCGATTCCAGCGTCATCGCCACAGGCCCTTATGCGGGAAAAACGCTGCTCGAACTGATTGAATCCGAACCCGAAGCTGTCCTGGGTTCGAGTGTAATTGCGGCGCACGGAAAACGCCTGCCTGTAATCGCTAAATTTATCGATGCTGCCGGGCGGCTCTCTATCCAGGTCCATCCAGACGACTGCACGGCGAAGGCGCTTCGGGAATCCGACCCGGGCAAGGAAGAAGCCTGGCTCGTTCTGGATGCCGGACCGGGCGCCTATCTTATCTTCGGTGTCTCGCGCGAATTGACCTTCGAGAAGCTGGTCGAACTCTGCAAGCAGAACAGATACGAGGAATGCCTTAACTTCGTACAGGTGGAGACCGGCGATGTAATCGGCATACCGCCCGGCACGCTGCACTCAGTCGGAGAAGGCATCGTGCTCTTCGAAGTATCGGCCAACTCGGACCTGACCTACCGGATAGACGACTGGAACCGGAATAACCCAGAAAGAGAGCTTCACAGGGACAAGGCGCGGCAGATTCTCACGTGCAAGCCGCCCGTCATGCCCGTAAGACATCCTGAGATATCGAGCGGGATGACCGTGCTTCACGATGGCGCATGCTTCAGGATGCTCGAAGTGCTGCCGGGAGAGTCGCCCGTACTTCTCGATGCGGACGGCTTTGCGACATTAACTGCGCTCGAAGGAAGTCTGGCAATTGAGACCGGAGAAACGCGAATGACGCTGCCCGCGGGAAGAACTGCCTTTCTACCCAAACAGGCTTCAATTCCATCCATTTCGGGCTCGGGACGTGCGGTCGCAGTCATGCCCATCGTCAATGAGACCCTTTCATAACGCATAATCGCCTTGACACGGGCGATTGAGGCGGTATAATATAGGAACTGGAGGGTTTGGCGGCCATAGTCTATACCGAGGCAATACGCTATGAGTCCATACAGTGCCGACAGGCGAAACGGTGAACGCAGACGGCGGCCAGGTTACGGTTCGTACACGGGACCGGAACGCCGCACCGGCAGGGACAGACGCAGAACCGGCGGCCGGCGCACTTACGACCGCAGGCACTCGGACGCCAATGGCGAAGAGCATGAAAGCTACTATTACGGCCAGCAGAAAAAGCAGCAGAATCCCCTCATGTTCGTCGGCATCGCGGGCGGAGCGATTCTGCTGATAATAATCATAGCTGTCGCTGCCGGCGGCTCCTCGGACGGAAGCGGTCCCTCGGGGAGAAGCGGTGGCAACGACTACGCGGAATCCACAGCCGACCTGAGACAGCGCGCGGACGAATTAGTATACCAGGGCGGAGAGCACTGGGAACGCGCCAAGGCGGCGAAGAGGGAAAGCGGCCAAACGGCTGCCAATCCTTATTTCCAGAGCGCATATTCGTGTTTCGAGCAGGCGCACCGTATTTACGAAGACCTCGACCAGCGGCATCCGGGCACTGAATTCGCCATAAAAATGAAGAATCTCGAACAGGATATGTACGAGGTTCAAAAAAACACGGGCACAGAGTAACGAGCGTGAGACCGCATGAGGAAGCCCCTGTTGCGCTTTCCTGACCCCGCCATTCCTATCTTGGTACTGCTTGCAGCATTTCTTCTTGCCGCGATCGGCTGCACGCGCGAAGAAGGCAGTGCGAGAGAAGATGCAGGCAAAATCGAACGCTTAAAGACCCTGGCCGGCAGGGAAAGCAGGCGGGAAACCTCAAAAAAGCCTCCCGCCGAGATGAGGAAACCTGTAACAGAACAGAAGCATGTTGCAGTAAGCGAGTCTACCCCCAAACCTGAAATTACTCCGACCAAACCGAAAGACACGAAACAGGCTCCTCCAACCGCTGACCCGACGGTCGAAATACGGAAAATGGCGACAAAGGCAGCCAGTCTCGTTGATGCCGGTTTAAGACTGTGGGATGAGGCAAAGGATGCTTTTGACAAGGGAGAACGGGATCTCGGCGACGGTCTGCTCCTGCAGGCGTATACCAAACTTGAGCAGGCCCACAACATATACGAAGACCTCGACCAACGCTTCCCTGATACTCCCTTTGCAATGGAAATACAGGCTGTGGAGAAGCACATGTATGATATTCAGAAAGCAATCGGCACAGGAGAATGACGGCATAATGAGACAAATAACAACGAAATTTAAAATCCAACTGCCTCTGGTCGCGTCCGCGCTGATTGCCGGCGCTGTTCTGGCGGCTGCTTTCTGCGGGTGCGAGAAAAACGAACCCGAGTACGAGAGCTACGAGGAACCCGCAGAAAGGCCCTTTCCTTCGGAGGAAGTGACCCGGGCAAAGGAACTGATAGACCAGGGTTCCGTGCTTTACACGCAGGCAATCAACTCGATGTCGCAGGATGAGAAGGATTCTCTTGCCAACAAGGCCCTTGACGTGTATTTTAGGCCTGCTCAGGAGATTCTCGACAGATTGGCGCAAGAATTTCCGGAGCACGCGGGTTCAATTGATAGTCTTCAAACGGACCTGATACAAAAAATAGACGGTGTAGTCAAGATAACAAGTTTCGGAGAATAGGCGGGTCAGGAGGAACGAAGAATGGCTGAACAGAACATTGACAGGGAAGACAGGTACCAGGAGGAAGAGGAGGAGAAAAAGTTCCCGGTTTTCATAGTTCCCCTGATAGCCGGTCCCGTGCTGCTATTGATACTTATCGTTGCGCTTGCCGGAGGCTCTGCGGAACCTACCGACGGCTCTTCGGTGGAAGTCTTCGATTACGACAAGCTGAGAAACGAAGCAGACGACTGCGTTCAAGAAGCCAGTAAGCTCTACTATGATGCAATGAAGCTTGACGAGCAGAAGGACAGGGACAAACTCCTCGACAAAGCGGGAACTGCTTGCGAGAAGGCTGTTGATGATTTTGAGAGAATCCGGATGTATCACGAAGAAAACAACCTTCGGCCCAAGGACGGTAACATCTTTGAATGGGAAGATGCGTACAAGCAGGCATCTAAGCTGCTGTACGACATAAACAAGATGAAGGGATTTTAGACGGCCTGAAGCAATTTAAAAAGCTCTGCCCGGCGGCAGAGCTTTTTGTTTTGTCTTGTATCGGAGACCGGCTACTTGGGCCACTCGGGGTTGCCCTTTTCCTGCACCCACTCCTTGAGTTTCTTGTCCCAGCGGAAGCGCCGTTCCATGTCCTCCACCATGTCGTCAACCCATTCGCCGCTAAGAGTCATGCGCCAGTTGCGTCTCTTCCAAAGTATCTGCGTAACATAAGGAAAATACACCGGCTTGCCGGCCAGGTCGGCAATGGCGCGCCAGTCTTTCGTATAGTCGGCGGGCGGCAGCATGACGATTCTTTCGCCCGAAATCTCGGGGCCTGGAGGCTTTTCCGCCGGAGTATGCGCCGGCTCTCTCTGAAGTTTCTCCGGACCGGAACCGCAGGCGCTGAGAGTGATACTAAGTGCAATGCAGGCTAATATTGGAAGGCGCATCATGTCAGTCCCTCCCGTGGTTGCAGCATTATAACGTCATACGTGCCGGAAATCAAGCAAAATCCACGGCAAGCACGGGACTCCCTTTATTTCTCTTCTTTCTTCTCTGCCGGTTTCTTGAAGCAGTTAAGATACTCAAAGCCCGCGATGAATATCAGGTCGGGCGTCAGAAGCAGGTTCCCCCGGAGCACTTCTTTCTCGCTGGGCACTGGCTGCTGTCCCGGCTGAACGCCAGGTTGCTTCCCATTCCCGGTCGCCAGCCCGTACCACGTCGTCTCGTTGGCAACTTTGCCGTAGAAAGCCTTTTCATCCTTCCCGCTCACGACTTCGAGAATCTTGGTAGTGCAGGGGACATAGAGCCTGTCCGGGGTCGCAACGCCCTTGCCGGACGGCTGATTGCCCTCGCCGAGGGGAGCTTCCCACTTGATGAGCCCGTCCGGTATTCGGTGCTGTCTCACCACGTAGTTCGAGCTTTCGAGCGAAGTGCCGCCGCACACGAAGACGTCCTCGCCTCGCGGGCCAATCATGTAGGTGTGCCTCGTGCGCTCCCAGCGCCACAACAGCCTTCGGGCTGACATGTCGAAGCCGAAAATGAACTCCGAGTCGCCCGGCGCGAGAACGAGCGCATGGCACGGCTTCTTGTCCGCCGGATGCACGCCGTACCAGACGACGGGCGGGAGCGGCTCCCAGGTAATCCCGCCGAGATTGGGCCTCGCCGTAGGGTTCTTGGGCGCGGGCGCGAGAGGATACCTGTAAATCCACTCCAGGTCACCCGTAAAGGCCGAGAACGACGCCGCAACCCCTCCGTTGGTGCAGACGATTACCTTGCCCCTGCTGACGACGAGCGATGCAGCCCTCAGAAGGGCGGCCGCGCCGTAGCCGCTTGTATACTTGGTCGCGCAGAACTTCGCCACCCAGAGCACGTTGCCGGTGGTGCTCAGACAGCACACGCAGTGGTTCTTGTCCTGGTCGGTCACTTCGACCCCGGCAACGTATACGCGTGACCCGTCCACGTAGGGTATAGAGGTGAAGCTTATCTGCCCGAGGGCGGTCAGCTTGCGCATGGGCGCCGTGTGCCAGATCGGCTTGTTCGGGCCGGACCGGGGTTTCTTTTCGGCCTTGTAGCAGTAAAGGTCGTTGACGGCCCCGCTTGCCTGGGGAGCGCCGCCGTAGGGCGACGCGACCGGGCTCGAGCCGGTGTTGCGCAGCACGGCGAAAACCTTACCGTCGGCAACGAAACAACCCAGCGGCAGGCCCCTGATGCCGGGCACCTCCGTGTCGGGATGGCGCCATTTAATCTTGCCGCTTCCCGCCGAGAAGGCCCAGATTCGGTTCGAGTTGTTGACAAACACGGTGTCGTTGTAGTAGACGGGATAAATGTCATATTGACTCGTGCCCATCGCCAGAGCGCCGTAATATTGTCCATAGCGCCTGCCGGATACGTTCTGCGCGGGTCTGCTGCCGAGAAACGCCTGCCAGGCAAACCCGTCTGGCTTCCCGGCTCCAGGCTTTTCCAGCAGTTTGATTGACGGCGGGGATTTCAGATTCATGTAACCGTCGAAATAGCTGTTGAAGACTTCCTTGTCCTGGGACGGGTCATCTTTAATGAGCTTTTCGAGGCATTTGCATATTCTCGCTTCGTCTTCGCCGAGGGAGTTGGTCTTGAGAGCCTCGATAAGCTTCCGCGCCGAATCGGTCTCGCCCGACATAATCAGGCACGCGGCGCGCTTGACCGAGCAGAGCGTGGGCTCGCTGCAGTTCCCGTAATGGTATTCGGCAAGCGTGTCGAGGTAATGCAGGGCGAGGGAGTAATCCGCGCCCTCGATGCTCAGGTCGGCCAGCGCAAGGCATGCCTTTTTGCCGCCCCGTGTCAGCAGGTAATCCTCCGCCACTACGAGAAGTCCTTTCACATCCTTTTTGTCGAAAGCCTCCTCGTACAGCCTCTCGGCCTTCGCCTCGTAAAGAATGCCGTAGACCTCCCGTCCCTTGGGGGACAGTTTCATTATCTCGTCATAACAACGCTTGCGCAGCGGCAGGTAGACGTTCTCGCCGGAATGAACGACTTTCGAGGCGAAATCCTTCTCTTCGCGCACCTTCTCTATCAGGCGCTGGTAGACCTCGATTGCCGCCTTGTAGTTCTCCTTGGCCACTTCGCGGGTGGCGAAGGAGAGCATATCCGCCCCCTCGGTGTACTCGTTAATCCACACTTGGGTATTGGTGATGTCTTCTTCCTCTTCCTGCGCGCGGCCGGCTTGCGTTACGAGGAAGACCGCTCCGATTGCGAAAAGCAGAATAACTCTGCGCATGACCTGTCCCTTTCAGTTATTCGAACTTCGTCAGAATCCTCTTCTCGCCGTCATCTTTCTTTTTCCTCTTGTCGGGAAAGAGCTTGGCGAGGTATTTCTCGAGAGTGACGTTGGTCGGTCCGAATCGGTTGTGATACATGTAGTATTCGAGGTCGTATCCGAACTCGCCCGCCGTCTGGTAGCGCTTGTTCTTGTCCCGTTCGAGGGCCTTGTTCAGCAGGCGCTCGACATCCTCGGGCACCCTCGGATTGATGGTGCGTATGGACGGAATCGTCTTCACCGAGATGTTCCGGAGCGCCACTATCGTGTTCTCTTCGGCGAATAACTGCTGCCCGGAAAGAAGCTCGTACATCACGACCCCGAGACTGAAGATGTCGCTGCGTCCGTCCGTCTGCTTGAATTCCGCCTGCTCGGGGCTCATGTACTGTATCTTGCCGAGGAGCACCTCCCCCTCGCGGTCCTTCATCAGCTTCTTCGCCTTGGCAATGCCGAAGTCGGTTATCTTGACCACGCCTTCCCAGGTCATCATGATATTGCCAGGGCTGATGTCGCGGTGAACCACTCCCAGGGGATGTCCGTTGCTGTCGCTCTTGGCGTGAGCGTATTCGAGGCCCCGGCACACGCGGCTGATAAGGAACGTCGCCATGTCCACCGGCAGCTCCACGCCCAGCTCGGAATGCCTGTCCATGAATGCGCCGAGGTCGATGCCGTTAATGTACTCCATGGCTATGTAGTATATGTTGTTAACCTTGCCGAGCTGGTAAATCTGGACGATATTCTGGTGCACGAGGTCGGCCACGAGCTTCGCTTCTCCGATGAACATCTCGACGAACTCCGGGTTGGTCGAGTAGTCCTCGAGAATGGTCTTGATAGCCATGGTCTTCTCGAAACCTTCCGCGCCGAGCTGCTTGGCCTCGTAGACGGCGCCCATGCCGCCCTCGGCGAGCTTCTTGACGAGCTTGAACCGCGTGGTATCCACAAGCTCTTCGAGAGGCGTCGCTTCCACTTCTTCCAGATTGAAATCGAGGTCGTCCATTAGCTTTCTCCCCGGACTACAGTTTTAAACACTATAGCTCGGGCCCGTATTGCTGTCAAGGCTGACGCCATAATTGTATACGCGCCTGCAGGGCATGCCATTTGAACTACCTGTTCAATTTTACTTGAAAGATAACCCTCCTTGGGGTATTTTCGCGTCTCTTCCTGGAAAATTAACCGGGCCGTTTGCTGCGTTGCGGAAAGGAACCAGGCCGTGCTCTATCAGATTGAAGTCGCCGTCAGGGATGATTTTATTGACCCTCTCGCTCAGGCTATCCATGGCGATATCCGTGACCTCGGTATCTCGGGTGTCGAACGCGTGAAAACCGTCCAGGTCTATCTCCTGGAAGCCGGGATAGACTTGGACCGTGTGGAAGAGATAGCTTCCGGGCTGTTCGCCGACCCGGTCATCAACAGGTATTCTGTAAACAGCCCCGTTTTCGACCAGGAGACGGGCTCTCCTCACATCATACAGGTCGTCAAGAAGCCCGGAGTTATGGACCCCGTGGAGGAATCCGCGAACAAGGCTCTGCGCGACCTCAACATCGAATCCGGCGGAGTCAAGACTGCCCGCAAGTTCCTGTTGTACGGTGAAATCGACGAGATGCAGAGGGCCGAAATAGGCTCGCGTATTCTCGCCAACGAGGTGATTGAAGACCTGCTTTACGACGCAAGAGCTCTGTCCATGCCCCCGGCGCCCGGCGGGTACGATATGCAGCTCCAGCATGTTGACCTCGAAGGCCTGTCGGACCAGGAGCTTCTGGAACTCTCGGTCAAGGGCCAGCTTCACCTGAACGTGAAGGAAATGCACGTCGTAAGGGACTATTTCGCGAAGCTGGGCAGAAAGCCTACGGACTGCGAGCTTGAGAGCATTGCCCAGACGTGGAGCGAGCATTGCGTCCACAAGACTTTCCGGGGCGTCGTCAACTACAACGGCGAGGTCATAGACAACCTCCTCAAGAACACCGTGATGAAAGTCACCCGCGACCTGAACAAGCCCTGGTGCGTCTCCGTATTCGAGGATAACGCGGGAGTCATCAGCTTCGATGAGAACTACGATGTCTGCTTCAAGGTGGAGACCCACAACCACCCCTCCGCAATCGAACCTTACGGCGGTGCCGGAACGGGTATAGGAGGCGTCATCCGCGACCCTCTCGGTACTGGACTGGGCGCATGGCCGGTCGCGAACACGGACGTATTCTGCTTTGGAGAACCTGATTACCCCGCCGATAAGCTGCCAAAGGGCACGCTTCACCCCAAGCGAGTAATGAAGGGCGTGGTCGCCGGAGTGCGCGACTACGGCAACCGCATGGGAATACCGACCGTCAACGGCGCGGTATACTTCGACCCGCGATACGTCGGCAACCCCCTCGTTTACTGCGGCACGGTCGGCCTGCTGCACAAGGGCAAGTCCCAGAAGCGTTACCCGGACGAAGGCGACTATGTACTGGTTGTCGGTGGCCGCACCGGTCGCGACGGCATCCACGGCGTCACGTTCGCCTCCGCAGAACTTACGGAAGATTCGGAGTCCATTTCGAGCGGCGCGGTCCAGATTGGAAACCCCATCCAGGAAAAGAGAATGCTCGACACCATCATGCAGGCGCGCGAGCGGGGCCTTTACAGCGCGATTACAGACTGCGGCGGCGGCGGCCTCTCCTCCGCCGTCGGGGAGATGGGCAAGAAATGTGGCCTCGAGGTTGACCTGGACAAAGTGCCCCTTAAATATGAAGGCCTGTCTTACACCGAGATATGGATATCGGAGGCGCAGGAGCGCATGGTGCTTGCCGTGCCTCCCGACAAGATGGACGAGATTATGGAAATATTCGCCGCCGAAGAGGTCGAAGCGACGGTAATAGGACGATTCACGGGCGACAAGCGCCTGCGTCTCAAGTACGGCGGCGAAACGGTGGCTGACCTCGACATGGACTTTCTGCACGATGGCGTACCTCGAATCGAGAGAACTGCGACGTGGAAAGAACCAGGTCTCGAAGAGCCCGACATTCCCGAAAAAGAAGACTACGGCGCCGACCTGAGGACTATTCTGTCCGCTTACAACGTCGCTTCCAAGGAGTGGATTATCCGGCAGTACGACCACGAAGTGCAGGGCGCAAGCGCCGTCAAGCCGCTGACCGGAGCAAGAAACGATGGGCCTTCTGATGCCGCGGTAATCGCTCCCGTACTCGGCAGCAGCAGGGGACTTGTCATATCCTGCGGCATGAACCCGAAATACTCCGATATAGACCCCTATCACATGGCTGCAAGCGCCATCGATGAGGCCTTGCGCAACCAGGTCGCGGTAGGCGGCTCGCTCGACCAGGTGGCGCTGCTCGATAACTTCTCTTGGGGAAATACCGACAAACCGGACAGGCTGGGCGCTCTTGTACGAGCCTCACGCGCATGTTACGACGTCGCGAGCGTCTTCGGAGCACCCTTCATATCCGGCAAGGACTCCCTCAACAACGAGTACCAGTCCGGCGACGAGAATATCGTGATTCCTCACACTCTTCTCATATCCGCCCTCGGTATCATCCCGGACGTTTCCAAATGTACAACCATGGACCTCAAGGGGCCGGGCAACCTGCTTTACGTAATCGGATTAACTAAGCCGGAACTCGGCGGTTCACATTACTACGCTCTCAATGGCCAAGTTGGAAGCTCTGTGCCGCAGGTCGATGCTGAGAATGCGAAGACAACGTATGAAGCCCTGTCGGGCGCAATTCAGACAGGGCTGGTGCGGGCATGCCACGACTTGTCCGAAGGCGGGCTGGCAGTCGTTCTTGCTGAGATGGCGTTCGCAGGAGAAGTCGGCGCCGAAGCGGAGCTTGCGCGTGTTCCTTATGAAGGCGGCACAGGCCGCGACGACTTCATCCTGTTCAGCGAGTCGAATTCACGCTTCATCGTCGAAGTCTCGCCCGACAAGAAGAAGGCTTTCGAAAAAGCGATGGCAGGCGTCACGTTCGCGGAAATTGGCCAAACCAACGAGACTGATACGCTGACTGTCAAGGGCCTCAACGGGAGCGTCGTGATATTCGAAAAGCTGGAAAACCTGAAGACCGCATGGAAAGAACCTCTTGCATGGTAGTGGAGGCTCTGCTGTGAAATACCAGATCAAAAACAGCATTATCGAGCTTGTCCAGGGTGATATCACCGAGATGGAGATCGACGCAATCGTCAATGCCGCGAACGCCCAGCTCCAGCTCGGCGGCGGCGTTGCGGGCGCAATCAGGCGCAAGGGCGGACCTTCAATCCAGCAGGAGTGCAACGAGCATGGCCCGATAAAAGTCGGAGAAGCTGCAATAACCGGCGCCGGCAATCTGAAGGCCAGATATGTAATCCACGCCGTAGGCCCCATGATGGGTGAGGGCGATGAAGACAACAAGCTCAGGAATGCCACGTTGAGTTCGTTAAAGCTTGCGGACGAAAAAGGCCTGAAGTCTATTTCATTTCCAGCCATAAGCACCGGCATCTTCGGCTATCCCATTGACCGCTGTGCAAATATCATGCTGACCACCGCAATGGAATATCTACCGGAATGCGCCAACCTTGAATGTATAGTCTTCTGCCTGTACGGCGCCGAGTCATTCAATATATTTGCGGAAGAAGCGAAACGCCTGTCTGCCTGAATGGTTTGAACAACTCGTAATGGATGAAAGGGCTTGCTCATGGGTAAGAAGCTGCTGATTATGTCGGCAGGGGTCGGAGGCGGGCACAACAGCGCCTCGCAGGCCATCGTCGATGCGGCGAAAATCGTCAGTCCGGACGCGCAGGTCGAGTGGGTTGATACGCTCGATGTCTGCGGCAAGCTCATGAAAAAGTTCTACCAGCAGAGCTACGTCGAGTCCGTCAACCGCGCGCCCTCGCTCTGGGGGCTGTTCTACAAGGGCCTCGACAAGGCCAGCGCCGGCGGCAAGACGGCGATGCTCATGGACGTCTTCGACGGCGTGAACGCGAAAAGAATCGCCGATTTCGTCAACGAAAAAGGCCCCGACCACGTTCTCTGCACGCATCTTGTCGCATCCAACTCGCTGCTTTCGCACCGCGGCAGGAAGTATAACCGCAAGCCCGTTTCGGTGGTCGTGACCGACTATCACATGCATTTCTTCTGGCTTCACAAGGGAGTCCACACCTACTTCGTCCCGTCGGAGGAATGCGCATGGACGGTCAGCAGGCACGCGCGCTTCAGGCCTAAGAAGCTCATCGTAAGCGGCATCCCCATCCGGCCCGTGTTCGCGGAGCGTCACGACCGCAAGAAGCTGCGCAGGAAGTTCAAGCTGCGCGAGGGTGTGCCTTCAGTTCTGGTAATGTGCGGCGGCTTCGGGTTCGGCGACGTGGATGAAACCGTCAAGGCGGTGCTGGGCGCCGAGCGGAAGCTCGACGTAATCCTCATAACGGGAAAGAACGAGAAGCTTCGAAAGAAGCTCATGAAGGTCAAACCGGGCCGGGACAAGCGATTCCACGTACTCGGATTCGTGACGAACGTCCACGAGTACATGACGGCATGCGATTTCGCAATCTCCAAGACGGGCGGCCTCACCACGAGCGAGGCGCTTGCCTGCGGCCTGCCGATTATCGCGTTTCCCGTGCTGCCCGGTCAGGAAGAATACAACGCCGATTATCTCGTCCAGTTGGGCGCAGGCCTCAAGCCGAGGCACGCGGGTAGCTTGCATTACAACATCGAGCGCCTCGTGGACCAGCCTTCCGAAATCCAAAAGATGCGAAAGGCGGCAAAAGCGGCGGCAAAGCCCCGGGCCGCCTTCACAGTCGCCGAAAGCCTGCTGAAGTCGGAGTGAGTTTTGGAATCCGGCACTGATTCCGTCCTGATTGACGGCGCCGAGGGGGAGGGCGGCGGGCAGATTCTGCGCACCGCGCTGACTCTTTCTCTTATCACCGGCAGGCCTTTCCGCATGGTCAACATTCGCGCCAACCGCCCGACCCCCGGGCTGCGTGCACAGCACCTCCAGTGCGTGCGCGCAAGCGCCAGGATGTCCGGCGGCAGGTGCGAAAACGCGGCCAAAGGCGCAACTGAGATTGAATTCATGCCCGGCGGAATCCGGGCCGGGAACTACGATTTCAGCATTGGTACGGCAGGCTCGACTTCGCTGCTTCTGCACACGCTGCTTCTGCCGCTTGCATTTTCCGGAGGCGGCATGCTCAGTCTCTCCGGCGGCACGCACGTCAACTGGGCGCCCGTGTTTGATTACCTGAACGTTCAGTATCTCCCGTTTCTCGGGAAGCTCGGCATTTCCACGCGCGCGCGGCTGCTCAAAGGCGGCTTCTACCCCAAGGGCGGCGGGCAGATTGAGGTTGAAATCGATTCGACTAAGGCGGTCTCTCCGGCGTCCATTACACAGAGAGGCGAGTTGAAGAATGTTTCGGTGACTACTGTGATATCGAATCTCAGGCTCGACATTGCCCAGCGCATGAACCGGCAAGCGATAAAGTTGCTGCAGCGCCGGGGAATCGAGGCGTCCGAAGAGATTGAACCCGTTGCATCACCCGGTCCCGGGGTGTGCATCATAGTCACCGCCGATTTCGAAGACGGACGGGCATGTTACAGCGCACTCGGCGAACGTGGCAGACGTGCCGAGAAGGTTGCCGAGGAGGCTGTGAAGAAACTCTTCGAATTCCTCGAAACGCAGGCTACTATTGACGAGTACCTAGCCGACCAGCTTCTTGTTCCATTGGCGCTGGCTGAAGGAGAGTCGCATTTGACCACGCCGAAGGTGACGAATCATCTCTTGACCAATGCCGCGACTATCCGCAAGTTCCTCCCCGTCACAATCGAAATCGACGGCGTACATTCCCTCCCCGGCAGTGTAAGAATATCAGGAGATAATGGCTTAGTATGAATAATAATCTTCACGATAAGTACTCTGAAAAACTGAAAAGCCATCGTCATTGGCTCGCCTCTTACAACCAACAACTCCTCAAATTGTGGGAGAACCGGTTGAACAACAACATTGAGGCGGCAATTTGCGAAGCTTGTCTTCGCATAGAGCTTGGGAAGCAAGTAGATGAAGTAAGACCTGGCGAGAAGCCAGATTCTGGAGGCCTCGATTTCCTGTGCAGAAATGACAGGACAGAATTCTACGTTGAATGCGCATCTGTTGGACAAGAAAAGGTGGAAGAGAAAACTGGTCTGCCAATGAACTTCGAGTCGTCAAGTTCTTTTTTTCAATACTCTCTTCTAACAAATTTCTTCAAAAATAGATGCTCAGAAAAGGGCTCTCAACTCGCCTGCCGACCGGGAACAATACGTCTCCTTGCAATAGCAACCTTGCATTTTCATGCAGGCTGTGTGGTTTTTGACGAACGGGGTGCTGAATATCTTTTAACTGGCGAAGCGAAATTAGCCTTTCGTCCACGAGACCTCGACTCATCTTTCTGTCTCAAGCGCGAGGACAACGGTTGCATAAGACCAGTTCGTCAACACTTTTCAGCTATACTGCTCTGCTATTTTGGACCACAAGATTCAAGGATGTATGGGGCACTGCATCCTTATCCTGCATGTCTATTTGACTATTCCCTTTTACCGGATATTCCCTTTTTTAGGTTTAAGGAAGATTTCAATTATCTGGAGAAACGTGAGGTTGAATTGGTCGGGCCAGATCGGCGTATTCACCGGAAGACGAAGTGACGGAGGTTTGAACATGAGGATGATTGTTCCTGTTGCGGCGTTCTTTTTGCTGCTGACTGTCGTGTTGGCACTGCAGATTCACGGGCAGGAGAAGGAGGAAGAAGAGACGGGGCCGCTGTTCCGGGTCAAGTACAACGGCCAGTGGGGATTTATCAACGCCAAGGGCGAAGTCATCATCAAGCCGCAGTTCGAGGAAGTCACAGACTTCAGCCCCGAGGGCGTCGCCGTCGTCAGAATCGCCGGCAACTACACGCTTATCGACGGAACCGGCAAGAAGCTCGTCAAACCCATCTTCGACAATATCTGGAACCTCCGCCGCCGGCCCGCGAACCTCCGGGTCAGCAACAGGTGGGGCTACATAGACAAGAGCGGGAAGCTCGTTATTGATACTCCGCTGTCCTTCGCACCGGAATTCTCCAGCGGGCTGATACCGGTCGAGATAAACGGCAAGTGGGGCTATGCCAACACACAAGGAGAGATGGTTGTCAAGGCGGAGTTCTATCGCACATGGCCGTTCCGAAACGGACTTGGCGAGGTCTGGGTAAGTCCCAATCCCAATACGACGGTGGGCTACATTGACAAGACTGGCAAGTACGTCTGGTCGCCCAAAAGATAGCTGCAGACTGTCCGGAAGGAGCCTTGCAGAGCATTTCTCTTGAAAACCGGTCAGCCCGATTGTAGGATACCTGCCGGACAAGCGAGAGCAAGGAGAAGACATGTCAAAGGCCAGGGTGCTTGTACTGAGAACCGCGGGAACCAACTGCGACAAGGAGACTGTTCACGCTTTCGAGAAGGCTGGCGCCGAGTGCGAACTGCTGCATGTCAACCGCCTGTTAAAGGATAAGCCGCACCTGCACGAGTTCGACATCATGGCGATACCGGGCGGGTTCAGCTACGGCGACGACATCGCGGCCGGCAAAATCGAGGCGAACGAGCTTCGGCTCGGCCTGAAAGACGACATAGACAGGTTCGTGGCGGACGGCAAGCTCATAATCGGCATCTGCAACGGCTTTCAGGTGCTCGTCAAGATGGGCCTTTTGCCGAACCTCGGGGGCGGCGAGGAGCAGGAAGTCAGCCTCGCATGGAACGACTCAGACAGGTTCGAGGACCGATGGGTGTATCTCAAGGCTGTCACCGACAAGTGCGTCTTCATTGACAAGGACCAGCTAATCTACCTGCCCATAGCCCATGCGGAAGGAAAGTTCGTCACGCGTGATACCGGCGTGACCGAGAAGCTGCAGTCAAGCGGCCAGGTCGTCCTGCAATACTGCGACGAGAACGGCGACCCGGGACCTTATCCTGTAAACCCGAACGGCTCCATTCTCGACATAGCCGGAATATGCGACTCGACCGGCAGGATATTCGGGCTCATGCCGCATCCCGAGAGGCACATGTTCGGCCACCAGCACCCCCGCTGGACCCGCGAAGGACTCAAGGACGAGGGCGACGGGATGCAGGTGTTCCACAATGCGGTCCGGTACGCGAGCAGTTGACCGCGAAAGGTGCGCCACTTGAAGCCGAAGACCGCCGAAGAAATTAAGGAAATCGACCACAGGTGCGTCTGGGACTACAAGATACCCAGCTTGCTGCTCATGGAGCACGCCGGCAGGGGCGCGGCCCAGATTGCCGCCGAGATGAATCCCAACCGCAGGCAGACCGTGGTAATAGCCGGCAAGGGCAACAACGGCGGCGATGGCTTCGTCGCGGCAAGATTTCTGCGTCTTTGGAACATGCCGGTCAAAGTATGGATAATCGGCTCCGAAGGCTACAGAAAATCGTCAGCCGCCTGGTACAACCACCAGATAGCAAAGCACATGGGCATCCCGATTGCTCACCTGATGAGCGAATCCCAGGTGCCGGAGCTCAAGAAAGACATAAACACCGCCGGGCTGATAGTAGACGCCATGCTGGGAATCGGCCTGTCCGGTGAAGTGCGAAAGCCTTACAGCGGCATCATCCAACTGATAAACGAGTCCGGCGGCAGGGTCCTTGCCGTCGATGTGCCCTCCGGCCTGAATGCCGACACCGGCGAAGTTATGGGAACGGCTGTAAAGGCTGCAAGGACCGTCACGTTCGTGGCACCGAAACCGGGATTCGAGACGGAACAGGGCAGGGAGTACTGCGGCGAAATCACAGTCGTGGATATCGGCGTGCCACCGGAGCTGCTATGAGGACAGCCAGCCTGTTATTTCTCGCCATAATCGCGCTCGAGGCTTGCAACGGCGCACCCGCAAACCCTGTGGATAAGACAGGTCAGGACGACAAACCTGCCGCGGAGGTTGAGGACAGCCGATTCGACTACACCTTCGAGGCCGAAGGCAAGAAGTTCGGCACTTTCCTTTCCTCCAGGTACGGCCCGAACGATATCTGGCTGGCTTACTCGCTGGATGGCAAGGAGCACAAGGAGCTTTTCACAGGCTGCGCCATGCTGCCGGAATCATGGGATGATGCCTATACGGCCGCCTATGCCGACGGGAAGATTGTAATAATATACGAACGGGTCACGGCGGAAGGCACCGATGCCGTACAGAAGCGTTTCGAGGCGAGCCTGCCCGAAATCGAACGCGACAGCGACAAGGACGGCCTGACCGACCTCATAGAGCAGCGCTTCATGACAGACCCCACAAAACCCGACACGGACGGCGATGGGAAGAAAGACGGCGAGGACATGAACCCGCTTGTATCCAGTAAGCTCAAGCTCGGCGGGCGCCAGGAAATATGGAAGGCAGCTTTCGAGCAGTATCCCAAGAAGTATCCCGACCTGATGCAGTGGCCCACGGATACCTTCATCATGGCAGTATTCGATTCGGAAACCGACTACTTCGAGCTGCCCGGAACCGAACAGTACGTTCTTCATGCGACTAACGAGCAGACGACGAGATTTGCCTTGCAGTTCGGTTACTATTTCGCGCGCGTATGCTTCGGTCCGGTTACTACACGGCCTATCCACGAAGGTAAACGCCGTGTAGCTTTCGAGTTCGAGGTTCTTGTAAGGCCTAATTACGGGAGGGGGTACATCCTTACCCTCGAACAGCAGGATGGCAAGTGGATACTGATTGACTTCGAACCGGGGAATGTCTATTAAAAATGGGCAGCCATCAGCTCGATCTTTTTAAAGACAGCAATTCAGAGAATTTTATCGGTCAAGGTGCCACAAGAACCAGTCAGATAGCCGATTACCTTTCAACGCAATGCAGGCGGCCCGTCAGGGTCGTATTCACGGACAACACGAGCACGATGATTGCGGTGGACCGTTCACCTTCGTACCGTGTCAGGCTTCATCACATGTTCGCGGGCGCGTCGGAGAAGGTTCTCAACGCCCTGGCAATCTACATGAAATGGCCGCGGCACAAGGCGTCCAATGCAGCTCTCTCGGAATATATTACGCAAAATTCTCACCTTGTAAGAAAGCGCTCTCCGAAAAAGAAAAAGACTCAGACCCACGGCAGGCACTTCGACTTGAAAGAAATCTACAAGCATCTTAACGCGGAGCACTTCGCCGGAACTGTGAAGATGCCGATAACATGGGGCAGACCTTATCGCGGGCTGCGCAGGAGTTCCATTCGATTCGGGTGCGTCGAGCCTGAAACAGGTACAATCAGGATAAATCCCGCACTTGACCGGGCTTTCGTACCGCAGTTCTTCGTCGAATACATAGTGTTTCACGAGATGCTTCACTGTCAAGTCGAGTCGCGCCGTACCCCCTCCGGACGAATGATGTCACATCATGCCGAATTCAGGCGCAGGGAGCGCGAATTCCCGGGATATTTTAAAGCTCTCAAATGGCAGAAAGAGAACCTTCACAGATTCATGGGAAAGCGGGGCAGGCAGGAGAAATGACCTGGTTTATCGTCATCGGTTGGCTTATTGAGTGCACGCTTCTCTTCTTCGGCCTGCTTTTTGTCATCACTTCAGTCGCCGAGCGGGAGATGCGAGCCGCTGTTTTGGCTCTTGTGTTCACAGTTATCGCTGCAGCGGTATGGGCTGGCGTCATGCTCCTTGCGGGTCCGTATCTTTCTCACCTGGTTGCGGCGGCGGTGATTCTCGGCGCGGCCGGGGCGATAGCAGTATCTTTGCCTGTCGGGAGAAGCACGCCTCTCGGTCCGGGTGAGAAGCAGGAGAAAGTCGATGAACGGGACATAATATTTTCACGAGCCGAGATACAACCGGAGAACTACAATATCTACTACGAGGCCCATCCCGAACTGAAGCCAATAGACGACGAGATGCGTTCACTCCCGCGCCTCGGCGAGCCCGGCGGGCGCTGCTACGACCCGGCCAACGGGAAGCTGATGCGCAGCATGTTCGACTGGCTGGAAGACATAAGGCCTTTCGTCGATGGCGAAGTCGCCGAAGACAAAACTGAGATGTCACGTGAAGATGCGGCAAATCGAATCAAGGGACTCTCGAAGTTCCTCGGGGCAAAGCTTGTCGGTATTACAGGGCTCAACCAGGCCTACGTCTACAGCCACGTCGGCAGAGGTCTCGGCGCGTTCGGCGAAGAGATTAAGCTTGACCACGAGTATGCCATCGCCATAGCCGTGGAGATGGACAGGCAGGCTGTGCGACAGGCACCGACAATACCAACCTCGATTATGACCTGCAAGGGCTACGTGGATTGCGCAGTGATAACGCAGCTTCTGGCGCGACATATCCGCTCTCTCGGCTATCCGGCAATGGCGCACATGGACGCGAACTACAGGGTCATGTGCGTCCCTATTGCCGTGGATGCCGGCCTGGGCGAACTGAGCCGCATGGGCTATCTCGTCGCGCGCAAGTACGGGCCGCGCGTGCGCATAGGCGTAGTTACTACCAACCTGCCAATGGCTACGGACTCGCCCGTCAACCTCGGAGTGCGGGACTTCTGCGCGAAGTGCCGAAAATGCGCCCTCAACTGCCCATCGAAAGCGATACCGCTCGACAATGAGTTGAATGATGTCAAAGGCGTGAAAAAGTGGGAGCTTGACCGCGAGGCGTGCTACAGGTTCTGGCGCCGGACCGGCACGGACTGCGCAATCTGCATGAGCGTCTGCACTTTCTCTAAACCCTCCTCTCTGCTTCACAATATTATCCGGTTTCTCATTCGCAGAAACGCGCTCGCCAGACGCATTGCAGTAATCGGCGACGATGTGATGTATGGGAAAAAACCGCGTTCTGCAAAGTTCCCGGATTGGATGAAAGCAGGCCTATAAACCGCCGTTCTCGGGCTCTCTCGAGCCGACCCGGCGCCTCTTCCTGACAAGAAGCGCGAGGATTAGCACCACAACGATGAACATAACGACAAGAAGCACGCCGGTAGGCGATACTTCATACCATGAAAACACAGAAATTTCCTGCTGGGTAATTATTGCCTTCACAGCTGCTACATTGGCCTCAGAAGCAGCAATATCGGGGGAATTCAGCGGTGGGCCTGCGTATTGGAAAGAATGTTCTTTGTCCTTTGCCAGAAACAAAATCAACAAGCTGTCGCCGTCGATGCCTGCGCCGCCTGATTTGGCAGGTTTCTTGAACGACTCGGAGTTGAGCTTAACCGTGACTGTTTCCGCCGAATGCTCGCCCTTGAGGACTTCATTCACTTTATAGACGACGGTCCAGCTTGTCTGCTTGCCTTCCGCAACGACGCTGTACTTCTTCATGTATGCGACTACAACGAGGTCGGCCTTCGAGACGAATTCGCCGTATTGCTCAGGACTTGCTGCCTGAACGGTCAGGGTCAGAGCCAGAATAAGGATTATTGCCGTGAATCTCAAAACGCTCTCTCCTGCGGTCGTACTTGTAATCCACCTTCGAGACAAGCAGTGCGGCCACGAGCGCAACCAGCGCAGCGGCTGCCCCGACGAACCACCAGGTCAAGTCCCATTGTACGGCACTCAACTGACGTGCAAGTGCGATATTGTCGTGTGTAGCCAGGAAGTACTGGGACGTGAAGATTGGCCCTGCGTAGTAATATTCTGCACCCTGCTTTCTGATGAGCAGAAGCTTGGGCTCCTGGCTGACAAGTGGTGCTCCCTTTATTGTGAGACCCCCGCCGTAGAACAGCCAGTAGTAGTACTTGCCGCTGAGTTCGAGTACTATTTTTTTCTCAGGAATGTCTCCCTTTATGATTTCTGAAATATGGAAGTAGAGCTTATTTTCGAAGCTGAAAGCCTTCTTTCCGGCTTCATCGTTTTCAAAATTTTCGTAGCTTATCCTGCCGATAGCCACGGCATCCGAGTCCACAAGCGCAGCTTCAAACGTTGGCGTCTCGAATATCCTTGATTTCGGATTCACGGCGGAGATGTTTTCGGGAGAGGCGATTATCTGCCTGCTGTCGAATCTGGGGCCCGCATAGGCATATCGCTCCCTTTCATCTTTGGGACCCTTATACGGAATAATGAACACTGCTCCATGCTCAGCGCGAACTGTGCGCATGTTGACACCCGCAACCGCCTCCTGCGGAAAAGCGGCCGCGACCGTCTTCCCGGGATTCTTTCCCTTGAGAACTTCAAGGACCCGGACTTCTATGAAAGGGAAACTCCCGCCTTCGCCATGACCGATGGCAAGTCCCACCACGACACCGTCGGCAGCTTCGACCGCTTCCTTCAGGTTCTTGGGTATTTCGGCCGCTGCAGCAGTTGGATATACGAAAATTGCCGTGAGAATCAGAACCGCAGTCAGTCTCATTCCTGTGCCTCGAAACCTGAGATGTCCTTGAGATTCACCATTCCGAGCGGTTTTCCCGAATCATCAATCACCGGTATCTCGCCGATTTTGCGATGTCTGAAAATATTCAGCGCATCGGCGACGGAAGCATCGGCGGAAAGGCTCGCGGGTTTTTTTACCATCACATCCCCGACGCGGTCCTTGCGCACGTCGTGTTCGGCAAGCAGGTATCTTCGCAGGTCGCCGTCGGTGAATATCCCCGTCATCTTTCCCTTGGCGTCAACGACCACGGCGGCTCCCGCCTTCGCATCGCTTATCGCCTTTATAACCTGCGTAACCGTCGCGTTTTCTTTTACAACCGGCGCGGCATCGCCGGAGCGCATGATTTCCGTAACTTTCATGAGACTGCGGCCAAGCGCACCGCCGGGATGGAACGCGGCGTAGTCTTCTATGCCGAAAGTGCCGCTTTCCCTGCGCCGGTTGAGAACCGCCAGCGCGAGCGCGTCGCCAAGCGCAAGCATCGCAGTCGTCGAGGCGCTCGGCGCAAGCTTCAGCGGGCAGGCTTCCTCTATCTTGCCGATATTCAGCAGAATATCGCAGTTGCTGCCGAGCGGGCTGTCCTTGTCGCCCGTAATGGCTATTATCTTCGCGCCGATACGCTTCACCGGGCTGACAAGTTCGACTATCTCCCCCGTGGCACCGGAATTGGACAGCATCACCACCACATCGGAATCGGTTATTCGCCCGAGGTCGCCATGCCGGGCTTCAGCGGGATGCAGAAACAGCGAGGGCGTACCCGTCGAGGCCAGCGTGGCGGATATCTTCTGCGCGATAATCCCCGGCTTGCCCATGCCGGTCAGGACGACCATCCCCCTGCAGTCTGTCAGCATATCAACCGCTTTGACGAAGCTGTCATCGAGAAGGTCCACAACCTGCTGAATAGCCCTGGCTTCCGCGGCCAGCACTTCCTTCGCATAATCCAGACTCATGCACAGCCTCCGGCGGGCATGCCGCCTACTTCGAAAGCTCTTCGAAACGTTTCCCGGCCTCTTTTGCAGCCTTTGTCAGGGGATAGCGCTCAATCACAGTCTTGTACTTGGAGGCTATAATAGACTTGGCCTCCGTTGGATTATCCCGTTCGAAGCATTGAGCTTCGAGCAGCAGCCGAGCAGCAGCCTCCTGCGCTTCCTTGGAAGTCGCCTTGATTTCCTGCCCCAGCTTATCTATCTTCGCGGCAAGCTCCGCCGCCTGGCGATTCAGCCTTCTCAAATCTTCGATATCGTTCTCTTCACCGGAATTACTGCTTTTTCCCGTCGCTCTCTGAATCTCTGCAAGCGCCTGCTGAAGCTCGGTAATCTGTTTGTCCTTGATGGCAATCTCACTTTCGCAGCGTTCAAGCGTCTTTTCTGCGCGTTTTACATCCTCCTGCGAAGCACTTACAGTTTCCGCCTTGGGTTCCGTGGCCACGCATCCCGCAGCCAGAGCCACTACCGACAACAGCAGAACCAATCTCCACATATTGTTCTCCTCAAATTCCGAAAACCTCTTGCGCGTTTCTGGTCGTAATCCGTTCGAGTTCTTCAACTGGAATGCCGAATACCCCGGCGTAAGCCTCCGCAATCAGCGGGATGTACGAAGGCTCGTTTCGCCGGCCACGGTGCTGCTGAGGCGCCAGGAAAGGGGCGTCCGTTTCCAGCATGAACTTTTCCGGCGAAATCGCTGCGAACTTCTCTCTCAGCTTGTCCGCGTTTGGGTATGTTATCTGGCCGCAGCACGAGACGAGCAGTCCCATGTCAATAGCACGCGCGGCGTTTGCCGGGCTTGATGAAAAGCAGTGCATCACCCCGCGAAGGCCTTTGCGTTTTTCCAGAATGTCAAGGCACTGCGACGTGGCGTCGCGCGCGTGTATCACTACCGGAAGTTCGAGAGTCTGCGCCACGTCGAGCAGGCGCTCGAAAACCTCGGCCTGCTTGTCCTTCGGGCTTAGGTTGCGATAAAAATCGAGTCCTATTTCTCCAACCGCCACGACCTTCTCGTGCCGCCCGAGTTTCTCCAGTTCCCGGCAGACTGCTTCATCAACGTCTTTGGCATCGTGGGGATGAATCCCCACGGCGGCGAAACAGCAGTCGAACCGCTCGGCAATCGCGATTACCTCGCGGCTCGATTCGAGGGTCGTGCCTATGTTGACTATGCGACTCACGCCGCAATCAACGGCGCGCTTTACGACCTCCGCAATGTCTTCCTTGAACTGCGGAAAGTCCAGGTGGGCATGCGTGTCTGCGAACATTAACCCTCCGCTTTAACCCGGATTCGGCAGATTTTAACAGCCGCCGCAGCCATATTCAAGCGGCTTTGTTGGTCGCTGCCCGGCTTGTAACCGCGACCATTTTGTAAGGAAAGAGACTCAGCCGCAACACAGTTATCCGAATTTGACTTGTGAAAAGCAGGCTGTATAATATGGTGGGCTCAGGGAGGTAACTTGAAGCATACTGCCGGGTTTACCCTGATTAGCTTTCTTCTGGTGCTCGCAATCATAGGCGTGCTTGCAGGCATTCTGCTGCCGACAATCGCTGACGTCGGAGCAAAGACCAATTTAAGGAGAATGAAAGCCGACCTGAAGTCGCTCAAGACGGCACTTTGCATGTACAGAATCTACTACGGCGAGTTTCCCGTTATGACACAGGAAGAATGGGAAGACCCCGACAGAAACGTCCTCCTTCTCATGGAGCCCAGGATCATAGATGATATTCCCGAAGACCCTTACAACCCGGGACATTGCTACCAATATGAGCTTTATCAGGATACAGACTGGCAAACACCGGTGTACATCGTCTATACTGTAGGCCCGGACGGGAAGGGCAACGTCAAGTTCTGGAAAAATAGACCCGACGAGGTTGAAATCAGAAAAGGTGCAACTGCAGCGTTCGTCACAAACGCGGCGAACGTCGGTTTAAAGCCTTAACAGTTCGGTCTCCTACGAACCGGACAGTCTTGCCGGAACGCAGCGCGACTGCGACGATTAGTGGAGGAGAGACAATGCCGAGAACAATCCTGATACTCGGGATGGTTGCAATCATAATCGCCGGGTGTGCCTCGACTCAGACGGAAGCGCAGAAGAGACGCGAGGCCTTCAGACTGGCCCATATACCCAAATCCGAGAGTTCGAGGTTCCTCAAAGCCAACACGTTGATAAACAACGGCGACTATTACTACTTCATTGCCAAGGACACGCCCGAACTCAAAGACAGGAAAAAGAACCTGAAGTACGCCTGCGACAACTATCGCAAGGCACTAACAAGGCTGGAAGAGATTGCAGCCGTACTTGAGGACAAGACCGACCGAGGGTACGTAATAAGCGTGATTAACCACACCAAGGCAAGCCTTGAAGAGGCAGTCCGGCTTCTCCCTATTTTTCAGCAATAAACCTCTTGGGGGAGCATCGTGTGGCCCTGGAGAGGCTCCAGAAAATCCTTGCCAGAGCAGGCATCGCCTCGCGCAGGAAATGCGAGGACCTTATAGTTCAGGGGCGCGTGACCGTAGATGGAGAGGTTATCAAGGAACTGGGCTTCCGCGCGGACCCTGACAAACAGGACATACGATGCGACGGCGCGACCCTCAAGATTGAAAAACCCGTGTACCTCCTTCTTTACAAGCCGCCGGGATTTGTCTGCAGCGCAAAGCCTGAAAGAGACGCTCCTTCGGTTCTGACGCTGATTCCGGACTTTGCGCAGAGGCTGTATCCCGTCGGCAGGCTCGACAAGGACTCGGAAGGCCTCCTCATATTGACAAACGACGGCAGCCTGGCCCAGTACCTGACCCACCCGAAACACAATGTATCCAAGACATACAGAGTCACAGTCTCCGGCTATATCACCAGACAACAGGCCAAAGAGCTGTCTCAACCTGAATGGACGGCTGACGGCAGGATGCAGCTGGACGAAGCGAAGGTTACGTTACGCAGCCGCAGAAGGAGCGAAATAGAGGTTGTCCTGAAAGAGGGTCGCAACAGAGAAATACGAAGAATTCTCGCGGCAAAGGGCATCAAGGTTCGCAGACTGATAAGGACCGCAATAGGACCGGTGACCGCCGACAGCCTCAAGCCCGGCAGGTACAGGAGGCTCAGGCCCGGTGAGTTGAATGCATTAAGGAGAAAGAAATGACGGCAAGAAAAATCGTTCTGACGATTCTTGTGTCGCTTTTTCTTATTTCCTGCAATTTGCCCGGTCGGGAGCCGACAGCCGCACAGCAGGAGCCATTCCGCAGGCTGCCTTCGGGCGATGGGCCGCTCTCACGGGATATTGCGACATACGAACTTTCAAACGGGCTGAGAGTCCTTATCCTGGAACGCCACCGCGCCCCGGTTGCAAGCTTCATGGTCTGGTACAAGGTCGGCTCGGTCAACGAACTCACCGGCAAGACGGGAATTTCACATTTCCTCGAACACATGATGTTCAAGGGCACGGCGAAACTCAAGCCGGGTGAAATCGACCTTCTGACAATGCGTGCCGGCGGCTCCAACAATGCCGCTACGAGCTACGATTACACCTGCTACTACTTCGACCTCGCGTCCGACCGCTGGGAACTCGCCCTCCAGATTGAATCCGACAGGATGAAAAACGCGATATTCGCTTCCGTCCAGTTCGAATCCGAGCGCAAGGTGGTCCTTTCAGAACTCGACGGAGGCATGGATTCCCCGTGGGAAAGGCTCTATATCGAAACGCACGCCGTCTCCTATCTCGCACACCCCTACCGCAATCCCATAGTGGGCCATAAAAGCGACGTAAAGGAAATATCAAGAGATGACATGCTCCGGCATTACAGGACTTACTACGCCCCGAACAATGCCACTGTGGTTGTGGTCGGAGATGTAAATGAAACCGACGTTATAAAAAAAATAGCCAATGCTTTCGGAAACATTCCTCGCGGGCCGGAACTGCCGCCCGTCATAACCGAGGAGCCGAGACAGAAGGGTCAGCGAAGGGTAGAGGTCGTCGAGGACACGTCAGCAGCCCGAGTCGAAATTCTCTTTCACACGGTTCCCATAAGCCATGCGGACGATGTCGTTTTGGAAGTCATTGCGACGGCTCTTTCCCGAGGAAAATCCTCCCGCCTTTACAGACGCCTTGTTGACGAGGAGAAACTCGCAACCGGCGTCTGGACGTGGGAAGATTCCCGCCGCCATGCGGGCCAGTTCACCGTTTCAGCAGAGCTTAGACCCGGGAAAGACCCGGCCGCCGTCGAAATAATTGTATTCGAGGAGCTGGCCTCGCTCACCGGAGACGGTCTGGACGACCGAGAGCTTTCCAGAACCAGGAATATCATTTCGGCGGACTTTGTCCTGAATCACGAGAAAGTTTCAGACCTCGCCTACGACATCGGCTACTACGAAACGGTGGATTCCTTCAAGAAACTTGATACGTTCCTCGAGAAAGTCGCAGATGTAACTATTGAAGATGTCAGGCGCGTGGCAAAAAAGTACTTTAGCCGCGAGAACTCGACAGTCGGCATCTCTATACCCGCGAAGAAAGCGGAATCCGGGTCAGGACAGGGCTTTCTGCCGCGGACGGGGCGAAAGGAAGCGGCACGCCGGCCGCAAGGAGCACAGAAGGCGCCCGCCAGCCCGGCAGCATGTGCAAATCCCCTCGAAGCCGAATCGATGAAACTGCCCAACGGTACGCTCGTCTTCCTTCGCGAGGACCATTCCGTACCTGCGGTTGCCCTGATGGTATGGGTCGAAGCTGGCACAATGTACAATCCGCAAGGCAAGGAGGGCCTGTCTAATCTCGTCGGCGAAATGCTTGCCGAAGGTACAGGCAAGCGGACGCACGAGCAGATAGCCGGAGAAATCGATTTCGTGGGCGGGCGAATGTCGAATACGGGCTCGGGCGTAAGCATAAGCGTCCTGAGCAAAGACATCGAACTCGCATTCGACCTTTCCTCCGACATGGTCACCGGCTCCACTTTCCCGGCGGAGCGATTCGACTTCCAGAAGCAGAGAATCCTGTCTGAAATCAAGGCAAGCAAGGATGAGCCGAGGTACAGGGCGCAGCTTGCTTTTCTCGACATGGTCTACGGCAAGCATCCCTATCACGCACCGCGCGAGGGCCTCGAAGAATCTATTCAGTCGGTCACTCGCGAAGAAGCCGTCTCTTTCTATAAGAAATACTACGTCCCTTCCAACACCATTATTTCGCTCGTTGGCGATTTCAAAACCGCGCAGGCAAAGGCGCTGTTAGGGAAGTATTTCACGGTCTGGAAGGGCGAGGCCGCCACCAGGCCATCACTACCGGAGATTACTTTCCGAAATTCTGAAACGAGAGTAATAGACGCGCAGACGGAGCAGGCATACATATACATGGGCCACCGGGGAATAGTTCGGAGCAATCCCGACTACTACGCACTGCTTGTAATGGATTATATACTCGGCACCGGTCCCGGATTCACCAGCAGAATTATCAAGAGGCTTCGCGAGAAGGAAGGGCTCGCTTACGAGGTCTGGGCCTACTGCGCCGAATCGTCTGGCCTGGAGCCGGGACGATTCACAGCTTATGCAGGCTGCGCTGCCGAAAACGCCCGGAAGATGATTGCCGGACTCGCCGAAGAAGTTAATAAATTCAGGCAGAAACCGGTCAGCGACGAGGAGCTTGCCGATGCGAAAAAGTACTTGACGGGCGCCTTTGTGTTTAATTATCAGACGAATGCGCAGATAGCGAATGAGTTGATACAGACTCACAGGTACAATCTCGGCTCCGACTACGTATCCCGCTACCCGAAGCTGGTAGAAACGGTGACGTCCGCGAAAGTGCTGGAGTGCGCGGGAAAATACCTGAAACCGGAATCGCTCCAGGTTGCCGTATGCGGTCCCGCAGCAAAGATTGGAAAGGCAAAAGACAGGTAAAACCACTTGAAGGCGACGACCGTTCATGCTAATTTCTTGTAAAGGCAAAATTGCGTGACCTGGAGAATTCATGGCGAAAAGAAAAGACAGCAAGGCGCATTCAAAATCAATTGAGATAGAGGTCCAGTCCAAGCACTATCGGCCGGTTTCGAGCAAGTGGATGGCTAACGGCGTGGCGATGGTGGATGGGAAACCCGTTTACTGGAAGGCGGCCCGCCAGTTTGCGAAATGGGATGTTGAGCCTTCGGCCTACGACGGCTGGACTCTTGAAGGGGATGATGAGAGCAGCGTCAGGGATATGATAGTCCGCGCGCTGCAGGAGAATCGCAAGTTCCTGAGCCAGGAAGAAGCCGCTGCCGAGGAAGAGAAGCCCGCCGTCACAGGCCCGCAGATTTCGCTTGCTCACGGCGGGGGCGGGGCGCTCATGCACGAGCTGATAAGGGAGGTTATTCTCAAGAATCTTTCAAGTCCCGAACTCGACAAGCTGGAGGACTGCGCGACGCTCCCGAGGCATTCGGGCCGCATGGTCTTCACGACGGACACTTTCGTCGCGGGACCGCTGTTTTTCGGGGGAGGGGACATTGGCAGGCTCGCTGTCTGCGGCACCGTGAATAATCTCTCCGCCTCCGGTGCAAAACCGCTCGCCATGTCCCTGGGACTCGTGCTCGAAGAAGGATTGCCCGTATCGACTCTTGCGGATGTTCTGACATCGGTAAGCAAAACTTCGGAGGAAGCCGGAATCCAGGTTGTTACCGGAGACACTAGGGTCGTCGAGAAGAACAGGATAGATGGTCTGCTTATCAACACGACGGGACTCGGCGTCGCCTTCCCGAGAATACGCGCAAGTCTCGACAGGGCAAAACCCGGCGATGCCGTACTTGTATCGGGTACACTGGGTGACCACGGGATAACCGTGCTGTGCGAGAGAGAAGGTCTTAGATTCGATGCGATGCCCAGAAGCGACGTGGCGCCCATCGCGCCGCTGGTTGCAGGACTCGTGGAATCGAAGGTTGCGATTCGCTGCATGAAAGACCCCACCCGGGGCGGACTGGCAGCCGCACTGAACAGGATTGCACTGGCATCAAAAATGCAAATCGACCTGGATGTGAAGAAACTGCCCGTTCGACCTGAAGTCCGGGATGCATGCGACATGCTCGGCCTCGATCCAATCGGCCTGCCCAACCAGGGCAAGCTTCTGCTGGTCTGCTCGGGCGCAACGGCCAAGAAGGCACTCTCGGTCATGAAGAAGCACCCGCTCGGTAAAGATGCCGCAATCATTGGTCAGGTGTCGAAAGGGGAAGCGGGCCGCGTCGTCTTGAAAACAAACTCGGGTGACTCGCGTATCGTGGACATGCCTTACGGCGACCAGCTTCCGCGCGTTATTTAGCCGTCCTCAAGCTGCGCCTGAGCGAGCTTCTCCCGCGTTGTCCGCCAGCGCCTGTGGAACCAGGCCCACTGCTCCGGATGTTCCCGAATGTAATCACCGATAATGGCGTTCCATCTCCGGGTCAGCTCAAGCCTGTCGCTTTCTCTGTTACCTGTCCGCGGCTGCTCGACCGGCCCTTTGATGTGTATCCTGTGGCGACAGCGCGCCAGCCTCTCCACGCAGACGACGAACAGGGGCGTGCCGCTTCCGAGCGCGAGGGCTGCGGGAGCGATTGGTGTATAGGCTTCCCGTCCCATGAAGTCCACGAAAACGCCGGCAACATCGCGGATGTCCTGGTCGGCAAGGATGCCGATAACCATGTTCGAGCGCAGCGCCGCCACGACCGGCCTGAGCCCTTCTTCCTGGTAAATTACGTCAAGGCCCAGGCGCTTTCTTCTTCTTACGACTTCGCGGTCAAATTTCTCGAAGTATATCCTCTTGGCTATCACCGTCGTGGGGAAAAACTTTGCGCAATATGCCGCCAGCAGTTCCCAGTTCCCTATGTGTCCGGTTACGCAGATGGCGCCCTTTCCCGAACTCAGCGCTCCGGAGATGACTTTCCTGAACTCGGCGCCATCCACCAGCTTGGTGAAGCGATGCTTCGAAAACCGGGGAATATGCAGGAATTCCGCGAGGTTCCGGCCCAGGTTCATGAACATATTCCTTATTGTGCGAGTGTACCAGCCGTCATCGTGCGAATCGCCGAATACCTGCTCCATGTGTTTTCTTGCGCGACGGCGGTATTTGACAAAAAAGACGTACCAGATAAGGAAAGTACGGCTGAGGGCCCACGAGCATGCGCGAAGCGGAATCTCGCGCAGAATTCCCGTTACGAACAGGCCGGTCCAGTAAGCCAGATGCCTCTTCAACAGCTTCTTGAACCGCCGCTCGGCGGGGTATCCCCTTCTCGTTAAAGCGTGTTCGTCGGTGGCGTTTCGCTTCACTCTGAACAGGTCCTGCGGATTCTTTCGATGATATCGCGGGTTGCGTGGTTTTTCGGGTCGCCTGTTATTACTATCTTGCCGCCGTATGAAAGGACCGTGTCGCGCTCCGGCACCGTCTCCTCGGTGTAGTCCGAGCCCTTCGCGTGGCAGTGAGGCTTCAGCCGCAGGAGAACGCCGTCTACTGTAGGCTCTGAAAACAGGAAAACATAATCGACGCATCCGAGCGCGGCGAGTACTTCCATGCGCTCGTCTTCCGGATTAATCGGCTGGTCTGGTCCTTTGTAGGATTTAACCGACGAATCCGAGTTCACGGCCACAACAAGAACGTCTCCTGCTTCCCTGGCTCCCTGGAGACAACGGACATGTCCGACATGAAGAAGGTCGAAGCAGCCGTTCGTCATGACAACGGTCTTGCCATCGGACTTAAGGCGCTCGATTATTTCCGACATTTCATCAACTGAAGCGACTATCTTGTCTTCGGGTGACATGGCCGTCCTCAGAGGTATTTTTCCGTTGCTGCAAGCAGCTCTTCCTGCGAGCACGTCGCGGTTCCGCTTTTCATAACCACGACGGAAGCGGCGCAATTGGCGATTCTCGCCGCCTGTTCCGGCGTCGCACCGCATGCGAGTGACAAGCCGAAAGCGGCAACCACCGTGTCGCCCGCGCCCGACACGTCAACGCTTTCCGCGGAACCAACCACCGGAATCTCGACCGGGTCCTTGCCGCGCTCGAAAATAATCATTCCCTCGTTGCCTCTCGTAATCAGGGCGCATTTCAAGAACAGAATATCGAGCATCTGGCGGCCTATTACGAAGAGGTCGGTCTCATCCTTGAGATAGTACCTGCCGAAGTTCATCGCCTCGGCCTCGTTGGGAGTGACCGCAGTAATTCTGGCGAATTCCTTGACATTGTACCTCGAATCAGCCACCACCGGCGTGCTCCGAGCCAGGTCTCCGAGGGTATTCTCTACTTCTCCGTGAATCAGGCCATATCCGTAATCGGACACAAGCCAGCAATCCACTTCGGAACGCGCACTCTCCATGAAATTAACGACTTCGTGCGTCGTGCTTGCATCAGACCGTATTCCCTGTCCTCTGTCGATTCGCAGTACCTGCTGCTTGACCGTGTGAATGTCGCCCGCAAGAACGCGAGTCTTCGTAATTGTCGTATAGCTCTCTTCCGAAAACAGGCCGTCCACGCTGATGCCGTTCGAGAGCAGGACCTCTCGCAGCCTGGAGCCGTAATCGTCCGTCCCGACAATTCCCACCGCGAGCGATTTTGCGCCCAGCGAGCAGATATTGCTGACCGCGTTGGCCGCTCCTCCGGGCCGTATTTCCTCTTCCTCGAACTCGACGACAATCACCGGCGCCTCGCGGGACAGCCTTGCGGGCCGACCCATGACGTATATGTCCAGCATCATGTCGCCGATGACGCCGACCGTTTGGTCCGAGAAGCTTCGAATAATTTCACCGTAATCTTTTTGCGTCATTTGCCAGACCAACCTCACGCTGCGCCGTTTTGAATGGATTGCATGTCTATAAGCTTCCTGTACATCCCGTCTTTCGCCATGAGTTCCGAATGCGAGCCCATCTCCACGATTCTTCCGCCTTCGAGGACAACTATCTTGTCAGCATGCTGCACGGTGGACAGACGGTGCGCTATGACGACCGTCGTCTTGCCCGCAATCAGGTTGTTAAGCGCGCTCTGAACGGCCTGTTCGCTCTCCGTGTCAAGCGAAGATGTCGCCTCGTCGAGCAGGAGGATGGGCGCGTCCTTGATTATCGCTCTAGCTATCGTCACGCGCTGCTTCTCGCCGCCAGAGAGCATAACTCCGCGCTCGCCGACTACCGTATCATAGCCTTTCTCAAGGCCCGATATAAAGTCGTGTATGTACGCCGCGCGCGTGGCAACGACAACTTCGTCGTCGGAGGCATTCGGGTTCCCGTACTTGATGTTCTCTCGAATAGTGGTGTTAAACAGGAACGGGTCCTGCGTGACGACTGCAACCTGGCTGAGAAGCGAAGCCTGCGTAAATTCGCGTATATCCTTGTCATCTATGCAAACCGACCCTTCCGTGGGGTCGTAGAACCTCATAATGAGGTCGCAGAGCGTGGATTTGCCGGCACCGCTGCGGCCAACGACCGCGACCATCTCGCCCTTTCCAATATCAAGATTTATGTCCTTCAGAACCGGCTCCGTATCGTATGCGAACCAGACGGCCCTAAAACTCACTCCCTGTCTTATCCTGTCAAGTTCCACCGCGTCAGGCTTGTCCTGTATCTGCGGCTTCATGTCCAGCAGATTGAAGACTCTCTCGCAACCTGCAAGAGACTCGCGAATAGTGTTGTAGGCCCGCGTCAGGGTCTTGGCCGGCTTGTAAGCGAGCGTCATCGCACCCATGAACGACGCAAGCTTGCCCAGCGTAAGGCCCCATATTCCCTTCGTAATCAGGTACCAGCCGAGAAGCAGCAGGAGGCCTGTGCCCCAGTAGTACATGACTTCTATGAAGCTTTTCGACAGCGCTTTTATGCGAACTACTCTCATCATCTTTCGCAGAAACTGCTTGTTTGCCTGGCGGAAGTCGCGGCTTTTTTTCTCTTCGAGCATGAACGCCTTGACGATGCGTATGCCGGTGAACATCTGCTGCATCAGCTCCGTCACATCGGCAAGCTTCTCGAGGGTCTTATGGCTTCGATGCGTTATCTTCTTTCCGAACTTCATTATCGGAAGCAGCATCAGCGGAAAAACGCCAAAGACCAACAGACCAAGCTGCCAGCACTGCGTAAACGCAATCGCCACGGCGCCAATTATCGTGAGCGGGCACTGCATGATGTCCCGGGATATGAAGTTAAGCGCTTTGTGTGTCACCATTATGTCATTCGTCACCCGTGACATCAGTTCGCCGACGCGCCTCTTCGAGAAGAAGCCCATGGACATTCTCATCATGTACTCGCCAACCTGCTGACGGATGTCTATGAGCACGTTGAATACCCAGTGCATGCTCAGGACTTCTTTTCCGAACATGCACCCGAATGCAACGACGCCTGCGATAATAACGGTTAGGGAAATAACCAGTATAATTCGCAGCCCTGCAAGTTGGGTTGGTTTTGCCGGACTGCGCTGCGCCTTTGCCACTGCGCGTGCGGCCCCGCCGACGGCGCGGGCTCCGCGTGCGGCGTTCCGGGCAAAAAAGATGTCGTTCAGCATCTCGGGTTCGACAGGATGTGCCTGAACGGCCGCCCACGGTATATCTTTGGTTTGCATGCGAGCGGCTTTTCGCTCCCCTTTTCCCTCGGGAATGCTTTCTGGAGTCCCTGTAATCTCGGGCGAGTGCTTCTCAACGTAAGGCTTGCCGGAAGCAACTTTTCCGCGTATCGAACCAAGAAGCGCTTCGTCGAAGAAGGGACGGGCAAGATACACCGGCAGGTTCTGTGCAGCGGCGTATACCGCAGACAACAGGAAAACGACCGCTATCACCTTCCAGTACGGCTTCGCGTACTTCAGGAGTCGGCCCAGTTGTGACATCCTGCCCTTCATGCACGCTCCGCTGCAAGCGTTTCGTATACTTCCAGGGTCTTTTTCACCATTCTTTCTACGGTAAATTCGCGCGCAATCTTCTCTTTCGCCCTGCTCGCGGACTTTCGCGCGAGTTGCTTGTCATCAAGCATCCTCTCGACCGCTGCCGCGAGAGCCTGCGGGTCGCCCGGTTTTGCAAGCAGACCGGTATCGCCGTCCTTCACGGCCTCGGGTATGCCGCCCGCGCGGCATGCGACGACTGGAACACCCACTGCCATAGCATCGAGAAGAGAAGTGCCCAAACCCTCCATTATCGAAGGCATCACAAACACATCCAGCGCGCCTATCAGCCTCTCAGCCGAAGGCTCGAATCCAGGCAGGAAAAACCTGTCAGAAAGGCCATTTTTTCTTATACGCTGCTCAAGGTCGCTCCTGAGCCTGCCCTCGCCAAAAACAACGAATTTAACATCCGGCCGCCGGTTCGCAATTTCCGCCGCTGCCTCAATGAAATACCTGTGCCCCTTGTGCCCGACAAGGCTTCCGACCGAACCAACTAACTTTGTGGTGCCGTTGGCATTCATGAGCCTGTCGAGAATGCCGCGTTCACCTGCTTGCGAGACGGGGAACATTACCCCGGAGTGGACCACGTGAATCATGTTTTTCGGCACACCGTCGTTGACAAGCGCTCTGCGGACTGCCTCGCTTACCGCCACAAACGCATCGGCGAAATGACGGTACTTGATTATAGATAAGCCGAACCCGTGCCTGTGTATGGAGAAGTCAACCCTGCGCGATACCACCCTGAGTACGCCGCCCGCTGCGTGTCCGGCGCATCCGCCGAGCCAGTGGGCATGGGAGTCGTGCATATGGAGAATATCGTACTTGTGTCTGCGTACGAGCCCGATTATGCGCCAGGCAGCCGTAAAATCCGCCTCGCATATGAACCTTACTGGATGGACGCGAATATCCGAGCCCTGGAACCTGCGTTCAAGCTCGCTCCCGGGCTGGCACACAAAGCCGACATCGTGGCCTTGCTCGCGCAGCCCCCGGGCGAGAAAGAAGGCCTGGCGCTCCCCTCCGCGCCAGCCTTTCATCGTGTCTATATGAAGCACGCTAAGCATGCATAAATCCCCGTAAATCACAATCAGACTTTATCAGCCGCATGAACCCGAATCAAGCGCTATTCCCGCAGTCATCCCACCTGAGCAGCTACAAGACCTTCTTCACTTTCGCGCAGGCCACCTTGTCCCTGGAACGCTTCCCGAGCAGGATGTAGCCTGCGCCGAAGAGCACCGCACCAAACACGAGCGCAAGCCCCACTGACAACAAGTCTCTCCATTCATAACCGGCGCCGAGCACCGAGCCCAGAATTCCTCCCGCCGTCATGCCGACAAGGGGTATCACCAGTGTTACTAGCACGGGCACATAGAGCGAAGGCCTGGAAATTTCCACCTCGACCCTGGTCCCCTGAGCCACGTCGAGATTAGCCTCAATCTCCGCGGCAAGAAGAAGGCAGCCATCACCCGTTTTCGAACATGCGCTGCAGGTAGCGCATCTTTCCTGGCTCTCTTCGGACATGTCCATTACGATAAGCGCGACCTGTTTTCCGTCGCGCTGTTCCAGAGCCGTCACCGTTCCCGTTTCGAGGATCGAGTCCATTCACGCTCCGTCGCCTACGAGTCCGCGCACTTTTTCACCATGTTCAGGAACGCCTGCTCAATCTGCGGCAGGGCAGAGGAATCCTTTCCTCCCGCTTGCCCGAAATCGGGCCGCCCACCGCCGCTTCCACCGAGAATCTTCCCGGCCTCTTTAGCGAAAGCACCGGAATCGAAGCCGAACTCCGAAACCGCCGCCTTGCTCGCGCCAACAAACACGTGCAGCACTCCTTTCTGGCTGGAGACAAGACAAGCTGCGATAGGTTCCCCCATCGCCTTGAACTTGTCAATCATGGCGCTTAATTCCTTGCGGCTTTTGCCTTCGGAAAGGTCATATATATACTTCAGATCGCCTTCCTGCTTAATTTTAGAAGCCAGGGCATCCGCCGTTCTCGATGCAGTTTTCCTGGTTGCGGCCTTCTTTTGTCTCTCAAGCTCCTTTTCAATCTCAAGGAGTCTTATTACCTTCTCCTTCGCCTCATCAGCGTCAGTTGCTTTTAAAAGGTGCAGAATCTCAATGAGATTTTCCACTCTGGTATTCAGATAGCCTGCCGCCGTTTCGCCCGTCAAAGCCTCTATTCTCCTGACGCCCGCCTTGATAGAACCTTCCTTAAGAATATGGAATATTCCGATTTGCCCCGTCCTCTCGACGTGAGTGCCGCCGCAGAGTTCCTTGGAGTAGTCCCCAACCTCTACCATGCGAACCCTGTCGCCGTACTTTTCCTCGAATATCGCGATAGCGCCGCCTTCCAGTGCTTCCGAATAACCGAGTTCGCAGAAGCCCACGGGCGTATCTTTCATAATCTGCTCGTTGACCTTCTTTTCGATTTCCTCAAGCTGATTGTCAGTCAGAGCCTCGTGGTGCGTGAAGTCGAACCTGAATCCTTCATCGGTAACATGCGAGCCTGTCTGCTTGACGTGCTTGCCCAGCACTTCGCGCAGCGCCCACTGCAGAAGATGAGTCGCCGTGTGATTTCGCATGATAGCCTTACGGCGGGGCTCGTTGACTTGTGCTGTTGCGGGCTCATCGACCTTCGGGCGACCGTTGGTTTTGAAGTCTCCGGAATGGACCGTGACTTCCTCCGCCTTACGCGTGTCGTGAACCTCGAATTCGAAATTCGCACCAGTAATGAGACCGGCATCGCCTGCCTGGCCGCCTGCCTCTGCATAGAAAGGCGTCGTATCGAGCACAATGTTCCTGTCGTCGAAATAAAGGACCTTCGCCTCGGTGCGAGTCTCTGAATATCCCACAAACTCCGTCGGTGGAAGATTCGCATGCGCGATCTCTGATTTCTCCACCTCGAACCTGCTTATGGCCCGGGAGCGTTCCCGGTGTGCTCCCATGCGCTTTTCGAATCCCTCCCGGTCAACCGTCATGCCTGCCTCTTCTGCCATTACGACAGTCATGTCGAAGGGGAATCCGTAAGTATCGTAGAGGTTGAAAGCATCGTCGCCGGAAACTGTCTTGCCGCTGCTTTTTTCAAGCACTTCCTGAAAAAGGACAAGCCCGCGGTCGAGCGTCGCGCTGAATGCTTCTTCCTCGGACTTGACGAGCTTCTCGATGAATTCCCCTCGCTCTTTGAGCTCCGGGTAGGTCGAGCCCATAAGCTCAATCACGGTGGGGATGAGAAGGTGGAGGAACGGCTCGGGGTAGCCGAGCTTCTGCCTGCCGTGGCGCAGCGCACGCCTGACTATTCGCCGCAGTACGTATCCGCGACCCTCGTTCGAGAAAGTCACTCCATCCGCTATCGCAAACGCCAGCGCCCGTGCATGGTCCGCCACGACCCTGAAAGAAGCCACAAGCTCCGGCTCACCCGTCGTATGGCCGACTATTTCCTGTGTTTTCTCGATTATCGGGATAAACAGGTCGGTCTCGTAGTTGCTTGCGACGCCCTGCAGCACCGCGGCGAAGCGCTCAAGCCCCGCGCCAGTGTCAACTCCGGGCTTATCGAGGTTACCAAGCAAGCCGTCCGACTGCATGTTGTACTGCGGAAATACCAGGTTCCATAATTCCGAATATCGCTCGCACAGGTCGTGTTCTTTCAGCTTCTGGCACTTCCTGAACGTGTCGTTCCCGAACTCGCACTTATCGCAGGTCTTGCCGCGAGGCATGACGAGGTTGTCGCCGAGCTGTTTTCTCCTGTCTATGTGGATTTCCGAGCACGGTCCGCACGGCCCGGTCTCGCCCATCTGCCAGAAGTTGTCCTTCCGGTCGAAATATTTGACCCTGTCTTCCGGAACGCCGACATCCAGCCAGAATTCCTTAGCCTCGTCATCCGTCAGCCCCAGCCCATCGTCCTTCAGCACCGTCGCGTAAAGCCAGTCCGGGTTAATACCGTACCATTCCTTCGATGTTACCAGCTCCCACGCCCACTCGATGGCTTCCTTCTTGAAATAGTCGCCGAACGAGAAGTTGCCCAGCATTTCAAAGAAAGTGTGGTGCCTCGCGGTGAATCCGACCTGTTCGAGGTCGTTATGTTTGCCCGAGACGCGCAGGCATTTCTGAGAAGAGCAGGCGCGGTTGTAGGAGCGCTGTTCCTTCCCGAGGAACAGGTCCTTGAACTGGTTCATGCCGGCGTTGGTGAAGAGCAGGGTAGGGTCGTATTTCGAGGGCACCAGCGGCGAACTCGGCACGACCTCATGCCCGAGTTTCACAAAGAACTCAAGGTACTTAGCCCTTATCGTGTCTGAATCCATATCCTCTTTCCCGCCACGGTATTACGTCCTTTAACTTATATTTTAATATCCTTTGATTGTCAATCCAATAGCACAATCACGGTCATCTGAACTTGTCTGCATTGAGTCGAGTTTATAACAGAAGGACACAGGAAAATCAATCTGCTGTAAAAAATCTTCTAAGCTACTGCATGTTGGATAAAGCCAGCATTTTCTGAAAACAGAGCTACAATATGTTGCTCATCAAGCTGAAAACCAGCAAATTTGCGGGTTTCAGGGCTGTCTTGCAGTAATTTCAGCTATATGTTGGACACTCCATAATATCACCCACAATAACATGTATATTTTACGCTTTTTTCCCTTGACAGTATGCTAAAGGGTCCTAAAATACTTTCAAAGTGTGATGTGTACTGTAGCAGGCGGCCTGTTTTGCCGATATTTCATCAGGCCTGACGAGGTCAGGTATTGAAATTCACCTGTATCGTAGTAGCCGCAGGGAGGGGGCTCCGGGCGCGAAGCGCGGCGAACAAGATACTCGTTCGCGCCGGCAGCAAGCCAGTTCTTCACTACACCCTGAAACCCTTTGCGGCGCTTGAAGAGTGTGAGGGGATTATTCTCGTGGCGAACGGCAATGACATCGCTCAACAACTCCTCGATGAAGACATGCTCAAAAGGGAGTTCCACGTCAACAGAATCGTCGAAGGCGGGGAACGAAGGGTCGATTCCGTGAAAAACGGGCTCGCTGCCATTGCCCCATCAGTAAAACTTGTCGCAGTCCACGATGCCGCGCGCCCCTTTGTAAAAAGTGATACAATTCTCGCCGTCGTGCGCGAGGCGGAGAAGCACGGCGCAGCGATAGCCGCCATCCCGGCGGGAGACACACTCAAGAAAGCTGATTCCAATATGTTTGCAGCGATGACCGTATCGCGCAAAGGCATCTTTCAGGCACAGACACCACAGGCTTTCCGGCGCGAAATCCTCGAACGCGCCCTTGCCACCACGGATGAAAGCGATATCACGGATGATGCACAGCTTCTGGAACTCATGGGTGGCAAGGTCAAGCTTGTCCCGTCGCGCACTACGAATATCAAGATTACGACGCCGGAAGACCTTGTAATGGCTGTCAAACTGCTTCCTGTTTGGGATGTAGAGAAGGTTTAAGTGGAGTTTACTTTGTATCCAGACCATAGTCTGAGGAGGAGGAGATGAGGCGTACCCTGTTTGCGGCAGTGGTCTTCCTCGTCCTGTTCGCAGTAGCATCGCTGTGCGAGGCAGGAGAGGTCGAGACCAAGAAATCAATGCGAATCGAGATATCGGGCGAGATTAAGCTCAACTCGCTGTTCGAGAATCGCGAGGTCAACACCGTCATTTACGGCCTTACCGGAACCGGTGCGCGCCAGTCCAGTGCGACGTTCTCGGACCCGACGATTACTCTAAACTTCGATGTCAAGCTCGCCAAGCAGGTCAACGCGCTGGTCAGCCTGAAGACGCCCGAGTACATGCTCGACGACCTCGGCGCTCCGGCCAACTCGCTGGCCGCGCCGAACGACTACCCGAGCAGGCTGCTCGAAGTCGACCAGGCCTACGTGCACATCGATGAGTTCGGTTTCCCCGGCCTTTCGCTGAGGCTCGGCATTCAGGAAGTCGTCTACGATCTGCTCGATGACGACAACCCATTCTTCCTGGCAATCGGCCGCTGCGAGGATGCCTTCAGTAATAACTTCCAGGCGCCCGGCTCAGGATTGCTCGAGTTGAATGGACCCACGCTCGCCGGGAGCATTGAAGCCGGCGGCGTGAGGGCTTCCGTCAACGCAAAAGGCAGCAGGATGGCATTCAGGGGCGACCTGCTTTACGCCACCGTCCTGGAAACGCGACAGACAGACCAGGACCGCGAGGTTATTGCCCTCGTCGGCACCATGTTCGTTCCGAACGAGAAAGAGCCCATCGGCAAGGTCATGATGACGCTTGCCAGCTTCCAGCACGACCCATCGAGCCGATTCTGGACGCTCGGTCTCGGCTCGTCCGTAATGGCTTCCAAGTCGCTGCAGCTCTTTGCGGAGGGCTACGGGCAAATAGGAACTTACATCAGGAACTTTAACCCAATCCCGCCGGGCACCGACCCTGTGCAGCTTTGTACCGACCCCAAATATTTCGGCAAGGACATATACCAGCAGGCGTTCGGCGGACGCGGCGGTTTCAAATATACCTCAAAGAGCGCATGGAAATGGCACTTCGGGCTCGAATGGTGGTGGCTCTCCGGTGACCGCGACCGAACCGATAGGAAGCAGCAGTGCTTCATCTCATACGAGGACGTGGACGACCTGATTATCCTCGAAGAGAACAACTACGGCTACGACCTCGACACGAACTACTCGGCCGTGAAGCTGCGCACCGGCTTCAAGCCCGGCCGCGACTGGAGCGTCGATTTCCTCTACGCCAATATCCGTACCGCCCGGACCATAAAGGCCGATCCCGGACTCGGTGTCAGAGGCTGGGACAAGATTGGCGACGAACTTGACGTACAGGTCAAGTGGGATTATACAGAGGATATTTCGTTCCGCGCCGGCATGGGCCTGCTGTGGAATGCAAAGTACTTCAAGCCGATTTTCAAGCATGCTAAAACGCACGAAGTGATATTCCTCGAAGCGACTTTGAGGTTCTAAGGCAACTAAAGAAGGAATCTGCCTTCTCTACGCGCCGAGGTCCGGTCCGCAAGTACGAAAGGAAAGCGGCCAAGTGGAGCAGAACTCCAACCGGGCCCCTCTTCCATCATGGGCTTGAATACAAACCGAAACCCCTACTTCAGGTTTACGAGAACAAGTGCCAGCACCGCTATCGCAATCCCGACCGCGCCTTTCAGACCGAGTTTCTCGCGCCAGATTGTCACCCCAAAGAGGACTGTAAGCAGCACGCCGGCCGCAGCCGATGTCGGAAATACGATAATTCCCGGCACAACCCCCAGCGCGGTTACAAGGAAGAATCCCGTCAGCGCGTTCGGCACCCCGACCGCCGTCCCGTAGCTCAAGTCGCCCATTTTTATTGACCGTCCCGTGCCCTTGAGCCAGAGCCACGTAAAGCCAGATGCAACGAGAAACAAGACCACAAGGTATCCCTCGCGCTCTACCGGATGGCACTCCTCGGCGAATAGCTTGCTCGCAAGCTGCGCGGCGCCGGATGCAAGCCAGACAAGTGCCATGATAAGCGCATAGTGCCAGTGCCATTTTCTTTCGACTCGCACGACCTTCAGAGAAAGCATCACCACGGCAACAGCCGCCAGCACAATCCCCACCACCTGCAGCGCGCCCGGCATTTCCGACCATAGCGCAACGCTCAGAATTACAGGCAGCACAACGCCCGTCCTTATTACCGCAGAGCTTATCGCGACCCCGATAAGCTTGATTGCGTACATCATGAGTATGAGCGAGACGACCCAGGTTATCCCGGCATATATTCCGCATATTACAGTAATTCGTGACATAGGAATTGCGCCGCCCAGAAGCCACAGGATAAACGTCAACATCGACGCGGCGCAGTAGTTGACAAGCGCCACAGCCAGCCTGTTTCGCCCGGCACCCTCGCTTACTTTCAGCAACACAGCGACCGTGACGCTTGTCATGATGGCGAGTGCAAGGTATACCATTTGGCCCTCCGAAGCGGCCGATTCTAATCCCAGTCTGCTTCCGCCTCAAGGATATATTGCGTTGTCGTTAAAGTGGCATTCGAAACTTGCCGCGGTGTGGTGCAACTGGTATGATGCAGGGTCATACTATGCCGTACAATGAACAGTTCTTGGAGACCGCCAAATACAGGAGTCTTATGCCATGATTAGGTGGATTGCAGTGTCGGTATTGCTGCTGCTTGCGGCTGCAGCGTGTGAATCTACCGACCCGGACGACGCACGCTGGAAGCGCGACATGTTTAAGGTGCCGCAACACCAGTCGAAAGAGCAAAAACCTCGCCTGAACAAGCTGGGTGACATCTGGGATAAGGGCGACGGATATCATTACGCAGCGCTTGCCGAAGATGACCCGGTGAAAAAGAAACATCTCCTGCGCCAGGCTATAGCCTGTTACAGCCAGGCGCTCGGCGAACTCGAAGCGCTGCGCGATTCTTCCCGGAGCGCAGACGAGCGCGAGAGATATGAGAAAATTGCGCTCCAAGTAAAAGAGGACATCGCCAACTCGCAGAGGCTTATGCCGATAACCGGCGAATAGCCATTATTCTGCAGCCCCGACGGGGCTCCCGCTCGACCTATTCTCAGGTCGAACATCCGGGGGTGCCTCAACCGGGTTCTCCCGCTTCTGACACAGGCTCGGGCGGAGGCGGACGGGGTAGGGCCCTCGCGACCACGAGTATTCCCTCGCGAATTGCCTCGGGCGGTACGGACTCGCAGCGTTCGCCGTTGTACTCCACACAATCCGCTTTCAAGCACAGCCCTGCGACAATGTAGTCTATCGGCTGGCCGTTAATGAGCACAGAGGGCAGCAGGTTGCTGTGTTTTTCGTCGGTGACTGTAATGTCACTGGTGCGCCGGATTTTCACGCCGTACGGTTCAAGCTCCTTATTAAGCTGCGTGACTGACCCGTCGATGTTTTTGCCCAAAGCATGATGGCGTGTATACGAGACTCCTTCGCCGACGTATAATCTCGCCGTAACCTCGATATCATTGACTACGTAAGGGCTTGCGGCGGACACCTCCGTTGCTTCGGAGCATCCCGCCGTCGCCATTAAAGCAATAATGCTGAATGCACTGATAAGCCGCATTTTTTCTTCCTTTTACGGCCGATTTTATGCAATACTTTATCCGGCGAGCATCCGGGGGGCAAGAAATATTCGAGCCGACAAAATTTAACCGCATAGACAAAGCTCGATTTCGTTATTATAATTGAGGGGTAACTTGAAAGCTTTTGCAGGAGGTGGGTCATGTATCGAGTAATCCTGGTAGGATTGGCCACGGCGCTACTTTGCAGTTGCGTTTTGTATGTCCGCAGCACGCCGCACGGCACAACCGCATATATCGCGGGGCCCGCGGTAAGGGTGAGACCGACGTTGAGGCCCATCGAGAACACGCAGATTCAATGGTCGTCGGACCATGATATGTACTACTACGGGAACTACTGGTACTGGTACTCCAACGGTTCCTGGCATCGCTCGAGCCGCTTTGACGGCGGCTGGGTTGTTATTACGACTCTGCCTTCCGTATTCTACAACGTGCCTCAGAATCACCACCTCTATTCCAGGCTGCCGCGGCGCGAGCGATACTCGCCTGGCACACCAACCTGGAAACAAGTCTCGCGCAGGCCTACCCTGCGGACCATACCCGGAACGAGCGTGCACGAAGCCACGGACGTGGGCGTTGACCTGTTCTTCTACGGCAGCACCTGGTACTGGTACGCCGGCGGCGTCTGGTACAGCAGCAGGAACTACAACGGTCCGTGGACGCATATATCCACGGTACCGACCGCCTTCCATAAGATACCGGAAAATCACAGGAAATACCATGTAATCAGAAATCAAAAGCCGCCGACGCAGAGACTCAGGGACAAGAAACCGACGCCGGCCCGAACGACAACTCCGCCGAAAAAGGGCAGCTCTCCCGTAAAAAAGCTGCGCCAGCCCAGCCAGCCGCCCAAGGAGCAGCCCAAACCGCCAACTCGGACCCATACTCCGCCCCAAACCCCCGTCAAGAAGGTTACGCCAACGCCTGCGAAGCCGAAAGTTATCCCGGAGCATGCGCTGAAGCACTCCACTGCTACGGATAGGTCGGGAAAAGCCACTCCGGCAATACCTGCAACTCCGGCAAGGCCGGGCTCGGGCCTGCATCGCGCGACGCCGGCTACCCCCGCTACGCCGCCATCCAAGGGTGGAAAGACTACGACGCCCGACAAACCCCATACGCCTCCGGAAAAGGAAAAAGGGCCGAAGGGCTGGGAAAAAGACAAGGACGAGGATAAGAACAAGGGAAAAGGCCCCAAGAAGGACAAGGACGAAGAGGACGAAGACGAGAAGAAGAAAAAAGAGAAAGAAAAAGAAAAAGAAAAAGAAAAAGAGAAGGAAAAGAACCGGCGCAGCCGGGGCAATAGATAACAAATCACCAGCCTTTCAAGCATGTTTCGACGAAGACCGAAGGGGGAGGTTTATTGGAATCCTATGAAGTACTGCGCGATGCGCTCGACAAAGTCGGCGCGAAAGTGGTGGCGCAGGACCTGAGCCTGTCATACTCGACCGTTTCCAAGTGGGGCGAAGTCCCGCCACAAGAAGGGGAAAAGGGCAGCGGCTCGCGCAATCCGCTCGACAGAGTATGCATGCTCTACGAGTCCACGAAACACATTCCCCTGATTGAATGGCTGTGCAACAGGGCGGGCGGCTTCTTCGTTGCCAGCGCGCCCGCGGGAAAATGCGACGACGTTGCAAGGGAATTCGTGGCCCGGACCAGGGAAATGGTCAGGGAATTCTACAAACTCCTCGAAGTAGTCTCCGAGTCGTATGAGAACGACGGCCTCATCGACCAGAAGGAATCCGACGAAATCCGGACCGAGTGGGACAAGCTCAAGAGCACAGTCGAGTCTTTCGTGCACGCCTGCGAGGATGGCTTCTACCGCTGAGCGGCGGTGGCGAGCCGGCAGGCATTCTCAGCGCGTGATTCTCGTCCCGGCTTTTCCTTCGAGCGCATCGGCGAGGCTCGGGCCATCCGTTATTATGGCGATGGCATCTTCCTGTTCCAGAAAATCAATCACCGCCTGAATCTTGGGCCCCATAGAACCGGCGGGGAACTGGCCTTCTGCCATATAATGGCGCGCCTCTTTCAGCGTCATGCTGCTTACTGGCCGCTGGGTGGGCTTGTTAAAATCGAGGCATACTTCCTTGACGGGTGTCAGTATTATGAACAGTTCCGCGTGAATGACCTTCGCAAGTTCCCCCGAGGCGAGGTCCTTGTCTATTACGGCCTCGATTCCCTCGTAATCGTTGTTCTGGTTGCGCCAGATGGGAATCCCGCCGCCGCCGAGCGCGATGACTATATTTCCCTGGCGGCAGAGGTCCCGTATCATGTAGCGCTGGACAATCTTGCCGGGCATAGGTGAGGGCACCACGCGACGCCACCCGCGGCCAGCATCCTCGACCATTGTCCAGCCTTCCTCCTTAATGAGTTTTTCGGACTGTTCCTTCGTGTAAAAAGAACCGACAGGCTTCGTCGGGTTCTTGAAGGCGGGATCGCTCTTGTCCACGAGCACTTCTGTTATCATTGTCACTACGTAGACGTTCTTCATCTCGTGCCTGCGCAGCTCGTTTAGCAGGGCCTGTTGGAGAATGTAGCCCATTGAGCCTTCCGTGTCAGATACGCACACGTCCAGAGGCATTGCGGGCACCTCTTCGGCGGCGCGCTCGTTCTGGAGTATCTGGTGACCGACCTGAGGCCCGTTGCCGTGCGTGATTACGAGGTTATAGCCCAGATTGACGAGCGGGAATATCTCCCTCGTGATTTCCTCGGCGTTGCTCTCCTGCTCCTGGATTGTGCCTTTCTGCCCCTTTCTAATAAGAGAATTGCCTCCGAGGGCAAGAACGCACATCTTACCGCGATGGTACTCCATCCCGCGCCTCCCGGCCTCTATACTCCCGCCAGCACGGATGCAAGCGTGGGCTCGCCTACGTCCTTGTAGTCATAAGTCACGCGGACGGTCGGCTTGTTTATTTTTACGATGCGGCTTAGGTTTATGGGCGTGGCTATGACTACAAGTTCCGCATCGGAGGCGTTTATGGTCTTCTCGAGGTCCTCGACCTGGTGCGGGCTGTAGCCGACCGCTGGCAGGAGCGTGCCTATCTCGGGATACTTTTCGAACGTCTCCCTGATTTCTCCGACGACGAACGGCCTCGGGTCCAGGAGTTCCTTAGCCCCGAACTGTTTTGCCGCGACGACGCCCGCGCCGAACTTCATGCCGCCGTGAGTGAGCGTCGGGCCGTCCTCCACCACGAGAACGCGTTTCCCGGCAATGGCTTCCGAATCGTCCACCGAAAGCGCGAGCCGGCCCATGAGGACAGTTGCATCGGGGTTGTGTACATCTATACTGGCCAGCACCGTGTCGAGGTCACTCTCTGTTGCCTGGTCCACCTTGTTGATTATCAGGACATCGGCGAGTTCGAGATTGTCCCTCCCGGGATAGTGCGTCAGTTCGTCGCCCGCGCGCAGCGGGTCGAGTATGGTTATGTGAAGCGACGGCGCATAGAAAGGAGTGTCGTTGTTCCCGCCGTCCCAGAGGATGATATCCGCCTCCTTCTGGGCTTGCGCCAGTATCTTGCCGTAATCGACTCCGGCGTACACGACCGCCCCGCTGTTTATGTGCGGCTCGTACTCTTCCATCTCCTCGATTGTGCACTTGTGTTTCGCCAGGTCCTTTATGCTTTCGAAGCGCTCGACCTCTTGTTTTGAGAGGTCTCCGTAGGGCATTGGGTGGCGCACGACGACGACCTTCCTGCCCCTGCGGGTCAGTATTCCGACAATCGCCCGCGAGACGGGACTCTTGCCCGCACCCGTCCGGACAGCGCAAACCGCGATTACAGGCTTCTCGGCCTTGAGCATGGCATTTTCGGGCTGCGCGGTGATGAACCTCGTGCCGATGGCTTGCACCCTTTCCCCGCGTTCCTCTATGTAGTCGTAAGATACGTCCGAGTATGCGAAGACCACGAGGTCCACTTTTTTACCCTTGATAATATCTTCAAGCTCCTCTTCCGGCAGAATGGGAATGCCGTTTGGATACAGGCTGCCTGCAATGCTGGCGGGATAAGTCCGCTCGTCTATCCCCGGTATCTGCGCGGCAGTGAAAGCCACCACTTCGAAGTCAGGATTATCGCGATAAGTGCAGTTGAAAACCTGGAAGTCCTTGCCGCCCGCGCCCATTATCAGCACTTTTTCAGCCATGATGCTCTCCCGAGAAATGCGCTGACTACAATGAATTGGAGCGTATTCTGGCAGACGATGCGGCCCGAATCAAGGAAAAACCCGTCCGGTAAAAACAACGCCCGCGCCGCATGAGCGGTTTTTTCGTGCCCGGGTGTCTATCGACACGGGCCTTTATGGCACGTAGATTTCCGCAGAGTTAACCACATCGCTCGGGCCGGGCGATGAGATGTAAATGTCAAGCCCCCCGACGATAAGTACCATGTCGTCCGACGTTCCGAGTTGCCCGTCCGGACCGGGTATCATGGATGATGTCGCGCGGTGCCTCGCCTGAACCATTGTTCCGGTCGAGTTGGAGAATGTCTCAGCGGCCGGGTCGTAAAGTTCCGCGCTGTCGAGCGCCACTCCCGATTCGTCCGTTCCACCGGCAATAAGGGCTTTGCCGCTTGGCAGCAATTCGCCCACGGGCAAGAACCGGACAAAAGACATCGCGCCCACATCCTTCAGGGTCTCGTTGCTGACCGGCGGCCCCGGGTCGGTAATCAGCTCGGCTACCTTGCGACCTGAGAAGGGCGGGGTCGCATGAACGAACAGGTCCAGGTTGTAACCGCCAGCAATAAGAAGCCTGCCTCCGGATAACACCACTCCCGCGTGACCACACCTTCCGGGCAGGGCAAGCTGCTGTGTGAAACTCCCCTCAAAAATAGACGGGGATGTACTCCATACCTGAACCTTTGTGAGGAGAACCGAGCCTGTTGGCCTGCTGGATGAGCGTCCGATTCCTCCTGCGACAACGATAACGCCTGTCGAAAGGCGGTTCATGGTATGCAGTACCCGCATGAATTGCGACGTCCCGATCCTGTCGAAGCGGTTCACGCTCTCCTTGTAGGCTTCGGTAACATCGACGAATGCATCCGAGGGAAAATCCATCCCTCCATAAAGGAACACTTCGCCCTGTTCCGTGAGAACGGCCGTGTGCAGCTCCCGCGCGGCCGCCATGATATCGGAGATGGCGGTGAAAGAGTAGTCCGCCGGGTCGAATATTTCGCCATTCTCGTAAGTTGGCAGCACGCCGTCTCCGCCTCCGGCAATGAGAATACGTTGTCCGTCGGCAAGCAGCGTGGCGGTGTGTCCCGCGCGCGCCTTGTTCATCGTCGCCGTTACCGTCGTCCATGTGTCGAGCGCCGGGTCGTAGACTTCCGCCGTATTGAGCACCGCCGTGCCGTTCGAGCCTCCGCAGACAAGGACTTTGGCCTTGCCGTCGTTAGGGTCGGTAAACGTGGTCTGCGTGTGCAGGAACCTGGCCGAATTCAGGGAATCGGCCGCGTAAAACGAGTCTGGTACTCTTATTTCGAACAGCTCGCCCTCTATAGGGAACGTCCCAGAAGCCCATATCGGCAGCCCGGAATCCAGACCCTGGGCTAATATATCCGATGTTGACTCGACGTACGCGCCCAGCGTTGACCCCATCTGAGCGCCAGCTTCAATATTACACGTCACGAGAAAGTTCCTCGTGCTTCCGGCTACTATGTCAATTGAGAAACTGTCCAGAACGACCGTCCCGTTGTCGGATGCATATTGCGTAGTGGCGAGGAGAATTTCGCCCGTATCTACTGAGCCGTCGCCGTCGGCATCCTCGTACAATTTTACATCGCCGAGTTCCGTCGTGTCGTTCGCGCTGCCGGTGGCTCGGACCGTCATGCTGCTGATTGTAACGGTTTCGAGGTCGCCTGCCTCAAGCTCTATCTGAAGGATGGGTACGTTCGTGGCGCCTGCAATGACACTTCTGCCGTAAGGATTGGCCGCGCCGAGCTGGGCCGTCAGCGAGCCTTTCTCGGCTATCGTGATTACGGCCCCGTCCTGCGGCACTGTGCCCGTAGGCGTTACCGGAGTCGCGCCGGCATCTTCGGCCTGGATATGCGCCAGCGCTGCAATGCTTGCAGTATATGTGTCTCCCACAAGAGCGCCGGTGCTTACGTCGTAAACGACAAGGAAATTCCTGACGGAGCCCGCTGCGATTACACAGTTTCCGGCAGCATCAGCTGCCGTATCGTTTCCGGGATAGGTGAATGCTCCGAAAATCGTGTCGCCCGAGTTGGATGTTCCGCTGTTGTTTGCGTCGATGCATACATATCCCTGAGATATGCCCGTTGAGTCATTTCCTGAGCCGGATGGAGTCACGCGCACGGAGGTAACTGTCACGTTGCCTGAATCACGGTTGTAAAGTCTGAACTGCAGGACGGGAATGTTTGCCCGCCCCTTGATAACTTCCCTGTCAGCCGGCGGATTAAGTCCGGCGAGCAGGTTCAGCTTCGCGCCGCCCGAGGTTATGGTGAGTATGGAACTCTCAAGGGGCGTACCTCTTGTGCTTGTGGACCTGCCCGAGATGAAGCTTACAGTCACGTCGCCCGGATTGGCTATTCTGAAGTAGTACGTCGCCCCGTCCGGCCCGTTGCCGTTGAGGTTGTACATTACAAACCAAACGCGGTCAACACCCGATGAGACAATCTGCGGGCTGCCGAAATTCACCGTGGCCCTGCCGTTATTGGCATCGAAGGCCCCGGAACCCAGCAGGGCATCCGTGCCTGCGTCGTAAGCATCGTTGTCGTTCGCGTCGAGATAAATATCGACCGAAGTGATATCGACGAGGTCATCGCCGGAACCGAAGGCTGTAAGCGTTATGGAAGTTATACTTACGTCGTTACGTGTAATGGCCGAAAGCTGAATGTGAGCAGCTACGACGGAGGCGTTTGCCGCTACATCCTGGTCAGCCGGACTTCCCGCAGAAAGAGATACCTCGAGACCGGGGGGAGTCGGGATGGTATCCCTGCTGCTGCTCTTGCATCCGCCTAAGACAAGTGTCAAAATTACTGGAAGAATTGCTAAAAACAGGCTGAATCGAGATTTACGCATCGGGCTGTCCTCCGCAGTTCTAAGGATACGTCAACTTAGCACATTGAAGCGGCAAAGTCAAGCGAAAAGCGGATTTGCAGGCCGCCAGCCTCTGTTCAGCCGGGATTTCAAACCGGGATAATAGCCTGAAAGCTCTTTATCTGCAGGGATTTACAGGTGGTTCGGGTTGACAGACTGCATTTAGAGTGTATAATTAGAGATGCGGCGCATACAGGCTGTAGGGTGCTCCCATGCGGATAAGGCTCACTGTGGTAACCGGCAACAAAGAGGGAGAAATCTTCTATATTGGTGAAGGGGAGCAGCTCACAATAGGCCGCGATGAGAGCGCCGACCTGCAACTCTTCGACCCCGGAGTTTCGCGCATTCACGCCAGTATCAGGATTTCAGAGGACGGCCCCGTGGTGACAGACCTCGGCTCGTCCAACGGAACACTCGTCAACGGCAACCGCATCACGACCCTCGAACTCGAAGATGGCGACATGATACAGACGGGGGCCGTAAGGCTACTCGCCACGCTGGAAGAGAAAGACGATTCCGAAGAAGACGCGGATTCCGAAGCAGAAGAACTCATTGTCGAGCTGGACCGCTCCGCATTCGACTTCTCACAGGTGCAGGTCAGGAAACGTTACGACACGGAGCATGAAGGCCTGTTCATGTCGGGCCAGGGTAAGCTTCTCGACCAGTACAAGATTGCCCATAAGAGTCTGGAAACGCTGTACCGGGTGTCGAATCTCGTTCATCAGGAAGAGGATATCGAAAGGCTGTTCGAATCCATAATGGACGCCATGTTCCAGGTGTTCAAGGCGGACCGCAGCCTTCTCATAATGAGGGACAGGGACTTTGGCTCTATGGAGCCGGTTATCTTCCGCAAGAGGACCGACAAGCTCGACGAGGGCCGCATCTCAATCAGCCATACGATTGTCAGCGAAGTCCTCGACAACGGGATATCTCTTCTCACTTTCGATGCGCAGAAGGACGAGCGTTTCAAGGCGGGCGAATCGGTCGTCATGGGGGGAATCCGCTCCGTAATGTGCGTGCCGGTCCAGACCGGGAGCGGAGTCATAGGCGCCATATATCTCGACACCATAAGCCACCCGGGAGAATTCTCGGAAAACGACCTCGAACTTCTCTCAGCCATCGGAAAGCAGGCCGGCATTGCAATTCGCCGGGCCAGACTCCTCGACGACCTTGTCGAAGGATACTACTCCACCGTCCGGACGCTGGTTGCAGCCGTGGAGGCGAAAGACAGCTATACCCGGGGCCATTCCGAACGGGTCACGGCGTATGCCATGACGCTCGGTGAAATCCTGGGCTTAGCGGAAGAAAAGCTCGACATACTGCGCCTTTCGAGCCTGCTGCACGACATAGGCAAGATTGGCGTGCCGGAGTCCGTGCTTAACAAGCCGGGAAAGCTGACGGAAGACGAATGGCTCGTCATAAGGCGCCATCCCGAAGTCGGCGCTACAATTGTAAAGAACATCAAGGGACAGGACATCGATATCATAGCCGCCATTATACGTCATCACCACGAACGCTTCGATGGAGGAGGCTATCCGGACGGCCTCTCCGGCAAGGATATCCCGTTGCTCGCCCGTGTGCTCGCGGTGGCCGACTCGTACGATGCCATGACCTCGAAGCGTTCCTACCGCGGCAGGCTAAGCAAAAAGCAGGTGGTCAGCGAACTGTCGCAAGGCAAGGGCACCCAGTTCGACGATGACGCCGCAACGGCAATGCTCGAACTCGTAGAATCGGGACGGGTAGCCCCCATCGAAGGCAACGACACCACGGTCACGCTTTAAGGTTGATTTGGCCCCGCATCTCTGGTAGCATCCTGCCGGTATTTATAGAGAGGAGAAGCTCATGCTCAGATTGTTCGCTGTAGTGAGTCTGCTTTCAGTATGCATAGGCTGCGCCAGTCTGTCGGGGCAACTCGGCGAGCTGCGCTGCGTTGCGTCCACCGGGTCCGGATGCGCACTGCTCGCCATGCAGAATGAGCCAGGCCGGGAAAGTCGTCCGGGCGGCTTCGGGACTTATCTAAAGGACCGCCTGAACGATTTCGTCGATATTTTTTCGTTGTCGCTTTCGGTGGGCATGGGCGCCGATGCCAACGTCCGCTGCACGCAGGCAATCCAGGCAGGCGCACTTTTCTGGGGAGGCGCCCGATTCGGATTCATTGGTCGCATGGCAGGCGGATGGTCGGAGACGGCCTTCGAGATGGGCATTCCCGGCTTCTACGTAAGGAGCGTTCAGATACTCGGCAACGAAGGCAGTAGCATTAAGCGCATAGATACCGAGCGCGGACAGAGCCTCTGGCAGTTCTGCGGCGACGAGGGTGTGCCATACGACGAAGGGTACGACAGGAAATTCTGGCAGGTCGGTGCCACGGTACACGCTATTCTCATCGGCGCGGACTTTTCAATAAATCTCAAGGAACTGCTCGACTTCCTGCTCGGATGGGGCACGGTGGACATCTGCCGGGATGACACTGCAAACCGACCGGAAAAGGCCGAAAAGCCCGACATTATCACAATCCCGCCCGACAGGTAAATTGCCCATGCAGTAGAAGAATTTGACTTATCTGCCGCGCAGAAAAACTCTCGGCGGTCACATTGCTTCGCAATGTGATAAACGCGCCAGGCAGGATTCGAACCTGCAACCTACGGTTTCGTAGACCGCCACTCTATCCAATTGAGCTACTGGCGCGATACATCCATTCTAACAGCATGGACGCAAAACGTCCAGGCTTTCGTGCCTACTTCCCGAAAGAGAATCCTTTGGGCAGCTTGTCCTCGGGCGTGCCCTCCGGCACAAAGGCCAGGTCGGTAACGAGGAAATCCGGGTCAGTCGTCTTGAATATCGGAACCACCCTCATGCCGATTTCCGGCTGTCCCACCGGCATGTAGCTCATGAGAATGGTGCAGACGCCCTCGAACTCCACGTTCACGAACTTGATTGGAATAGCCAGCGTGTTGAACGCACCCGTGCGCTCGGTGATAATGAACGAATGCACGGTCGCCGTTTTCTGCGCTGCTTCCGTCATGTCCACCGGCGTCATCTTCTCAAGGCAGTCCGGGCAAGCTATCCGAAACGGCATGAATATCGAACCCTTAGACTCACATGCCTTGTTGTCGCAGCGCGTGCCATACAGCTTGGCTTCTCCAAGGCTGGCGAAATAAAGAGCCTCGCCGCCGTAAGAGTGAATATATGTCATGTCACGCGGATTCGTAATGCCGACCAGCTTGCCTTCCTTGTTGTAAATAGGCTGGTTCTTCTCCATCCTGTGAAACGGGCCCTTGGGCTTGTATTTCATGCCATCCGAAGTCACGGTCCCGTAATTTTGTTTATCAACGGCCATGTTCGCCTCCTTAGTCTTTTTTCAGCAGGTGGTCGGGGTGGACGAGAATGGTCGCCGTAACGTGCGACCCGACGCCCGCGTGGCTGATTGCCAGCGTGCGCTTCGCATCCTTGACCGAAAGGTCCTTCCAGTCTTTCGGCTTCTCCTTGCCGAAGGCGGTCCATCTCTCCGGGTCGCCGTGAATTTCTCCGTGCTTGCCCAAGACATGGAGCGCACACTCGACAGTCTGCATAATGCCGGTTGCGCCGACCGCGTGCATGCAGCCGATAAGCCCGCCTGAGAGATTTGTGGGGAGCTTGCCAGGTTCGTCGGTCTTGGGGTCGGTGTGGTAGCAGTCACCGGACTCGACGAAGTCGCGCCCTTCGCCGTAAGGCCTGAATCCGCAATCCTCGTAACTCTGCATGTCGCTTATGGTAAATGCGTCGTGCAGCTCGGCCATGTCCAGGTCTTCGAGCGGATTCTGGATGCCCGCCATGCGATACCCGTAATAGCAGGCCATGCGCGTCGCCAGGAATCCGGTGAAGCCCGGATACCTGTCGCCGCCCGGGAACCTTTTGCCGAGGTCCTTGTACTGCTCGGCGGTTTCATGCGGCAGAAGCGGGATTTCCATGTGCCGCCTGTCCGCGACCCGCAACGTGTGCGAACCGGCGCCTACGTATATACGAATCGGATTGTCAGTCAGCTCGTAAGCGGTCTTCTCGTCAGCGAGGATCGCACAGGAGGCGCCGACGCTCATAAGACAGCAATCCAGCGCCCTCAGCGGGTGGGCGACAACCGGCGATTCCAGAACGTCGTCTACGGTTATTCTCTTCGCGCCATGCGCGAACGGGTTGTGCACGGCGTAGTTGCGGTGCTTGACGGCGATTTCGGCCATTGTGCGCCTGAAGGAGTCCTCTTCCTTGCCGAATACCTTCCAGTACCTCTGGGCCATGACGGCGTAGTAACCCGTATATATATGTCCGAGCGGAGTTTCCCAATCCTTGTCCGCCGCCGACGCTATCAGGTGGTTCCCCTCATCGGTGGGAACCTCGTCCATGCGCTCCCAGCCCATGCAGAGCACGCAGTCTGAATATCCTGAAGCAACCGTTTTGAATCCTTCCCAGAGTGTTGACCCGCCGGTTGCACCGCCGGTCTTAATGCCGATGTTCCCGAGAGGGTCGAGGCCCAGCCTGTCGTGTATTACCGCCTCGCCGAGAAGCTGGTCGCCGAAGTGGTCAGCGAAATGTCCGTAATAGGCCGTGTGTACATGGCTCTTTAATTCAGCCATGCTCTTTCCTATGAGGTTTGCGCTCATTCTGAGCGCATCCACGCACAACTCCTCCGTTTTTTTCTCGGGAAACGCGCGCCCGAACTGGGACATGCCGCCTGTAACCAGGTACACAGGTCGCGCCATCTGTGGTATTTTCAGTTGCTTATCGCTGAACTTAATCATAAACACCTTCTCCTTTCGCCGCATTACCAAGCATTATCACGTAGTCCATAACTACTCAAGGCGGTCCGATTGCCATTGTTCCTCCTCTGCAAAGACTAAATTGGTTTGAAGTGAATATATTTCTCGCGGATTAGCGAGCAGGAATTTTACATATCTTCGCTGGCTGCATCAAGGCAAAATCCATGAGGCGTAAAACAAAGCGGAACGTGCTGCAGATGCAGAACGGCAACGTCACTCGACGGTCACATTGCTCGGGAAGCGGCTATTTCTTGCTGCTCTTGTCGGATTTCTTCTTCTTGTATGTCTTGAAGAAATCCTTGGACTTCTCTTCCACGTCTTCGGGCAGGTCATCCTTCCCGAGAATCTGGACCCATTCCTTCCAGCAGTCCTCAAGCTCCTGCAGGGGCACGCCTATCATGCTCTTGAACTTGGGGGAGCCACCTGACTCGCCCGAGCCACAGCAGACCTGGGTCCAGTACCGGTTGAAGAGCTTGCGATTGTTCGTGTTCGTGTATACGAGGAAATATATCACTGTCCATGCATAGGCATAGTGCATGCCGCTGAAGGAGGACTGGGGTGTTCTCAGCAGAGTTTCGAGGTTAATGTATTTACCGCCTTTAACGCCCTTCTGGACTGTTCCGAGCCTGTCCTTGTTAACTACGCCGATATGAATCTTGTTGGACTCATCCACCTCCGAGCACTCGAAGAAAACGGCCAGCCCCTCGGTGAACCATATCTGGGCTTTGCGTATGCCGGCGACCATGTCGTGGAACTGGTGGGTACACTCATGGAACAGGACCGTCTGGGTCGAGCCAGTCGCTCCAAACTTGCCGTGGTAGGCGGTCACGCGACCGCCCCCGTAGAATCCGCCGACGCCGCCGCCACGGCCAGTGCCCTGAACGAACTCCTGGTGGGATGCGTATATCCGGACGTTGCACTTTCTGGCGCTGCTAGGCTTGCCGAATACCTTGCAGTATTTCTCGTACACGAGGTCGAGCATCTTCGCATAACGTTTGATGTGCTTCATGGAGCAGTTGGATTCAATCATGTAGTACTTGGAGGGGAACTGGTGCCTGTTATTCCAGGGTACTTTGCCGGAGAAATCCTCGTAGAAAGTATTATCTCGCTTCTGCCGTTTCCAGGTCTTTTTTTGTTTCGTCTCGTCTTCATCCTTGGGCTTTCTGTCGTTCTTCTTGGGAGCGGTTTTTTCGTTGTTTTCCCGGCGCTTTTTTATCTCTTCGAGCTTCGTTCTCGAAACCCATGTCCCGTCGTCGAGCTTGACCAGGCCGGCTTCGTATTTCTGCCTTTCCTCTTTCGGTATCCAGTTGTCCTTGTACTTGACATATCCGCGCGCACCGTAATAATCCTCTTCTTTTTCGTACCACCTGCCATCGTAATACAGGTGGCCGAGCCTTTCCCTTGCAGTCTGATGGTCGGGATTAACTTCGATAGCTCGCTGGAAACACTTAGCTGCCTCGGCGGGGCGGCCACGATCCTCGCACCACAGGCCGAGGTCGTACGCCGCGTCCGCATCCTTTGATTGAATTTCCTGCCACTTCTGCTTGAACTCCACATCGAACGCGGGACCGCGCCTGACTTCCTCTATTCTGTCCCGTTCTATCTGCTGTATATCGCCGGTTTTCCGGCGAATGAGGACGTAATCGTCGTTCTCTTCCAGTATGTAGCCCTTTACAGTGCCGCCGTCGAGTATCTTGACCGAATCCTCAGCGCGAGCCGGAACGGCAAAAAGGACGAGCACTGCTACGCTGCAAGCCGCAAGCACGACTACCGTAACAAGAATCCGCATCCCCGTTGAGAACATGAGAATCCTCCAATAGTCATCTTAACCGGCCGTTCCGCAGTGCGTCTATTTAATTTATACTCTTCACCTGGAAATGTTATGTCATGTCTGTGTAAAACGGGGACGTCCAAGCGCTGGGAATCTGCAGGATTAGGCACCTTATTCAGGAACTGGCAGTTTGGCAACTATTTCTTTGACTGCAATTGCTGCCGGGGCGTCGGGAAATTCAGTGATGAAAGGCGTTCCCTTGTCGCTTGTCACAACCATTCGGGGGTCGAAAGCCACTTCGCCGAGGAAGGGCATGCCGACTTCGGCAGCGGCAACCCTGGCTCCTCCGCGCTTGTACAGGTCAATCTGCCCGCCGCAGTGGGGACAGCTCATTCCGCTCATGTTCTCTATGATGCCGGCTACCGGCAGGCCGACCCTGTTGCAGAAGCCAGCCGCTTTTCGCACATCATCCGTTGCTACAAGCTGCGGCGTGGTCACGAGGACGGCGGAAACGGGCGGCGGCACGAGTTGTGCCACTGTCAGCGGCTCGTCGCCCGTACCAGGCGGAGAATCAACGATGAGATAGTCGATTTCGCCCCAGACGACGTTTGCCAGAAACTGCCGTATTGCGGCGACCTTGAGAGGCCCGCGCCATATAAGGGGCGAATCTTCTGAGGCGAGCATGAACGCTGACGAAACGACCGAAAGATTGTCCGAAAAGGGCAGGGGCACAATGCGGTTTTCCTTCACGTCGGGCATCCGCCCCTGCAGGTTGAGGAGCCTCAGTACGTTGGGACCGTGGATATCGGTGTCGAGCAGACACACGCGGAATCCCTGTCCGGCAAGGCTGACGGCGATATTGACAGACATTGCGGTCTTTCCGACACCGCCCTTGCCGCTGAGGACAATGAGCTTCTGGCGGACGCTGGAAAGATTGTTTTTGACAAGCTCCCTGGCCTGCTGGAACGCGCCGTTTCTGGGCATGTACCTGTTTCCGGAGAACCGGCGGCTAACGCGCGCCGTTGCACTCGCGCCTAAATGCTTTGCCTTCTGTGAGTCTACTGATTAGAGAGTATTTGTTTGAATATGCCGACGAAGTGCTCCGTCGCGGCGCCGAGTACAAAACCAATAATTAGGAACAGAATGGCTACTACCCAGCCGGGTCCTTTTCCTTCGGATGGAATGGCTAACTCCTTTCGTCTCTGTGCTTTTTCCTGTGCTGGTCTTCCTGGTACGAACTGCTTCCGCTGTGGCGGCGTTGCGGCACTTTTCTGGCCTTGAGCCGCGGCTACCGGCGCCGGTCGTGGCGGAGGAGGCGGAGGAGGCGGAGGAGGTGGGGGCGGCGGCGGAGCAGGTCGCGCCGCCTGCGGCGGGGCCGGAGCCGCTGCAACCGGAACTGCCGGAGCGGGAGGAGGCGGTGGAGGTGGCGGTGCCGCAGGCCTCTGTGCCTTGGCAACCGGAGCGGCAGGCGCCTTTGGCGCAGCTTTCTGCACGCCGTATTCCTTGTTGAGATTCGCAAGCACCATGTTAGCCAGCTTCTTCAGCGTAGGGAAGACTCCCTCACCGGTAATAGCCACAGACTCGTAATAAGGATAGCCCCTTGAATTCAACTCCTTCTCGAGTGTCTCGATGGGAATAACATTAGGCAGGTCGCGCTTGTTGTACTGCATCACGAACGGTAGGTCATCGAGGTCTACATTGTACTCTGTCAGGTTCTCGATAAGGTTCTGGAAAGACTCCTTGTTCTCCTCCAACTTGCCTTCCTGGCAGTCCGCGACGAATATGATGCCGTCTGCGCCTTGAAGAACGAGTTTACGCGTCGCGTTGTAGTACACCTGCCCGGGTACCGTATAAAGCTGGAACCGGGTATTCATGCCGGCGACCTTCCCGAGGTCAAGCGGCATGAAGTCAAAGAACAGCGTCCGGTCACCCTCGGTTGCTATCGAGGTGAGGTCGCCCCTGTGGTTATCCGGGACTTTTGTATGAATCATTTCCAGGTTCGTGGTCTTTCCGCTCAGACCCGGACCGTAATAGACAATCTTGCAGTTCACCTCGCGCAAAGCGAAATTTATCTGAACCATGTTGCGTTTATTCCTCCAAACTACGCTTTAATCTGCCCTGCGATGGCGTATCTTGTAAGCTGCTCCCTTTATCGCTATTTGAGTCTGGCTGAGCGCAATGTTCTGGTGGGTGACGACGACCAGATACGCAATCCCTATGTCCTCGAAGACCATCTTGCCGTGCGCCGCCGTAAGGACGAACCGGTAGCAGTTGTCGTCGCCGAGCATGGCCATGCCCTTCTTGGCGGAGAAAATAGCATTGCTCGCCAGCGCAGCTACCGTATCGTCGTCCAGGTCGGGTCCCAGGGCGCTGGCGACGACTATGCCATCCTGCGTAACGACGAGACTGCCGACAATGCCCACTTCCTTGTTCAAGTCCTCGAGAATCGATACCATATCAGCCATATCGCTACGTCCCTACTGGGGCATAAAGACATCCGTCAATGAACGCATCCACAGCGGCCTGAACCACTTCAGGCCGTATCTGTGCCGAGACGGCAACCGCGCACACCAGGTTCTCGAACTTGAAGATGTTGAGCAGGTAGTGCTGGCTGCTTATGATTCCCTGTTCGAACCCGCCGATATCCATGCGAAGCGATGAATCGTCGGCTCCTCTGAATATAGAGGAAATGGCGTTCCTGAGAGTCTCTTCGTTGAGCTGTTCCCACTCTATGCGGGATGCCAACTGCCTGCCGCTGGGAGTGGTTATTATCACGGCATAAAGCCCTTCGAACACCTCGAAGTCATTAAGCTTCACCTCGAGCTCTTCTATTGAAAAGCGGGATGTTCTCCTCTCGACGTTCTCAGCGTCGCGCTTTTCCTTGAGTTCCTTGAATCTATCCTCCACGTCCGTAGTCGTTTCCGGGGGCTGGCTCTCTGAGTAGGCGAGAAGCTCCCTGGCGCGCTCGTCCTCCGGGGCGAAATACTGGACGCTTTTGAATTTCTCCAGCGCTTTCTTGGGCATTCCAAGCTCGAGGTAAAGCTCTCCAAGCTGCATGAGCGTCTTGTAGTTCTTGGAATTCAGCTTTAAAGCCTTCTCGAAGAACTCGACCGCCAGCATGCCATCCCGCGGGAGCCCCTCCTCGCGGTAACGCCTGTAGCGTATCTTGCCTACAATCAGGTAGGTTCCCTCGTAGTCGGGAAACTTCCTGATGGCTTCTCGGCAGATATCGAGAGTCTTGTCGGTCTCTCCGATTTCTCCGTAAAGCTCCGCAAGCATCGCATAGGCGCTCGGATTCGGCCGCTGCTTTATCTGCAGCGTCAGATTCCTGATTTCGTCCTGATACTTGGCTTTCTTGAACAGGCGGTAAGACTCGCGTATGCCGGGAGAAGCCGGATAATACTCGAGGCTCTGTTTCGCCATGATTGCGGCATTGTCGAGCTGGCCGACACCGATGTACTTTTCTATCAGGTCGGCGGCGGCGCTCGGCGAAGGGTGTTTCTTGACCCTTTTTATTGCCTTCTTGAGTTCCCTTTTCGCCTTCCAACGAGCGAAGAATCCCAACGGACAACCCCTCCTCATTTACAAAGGCGACAGCGTCCAAACGTCGAAAAGTACCAACAAACTGCAAAACTGTCAAGCAAAATCGGCGGATAAACGCCCCTTACTCCAAAGAGGCCCTAATCCGTGGTAAAACAATATATTGTTCCGTCGGCTGACCCGACGATTACGACATTGTGCAGGGTCTTCTCTATCTCGACCAGCCCGGCGGATGTGCATGCGCCTCCTCTTATCTCGCCTGATGTCGCATACCGCCAGAGTTCTTTGCCATTCTCGGCCGAGACGGCGTAGAAAAACTTGTCCGAGGTACCAAAGTAGACAACCCCGTCAACGACCAGCGGGCTCGACACCGCGCTTGCGCCCGTGGACACAACCCATTTCTGGGTGCCATCCTTGGCGTCGAGGCAATAGAGATTGCCGTCACTGCTGGCAGCGTACACGTGGCCGCCTTCCACGACCTGCGAAACCGTCACCTCGCCCTTGGTCTTGAAATGCCATACAAGCCTGTCCACTCCCTGCGGCAGCATCGGAGCAGCATGAAGAGCATAGACGGTCTTGTCGCTGGACCCGAATATAACCAAGTTCTTGCTTTCATCTTTATAGAAAACGGGCTCGGTCATGACGGCGCCGAGTGTCTGGTACGACCATGTCTCCTGCATGGTTCCTGCGCCGATGGCATATAGCTTGGCATCGTTGGAACCGACGTAAATATTTTCGTTCTTGTATGCGGGATTGGACCATATCTCATCTCCGGTCTGGAAGGTGTCGTCGAGAACAGCCTGCCTCGTGACATCCACCCCATATACCATCTTTTTCGCGCCGCCAACGTAGAAAACACCCGAGTTGCTGAGGTTGCTTGATATCCCGCGGATCCCTGCACCCGTCATTATCTCCCAGAGTTTTTTACCTTTTTTAGCATCGAGTGCATAGACTACGCCGCTTGATGCGCCAACGTAGACTTTCCCTTCCGCCAGCAGCGGTGATACTTGAAAATTCTTGCCTATTGTCCCGGCTGGCAGCACGAACTGCCACACCCTCTTGCCATCTTTCATATCCAGCGAATACGCGACACCGTCACGGGTTGTAAAATAAACTCTCTCGGAATCCGCAACAGGAGCATTCTCCACCATGCCGACAGCCTGGTATTCCCATACGGGTTCCTTTGCCAGCGTGAAGCTGACTTTCCAGTCCGTATCGTGCGCCTTCTGTCCATCCGGGTCAGTGTATCCAGGTTTTTTCGATACGCTTACGTCGAACATGTGGCCCGGCTCCCTCATGTGGACGTAGGGCGTCTTACCAACGACAAGGCCTCCTATCTTGACTTCAGCCCCGCCGGGTGTAGACTCAATTACCAGAGGCAGCTTGAGGCCCGCGGCCTCCTTTGACTTGCCGTAATTTTCTATTAGCTCCCGTGTTTTCAAATACGCCTGTTCCCACTTCTTCTCTTTTATAAGGTCCTGTATCTCCTTGTACAGGCGCTTTGACTCGGACAGGTACTGTTTCCAGTATCTTATTTTCGTCTCGATATCGGTCGCAATGGGCTTGGGCAGAAGCTTTCTGTCCACTTTCTGATAGAGGTTGAGCGCATCTTCGATGTAACCTTCCTGCTCCTTCAGCCGGGCATTGTGATACAGGCGGTCGTTGCCTTCCACCTTTGTCTGGTATTGCTGCGTTCTCTTGCCCTCAATCTCCTCTCTGCGCTTGTGCAGATTCTGTATGGCCGCATCGATTGCGTTGTCAGCCATAACAAGGAAGCTCAGGGAGTTCTTGCTGCGAAACGCTTCAGCCCTGTCCGCCAGCTCCTGCAGTCTTTCTTCTGCGGCTTCGTCAATAGTATCTGGAGGCACTTCAGCCAGCGCGGCGTCAATCTTTTTCTTGAGTTCGCTCCACTGGGAGCGCGCATCGATTTCGCGTATGACGAAATATGCCGCCGCAGCCCCTATGACTACCACCAGTATCACGAGTACGTATGCAAGCTTGCGGTTGCCGGTGCCTTTCTTCGCCTTTTTCTGCTTTGAAAGCAGCGAATTGAGCTTGTTGCGCAGGTCGCCGCGCTTTGGCGCCAGTACGAGCATTTTGCGATAACATTCCAAGAGCTTGGATTCTTCGTTCTTCAGCTCGAATACCTTGGCAAGCGTCTCGTAGCGCTCGAGCGCCTTGTCCGGCTCTTCCATGTCTATATGAATGCTCGTCAGCATCTGGAGAGACTCTACGTTGTTGGGTGACATCTGCAGTACCTGGTCAAGCGTGGCCTGGGCATCTTCCAGGCGGTTCATGCGCCAGTACGTCTTCGCCACGAACAGGCCTTCCCTCGCCGCCAAGTCGAACTTCTGCGCGCTTACATAGTAACTGAAAAGTTTCTGCCTTACGGCGAAGTTCTTGGGCGCCAGCTCGATGGCTTTCCTGTACAGCGCCAGACCGTCGTCCGAGGCGCCGGAATCCAGGTAAGTTTGTCCCGCCTTCGCGTATTCGGTCGCGGCCTCGTTTTTCATGCCCTCGGTTTCGAAGAGTTCGGCCAGCTTCAACCGAAGCTGGGCATCCCGCGGCTGGTCGCTCAGGGCTTCTATGTATATCTTTATGGCCCCTTCCTTGTTGCCCTCGCGGTGCAGCCCGTCCGCAATCCTGATTGTCTCCTTCAGGTCGAGTTTCGTTATGTATCCCGTTTCAACAAGAGCGGCGATTATCTTACAGACTTCGAATTTGCTCAGTGCCGAATTGGAGACAATCTGTTCCACGGTCGAACGACCATCGATGGTCTTTACAATCTGCAGGATGTCTTCCCCGGCAAAGCCGAGGTGCGACACATCCGGTATTGCCGCCTGCGGGTCCTGTAGCATGTATATTGTGGAAGTTGACGGTACGTTCTTGTGTATCAGCGACCATTCGTCTATACGGCGGGCTGCTTCCATAATGACGGCGTTGACGTTGAATGCTATTGGCTTGCCCGTTTTTGCCGGGTCGTAGAACTCGCCCGAAGGCTCGCCGGGCGCAAACTCAAACCTGGCCTTTTTCCAGGAAAAAACCTCGTAAATGTCCTCTTCAATCTGGCTGCGCACGCAATCAAGTATGTCCTGGTCGCTGACGACGTTCATATCGACAAGCGCCTGGCCCAGAAGTTCGCCGGTCATCTTCTGCCTCGCCAGGGCCATGTCAAGTTCGACGGGAGTCAGCTTGCGTCTTTTCAGAAGAAGCTCGCCCAGTCGAATATGTTCCTGATTGCCGGTTGCGAGCAGGCGAACTCCTTCCTTGCTGAAGTAAATCTCGGTGTGCCTCTCGCTTGAAGTGATGGTAAGAGTGCCCTCCTGCTGGTTCATAGCGAGGGTCTGGAAGATATCCGCAAGGTTGATATCCTTGAGGTCACCCTTGAAGGCCAACTATGCCTCCTGCAAACGTCCGCATCTGGAGGTCCGGAAGGCCTGCCCGGACCGCACTAAGGCAAGCACTCTCAAGATATTATAGGTTATCCCGAGATGACTGTCAAGCCATTTTCCCCACTATGAGTTTGTGCAGCGCACGAACTGCTGACGCAATCTGCGAGTTGTTCACAAGGAACGCGATATTCAGCTCCGTCGCGCTCTGGCTCACCATTCGGGCGTTTATTCCTTCCCGGCCAAGCGCCGCGAAAATCTCGCCGAGTATCGCCGGATCCCCTTTCATCTCCTCTCCCACTACGCAGATAATGGCCTTTTCCCTTTCCAGGGACACTCTCGCTATCTTTTCGAGCTCCGCTAGCGCAGGCGCCATCTCTTCCGCGCTGTAAGCCCTGTCCGTGATTAGAGATATGGACGCCTCACTCGTAACGGCCATGTGAGTGCGAATGCCGTACCCTTCGAGTACTTGCAGTGCCGAAGACGCAAGGGAGGTGACGGAAAGCAGTCTCGGCGAGAACAGGTTCAGAAGGCAGACATCTTCCTTGTAGACTATTGATTTCGCCATTCTGTCGGTAAGCTTCGATCCTGGGAAGATGACCGTGCCTCTCTGCTCGGGATTAAGCGCATTGGCAACGCGTACCGGTATGTTCTTGCGTATAGCAGGTATCAGCGTCGAGGGATGGAGTACCTCCGCTCCGTAGTAGGCAAGTTCGCTGGCCTCGTCGAATGAAAGCTCGGGGAGTCCTCTCGCGGTCTGTTCCACGCTCGGGTCAGCCGTCATGATACCGTCCACGTCCGTCCATATCTGTATCTCCTCGGCGTCAAGCGCCGCGCCGATTATGGAGGCCGTATAATCCGAGCCGCTGCGCCCTATCGTCGTTACTTCCCCTTTCGAGTCCTTGCCGATAAAGCCTGTTACCACCGGGGTTTGAGCGTATTTACCCAGCTTGCGCGCTATCTCAGGACCGATATCTGGCAAGGGGCTTGCTGACCCGTGGTTCGAATCAGTAAGAAAGCCGATATCGTACGAGTTAACAGGAACCGCCGACACTCCGTTCAGGGCGAGGGTGGCGGCGACAATCCTGCTTGAAAGCCTTTCGCCGAATGACATTACCGTGTCAAGCGTCCGCGGAGTGAGTTCCTTGAGCAGGTTAATCCCGTGCAGCACCGCTTCAAGCCTGAAAAGCAGCGGCTCTATCAGCTTGCGCTCCACCTTGAGTTCGTCCACAAGGCTGAAGTGATAATCGACCACTCGCTCGGGAGAGACGTTTCCCTCCCTGGCTGCTTTCGCACAGGAAACAAGCTGGTCCGTCGTCTTGCCGTGCGCCGACACAACGACCACGGGTTTCCTGTCGTGCTGGGACTTGACAATCTCGATGGCCCCGAGAAGCTTCTCGGACGTGCCCAGCGAACTACCGCCGAACTTCATAACAATCATCTTAAACGCCTCTTCGGTAAGGGATGGCGCTGTTCGATAAAACGTCACTTTCCCTAATATTGTTTATTTTACCGGCCTGTACTTGAGCGGCCTGAACTTCACTTCCGACTCCACCGAAGGCAGAAGCTGTACAGGCTTGCTCAACTCGAATTCACCCGCTTCTATCCAGCCTTTCAGCTCGGCGGCAATCTCGCGCGCCTTGTAATAGCTTGACAGGCTCGCAGTCTCGATTTGCCTGCCGTCTATGGTTATGCATCCGCTCCTCAGCTCCTCGTAGCTGACGTACGCCAGCGGCTCGCCCTGCATTTGCGGGTAATCCTTGCTGTAGTCCACCACCGGTGCAAATATCTCGCTGTCCCTGACGGCGGCATATCTGGCCGTCTCTTCGTCCAGAATCGGAATAGGCACCCCGATTCCCACCGCAAGCGACGCCCCGTAACCTTTGAGCGAAACGCCGCGCAGATATTCAATGCTGGCATCTTTCAGGTTTCCCATGACTGCTATGGTGCCCGCGCCGCCCATCGGCACTCCATTCTCGCTTCGCTTTTCGTTCGGGCAGTGCTGGGTGCCATTGTGTATGATGTGGCCCCTGCCGCCGGCGAGGAATATCCGGGTGCCGATGCCTATCGTCCTGTAATACGGGTCGCAGAGCAGTGGGCTGAGCTGCCCCGCGCTCGAGTAGTTTGCATTGCCGAGGTGCGGGCGCAGTATGCCGAGATAGGTGTATATCGGCCGTGATGACGTCCGGTTCACCGCCACGTTATAGTTCTGGTAGCTGTTGCGGGGATTCAAAATCCATGCATCGTTCATGTCTTCGAGCTTGAGCAGGGTTTCCAGCTCTTTTCGCGGGTAGCAGTCCGTGCCATATGCCTCTGCCCTGAAGACGACGTCCTTGCCGGAAACCAGGTCCTCGATTACATGGCCGCCGCCGTAACGGAACTGGCCCGGAAAGACCTTGTTCTTCGGGTCATCATCCGGGAGCTGCGCCGCCCCGAGGTAGCAGTCCACGGCAGCTATACCACAATAAGCCTGCACCCCGTTGAGCCAGGCCTTCTCAATCTTCATCTTGGGCTTGGTGTGGCCGACGTTGAACATTATGCCGCTCGAACACATTGGGCCGAAAGTTCCGGTCGTTACGACATCCACTTCCTCGGCCGCCCTGGCGGAACCTTTCTCATCGACTATGTCGATTATCTCCTCGGCGGTGACCACTACAGCCTGCTTCTTGCGAATCTTCTCGTTTATCTCCTCGTAAGTCTTGGCCATTACCTCACCGCCTTTCCGGCGAGGTGCTCACTCACCGACTCAATGGCGCCATAAGGGCAGGACGGTATGCACAGCTCGCAGGCGATGCAGATTTCCGAGTTGAACGTAACCTTTTTCGTTTCTGGGTCCACAGAAAGCGCCTTGGGCAGGCACTGGCCCACGCAGGCGCCGCAATGGGTGCATCGCTCCTCTAAAAGAACCACATTCTTGCTTGGCAGAATGACCGTTACTCCCATATCCTCAAGATATTTAATGGCTGATTTCAAATCTTTTTCCGCTCCCTGCAGCGTCACGAACATCTTCCCCTCTTCTTCGGGGCTTATCGTAGCCTGAAGGATGTTTACTGTAAGGTTGTAATCCCTGACAAGCTGCGTGACAATCGGCTTGTCCACAGTATCGTGCTTGAAATGAAAAATCGCGCTTTTCTGACCCATCTCAGTTCTCCCGGCAGACTATCCTGATTTCTCCCCAGAGCCCCAGCCTGTCGCCCGCTGCAACCAGCAGGCCTCTGAGTTCGCCGTTCTTCGAAACTCCATCAACGACAGCCGCAACATTCGCGGGCGACTTGACTGCATTCGCTATTGCAGTAGCTGCGGCATCGGCATATGCACAATTGTCGGCAACGGTCACGACCGCGTCCGCCCGCCCGAACGACAGCGAATGACCAATCGTGCCGCTCGATGTGCAGACCCCGAGCCCCGCCCGGGACTCGGGAACCTCGAATACTACTTTGTCTGTAAACGGGGATTCCTCGCCCGCATAAAGCCGTAGTGTGGTCCTGCGCGGCATAGCGAGAAAGACATCTCCGCCGTTTTCTACGATCACCGAATCAGTCTCGGCCAACAGCGTTCGGCCCACATTCTCTGCAATAGCTCCGGCCACGCCCGCCATCGGTCCCACGCTCCATATCGACGCGGACCGCACCATAGCCTTTACGATACCCGGCGCGCTTTCCTCCGCCTGATAAGGTTCCAGGGCGCGGGCGAATTCGCCGTGTCGCTCTATGTAGCGTTCAATCTCCGTGCGGGACCTGGCAAGCGCCCTGTAAGCGAGGCTTTCGAGCCTGCGCTCGGCAAACACCAGCAGGTCGCTTTCCCTTATCCTGACCTCGAATCTTTCGAGGCCTTTCGGCGCCGCAAGGTTCCTGTACAGTCTTTCTTGATACAGCTTAGTCATGATAAACACGTAGTTTACGAACGGTTCCCGTCCGGGGCAATAAAAAACCGGGGCGCCGCTTCCCCGGAAAGACGTGCGTTAAAATCTGCTGGATACCAGAGACAGCGTCTTCCGGAAAGCTTCAGCTCCCCGGGCTACGCATGACCATACGGATGCATCCTCCGCGCCATCCCGAACCGGACTGCGCTTCTGCATTCGCTCTCGCCGTCCTGCGGCCATTGTGTCTCATTCCGGTATCTCGCTTGAAATGCCTGATGATTCCCAAGATAACCGCGATTTCCGCCGATGCAAGAAAAATATATTGCATCGAGCACCGGACGCAACTAAATTTAAGGGTCTTGTCCTCAGAACGTGTTTTATGCCGGGGGAGTTGGAATGATTCACTACACGTGCGACATGTGCGGCAAAGCCCTGGACCTTGATGGCGAATATCGCTACCGGGTGCTTATAGATGTCGAAAAGATGCCCGCGGGCGCCGAGGATGACGACCTCGCAAGCGACTTCGAAGATGAGTTCGAGCAGTTCAGCCTCGACCACGATTCAAGAGAACAAGATGAGGATTCCCTGCAGAGCTTCAAGTTCGACCTCTGCCCGGAGTGTGCTGAAATTTACGTCCGGGACCCGCTTGCGAGGAAACTGCCCCGGCGACTGAGGCATCTCGACAACTGACAGGTTCGTATCGTTACAGACTATTTCCGAATTAGAGGTTGCAAGATGTATGTCGGTCTTGACGTCGGTTCCGTAAGCCTTAATGCCGTAGTGGTAGACGGCGACTTCAACATAATTGAAGACCATTACGTGCGCACCCATGGGCAGCAGCTCGAGACTGCCCGCGAGGTACTCGGCGACATATTCAGCAGATATCCGCGCGAGAAGATAAGCGGCATGGCCGTGACCGGAATCGGCGGGAAGCTGCTTTCGGAGATTCTCGGAATCCCGTTCGTCAATGAGATAGTCTCGCAGGCACTCGCAACGGGGAAGCTCTACCCCGAGGTAAAAACCATAATCGAAATCGGCGGAGAGGATTCGAAGCTCATGCGCATCGAGAATGACCCGGACACGGGCCGCACCCGGGTGACCGACTTCCGCATGAACACTCTGTGCGCTGCGGGAACAGGCTCGTTTCTCGACCAGCAGGCTTCGCGACTCGGCGTCAACATAGAAAATGAATTCGGCGAACTGGCCCTGAAAAGCGAGAAGCCTCCCCGCATCGCCGGCAGGTGCTCGGTCTTCGCCAAGACCGATATGATTCACCTTCAGCAGGAAGCCACCCCCGTGCACGACATCGTCGCCGGCCTTTGCTACGCGCTTGTCAGGAACTACACCTCTGCCATTGCCAAGCGCAGCGATTTCGTCGAGCCGATATGCTTCCAGGGCGGGGTGGCCGCAAATGCCGGAATTGTAAGGGGCTTCAAGGATATCCTCGAAACGGACATTATTATCCCCGAGCATTTCGCATCCATGGGCGCAATCGGCGCGCTCCGGACTATGGTCGAAGAAAGCGCTAAAGCGGATTTCAAGGATTTAAGCGCAATCGACGACTACATCAGGGAAAGAACGTTCGAGGCCGAAACGCTGCCGAAGCTGACGGGTGGCGACTATGAAATCAATGTCGAGCACACCCCGCCCGGTGACGGCGAAAAGGTCGATGCTTGGGTGGGAATCGATGTCGGATCCATCTCGACGAACGTCGTCGTTATTGACCGTGACCGCAACGTTCTCGCCCGCCGCTATCTCATGACTGCCGGGCGGCCCATAGAGGCTATGACCCGGGGGCTCTTCGAGGTCGGGCAGGAAATAGGAGACAAGGTGCGTGTGCTCGGCGCCTGCACGACCGGCTCAGGACGCTACCTGACGGGCGACTTCGCCGGCGCCGACATCGTCAAGAACGAGATAACTGCGCACGCAACCGGTGCCGCGGCTGTTGACAAACGGGTTGATACCATATTCGAGATAGGCGGACAGGACTCCAAGTATATTTCACTCGAAAACGGCGCTATAGTCGATTTCACCATGAACAAGGTCTGCGCCGCCGGCACGGGCTCTTTCCTCGAAGAACAGGCCGAGAAGCTCGATGTCGCGATAAAGGAGGAGTTCTCGAAAATCGCGCTCGAATCGGAAGAGCCCACGCACCTCGGCGAACGCTGCACCGTCTTCATGGAAACATCTCTCAAACACATGCAGCAACAGGGCGTTCCACGCGACTCGCTCATCTCGGGCCTGTGCTATTCCATCGTTTACAACTACCTCAACCGCGTCGTCGAAGACCACAGGGTCGGCGACCACATCTTCTTCCAGGGCGGCACCGCCTACAACCGCGGCGTGAAAGCTGCGTTCGAGGCCGTTACGGGCAAGAAAATCACCGTTCCGCCCCATCATGACGTGCTCGGCGCGATAGGCTGCGCCATTATCGCCCAGGAGGAATTGCCGGAGGGACCTTCGAAGTTCCGCGGATTCGACCTCACGAAAGTCAAGTACATCGTGGACACCTTCGAGTGCACCGACTGCTCGAACAACTGCGAGGTCAAGCGCGTCTCGATTGAAGGCGAGCACCCGCTGCACTACGGCTCGCGGTGCGGCAAATACGACGAGGAGCGCAGGGATTCCCTGGGCAAGGGCCTGCCGCGCCTGTTCCGCGAGCGCGAAAAGATACTGCGAAACACGTATTCCAAGGACAAGCCGGACAAGCCCATCGGCAGGAAAATCGGCATCCCCCAGGTGGGCATGTATTTCGAGCTGTTCCCGTTCTTCAAGGCGTTCTTTACCGAACTCGGCTACGATGTGGTAACCTCCGACAACACCAACCGAAAGATAATCAATGAAGGCCTCGATCTCGTCCTCGCCGAGCACTGCTTCCCCATAAAGGTCGCACACGGCCACGTCATGAACGCGCTTGCGAAGGACATTGATGTGCTGTTCCTGCCGTGCATTGTCAACATGCCGGCGCTCGCGGACGGCATGGAGCGCTCCTATAACTGCCCGTACGTCCAGTCGATTCCGTACCTCATCAAGTGCGCTATTGACTTCTCGAACCACGATGTGGAGATTCTCCAGCCCGTTCTGCATCTCGAATGGGGCTTCAAGCGCATGGAGCAGGACCTCGCCCGCGACATGCGTGCTCATGGATTCTCCAAAAAAGACGTAAAGCAGGCTATGAAAGTCGCGCACGAGGCGCAGCAGCAGTTCTATCACGCAATAGAAGAGAAGGGCCGCGAAGCGCTGGCGAACGTACCGGCGGACGCCAAGGCGCTCGTCATTGTGTCGCGCCCATACAACGGATGCGACTCCGGCCTGAATCTCAATATCCCCGACAAGCTGCGCGACCTCGGCGTCGTGGCCATACCGCTCGACTTCCTCCCGCTTTCGCGAGAGACCGATTTGCCCGAGGATTTCCCCCACATGTACTGGAAGTATGGCCAGAAGATACTGGCTGCCGCGCGCATCATAGCCCGTGATGACCGCCTCTATCCCGTCTACATATCGAACTTCGGCTGCGGACCCGACTCGTTCATAACCAAGTTCTTCGCCAAGGAACTCGGCGGCAAGCCTTACCTCACAATCGAGGTGGACGAGCATTCCGCTGACGTGGGCGCAATCACGCGCTGCGAGGCATACCTCGATTCGCTCCAGAACATACGCCCGCGTGACGTTAAGAAGGTGCGCGCAACCAAGTTCCGCTTCAATCTCAACGAGGACAACCGTATCCTCTACATCCCCCACATGGACGACCACGGCCACGCGCTCGCGGCCGGACTGCGCGCCTACGACGTCAACGCCGAAGCCCTGCCCATGGCGGACGTACACTCCGTCGATTACGGGCGCAAATACACTTCCGGCAAGGAATGCTATCCCTGCATTATCACGACGGGCGACATGCTCAAGAAAGTCTTCTCCGACGGATTCGATCCGGACCGTGCCGCCTTTTTCATGCCGGATGCACGCGGCCCGTGCCGCTTCGGCCAGTACAACCGCTTCCAGCGAATGGTGCTCGACGACCTCGGCTTCGAGAACGTGCAGATGATTGCGCTGGACCAGACGGCCGACTGGAACGAGGACCTCGAACGCCTCGGCGCGGGCTTCCGCCGCCTCGCGTGGAAGGGCATTGTCGTCGTTGACATGATGAAGAAGATGCTTCTCGAGAACCGCCCGTACGAGGTCGAGAAAGGCTCCGCCGACAAGCTTCACTGGCGGCTCATGGACGAGCTGACCGCGCTTCTCGAAAAGAAGGATGTACGCAGCGTCGAAAAGTTCCCGCACCGCGTCATCGAAGCGTTCAAGAGCCTCGAAACAGACAAATCCGTCAAAAAGCCGAAAATCGGCATGATAGGCGAGATATTCGTCCGTTCTAACGAGTTTGCCAACAACTTCATCGCGCGCAAAATAGAGCAGTACGGCGGGCAGGCCACGCTCCCCGCGCTCGAAGAGTGGATGAACTACATCGACTACGAGCGGATGCTCGACCTGCGAATCCACCGTAATTATAAGGGCATCGTTGCCGAGAAGCTCACGCAGTGGGTCGCGCGGCGCGACCGCGACAAGGTCCAGAAGCCCTTCGACGGGCATATCTGCGACTTCTGCTTCGAACCGGAACCGGAAGACGTCGTCAAGCTCGGCTCGCAATACATTCACGAGGCAATCCGAGGCGAGGCCATCCTCTCAATGGGCAAGTGCATCGAGTACGTGCACGCCGGCTATCAGGGACTCGTCAACCTGACGCCGTTCCAGTGTCTGCCGGGCACCATCGTCAATGCGCTGCTCGAGCAGTTCAAGAAGGATTTCAACAACATCCCCGTGCTCAAGATGGCATACGACGGTACGGCCCAGTCAGGCGAGGAGACGCGCATCGAGGCCTTTATGCACCAGGCCGCCTCTTACGAGCCACACGACGGCCATTAAGGCACACTGAAACGCAGCGAATCAAACAATGTTGCATTTCCCGAGTATCACTATTATGATTGCGTGCTTGTGCAGCAATTTGCGGAGGATGAAGTGAAGAAGGTAAAACTCGGAATACCCAAGGGAAGCCTCGAAAGCGTAACCGTCTCGCTCTTCGAGAAGGCGGGATACGCCATACGGGCGACTGAGCGCTCGTACTTCCCGTCGATAGACGACCCCGAAATCGAGTGCATGCTGGTGCGCGCGCAGGAGATGCCGCACTACGTCGAGCGCGGAGTGCTCGATTTCGGTATCACCGGCCACGATTGGGTCGTCGAGACCGGCGCGAGCGTGCGCGAGCTGGCCGAGCTTGTCTACGCGAAGCAGGGCATGCGGCCCGTGCGATGGGTGCTGGCTGTCCCGGAGCGCTCGAAAATCCGCAGCGTCAAGGACCTGAAAGGCAAAACAATAGCGACCGAGACCGTCAACCTCACCAAAGAATACCTGAAAAAGCACAAGGTCAGGGCCGAAGTCGAGTTCTCCTGGGGTGCGACCGAGGCAAAGCCGCCCGAGCTTGCCGACGCAATCGTGGAACTGACCGAGACAGGCAGCTCGCTCCGTGCAAACAACCTGAGAATCCTGGACACGGTATTGGAATCCACGACCAGGGTAATAGTCAACCGCAACGCCTGGAAGAACGTCTGGAAGAAGCGCAAGATGGAGAACATAGTGCTGCTTCTCAAGGGCGCGCTCGCAGCTCAGGGCAAAGTGGGCCTAAAGATGAACGTATCGTGCGACAGCCTGCTGTCAGTGCTCTCGCTCCTGCCCGCCCTCAAAAATCCCACTATCAGTCAGCTCAGCGACAATGACTGGGTCGCAGTGGAGACCATTATAGAGGAGTCCACTGTGCGCGACCTGATTCCGGAGCTCAAGCGCGCCGGCGCACAGGGAATAGTCGAGTATCCGCTCAATAAGATTGTCTGAAAGCGTGTCTATAAGAGAGGACAAACTTTGGGCAAGCCCATTAGAGTTATCGGCACCAGGGGACAGGTCGTCGAGACCGAGCACGACATTGTCTACGCCGTCGTGCGTGACGAGAAGGTCGTGGACGCGGGCGGTGACATTAAGCTTAACCGCGCCATGCGTTCTTCCGCCAAGCTTATTCAGGCTATCGTATGCATTGAAACGGGCGCAGCCGACGCCTTCGGTTTCACGCCAGCCGAACTTGCCGTAATAGCTTCCAGCCACAACGGGAACGAGCTTCACGTCCGGACAATCCGCAGCATCCTGAACAAATGCGGCGTTTCGGAGCGCCGCCTGCAGTGCGGTTTCCAGGACGGCATTAACAGGCAGACTCACGAAGAGATGGTGAGACAGGGCCGGAAATTGCAGCGCATATATCACAACTGCTCCGGCAAGCACGCCGGCATTCTCGCCTCGTCCAGGCACATGGGGTGGCCGCTCGACACGTACCGCTCACCGAAACACCCCTGGAACAAGCGCGTCTTCGAGCTGATATCGCTCTTCACCGACATACCGGCAAAGAGAGTAAGCTATGCCATAGACGGTTGCGGCGTGCCGGTCATCTTCACGCCCGTAAGGGAATCGGCCACAGCCTACGCCCGCTACGGCACGCCCGATGGACTGCCCGCGCCGGTCGCCGCCGCGGCCCGCAGGATAGCCAAAGCGGTAAACCGCCACCCTTACCACAATTCGGGCAGGACTCGCTTCCTTGCGGCTCTTTACAAGGCCGCTCCCGGCAAGTTTGCCGCCAAGGAGGGAGGGCAGGGCGTTTTCTGCCTTGGAGTGCTCGGTAAAAAAACCGGCCTTGCGGTAAAGATACTCGACGGGCGAAACTACAGCTACAACCCGTACGAACCCGCCCTGATTCACCTGATGAAACGCCACGGACTGCTGACGCGCTCCGAACTGAACGCATTGAAAGAATACAACCGACCAGAAATACTGAACTCGCGCAAGGAAACTGTGGGATATCTTCAGGTGGTCGAGTAGGCTTATCGGGCTTCCTTGACGGCAAGCACACGCAGACGATGGCCCTTTCCGAGCCTCGACAGCACGAGACTTGCAAGCTTCTCGAAAGGCTTTCGCCAACCCTTGCGCCGGCCCGGAAAACGGAATCCCGTCGTCTTCGAGTAAAGAATTTCCAGTTCGCATTCATTGCAGAGCCGCGTCAGCGTCGCAGGCGTGAAGCAGCAGAAATGCCCGCCCGGGTAGTTGTACCCGTCCGGAGACATCCTGATTGCGGTCGAAGCGTAATTGGGAGTGTGCATCCAGATTGCCCCACCAGGTCGCAGGAATTCACGCACCTTGAGAATCACCTCGCGCGGGCTTGGTACGTGTTCTATCACCATGTTCATTACGGCAACATCAAACGACTCCGCGGGGAAGTCAGCCTCGCAGATATCGCAGATGCGAACTTCAAGGCCGCGCTCTCTCGCAATGCCTGCAAGCTGTCTGGAAATCTCGACTCCTACCGCCTCCCAGCCGGCGTCACGCGCGGCCTGCAGGAACCCGCCGCTGGCGCAGCCGACTTCGAGCAGCCTGCCTTTCTCGCGGAACTTCCCGAGTTCCTTCAGGATACGCCTGTAGTACCATTGTCGCGATTCCCGGTAGCCTTTTTCGGTAAGCCCCTCGATGGTCCCTTCCGTGACTTCCTCAATGCTGCGGGGGGGTCGGGGATTCTGGTAGATAAAACCGCATTTGTCGCATTCCACGAAGGTATGACCGCCGACTTCGAGGTGCGGTTTCGGTTCATCGGCGCCGCAGAGGTCGCATTTGACGTGCTCTTTCCCGGGCACGTTTACTGCTCCCTGACAGCCTTGTAAACTGCCAGCGCCTTCTTCAGAAGTTTTTCGAGAGATGAAAGCGGCAGCATGTTTTCCGCGTCGCAGGGCGCCCTGTCAGGCTCGGGGTGAACTTCAAGGAACAGTCCGTCCACACCAGCCGCAACTCCCGCCAGGGCAATAGTTTCCACGAACTCGCGCTGCCCTCCGGAGCTTGTGCCTTTGCCTCCGGGAAGCTGCACGCTGTGTGTCGCGTCAATCACCACGGGATAGCCGAATTCCTGCATCTGCGGGATTCCCCGCATATCGTTCACGAGGGCGTTGTAACCGAAAGATGTCCCCCTGTCAGTCAGCATAATTCCGGCTGCACCGGCTGTTGTCAGTTTACTTACCACATTCCGCATGTCCCACGGCGCCATGAACTGGCCCTTCTTGACGTTCACGGTCTTTCCCGTCTGCGCGGCTGCTTTCAGCAGGTCTGTCTGTCTGCAGAGAAACGCTGGCACTTGGACAACATCGAGCACCTTCGCCGCTTCTGCGGCTTGACCCGGCCCGTGGATATCAGACAGCACCGGCACTCCCACCTTCTCCTTGACAGTCGCGAGGAACTCAAACCCCTTTTCAAGCCCCGGCCCGCGTTCCGAGCTGACCGAAGAGCGGTTCGCCTTGTCGAACGAGGCTTTAAAGATATAGTCGATTCCGAGCTTTTCGCAGAGCGCCGCCGTCTCCTTTGCTACATTAACGCAAAGGTCCTCGCTCTCGGCAATGCAAGGCCCTGCAATCAGGAACAAGCGCCCGCCGAACTCTTTGCCTGCAACAGTAACGGTACGTGGCATTGCAACCTCCATGATACCGGGAAAAACTGCCCGTACAGAATCATTCTACAGGCGCTTCGGAAAGAGTCAAGCTTCTGAATAAGTAAGGACAGCCAGAATATGGGGACATGTACTTGTTACCATATTCTGGCAGAAGTGGAAAGGATACAAACTAAAAACGACAGCGGGGCTCTACCGACCTTCGGCACAAGCCCCGTTGTCTGCGCCACTTCAACTCAGGCTACACTTCAATTTCATGTGGCTCAGATATAAGGTCCCACACTGTGGTCCAACCCTTCTCTACGCGGTTAATCTCGCCGTCCAGCCTGGTAAGCACTTCGCGCAGACCTTCCAGGAAGTCCGAATCGAGCGAAAAAGACAGGCCCGCGATTTCCTCCGCAAGCTTGTCGCTGACTTCCCTCAAACCCAATGCCCTCAAACCTGCCATATCCGTATCCCCCCTCAAAATGGTGTTCACATGCCTCAACTGTAGTATCGGCAGCAGGTTGGGGCTCCTTTACGAAAATGTGTAAACCCGGCGCCCCATTACAAATATCGCGCCTAATTGTAATGGCCGGGCTCCCATGCGTGGGGTAAGGTTGAGTAGAAGGAAGGAGCTGGATTATGAACAAGGGTTACTTCCACAAGTATATAGAGGATTCGGTCAGGGACACGCGCAAGACCCCGCGCATGTTCGAGAAGGGCCATCACAGCGGTGGCGCAGCAGTTCCGCGCGGCAGCCTCCGCCGCTCTCTCAGGACTCTTCAGAACTCCTATGGCAGCGACAGGGTCGGGCCTATTCTCCTTTTCGCACTCGGCCTGCCGCTGTTGGCGGTTCTTGCGCTCACGCTCGGCTGGGTCTTCTGCGTGCTTGTCGGGCTGGTAATGGTCTCAGTATGGGTTCATGGCCCGAAACGGTACTTTCACGCAGATTGTGAAAAGGAGGAATAGCCATGCCAGCTTCGGGATGCGGTGCGAGGATTCTCAGGATGGCGATGAAGTCTGCCTACAGGAGCACGGCGCGCGGCCTGCGCTATGGGCGCGACAGGCACGGTTCCGGCGGCCGCGGCGACCCGGAGCTTCGCGCCAAGGCGCCGAAACCGCGCAAGCACAGGCTCAATCGCCGCTACAGGGCCAGATAAGTAAGGCGACGACACCGGCAGTGCGAAAGGAGGTGCGTCATGGCAGGCAGTCCGACGACGTTCGGGAAGAAGATGCTGGCGAGGGGATACAACGACACTCCCATTCGCTTCCGCAGGGCGCGGCGCGCCGTGGGAGGCGGGAAGACCGACCCCGGCCTTCTGGAAAAAGCGCCCATCCGCAGCAGCTTCGCCATGCGCGATAAAAGGCCCGTCTCAATGGTAAAAAAGATGGGCCGGGCAATGTACTGCGGAATGCTGTTCGGAATAATAGGCGGCGGGATAGCCCTCTTCGCCACCGGCACAGGCATAAAAAGCGGATTCTGGACAAGGGACGGGCTGATAATTGCCGCGTTCCTGGCGGTTTTCGGCGGGGTTGTCGGCTACTTCTCGGGGAAGAAATGAACCATTTCGATTTCCTGCTGAACACGAGAGATGACTCCTACCGCGAGGCCCGTGCAACGCATAGGGCGCTCAAGCGCAGCAAGGGCAGGATGCGCCGCAAGAAAGCCATGCGCGCAACTCTCAAGGCCCGGCACAAACCGCACCTGAAAAATCGGACCGTGCCTCCAAAGAGACTTTCCGCCCAAAGCAAGTTGCTCCATTACAAGCTGGGAGACCCGAACAGCGAGAAAGACAGGCGTAACCATGCCGGCTATTGCGCTGCCGGAGGGTTTGTAATGGCTGCATGCGCGGCCATGCTTATCTTTGGCCTGTCGCCGGGCGATGAAGGACTCGATACTGTGAAAGTGACGGTTACGACACTCTGCCTGGCGCCGATATTCAGCCTTCTCACTTACTTTCTCTGGAGTTCAAGAGACAGCAAATCCAATCGACGTAGGAGGTGTGAGGATGATTAGTATGTATGGCTTAGTAACACGCGCAACCAGACACGCGATGAGAACATCCTACAGCGATACTAAGAGAGGACTCAAGTACGGCTCGAAGCATAAAGGCACTGGAGAACCTATAACCGAGGGGCAGAAAGCTTTCTACGGACGGCTTAAGCGCCTTGCGCCCAAGCCGCGCCGCAAGCGCCTGCGCTCCGGCCCGTTTTAAAACGCATTTGCCCAATGCCTGTGCCGACAGGTACAATACGCTGAGAGGGTGCCATGGTTTACTGGGACAACGATGCTTCCATAGAGCGAACTCAGAAGGCTGTCTCTCGCGACGCCAGAAACGCCATAAGGAAAAGCCCGGCGGCTCAGCGGGCCGCTAAGACCCCGAGACGCAAGCGGCCGAAAGGCGTGCCCAGACGCGGCAGGCTGATGCGCCAGGTGCTCCAGGTGCCGACATTGCGCAGCGTAAGGGGTATGCGCGCTTTCGCAGGCTCCCTCCTTTTCGGGCTGATTGGAGGTGCTATTGCTCTCTTCTCGGCAGGAATGCCTATCAAGGGGAGTGCTCCACCGGAAAAGGCCGGGGCAGTCGGAGTTGCCGCAATTATCACAGTCGGCCTGTTCATACTGGGCGGAATTATTGGCTGGTTCGCCGGAATTAAAAAACCCGTTCCCGAAGAAGCCAAAAAGGAAGATACGGAGGTGAAGCAGGATGGGGCTTTATGAATTTTTCTTTCCGCATCAGGCGCAGGCAGAATCCATGCGCGACATGGCGCGCGCAATGCGTGCAAGAAACCTTGGTGGCAGGCAAGAAACCCGGCGTGTGAGGGAACTCGAAGAGCGCGTGGCCGAACTCGAAAGCGACCTCGACTTCCTCTCGCTCATTACGCTGACGCTCTTCCACACCATGCATGAAAAGGGCCTGATGGACAGGACGAAGCTGCTGCAGAAACTGCAGGAAATCGACCTCTTCGACGGCGCGGACGACGGCAAAGTCTCGCCCGAGGCGTTCCGCAAGGCGCTCGGCTTCAGCCGGGAGTAAGGGCAGGGCTTCAGAACTGATTTATCTGCTCGCACGAGGCGTCCGCAGGCGGGTCATCCGTGGACTTGCATTCTCGCCACTTCAGAGCGCCGGTCTGGTCCAGGAAGAAGCTGGGCTGCCCGCCTTTTTCAAATTCGATGGGATGAGCCGTTGCCTTGTACCCTTTCTCTCCATCAGGAATGACGTTGACTATGTATCCGTACATCGGGCCTTTGGCAAGTTCCTTGTCAAGAAGCTCGCTTCCCGCCAGCTGGTCGAGCGTTCCGTACTTGCCGTTCTTTTCCTTGAACACCCTCTGCGCGTCGTAGACCTGCCACAGCGCGTCCACACCGGCTGTTCCGCGCTCCATAATCTCCTGATTAGCCTGGTCCTTTTCTTTCTCCCATTCTTCCGAGAGGTCATCGTATATTGCCCATATCACGCCGGCGGCGACGCAACCGGCGATGAAAAGAATGCGAAACAACCTGTGCCACTGCTGCGCTCTCACTGCTTCCTCCTATCGTGGGCCGGCCCGCAGAAGTGATAATACAGGAATGCCGCGCTGCATCAACTACTATCCTGCAGCGCGGCGGTGAAAGCCATGCGTCGCAGCCCCTTAGAACTCGACGCGGCAGACAGGTTCCTCCTGGTTATGGCGGCTGAGCGTGACGTTGTAGCGCCTGACCTCCTGCCTGTCGGTGCCGGCGAACTTCGTCACGGTAATCGTCACGTGCGTCTCGCCGCCGAGCAGGTTCGGGTTCGTCGCGTAGTAGTGCACCTTGATAGTGTAGAGCCCTTTCTGCGCCTTGTTGATATGGTATCGCTCCGGGCCGTAACCCTGGGTCAGGTCGTCAAGCAGCACGCCGCCGCTCTTCGTGGTCTTGTGGGAGTAGAAACACTTCTCCCCGCTGGGCTCGATAACCCAGAGGTCAATGTCGGTGTTGTCAGTGTTCCAGGACATTGTGACGCGAAGGTCGGCCTTCTCCTCGGCAGCGCCCAGCGCCGCAAGCCGCGCCGCAAGCAGGTCGCCCACGCGCTGGCTCGCCGCCTTGCTCTTTACGGCTGCGCGCATTAGCAGGCAGTACTCCTCCTGCACGACCTTCTTGACCGAGCCGAACCGGTCGTGCCAGTCGCCGGCGAGCAGTATCTCGTACATGACGGCCGCGAGACCCGGCTTTCCCGCTAATTCGTAGCTTCGCGCAAGGTCGCGGTAGGACTGGGGCTCGAACGGCCTCGACTCCTGCACGCGCCAGAAGAGGCTCGCCGCCGGCCCCGGCGCGCCCATCTCCAGCAGCCTGTATCCGACCAGCCTCAGCGCATCGCACCTGCCGGGATAAAGCTCGACGACGCTGGATAGCGCCCGCAGAGCGCCCGCCTCATCCTTCTCCCCGCTGCGGCTCTTCGCTTCCGCCGTGTAAACGCCGACGCCGGTGCGGTTTAGCTTCCGCTGTGTGAGGTATGCGTCGTTCGCGGCGCTTTCGCGCACCACCTTGCCGGGAACGAGCGTTTCGAGAAGCTCGTAATCCTTCTTCTCGAGCGCTGAAATGAGCCGCTTGACGAACTCGCCCGCCTTGCCCGAAATCAGCTCTGTTCGCTTTTCTATCTGCTCGACGAATCGCGCGAACCGCTCCTTCGGCGTCAGTTCTTTGCCGGCGTCTTTCCACTGCAAATCGAGGAACGCCGCGACATCCTTCATGTCTATCTCTGCAAGCTCGTCGGATATGTCGAATCGCTTGTAATCGCGCTCCGTCTCCAGAATCAGGAACGACGCGCACTTCGAGCCGACCGAGAAGTGCTGGCAGTACGCCGCGATTAGCTCGTTAAGCTCCGGGTCGTTGAGCGCGACGAGGCTCGCCACGGCAATCTCGCCCCACGCCCTCGGCGCAAGCTCGCCCTTGCCGTCCACGGTAACGGGGAAGCTGTACTTGACGCCCTTGCCCTGGTACGCGCCTGTAAGCTCAATCTTGAGGTCGCCCGGCTTTGTACACTTGCCGGCAACTATCAGCTCGCCGCCGGGATACACCGCGCACGTTCTGCCTGCTACAAGAAGCTCGGTCGCGCCGGGCGCTTTTACCGCTTCGACCTGCAGGCACTTTCGCCTGTGCGCAAGCGCCGCCTTCGCCGTCGTGTCTTCGTCAAAGCAGTTGAAAACAGCCCCGCCGCTTCGCGTGAGCAGGCTGAAAAGCTCCAGATTCTCGGCGCTCAGGCCCGTCCGGTAGCAGAAGAACCGGTAGAGGAACTTCGCCCGCGACTCGAACCGCGCGACGACTTCCCGCGCCTGCGTCCTGCCCCAGTTGACCTGGCCGTCCGAAAGAAGGAATATGTTAATGCGCTGTCCGGAAAGCTCCTTGCGGGCGGCCAGCTTATCGAGCGCAGCGCTCAAGTCGGTCGCACCCTCCAGAAGCACCTTATCGAGCGCCTTGAGCGCTGCCTTGCGGCCTTTCTCGGTGTTTTCCAGCCAGAAGCCTGCAGGCTCCAGCAGCCATGCGGCACCCACGTCGAATAGCAGCACCTGGAACTTCTCAAGGTCCTTGTCGCTCTCCAGGATTCGCTGCAAAAGCTTCACGTTTACGTTAAACCTGTCCGGCTCCTCGGAAAGCGAGGTGTCCAGCACGAAGACCGCGTGCTTTGCGAAGGCTGACTCCTCCTTACCGTCGAGTTCGGGCCGCAGGTGCGCGTAGAAGTAGTAGGTGCCGCTGCCGTCGCGGCCGCTTATCGAGACTACATCCTCACGCGGCGGGGCGAAGGAGAAGACCACCTCGCCGCCCGGCCCCTGCTTCGTCCACTCGCCGGCGTAGAGGAGCCTTTCGCCGGTCTTGCCGCCCTCGATGCCTTTCGTGTCGCAGGAGGGCTTGAGACACCGCGCCGCAAGCGCTGTCAGCGCGAACTCCATAGTCTCCATCTCGCAGTCAGGCAGCTCAAAGCGGTAGCGCAGCCGCCCCTCGACGCGCTCCAGCGTCTGCTCGAACGCGATTATGACGCGATTGTAGCCCTTCGCCGGGATGGGGAAGACCCGCCCGCGGAACATGTTCGCGCCCATGTATTCGAGAAGGGCGGGGTCGATTTTGCGCCTGACAGTTTCCTCGTATGCCTTGCGGGCTTTCTCGCGTTTGACTATGCGCGCTTCCTTCAGCGTGCCCCAGAACTTCTTGGGCGCGTACTTGACCATCTCCTGCGGCGTAAGTTCCGCAAGGTTGCCCGGAACCTCCGAGTCGAGGTAGAAAAGCGGCACGTCGGTTGTCGGCTGGCCTATGAACATGGCGTAGTAACACGGCGAGGCGCCCGCGGGCAGCGGGTACTCGAACGTCCCTTCGAGCTGTCTGTCATGCGGGTTGTAGAAGATGTGGTCGATTACGATGCGCGCACGCGGGCCTTCGACCGAGACGTTCACCTGCATCCTCACCAGGTCGAGCGTATTCCCGCCGCCGACATCCACCCTCGCGAAATTCACCGGCCCCGACCGCTTCCAAGTCTTCTTCTTGGGCGCCTTCTTGCCGAAAACTACCTTCTCCGCCGGAATTCCCCAGCCAGTTACCAGTCCCAGATCACGCTTCCCAAGATTCGGGAATCGAATCTTGTTGATATCCTTGATCTTTATCCTGTCGCCTTGACCGGAAGGAAGCTCGACAAACAGCTCGCCTTCCTCCCAATCACCCCAGACGTTCGCCTTTACCTGCTTTCCATCTTTTAGCTCAATTGTTGCGTCATAATCGCTCTTCTTGCTGAGTTCGCAGATTCTGCGCTTCTTTTCCGCAATCTCCGCCCGCAGCGCCGCCAATTGTTCATTCGCCTTCTGCTCTTCCTCTTTATCGCCGAGATTGGCGAATCTATCGATGTGTTCCTGTGCCTCGCGAAGTCTCTCTTCGAAGGACTTATCAACATCGGCAGCGAACTTCGCCGCTATTGTCTCCTTGAGCTGCTTCTCCCTGAATCGCTTTTCGCGGTTTTTGCGGTCACACTCGCGGACAGCCTTCTCACTGAGGCTTTCATAGTCCTTGCCTGTGTCGAGGTAGTAGGGAAACCACTTGATTGTCTCACGGCACTTCTCGAACAGCTTCTTGGCTTCTTCGTACTCGCCAGCCCCGAACAACTGCTTGGCCTTGTTGTACTCAGCTTCAAGCTGCTTCCGTGTTTCGCTGATTCGCGCAGTACGCTGCTGTACAAGCTGTCGCGCGACATCGTGGATTTCGCCTTTACGTTCCCCAAGTATCCACAGGTCTTCGTACAACTGCTTCTTCTGGGCATCCGACATCGAGTCCCACTTGCCCCGCTTCTCTTCATGAGACATCGACTCCCAGTGCCCGAGGTCGAAATCGTAAGTGCCGCCAAGAGCACCTTTCTCGATTGACGCAATGTCGCTCTTCTTGACAGTCAGTTCACCATGCGGCGTCTTGATGGTAACAGAGTCCTCGGTTTCTCTGATAACTTTGCCCTCGACCTTCCCGCCGCTCGCGAGTTTGACGGTATCAGAGCGCGGCAGAGTTGACGGCACGCTGTGGCGGCCCGTAACCGTATAGTCGAGAAGCTTCTTGAGTTCACTATTCTTCGGGTCTATCTCAAGAAGGCTCTTGAGCATTCCCTCGGCATGGCTGTAGTCACCCTGCCGCAGCGCTTCCTTGGCCATTTCCGTGAGAGGTTCCATCTTCTCGCGGGCCTTGCGGTACTGCTCGGGAGATATCTCTTTCTGCTCCTGAGCGATAGGCCCGGAGTGTGCAAATGCCTCTTTATCCTTTTCATCAATCTTGGCGAGAGCTTCCTGGAACTCCCTGTCAGCTTGAACAATACGGCCGGCCGCGTTCTCATTCGCGGGCGTCGGTATGCGCTTCTGGACACCGGAATTTGTACCGTCCTTCGGGCCGAACAGGTCCTGGCCTGTCCGCATGTCTTCTCCAACCTTCTCCGGCGAGGATTCACGAATTATCTCTCCCAGTTCCTCACCGATGTCATCTCGTCGGTCCTGAGCTTGTCTGATTTTCTCAATTACTTCAGCGTAGTCCCTGAGTTCAGCCGCTTCCTGATGCCTGCCTTCTTGTGCAAGCTGGTTGGCCTTCTCGCGAGCCCTCACGGCTTCCTGTTCAGTGCGAGTTCTCTCTTCGTGCTGCTTGCTACTATCGAGTGCCCAACCGGCTTCATCCGTGGCTAATGCTGCTTCCGGCCTCGACGGCGCCTGCGCAAGAGGGCCCGGTTTTTTCCCGCGAGGATAGACGTAGATGCCATCGGCCATGTGTCGCAGCGCTTTCAGTTGGTCGGGAGTTAACTCTGCGATATTGCCCAGTGCCTCAACGGCTTTGCTGCGTTCTTCCGGGTCCATCTCCTGAAGCATCTTGACATACTCACCAAGATGTCGTTTATACAACTCATTCTCGGTCAACCCGCTGTCCGCGGGCAGCGGGCACGCACATGTCTTGTCACCCGAACCGGCTGAACTAGAACTTCGGGCAAGGTCAGTTATCTTTTCGAGGTCTGACAACTCTTTCGTTCCACGGAGACGTCCTTGCGCATCTTCAAGCACCACATTCTCGATATTGTCGCTTTTGAGTGCGTACTCACCCTCTATCTCGCCCCACCATTCGACCACGAGGAAAACTGAGACAGCCAGAAGAACGAGCGAGGCGGCAAGAGTTGCCCAGCGGGCAATCCTTATAGATTTGGGGCGGACAGTTACCGACCTCTCAGTTATCTTCTGCATCACCTGCTGCGTGAACCCTTCCAGCATCTCCGGCGGGGTGAGGCTCAGGTCGCCCTCGCAGATGCTCTTAGCGGCCGCGTAATTGCGCCTGCACGACTCGCAGTCCCTGATATGGCCGTTCAGGGCCGCTTCTTCGAGCTTTGTGAGCTCTTCGGAGCCGAGCTTGTCGATAAGCGCTTTACATTCTTTGCAGTCCATTTCAATCACTCCCTGTGGAACCGAGTTTTACTTCCGGGGTCAGCAGTGCCCGCATCTTCCTTCTCGCCCTGAAGAGGTAGTTCTTCACCGAGGTTACGGACACGTTCATTATCGAGGCAATCTGGTTGTAGCCGCATTTCTCTATATGAAAGAGGATGAATGCCACGCGGTGTTTCGGGCGCAGGAGGTCGAGCTTTTCGAGTATTTTCTTCTTAGGCACCTGCGGAATTTGGCTCTCCTGCGGCTCGGGTGCGGCGGGGTCGGCGACCGCGTTGAGGGGCAGGGGGGTCTTTTTGCGCTTCCTGAGCGCGTTCAGGCTCAGGTTGACCGCTATGCGGGCGAGCCACGTGAGGAAGCTGTGGCCGGGGTCGTATCGCCGGAGCGATTCGTAGGCCTTTATGAAGGCTTCCTGCGTTATGTCCTGTGAATCGGCTGCGTGGCGGAGAATCTGGTAGGCTATGTGGTAGATTCTGTTCTGGTACTTGGCGACGAGCTTTGCGAAGGCTTCCTTGCCCTTGAGGGCCTGCTGGACGAGCATGTAGTCTTCTGCCGCTTCGTTCTTCAATTTCTCCGCCCGGTCGGTTTCCGCGTGTCTGAGGTCTGTAGTCAATTTGTCTCCCCATCAATATTACACGAGAATTGCGGAATGTTTCACCTCTTTAAGATGAAAAAAGACGCTTCCCCTGTTTAACAACGAAAGCGTCCCTTGTTGTACTGTAAAGGTTCCTATTTTTTCGTCGGGTCGGTGACGCGACCCATGAAGAGAATGGTGCCGGTTTTCACATCGCGAATCACGAACGCGAACGGGTGGTCGGCCTTGAATATCTTCGGCTCCGGTGGCCTTGCGCTTCCCGCCCTCATGACAACGGCAGTCGCGGCCGCAGCCTCGGTGCCTTCCTCGTAAACATCCACGAACGCCTTGTGAATTACGCCCGATATGTAAAGCTCCCTCGACCCGTCCATTCCGGAGAAATCAGCCTTCGGGTAGACAAACGCTGTCGGCATGCCCATCTCGGCCAGAACCTTATTAAGGCTGAACTCGCGCGTCATTGTGAACTTGGGGATGGCCACTTCCTGTATTTTCTGCTCCCACATCCTAGGCAGCCACTTCTTGACGTTTTCGAGCGTGAACGACTTCTCGAACTGCGCGAGGCCGTCAACCTTGTCGGGCAGGAAGAGGACCATTGACATTTTCCCGCCCTCGTAGGGCAGCTCCAGCGCCTTGAAGCCATCCCCGCGCAGGTACTTGAGATTGGGCTTCTTCATCTTCATCGTGTCGATTTGCACGGATTTCTCGTCAGTTACGTGAAATTTCTCTTTTTTCGTGTCTTTCTTGTCGAATTTGACCTTCCAGGTGCCCTTGAAATGGATTGCATTGGTCAGGACCAGCTTGGTGGCGGCATCGAGAACGCCGGGCTTGATAAGGTCCTTAATCTTGTCATTAGTCTTCTGCTCGACCCATTTGTTGATAAGCTTGCGCGTTTCCTCGGTGGCTTTCTTGAAATCGACGTTTTTCAGGCCGGCTTCGTAGCTCTTCTTGTTCAGGTCGAGGAAGCTGTCGAGGAACTTGTAGTCCTCCTGTCCCCACAGCGCATTAGCTATGGAGAGCTTCAGGCCCTTTTCCTTGTACGTGAGCGCCTTGGCGAGCTTGCCCATGGCCGGGTGAAGCTCCTTGTCGTCGAGTTGGAAATGCAGCACCTTCTTCATCTCGGCCGCAGTCTCGCCCCGGGCGCCGCCGTAAGTCATGGCGAGCGCCGTCACAATGCTCGACGGCGAGAAGAAGAGGTTCCCGTCCTTCTGGGCGACTTCGGCTGCGAGCCTGGCATACATGTCGAAGGCGAATCCGTTGTTGGACTCGGCGACGGATGCTACCTTCTCCTCGACTTTCTCCGGCTTTTCGGCTGCAACCTCGCAGACAAGCGTACACATCGCAATCATTAACACGATAAACATAACAAGCGACCTCATAGACACCTCCTGACATAAACTGGCTTTCATACTTAGACTTCCCGACCCTTCAGTTGGTTTCATGGCATCTGTATTTTCCTTGCAAATAGAGGAAAACGCTTTTGCTCGATAGATTTAATCGTAACTCTTTTATTTATAACAGCTTACGCAGCCATCCGCCAGCGCATCCACACTGGAGAGCTGTTTTGCGACGGATATTTTTGTAAAAAAACGTTGTAACTCTTTTGACAGCAACAAGGTTTGTTTACAAAAGACCCCATTAGAAGGGATGGCAAAAACATCTCAAGGCAGGAGGCGGGCAGGCCGATACTACAGGTGAAGACTGTGTGTCAAACTCTATTTGCTACAAGGAGTTGAGCGAATGGTCGAAGAGATAGACAAAGGTATCAAGAGAGGGTTGGGGAAAGTCGCGCAGTACGCGCCGTGGGTGTTCGCGGTCACCATAGTCATAGGCGTGGTGATTGCGGCCACGCAGGGCTCGGGTCCGAACCAGGCGACCTACCCGGTGGACACGAGTGCCGAGGCATTCTGGAAGCAGGAAGCCAGGCTGAGAATCGAGATTGACCGCAACCTCGAAGAGACTGCGAAGCTGCTCGAGCACCTGCACAATGAAATGGACCGGGAGAACTATGATGCCGAGACGCTTCTTTCCCAGATACGGGAGAAGCGCCAGGAACTCAGGGAACTGACCGACAGGCTGGTCAACCTGAGGCGGCGCATGGCAATCTCAGGCTGCTGCGACGTGACGATAGCCTGCCAATCATAGGTGCGAAAGGTGGACATTCTTGCTTAGAATCGCCTGTTTTCTTGTCGTCATTTGCCTGCTTGCGTGGTTTCACTTTTCGAGCATGACTTATTATCTTGAGAGATACGAGCACGACCTCATTGCGACCAGCCAGGACCTCAAGGCGCGCAGGACAGGGTGCGCCGGAGCGCTGGCGGGCGCGCGCAAGTTCGAGAAGCACGCCGCCGAAGTCCTCGCCGAGAGAAAATCGCAAATCGCGGACCTGAAGACACGGATTGAGGAAACGCGCGAACGCATTGGCAACGTGGACAGGATTAAGGAAGAGTGTGGTAAGCTCGAGAGCGAGCTTGCAGAGGTAAGGAAGCTGCTCTGGCAGTTTCCAAGCCGGGAGGACTCGCGTTGAAGGCCAGGCCGGTATTCAGGATTCCGTTTGTCGGGTTCATAGCGAAAGTAGTCCTGTTTGCGGGCGCGGCTGTGCTTGTGGTGTTCACGGCGATATCCTTCTTCAACATGGCAACTCTTGAGGACTCCATAGCAAGCATTCGTAATACTAACGGGGATTTGCGCGTCGAGCTTGCGAGGCTCGAATCTGAAGTAACAGCCGCCAGACACCGGGTCGAAGAGGTCCTCGATGATGAGCGTGACCTTCGCAACGAGACGGAAGACCTCAAGCAGCAGGCTCTCCAGCTCGAAAGGGACTGGGAAACCGTCAAGATGTACAAGCGCCGGGTGGAGAGGTCGAGTCAGGAGATAGAAGAAATTCGCAGGCGCATCCGCGATCTGGGCAAGTAACCCGTCTCAGGCATCAATTCCAAGCTTCTTCATCTTATATCGTAGAGACCTGAAGGAAATACCGAGCAGTTCGGCAGCCTGTGTTATGTTGCCGCTTGTCTTTTCGAGTGCACCCATTATATACCTGCGCTCGATACTGCTGAGCCTGTCCTCGAGGTCGATGCCCGCATCTGGAAGGTCGATTTCATCGTCAGCCCTGTCAGGCTGCCTTGCTGCAAGCACATCGAAGTCTTCGATTGTGTCGCTTTCGCAGAAAGCGACCGAGCGCTGTATGACGTTTTCGAGTTCTCTCACGTTACCGGGCCAGTTGTGCGCTATAAGCTTAGTTCTGGCTTTGTCGTTGATTGCAGTCACTTGCTTGTTCATGCTTTTCGAGTATATCGCGAGGAAATGGCCCGCAAGGAGCGGGATATCTTCTTTCCTCTGGCGCAGCGGAGGTATTACGATTGGAATCACGTTGAGCCTGTAGAAAAGATCCTCCCTGAATCGCCCGCTGACGACTTCTTCCTGGAGGTCGCGGTTCGTCGCGGTGATGAACCGGACATCGACCCGGCGGGAGGCCGTGCCACCGACCGGCATAAACTGTCGGTCCTCAAGCACGCGCAGAACCTTGACCTGAGTGGCGGGCGACATCTCGGAAACTTCGTCAAGAAACAGGGTGCCCTTGTCGGCAATGTCGAAAAGGCCCTTCCTGTCGGATATCGCGCCCGTGAAAGCGCCGCGGACATGCCCGAATAGCTCGCTCTCAAGCAGCGTTTCGGTGAACGCGCCACAGTTTACCGTTATGAAAGGCTCCTTCGACCTCATGGAGTTGTAATGCAACGCCCGCGCGATAAGCTCCTTTCCCGTTCCGCTCTCGCCCTGGATAACCACCGTGCTGTCGGTGGCCGCCACCCGGCGGACTGTGGCGAGAACTCTCTGCATCGGAGCGGAGGAGCCGACAATCTCGCCCACATCCATGAGAGAGACGGACGCCGTTTCTTCGAGGCTTCGCTTCTGTTCGACGGCCCTGAGCACCACGGCGCGGATATTGTCCGTGTCAAAAGGCTTCTTGATATAGTCGAACGCCCCGAGGCGCATGGCCTCGACGGCGTTATCCCATGTAGAGAAAGCCGTGATAATGATGACAGGGAGCCCCGGCCTGAGAGTCTTTATTTTTTCGAGAAGCTTCAGGCCGTTCATCTTCGGCATCTTGAGATCCTGCACCACGGCGTCGAAATCCCGCTTTTCCACCATTTCGAGCGCACTCAGGGGATCGGGCGTCGTGGTTACGTCGCAATCCTCCTTTCGGAGCACTATTTCCATCATCTCGAGCATGCTCGGCTCGTCGTCCACTACAAGCACCTTTCTCATTTCCCGGTTCATGGTCGTGTCGTTCTCCTCAGAGCCGTTCTGGGATAGAGCGGAAGCCAGAGCCGCAGCGAAGTGCCCTTGCCTTTTTCGCTGTCAACCTCCATCAGGCCACCGTGCTCAGTCACAATCCTGTTGGCAATGGCAAGACCCATGCCCGTTCCTCTCTGCTTCGTAGTGAAAAAAGGTGTAAAGACTTTGGGGATATCTTCCGGTGAAATCCCGCAACCGTTGTCCACAACTTCGATCACGTAACCTTCTACACCCGGGTCGATTAGCCCCCTGTTTTTGAAGGTGTCGTCTTTGCGCGAATCCCTGTATGCGGTGAATTTGATATAGCCGTGCCTGTCAAGGGCTTCGATGGAGTTGATTCCGAAATTAAGCAGAAGCTGCCTTACCTGCTCGGGGTCGCAGTATATGTGCATCTTTTCTTCGACATCCTGGAGAATCTGTACCTCCGCCGCGTCCTCTCGCGAGCGCAGCAGAATAACGACCTCATCCACGAGTGAATCCAGCTCAGTCCTGCTGAATACCGGAGGCTTCATCCTTGCGAGATTCAGGAAGTCGTTGACAATTTTATCGAGCCTGTCCGATTCCCTGCATACGATTTCGGCGAGTTTCTTGTTGGTCGGTTCGGAAAGTTCCTGTTTCCCGAGTTCCTGGGTGCAGCCACGTATCGACGCAAGCGGATTTCTTATCTCGTGTGCAAGGCCGGCGGACATCTCCTCGATTTCCTGAAGGTGCTCGACTCGTTTCTGCGACTCTTCGAGCCTGCGCCTGAGCGTAAGGTCGGTCAGGAGCACGATTGTTCCCAATTTCCTGCCCCGGGAACTCCTTAAAGCAGATGTCTTGATATCAACGTTCTTCAAGGGTGAATCTGCATCGGATGCCTCGGAACCGACCTCGCCTTTTTCCCCGCCGAAACCAAGATTCCACTTTAGCCGGGCCTCGTTGTCGTCCGGCAGTACCTCCTCGACCTTCCTTTGCACCAGATATGCGGAATGAGTAATCCCGAGCAGCCTTGCGGCCTCGCGGTTTGTATACAGGATACGGTCGTCAGGGTCAACCACAAGCACGCCTTGTATCATGTTGTCGAGAATCGGCCCGTACAGGGCGCGAACATCGGCGGCTCTAACCGCCAGTTGCCCTGATAGAAAAGCTACAAGGTGCAGTGCCGCTCCCTGCGCAACCAGATACCCGAGCATAGACCCGAAATCCATCCCGGCCCGTTCCACCCAGTCGCGAGACACAAACGGCAAGAAAAGTTCGTATTGATTGGCGAGATAATAGCTCGTGGTAACGCCGGCGAGCAGCACGGTGGCCAGAGAGGCGAAGAAGAGGGCGCTGCGCCTGCTTATCAGGCTGGCCGCTGCGAGGACGACTGCGTAGTACAGGAAGCTGAACGGGCTGCGAGAGGCCCCGCTCAGGAAGATGAGCACGGTTACAAAAAATACGTCAATGCCGATTTGCAGGGCGGTGAAAACCTCGCTCCCTCCCCGCAACCTGTAAATCAGGAGATACCCGAGGTCAACGACGCACACGAACACGAGGAGATAATAAGCGGGGTAGTAGCTCGACTTGGTCAGAGACTCCCCGGAGATTACTGCAATCAGAGCGATTGAGAAGAGAGCCAGCAGGAGTCGGACTAACAGGAGCCAGCCCAGCTTCTGGGCGTCGGCGCCTTTTCTCCTCCCAAACATTACTTGCCCATCTGTCCGGCGACCTGGAAGATAGGCAGGAACACGGCCATGACAATGCCACCCACGAAAAAGCCCATGATTCCTATCATCAAGGGCTCAATCAGAGATGTCAATTGTTCGACTGTGCTCTTGACTTCCTGGTCGTAGAACTCCGAGATTTTTTCGAGAAGGGTTTCCAGCGCGCCGGAACGCTCACCGATGGCCACCATTCGAGTCACCATGGGCGGGAATACGCCGCTCTTGGCAAGCGGTGTTGCAAGCGGCTCGCCCTCTCGGATGTTCTGACTCGCCTGAACAACCGCGTTCTCAATGACCTTGTTTCCCGAAGTAGTCGCCACAATCTCAAGCGTCGCCAGGATTGGCACACCCGATTGAAGCAGCGTGGAGAACGTCCGGGCGAAGCGGGATATCGCAACTTTCTGGAACAGCGGGCCAAGGACGGGTATGCGCAGCATAAGCCAGTCCTTGAAGTAGCTGCCGCCGCCCGTCTTGCTGTACGCCACCGCTCCGACAATTATCAGGAGAATTGCAGGCACCCAGATAAATGCTTTGCTGCGTATGAAGTGACTTACCTGAAGAAGAATCTCCGTAGGCAGAGGGAGGTCCACCTGCAGAGTCTGGAATATCATCTCAAACTGGGGAATAACAAATATGAGCAGGAAAAGAGTGATACCCACAATCATCACGATGGAGACGACGGGGTAAGTCATCGCGGACTTTATTTCGCCTTTCAGCTTGTCGGTCGCTTCCTGGTAGTCGGCGAGACGGTTGAGGATATCGTCAATTTGTCCTGATGCTTCTCCTGCCTTTATCATATTAACGAACAGGCGCTTGAACGTGTTAGGGTGTTTCGCCATAGCAGCCGAAAGGTCTGTACCGCTGCGGACATCATCCACTATCTGGCCCAGCACGTGCCGGAAGCCCGCGTCGTCCGCCTGCTCGGCCAGCACTTCGAGAGACTCGAGCATCGGTATACCTGCGGCCACCATAGTGGAAAGCTGCCTGGTAAAGACGCTAAGGTCCTTGCTCTTGATTCTAACCTTGGGTGTACCTTTTCGGCTCCCCCCCGAGACTTCCTTTCTCCCCAGGCTGGCGGCCACGCCTTTGCGCTTCTCGTCAATCCCGATGATAATGTAGTCCTGACGGCGCAGCTCCTGCTTGGCTTCCATCTCGTTGTCGGCCGTGATGGTGCCTGTGACCTTTTTGCCCGAGGCGTCTCTGACCGTATATCTGAAATCAGGCATCTGACACCCCTTTCCTCGTTTATTCTTCTGCCGTTCTGCCTTCGTGGAAATCAGCCAGGCTGGTGTGCAGCACTTCCTCCATCGAAGTATGGCCGCGCAGCACATTCATTATTCCGGCCCGGCGCACGGTTACCATGCCGTTTCCTATGGCATATCTCTTTATTTCTATCACGCTTGCGCCATCGACAATCATCCTGCGCACTTCATCATTGACAGGCATCGTCTCCAGCAGAGCAAACCTTCCGCGATATCCGCTGTCGCCACAGCGCTTGCAGCCGACGGCCCTGTATATGGCGACCTCATTCGAATGAACCTGCTGGATTTCTGCATCGGTGAAGCCGATTTCCTTGAGTTTCTCGGGGTTGGGCGGAGGCGACATGGGCAGCTTGCAGTCAGGGCACAGCCTGCGTGCAAGACGTTGGGCGGAGAAGAGAAGAACGGCGGATGCGACCATGAAGGGGTCAACACCCATGTCAACCATACGCAGGATTGCCTGCGCCGAGTCGTTGGTGTGCAGGGTTGAAAGCACAAGGTGGCCGGTAAGCGCCGCCTTGACGGCGATTTCAATGGTTTCGAGGTCACGAATCTCGCCCACGAGTATCTTGTCAGGGTCCTGGCGCAGCAGGGACCTCAGGGCCGCGGCGAACGTCAGGCCGCGCTTGGTAGAAACCTGCACCTGGTTGACGCCTTCCATCTGGTACTCAACCGGGTCTTCCACTGTAGAGATATTCTCCGTGTCGGTTATAATCTCCCTGATTACGGAGTACAGCGTCGTGGATTTTCCCGAACCTGTCGGACCTGTAATGAGAAGCATGCCGTATGCAGCCTCCGCAGCCTCGCGGAGTTCTTTCAGGCAACGCTCCTCGAAACCGAGAGCATCGAGGCTGTAGGCAAGGTTGCTGGTGTCAAGGATACGCAGCACGGTCTTTTCTCCGTGCATTGTAGGCAGAATCGATACACGGAAGTCAACCTGCCTGCCGTTGATTTTCAACTGGAACTTGCCGTCCTGCGGGATACGGCGCTCAGCGATGTCGAGTTCCGACATAATCTTGATACGCGACACGATGGCGTTAAGCATTCGCCTGGGGGGATTGAGCACCTCTCGAAGCCTGCCGTCCGTTCGATACCTCACCCGGATTCTCTTCTCGAAGGGCTCAATGTGAATATCCGAGGATTTTTCCCTGATAGCTTGGTAAATCATCATGTTGACGAGTTTGACCACAGGAGAATCGGTGCCCTCTATCACGTTGGGGTCGCTCAGGTCGTATGCATCCTCCGCGCTTTCGACCTCTTCGATTGCAAGCGAATCGGCACCGCTGCCTATGTTGTCCATCAGCTCGGAGATTGCCTGGCCTTCCTTGTTGTATATTCGCCTTATGGCTTCCTGGATGGCGCGCTCCGTCGAAACGACAGGCCTGACGTTGCAGCCGGTTACGATTTTGATATCGTCGAGCTTCAATATGTCGAACGGATTGGACACTGCTATCGTAAGCATGTTGTCCAGCTTGGAAACCGGAAGCACGCCGTAATAAGTCGCCAGGTCCTGCGGGAGCACCTCGAGGACATCGTCTTCAACGAATATCTTGCTTACGTCGATGGGCGGCGCGTTCATTTCCTTGGCCACCGCGGCTATGAGGGACTTTTCCTCGACGATGCCTTTTTCGAGAACCACAGTGGCGAATTGCTTGTTGGACTCCTCGGCGGATGATTGTGCGCTGCTGGCCTCATCTTCGGTCAGCAGTCCGCGCTTTACCAGAATAGTCCTCAGTTTCTTGTCAAATCTGGCCATGGCCTATTTCGAAACCTCCATACACTCCTGTATTTCTTGTTACTTCCTTTGCAGCATGCGCTTGAGGTCGTCTACGTCGGTCGTCCTTGACATGGCTTCGTCGTAAGTAATCTTGCGGTCCCTGTAGAGTTCGAAGAGTCCCTGATTGAACGTTCTCATCCCAAGCCGCCCGCTGGTCTGTATGACCGAGAATATCTGGTGGACCTTGTCGTCGCGAATAAGGCTGCGCACCGCGGGCGTCGCAAGCATTATCTCGCACGCCAGCACGCGCCCCTTTCCCGTCGCAGAGGGCAGCAGCTGCTGGCACATTATAGCTGTGAGCGTGAATGACAACTGGGTTCGTATCTGCGACTGCTGGTGGCTCGGAAAAACGTCAATGATACGGTTGACAGTCTGCACGGAGTCCGAGGTGTGCAGCGTCGCAAACGTAAGGTGGCCCGTTTCGGAAAGAGTCAGCGCCACCTCTATCGTTTCCTTGTCTCGCATCTCGCCGATAAGCACAATGTCGGGGTCCTGACGCAGAACGGCGCGCAGGGAGTTCAGGAAGCTTCGCGTGTCCGTGCCCACCTCGCGCTGGTTGACGAGGCAGCCCTTGTTACGGTGCACGAACTCTATCGGGTCCTCGATGGTGACAATGTGCTCGTTGCGGCTGGCGTTTATGTAGTCAATCATGGATGCCAGCGTCGTGGACTTACCGCTGCCGGTCGCCCCGGTGACAAGCACAAGGCCTTTCGGCTTGTTGCAGATATCCTGCAGCAACTCGGTAGGCAGGCCGAGGTCTTCCATTTTCCATATTTCCCATGGAATACGTCTCATCGCGGAAGCCACGGCGCCGCGCTGCATGAAGACATTGGTCCTGAATCGCCCTAGGCCGGAGATGCCGAAGGACATGTCCAGCTCGAGGTTCTTCTCGAACGACGCTATCTGGTCATTGTCGAGAACACTATAGACAAGCTTCTGAGATTGCTCCGCATCAAGAATCTCCGTGTCAACGCTTATCAGTTTGCCGTCTATGCGGATTTTCGGAGGCGCGCCTGCGCTGATATGCAAGTCGGAGCCGCCGCGCTCCACAAGCTGCTGAAGCAGTTCTTCAAGAGTCACCATTTTGGGCAATCTCCAGTCCTGTAACGGTGCCTTAGGATTTCTCCTCTTTCGCCGCCTTGAGTTTCTCGACAATCTGCGAGGCCACGTTGCCGGGCACTACATCGTAATGCGAGAAAGTCAGCGTGTAAGAAGCCTCTCCGCCCGTCATTGACCGCAGCTCCGTGGAATAGCTCGCTATCTCCGCCAGGGGCACCTTGGCCCTGATTATCTGCATGTCTGCCACGCTGTCCATTCCTTGTATTCGCCCGCGCCGGGAGTTCAGGTCTCCCGTGATGTCGCCCATGAACTGGGACGGCGTAGTTATCTCTATGTCAGCTATGGGTTCGAGGAGAACCGGCTTGGCGCTGTCCATCCCCTCGAGAAAAGCGTTCTTGCCGGCTATCCTGAATGAATGCTCGTCGGAGTCCACCGTATGGAAAGAGCCGTAGTACAATTCGACTTTCACGTCCTGCACCGGGAATCCGGCCACGCAGCCTTTCTGCATGGCCTCCTTGACGCCTTTCTCCACAGCGGGAATGAACCTCTGGGGTATGGCGCCGCCGACTATGGAATCAACGAACTCGAGTCCTCCGCCGCGCTCTACCGGTTCTACCCGGAAAAACACCTCGCCGAACTGGCCGCGGCCGCCGGTCTGTTTCTTATGTCTGTATTGCGACTCCGCTTTGGCTGTAACTGTCTCACGGTAAGGTATCCGTGGTATCTTCGTATCAACTTCAATGCCGAACCTGTCCTTGAGTCTCCCCAGCATTACGTCCAGGTGGAGGTTAGAGTTGCCAGTAACGAGAAGCTCGCCCGTCTCCTGCTTGAATTCCACTACGAAGGTCTTGTCCTCGCTCGCCAGGCGGTTCAGCGAAGTGCCAATCTTCTGTGCATCGCCCTTGCTCTTTGCGCTGACGGCAAGCGAAACCATCGGTACGGGGAACTTGATATTCGGCATGACCAGGCCGGAACCGGATGACGTCATCGTGTCGGAGACGCGAATGTCCTCGACCTTGGCCAGAGCGCCTATTTCTCCTGCCGACAGGTCTTCGATCGTCGTTTGGTCTTTGCCAATAGTCTTGTGGATATTGCCGGCCTTTTCGTTCTTTTCGGAGCGGCTATTCCTGAAGTTTTCTCCGGACTTCAGCCTGCCTGAATAAATCCTGAAATAGGCCTGCTTGCCGACATACGGGTCCGATACAAGCTTGAACACCTGCGCCAGGAAGGGCTCGCCCACACCAGCAGGCAACTCTATCTCCTCTTCGCCCTTTAACGCTTTTCTGCCGAGCGATTCGACTGCACTAGGCGTTGCACTGGCAATGATGTCCATGAATTCTTTTACGCCAATGTCCTTTTCGGCTCCTATGGCAACTATGGGAACCACGCTGCCCGATGCCACGGCGCCTGCAAGAACGCCCGAGAGTTCCTCGTCGGAAAATTGTGCTCCTTCAAGGTACTTCTCCATGAGCGCGTCATCGGACTCTATTACCTTGTCAACAAGCGCCTGTTTCATGTCGGCGAACTCGTCCGGGATATCAATGCCGCCGAGCAGGTTAACCACGACATCGCCTGAAGGCACAACCAGTGGCACGCACTCACCGCCGAATGTCCCCTGCACTTGGCTCACGAGCGGTGCAAACGCGTCGGGCTTGAGGTCAATCTTGCTGATAACAATCAGCCTGCCGAGACCTTTTTCCCTGGCCATGTCCCAGGCCTTGCGCGTATTGACCTTGATTCCCGAAGATGTGTCAATAAGAACCGCTGCGGTTTCGACCGCAGATAGCCCGCTTATGGTCTCCCCTATGAAATCCGGGTAGCCTGGTGTGTCAACGACTTGAATCAGCACCCCGTTCCATTCCACGTGAGCGAGCGACAGGTTTATCGAATACTTGCGCGCTTTCTCGTCATCGGCATAATCGAGCGCAGACGTGCCTTCCGATACGCTCCCGAGGCGCGTTGTCACGCCGGTCTTGAAAAGCATAGCTTCTGCAAGCGTGGTTTTCCCCGAACTGCCGTGTCCGCAGAGGCAAACATTTCTAATCTTATCAGCAGCGAACTTACCCATATTGCTCCCCGGGTGCCTGTCCTCGCAAGCTCTTGTCCTGCAATATCCTACAGATTTCGTTCCCCATCTTCAAGTACAGAGGCTCCCGCGAGCCTCCCGAATGTAAAGTATACCACCTGTGAAGCCCTTTGCAACTAAATTCTGTCCGCTCGCAAACAGCCTTCAACAGTTCCGTCACAAGAGGTCGGATGTGACTGCACCAACCTCACCTGTTCTGCAGCCCTTGACGGCACATCCCTGAACGACTTCCGGTGGAATAGGTCACGTATCCAGGTACAGACATGCGATATGTGGTGCCGCCTTTCAGTTAAGTCTCCTTCCGGGTACTTTAGTGCCGAGGTAATTGGCGGCTTTACGGATATCCCTTGCATCAGCCACGAGAAACATGCTGTCGCCCACTTCGAGCTTGCTCTCGCCGCGCGGGATTATCAATTTGTTTGTTTCCGACCTGTATATTCCCGCTACAACGCAGTCCCTGGGAAACTCCTCTTCGCGAGTTATTTCGGCGATAGTCTTGCCGTCCGCCCGCGAATCTTTCGGTATTTTGACTATGACTACGGAAGCCTTGCCTCCGCCGAGGGTGGCTACTCTCACGAAATCCGGCTGCTCGATATCGAGTATCAGATTCTCGACGAAGATGTCCGCAGGGCTCACAATGTTGGTGGCGCCCGCCTTCTCAAAGGCGGTTCTGTAACGTGAGTCCCGCATTCTGACGATAATCCTGGGCACTTCGAAATCTTTTGCGAGCAGAGTATAGGCAAGATTGTCCGCATCAGACCTCATCAGAGCTACCGCAACATCCGCCTTTCTGAGGTCCGCGTCTTCGAGAACTCGTATATCAGTCGCGCTGCCGTGCACGGCGATAACGCCGTGGTGCGCGGCAAGCTCGTCGCAGACTTCCTTTCTTACATCGATAATGACGACGTCGTGCCTGCTCTGCACGAGCTTTGCGGCCAGGCCTTCGCCGACGGTTCCGACTCCCGCGATTACAATGTACATCAGGTGTCTCCTAAGACCACGCCTTCCTTGAGAATAGCAGAAGAATCGGCAGTATTTCAAGCCTTCCGGCAAGCATACCGAGGATATACGTAATTTTAATGGCCGGGTGCAGTGCAGCCATGTCAGATGCCGAAATGTAGCACGGGCCAATGTTCCCGAGCGCGCTAAACATGCCGGAAGCACTCTCGATGGGCCCAAGGCTCGAAAAGAGGGCCGTAATCAGGCCGCCCACGAGCAGAAGAAGTATCCATGCAAAGAACAGGGCGCTAATCCTTTGTAACTCTTCCTGTTCAATAGCCGCCCCGTCAAGCGTTAGCGGTATCCTAACCCTTGCGGGATAGATTATACGCATGATTTGGCGCTTGAGCATCTTCAGCAATACACCAGCGCGCATCATCTTGACTCCGCCGCCGGTCGAGCCGACGCAGCCACCAACAACCATGAGGGCGAGAAAAACGAGCCTTGCGGCGGACCCGAAATAGGAACCGGCAATGTCCTTCGTTCCGAATCCGGTCGTCGTGAGAATTGAGACAACCTGGAAGAGCGAGTGCCTGAAACCCGAGGCAATCGAGTCGTTCGGATTGGCCCGGCAATGCTCGAACAATACTATCGCCGTCGCGGTCGCGAGGATAACCCACAGGAGCTTGATCTCAAAAGAGTCGTACAGGGCGCGGAAATCACCGCGCAGCAGCCTGAAGTGAACTAGGAAGTTGATACCGCCAACAAGCATGAAGACGACGAGCGTGTAATCGATGAAAGCCGAATTGAAAAATCCCACACTCGCGTCGTGCGTCGAATAGCCGCCGGTTGACAGGGCGGTGAAAGAGTGGCACACCGCATCAAAGAACGACATGCCGCCCACAAGCAGCATGAGAACGCAGCCCGCCGTGAAAATGCAGTAGATTACCCAGAGAATCTTGAGCGTACCGAACAGCCCGGGGACGGGTCTCCTCGCGAGAACCTTGTGGCTCTCCGCGCTGAAGATTCTGTGCGAGCTGCTGCCGGAGAACATGAACACGAGGAAGAAGGCGAGAATGCCGAGCCCTCCCAGCCACTGAATGAACGAGCGCCACAGCAGCAGCGAAGGCGCCATTTCATCCAGGCCGCTGAACATCGTGATTCCCGTGGTAGTGAAACCGCTCATTGTCTCGAAATAGGCGTCAAGATAGCTTATATCGTGGCTGAATGCTGTGCCCTGGAGAACAAACGGGATTGCGCCGACCGCAGACACGCCCAGCCAGCCGAGCACGCATACAAGAACGGCCTCCTTCGCGGAGGCCGGCGGCAACGTTCCAAACGCGCGCCGTAGCGCTAAACCGAGCGCCAGGGTGAAAACCGCTGGTATGACGAAAGAAAATACCTGGGCAGTTTTCATTGGCACAGAGGGAAACAGGATTACGCAAAACACCGGAACGATGAAGACGAATCCGAGAAAGAAGTGAATGGCGCCGAGATAGCCGAGCACCCTCTTAAGAGATTCGAACCTGCGCTTCACCGCGCTCCTCTATCATTGATACAGTGAGCTTCCTCTCCCTCTGAATTGAGGAATTATTGTAACAGGAGAGAACTGCTCATGCAACGGCTCTGTTTCACAGCGGCAGGGCAGGATTTACTTAACAAGCCGCCTGAACGAGCTTTCCATGAACTTTTCGAGGGCATCGAGGTTGAGTTCGCCCGACACTCGGTCTACTTCCTTGCCCCCGGTATCGGTAATCACAAAGGTCGGCGTGCCGGTTACCCTGAACTCGTGAAACATGGATATGTTGCTCGCAGTATCGAACGGAACAAGCAGGAATTTCTTGAACCTGCCCTCGTGCTTCTTGCGGAATTCCTCTACAACAGGCTTCATCTTAATGCAGTGAGGGCATGTCTCACTGTAAAACTCGTAAAAAACTGCATCGACCGGCCCGACAGTCTTCTCGGCAGTCGGCTCCCCTCCGGAGACTTTTCCGAGCTTGCGGACCCGGTCAATCATGTCTGAGTGTTTCCGCGGCTCAGTCAGTTCCGATTCCTGCGTGAACCGCACGATGCCTTTCTTGTCAATCAGGAAGCTCTTCCGGTTCGAGACAAGCTCCTTGTCGTTGAACGTTCCGTACTTTTTCGAGGTCTCCCTGTCCCAGTCGCTCAGAAGGTCGAAAGGCAGTTCGAGTTCCTCCTGGAACTTCTTGAGAGTTGCCCAGGAATCGACGCTTACTCCAAAAACTTCCGTATCGAGCTGTTGAAGCAGGGAGTAACTCTCCCTGTATTCTCCAAGCTCGCCCGTTCAGACCGGAGTGAAGGCAAGGGGAAAGAACACCAGAATCACGTTCTTCCTGCCGGAAAAGTCGGAAAGGGAAACCCTTGCCTGGTCCTGATTCTTCAACCAGAACTCGGGCGCCTTATCGCCTGTTTCAGGCGGGTCGTATCCCGGCCCATGGCTGTCTTTCCCATCGAAAAGCGCACAGCCCGCAAACAGCACGCACGCAATAATCAACAGTCCCAACAAACCTGTCTTTGCATACCACATACCCATAGTCTCTCTTTATAAAAAGAAGCCTGCTTGCAGGAGAAATCTATTTTCCCCTGTCCGATTTGTCCGCAACGGACTTGAGAATCCTTGCCAGTTTGGAAGCCTTTGTCGTGCCGGAGATGCTCTGAATCTTCTTTCCTTTGAAGTCATAGAGCAAGAGAACCGGGGCTTTCTTGACTTTGTATTTGGACAAATAGGCCTCTCCCGGTTCGCCGAAACTCTTGAGTTCCTTTACGTTCACCTTGAAGCAGTAAAACCGCGTAAGCTGCTTGGCAACATCGCCGTCTGCCAGCAATCTTTCCGCCTCCTCGGTCTTCTCGGCCTGGGACTTCGCTTCCTTGCTTGCATCCTTGTCCTTACCGTCCGAGACCGGCCAGAAGAAGAAAAGAATTATCGGCTTGGCCTGTCCGAGCTGCCTTGTGGCGTTCCAGTCCTCAAAAACAGACCTCTTTTTCAGTGACTTCTCATCCTCGAAGTCCATGGCATCGGCGGTTTTCCAATCTCCTCCCGAGCTGGCTCCGATGGCGGCGATTGTCTTGAGCTTCTCGGCAAGCACCGCCTCGCTCGTTCCTCCGGAGAATACATCCTGTGGAAATCCCGTCCTGTCGAAAAAAGCCAGCGCCGGCGCCTCCTTGACCCTGTACTTCGCCGCGACTACTTCGCCCTTCGAGCCCCACTGTGACAACACCCGCATGTCAACCTTTATGCACTCGAAAGGCTCTGCCGCCTTCCTTACGGTGTTCGAGTCGAGCACTTTGTCCATTTTCTCTGTCTTTTCCGCCCTCGACTTCACATCTTTGTCATCGCTGCTCTTGTCTTCGGTCGGCCAGTAGAAGTAAAAGATAAGAGGCTTGAGCTTGCTCACGCTCGGCTTCGCCCAGTCATCCTGGATGGAGCGCTTCTTGAGCTCCTCGCTGGTGTCGAAATCCTTTGCAGTCGCATCCTTCCATTGAATCGGCTGTGCATTTTCGGGTTTGGCAGGCAGCAGTCCAGCAGTGCCCGCAAGAATCGCCGTAAATACTATTATAATCACTGGAGGTGTACAGCGTCTCAATTCAATCCTCCCGTTGCAGCGTCGCGATGCCACGTGCAAATAAGACTGTTACAGGAAAATATAACACAGGGAAGGGTCGAAGTCAAATTTCGGAATGGATGGGAAACGCCGGAAAGGGCCTAATCCAACAGGTCGCGCACGGAAGCTTCGATTGCGAACATCTGCTTTCTGCTGAGCTTCTGGGCGACGAGGACGAATTCCCTGTTGCCTGCAGCCCACATCAGTGTACGTATCTTACCCTTGCCGTTGTAATAGGGCTGGTATGAGTTTTTCTTGTCGGTTCTCGGTGTCTCGCGCTCGAAAATGGAGAAGCCGCCGCTTCCGAAGTAGTAGAACAGGTGGGCGACTTTCTTTTTCGTCGAGTCCTCGACGAGGTCCGCGCGGGCAAGTATGACCGAATCCTTGAGCTTGGGTATTTCAACCGGGTCGAATCCGGCTTTTTTCGCCAGCTCGGCAAGCTGCTCTTTCGTTATAGAGGCGAGACGCACTGGACCGCCCTTCGCCGGTCCCGCAGGCGCAGTGGGAACATGGGGAGAAAGTGGCTTCACAGGTTCGGGCTTGGGATCCTGTTTGGGGTCCTGCTTCGGCTGTTCCTGCGCAGGTTCCTCCGAGCCTGGCTGCTCTTTCGGAGTCTCGGGAGGAAGCTTCCCTTTCTTGCGAAGTTCCTCGATTCTCGGCAGTGGTGGCGGCGCGTCCGGATTAGTTCCGTCGTCAGGTTTTTTCTGAGAGCCTTCCTCCGGTACTTTGCCTTCCTTGCGGAGCTTGTCGATTCTCGGTAGAGTGGGCGGTGCGTTTGGATTCGGCTGGGGGTTCTGTTTCGGCTCAGCCTTAGGCTGTTCCGGCTGGCTCTTGGGCGGGACGACCGGCTTGCCCGGCTGTATTGGCGCACCCATAACCGGCGGGACCGTCTTTGCGTCGCGCCTTGCCTTCTCTATAAGCTCTATCTCCTCCTGATGGACGCTCAGAAGAGCCTGCCTGTAATGTTTCCTGAAAATGTCGGCATCGTCGTCGGTAAGCTTGAGCGCAAGCTTCTCCTCGGGTACTGCGGGTGTCTTCGGCAGACGCTCTTTTTTCTCTGCTTCAAGCGGTGAAGGTGCCGCTTCGGGTTCCTTCGCCAATTTTTCCGGTTCCGGCTCGGGCTCGGGCAGCTTCTTGGCTTCTCGCTCTACAGCTTGCTCCGTGTCCTCTGACCGTGCAAGCTTCTCTTCCTTTATCGGTTCCGGCGCCTCGACGACTTCCACTTCTTCCGGTTCTGGTACGGCTATGCCCTTGACCTCGCGCTTCTCTTCCCGCTGTTCGGGTTTGTCTACAACAATGTCTTTCGGTTCCGGCTCCCGGGTATCTTTCGCGGGCGTGGCAACGTCAGATTCCCCGGGCGGAACGTCGGGAATCTGTTCGACCGGCCCCCTGCCGGCAAGGAGAGCGATAACCACGGCCACCAGAATACTCGCTGCTACGAGTGAAGCGATTCGCGCACCGGTGTAGCTGCGCTCTTGAATGGCGACTCTGCCCGGTCGCACGCGGACCGGACGGATTGCTTCCTTCAAAGCCTGCTGGACGTGTTTCGGTGGATATTCCGGCTGAACAGACCGCGCGAGAGACACTTCAACCCACTCGCGCCGACACGCCGGACATTCGGCCAAGTGCTTCTCGAACGCAGCCCTTTCCTGCGGACTCACATTCCCTTCGACCAAGTCCGCCAGGTCTTCAGGCCTGTAGCAGTATGGATGTTCTTCCACCATTTACCTTCTTCCAGCTATTATGACGCTGTTTTAGGGTGCCGAAGAGTTTTTTTCCCTCGTGTTTTTCGACTTTTAACAGTCTTTTCCCGTTTATCACTTGAGCATTTCCCTTATGGACTCGCGCGCCTTTTTTATCATCCCGGAAACGGAGGTTTCTGATACCCCCATGACCTTGGATATCTCTTCGTATGAGAGCCCCTCGAAGTAAAACAGCACAAGCAGCAGCTTGCTTTTGTAGCTCATGCGGTCCATTGCCTTGAGTACAGCCTCCCTGGTCTCCGAGGCGGCTATAGGGTCTTCCTGTCGGCCGAGCGGCTGTCCCAGATTGAGAATATCCGGTTCAGCGTAGGTCAAAGGCGTCCTTTTCTTGCGGGTCATTGAACGCACGTAGTCGAGACACTGCCTGCGCGCAACCGTGAACAGCCAGGTAGCCAGTTTTCCGCCCGCCCTGAACGTCTTCAGCTTGCGGAAGTTATCATTACAGAGGTCGAGAAATATCTCCTGGTAAACGTTGAGCGCATCTTCCTCGGGCAGGCTCTCCCTGTATGAACGCATGAAGTATTTGATTGCGCCGTATACGCGCGGCCCGTAAGCATCAATAAGCTGCTGCCAGGCTTTGGAATCACCCGATATGCATGCCTCCACCAGGTCTGCCTCTTCCTGCACGGAGAGCCGGGTGTATTTGTCCCGGGATTCATTCTGGGAATCTTCTGCCAATGCTGCCAAACCTCAGGAGGATAAAATGCGGCACTTATCCCAAACTATAATAAGTATGGTCTGGCCAGCAGTGCAAGCATAAAGTGCCTCCGGAGCATGTGATGCGCAAAACCTTCAGTGGCTTGACACGTGCCTGTCAGGGGCATATAATTGCCGCGGGCTCGTGCGCCAGGGGAGTTCAATGCCCTACGAGAGCTATGCCGAAAGCGTGAGAGCCGTCGTGGTCAGGCACGGCATTGAAGTCGTTTCTCTCGACAGGCTCAAGGAACTCGTGCTCGTGCACAGGCAGAAGGCAGACCTTCTGCGTCCCGATGATTTTGAGTTTATGAAAGGCTCCACGACCGACAGGAAATGGGAGCACCGGACCCGCTCGGCGCTCATAGAGCTGCGCCGCAACGGCGAGTGTGCCTTGATAGACCGGGCCAAGTACAGGTTTTTCATATGACCACGTTCAGCAGCAAGACATGGCAGGCCGACAGGGAACTGATTGCGTGCAGGCTGACGCAGGAATCCTTTCCCGGGCTTCTGCGCAAGTACATCAAAGTGCCCCCCCTGACGAAGGCATTTCTTTCGGCAAAGCCCGGCGGCAAACCCGTCAGGAAGTCCGGCGAGGAGATTTCGGGGGTCAGTGAGGCGGTCCTTATCAAGACGCGGACATTCAACATGGAGTTCGACGTCAACGGCCTTATCACGAGCGAAAGTTACGTCGGAAATTGCAAACTGCTGCTTACGCTCATGGCCGGGGAAACCGACTTCGACCTCGAACAGATATCCGAGAATCTCCTCAAGGGCAGGGACGAGGTCCGCATCCAGGATATCCGCAACCTGATGACCGAAGCCGTCGAGGAGACGCTCAAGACTTTCATCTCGGAGCGCGAGGCCGAAGAAGTGTGCCTCAAACCGGTTGTCGGCGACTTGAAGGATTCGCTCGAAACCGGGCTGAAAAAGCAGCTCTACCTGGGAGGCCTGACTCTCTCCTCGGTTGCGCGGATGGAATTCAAGTGCCCCGAATACACAACGCTCCAGAACGAACGCTCCAGGATAAAGGAACGCGAGGAAGTGCTCAGGTCGAGAGCGAAGCTGGACCAGCTCGAACTCCAGGAAAGGCTCGCACGCATTGAAGCCCTCAAGGAAGTGGGGGTGGACCCGAACGTAGCGCTCGAAGTCGAGCTGGGCAAAGCACACATGGATGCGTCTCGCACGAAACTGCTTCTGGTGGCCTCCGGCAAGAGCATCGTCACTTACTCGCCCTATTCCAGGGAGCCGGCCGGCCCTGAAAAAGTCTACCTGCTGCCCGACACTATGGGTTTTGCGCGCTCCGTGCGGGTCCTCCAGAACGGCGACAGGCATGTCATTGCAGCGGGCGCCCAGCGGGGCGTCTATCTTGTATGGCTCGATACGGAAGAGTCCCGGGAATTCTTCGTCAAGACCAAAGGGCGGCCCCGAGGCGGTTTCAACTCGGTCGCCATGGCCGGCGACTCGGTTTACGCCTCTCATTCGGAGATGGGCCTTTTACAGTGGAACGGCAAGGAAGAGCACGGCCAGCCCGTATTCACGAATATCACGCGCACGAACAAATACACCAGAGGCGTGTGCGTCCACATGGGAAACGTCTATTTCGCGAGCGGTTCCAGCGTGTATGCTTTCGAGCCCGGAGCCACGGAAACGGACACGGTCTACGAAAACAGCGGCTCACCCGTAACGGCGCTGCACGTCGCGGGAGATTCGATATTCGCAGGCAACCAGGAGGGCGAAGTCCTGCACTGGGCGCTCAGCTATCCCCAGCGGCCTGCAAGAGTGCTCCTGCGCAGGCAGGGCACAATATACTCCGTGGGAAAGATGCTCACCGAACAGGGCAGGTTCATACTAATTGGCGCGCGCGACTATTCGGTCACCGCGTTCAATCCCATGACCGGCACAGTAAGGCAGTACATGAGTCCTGACCTGCTGAGATGGGTGGACGGGGCAGGGGACTTCGTCTTCGGGTCTTCCTATTCCGGCCACAGGGTCTTCGCATGGGATATAGGCAGGGCCTCGCGCCATATCTATTCCATCCCGGTTGACGAGATGGCCCAGGATATCTACGTCTGGGAGGAGGGCGGCCAGTAGTGTTCGGCGTCGCGATTGTCAAGTTCATCGGCAGAGTGCTCATCGTAGTACTGGTTATTTTCGCAGTCTTTCTCGCATACAAGTATTTCTCATCCGAAAGCCCCCCGGAGGAGTTCAACCATTACAAGGAATACGTCCTCGGCATAGCCACCGAAAAGCTCGTTGAGGAGGTTTCCGGCACGAAAGAGAAACCCCAGCGCCTGCTGCTGGCGGGCGACCCGAAGACCCGCGTTATGTACGTCATCAAGCAGAAACTGGTGCAGTCTGGCACGGTCGAGCTTCTCGACCCCGAGTTCGCGGAGGATGCGGGGCAGTCTGTAAAGGACTGGTTCTTCTCCGCGGTAAGGAGTTTCGTAAGCCCCGGGGAAGCGAAAGTAGCGAAAAAGCTTGCCGAACGCTCAAAGGCCGAAGCTATCCTGTTTATGAATGTCGAGTTATTCGAGGACACGTCCGAACAGACTCTTCTGAAAATTGCCTATGAGCTGCAGGATACGAAATCTGACGGCGTGCGCAAGGGCCGCGTGGAGGGAACACTCGGGAAGTCACTGTTCTCCCTGACGTATCTCAGGCTTTGGATGTGGTCCCGTTCGGCATGGGTGAGAGCCCTGATATGGTTCCTCGTCACTCTTCTCGGACCGCTGGCAACGTACAAGCTGGCGTGGGCCGTCATGGCAGCCCAGCGTAACGACTACAACGCTTATCTTGTTGCGGGTTATACCGTCTTTGACACTTTCCTTGCCTGGGTGCTTCTCGGCTTCTCGCTGGACGGATTCCTGAGCGTCTCGCTTTTCATTCTTGCGCTTCTTGGCAGCGGTACGTGGAGTTTCCTGATTCTCGACGAGCTTGACGACATGCGCCCCTGACCGCCGCCCTTCACGGAGGCCCTTATGAAGAGAGTCGCACTCCTGGTTGCAATTGCGGCAGCGGCTCTGCCTGCGGTCATGCTGGCACAAGAGAAGGAAAGCCCGGCACCCATACAGCCGCCGGCCCCGGCGAAGGACACGCCCGCCGAAGTCAAGCCGGTCAGTTTGCCGTGGAAATGCAAGCCGCTCGTCCCCAAACCTTCGGACGAATTCAAGAAAATGTCCGAGTTCTTCATGTGCAACCTCAATATAAAAGACATCTCGCGCATACTCGCGCCCGCCGACATCCCGTACACGGGCTTCAGACTCGGCAAGCTCGAAGACCCCATAACCAAACACGGCGGAAAGGAGGGCACACCGTGCGCTCTTATCGTGGAGGTCATGCCCGATTCCCCCGCAGCCCGGTCGGGTCTCAAGAAAGGTGATATCGTCACCGCTCTGGATGGAGCGGTACCCGAACACGCCGAGCCAGAAAAGTCCATACTCGATTTCGAGGCAATGGCGGGAAAGCTGCGCGTCGGCCAGACCGTGAAGCTCTCCATATTAAGCGGCGGCGCTGAGAAAGAGGCCGGTATGACAGTCGGACGCCGCGAGAGCCGTTCCCTCGAAATACCGGGGCACGCCGAGATGTCATTCGACGAAGCGCAGGAATTCTCCCTGCTCGAGAAGCTGTTGAGAGACAATGCAATCTTCGACTTTTTCCTGAAAACGGCGAGCCAGATTGCAGGAGCGGGCAATCTCATTTCAAACAAAACCCGCTCAGGCGGAAAAGACCTGCCGAACCCGTTCAGGGTCAAGGAGGTCACATACTGCCTGCGATATCCCCTCAACACCGTTCTCGTATCGCAGCAGGTTTCCGACAGGCTGCGCCTCTACATCAACAGGTCGAACCAGAACCTTCCATGCCTCCTGCGCGAGTGCGCCGGGCTTCTCGACGCCGGGACGCCGGACTGGGAGCGGTTCCGGGATAATGGCTTCGTGCCTTCAACCATGCTCGACAGCTTCGCTCTCGCCGCAAGCGACCTCGATGAGGCATTTAAAAAGATAGAGAAAAAAGGACGCAATCGCCTGTCCGGACTCCTGGAGGACCTGCTGCCATCCATTCGAGGCGGCGAGTTTCCGCCCGGCAGGAAGAAAGAGGCCGGAGAGTTGTTAGCCCTCGCCGCACAGGTCAATTACGAGAAGCTTGCCAGCGCTGCGCTGCGGATTGTTGACAAGCTCTCGCCGTATAATCTCGGCTGCATGGCGGCGAAGCTGGGTGAGTATGCTCCCATCGAATCCCATTCCGGCGTCGATGGGGATGTGCTTTTTTACCAGGAAACCGCGTTCGGAAAGGTGATTGTTGGAGGAAAAGGCCGCAACGTATATAGCGAGCCGGCCGCAATCCTGATTGACCTCGGCGGCGACGATGTGTATCTGGACGGCGCCGCGGTCGCCACATCGACCCGCCCGTTAAGCGTGCTGATTGACTTCGCCGGCAACGATGCCTACCTGTGCAGGACTTCGGGTCCGTGCAGCGCTGCATGTGGAGTCGCGCTGCTTCTTGACTTCGCTGGAAACGACATCTACAGCGGCGGTAAAATGTGCGAGGGCTGGGCCTCTGCCGGGGTAGCCCTGCTTGCAGACTTCGGCGGCGAGGATGTCTATCGTGCCGAGTCATTCTGCCAGGGTGGGGCAATATTCGGAATCGGCATCCTGCTTGATACCGAGCCCACGTCTGCAAAACCAGACAAGGACAATAAAACCGGCTCCGATTCATATATTGCGAGCCGTATGTCGCAGGGAATCGGCCTGCCGCGGGGATTCGGCGCGCTGATTGACTGCGCTGGCGGCGACACATATCGCGCTTCCGCAGCGAAACGGCAGCGGGGCGGGGCAAAGGACCCGCCGGGCGGCTTTTCGCAGGGCTGCGGTCTGGGAATGAAACCAGGCGCGGGCGCACCCGGAGTTGACGGCGGCATTGGCGTGCTCTTGGACCTCGAGGGTCGCGACTTCTATGCAGGCGATTCCCTGTCGCAAGGCGCAAGCCGCTGGTGCTCACTCGGAGTTCTCTGCGACGTGGAAGGCGACGATGTGTATCTCGCCGGGCAATACTCGCAGGGCGCCGGTGTCCACCTGTCCGCCGCATCGCTTATCGACTGGAAGGGCGAAGACCGCTACAGCACGATAAGGAATGGCTCCCAGGGGCTCGGGCTCGACTGGTCCGTGGGATACCTCTTCGACGGAGCGGGCGACGATTCATACACATCGCGGCGCCTTGCACAGGGAGCGGGCGACAACGTATCAATCGGAATGCTCGTGGACCTTGCGGGAAGCGACTTCTACAACGCCCAGGGAAGCGCCCAGGGATTCGGGGTAGCCAGCAGTCAAAGAAACGCAACGAGCTTTGGCATTCTTTTCGATGCTGATGGCAAAGACACTTTCCTCGTCGGACAAGGCGCAGAAAAGAACGCAATCCGCGGTGAATACGGAGTCCTGATTGACAAGTAAGGATGATTATCCCACCCTTCGCGACTTGAAGGTTGCGCTCAGGAACAGCGGATTCGTGCCCTCGAAAGCCCGCGGGCAGAATTTCCTCTTCGACCACAATATCCTGCGTTCGATTTCAGGAGAAGTCGCAGCGCTTCCGGACGATATTGTGCTTGAAATAGGCCCCGGCTCCGGCTTCCTGACCATGCACCTCGCGCAGACTGCCGGCAGGGTGCTCGGTGTTGAAGTGGACGGCACACTCTCATCCGTCTCAAAGCGTTTCCTTGGAAAGTGCGAAAACGTCGAAATAATGACCGCGGATATTCTTCAGAAGGGAAGTATCAATACCGCAGTTCTCAGGCGCATTGGGGAGTTGGGCGGCTGCAGCCTCGCAGTGGGAAACCTGCCTTACAGCGCCGCAACAGCAATAGTCAGCGCAATAGCCGGCTCGGACCTGAAGCTACGCCGGATGGTTTTCCTGGTGCAGGAGGAAGTCGCCCGAAGGCTTACCGCCAGCCACGGAGACCCGGACTACTGCGCCGGTTCCGTGATTACCGCGGCATCTTTCGATACGGAGCTTCTACAGAGGATCGGCCCAAGCGTTTTCTGGCCAAGGCCTAAGGTCAATTCAAGGCTTGTCAGATTCAGGCCGGCGCCGAAGGTCAGCGACCCGGCCGGATTTGCCTTATTCGTCCACACCCTTTTCGCCCGTCCGAAAAAGACCGCGGTCAACTCGTTCCTCGAAGGTTTGTCCCGAACACCAACGGGAACCGACAGGGAGAGAAGAAGCCACCAGCGCGAGGCAATCATACGTGCGATTCAATCGATAGGGATGGACCCGCGAGTCAGGCCGGGCAGGCTTGCTTTCGAGCAAATCGAAGCATTACACAAGAAACTTGTGCCGGAAATCTTGAAATCGCCCTCATTTTCCCCGAAAACTTCCCGATAACACCTCCTTTCCGTCGTCTAAAGGTATGAAAATGAGAAGTTTAGAAAAAATCGCAAGACTTGGTTGACGAATCGGGAATCGTGGTGTATTGTTACAAGTCTGCCGTCACATGGCGGGAAGGCGAAGGCACGGACAACTGTAAAGCGCTGGGGAGGTGTTCCAAGCCCGGAATGCTCATTTCTCCTGAAAAGCTCTCCGAAATCAAGAACGCTGTAGATATAGTGGAGGTGATTTCCGAGTACCTGCCACTAAAGAGAGCAGGCAAGAGATACAGGGCGCTTTGCCCCTTCCACGCCGACAAAGACCCGTCTTTCTACGTGCATACCGAGCGACAGAACTACAGGTGTTTCGGCTGTGGTGCGGCAGGCGACGTCTTTTCTTTCATCCAGAAAATGGACAACCTCACCTTCCCCGAGGCGATACGCGCGATTGCCAGAAGAGCCGGTATCGAGATAGAGATGGGCGAGCCTTCCGGCAAAACCACGGCAATTCTGAAGGCCAACGAATTTGCCTGCAGGTTCTTCGAGCATGTGCTCAAGGAGCGCAACGAAGGCGCGCCTGCGCGAGAATATCTCGAGCAGCGCGGCATCAGCCGCGAGAGCGCGACGCATTTCAGGCTCGGCTATGCGCCTCCGGGGTGGGAATCCCTGAAGGAATTCGCTTCCTCGAAGAACATGGATAAGGATTCCCTCGCGCAGGCGGGTCTCCTTATCACCTCGAGCAGAGGGACCCTGATAGATTTCTTCCGCCAGAGGCTCATGTTCCCGATTTTCGACACCCGTTCCCGGGTTATCGCGTTCGGAGGGCGGGTGCTCGACGACTCGCTGCCCAAGTATATCAACTCTCCCGAAAGCCCCGTATTCAGGAAATCCGCCACGCTTTACGGCCTGAACTTCGCCAAGGCGTCGATAATGGCGGAAAAATGCGCAATCGTCACCGAAGGCTACACGGACGTAATCAAGGCCCACGAGAAAAGCGCCCAGCAGGTCACAGCCACACTCGGCACCGCCTTCACGGAGGACCACGCGCGCATTCTCAAGAGATACGCCGGTAAGGTCTGCGTTATCTTCGACTCCGACAGCGCCGGCAGGAAAGCCGCAGAACGCAGCCTCGAGATACTGCTGACACAGGACATAGAAGTACTCGTCTCGCAGCTTCCGGGCGGGCAGGACCTTTTCGACTACCTGAAAACCGCGGATAAAGAGCAGTTCGAGCGCCTCATTGCCGGGGCGACTGATTTCCTGGATTTCAAATATGCCAGCGTTTCCGAAAGGTGCGACCTGACTACGACAAGGGGCCGCGCCGCAGCGGCGGACCAGTTTCTCACCGTTCTCAGGTGCATTGGAAATCCCGTCCTGAGAGGGCTCGAAATAAGGAAAGTCGCGAGCCTTATAGGCGTTGGCGAAGCCGAACTGCGCACGAGGCTCCATCCTGCCGCACGCCCCATGCAGGAGACAGCCGACGGCCCGTGCAGCGAGCTTCGCGACATGGACCTCATCGACATAATGCTCAACAGGTCCGATATGGTGCATCGGGTAATGGAAGCGTTCCCGCCGGAGAGTTATGCAGACGAGGATTTCAGGCGCATTGCCTCCCTGCTCTACAACTCATACAGGGACACCGGCACAATCTCGACAAACTGCATCTTCGATTGCGAAGAGGCTGACCTGTTGAAAGCCAAGATGCTTGAAATAGCCCGGTACGGTGGAGAGTACGGCGAGCAGGAACGGGACCACGAAGCTCTCTTTGCAGCCTGGCTGGCGAAGAAGGAGGAGGAGCTTCTCGCAAGCGAAATAAGGAAAAAGAGCGCCGAATCGCCTGCTGCGAGTCTGGCGGAATACTTCGAATTAAAGAAAAAGAGCAGACAGAAAAACAAGGTATAGGAGATAGCCGACGCATGGAACTGCCTTCGGACAAGCTGGACAGACAGATTAAGCTGCTTATCGAGCAGGGCAAGAAGGAAGGCTACCTGACTTACGACGACATTAACAAGGTACTGCCCGACGAGGATGTCTCACCCGAGAAGATTGACAACCTGCTGATGATGCTTGATGAGTACGGCGTCAACCTCGTGGAGGAGAAAGATGTTCGCGACCGGGAGGAATCGGCGGCGGACGAAACCGAAAGCGCCGAATCCGCGCCCACCCGGCCCGAACCGCCGGGCGAGCGCATAAGCGACCCGGTCAGGATGTATCTGATTCAGATGGGCGAGATTCCGCTGCTCACGCGAGAGGAAGAGCTGACGCTCGCCAAGAAAATCGAGCTTACGCGCAAGCGTTTCCGCCGCGTCGTGCTCGAATCTGGCATCGCCATAGGCGAGTCCATAAGCATTCTCGACGAAGTGCGCGGCGGCGATCTCGCATTCGACAGAACCCTTACCACGAACACGTACGAAGACCTCGGCAAGATTGAAATATCCAGCAGGCTACCGGCGAACCTCGAAACAATCACGAGAATACTCGGGCGGGCAAGGGACCAGTTCATGCGCTCCAAAATGAAAAAGACCTCGGCGAAGGAGCGTGACAGGCTTATGAAGGGCGTCCGGGGCTCGCGGCGCAAGTGCGTCTCGCTGCTCGAAGAGCTGAATTTCCAGACCAAGGTCGTCCGCGAGATGGCAGACACTATCGAGGCCGCCGCCAATCGCGTCAAGGACCTCCTTAACCAGGAATCGAAGCTGAAAGGCTCCCGCAGCAAGGCTGTCAAAGAAAGACTCCGGGAGACCCGCACGGAACTCAAGCAGGTCACATGGCACGCCATGGAAGAGCCTGTCTCTCTCTGCGAGAGGATAGGCGAGGTGGGCCACAGGTACGAGGACTACGAGAAGGCCAAGCGAATGCTCGCATCGGGAAACCTTCGCCTCGTGGTTTCGATAGCGAAAAAGTACCGCAACAGGGGGCTGTCGTTCCTCGACCTCATCCAGGAAGGCAACACGGGACTCATGAAGGCGGTGGAAAAGTACGAGTACAGGCGGGGATACAAGTTCTCGACTTACGCCACGTGGTGGATACGCCAGGCCATTACGCGCTCGATTGCCGACCAGGCCCGCACCATCCGGATACCGGTGCACATGATAGAAACGATGTCCAAGCTGCGCAATGCCTCGAAGCAGCTCGTGCAGCGCATCGGGCGAGAGCCCACCATGGAAGAGCTTGCGCAGGAACTCGGAATATCCATAGACGAAACCCTGCGCGTCCTTAAAATATCGAAGCATCCCACGAGCCTCGACAAGCCCATAGGCGAGGGCGATGACGGGGTGTTCGGCGACTTTATCGAGGACCAGACGGCGGAATCGCCCGTCACCGCGGCCACCCATGAAATGCTCAAGGACAAGCTCGACAGTGTGCTGAATACGCTTACTTTCAGAGAAAGAGAGATAATTAAGTTGCGCTATGGCCTCGGCGATGGGTATACTTACACGCTTGAAGAAGTTGGAAAAATCTTCAAGGTGACAAGAGAGCGCGTCAGGCAGATCGAGGCAAAGGCCGTGCGAAAGCTGCAGCACCCTGTCAGAAGCAGGCTTCTGGAAGGCTTTCTCGATACAGCCCCCGCGGCAAAGGCTTGAAAGGCATGAAGAAACAACCTGATTCGTAGGGAGGACCATGAGCCGGAGCGAGACAGCCGAGGTAATGAACCATCTTAAGCGGCTCAGCGAAACTGACGAACAGCTCGCTACACTCTCAGACAAGAAGAAAGCTCTCCAGTCGAAAATCCGCACCCTCGAAGCAGAACTGCAGAACCTCAAAGACGATATTGATGCAAGACTTCAGAGAATCAAGGACGAATCCCACCAGGAACACAGGGATGAAATCCTTCTCAAGGAAACCGAAGCAGAACTGAAGAAAGTAGGCGCTCAGCTCAACACAGCCAAGACCAACGAAGAACTGCGGATATTCAAGAAGAAGCGCAAGGAGCTTCGGGAAAAAATATCGCATCTCGAAGATTCCATACTCTCGCATCTCGCGGAACTCGACAGCGACAAGGACAAGGTCCAGGCCTCGCGCCAGGATGTGAAGCAGCGCGAAGAAGAGTCGGGCCGGGAGATTGCTCAAATCCAGGAAGACATCTCCAAGATTGATGACGAAGCGGCGGCAGTTGGCGCGAAGAGGCGGGAAATAGCCTCGCACGTCCCGCGCGACATCCTAAGCAAATACGAGCGCGTCCTGGCGAAAGAGAAGCGCAATCCCGTGGTTGAAGTCAAGAATCGCATCTGCCAGGGATGCTACATGCAGGTCACGTTTCATGAAATCAACCTCATCTGGCGCGGTGACGACCTGGTGCTCTGCCGCAATTGCAATCGCATTCTGTGCCTGCCCGAAGACGAGATGCCCGAGTCGCCCGCTTAGGGCTGTTCCGACGTTTCTTCAGGCGGCGGGGTTGCAACGGGTATGGTGATAATCGTCGAGAAAAAGCCTTCCTGCTCTTCGACTTCCTTGCCGGCTTCCTTTTCCTCTTCCTTGACGGCTTCTTCCGAAAACTCGCCGGTGCGCACCCTGATGAGGAAGTCTACCTTGACCGCCAGCGGCACCGACTTCATGTCCTCGAACTTCCATGTGTCTACCCACTCCTTGCCGTCGTAATACTGGAGGTTGAACTGCTTGACCTGGTCGTAGAGTTCGTAGAGCCGTCCGCCCTTGAGTGGATTAAGCTCTATCCCGTAGCTCTCGCGCCGCAGAAGAACGAAAAGGTCGCCTTCTTCATCGTTCTGGCTCTGTTCGAGCCTGTACCCAACCTCTATCAGGTTCGAGCTTATGCCGTCCTCGTTCGGGTAGGAACTCGCGGTCGAAGTAAAGTTTACGTAATCTTCCGTCCCGTCGTCTATGCCCTCGAACGGGTTATCCACGTTCTGCGTGTAGAGCCCCTCGAAGTCCCTGGCAATCACCTTGAGTATTCCCTGGCCAATCTTGTTGACCAGCGCGTTCCTCTCGACCCTCTCCTTGGCTTCGAGCGTGAAGATGAGTATGGAGTACGTCGTGGCCGAGATTATGGCCACGAGCACCATGCACAGCACGACTTCGATAAGCGTGAATCCGGCCCGCCCTCGCTCAACCGCCACTCTCTTCTTCCTCCAGTATCTCGGGGCATATGGTTGTCAGGGTGAATTCCTCTTCCATGCCGAGGTCGCCCTTATACCCGACGGTCACTGTGACTCTCCTGACCGTCCATTCCCTGTGCTCGGGGTCTTCGAGGTCTTCGTCCGTGGAAATGGGCACATCTTCCGGGTAGATTAGAAAGGTGAACGCCGGATACTTGTCCTCTTCGAAATTCCCGTCGCATGCGAAGCTCGCATCCGGCTCGGCGGAAATCTCGTTGGCGAGAAACTCCTCCATCTTCTTAGTCGCCAGCATCCTGGCGATTCGCAGGTTGTGCGTGTTCGTGGAGCGCCTTACGGCGTTCGAGCGCGACTCGACGAGGTACATCGCCGCGATGCTCAGGAAGAGTATCGCAAAAACAATGTCGAGCAACACAAGGCCCGACTCCCCGTCACGGGGTCTCGGTCGTCTGTCCGTAGGACTCGTCATCTTCTTCCTGCTCGTACTCCGCGAAAAATATCTCGTTGTAATGGAACGTCGTGAAGCCGAGTAGCGCGTTGACGCGCACCCAGATTTTCTGCTTCTCATCATCCTCGTACTGCAGCAGCACTATATGGCTGCCCGTGTTCCCGAAGGGCGAAAAGTCAACCTGGACCTCCCCGCCGCTGTGGCTTTCGTTGTCCGAGGTCGTAACCTCCGATATCTTCACGCCTCTTGGTGGAATCCTGGCCGGGAGAACGGGTTCTCTCTCTTCCTCGGTGGGCTGGCCGTACTCGTCGAGCTTGACCGGCAGCAGTACCCAGTACTGATGCTCGTCCATGTTGTATACTATGGAGTAAGTCTCGCCCGTCAGCGCCGATTGCGAGCGGCAATACTCGACTGTGGAGGCAATCTCGCGCGCACCCGCCCGCAGCGAGTACTTGGGCGATATCCGGTCGATATTCGGGGCGAGCATCGCGGTAATGACCCCGAGTATCACGACTACCATAATAAGCTCAAGCAGCGTGAAGCCGCCTGCGCTCTCCCCGCAAGGCTTGTGTTGATGCTCCCGGGTCATTTCGATGCATACTCCTCGAACATATCGAAGCTGGAGTAATCTTTATTGTCGTCCTCTCCGCCGGGAAGTTTATCGGCGCCGAGCGTCCTCAGCTCAAAGGGCAGGGGGCCGCAGCTTACAATCTCATAGATATACGGCTCTCCCCATGGGTCCATTGGCGGAACTTCCACATACGGACCATTCCATCTCTCAATCCCGGTGTCCGTCATCAGCTCTTTCAACACCTCCGGGTAGCGGCCCGTGTTAAGCTTGAAAATCCTGATGCCATCCTGTATGGCCCTGAAATCCGCCTTAATACGTGCGTCATAGGCAGGCTTGACCTGCTTCGTCACGTTAAGCGCCACGGCACTCGACAGAACGGCCACTATTACGATAACCACCAGAAGCTCTACAAGCGTGAAACCCGACTCTTCGTCCCTGCGTATCTTCATTGCCATGCCCCCCGTCCTTTACATACTTCAAACCGGAAGCCGCAAGCAGGACCATCCTTACCAACCGGGTTCGGGCTACATCTGGCTTTTCAGGAAGTCGAGGCTTGAGTAGTCCTTGTTTTCGTTTTCGCCGCCCGGGTTGCCGTCGGCCCCGTACGTCTTCAGTTCGTATGGATACACGCCTTCGCCGAGCTGCTCGTAGATGTAAGTCTGCTCCCAGTAGTCGAGCGGAAGCCTCTTGAGATAGGGGCCGCTCCAGCGGTCGAAGCCGGGATTCTCCATAAGGTCGTCGAGCTTTTCCGGGTACTGGCCCGTATCGCCTTTGAAAAGCTCTATGGCATCCTCGATTGCCTTGAAATCAACCTTGGTGCGGGCCTCAATGGCTTTCTCGGTCCTGCCCGAGTAGTTGACGACGACGACACCGGCCAGAATGCCGATAATGACTATGACCACCATGAGTTCGACGAGCGTGAAGCCCTGAACCCGGCGGCTCTTCTTCCTTTCCATCGCATTTCCTCCTGTATCTTCTGTTAAATCTGGCTCATCTGGACGATTGGCAGAATTACCGAAAGTACGATTACGCCTACCACGCCGGCAAGGAAGATGATGATGACGGGTTCGACGAGCGAGGTCAGCTTCTGTGCCTGTATCTCGAGTTCGTCATCGTAGGCATCGGCCACTTTCTCGAGCATTTCTTCGAGCTGGCCCGACTTCTCGCCGACCGACACCATGTATCCCACGACCGGTGGGAAAATTTTCTTCTTGTTGCGAAGCGGCGTCGAGATGTCTGCGCCCTCGAGAACCCTGTCGTGGACATCCTGTATGGCCTCGGCAAGCACCGCGTTGCCGACCACCTCCTTGACTATAGACAGAGCCTGCAGCGCCGGCAGGCCCGAGCGCAGCAGGATTGACATGGTCATGCAGAACCGGCTGATAGCCTGCTTGGCGAAAAAGCTGCCAAGTATCGGCAGGGACAGGAGAATCGAGTCGCGCCTGTACCTGCCGGAAGTAGTGGCTACCGCCAAGCGATAAAGAATGTATATAGCCAGCACCCCGAGAAACAGGGCCCACCAGTACTCGACGGTCAGGTCGCTGGCGCCCTTCACCAACTCCGTAATCAGCGGCAGCACGTTCCCCTTCCTCCTGAGAATTGTCGTAACTTTCGGCACCAGGTACATCATGAGAAAGAGCGTAACGCCCACGCCGAGAATCACCATAATTATCGGGTAGGTGAGGGCGGCGGCAATCCTGCCGCGAAGCCGGTGCTGTTTTTGAAGGTAGTCGGCAAGCCGGGAGAGTATATGGTCCAGATTGCCACTGGCCTCTCCCGCGCGCACCATGTTCACGTAGAGATTGCTGAAGTAGGTCGGATGGAGCGAAAGTGCATCCGCCAGCGACACGCCCTGTGTGACCTTCTCGCGCACATCCCTGAAGACCGCCTGCAGGGTCCTGCGGTCAATCTGCTCAATCAGCGCCCCGAGCGCTTCCGAGAGCGGCACGCCACTGCTCGTAAGAGTGGCGAACTGCCGCGTAAGAATGGCTATCTCGTAAGAATACGAGCGCCTTATATGAGGCACCTTGAGCGCTTTCTCCCACCCCTTCTGCTTCTTCTCGGCGAGACTTTTCATCTCGGTGACGAAGACTTCCTGCTTGCGCAGCTTCTCGCGCGCCTCGCGGGGGGTGTCGGCATCGATTACGCCCGTCTTGCCGCGGCCGGTCGAATCAAGCGCCTTGTACTCATATACAGCCATTTCGGACCTTCTCGATAGCTCCCGTTAGAAGACGTCGAGCTGAGTTACTCTCAAGACTTCCTCCACCGTCGTGTGCCCTTCGAGCACCTTCCGAGCACCGTCCATCCTGAGCGTCTTCATGCCTTCGTCTACGGCCGCGTGTTTTATTATATTCGCTCCCGCGCGTTCTACGACGAGGTTGCGCACGTGCTCCGTGATGGGAAGAACCTCGTATATGCCCGTCCTGTTCCAGTAGCCGGTGCCCATGCAGTGATGGCAGCCTTTGCCCTTCCAGAGGATTCCATCCTTGACCCGGGACATGTCGAGCCCTATCTCATTAATTTCGTTCTCCGTGGGCTTGTATTCCTCTTTGCAGCGCTCGCAGATGACCCGTACCAGCCTCTGCGCTATCACACCTATCAGCGAGGACGAAACCAGGTAAGGCTCGACGCCTATGTCGAGCATACGCGTAACCGCCCCGGGCGCGTCGTTGGTATGCAGTGTCGAGAACACGAGGTGGCCCGTAAGGGCCGACTGTATGGCAATGCGAGCCGTCTCGACGTCGCGCACCTCGCCGACCATCATGATATCCGGGTCCTGGCGCAGAAGCGACCGCAGCCCGGAGGCAAATGTCAGCCCCTTCTTCGTGGACACCTGTATCTGGCTGACATCCTTGAGGTTGTACTCTATCGGGTCTTCAATCGTGAGGATGTTCTTTTCGAGCGAGTTGATTCTCTGCAACGCGGCGTACAGTGTCGTCGTTTTGCCGCTTCCGGTGGGCCCCGTCACGAGCATGATGCCGTGCGAATAGTGAATCAGTCCGTCAATAATATTCAGGTTGCGCTCATCGAGACCGAGTTCCGTAAGCTCGTAGAGCCTTGCGGTCTTGTCCAGAAGGCGCATCACGATGCGTTCGCCGTGCGACGTGGGCACCGAGGATATGCGGATGTCAACCTCGGCATCGCTGACCCGGATGGTCGTCCGTCCGTCCTGGGGGAGCCTGCGCTCGGCGATGTCCATTCTCCCCATGACCTTGACTCGGGAAACGACCGCTTCCTGGACCGTCTTGGGAATAACCTGCGTGTCGTGCAGGATGCCGTCGATGCGATAGCGCACCTGCAGCTTGTCTTCGTATGGTTGTAGATGGATGTCGCTCGCGCGCATCCTGAGCGCCTCGAAGAAGAGCATGTTTACGAGCTTGATAATCGGGGCCTTGTAGGCAATGTCGAGAACGTCCTCGGACCCTTCGAGTTCCTCGGCCATTCCGATAAGCTCGTCCGGCTTGAGGTCGTCGAGCATCTCCTCGACGTTGCCGCCCTGGACGTAGGAACGGTTTATCAGGGCCGTTATCTCGGACCTGTCCGCCACCACCGGCTCTATCTCGCAGCCGAGCATGCCCTCCACCTCGTCCATGGGGTCGGTGTCGAGAGGGTCGGCGGTCGCCACCACGATTCTGCCGTCTCTGCGGTCAACCCCTATCAGGTTGTAGGCGCGCGCGAAACGCAGCGGCACTTTCGAAACGAAATCCTCCGGAACGTTGGCGTTCGAGAGGTCCTTGACGTACGAAAGGGCCAGCTTCTCGGCCATTACTGCCAGAATCCGCTCCTCGGGAATAAGGCCGCGGTCGCGGAAGAATCGGTACGAGGGGTCGCCCGTTTCGATTTCGACGTTACGGGCCTCCTGGAGCTGACGCTCCGTTATCAGCCCTTCCTCGACGAACGTGTTGAGCAGTTCCGCAAGCATTGCTTTTACCTATTTCTTGAAGAAGTTGTCCATGTCCGTGCGCTCTATAATGAACGCCTTTTTGAAGTCGCGGCCGAAGAGGTCTTTCAGGCTATCCTTCATCTCGAGAAATGCCTTCGACCTCCACTTGCCGTACACTTCCGGCAGCTCTCTCAGTATCTCGCTTACCGACTCCACCTTGCCGCCCGCGAACTTCGCCGCCCTCATCTGCTCGCGGGATATCTTCTTGATGGAGTTGAACTCCTCGTCGTTCATTATATGTGGTGTTATGAACACATAGAGGTTCGTCTTCCTCTTGACGACGGACGTGTTCCTGAAAAGGAAGCCAAGTATCGGGATATCTCCGAGAATGGGAATCTTGTTTACAGTTTCGGTCTCTTCCTCGCTGGTGAGGCCGCCGATTACGATTATCTCCCTGTCCGGGACGGTGATTACGCCCTTTATCTCGCGCGTCGTTTTCGGCGGGGGCGTCGTGGAACCGGCGACCGGAGCCGAAGTGAACTGCTCTATCTTGAGCTGTATCTCGAGGCGCAGGTAGTTGTCAGTGCTGATATGGGGCGTTATCGTGAGCGTCAGGCCCGCATCCTGGTAGCCGCCGAACGACTGGTACGCCGAGCCCTGCTGCGGGTCAACGTACGTCGCCGTCGCGACCTGGTCGGTCACCTTTATCTCGCCCTGCTCGTTGTCGTTCGTCAGCAGCCTTGGGCTGGAAAGGACGTTGACGTCCGAGTTGGTTCGCAGCATGTTGACCAGGACCGGTATCCGGTCGAACTCGTCCTTGTACATGAGCGCCGTAAGGCCGAGCGCCCCGGCAGGCTGCTTTGTTAGAGTCTCCGGGTCAAGCGTCGAGAGCCCGAAGTAAGAGCCGCCCGCGCCCCGGAATCCCTGTCCAGCAACATCCACCGTCGCGAGTTCGATGCCCATATTGGTCGTCGAATTGGCCGAGACCTCTATGATGGCCGCCTCAATCAGCACCTGCGGCCTGCGTATATCGAGCTGCTTGATAATCTGCATGAGTTCGTCGTAGTCCTTTTTCTCCGCCTCGATTATCAGCGCGTTGTTCTGGTCTTCGGCGACTACGCGAGAAGGAATTGCCTGGAGCTGCTGCGGCACCTGTGTACCTCGCCTCACGGTCTGTGTTGTTCGTTGTGACTGCCCGGTGAGTATGGATTGCAGCGCCACGGCCATCTTGGTCGCGTCCGTGTGCTTGAGCATGTAGATATGGATGTTTCCGGTGCCTTCGGGTATTTCCTCGTCGAGTTCGGTTATGACTTTCTCGATGTTCTCGAAGTTTTCCGGATACGTAAGGACGATAAGCTTGTTCGTCCTAACATCGGCAACGAACTGGGCTTCGAGACCGGTCGTCGTCGCCACGCCGCGCGGGGCAATCCTGCCGCCACTACGCACGCCCCCGGCAAGCTGCTGCAGGTATTGCGCCACGTCGCTGGCGAATGCGTTCTGCAGCGTGTAGACCTTCATCTCGACCGATTTGGGCATGACATCTATCGCCCGGATTATTTCAGCGTAATACTTAATCTCGCGGCTGAAGTCCCTCATTATTATTACGGGCTGGTTGAGCACCGAAACTATTGAGCCCACGCCCTGCCGGTCCACCAGCCTCTGGGTAAGCGTCCTCTCGACCTGCGTCGGGTCCGCGAACTGCAGCTCGATAATTGCGGTCACGAGCTTGTTGTCCTTGGGGAGCTTGGCAAGGTCGCTGAGATCCTTGACGAAAAGCACGGGCGTGCTTCCGTACCTGGTGTCCCTGAGCCCCCGTTCGGTCAGAGAGACTACCATCTTCGAGCCGTCGGTTTCCCTGTGCTCGAGGGTTATGCCGTTGACCTTCAACACCGCTTCGAGTATCGCGTAGTCCGCCTCGAAGCTGCCGATGAACCTGATTTTCCTGCCCATGAGGTTCGGCTCGGGGACGATGTTCTTTCCGGTCATCTTGCCAATCTGTTCGAGCAGGCTCTCGATGGCGACCTCTTTGCCGGCGGGGATGTAAAACGTGCGTTTTTTCTTCTCTTCTTCCTTCTTTGCTTCTTCTTTCTTTGTTTCTTCCTGCGCCGGCTCTGCCTTTTTCGGCTCTTGCTTCTCCGGCTCTTTCTTCGGCTCCGCCTGTTTTGCCTCGTCCTGCTTCTTCTCCTCTTCCTTCTTCTCTTCGGGTGTGCCTTCCCTGGGAGATGCGGGTACGGGCGCGGGCACAGGCTCGGGCTGCCCCTGCGGCTGCGCATGTGAAACGACCGGCATGGTGAATACGCCTGCGAGCACGAGAATCACCACAGTGCGCAGCCTTGCCAACGGGAAAAGCTTCTTCATGGAACCCTCCAAAATCTCAGCATATTCGGACTGTCAGTATTTTCTAAAGCTAATACCACGCCTGCACTTGGAGGGTTCAGAGAATTTTGGGTTGGTCGGAGCTACTCGATGGTCTCTGCAAGCTTCCAGGCGAGCGCCGCAGTCCGCTTGCCGAGGCGTTCGGCCGCGTGCTGCTCCTTCTTCTGGTCGGGGCTCCCGAGCGACACTGCGCCGTAGTGGCCGCCTACCGGGTCGCCCTGCACGACTATCCCGTGAACGAGGAGGCACTGCAGAATCGACATAATCGTGGTCTCGTTGCCGCCGCCGAGCACGCCCGAAGATGCGAAGGCGGCGCCAACCTTGCCATCGAGCTTGCCGTGATATTCGACGCTCGCATCGAGGAAACTTTTCAGCTTTCCCGTCATATTGCCGTAGTAAGTCGGCGAGCCGATAATTACGCCCTGCACATCAAGCATCTCCTTCGGTTCCGCTTCATCTACTTTTTTCAGCGTAACGCCGGCGCCTTCCGATTCCGCGCCTTTCTTGACGATCTGCGCCATCTGCTCGACGTTGCCGGTTTTGCTGTCGTATATGATGAGTATCTCGGGCTTCTTTCTGCCGGGCATCCCGGTGCCTCCTCTCCTGGAAAGGAAGTCCTAATCCGCGCGCACCACCCTCAGGGCTTCTTCGAGCGAGGTAATTCCCTGACGGACCTTGTCCATGGCATCTTCGTAGAGGGTGGTCATCCCGTTTGCGACTGCCACTTTCTTTAGTTCTTCCGACGGGAGGACCTTGTTTATCATGGTTTTTATTTCGTCGTTGGGCATGAGCAGCTCGTGGACGCCTATGCGGCCCTTGAATCCAGTCCCGCCGCAGCGCGAGCAGCCCGGCGCCTTGAACAGTTTGAGTGGTTCCTTTGCAAGCACTGCTTCCATCTCCTCGTCGGTCGGGTCGTACGGCTCCTTGCACTTGGTGCACAGCCGGCGCATGAGCCTCTGCGCTACGATTACGAGAAGGGACGAAGAGACAAGAAACGACTGTATGCCCATGTCAATGAAGCGTACGACAGTCCCCACCGCGTCGTTTGTGTGCAGCGTCGAGAACATGAGGTGGCCGGTCAGGGCCGCCTCGATGGCCATTTCCGCCGTCTCCCTGTCGCGGATTTCGCCAACCATTATGATATCCGGGTCCTGGCGCAGGTACGACCGCAAGGCCGCGGCGAAAGTGAGGCCTATGTCCTTGTGAATTTGCATCTGGTTTATGCCGCGCAGCATGTATTCTACCGGGTCTTCGGCGGTCTGGATGTTTATATCGGGCTTGTTGACTTCGGTCAGCGCCGCGTAAAGCGTAGTCGTCTTCCCGCTTCCCGTAGGTCCGACGTGAAGAATCATGCCGTAGGGCTGGCGTATCATCTCGCGGTAGGCGTCGAGATTCTTCTGTGAGAAGCCCATGGCGTCGAGCCCGAGTTGCGTAGACGTCTTGTCAAGTATGCGCATTACGACCTTCTCGCCCCACGTCATTGGTGCAATCGCCACGCGCAGGTCGATGTCAACCCCGGTCTTCGTGAAGTACTTGAATTTGATTCTGCCGTCCTGGGGCAGGCGGTGCTCGGTTATGTCGAGTTCGGACATTATCTTGTAGCGCGCCACGAGCGGCGAAAGCGCCTTCTTGGGCAGTTTGAGGTCCTCGTGCAGCACTCCGTCAACCCGGTAGCGCACCATCACTTCCTTCTCGAAGGGCTCGATATGCACGTCGCTGGCGCCCCGTGCGTAGGCGTCTTCGACAATCCTGTTGGCAAGCTGTATCATCGGGGCGCTCTCCTCGTTAGCACCCTCCTCGACCTTGACATCCTCGGCCTTTGATGCGTATTCTTCTCCCAGCATCTCCGCCACGCCGCTCGCCTTGCTCTTCTGCAGGGTGGTCTCGATAATCTTCTTAATCTGCGATTCCGGCGCGACGACGACAATTTCGATGTCCATGCCCGTCTTGAGCTGGAAGGAGTCGCGCTTCTGTAGCTCCAGCGGATTGGCCATGGCCACTTTCAGCGACTTGTTGCCTACCTTCTTCAACGGCAGTATCTTGTAGCGCTTGATGGGCTCTTCCCCGACGGTCTTGATAAGCTTTTCGTTTATGTCCACGTCATCTTCGAGGTCCACGTACTCGCACTTCGTCAGGCGCGCGATATACTGCGCCATTTCCGTGTCCGCTATCGGCTCATCGGGGAACCGCGCCTTCTGGATAATCTTGGCGGAATAGTCCGCAATCTCCTGCAGCAGCATGAAGTCGCGCTGCGTGAAGACATCCATGCCCGTTTCGGGATTTTTATTGACCGCCTGAAGCGCGCCGAAGACTTTCTTGCCGACCATAATCGGCACGGTTATCAGGGAGCGCGTCACGAAACCCGTCCTCTTGTCAACTTCCTTCAGAAAGTCCGGGTCCTTGTAGGCGTCCTCGACCATGTGGGCCTTGCCGCTATCGATAACCTTGCCGACAATGCCCTGGCCCTTGCGCAGCTTCTTGGTACCGAGCGCCTTGGCCTGCTGCAGGTACTTGTCTTTTGCGTCCGGGTCTGCGCCGTAAAGCGTGGGTGAGTAGTACACGCTGTCAAACTTGATGTTGCCTTCGTCGTCAACGGAATAGATCGTGACCGTCTGAGCCTGCACCGCCTCAACGACCTTCTGCACGGTCAGGCCGAGCACTCCCCTCAGTTCCTCTTCCGTTATCCTTTTCTTCGAGACTATGGTTCGCAGCAGGTCGCTGACAAGCCGGTCCACCTTGCGCAACTGCGTCTTGGTCTGCTCGACGGCCTTCTTCTCGACCTCGGTGCTGATAAACGACAGGAAGTCCTCCCACTCGTTCTGTTCGGCTCCCTCTACCTCGGCACCTTTGACATTTTCTTCCGCCACTTCATAACCTCCCCGGCCAAGCGGTTTCGGCGTTATAACAGGGTCGCAGCCATTTTATCTGACCGGGCGGCTTGAGTAAACATGTTTTTCCCATCGCACCCGGCGGCTGTAGGCTTCCGCGCCATACGCCAACAAACAGGCTCCGCCAGCGTATCATAGAATAGCGGCAGCCGGTCAGCGGCCTAATTAGTCCTTGCATCGGCTGACAGTGCGGGAATATAATCCGCTGGTGACTCAGCAGTGAACAGGATCCTGGTTCTTTCCGGAGGGAAGTGATGAAACGCCGTTTTGCACTTAATGCAGTGCTTCTCGCAGCCGTTGTAGTGCTCAGCGCACTTGCCGTCAGCATCGCCGTGGCCCAGGAGGGCGAAGTCGGCAAGAAACTTGACAGGATAGCCAAGAAAGCTAAGCTCCGCGACTACGACGGTCTCTGGGAGCTGTCCAAGGAAATAGAGGAAATCGGCGAAGATGCCGCCGACGCGGTACTCGAGATGCTCCCCAACGCGGGCGAGAAGGAGCGGCTTGTCTTCGACGCCGCGCTCTTCGAACTGCGCGAGGCCAGCGCCGCCACCGAGGACCTCTTGTCCCTCGTCGGCAACGATAAGGCCAATCTGACCGCCCGGCTGCTCGCAGTGGACCTCATCGAGGTCAAGGGCATGCGCACCGACGTCCGCAAGCTCTTCGGCAACAGGGCCAAGTACACCGAGCCGCTGCTGCGCATTGCGGTCTGCCGCGCGGGCTATAACAAGCTCAAGGAAGTCGAGGCGTCGCGCCTGCTAAGAGAATACGTCCGAAGCGCCGACTACAACACCCGCGCCGAAGCCGCCATCGCACTCGCGCAGATTGACGATTTCGATAACAGCAAGGAAGTCCTCAAGGAAGTCGCCAAGGAGCCCTCGCGAAGGGGCAAGCTCGCCGTAAGCCTTCTCCTGCAGGACAGGCTGTTCCAGGAAGCAAGGTCAGCCGCCGGACTCTCCAAGGATGAGCTTCTCCGCGCCAAGGACGAGAAGATAAACGAACTCAAGGCGACCATCCTCAAGCTCCAGCGCGAGAAGAATGAGGCCGTCCGAACCGGCTCGAAGCTGCTGGATGAGATACTCAGCCGCATCCAGTATTACTTCGTCGATGAGAAGAAAATAGACTCCTCCAAGCTCATAGACTCGGCAGCAAAGGGCATGGTCGGGTCGCTTGACCGCTATTCCAACTACATGGACGAACGCGAGACCAAGCTATTCTATGAGAACCTCCGCCAGGAATATTCCGGTATAGGCGCCAGGGTCTCCAAACTGCTCGAGGACTATCTGCTCATTGAAAGCCCTATTTACAGCGGCCCCGCGTACCGCGCCGGGCTGCGCTCCGGCGACAAGATTACCAAGGTTGACGGCAAGGACATCCTGCGCCTGTCAATCGAGGAGGTTGTGGACAAACTCAAGGGCAAGGAAGGCACACCCGTCACAATAACCGTTCGCAGGGTAGGGTGGCCGGAGGACCGCGACTTCACCATAGTCCGCGAGTCCATCAATCTCCCGTCGGTAAGGTACGAGATGCTGCCCGGCAAGATAGGCTACCTTGCGCTTTCGAGCTTCGGCAGCGACGCTGTCAAGGAAATCGACGCGGCACTCGATGCACTGCGCAAGCAAGGCATGAAAGCGCTCGTCTTCGACCTGCGCTACAATCCCGGCGGGTTGCTCGATGCCGCCGTCCGCATAGCGGACAAGTTCCTCAAGGGCCGCAAGCTCATAGTATCGTCCAAGGGCCGCAACCCCATGATAGCGCCCGAGGAAACCTACTATTCGCACGACGATGGCACGGAGCCGGAGTATCCGCTCTATATCCTCGTCAACAAGGGCTCCGCCAGCGCGTCCGAAATCGTTTCAGGCTGCCTGCAGGAACACAAGCGGGGCACCGTCATCGGAGAGACGACGTATGGCAAAGGCTCCGTCCAGAAGATATTCAAGATACTCGCCACGGAGGGCAAGTCCTGCATGCGCCTGACAATCGCCAAGTACTACCTGCCGTCGGGCAGGTCGATTCACCGCGACGAGGAAACAGGCGAGGGAGGCGTCAAGCCGGACCTCGATGTCGAGCTTCCAGAAATCCCGCCGCTCGGCCAGTACAAGGCTGCACTAAAGCTCCAGGAAGACAACGTCTACGAGAAGTATCTCGAAAAATACTACAAGGAGCACAGCGACGTCTTCCACCAGCTTGCGGTAAACGACCGCAACGATTCCTCGAAATACCCGGAATTCGACAGGTGGTACAAGTCGCTCAACACCGAGCTTGACAAGAAATACGTGCGCATGTACCTGCGCCTCGAAATACGCCGCAAGGTGGCCGACGACCTCGGCAAGGAGCCCGGCCCCGACATCTCGGACGACCACGTGCTCCAGAGAAGCATTGTCGAGGCGCTCAAGGGCCTGAATCTCGACGCGCACAAGATAGACGAGTACAAGCACTTCGCCGACAAGTTCAAGTCGGAGAAGCCCAAGGAAGAATCAAAGGAAGAATCCAAGAAAGAACAGCCCGAGGGTAAGTAGCCCCCGGGCCGGATTTGACCATCTCGCTGCCTGTGCGGCGCGCTTCGCTGTTCGGGCTTAATAATCTCGCGGGTACAGCTTCTCGATATCGTCGTTAATGTCGCGCCATTTGTCGAGCTGTTCGGCCGTCAACACGCTTTCAACTATCTCTTTCACTACCCACTTCTCGAGCTGCTTGCGAACCACCTGCACGTGGCTGGGGTCTTCGCGCTCCTGTGCCACCTGCGCGGCCTCGACGACCTTTTCCACGAATTGCCTGCCAATCTCCTGGACTTCCTGCTGCTGCGTCAGAGTCAGCGAGAGATTGTCGCTCAACTTTGTGATAGCTTGCGTAATTTCATGCTCGAGCGCCGCTCTCTGGACGAGGGTCTCGCCCTGCTTTGTTTCGCCCTCCCGCTCCTTCCGGCCTATTGTGTCTCGAATAACTTTCTTGTCCTCGGCGCGCAGTTTCTTCAGGGCCGAGACAATCTCGCTGCCCGAAATCTTGCGTTCTTTCTCTCCGGCATGCAAAGCCGCGTTCTCGTGCAGTTTCGAGACCTGCTTCTCGACGGCCCCGAGTCTCGCGCCGATAATATCGTTATCGGATTCCTTTGCCTGTCGGGTTTCCTTCAACAGGTGCATTTCAGCCTGCACTGATTCGAGCTGGCTTCTGAGCTGCACAATCTGCTGCTCCTGTTTCTCCTGTTTCGGAGCTTCCATGCTCTCCATGATAAGAGCGTATCCCGCGGCAGCCCCCACGCCCGCAATCATCGCGAACACGATAACAATTACCTTCCCAGCCATTCATCTTCCTCCCCTGTACATTCAATATCTGGAACAATTCTCTTCCTGTCTATACAGGAGAACCGCTTGGCGGGTTTCATGTGAAATAAGCGCATGATGAATATCAATTACGGTTATTAATGGCGAATGTATTCTGAAATTGCTTGACAAAATGTATGCCACTTACGAGAATTAGCTCAACAGAAGTGTTCCCTTTACAAAACGGAGATGATCGAAGCAAGGTGAAACAGATAGCCATATTCGCAGTAATAGGAATCGCCGCGATTGTTTTCGTCATGTGGACAACACAAAAACCGTCCAAGGTGGAACTGCTGGTGCCGCACGAGATAATAGCTGAAAATCCAACAATTATATTCATGAAACTGTCTCTCGACTTGCCCAAAGATGGCAGTGTGTCCATCGATATTCTATCCGAGCCAAAAGAAGGAGCAGGTTTCTTTCAGTTGCTTGTCCCCGATACAATAGGCATCCCTGTTATTCCGGAACTGGAGGTGAAATCCCCTTTGCCCATAGGCCCTTCACCCCAGCCTATTCCAATGGCCTTTCAAAACAGAAGCGAGGGAGAATACATACTTCAGTTGAAATACGAGGCGGAAGGACGCACCTGGAAATCCGCGCCTGTGACCATCAGGGCCTTCCCCGTTGAAAAAGTGAAAATTGCCACGCAGCGAGAAATTGTCCGCGGGCCGTATTTGACATGCTGGGGCGGTCATGTCCATAAGCACCTGGTTGCTCAAAGACCGGGCAGTAAGAATATCATGCTCCTGGATGAATCATTGGTGGAATGGAAAACGCTTCCGTTCATTGCCGATGCTGACAAGAATGGACCGGGACACAAATCCGGCAGAAGTGCATCCTTGGCACGCTACAGCACCGAAGACCGAATGCAGAATCCCAGACTCGTCTCAATGAACAGAGTCAAAGGCACATACAAGAATAAAGAGCTTTCAGCAGAAATGGTCGTTGGAGATATCGGGAAGAACAGGACCGAATTCGCCGTTGTCGGAGAGGATATTGAAATCGGCTATTCCTTCAAGTCGGAGTATCCCGGCTGCGAGCTTCATGTGGGGAATTGGCGCTGGGAACCTGACCACTCGGAGGATGACCCCGGTGATGTCATCCTCAAGGACAGCGGACAAGCCTCTATCCTGTTGCAGGGCAAAGTCGAGGGCGTGGGCAGGCTTTACTGCAAGGTATGGCTGACCTTCAACGGCAAGACGTCAAACAAGGTATCAAGCTCGACTTCCGTGTTAGTGATTGACGATTCCAGTATTTTCAATACCAGACCGAGTGGTGCGGACGCTATATTCATTTTCACAGGTGAAGAAGGTGGCAGGTTCCGTATTGTTGCGGGCTGGCACAACGAGTATCGCAAAGACAACGCCTGGTTCAAAAACGTGCGCATCGAAATCGAGGGCGGGGAGATTATCCATGCCAAATACCCGCTGCCGGCATGGCAGACTGTCGGAAAGAAGCGCATCTACTCGAAGATATTCAACTTCACTGCAGACCAGATAAAGGATAGCGGATTTTTCAGAGTTTCCAACGCCGACGACAAGTGAAATCCTCTCTCTCCGTCCGCGCGTATTGGAACGGCACAGTCATATCGAGCTTGAATCTGTTAGTCTTGATGACAGATACATAGTTGGTTACAATGCGGGTGCAAACCGAGTAACTGTTGGGGGTTGAGTTGCCAAGGCTCAAGCCGAGGTTCCGTAAGCTGTTTATCCGGTGGCTTCTGTACTGGGCCGGCGTCGTGGTGTTGCGCGCCGTCTCGGAACTGCCGCAGGGAATCTCCAACTACCTCGTCAGCCGCCTGAGCCTGCTCGGGTACTACGTCTTCAAGTCCAACAGGAACATCGCGTTCTCCAACCTGCGACTTGCGTTCAAGGACAAATACACTCGCCGCGAGCGCCGCTCAATCGCAAACCGCATGTTTCTCAATTTCGGCCGCGCGCTCGCGGAATTCATTACGCTGCCGCGCTGGGGACGCAGGCGGATTGTCGAAGCCGTCGATGGCGACAGATACCTCCACCTCGTGGCCGAAGGACTGGCGAGGGGCAGGGGCGTCATAATCGCGACGGGACATATTGGCAACTGGGAGGTCCTTGCAGCATACACGGCGGCGCATTTCCCGCTCTCGGTAATTGCCCGCCGGCTCTACTTCCCACCGTTCGACCGCGCCGTCGTCGAACGCAGAAAAAAGCTCGGCATGGAAGTCATTTACCAGCAGGACGGCATGAGGCCGATTCTCAGAGCCTTCCGGTCCAACCGCGTTGTCGGCTTCCTCGTAGACCAGGACATAAAAGGAGTATCGAGCGACTTCGTCGATTTCTTCGACACGAAGGCCAAAACCCCCAACGTACACGCCGCGCTCGCACAGACGACCGGTGCCGTCATGTATGCGGCTGCATGCGTCAGGAAACCCGACCTGAGACGTTTCGAGGTGCTTGTCGAAGGCCCGGTTGAAGTCGAACAGACCGGTGATAAGACGGCCGACAGGATAGCGCTTGTGCAGAAGTGGTCCGGTATCTTCGAAAAATTCGTCGCAAAGCACCCCGGCCAGTGGGCGTGGTTCCACCCGCGATGGAAGACGCGGCCGCCCGCGGAGAACTAACGTTCCAGGAACGTCTCGACCATCAACCGCTTCCCGTCATGACACAGCTTAATTGCGCCGCAGTCCTGCGTCGTAAGAACCGGCAAACCTGCAATTTCCATCTCCCCAGCAATTACAGCCTGGTCGTAGCCGCCGCTGATAACAGCAAATCGCGCGCCGGTTCTCCGCGCAAGCTCCAAAACAAACGGGTTCTTGCCGCCGTGGTGCGGGATTATCAGGATGTCGCTGTCGAGCTTCGCGCCCGAATCGAGAAGCATCGCCGTCTCGACGCTCTCGGCATCGCCGGTGAACAGGATCGAAATTCCCGGCCCGGCTGCGCGCAGTACGAGCGATGTGTCGTTGTCCGAGAGTACTTTTCCAAATGCTTCTCCTGTCGAGGGCGCATACACATCAAAATCGATGCCCGCCGTTCTGAACGACTGTCCCGGCTTGACTTCGACTACCCGGACCCCTGCGCCGCGCATGGCTTCAAGCACTTTCTCCCCGTCCGCGCCGCGATCAAAATACGGCGAGACGACCACGGAACCCACAGCGAACCTCTCAAGTATCTCTGCGAGAGCGCCCGTATGGTCTGAATCAGAATGCGAGAGTATAATCGCGTCTATTGCCGTCACGCCTGCGCGCCACAGATAAGGCGCTATGATGTCTCTGCCCGCGTTTCCGCCTCCGCCGCCGCAATCGTACAGAACAGTGCCGTCCGGCGTCCTTAAAACGAACGTGCTTCCGCGGCCAACATCCAGCGTCGTCAGCTCCAACCCCTCCGGATGAGACGGCTGCCACGGAACAAGCAGGTACAGCGAGACAAGCATCAGCCCGCAAATAACTATAATCCGCCACGCAGGCCGTGGCCGGCGCAGCCGCAGCGCGATAAGCGCAAGCAGCAGGTACGCGAACACGACCCAGGCGAAACTGAACGGCGCGAGCAGCCTGTTTGGAACGTAGAAGTGCAGAGGCAGCGACGAGACAAGCTCAATGATTGTGCGAACCCCGTCAATCATGAGCGACGCAGCCAGCGCGAACGCCCGGCCCGCTGGCATGAAAACAAGCGAGCTTGCGGCAGTGAGAATGCCAAGCACAAGCAGCGCCCATATTCCGGGAAAGACCAGCACGTTAAGCAAAGCTGAAAACGGCGTGACGATGTTGAAATAATACGCCACGAGCGGCGCGACGCCCAGCCATGCCGCGACCGAAACGAACATCCAGCTCACGAAGCAGTCCCGCACCATCGCCCGCACCCGGTCAAGCCCCGTACGCTCTTCTGGCCGCTGGAGGCGAAGAAGCAGGTAGCCGCGTTCGCTTCTGAGCTTTGGTAGAAGTGGCCCGAACGCGACGATGGACAGAACCGCCGCGAACGATAACTGGAATCCGGGACTGAAAACATCGAGCGGGCTGATAAGGACGACGACTATCGCCGCCGCGCCGATTATATTGAACGAGTCGCGCTGGCGCAGGAAAAGCTCCGCGCCGAGATAGAGCAACCCCATGATGGTCGCTCGCACGAGTGAGATGCTCGCTCCGCCAATGAGGCAGTAGCACACAAGGCCCGCCATAACGGCGACAACACGTGCATTGCGCGACATTGGCAGAAGCGCAAGAGTCCACCAGAGAAAGAACCCGAAAATAGCCACGTGCAGGCCCGAAAGCGCCAGGAAATGAGCCGTTCCGGTCTTTCGCATAAGCTCGTTCGTCTCGTCATCGACTTCCGACGACCGTCCCACGAGCAGCGCGCCGACCAGCGTCACCTTGCCACGGTCATTGCCATAAAAAGCTGCATCCAGGCCTCGCAGAATTCTCTGCCTCACTGCTGAAAGTGCCCGTGAGAACCAGGAAGTTTCGCCGCGGCGTATTACCTCGACCGTCTTGCCTGCGCTTACGTATGCACGCGCAGAGATTCCCTGTCGCTCGTAATAGGGCCTGTAATCCGTCTGGCCGGGATTGGTCGGCCCGGCTACCGGGTAGAGCCTGGCTCTCGCTCGAATCATATCGCCGTTATTGACAGGCGGAGAATTCTCGCCTGTCCGAACGTACATCCTGACGCGCCCGGACATGCGTTGTTCCCCACTTTCCAGCTCGACTCCGGAAAGCGCCAAGTCGAACCGGTACATGAGCCGGTCTTCACCCGAAGGAATCCTGATTACGGAACCTTCGACCGTACCAGTCAATGCCGTCTCGATGCGGCCCTCTCCCACCAGGCTGGAAATGTCGTCTTCAGCGGGCGGTGCGGTGCGGATGCCGTAATACGTCCATCCGGAGAAAAACACGGCCGCGAAGACTGCCACAAGGCGCGCATTGGGCGTCTTTTTCAGGAACCAAACGGCAGCAAACGCACTGGCGGCGACCGCAGCGGGCACAAGCACAGGCAGTCCGAGGAACCTGCCTGCGATTGTTCCGGCAATGAGCGCAACTGCTGTGAATGCGCACGGCCTGTGCATGAAAGCCCTCAAGGATACAAGGCGGGCATTCTACAATACGCGTCCCGGCGCATCAATACATTTGCATCGTACCGGCGGACGCTGTATACTGGGAAAGGCGAGAAGGATTGGAAATGAGAGCACAGCGCTGATACAATGGGGCACTGTAAATACTGCATTGTGTAAAAGGGCAGGACATGCCGATTAGGGTGCTTGTTGCTGACGACCATACGCTGGTAAGGCAAGGGCTGTGCGCCCTGCTTGCCGGAGATGACTCCATAGAGGTGGTCGCCGAGGCGCAGGACGGCGTGGATGCGCTCAACAAGTGCAGGGACTGCAAGCCCGATATAGCCGTCCTCGATATAGCCATGCCCAAGCTCAATGGCCTGCTCGCCGCCCGGCGCATCAGGTCGGACTTCCCGGAAGTCAAGGTTCTGGTCCTGTCAATGTACAGCGAAGAAGAATACGTCACCGAAGCGCTCCGGGCGGGCGCCTCGGGATTCATAATGAAGGATGCCGCCGCATCCGAACTCATTTCGGCTCTCAAGACAGTGAGCCGGGGCGAGCGCTTCCTGAGCCCGACCGTAAGCTGGAAGCTCGTCAAGAAATACGTCGTTGACGGCAGGCACGTGGAAGTCAAAGAGAAGGAAAAGCTCAGCAACCGCGAGAAGGAAGTCCTTCAGCTTATTGCGGAGGGCTACACAAGCAGCGAGATTGCAAGCATGCTCAAGCTCAGCGTCAAGACTGTGCAAGCGCACCGTTCCCGCATGATGGAGAAGCTGGACATACATACCATTGCTGGACTTACACGCCACGCAATCAGGATTGGCCTCGTTGGCGCATCTGATTCCGGTCCCGACCAGTAGGGTAACTTTTGCGCTAAATTACACTATATGCCCTATGGCCCGCAGTCTATTCAGGATGCTAAGATTATAGTATTAAAGAAAGCCTTTTAGAGAGCAAAGATACAGGGTAAAGAAAGCAGGATGCTCACATGCCGACATGGGACAGCAGCAGGGTTATAGAAGCCAAGGCTCCAGCCAAAGTGAACCTTTTCCTTGAAGTCGTCGGCAAGCGGCCCGACGGCTATCACGACATAAGCAGCATAGCAGCACCCGTGAATCTTTTCGATGAACTGCAGTTCGAAAAGGCGCAGGAGATAGAACTCCATTGTGACAATCCTGACCTGCCGGCGGACGGGTCGAACCTCGTCGTAAAAGCAGCGCAACTTCTGAAAAACAGATACAACGTCTCCGGGGGTGCGCGAATAACACTGAGTAAGAGAATTCCAATCGGGGCAGGCCTCGGCGGTGGAAGTAGCGACGCGGCAACCGCAATCATCGCTCTGAACGAGTTGTGGGAACTCGGGCTGACGCTGGAGGAGCTGATACCTGTTGCGGCGGAGACAGGCTCCGATGTTGCGCTGTTCCTGTACAGCGGGGTAGTCCATATGCGGGGCAGGGGCGAAAAAGTGACGCAGGTCGAAGACAACCTCCGGGAATTGCGACTTGTGCTTGCGATTCCGCCATTCGGTGTCTCCACGTCGGAAGTCTACAGCCGCGTGAAAGTGCCGGACGCCCAGCACAGGAAAAGCGCCTCGGGAATGCTCGAAGGTTTCATGAGCGGCGACCCGGAACTTGTGTCGCGAAACACTTACAACAGGCTGCAGGAAGCCGCTTTCATGGTGGAATCGCAACTGGAGGAGTTTTACGACATTATAGCATGCGAGACAACCCTGCCGGTCAGGATGTCCGGCAGTGGCTCGGCATTCTATGTCTGCTGCGAATCGGCCGAAGAATCGGCCGAGGTATCGCAACTGGTTGCGAATATCGAAGATATACAGGTAATGGAAGTTTCCATTTTAAAACGCTGCCCGGTCAAGTCTGCCTCCGGAGCGGGCAGATAATCGAGCCTATGGTGGAAGGAGCTCGAAATGAGAATTACCGAGGTCAGGGTCAAGCTTGTAAAAATGGGTCCCGATAAGCTGCACGCATTCTGCAGTCTTACCATCGACAACAGCTTCGTTGTAAGGGACCTGAAGGTCATAGAAGGCTCAAGGGGCTACTTCGTCGCCATGCCCAGCAGGAAGCTGACCGACAGGTGCCCCCGCTGCGACGGCAAGAACCACCTGCGCGCGAGATTCTGCAACGACTGCGGCGCGCGCCTGCCGGAAGACCGGGCAGAGAAAGACGTAAGCGGGAGAGCGAAGCTGCATGTGGACATAGCACACCCAATCAACTCCATGTGCAGGGATGAGATTCAGAAGATGGTGCTTGCCGCCTTCAGAGAAGAGATGGATAGGGCCAAGCAGCCGGACTACGAGCCTTCCTTCGGAGATGAAGCCGAAGAAGAGGACCTTGAACAGGTGGAAGAAGCACCAGTAAGAACAGAAGAAGAAGCACACGACGACGGAAGAGAAGACAACTTCGGCAAGGGACTGTTTTAAGCAATCCCGAATCCGCAGTTCGCCGCTACGGGACTGAGTCTCTTACCGTTAGCGTGAAAACCTGCTCGTCCTTGTAGTGCGTGCCCAATTCCTCCACTACCACCGTAAACGTGAAGGTCTGAGTTCCGCTCGACCCGGTAGGCGTGTCTTTCAACAGTCCGTAACCCGTGTCCGAGCCGCCATACTGGCTCAGCGACCCCGCGTCAAAGCCGGGAGGGAGTATGCTGCCGTCATCTTTGAATGTCCAGCCCCATCCAACAGGTAAGGCTACTACGTGGTCAACCGTGAGTATCTCATCATACGTCTGGTCCCAATATGCATCGGGTAGGGTCTTCGCGGTAATGACGATGTACTTGACATCCAGAGTAAACGCCTTTGTCGCAACGAGGGCCGGGCTGCCGCTGTCCTGCACCTTTACTGCAAAGGAAGACTGTCCCGTGGCGCTTGGAACACCCGTAATATGGCCGCCTGTGGAAAGGGCAAGAAGAGACGGCAGGGTCGCCGAACCATTGTCCATGGTCCATGTATAGGGTGCCGTGCCTCCGGTAGCGAGCAGAGAATGAGAATACCCGACCCCGACAAGCGCGTCCGGCAGGAACTCGGTGGCAATCACCAGTTCGGGCAGAACCTCGATGCTCAACGACCTCGTATTGCTCAAGGAGCCGCCCGTAACTCTCACGACGAAATCCCATACGCCGTAAGTGGTGCAGGTGCCGGATATCACGCCGTCAGGAGCGAGGCTTATGCCTGTCGGCAGCAGCCCGCTCGCAAGAGACCATGTATAAGTCGTCGCGCCTCCCACGGCAGTGAGCACCGCTTCGTAGCTGTTATTCTGAACAGCGTCAGGCAGGGATTCCTGCTGGACGGTAATTGTGCCCGGCGGGTCGATTGTAAGGGTGAAACCCTTCACCGACTCCAGTGCATCTGGGCTTGTATTGTCCTTGACCTTCAGCACGAGGGGAAATGCGCCCGGTTCCTCCGGCACGCCGTAGAGATCGCCACCTGCCGCAAGCGTAAGCCCCTGTGGCAGGGTTCCCGCTTCAACGCTGAAGGAAAACGGCTCGGTGCCGCCGCTGGCCGTGAGCGTCTCAACGTAGGGCACGTTTACCTGTCCCACGAGAAGGTCGCCGTCGTCCTGGTCTATCTGCAGGGGATTGGCGGGGTCCACTTTCATTGTGAAGTCTTTGATGAACTCGCTGGGCCCTCCGGCCGCTGAGTCCGTTACCTTGGCATAGAAGGTCCAGAGACCGGAAGCCAGAGCATCAATAATGCCGCTTATCTGGCCCGTAGCCGGGTCGAGAGTAAGTCCCGTCGGGAGGGCGCCTGACGCGATGCTCCAGGAATACGGACTGGTGCCTCCGGTGGCTGAAAGGTTGAAATTGTAGCTGTTTCCCGCCTGTCCGTCAGGAACGGACACGGTTGTAATAACGACCTGCCCGGGGCCCGCCGTCGAGACGTTTATTGATACAGGTGCGCTTCCCGTAAGCGCCACCGGGCTAGTCGAGTCCGAGGCCTTCACAACGAACGAGAATGCGCCCGACTGCGTCGGCGTTCCCGTGAAGTGCCCGCCCGTCGAGAGCTTGATTCCCGGCGGCAGTGTGGGAGAACCCGAGTCAAGCGCCCAGTTGTAAGGAGCCGTGCCCCCGGTCGCCGTCAGAGAAGCCGAATATGCCAGCCCAACCGTAGCCGTGGGGAGAGGACTCGGCTCGGTGCCTATCTGAATCGCGCTCTCTCCGGAAACAGTTATCTGCAGTCCCCTGACGGCCGTCTGGGCAGGACTTACTCCCGAATCCACTACCTTCACCACGAAGCTGTACGTGCCCGTCTTCGTGGGCGTGCCGGTTATTACACCCGCCGTCGATAACGTCAGGCCGCTGGGAAGCTGTCCCGAGCCCTGGTCGAGTGACCAGGCGAAATCATACGGTCCGTACTTTCGCGTTGCCAAAAGGACAGCCTCGTAAGCCACTCCGACAGTGCCGTTTGGCAGCGTGTGCGTCGTCACTATGAGCACATCCGCCCCACTGCGGTGTCCGTTGGTACAACCTGAACAGAACATGAATGCACTCGCCACAGCAAACAGAGCTGTTGCAAGGATAGCTGTTCCCCGGTGTTTCACGTCAAGTCCTCCCGCCCGTGGGAATGCGGGCAGATATACTGATAGCCTAAACCGTATAGAACGAGAAGGTTAGCAATACGGGGCAGCCTTGTCAATACAATTTTTCGCAACGTGAGTTCAGTCCCTTCGGCGAGCAAAACGGGGCTAATCAGTCCGTGTTGAACGGGATAACGGAGAACTCTCTCTGGCATATAGAATAGTCATCTGAGTTTGGGTCACTGCCTATCGCGTTGGTTAGAGCTATCGTGACCATTCCGGCGTCAGGCTCTATGGTATAGCTAACGCTAGTGCAGTAAAGGCTAACAGTCTGCTCCCGCTCGCCCGGATAATCCACTGGCGCATCTATCTGCACACCTGCGGCATCCCTGAAAAGCCTCACCAGCATATTCTTACTGCTGTCATGCTTATAGCACACCAGGTATCCAGACCAGATCGGACAATATGCAACCTGGTCGTCGAAGCCGGTCACGACCTGAAATCTCAACTCTTCGTCAACAACCTGGGCGCTGCGAATTCCAGCGGTGTTCCGCGAGCTGGCACACAGGTCAATCTTCAACTCATTCATACCGCGCTGGTTTTCCGCCGTTACCAGCATGTCGTTATCGGCTGTCCTTGCAGAGGCCATGAGGTTGGTGACACAGGTGAAAGCCGTCCCCATGACAATAAGGAGCACGGCCATGGCGACCACCGTCTCAATCAAGGTAAAGCCCCACATTGACTGTTTCATTCTTGTCAATCTCCATCCTGAGGAGGATTCCTGTCGAACTCCCAACCTACGTACATCGCCATCGTTATCTCCATGAAGTGCGGAGGCGGGCTCGAGCGCAGCGACTGGTCGTAAACTATCTTCGAGTTAGTATAGCCTCCGAATGGAGTTCCCCCGGAAGACCAACCCTTGAAATGCCCTATAACCATGCCGGTCGAGGTCATCACACCATCGGCAATCATGGCACCGTATATCCTCAGGTCACTCATCAATGTGTTCCAGCCTGTCTCGGTCGTGTCGAACCACCGGATAGCCCCATCCATGGGGGGGTCTCCCACTCCGGCCGCCAGTACGCCATGAACAACCAGATTATTGTCGTTTCCGTTGTGATTGGAAAGAAGTATATCTTTCTTCGCCATGATTGCAAGGCAGGCCTCGCCACGGTAATGGTTATCCGGCGTGAAGTCCGGCCAACCCGGAGGAGCACTCGGATTGTACTTATAGGGATTGCGATGATGCCTATCCTCGTACTCTATGTCGTCGGATATCTTCACGCAACCCGTCGCGGAGGCGACCGTCACCCGGTCAACTATCTCTCCCTCCACGCCGTCAATCTCACAATCGCAGTAGACCACTGCGTTCGTAGGCACATCAATTTTATGAGAATCGGATTCACCCCATGTATCCCACACTGTTATTCTCAGTTCCTGGTCCGGGGAATAGCCGTGGTAATCTCCCTCGAACTCGAGTTCGACGCGGCCGAAGTTGTTCCCGGGTCTTATCGAGATGCCGTTCGGGCCGCGGCGCACCCTGATTGCATCGCCTCCCCAGTTCTCTTCCTGTCCGGCATCTGTCTCTGCTATGTTCTTGAGTTCCGCGAAAGCGGTCGTCGGCGGCAGATGGATTTCTCGGGAGTTCCACACGGGGGGCGTCGAGTGATATTCGGCTTCGTCAGCGCCGCCCACCTCCCAGACGGGATAGTCCCGAGGCTGGTTGCATGCCGTCACGGCCCCATAAAAGTGCGCATGATTATCCGGCCCGGGCGCTGGTAACCGGTTTCTGAATCTGATGCATTCGTTAGTGTGAATGTCTCCATACCATTTATTCGTGTCATCCACTATGGCGTCGCCGCTTTCCAGGTACATGGACCACCGCGAGAAGAAGTCGCGGTCGCGCACGCGCAGCCTCACGACGCGCTTTATGTCTCCCGTCATATTGTCGCCCGCCACGCCAACCGAAGAGAGTTCGTACCACATGTTACCGAGATTGTTGAGGCGGACCGAGTAGGTCCCGTCATTGATAATATAGCTCCCGGGCCAGTTGTCATCAGTAGGGTCCGCATTCCACAATACTTCGTTCTCCTCGCCACTCGGCCCGCCGTTCCACTGCGCGCTGTTTATCTGGACCATGGCGATTGTCATGCCGCTTATTGCATATTGTGTAGCAGATTGTATATACCTGCGGTATCGCTGGCGGAAAACCTCCGTGCGCGTCCTCGCCAGGAGATACGTCGCGGAACCCGCAAGAAGCATGGATATGAAGACCACCATGACGAGCACCGTGCCGGCCTGTTCCAACGTTTTTCTCGAAGCTGCTTTGTTCACCTGTGTACCTCTCTTATTGTAAGTCTCGCTTGGTATCTTTATGCTCCCGGTTAAGGTACATAATGGTAACCCATATCCACAGTACCTGCGTCCGTTACCCCATCGATTCGCGTAGTCCTCTTGTCAAGACCAAGGTTCTCGGAAGTATCACTCCCCGTGTTAACGCACGGGCTGTCCGAACCCTGTCCCGACGCCACCTGGCTCAGGTAGTAGCTGCCCCTCGGCCCTGTCATAAAAAGCGGGTCCGAAGTGATGCAGTGAGCGTCGGGTGTAATAGTGCCTGTTATGTCATTTTCGCTGTCTGCATAACAGCAATAGTCGAGGTCGCCTGCAGAAGCACCTTGAATGTATATCTGGTACCCCACTGTACTGGCGGTGTTACCCCAAATGATGCAGTTTTGGAATACTAAACTCGCTTCGTAGCAGTATATGCCGCCGCCATACGCCGCCACATTCTCAGATATCGTGCAATTGGCGAATATCGGACTAGTGCTGCAGTAGTAGCAGTAGATGCCGCCGCCGTCGTAGCTTACCGTGTTGCCGAATATCGCGCAGTCGGTGATTATCGGGCTGGCATTGTAACTGCTTACACCGCCGCCGTAGGTCGCTGTATTTGTCGATATTGTGCAGCCAGTGATTGTGGGGGTGGATGATGTGGCACTCGAGTTGAAGTAAATCCCGCCGCCGTCGCCGGCGCTCGCCGTGTTATCGGATATCGTGCAATCGGTGATTGACGGGCTGGCTTTATAGCTGAAAATGCCCCCTCCATAATCTGCCGTATTGCTGGCTATTGTGCAGCCTACAAACTTCGGGTTGCTGCTGGCGGCGCAGTAAACGCCCCCTCCGACGCTTGCCGTATTGCCCGTAATGATGCAGTTGGCGAATGTCGGGTTTGCGCCTGGACCATAGCAGAAGACGCCCCCACCTGATTGGTTGGTGAAGTTGCCGCCCGTAATAGTAAACCCGTCAATTACCGATGCTGTCGTCAAGTTCTGTATGTTGAATGCTCTATTTGCGGAACCTTCAGCATCTATAATACAGTTGGTTGGGCCGTTCTGAGACTTCAGCGTGATGGTCCTGCCGCTTATAAGCGTCAGGTTGAGGTTGCCTGTTGTCCCGGTGTATGTGCCATCGGCTACACGCACCACCCCCCCGTTAGGAGTGATGTTTATGCCTGCCTGGATAGTCTGCTTCGCTGTCGCCCAGCTATACCCGTCATACGCATCGTCGCCGGACGGGCTGACATAAATAGTCAAAATCGGCTCGGTCACAATCACGTATTTCGTCTTGGTGCCGTAAGTGCCTGCCACTGTGTCGTCAACCCTCAGGGTAACAGCGTATATGCCCTCTGTATCGTAGCTTACAGTGTGGGGGCCTTGGCCGCTGGCCGTCTCGGGGTTCGCGCCTGAGTCAAAGGTCCACTGCCACGAGTTGATGCTGCTGCCTGTGGAGTTGTCCGTGAAAATCACATCAAGAGGCGCAACACCGCTCGGGGGGCTTATTGTGAAGTCCGCTTCCGGCTCGGTCACTGTTATGTATCTCATCTTGGTGTCATAGCCACCATCCGGGTTCAAAACCGTCAGGGTAACAGCCTGTGTGCCCTGCTTGGAGTAAATCACGGTGTGAGGACCCTTGCCGCTTGCGCTCGGAGGGCTCGCGCCCATGCCGAAGCTCCACAACCACTGGTTGATATCATTACCCGTGGAAGCATCCGTGAACGTCACCATGAGTGGCGCAGGGCCGCTCGTGGTGTTTACCGTGAAATCCGCGTCCGGCAGCTCGTACCAGTAAACTGTTATGTAGTTGTTCTTAGTCTCCGTATCCGAGCCGCCCGGGCCTGTAATGGTGAGGGTTACGGGCTTAGAGCCTTGTGTGCTATATACAACTACGTGTGGGCCCTGCGTGCTTGCGGCGCCTGGGCTTGCGCCTTCGCCGAAGTTCCACGACCAGGTTTCGGCTCCCGCGGAGTTGTCTGTAAATGTCACAGTAAGAGGCGAACTCCCGCTGGTGGGGGTTGCAATGAAGTCAGCCATCAGCGTCGGTGGCGCAGATATCTGTATGTAGTTCGTCTTCGTTTCGACATCCGTTCCGCCGGGCCCCACGACTGTCAGCGTGACCGTAAAGTTGCCCGCCATTTCATACTCGTGATACGGGTTCTGCTCAGCGCTCGTGATACCGTCCCCGAAGTTCCACTCCCACGTGTCCACCTCGCCCGTGGTAGTGTCCGTAAAGCTTACTACAAGCGGCGCAGTGCCGTCCGTTGGGGTTGCGGTGAAGTCCGCAATCAGCTCCGGTATCGGGCAGCTATCCACATCTATCGACTTGACGTAGGAGGATGTCTCCACCGGGACCTGGCTGCGGAACTTGATGCGGTAGTCGTATACCCCGTTTAAAGGCACTGTATCAGTATAAGCGTAGGTCTGGGTCCAGCCGCCGCCGAAGAGCTTGTATTCCGCGCCCCAGTCGCCTTCCAAGCAGCGCTCGAGATAGACCGCGGTGCTGCCCTGGTCCCAGTTCACCGGCTTCGTCACCGTCACAGATACCTGCCCGTTCCCCACGTCTGCAAGCGTAATGTCTGCATCGCCGGGGTCGTGCACCAGCGTGTACTCGGTGTCGGTGTTCGATGCGTCGGTGTAGGATCTCGCATCGTTCACGAACGCCCGGCAGTGTCTCGTGTAGGGAGTGTTCTCGGAAAGTTCGGTCTCCGTGACTGAACCCGTGCCACCGCTGCCGGGCACCGCTTCCGCATCGGTCTTCCAGATATCGGGCGTGCCGGGCTGCTGGACCTCGAAGCCGTCCTCACTGCCGGAGTTGTCCGTCCACCGCCACGTAATCGAGTTCGCAGTGGGGTTGAGGCCCTCGAAACCAGTCGGGTTATTGGTGGAGGGGAGGATGGTAGTATGCTTGACCGGCGAGTAGGCCGTCTCCGTGCCCGCCTGATTCCTGTAGATTATCCTGTAATAGTACGTGCCTGTAGCCGGCGTATCAGTCAGGGAATACGTCGGTGCAAACGCCTGTACAATCTGCTTGTTCAGCGTGAAGCTCTCGTCTGTTGCGCGTTCCACCTGCACGCCGGTCTGACCCACATTCTTATTAAGCGGCGGCGCTACGAAGATATTGACATCGCTACCGGAAGCCTGCATGTACGTCTTGAAACACCAGTCATAATATCCCCAGCTGATCCACCCCGAGCCCTGGTCCCCGGCTTCATACCCGCCTTCGTAAGAGCCACTTGACGAACCTGCCCATTTGTATTGAATATCAGCACTCGCGCACACGCACACTATCCAGTACATCTGTCCGGGGTTAAGAGTAATTGTCGATGGGAAGGTGACATCTACCCAGTGTGCAACGTCGTCTGTGGCAAGGTCACTACGGCTGACTTGATTAATGAGTGTCCCGGGCAGGCCGGAGGAATCGTTCCTTAGCTCGAAGGTGATAGAGGCGGTCGAGCTGCTGGTTCGTGTGATATAGACCTGTACCTTGGCAAGCGTATCGCAAAAGCCCACAGTGAAGGATTGGGCGAGCGTCTGGCTTGCATACACGCTAAAGTCACTTATTCTATCAGAGAATTCCTGGTCAAGCAGCTCGCCGGCGCCGTACATTATGCCAAAGTCGCTTTCAGTCGGGTCATGTACCAGCGTGCACTCGGTGTCCTCGTTCGAGGGGGCGCTGAACTTGTTTCTTACCTGCTCAACAACGGTGTACTTGAAGTTGACCATCCCGTAGACATAGCTTGTATTGGTGGTGCTGGGATAGGTGTCGCCGGAATAGTAACAGCCGCAATCAACCGTGATATCCGACGTCCAGCTGCAGTTGCTCTTTGATGTGTAGTAGTACGGGTTCGTATAGACGGCGATACGGTACGTGCTGCCAGCTGAAACCTCAAGCGGCGGAATGACATCGTACTCCGGCCAGGACGTGCTGCCTGATACGGTGATTGTCCTGACCGCCGTTGTGTTGTCTTCTTCAAAGATGTACGCCTTCGTGCTGCCACTGTATGCCATCACCTTCGTAATGGTAATGTCCTTGTTGGCCGTGAACTCGAAGCCCCGCGTGTAGCTCGACGAGCTCGAGCTGAAGTCCGCCGGGTCGTAAGTCATGGCTGTCTTGGTCACCGCCTCGGTTGTATTAGCAAATGCACGGCAGTGGCGGGTACATTCCGTATTCTCGGTAAGCCCCGTCTCCGTCACTGATACCGTGCTGCCGGTACCGGTCGCCGCGAACGCATCGGCCTTCCGGAAGTTTGGCGGCTGCTGTACCTCGAAGCCATCCTCATCGCTTGAGTTGTCTGTCCACCGCCACGTAATCGAGTTCACGGTCGGGTTGAGGCCCTCGAAGTTGGTCGGCTTTTCAACAGGGTCGAAGATGACGATGCGCCTGATGGGCGAGTAAGCCGTCTCGACACCCGCCTGGTTCCTGTACTTGAACCTGTAATAGAATGTGCCCGTACCCGGCGTGTCAGTCAGGCTGTAGTTGCTTGCGAAGCTCTGGATTGTCGTGCCGCCGGTAAACGCCGGGTTCGTCGCGCGTTCCACCTGCGCGGGCGCCGAGTTCGGCGGCTCCGTTATGCTTATCTCGACGTCTGAAGACTCTTCTCCTCCGCCTCCTCCTGACACTTCCAGTTGTATGTTGGGCCTGAAGGTTGACAGGCCCATATACGTTCCCGGGATCGACAGCGGGTCACCGTCATCCCAAACCCCTCTATAGAACTTGTTATCGGCCGTCGCACTGTAGTAGTACCGGCTATACGTGTTCTCGTAGGTGTCCGTTTGTCGGACGTACAGGCTGACTACCAGGTTGTTAGTGCCGTCGTATGCGAACGGCGTGCTCAGCGTTATCTCGAACCACTCGCCCGACGTGACCACAGGAACGCTGAGCGCAGCAGGCCCGTAGACCTTCGTGTGCGCGGCATTGTCAATCCAGCCCGTCAGGTACGTGGCTGCAGTATGGCCTATCCATACTTCCGCGATGTCAAAAGTGTCAACATCGCTGCTGCTGTAGACCTGGAACCGGATTTTGGAGATTGTTCCGGCCTCCCCCGCCTCGCTGGCGAGGTAGATCATCTGGGCTCTCGTCTGCTTGTAATACGCGTCGAGAGGATACCTCTGATAAGATGTCGTTTCTGTGCCGATTGTCCTGGTCGGGCCCGATACGGGGGTCGTGATGTCAAACTGTATATCCGGCACGTAATAGGATAGGGTGAAGAAATTCACGGAGCCGTCGTGCGTCTGCGGAGGATTCTCGGTATCGCTGAAACCCGTTAGGTGCCTGTACGTGGGGGAGGAGGATGTCCTCGCCCACATCAGGCTGGCATTCACGTAGCTGCCATCCTGCTGGTATACGCTCACGAGAATGTTCTGACTGCCGCTGTAGACGAACGGATTGGTTAGCGCAATCTCGTACCAGCCGGTTGTTGGGTCGAAGTGCAGGTTGCCGCTCCACACCAGCGTGCCCTCAGTCTGCCACGTCGCAGAGGCAAACTCCGTCATCGTCGTCTCTTTCATGTGAATCACGACGTTGTTCATATCGTGCGCAGTGGTGCAGGATGTCTGGTTGAATCTTATCTTCGTGATAGTGCCAGCCTGGCCAATCTCGCTGGCCAGGTACAGCATCTGGTCGCGACCGTAGTTCCAGTCAGAGTACAGCGGATAGCCGTAGCTGCCGCCCGACCCGTTCCCTACCGTAATCGTGGTGGTCCCCTCTGCGCTGCCGCCGCTACCGCCCACGCTGGTCGTCCAATCGGCATCCACCGGGTCGTGGACCGCCGTGTACACGGTGTCGGTGTTCGATGCAGGGCTGTAGTTTCGCGCGTCGGGCTTCATGTAGGTCTTGAAGCCGTAATCATAGGCGGAACTTAGAGACCACGGGCCCGTGTTGTACCAGGTGTACCTCTCACCGCTACTGTACGATGTACCGGATGAGTAGTACCAGTAGTTGGCGTATGAGGAACTGCTCGCGCCCGGCGTATCCACCACTATCGCGTAGCGTGTGCCCGCGACAAGCATGGGAGGAGTGTCAAACGTAACCGTCCACCACCCGAGCGTCGTCGTCCAGCCGCTCGTCATTTTCTCGGCAAGCGCCGCGCCGCTCGTGTCGGGTGCATCGCCGCTTGTCGGGTATATCATTACCTTGAGGTCGTACGAAGTCGTATTGTATTTCTTGCCATAAAGCTCGACCTTGGTCAGTTTGCCCGAGACACTCGGCGTGAAGGTCTGCGCCCTCATGTACAGGTTATAGTTGTAGTAGTCGCTCGAACTGGCCGTGGTGTTGCTCTGGTCTTCGATCTCGGCGCCGACGCCCGGTATCGTGGAGTACGCGCGGCTCTGACGGGTGTAGGCTGTGTTTTCCTCGAGCCCGGTCTCCGTCACCGAGACCGGCGAGCCGTAATAATCCATCGCGGGTGCATCGGCCTTCCAGATATCGGGCGAGCCGGGCTGCTGGACCTCGAATCCTTCCTCATCACCGGAGTTGTCGGTCCACAGCCATGTAATCGAGTTCGCCGTCGGGTTGACGCCCTCGAAATTGGCCGGCGCGACAGGCGCGACGTAAACAAGCACTGTCACGGCAACGTTCTGCGTCAGGTCGCCGAACCAGCAGACACTTTCATCCACCATGCGCCACTGGAAATTGTAGTCGCCTGCCGACGGGGGCGCGGTCACTGTCCAGGTGAAGGTGTGCTCGCCGTCGGGTGCTACGTCGCTGCCGCTTACGAGCACGCGGGTCATGCCCCACGTGGTATCGCCTCCGGGCTGAGAGCCGAGCTTCCAGTTTCCGCTGACAGGCCAGATGGAAGAGCCGGTGTTCTTCATGGTAACAGAGACTGTGTACTCCTCGCCGGCGACCATCTCCAAGGGGACGTTCTGGGATATGAACTGTGCGGAATCGAGCACGAATTCATACGCGCCCATGTCAACAATGCCGTTGCCGATGCGCGTATGGCCCGCAAGGTCTGTCGCCGTGGTGACGTGGCCGTTGCTGCCCGTATCTATGCAGGGCGAGCCGGTGCCGATGCGCGCCGAGCCTGACACCAGCAACGGGTCGGTGGTGATGCAGTTGGTAACCGTAGGCGTGCCGTTGTAATAACAACTGGCACCGCTGTCATAACAGCAGTAATCCATGGTGAGGGTCGAATACGTAGTATTGTAGAAGTAGGCGTCGTAGCCATAGTATGCCGTGTTGCCCCGGATGATGGAGTTCTTCAGCACAGGATAGGCGTACGAGTAGATGTATAGTCCGCCCCCTTTCTTGTAGCTGGAAGTGGAGCCAGTGTGCGAGTTGTTCGTGATTGTACAGTTTACAAACACCGGACTGGAGTATTGATAGCAGTGTATTGCGCCACCACTGTAACCGGCCGTGTTGCCGTAGAACGCGCAGTTCGTCACTTCGGGGCTCATCGTGTAGGTGCTGGAAGAGGCGTAGAAAAGAATCGCGCCTCCGCCATAGCTCGTGGTGGTACTGGCGTAGGTCTGCTCGTTGCCGTAGAACATGCAGTTTGTTATTGTGGGTGTATACGAATAGGAGCTGGAGCTGCGATAAGCGTAGATTCCGCCGCCGCGATAATAAGCCTTATTGGTCGTAAAGGTGCAGTCCTTGATTATCACACCGGCATTATAGCAGCAAATCCCGGCGCCGTACCCGGCCTCGTTGTTGACAAAGGTGCAGTTCTCTAATACCGGACTGCCATACGCATCGCTATAATAATAGTAAATCCCGCCGCCGGAATAGGAACTGGAGCCAACCTTGTTTGTGTCAAATATGCAGTTCTTTACCGTCGGGGCGGAATAGTAGCAGTACATCCCGGCGCCATTGCTGCTGGAATAATAACCGTTCTTAACAGTAAACCCGTCTATGACTGTGCTCGGGGTTTCGTAAGTATAGTAGAGATAGAACACGCGGTTGCTGCCCAGCCCATCGATTATGCAGGCATTTGGACCGTTTGCAGACTTGAGGGTTATTGCCTTGCCGCTGAAAGTTATCGAGTAGTTGTTCGTTCCGGAGTATGTGCCGTCGGCCACGAGCACGGTGTACCCGGTGGAGGCGGCGTTTATGCCGGCCTGGATGGTCTTCTTCGCGGTCGCCCAGCTCGTTCCGGCCCCCGAGTCGTCGGGTCTCGCCGCATCGACGAAGATTATCGAGCCTGTCGGCGGGTCGGTCACTGATATATAGTCGGTCTTCGACTCCGCGTCGCTGCCGCCCGGACCGTTGACTGTCAGGCTGACAGTCTTCAAGCCGGCCGTGCTATACGTTACGGTGTGCGGGCCTTCGGTGCTGGCGGTCGCTGGGCTTGCGCCCGCGCCGAAGTTCCACGACCACGTAGCGATAGTGCCGGAACAAGCTTCTTCGAAGATTACCGTAAGAGGCGCAACGCCGCTCCTGGGGCTCGCGGTGAAATTGGCGACAGGCGCCGCCGCAGAGCCGCCGACGACAACGGGTTTGCCCGGCGAGTAGGCCGTGTCTACATTCGCCTGGTTCCTGAACATAATCCTGTAGTAGTACGTGCCTGCAGCCGGCGTGTCGGTTAAGCTGTAGTTGCTTGCAAAGTTCTGGACTGTCGAGAGGCCGGCACTGAAGGTCGAGTTCGTCGCGCGTTCCACCTTCACCTGCGCCGAGTTCGGCGGCGGCACCACTGTCACAGATACGCCGCTCGCCGTGTTGCTGAGCGTCCAGTCCGCATCCAACGGGTCGTGCACCAGCGTGTACTCGGTGTCGGTGTTCGACGCGTCGGTGTAGATGCGTCCCGCGCCCTTGACCGCGATATCGTCAACCCAGCCGCAGTCAGTGCCTTCCGTAGTCGCCATGTCTTTCTCATACCGCCACAGCAGGGTGTGGGTTCCGGGTGCCAGGTCGAACGACCGCTGCACCCAATCTGAAGAACCTGCGATACTGCCCGGCTGCAGGTCGTCGTCTATGTAGAATTTCAGGAAGTCGTAGCCGGTCTCCGAGCTCACCTTCCACCAGAACGTTACATTTCCTGCCGCAGTCAGCGTGAACGTCCGCGACAAGTCGGAGTAACAACTGTTGTAGGTCTCCGTGAATGGCGTGGACTGCACGGAGAAGGTACCATTGTGCTTGTCACTGGTTATAACCCAAGGGTGCGCATCAGTGCTGCTACTTGTCGTCCAGTCCGCAATGCTGCCCGATTCGAAGCCTTCTATGAAGTCGCCAATGGCAAATGCGCGGCAGTGGCGCATGTAGGCCGTGTTCTCGGAAAGGCCTGTCTCCGTTACCGATACCGTGCTGCCTGTGCCTGCCATCGCAGCCGCATTGGTCTTCCAGATATCTGGCGTTCCGGGCTGCTGAACATCAAAGCCCTCCTCGTTGCTCGAGTTGTCGGTCCAGCGCCATGTAATAGAGTCCACCGTCGGGTTTACGCCCTCGAAACCGGTCGGGATTTCAGCAGAAGTGAAGACGACGACGCGCCTGACCGGCGAGTAAGCCGTCGATGTGCCAACCTGGTTTCTGTACTTTATCTTGTAGTAGAACGTACCCGTGCCCGGCGTGTCAATCAGGCTGTAGTTGCTTGTAAAGCTTTGAACTGTTGCCAGGCCTGTGGTGAAGGCCGAGTTCGTCGCTCGCTCCACCTGAACGCCCGTCTGACCTGCACTTGGGTTCGGCGGGGACGCCATGCTTATGTAGATGCTGTTCTCACCACTGGCACTCTCCATCCAGGTCCTGAAGCCAAAATCATAGTCGGGGAGCTGTGTCCACCCGGTGGTTGGATCATATGCGGCAAACCCGCCAGCATAGGTGCCTGCCGAGTACCCGGCCCACTTGTATTCAGTGTCCGCGGCAGCGGGGGATGTCGCCGATATCCAGTATGTCTGCCCGGCCGTCAGAGAAGGTGGTGACGCGAAGTCAAAGGTGCACCAGTGGTATGTACCATCCGGCGTCAAGTCGCTGCGCGTACTGGAAGTCAGAAGAGTCCCCGGATATCCGGAGGAGTCGCTCCTTATCTCTATCGTAACAGGATTGGCCGTACCCATGCCTGTAACTACTACGTCATCAACCCAGCCGCAGTCGCTGCCGCCGTAAGCGGAAGTATCTTTCTGATACCGCCACAGCAGAGTATGAGTGCCTGCGGAAAGCGGGTACGTCACCTCAGTCCAGTCTACTTCGCCGGAAATGTAAGTCTCCACACCCCCGTCAATATAGAATATAAGGTAGTCCCAGCCGCTCTCCGAGCTCACCTTCCACCAGAAGGTTACATCCCCGTCGGCAGAGAGGGTGATTGACCGCGACATGTCAGAGTAACAATTGTTGTCGAGAGTCGTGAACGGGCCGGACTTCGCGGAATACGTGCCGTTGTGCACGACACCCGTTGCAGCAGACCACGGGTATCCGGCCGGGTTGCTGTCCGTCGTCCAGCTGGCTATGTCGCCGGACTCGAAACCATCCGTGAAGCCGCTGTTATTATATCGCACCAGAGCCACATCGACCTTGGTGAGCTGTCCGCTCATACCCGGTGCAAAGGATTGAGCAAGCAACTGGTTGCCCTCGCGTATGGTAAAGACGCCGGTCAATGTCTCTGTATACTGCTGGTCTAACGCTTCCGCCCCGCTGCCGCCCACGGTGGTGGTCCAGTCGGCATCAACCGGGTCGTGTATCAGCGTGTACTCGCTGTCGGTATTGGAGGGGTCGCTGTAGTTCATAACGCCTGATACTATCTCGAACTGAGTGTTCGGCATCGTAGGATTGGCACCGCCGGGGTCCGGAGGATTTGTAGCGCCGAAGCAATAGACTCGCCTTACGCTGCCCGTGTCCGTAAGATACCAGTACGGGGCGGACGCTTCGGCAGTGCCATCCTGCTGGCGAAGGCTTACCATAAGGTTCTTCGTGTTGCTGAACGGGAACGGCGTGTCAAAGACTATCTCGCACCAGCCGGGCGAGGTTCTCGTCGTGATATCGCCGCTGAATACGAGAGTTCCGGGACCGTTGTCGGGAGGGAGCCACTCCAGGTTGACTGTACTGGCATCAGTCTCCTGCATGCAAACCGTAACGTTGTTGATTACAACTGAAATGCTGTCACACTGATAGAAGCTCATCTTGGTGATGTAGCAGGCTTTCCCTATCTCGCTCTGCAGGTATATCATCTGATACCTGCTGTAGGCTTCGGAGATATTGAGTGGCGCATTGCTGTTTGTAGAACCTCCATCCACGGCAGTCACTATCTCGGGTGTCTCTCCCCCACCCAGGGGATTGTTGATGGCACGGCAGTGTCGGGTGTAGGCCGTGTTCTCGGAAAGCCCTGTCTCCGTAACCGACACAATAGCGCCAGTGCCGGGCATCGAGGCTGCGTAGGCCATCCCGACATCGGGCGGCTGCTGGACCACGAAGCCGTCCTCGTCGGCAGAATTGTCCGTCCAGTGCCATGTAATCGTGTCCGCCGTTGGGTTGAGGCCCTCGAAATTGGTCGGATACTCAGTAGAGGCAAAGAGCACTATGCGCTTGCCCGGAGAATAAGCCGTCTCCGCACCCAACTGGTTCCTGAACTTTATCCTGTAGTAGAACGTGCCCGTGCCCGGCGTGTCAGGCATGGAATATGTAGCCGCAAACGCCTGTACAGTCGTCTTGTTCCATGTAAAGCCCGCGTCGGCGGCGCGTTCCACGCAGACACCAGTGTCACCCACCGCCTGATTCCCCGGCGGCGTCACTGTTATAGAAAGCTGCCCGTACCCCGTAACTGCCATGTTGAAATCATCGACTGTCGGGTCGTGCACCAGCGTGTACACGGTATCGCTGTTCGACGCGACACTGTAGTTTCGCAGAGTTTCTACTATGTTATATGCATGGCAGTGGCGGGTATAGACCGCGTTCTCGGCAAGCCCGGTCTCCGTAACTGACGCCACGGTGCCGGAGCCGGTAGCTGCGGCCGCATCGGCCTTCTGGATATCAGGCGCGCCGGCCTCCTGGATCTCAAAGCCTTCCTCACTGACGGCTTTATCGGTCCAGTGCCACATGATAGAGTTCGCAGTCGGGGTGTCACCGTAGAAATTGACCGGCCCGGCAGGCGGTTCGATAGAAACCGTTACGACAACATTCGTTGTTAGTTCACCGAACCAGATGACGCCCTCATGCACCATCTTCCACTGGAAATTATTGTCACCCGCTGTCGTGGGTGCGGTTACTGTCCATATAAATGTATGCTCATCGCCGTAATATACCGGGTCGTCGTCCACGTACACCCGGTGCACGCCCCACGTGTGATTGTCCTGGGGGTTCTGCGAGCCGAGTTTCCAGACCCCGTCAACATTCCATACGGCGGAGCCAGTATTTTTCATCGTGACTGAAACTTCGTACTGCTCGCCGCTGACCATCTCCGTTGGAACGTTCTGGGATATGAACTGAGCAGAATCGGCTTCTTTTATGTACTCATAGGCGCCCATGTCAACTGTAACGATGCTGTCGGGCGGGTCGCTCCCGTCAATAATGCGGGGATTCCCCGCAAGGTCCGTCGTGGTTCCGGCAGGGACAAGCGCATTACTGCCGGTATCTGTGCAGGGCGAACCGGCCTGTAACTTGAAATTCCCGTTTGCCGCATCCGCAAACAGCGGGTCGGCGACAATGCTGCTGCTGACCGAAGGCGTACCGTATATGTTAGCTGCGCCATCCACGTAACAGCAGTAGTTGAGACTTACTGTAGAGACACCGTCATCATAAATGTATATCTGCTGTCCGTTCGTCGCGGCAGTGTTGCCCCAGATAATGCTGTTCTTCAATGTCGCGCTGCCTACGCACCAGACGCCGCCGCCATCCATACTGGCTGAATTGCTGGCTATTGTACAGTTGGTCAATGTCATGGTGCCGCCATCGGAGAGAATGCCGGCGCCCCTGGGTCCCGCATTGTGGACAATCGCGCAGTTGATGAGTGTCACCGTCGTGGCGGGGTCCTTGCACATGACGCCGCCGCCGCCCCAGCCTCCATCTGGCACCGTGTTGCCGGATATCATGCAGTTAACGAGTTTGGTGCTGGACCCACCCATGATGTAGACTCCGCCGCCGCTGTATCCGCTGCTTACCGAGTTACCCGTTATTACGCAACTGGTGAACGTCGGATTCACGCCGGAGCCGGAGCAGTAAATGCCGCCGCCGTAGTCGCCGACGCTGGCGCCGGTGATTGTGAATCCCTTGACCACTGATGTCGTCGCCACCGTGATGTTGAATCCCCTTGTCGCCGCTGCTCCTGCGGCGTCGATGATGCAGCCTGTTGCCCCGTTCTGTGACCTGAGAGTGATGTTCTTGCCGCTGATAAATGTCAGGTTGACGTTGCCTGCACCGGTGTATGTGCCGTCGGCCACAATCACCGTGCCGAAGTCAGAAGCGACGTTTATGCCGGCCTGGATAGTCTTCTTTGCAGTCGCCCAACTCAGACCATCTCCCGTGTCGTCGGGTCTTGTCGCATCAACGTAGAACAGGCTTGACGGCACGTTCACCGTTATATAGTCAACCTTCATCGTGCTGTCACTGCCGGCCGGACCTGTTACTATAAGGTTGACTGTCTTCAAACCCACCGTGTCGTAGACGACATTGTGAGGACCTTGAGTGTTGGCGGTCGCAGGGGTTGCGCCTGAGCCGAAGTTCCAGTCCCATGAATCGATAGTACCTATTGAAATATCGTCGAATGTTACAGCGAGAGGCACTGTACCACTCCTGGGGCTTGCTGTGAAATCCGCCTCCAGCTCCGGGGTGACCTTGATGTAATTCACTCTGACTTTGCTGTCGGAGCCGCCCGGACTCGCGACTGTCAGCGTGACAGTGTAGTCACCTATCTCCGTATAGGTATGCGTCGGGTTCTTTTCGTTACTTGTGTCTCCGTCGCCGAAGTCCCAGAAGGACGAATGGTCAACGCCTGGTGAGTCATCGGTAAAGGACACCTCAAGAGGCGCGGTGCCGCTTGTGGGGGATGCGGAGAAGTCTGCGGTCAGGTCGTAACTTGTCTTCCACTTCCACGTTATCTTCGAGTTTTCCCGAATCTCGATAGTAACGCTGTTTCCCGTACCCGACGGAACGCTGCCTGTTCCATCGTAGCCGTCGCAGATGTACCAGACTCCACTCGCCGGCGGGTCCTCAACTTTAGCCTCCACGCTTGCATTGACTATGGCACCTAAACCGTACTCGTGCCTGCCTTCTTCCGGGGTCGGATTGCCGCGCTCGCTAACCACATCAAGAGCGTAAATAGAGAACATGGCCGTCACCTTCTTGGGCCCGTCCATGGTTAGCTGCTCCGACTGGTTCGTGCTGATCAGGTCGTCGGTCCAACCCGTGAATTCGTAACTCGCACTGGAGTTCGCAGTCACCGTAACGATTAAACCCTCGGGATGCCAGCTTGTGCCGGGCGGGTATACCATACCGTATGTGTCGTCGGGCCTCACAGCAGTGACGAGCCGGTACTCGGTATGCCAACCCCATATAATGGTCGTGTCCTCGTATATAGAAAATACGTATGAAGTATCTTCGCTGCTTGTAGGCACGCTTCCTTCCCCGGTGAAACCGGTGCATGCCGCGCGCTGCCCATCCATAACGAAGACCGGGGTGTTCGAGTCTGCCCTTATGCTTTCACCATGCTCGCGTCGAGATTTGCTCGGCGGCGGGTTGCAACTGGAAAAATCGCTTATTATCACCAAATCGTACTGCTTCCTGCGGAAGTTGGCGACAATGCTCTTGGGGCCGTTCATGCTGATTGTTACCGGATAGGTGCTGCCTGACAGGTCTCCTCCCCACTCAGTGAAGTCGTAGGCGGTGTGCGGATAAGGCGAAAGCTGCACGTTGATGGGTGTTGTGTTCGCATCGTACCACTGAACAGTCTGTCCATCCGTGGTAACAGAATCAACGCCTATTGGTGAAACATCCACATTGCCTGCTGTCGGAGGCGAACCTGAGGTCCTCAGCCAGTACTGAGTTTGCCAGTGCCAGGTTAGCTCCGCATCTTGGTCCATAGGGATTGTAACCGTGGCGACGGAACCGCTTATGGTGCCCGAATCTTTGACAACGTCATAACCTGTGCATATGTGGCGCACCCCGGGCTGGGTCTCGACCATCGTTTCCACCGTGGCGTTCACAGTGTCGGTCGTCAAGTAATCGTGGTCCCCTACTCCTGGACAAGGTGAGCCGAACGCAGATATTACGGTTAGAACGCTTCGGTTAAACAACGCCGTGACGTTCATCGGTTCGGTTATCTGGACATCCTGGGTCGGGCTCGTACTCGATAATGAGCCCATCCAGCGGCTGAACGTGAAAGGGTCGTTCGCTGTTGCATGGAAGGTGACATTACTGCTGGCGTTAAACCATGAGCCGCTGATAGGTTCATCTACCGTGCCGCCCTCGGGTGGCTGGACCTGAGTGATTACCTGGTACTGGGTCTTCCACTTCCAGGTTATGCTTGAGTCCGCCAGTATGGTGAAAGTTACAGCGCTTGTCGTTCCGTTGGACGGAACGGAGCCTGTGCCTTCCCAACCGTCTGACAGGTAGCGTATTCCGCTTCCTCCAGGCACTGGACTGGTCACGGATGCGGTTACGGTCTGCCCGGAGTCGTAAGTGTGCTCTCCCACGGCAGGGGACGGGTCGCCGTGCTCGCTTGCAACGATGAGAGCCGGCTGCACCTTGATATAAGAAGTGATGGTCTTTGTGTCGGTCTTGGTTCCGTCAGTGCTTCTCACGGTCAGAGACACCGTGTAGTTACCGATAGCTCCGTATGTGTGGGATGTATCTTGGGTTGTAGAATCGATGGTGCCATTATTATCGAAGTCCCATTCCCAGCTACCTATGTCGCCAATGGACTCGTCCGTGAAGGTGACTTCCAAAGGGGCTGACCCAACGGTTGGAATCGCGCTGAAGTTGGCCAGTATCTGCACGCCAACTAAAATGTAATCAGGCCGCACCATTGTATCAGTCCCGCCCGGGCCGCTTACCGTCAAGGAAACTGTATAGGTTCCTTCCACATTGTACTGGTGCACCGGATTCTTCTCGACGCTGTGGTTCCCATCGCCGAAATCCCATGACCAGCTTGTAACGTAGCCCGCGCTCTGGTCAGAGAATTGAACCGAAAGGGGACACTGGGTCGATGATGTGGGGTTGCCCGAGAAGACGGCTATCGGCTGTATTTCCGGCGGACTTGTTGGCTCACCCACAGTTGGCGTGGTATTGCCGAGAACTCGCTCAAACAAGAACTTGTCTTGCCAGAAGAACTGCACTCTTATCAGGTCATCCGAATTCAGAAAGTTGTCAATGACAATCATCTTACCCTGTTCGTTAGGGATGCCGTCTAACTCATATACTTCCGAGGACAGTGCCGTGATTTCCGGCAGGCTCATGTTCCGCAGCTCCTCTATTCGCTGCTCAAAATAAGCCGTTATCTTCGCCTCGTGCCTAAGCTCTCTCGATATCTGCTGGCCCGCCAATATCGCCTGTCCCAGGCCGATAACGACAATTGTCAGCACCACGAGAGCTATCATCACCTCAATAAGCGTGAATCCCTCGCGAGACTCATTGCGGCTTCTACGACACCTGGAATTGGTTACAGGTTCCACCTTGGCCCCTCCCCGGATGGAAATGGATTCATGATTTTCCGAATAGACGATAAGCCCTGCTTCCCGTAGCTATTGAATCCCGAATCTTTTTCAGTCATAGCAATTACCGGCGCAGACTTATCTTACCTCATAATAAAGACGTGTGAAATTGCACAAACTTAACAAAATCTGACGGTTACGCAAATTTTCCCAACCGTCGTCAATCTCGCTGAATAGATATATCCATGCTTGGTAAGATAACTTCCGGCCGTATCGTCCAGCCGGCTGTGGAGCTTATTTAGTGGATTGACAGGTCCCGGCTTTGCTGTTGCTGCAACCTTCTCTCTTTTTCGTCGCTGCTCAGCTCCGGCTTGGGGTTCGGCGGCGTCCATGGCACGAGCCTTCTCCCGCCGGGTACCTTGACCTCGCGATAAAATTCTATGTTAAGGCCTTTTGTTGTTACGATTATCTTTTTCTTTATGCCCGGATTGTTCGGGACATCTTCCCAGACAACGTTTACGAATTCTTCCTCGTTCTCTATATTTCCTTCCGGCTTGTCCGTATCCGCGCTCTTCCTCTCCTCGGCCGTGAGCGTCGCGCCCACCCCGTACACCACCAGCGCCGCGCATATCCCTATCAGAATGAGCACCGCGTGCGTGCGAACGGAGCTTTTCGCCTTTTTAATGACGCGTGTTGCGCGCGTCATGCTCTTGCTGCGGTGTGACGGGCGCCCCTCCTGCTCGCTGTCCGGCACTTCTCCGGGGATTTTCAGCCTGCGTGTCGCCTGGTGCGGCTTGACTACCAGCTTTGGGACTTTGCGGCTCGGCATACTTACGCTCCGTATTCCTCAAACTAAACTATACAATGCAAAATCCCTTCGCGCAACCGAATTCTCCCTTCCGGGCCGCTATGCCCGCTCGCCGTGCGGCCTTTTGCGCCGCCCCAGAAGCAGCAGCGCAAGCGCCAGAAGAGCAGGGCACGCAAGCGACGCCGGCGCCGCGCCCGCCGCCAGCGAGCAGGAACCGGCCTTCGCCTGCCAACTGACGCCCCGGCCGCCGCGGTCGCCCGCGCTCACGAACGACTTGGCGTTCCCTATCTTGCTGAAGTCGTCCGGCCTCGAGATTTGCCCGTAGACGAGCACGCTCCTGCCCGACCGGCCCGCGGCCGAAGCCACGAACGCCGCGTGGACCCCGCCCTCGCCGTCCACGGCGAGCCTGAGCGTGTCGGTGTTGTAGGACTGCGCCGGCAGCTCCTTGTCGTCGAACGTGATATCGGCGAACACGTACTGCGGCCCCGCACACGTTATAGAAGGCCTCTTCGCGCCCCATGTCCTGCTCTCGGAAGCCGGCGCGTAGGCCGAGAGGTCGGTCCGCGAGAATACAGCGCCCGCGCCCGTGCCCCTCTCCCATCTGCCTGTCTCCTTGAATTCCTCGCCCTCGAGCACGTGGCACGCTGTCTCGCCCAGGCACGACGAAAACACCCGCAGACTGCCCTCGCTGTCCAGGCCCGCGCAGCGCGGCTGGTCCGGCAGCGCCACTGTCCGCGACTCCAGCGCGTCCTTCACGAGCACCACCGCCCGGCCCGACCGCTCCTGGTACAGCACGTACTTCCTGCCCCTCGCGCCCGGCACGACTTGATACACCGTGCGCGCGTCTTCGGCGAGCGTTTCCTCTTTCCACCCCGCGGCCTGCTTCTCTATCGCGCAGAGCTTCCCGTCGCGCTCGTACGCGAACACAAGCCCGCCGTCGCCTTTCACCTCATGCTTCAGAAAGTGAAAATCCCCATCCGCTATCTTGCTGTACCGCCAACCTTTCGCCGAAAAATTGTGGATTCCGAGCTGCATGCTGCCATGGCCGTTCGTCTTGGCGTAGGCCAGCACCGAGTAGTTCCCCTGCGCCGAAGGCAGCAGCCTGTACTGCCCGTCCTTCGCCTCCGACGTGACGGGAAACACCTCCCAGTCCCTGCCCGACCAGCGGCAAAACGCCACCCACCGCCCTCCGCCGCCCAGCACGTCCGCAGAGGCCAGTATCAGCGGGTTGCCGCCCGTGTCGGTCCCCACGTCGTGCAGCGCGACAGAGCTGTACGAGAACACGCTCGCCACGTGGAATCCCTTCACCTCGACGAAGAACACCTTCTCCATCTTCTGCGGCTCCGGGCTCGTCGCGTCCGATATCCGCACCGCCAGGCGTGCCGAACGCGCCTTCCTGTCAACCTCGCCCTTTATCGTCAGGCCCTTGTCCGACCCTTCGAGCGTGAACCCCGGCGGGCACTCCGTCACTTCGACCTTCAGCGGCTCCAAAGCGTTCTCCACCTCCAGCTTCGCCCTGTACTCGCACCCCGCGTACGCCGTCGGCAGCTTCGATGTCAGCAGGTTCATGCGCCCCGTCACGTTTATCGTCAGCACCCCGTCCGCCGTTTCAGGCGGGTCCAGGCTGTCCGTGACCGACAGGTGCAGCTTGTATTCGCCCTTCGCCGCAGGCTCGCCCTCGATGACGCCCTTGTCGAGGTCCAGTTTCAGCCCCGGCGGCAGCTTGCCCGCAAGCATCTTCCACTTGAACGGCGGGGTCCCCGTCGGCGGTGCAAGCTTCAGGCCGTACTTGTGCCCCAGCCGCGCTTTCGCAAGCTCCGCATCCGGCAGCGTAAGCGGCGCCGGCTTCACCAGAACCTCCACTATTTCCTCGACCGTAGTCTTCGATTCGTCCTGCCCGGCAGTAGCCCGCAGCGTGAAGCCGAACCGGCCCGCTTTCTGCGGTACGCCTGTTATCGCCCCGCCTTCGAGCTTTAGCCCCTCCGGCAGCTTCCCATCCGCAACCTCCCACTTCACACCCAGCATCGCCGGGAAAAGGCCGAGGTCGCCCTTGTAGTTCTTGCCGACCCTGCCGACCGGCAGATTGTCCGCCTTGATTTCCGGCCCGTCGTACTGGCCCGCTATGCGCTCCGCCAGCTTGTCCACAAGCTGCAGCGCCTCCGCTATCTCGCCCGCCCGCACCGCGCGGTGCTCCGATGCGACCGAGACGGACGCCACATCCACCATGCGCGTTTCCAGTATGTAGGTGCGCCCTGCCCGCTGCAGCCGGCAGGCGAAAACGACTTCGACGCCGAGCTTCTTGCCGAGTTCCGCCGCTGCTTTGGCATTATCGAACCAGGATTCGGGGCGCTCCTTGAGCTGGCGGATGGCGTGAAGGACATCGTCTCGCGGGACCATGCGGTAATCCACCAGCCCCAGCGAGATTACCGCCCGCTTCGAGAGCATGAGCGAGTCCGCCGCGAGCGCTTTCTCCGCCTCGAAATCGAGCGCCGCCGCCTTCTTCTGCCCGTCCTGCGCCCATGCACCCGTTGCCATCGCCATAAGGAACATCGCTGCCACAAGCAGCCTGCGCATTGTCTGCCCTCCGAATCTGATTGTCAGTGCCATATATCCTACTGCACGCGCTCTGTTTGCGCAAGCCTAAACGCTTTGTCTGAGCCAGAGGCGATTGCTAGGTTGTTATCCTGCATAAGCGTTCCTAAAGGATAATTTCGCTTGCTTGGGTGCCATTATTGTGGTAAAGTACTTTTAGGGGCGTTCATAATGTTCTCAGATAGATTCCAAAGGAGTACTGCTTTGCGCAGGATGGATATTTTTATCATCCTGTTAGCAGTTGCCTGGATGGTCTTCTGCCACGGCTGCGGCAAGATCGAGGGCCCGCAGTTCCCATGGGTTGCATCTCCTCTTGTCACAGTATCCACGCCATCCAGTCCGGCAAGCGGAAATATACCTGTTGTCTACAGGCTTATCGACAGGGAGCTGGAGAAGGCAACCATCACGCTGGAGTACTCCACCGAT